>JAWKOJ010000023.1:0-86905 GCA_041391245.1 Caldilineales bacterium
CACGCCAACCGCGACACCCACTGCGACGGCCACCGCAACAGTGCCCCCGTCCCGACTGTGGCTGCCGCTGATCCTGCATTGACGAGGGCATCTGGCCCTTGACATTGAAGACCGGCGAATACCTCCCACCGAGCCGATCCTCCAGGTGCGGAACCGGCCAAGGTGGGAGGTTTTCGCGTCTGATGATCGCCGTCGCCGCGCGTCTCTTTTCGCCGGCTGTTTTCTGTGATAAGATAGCCGCCACAAGATCCTGGGCTTCCCTTGTTTCCCTTGTTTCCCTGAAACCACCCTTCCGCTTATGCCCGACGAAAAAGAACGTCTGCAAGCGCCTCCCGTTCAACAGCAGCCCTTGGTCGTCCCGACCATGATGGGCGGCGGTGTGGCCGCGTCGCAGGCGATCCCCGGCGCGCGCGGGCTGCGCGGCCGGCTGGTCATCGACGCCAGCAAGGAGACCCAGTTCAGCGACGCCTGGATTGCGATCGCCATCATCCTGTTCATAGCCGGTCTGATCTTCCGCCAGGGCAGCCTGATACTGATCGCCGGGCTGCTGGCGCTGGTGTCAGCCGTTGCCTGGGCCTGGGACCGGCTGGCGCTGGGCGCCGTGGAATACCGGCGCACCTTCGGCGAACGGCGCGCCTTCGTGGGCGAGACCATCGAGCTGGATCTGACGGTCAGCAACCGCAAGCTGCTGCCGGTGAGCTGGCTGCGCATCGACGACCGCGTGCCCATGGCGCTGCCGCTGGAGGGGATCGAGGTGCTGCCCACCAACGTGCCCACCGTCGGGCTGGTGCGCATGGTCTACGCGCTGCGCTGGTACGAGCGGGTGCACCGCCGCTACCGCATCACGTGCACCCAGCGCGGCTTCTTCCCCTTCGGCCCGGCCGATCTGGAGGCGGGCGACCTGTTCGGGCTGTTCAGCCGCAAGCGCCGCATCGAGGGCCGCCAGTGGTTCATCGTCTACCCGCGGGTCGAGAGCCTGACCGACCTCGGCCTGCCGCCCAAGGAACCATTCGGCCCGGTCAAGGCGCAGCGCCAGCTCTTCGACGACCCGATCCGCACTGTGGGCGTGCGCGACCATCACCCCGAGGACGACTTTCGCCGCATCCACTGGAAGGCCACCGCGCGCCGCCAGGCGCTGCAAAGCCGCGTCTACGAGCCGTCCACCGCGCAGAACCTGGTCATCATTCTCAACGTGGCCACCATGGCCAAGCATTGGCAGGGCTACATCCCTGAACGGATGGAGCGGGTGGTCAGCGTCGCCGCTTCGACGGCCGCCTATGCGGTGGAGCAGCGCTGGCCGGTTGGGATTCTCACCAACGGTGCGCTGCCCGATTCCGACCAGGCGGTCAAGGTGCTGCCGGGCCGCAGCCCCGGCCAGTTGACCCACATCATGGAGGCGTTGGCCGCGGTCAGCCCGGTGGCGACCAGGCAGATCGAGGACCTGCTGCGCGCGGAAAGCTCCAAGCTGCCCTGGGGCAGCACGCTGGTGGTCGTCACCGCGATCGTCACCGATCCGCTCAAGGCGACGCTGGCCGACCTGCGCGCCCGCGGCCGGCGCATTGTGCTGGCGACGCTGGACGAGGTGGACGAGGCCGACCCGCTGCTGGCCGGCATTCTGGTGCGTCCCATAGCGGGCGGGCTGCCGGCCGGCGAGACCGTGACGCTGCCGGGAGAGGGTCGATGACACAGCTTGCCGCCAGCAGCGCGCGCCTGGCCGGCTTTCGCTGGCGGCGCCACGCGCTGCGCATCGCCTTCGCCGGCACGGAGGTGAGCTGGTTCACGCCGTTCTTCGCGATATTCGTGGTCGCGGCAAGAACCTGGCCTCCACTGGCGCTGGGCGCGTTGCTGCTTCTGGTGGAGTTGGGGTTCTACTTCTGGTCGGAGTTCGCCGAGAGCAGGCAGCTCAGCGCAGGCGTCGAACGGCTGGCCGCGCTGCTGGCATTGCCGGTGCTGATCCTGCTGGGCTGGCGCGTCTTTCTCTTCCCCGGCCTGCCGGCCGGCGACATGCGCTGGATACCGGCCGCGTTCTCGGGCCTGGTGACCTCCGACGGGGCCGGGTTCTGGGCCATCATGGCGTCGGTCTTGTTCCTCTGGTGGCGCGGCCTGGCGCTCAGCCGGCGTGAGTTTGAGTTCGAGTCGGTGGCCTTCTCCTTCCGCGTCGGCCTGCTGCTGCTGGTAGTTGGCACATTGTTGCTGTCGGCGACGGCGAACCGGCAAGTGCTGGCATTCATCTTCCCCTTCTTTTTCTTCAGCCTGATCGCTGTGTCGCTGGCGCGGCTGGAGGAGGTGGGCCGCATCCGCGGCGAGGTCGGACGGCTGTTCGACCTGACGTGGCTGGCGATTCTCGTGGGGACCATCGTGCTGGTGCTGGCGGTAGGCCTGCTGGTGGTGCTGGCCGCCCGGCCGGAGAGCATCGACGCGATGCGCGCGCTGTGGGCGCCGGTAGGCAACTGGCTGCTGGATGCCTTCGCCTGGCTGGTTACGATCGTGCTGTGGCCCTTCGAGCCGCTGATGCGCTGGCTGTCGGGCCTCTTCGCCGAAGGTTTTCGCATCATGCAGCAAAGCGGCGCGCTGGACGCGATCCTGGCGGTCGGGCCCATCGACGTCGAGCAGAACGATCCCGAGACCGTGTCGCGGGTGTTCGAGATGATCCTGACGGCGGTGCGGATGCTGTGCGGCGCGGCGGTGCTGGCAGCGCTGCTGGCCGGCGGGTTGTGGGCGCTGCGCCGCGAGCGCAAGCGGCTGCGCGAGGAGGCCGAGGTCCACGAGGAGCTGGAGGCCGGGCTGGGCGATGCGTTGGCCGGGCTGTTGCGGGGCGTGCGCAACCGGCTGCGGGGCGCGGCCAATCTGGTGGGCCAGTTCGGCGTGGGCAGCGACCTGTTGACCGCGCTGTCGGTGCGCAACATCTATGCCAACACGGCCCGGCTGGCGAAGAAGCGCGGCTATCCGCGCCACAAAGCGCGCACCGCCTACGAGTACCTCCCCGACCTGCAAGCCGCCTTCCCCGCCGCACGCGACGAAGCCCGCCTGATCACCGACGCCTACGTGGGCGTTGCCTACGGCGACCTGCCCACCAGCAAGGAAGAACTGGCCGATCTGCGCGCGGCCTACGAGCGGTTGAAGGACAGCCCCCCGGCTTCTGCATAGCTTCGTGGTATAATGTCACCATGAGCGTATACACGAATCTCCTGCGCTCGGTGGCGCTGCCGGCGGGGTCGATGCTGGCCGGCTACCGGGACGTGATGCCCTACCTGCGCGGGCTGGAGGAGTCGCAGTGGTGGTCGCCGGGCGAGATACGCACGTTGCAGGACCGCAAGCTGCGCCGCCTGGTCAGCCACGTCTACCGCAACGTGCCGTTCTACCGCCGTTGGATGGACGAGCACGGCGTTCGGCCCAAGGACGTCCGCTCGCTGGACGACCTGCACCTGCTTCCGGTGGTGGACAAGCATGTGCTGGTGGCCAACTTCCCCGACGACATGCGCGACCACTCGCTGCCGCAGGAGCAGCTGATCCAGGCGGCGTCCAGCGGCTCCACCGGCGAGCGGCTGCACTACTGGACCACGAAAGAGCAGAAGGCGAAGAAATGGGCCGGGCTGTTCCGCTGGTGGGAGTTGACTGGCTGGCAGTTCGGCCAGCCCTACGCCACCTTCCAGCTTGCGCCCAACCAGGGGCTGCGCGGCGTACCGCTGCTGGGCAACCTGGAATGGCTGATGCTGCGCCACCGCTGGCTATCGGCCGCGCAGATGACCGATGCCGTGCTGGCCGGCTATGTGGAGCAGCTTCGGCGCGACCGCCCCGTGCTCTTCCGCTCCTACACCTCCACGGTCTGGTATCTGGCCGAGGCGATGCTGGAACGCGGGCTGAACGTAGCGATCCCCGCCATCCTGACCACCGGCGAGACTCTCAGCGACTACCAGCGCGAGACCATCGAGCGCGCGTTCGCGCCCGGCCGCGTCTTCAACGAGTACGGCGGCGACGGGATGCAGATCGCCTGCGAGTGCGACCGCCACGACGGCCTGCACATCAACGCCGAAACGCACATCGTCGAGGTCGTGCGCGATGGCCAGCCCGTTCCCGACGGCGAGCTGGGCGAGATCGTCCTCACCAACCTGGAAGCCACCGCCACCCCCTTCATCCGCTACAACATCCGCGACGTCGGCGCGCTGGACCGGTCGCCCTGCGCCTGCGGGCGCGGGCTGGCGCGGCTCAGCCGGCTGGAGGGCCGGCTCACCGACCTGTTCGTCACCGCCGACGGCCACTGGCTGACCGTCCACCAGTTCACCGCCTTTTTTGCCCGCCAGGTGCCTTCGGTGCAGGCCTTCCAGGTCGTCCAGCGCGCCGTGGACGATGTCTTGATCAAGCTGGTGGTGGACGCCACCTTTTCCGACGCCGACCGGGCGCGCATCGTGGAGACCTTCCGCGGCTATCTGGGTGATGGCAACTCGTTCACGCTCGAGCTGGTGGAAGAAATACCGCTGACACCATCCGGCAAGCGGCGCTTCTTCATCTCTGAGGTGATCGGGCGCTCCTGACCGCCATGCACGAACTGCCGATCACCCAGGGTATCCTCGACACTGCTGTCTCCGCTGCGCAGCAGGCTGGGACGCACCGCATCCTCGCCATCGACCTGGCCATCGGCGGGCTGAGCGGCGTGGTGGACGACTCGGTGCAGTTCTACTTCGACATCCTGAGCCAGGGCACGTTGGCGGAGGGCGCGACGTTGCGCTTCCGCCGCCTGCCGGCCACCGCCACCTGCCTGGACTGCGGCGCGACCTTCGCGGCGATACCGCCCCTTGCGCCGGCCTGCCCGGCGTGCGGCAGCCCGGCGCTGCGGGTCGAGGGCGGGCGCGAGTTCTACGTGGAGAGCATTGACATCGATGACGACGATAGCGGTTGAACAGCGCATCCTGAACGCCAACGACCAGATCGCGGCCCAGAACCGGGCCGACCTGGACGCAGCCGGCGCGCTGGCAGTCAACGTCATGGCATCGCCCGGCGCCGGCAAAACCAGCCTGATCCTGGCAACCGCGGCGCGCTTGCCCGCGGACGTGCGTCCGGCGGTCATCGAGGGCGACCTGGCGTCGCGCATCGACGCCGACGCCATGACCGCAGCTGGCATCGACGTGGTGCAGATCAACACCGGCGGAAGTTGCCACCTGGATGCACCCATGGTGCGCACGGCCCTGCCGGAGCTGCTGGCCGGCCGGCCCGATCTGCTGTTCATCGAGAACGTCGGCAACCTGATCTGCACGGCCGAGTTCGCGCTCGGATCGCACCTCAACCTGGTGGTGGCCAGCGCGCCCGAGGGGCACGACAAGCCGTACAAATACCCTGGGATGTTCGCTGCGGCCGACGCCGTGGTGCTGAACAAGGCCGATGTGCTGGCGGTCTTCGACTTCGACCTGCCCTTCTTCCGGCGCGGGCTGGCCATGGTCAACCCGCATGCGCCGCTGTTCGTGCTATCCTGTCGCACAGGCGACGGGCTGGATGCGTGGGTCGCGTGGCTGCTGGCCCAGCGCGACCGGAAATAGGCCGGCCATGCAGCCCGGCAGCAATTCCCCATCCAACAAAGCTACCCGCCGGCTGCGGATCGAGATCCACGGCGCTGTGCAGGGAGTCGGGTTTCGCCCCTTCGTCTACCGGCTGGCCACGGAGCTCGCGCTGGCCGGCTGGGTGATCAACAACAGCCAGGGGGTGTTCATCGAGGTGGAGGGACCGGAGGCGCGCGTGCAGGAGTTCCTGGACCGCCTGCCGCGCGAGGTGCCGCCGCGCGCCATCGTCCACTCGCTGGACAAAGCGTGGCTCGAACCGGCCGGCTACGACCGCTTCGAGATCCGTCACAGCCAGGAGGCCGGCCCCAACACGGCGCTGGTGCTGCCCGACATCGCCACCTGCCCCGACTGCCTGGCCGAAATCCTCGACCCCACCGACCGCCGGCACCGCTACCCGTTCACCAACTGTACCAACTGCGGGCCGCGCTTCAGCATCATCCAGGCGCTGCCCTACGACCGGCCCAACACGACCATGCGCCGGTTCACCATGTGCCCGGACTGCCAGTCCGAGTACGACGACCGCGCGACCGCCGCTTCCACGCCCAGCCCAACGCGGTGCCCGGTGTGCGGGCCGCGGTTATCAGTGATCGGTAATCAGTTATCAGTTGTCAGTTATCAGTTAGCGGTGATTGCTGAGCAGCCAGAAGCGGTGACTGATTACCGTATACCGATCACCGATCACCTCTACCTCGCCGCCAACGCGCTGCGCGCCGGGCAGATCGTGGCAGTCAAAGGGCTGGGCGGGTTTCACCTGATGGTGGACGCGGGCAACGCGGCGGCCATCGAGCGCCTGCGTAAGCGCAAGCCGCGGCGGGACAAGCCCTTTGCGTTGATGGCGCGCGATCTGGACGCCGTTCGCTCGCTGTGCGAGGTTTCGCCGGAGGCCGAGGCGCTGCTAACATCGCCCGAGGCGCCTATCGTGCTGCTGCCGCGGCTGGCCGGCGCCGGTGGCCGGCGCGGTCGCGCCCGGCAACCCGACGCTGGGGATGATGCTGCCGTACACGCCGCTGCACCACCTTCTGCTGCGAGAAGTGGACCGTCCGTTGGTAGCGACCAGCGGCAACCTGACCGACGAGCCGATCTGTACCGACGAGCACGAGGCGGTGGCGCGGTTGGGCCACATCGCCGACCTGTTCCTGGTGCACGACCGGCCCATCGAGCGCCACGTGGACGACAGCGTGGCCTGGATCGTGGAGGGCGAGGTGCGGTTGCTGCGTCGGGCGAGAGGCTTTGCCCCGCTGCCGGTGCTGCTGCGCGCGCCGGCGCCCACGATCCTGGCCGTCGGCGCACACCTCAAGAACACGGTCGCGCTGAGCGTCGGCCGGCAGGTGTTCATCAGCCAGCACATCGGCGACCTGGAGACACCCGAGGCCATGGCCGCCTTTGAACGTGTCATCGCCGACTTCCTGCGGCTGTACGAGGCGCAGCCGGTCGCGATCGCGCACGACCTGCATCCCGGATACCTGTCGACGCAGTGGGCGCAGGAGAGAGGGGAGACGGAAAGAAAGGAAACGAGGGAAGCAGGAGAGCCAGCGGCGTTGCCTTCCTTCTTTCCCTCTTTTCCCTATTTTCCTTCGTGTCCCCTCCTCCCCGTCCAGCACCACCACGCCCACCTCGCTGCCTGTCTGGCTGAACACGCCGTCGACGGGCCGGCGCTGGGCGTGACGTGGGACGGGACCGGCTACGGCACGGACGGGACGATCTG
This sequence comes from Caldilineales bacterium, assembly GCA_041391245.1. GTDB lineage: Bacteria > Chloroflexota > Anaerolineae > JAAEKA01 > JAAEKA01 > JACKBK01. Next base: position 7,258 of record JAWKOJ010000023.1, read on the forward strand.
GGGCGGCGAGTTTCTGCTGGGCGACGCGCGCGACTTTCAGCGGGTGGCGCATCTGCGGCCCTTTCGGCTGCCCGGCGGCGACGCAGCGGTCAAGGAGCCGCGCCGGGTCGCGTTTGCCATGCTGTGGGAACTGTACGGCGACGAGGTGCTGGACTGGGACTTCCTGGCGCCGGTGCGTGCGCTGCGACGCGAGGAGCGCGTCGTGCTGGCGCAGATGCTGGCGCGCGGCCTGAACGCACCGGTCACCACCAGCGCCGGCCGGCTGTTCGACGGCGTTGCTGCGCTGCTGGGCTTGCAGCAACAGGTCAGCTTCGAGGGACAGGCCGCGATGGCGCTGGAGTTTGCAGCCGACCCGCAGGAAATGGGCGTTTACCAGATCGATTTGACGCGATTGGACGACAGCCACCCTTTACCGGCCATCCTCGACTGGCAGCCGCTTGTCGTTGAGATCATGGGTGACTTGCGGCGCGGTGTGTCCTCTGGTATGATGGCCGCGCGCTTCCACAACGCGCTGGTGGAGGCGATTGTCGCCGTGGCGCGGCAGGCCGGCGAGGCGCGCGTCGCCCTGACCGGCGGCTGCTTCCAGAACCGCCTGCTCACCGAACGATCCGCGCAACGCCTGCGCCAGGCCGGCTTCGAGGTCCTGCTGCACCGCCAGGTTCCGCCCAACGACGGCGGCATCAGCCTCGGGCAGATCGCTGTGGCGGCGGCGCGGCTCAGTGATCAGTCATCAGTGAGCAGTAACCAGTAATCAGGAAACACCGCTCCGATTACTGGTCACTGGAAACTGATTACTGATTACTGGAAACCGATAACGAGGTCCGAAAATGTGTCTCGGTGTTCCCGGAAAAGTAGTCGAAATCAGCGAAGACCCGTCGGGCGTGACCATGGGTAAGGTCGATTTCAGCGGCATCCGCAAGGAGGTCTGCCTGGCGTACGTGCCTGAAGTGGTGCTGGGCGACTACGTGGTGGTGCACGTCGGCTTCGCCATCAGCATTGTGGACGAGGTCGAGGCGCAGGAGGTGTTCGAGTTCCTGCGTCAGATGGATGAACTGGCGGAGCTGGATGTTCCTCAGACCTAGCACTGTTTGAAATGGAAACAATCGCGCTTGCCCGGCGCGCCGGGCAGTTGCTGCATGGGCATGGGCTGACCGTGGCGGTGGCGGAGTCGTGCACCGGCGGACTGCTGGGCGACATGATCACCGATGTGCCGGGCAGTTCTGCCTGGTTTCTCGGCGGCGTGCAGTCCTATGCTGATGCGGTCAAGCGCGACGTGTTGGGCGTCAGCGCGCAGACACTCATGCGGCACGGCGCGGTCAGCGCCCCATGCGCTCAGGAGATGGCCCGCGGCGTGCGCCGGCTGATCGGCGCGGACATTGCGCTAAGCGTTACCGGCATCGCCGGGCCGGGCGGCGGCAGCGACGACAAGCCGACCGGTCTGACCTTCATACATCTGGCCGCGGCAGAGGCAGATCTGGGACGCCGCTTCGTCTGGACGGGCGATCGACGGTCCAACAAGCTAAGCTCTGCCACAGCAGCGCTGCAACTGCTGATCGATTATCTGGAGAACACGTGACATGCACGCCCTTTCGATCTATCAGCCCGTGACAGTGGAGCTCCCGGCCGGCGGCGGCCGGGACGCGCTGCCGGCCGCGTTCTGGTGGCACAACCGGCGCTACGACGTGGCGGGCTACGGGCGCGCCTGGCGCAGCGAGGAAAGCGGCGAGCCCTGGCAGTGTCACATGGCGCAGACGCGTCTCGGCGACGCCGTCGAGCTTCGCCGCCATCTGCACACCGGCGAATGGCAACTGGCCCGCGCCTGGTGGCGGGAGACCGCCGTATGAGGCGAAAAAAAGGAGGAGAAAAGAGCTTTGCATAGCAAGCGATTGGGAGCAGCGGCGCTGGGCGTGCTGCTCGCGCTGATAGCAGTGCCGGCTGCTGCGGCCCCGTCCGGGCAGGCAGCACTGGCCTTTGACATGACCCGGCTGCTGGCGACCAGCATGGCGTGGTTCGTGCCGGTCGGCTTCGTGCTGCTGGCGGCTGCCGGCGTGCCCGAAGGCCGCGGCTGGCAAACCGCTCTGGCAGGCGTCGCCGGTGCAGCCCTGGGCGTGCTTGCCTTCTTTCTGGTCGGGTTTGGGCTGGCGTTCGGCGGCATCGGCCTGGTGTACGACAAGGTCCCCGACCTGAGCGGCCTCGTCTGGGAATGGACGATCGTCACCGAAACCTGGGGACCCAAGTGGGGCATGGTTGGCCTCAGCGGCTGGGCGATGAACGATACAGCGGCCACTGCCGGCGCGTACAACCTCTTTCTGGCGCAGGCGCCCTGGGTTGCCACCGCCACGCTGATTCCGCTGCTGGCCCTGCGCGGCCGCGCGCCCGCCTTCACCTCGCTGCTGGGAGGGCTGTTGGTTGGCGGCCTTCTCTATCCACTGGCCACCAACTGGGTGTGGGGCGGCGGCTGGCTGGCCAACCTGGGCGCCAACCTCAACCTGGGACACGGGTTTGTTGATTTTGCCGGCGGGGCTACGGTACATCTGCTGGCAGCCGCAGCGGGCATCGCCGGACTGCTGTTGACTGTGCCGCGGCGCGCTCGCCAGCAAGTCGCCGACACAGATCCGGTGCCCATGCCGCCGGTTCACCTGCCGCTGCTGGCGTCCATCGGCGCGGTGTTCATCCTCGTTGGCAGCCTTGGCTGGGGCTGGAGCAACCCGCTGCTGGACCTGCCGACGCTGATGCCATCGCGCGGCATCGTCAACGCACTGGTCGCGGCGGCCAGCGGTGCGCTGGTTCCCCTGGCCTACACCTGGTTCGTGACCGACCGGCCCGACCCCCTGATGGCAGCGCGCGGGCTGGCCGCCGGCGCAGTAGCCGGCGCGGCGTTTGGGCCGTTCGTGCCGCCCGGCATGGCAGCGTTGGTGGGAGCGCTGGCCGGATTGCTGGTCCCCATCCTGACCTACCTGCTGCGCGAGGTGCTGCGTATCGACGACGACACGGGGCTGACGCCGGTACATCTGGTCTCCGGGCTGTTGGGCGTGTTGGCGGTCGGGCTGCTGGCCGATGGATTGGCCGGAAGGGGATGGAACGGCGTCGGAACCGTGGAATACCTGGGTGTTGCGGGTCAGGGCGTGACCGGCTGGCGCGCGGCGGCCGGCATGGTCGCCGACTGGCCCGGCCAGTTCCAGGCCCAGTTGGTCGGCGCCGCCGCGCTGTTCCTGATGCCGTTTCTGGCCGGGACGGTGCTGTTTGGCCTGCTGGCTGCCATTGCCTTCGGATTGCGGCGCATGTCACGCGTCGCATTGACGGCGCCCGCACCTGCTGGCGCGGCCGCTCCGGCTGATCCTGCCCCTGTGCCGGTGCTCGCGGCAGATGTGTCGTCCGATGAGGAGGCACTCGAGCCAATCGCGGCTGATGCCGCGATGGAGGATCCGGCCGGCGGCGCCTTGACCGCGGGCGCTTGAACCATGCGGTTGGCCGCTGTTTTCAAGATCGGACGCAGTCGTCCGTCTGACGGTTTCCCACGAGGCTTTCGACCGCCCGCAGCAGCTCCACCGGGTTGAACGGCTTGACCAGCAGCCGATCCGCGCCGATCGACCGCCCCTCCTGAAGCCCGGCGACGTCGTCAGTCGCGGTCATGACAATGATGCCGGGCCGCGGCTTGCTGACGGCGTGAAGATGCTGGCACACCTCGACTCCGCCCATGTGCGGCATCGTCAGATCGAGCACCAGAACTTCGGGGGACCAGGCACGTGTCGCGTGCAGCGCGTCCACGCCGTCGCAGGCATCCACCAGATGATAGCCGTGCGGCTCCAGCACCAGCCGCACCAACAGACGCCAGGCGGGATCGTCGTCGGCCACGACAACGGTGAAGGGTGGTTTGTATGGAACGGTGTCTGACATAGCCGCCTGTCAACTGGATGCGGAACGCGGGAGTTCGATACGTCGCCCCATCGTATCAAGAATTAGCACCAGAACGCAACCAGTTTCGCTTTCAGTTTGATTACAGAAACACGGTGTCGCAGCAGCTTCGTCGTCGGGCCAGGGTCTCGAGTCTACATGATCATAAGGCGTCATCGAGGGTTGACGCGGTCGTTCGACACGCGCGACAAACACGCGTATAATCGGTGCCATGAATATCTGGGTGAAGCGGGCTCTGGCAGTGCTTGCGATCCTTGCGGTGGGCGTCTTGATCGTCCGGTACAACCGCGAGGTGATTGCATTTGTCAGCGACGAAGCTGCTGTTCAGGCGTGGGTCATACAGCTCGGCCCGCTGGGCCCGCTGGGCGTCGTCGCCCTGAACGCGATCCAGGTCGTTATCGCGTTCATTCCGGGATACGTCATGCAGTTGGTGGCGGGCTTTCTGTACGGCTGGCCCATGGGCGCCGTGTACGCCACCATCGGCATGCTGATCGGCGGCTTTATTGCGGTCATGCTGGCGCGGGTCTTCGGACGGCCGCTGGTGATCCGCATGGTCGGCGAGAAACGGGTCGATCGCTGGGAACATGTCGCCCGCCTTGACTCGCTGGCGATCTGGTTCATCCTGATGCTGGCGCCCTTCGGCGACGTGCCCTACTACATCGCCGGACTGACCAGCCTGGCGATCTGGAAGATCATCGCCATCGCTGCGTTCGTGCGCACGCCATCGGTCATCCTGGCGGTGCTGGTCGGGTCGGGCGCAGTCTCCTGGCGCTCTCCCTGGGTGATCGGCGCTTTCGGAGTCATGGTGGTCATCGCCCTGCTGGCCCTGCGCTACCAGGACCGCATCGAGCGCTGGGTTGATGAGAGGCTGTTGACCATTCTGCTGCGCTGGACGGCCAGCCGCACGCCGATCCAACCACAAGAAACACAAGAGCATGACCCAACCCCCACTTGATCACTCAGTTGCGGCCGAGAAGGAAGGCAAGCTGCTGATCGGCGTCGCCGCCGGTCTGGGCTGCGCCCTGATCCTCTGTACGCTGTTGAGCATCGCTGCCATCGTGGCCGCGCTGATCTGGACGCTGCAAGGCCAGCTTGGCCCCGGCTGATGGGACGTTCCATGACCCGACTTCCTGCCCGGCTACTGGCATTGATCGTTCTGATCGGCCTGCTGGCGCCCCAGCCGGCGGTGCTGGCGGCGACCGCGTCCGGCCCTGCGCTTCAGCCGGCCTGTAACGGCAGCCTCTACCGCGTCCAGCAGGGCGATTCCTGGTCGCGGCTCGCCCAGCGCACAGCCCTCAGCGTGGCGGCCCTGAAAGCTGCCAATCCGGCAGCCGCGCAGCACCCGCAGGGCTGGCTGATCGTCGGCCAGCTTCTCTGCGTGCCGGCCGGTGCTGCTAACCCGGTCGCCGCGCCGCAGCCAACCCAACCGGCCGGCGAGTGGATCATCACCGTGCGCCGCGGCGACTCGTGGGCGGTGCTGGCTGCCCGCTACGGGGTGAGTGTGGCCGCGCTGCAAGCTGCCAACCCGCAAGCCGTGCGCCCCGGCGAGGTGCTGCGGACCGGCGACCAGATTCGCGTGCCGTTGACGCCTGGTCTCACCGAGCGCATCGCCTGCCCCGCCGACCTGACGGTTTTGGGGCCGGCCGCGGCCCAGGTCCTCAGCGAGTTCGCCGGCAGCCCTGAAGTGTTGCGCAGCTACCTGCAGCGCTGCGGCGCCTGGTCGCCTGACTGGGGTGCGGTGCGCTCGGCCGATCTCCTGGGAGATGAGACGCCCGAGGTGGTCGTCGTCGCGGCTGAACCACAGCAGGCCGCAGGCGGGCCGCTGGGCACCGTGCTGATCCTCAGCTCGGCGCCGCTGGGCTGGGAGGTGGTCTACGAGACAGGCGTCGCGTCGGACATCGTCCTGCTTGAGGCGGCCGACGCCAACGAGGATGGCCGGCCGGACGTGGTGTGGACTGACACCACCTGCGGCGCCAACGCGTGTTTCACCTCGGCGCACGTCATCTCCTACATGGACGGCGGGTTTGTGAACTGGATCGAGGACGGCACCACCATGGCGTCGGCCAAAGTGGCGCTGCAAGACGTGACGCCGGAAGGAAGCGGGCAGGAGTTGGTGATGTCAGGCGGGGTGATCGGCACCGTTCAGGCCGGCCCGCAGCGAGCGGTTACCACGACCTGGGCCTCGCTGGCCGGTGCGCCGTACACGTTGTTGCAAGTCGAGCATGCGCCGTCATGGTGTCTGTACCACGCGATCGAGGACGCCGACGCGGCGCTGGCTGAAGGGCGCTACGAAGTAGCAGCCGCCGCCTATCGGGCAGCGGCCGACGATGCGCGGCTGGTAGCCTGCTGGCGGCGTCCCAACGAAGTCGATGAGCTGCGGGCGTATGCGCTCTACCGGCTGGCCGTGGCCAGCGCCTACAGCGGCGACCGGGCGGGGGCTGAACAGGCCGTCGCCGACCTGGAGGCGCGTTACCCCAACGACCGGTTGCGGGACATGGCGCGCATCTGGTGGATCGTGTTCCGGGCGACGGGCGACAAGTCGGCCGCGTGCGCCACAGCCCGCTCCTTCGCCGAACGCCGCCCGGAGACGTGGGAACGCCTGGCCGATTACGGCTACGCCAACCCGCAGATGACAGCAGAGACGATCTGCCCCGCAGACTAACCCCTGCCGGAACACCCACAAGGGGCTATCCTACACGTGCAAATCACCTGTCCGCTGTAGGATAGGGCCTTGTGCCCGTTCCGGGAAGCCGGAGCGCCCACAAGGGGCTATCCTACAGCCGATAGAACACATACCTGGAGAATCCAATGTCACCAACCCCTTTGAACGTGGGCGACCTTGCCCCCGAATTCGAACTGCCGTCGGATAGCGGCGAGACGGTCAAGCTGGCCGACTTGCGAGGCAAGCGGGTCGTGCTGTACTTCTATCCCAAGGACGACACCAGCGGCTGCACCACGCAGGCGTGCGGGTTCCGCGACGCCTACCCGGTCATCGAAGAGAAGAACGCGGTCGTGCTCGGCGTCAGCCCGGACGGCGTCACCTCGCACCGGAAGTTCAAGACCAAATACGACCTGCCGTTCACCCTGCTGGTGGACGAGGACCACGCCGTGGCCGAAGCCTATGGCGCGTGGGGCGAGAAGTCGATGTACGGCCGCAAGTACATGGGCATCATCCGCAGCCACTTCGTCATCGACGAAGCGGGCCGCATCGCCGACGCCCAGGTCAAGGTCAGCCCCAAGGACAGCGTGGACCGCGCGCTGAAAACGCTGGAAGCGGCCTAGTGTTTCGCCAATCGTTAATTGAGGACTAGGCATCCTCAGACACCTGCGCTTGCGCCGCAGGTGCAAATGTGCCGGGTTCGCATGTGAGCATGCGAACTCCACAAATCAAGATTGACGTGATCCTAGCGGCCGTTGCGCACCGTTTCAACACAAAGGACGCCAGCGGCTTGCCGGCGTCCTTTGTTTATGCGATGCTCTTCTCTCGAACGGCATCGGCAACCCGCTTGACCGCCAACATGCTGGCGCCGGTGCGCAGCGCAACCTCGTTGGCCTGGCTGAACTGCCAGACGCGGTCGAAGCTGTCGGTCATCAGCCGCTCCAGGTTGCGACGGACCTCCTCCTCTTCCCAGAACAGGCCGTGCAGGTTCTGCACCCACTCGAAGTAGCTGACAGCCACCCCGCCCGCGTTGGCCAGGATGTCGGGAACGACGATCACGCCCCGCTCTTGCAGGATATCATCGGCGTCCGGCGTTGTCGGGCCGTTGGCGGCTTCGACGACCATGGCCGCGCGCAGCGCCGGCGCGTTGTCGGCGCGAATCTGCTGTTCCAGCGCGGCCGGAATCAGCACATCGGCAGGGTAGGCCAGCAGTTCATCGTTGCTCAGCGCCTCGACGCCTTTCGCAGCATAGCCTTGCAGCAGGAATCGGGCGCGCTGCTGGACGTGGCGGTTGATGGCCGGAATGTCCAGCCCGCGCGGGTTGTGCAGCCCGCCGGATACGTCGCTGACGGCAACGATACGGCACCCCATCCCGTGCAGGAATGTGGCTGCTGCCGCGCCGACGTTGCCGTATCCCTGGACGGCGACGGTTGTATCCTCCGGCGCCCGGCTCTGCCGCTTGAGCAGCTCCCGGGTCGCGATGGCGACGCCGAGACCCGTTGCTTCCCGACGCCCCAGCGATCCGCCCAGAGGCACGGGCTTGCCGGTGACGATGCCTGGGCCGGGTTTGCCCGCCATGGCCAACGCCTCATCGACCATCCAGGCCATCACCTGCGGGTTGGTGTTGACGTCGGGCGCGGGGATATCGCGGCTTGGCCCGATGATCGGCATGATCGCGGCTGTGAAGCGCCGGGTCAGCGTCCGGACCTCATCCTCGGTCAGGTACGAGGGATCGACCGAGACGCCGCCCTTGGCGCCGCCGAACGGGATACCCACCACCGCGCACTTCCAGGTCATCAGGGCTGCCAGCGCCCGCACCTCGTCCAGGTTGACCTCCGGGTGGTAGCGGATGCCGCCCTTGCACGGACCGCGTGCGCTGGAATGCTGCACGCGATACCCTTGGACGACCTGCACGCCGCCATCGACGGTGGGGACAGGAATCGACACGGTTAGCTCACGCTCCGGCTCGCGCAGCACGGCGTGGATGTCCGGGGCAAGCTGCAAGCGTTCGACGACGTGGTCCAGGGTGGCGCGCACCGCGTCCCAAAGAGTCGGCTCGGGACGCTTGAGGGCGACGCCGTTGCGAGCGCCGGATGAATGCCCGGCTATCGTTTCTTGCACTGGCATGCCTGGCAGAGCCTTTCTGCGTGCGACCTGCCTGACGATGGATGCTGATTGCCCCGGCGCCGGTGTGGGGAGGCTAGCATGAGATGGGTCCGGCATCCATCGCCAGGGGTTTTGCAGGGGTGAGAGACCCGGTGGAGGCCGATGGGTTAGCGCTGCCAGACCTGGATCGGCTGGTAGTGCAGGGAGGTGACCAGCGCGCCGTAGCCGCTGCGATTGGCGATATCTGTCGCGTCGACGGGGTGGATGTTCAACACGTGGCGCGGGCCGCTTGCTGCCACCAGCTCGCCGTAGCTGGTCGCCAGCGCACGGCTCAAGGCCTGCGCCAGCGAGTCGAAGGCCTTGGTCTTACGCTCGACCCGGGCGATCAGGTTCACGGTCATCGGCACATGCTCGGCAAACGCGAGATCGTCCGGCGTGGCAAAGTCCTCGAAAACGTACACGGCCTGCACGGTCTCGTCGAGCGTGCCCAGGGTCTGGGCGATCTGCGTGGCCAGACCGTAGCTCATGTACTGGACGGCGTCCCTGTTTCCCTGGCGCAAGCGCTGGGCGACCTGGTCAGTCGAGGCTACATTCAGCTTGCCGGCAGCGTAGACCAGCGCCTTTTCCATGGCGTTGTCGGATGCGCTGACGGCATCAGGCATCGCAAAGGATACGGCAGGCACGGGCGTGGTAGCCACTTCGACAGACTTCTGGTAAGGATTGAGCTTGTTCATCGGGAATTACCTCCGGGTTTGGTCGCGTGGCAAAGCCACGTGAATTGATTGTTTTGTTGCACTCACTGTATCACGAAGCCCGTGGAAATCGCATAGAAAAACTGCGTCACCGTATGAAAAGCGCATGAAAAATCTGCAACAAAAAGGGCCCTCCTTTCGGAAGGCCCACGATCGGTCGTGTTTTCAGGCGACGGTCACTTTAGCGGCGCGTCAGGATGTCGCGGCATCCGCCTCCGGACAGGCCAGCATGTAGCCCACGCCCTGGCTGGTCAGGATCGTAGCCGGGTTGGCCGGGTCCGGCTCCAGCTTGCGGCGCAGGTAGCGGATGTAGGCGCGCAGGTAATCGAGGTCGTTGCGGTATTCCGGTCCCCACACTTCGCTGAGCAGCGTCTCGTGCGGGATCACCCGGTTGGCGTTGCCGGCCAGGCAGCGCAGCAGCTCGAACTCGGTGCGCGTCAGTTCCACCGGCCGGCCGGCTACGCTGACAGCCCGACGAGCCAGGTCGATCTCCATCTCTCCGCACAGCACCACGCTGGCCGGCGATTCCTCGCTGCGGCTTGTGCGGCGGAGCACCGCCTTCACCCGCGCGACCAACTCCTTGGCGTTGAACGGCTTGGTGAGGTAATCGTCGGCGCCGGCGTCGAAGCCGCGCAGGATGTCCGTATCGCGCGCCTTGGCAGTCAGCATGATGACCGGCACGTCGGAGAACTCGCGGATCCGGCTGCACACCTGGTAGCCATCCATCTGCGGCAGCAGAATGTCCAGCAGCACCAGGTCCGGCTGTTCCAGCGCCACCTTTTCGATCGCCGTCGTTCCTGCCGCGGCGGTCACCACCTCGTAGCCTACGGCGGTCAGCACCTCGGTCACCAGGCGAGAGACCCGCGGCTCGTCGTCAACGATAAGAATCTTTGCAGTCATTGGTTCAGTCCGTCAGACCCGGTTCCAGGTTGCTGAGCGGCAGCGAGAAGAAGAAGACCGTCCCCTCGCCCAGCTTGCTCTCGGCCCAGATGCGCCCGTGGTGGCTCTCGATGATCGTGTGAGCAATCGGCAGGCCCAGCCCGGAACCAACCACGTGGCGCACCAGCCCGGACTCGATGCGGAAGTACTTTTCGAAGAGCCGGTTCAGATGCTCCGGCGCGATGCCAACGCCCTGGTCCGCCACACTCACGATAACCTCGCTCTCCTCGACCTCGCCGCGCACAACGATCAGCCCGCCCTCTGGCGAGTACTTGATGGAGTTGTCCACCAGGTTGCGCAACACCTGGGCAATGCGCTGTGGATCGGCGTCAACGATGGGAAAGTCGGGCGGAAAATCGACGGCAAACTGGTGTTTGCTGCTCTGGTGCATCAGGTCTTCGATGGCCGCGCGCGCCAGCCGCGGCAGCAGAGTCGGCTGAAACACCAGCTTCAGCAGGCCAGCATCGATAATCGACGACTCCAGCAGATCGTGGATCAGGTCCTGCAGGACATCGCACTCCTCGTCGATGATCTGCAGGAACTCGCGCTGGGTTTCGGGACTGAAGGCTGCCTCGTCCATCAACAGCGCCGTGCTATAGCCTTTGATCGACGTCAGGGGCGTGCGCATCTCGTGCGCGAGGGTGGAGATCAACTCCTCTTTCAGCCGGTTGGCCTCCTTGAGTGCCAGGGTGGCCTGCAGCTCCTGGCTGAGCCGGACGTTCTCGATGGAGAGGGTGATCAGCTCGGCAACGGCTTCCAGGAAAGGAAGGTCCGCGCGGTCGAAGCTGGCCGGCTGGCGCAGGTTTTCCAGGACCAGCACACCGATGCAGTCCGGGCCGGCCTTCAGCGGCACGCAGATCGCGCTCAACGGGTGGAGCAGCCCGGCCGTGGCGGCCTGAAAGTGCTCGCGGTTCTCGTCGCTCATGTCGGCCATGGCCAGCACCGTGTCTTCAGGCGTGGCAAAGAGCAGCGTCGCACCGGTCTGAAATGCCTTGCCGCTCAGCGATTCGCCGGCGGCTAACTGGAGATGCTGCACGTAGGGCGCTTCGTATCCCCACGAAGCTGCCACCTTGAGCCGCTGCGCGGCCGGGTCGAACAGCAGCAGCACGCCTGCATCAGCGGCCGGCAGCGTTGCGCTCAGCCCGCGCAGGAACTCAGGCAGCATGACCGCCAGGTTGCGCTCACCGGCCATAATCCGCGCCACCTGGAAGATCGTGTCCAGCTTGTGGTCGTGGCCGGCCGGGGATGCGCGCCAGGCTGTGCTGCGTTCATCGTCGTTGATGGATAGGTTGGTATCGGGCAACGGGGTATCTCCTGTCGGGCAGATTGTACTTCATGTCCGGCTGCCAACCAAACGGTTCCCGACTGTGCGGCGTGCCACAGACGAGGCCGCCTTGCCATGAGACACTCACACCAGAGAGAACGCGATAGGTGGTGCAATGTCAGACAATCTCCCCGACAACCAAAACAAAGAGAACCCCGGTGGGCGCACCTGGTGGCTGGCCGGCGCCGCGTTGGTGATACTGGCAACCATGCTGGTGTGTGCCGTCGCGCTGGCAGCCACTGCAGGCATTCTGGTGGTACGCCGGCTGGCAGCCGATCCCGCGACCGCGACAACTGCGACCGGCACAGTGCTGCCGGCAGCGGGCCGCATTGCCCTCGTCGCTGCTGACGGCGCGCTGACCACGCTGAATCCCGACGGCAGCGACGCGCGGTCACTCGGCGAACCGGACGTCGGCTACCAGTTTCCAGCCTGGTCGGCCGACGGGACCAGGATTGCCGCAGTGGCGACCGGCGGAACGCAGGCCGCTGTGCAGGTTATCGAGGACAGCGCTGCAACCGCGCCGGTGGAGCTGTACGGCAACGCGATCAATCCCCCCTTCTACCTCTACTGGTCGCCCGACGACCGGCAGGTCAGTTTTCTGGCCAACGACCGCAACAGCATCGCCCTCTGGCTGGCAGCCGCCGACGGCCAGACAGCGGCCCGCAAGATTGCGACGGGCCAACCGTTCTACTGGAGCTGGACGGCTGACAGCCGGCAGCTTCTCGTCCACAGCGGCGGGCTGGGCGCCGAATCGCGGCTGGCCTTCATCGACACCGAAGGCAACGCCGCCGGCGGCAACCTGGCGACGCCCGGCCTGTTTCAGGCGCCCGGCATCTCACCCGACGGCCGCTACCTGGCCTTCTCACAGGCCTCCGGCGAGCAGTTCGAGGTTGCCGTGCAGGAAGCCGCCGGCGGTGCGCAGTCCACAGTGCGCCAGCTTGGCCTGTCAGCGTTGAGTTGGAGCCCGGCCAACGACGACCTGGCCTTCATCAGCCCCGGCCGCCGGCAACTGACCTTCGTCGGGCCACTGCAGGTGATCGACGCGGCGACAGGCGCGGTCCGCACGCTGGTGCAGGATCGGGTCATCGCGTTTTTCTGGTCGCCGGACGGCAAAACCATCGCGACCCTGACGCAAAACAGCGGGCGCAGCAGCCCCGGCGCGGCCCGTTCCCCCGAGTTCACTGCGGCCTCCCCTGCGGGCAGCCAGCAAGCTGCCGAGGTGTTGCTGGACCTTGCCGTGGTGGACGTAGACAGCGGCCAGAGCCGCACCCTGGCCAGCTTCCGCCCCAGCGACGTCTTTCTCGGCCAGTTCCTCCCCTACTTCGACCAGTACGCGCTGAGCCACCGCATCTGGTCGCCGGCCAGCGACGCGCTGGTGCTGCCGATGGTCGATGACCGCGGCGAGGCGGGTATCTACGTTGTATCACTGGAAGGCGGTGCGCCGACGCGGATCGCGAATGGGGTTATGGCGTTCTGGAGCCGATGAAAAGTGGCAGGACGGATGCGTTCCTTGACATTGGTCAGCACCTGGTTAAGAATGAGCTAGCACTGACAGGCCAGTAAAGGCTCTCAATCTACCAGACACGAAGGTTGGCAATTCACTCCATGCAAGATCTACCTGTCGGGATTTACGATCTCCTGCGTACCTCGAAATTGCAACAGCGGCTTGAACAATTGAATCTGCAAGAACGTGCGGTGTGGTCTTCTCTTGATCCGGAGGAACTGCGACATCGTCTAGCCATACTTCTTGCACGTGAGGTAGCTCTCATATAGGTGAGTCAATCTCCCGGAAGAAGGGAGACTATCTGGCTGAAGCATTGCATCAAGTGTTTGAATCGCCCGATGTCTTGCACTCTATGGTGGGTTGTTACTCCCCATTTCTGCCAGAGCGGCTCAAGCAGATAAAGCCTGAGCCACCGCTCATTGCTCAGGAAGTATATCCTGATACGCCGTTGGCAACCTCGGCATTGTTGGCAGGTTCGTCGCGCAGTCCCTCACTCCGGACTCAACTTGAGAAAGAACTCGCGACTTGCGATCGTGCTGATTGGCTGGTGTCTTTCATAAAGTTTGCCGGAATCCTGCCACTCCTTCCAACTCTTCGTACTTTTACCCAAACTCCTGCCCCAGATGGGGGACCACGCCTGTGAGTCGCGACAACGTCGTACATGGGAGCGACGGATATCAAGGCCATCAAGGCGCTCTGGAACTGCCAAATACCGAGATTAGTGTCATATGACACAAAACGAACACGGCTTCACGCAAAAGCATACCTTTTCCATCGCTCGACTGGATTTGGCTCTGCTTATATTGGATCAGCAAACGTCTCCAAAGCTGCCCTAGATGAAGGTCTTGAGTGGACCGCAAAGATCAGCCAGTACGAAACCGAACATCTATGGTTGCACGCAATAGCTTCGTTTGAATCTCATTGGGAAGATGACTCAGAGTTTTCTCCCTGCCATGAAAAAGACTTGCCAACCTTGGAACTGGCCATCGCTCGTGAGCGCGGTCGAGAACAATCCGACGAGGCAATCTCATTCTTCGACCTGCGTCCTTACGGATATCAACAGGCGATTCTGGAAGATATAGCCGCTGAACGAGCATCAGGAAGGCAGAAACACTTGGTTATTGCTGCAACCGGTACAGGAAAAACAATGGTTGCGGCATTCGACTATAGGGTTTTTCTGTAGAGAAGTTGGTCGTTCGGCTCGCTTGTTTTTGTTGCCCACCGTGAAGAAATCCTTGGACAGGCCCGTTCAACTTTTCGTCAGGTGCTCCGGAGATGGAAGTTTCGGCGATCTGATCGTTGGTGGAATACAACTGAGGCAAACCGACCACCTTTTTTGTACGGTTCAGAGTTGGAACAGTCGTGATTTTGAGCAACTTGCTCCCGATCATTTGACTACGTCGTGCTCGATGAAGCCCATCATGCAAGTGCCGATCTCTACCAGAGGTTGATTGATCACATCCGCCCTCGGTCATTACTTCTTAACAGCTACACCGGAACGAACCGATGGTGCTGATATTCGACAGGACTTTGGAGGAGCTTTTACCCACGAGATCTGTTTACCAGAAGCTATTGACCGTGCCTTGCTGAGCCCATTCCACTACTTTGGCATACCTGACCTAGAAGATCGACTTCAACACCTGCTTGGCGCCGTGGTGGCTATGACATAAACCAGCTTCGCAACCAACTGGAGTCGAACCACGCGCGTGCGCAGTGGGTGATGAGTCAGACCGAAAGTCACGTCTCTGATATGAGCAGAGTCCGTGGGCTTGGCTTCTGTGTCAGCATAGCCCATGCCGAATACATGGCCGATTTCTGCCGCAACGCCGGTATCCCTGCGGTTGCACTAACTGTGAGTCTCCGAAAGAACTACGCCACCAGGCACAGCGGCAACTAGAAAATCGTGCAATTCGCTTCATATTTACCGTGGATTTGTACAATGAAGGCATAGACATCCCGTGCATCGACACTGTGTTGTTCTTGCGTCCGACAGAAAGCCTTACGCTATTCTTGCAGCAGCTTGGCCGTGGTTTACGTTTGCACGAAGAGAAACCACATCTGACAGTGCTTGATTTCATCGCACCACAACATCGTCATTTTAGTTATGCTAGGCGATTCCAAGCCTTATCTAGCCGGCCTGAATTGCGCATAGATAAGCAAATCGAGTCCAATCTGCCTTATGTCCCAGCCGGTTGTTTGTTGCACTTGGAAAAACAAGCCATGGAGCACGTGCTGAACAACATTCGTTCTGCCTCCGCCAGTTTGCGAGGCGAAAAGCTCTTAAGCGAATTGCGTCAATTGTGCCGTCACATTGACGGCGCAATCAGCTTGCAGCAGATGATTGACTTTTTGCATTTCGACCTCTGACGAAATCTACAAGCGGGGTCTGCCACACGTGCTTCTGGTACAAGCTGAAGGGCAGGCGCTGCCGAGTGACCTAATGGGGTTTCAAGATCATCTTGCGAAGGGATCCTGTCGCGCGCGCTGATGGACGATACTCATCTGATTGAAGCAGTGAAGGAATCCATTTCAGCTGGCACCAATAAGCCATCACTAACCCAAGCTCTATTGCACAGCGTATTGTGGGGCAGTGAGAAACCAGAAGACGGGACACTAGAACAAGTTCAGCGCTTTCTTCTCTCGGAAAGAATTGGTGCATGATCTCACAGAGTTATTTGATTGGCTACTGGGACACCGAATTCCACTCCGATAGACGATTTGAGCAATACACAGGTCCACTAACGCTACATGCTTCGTATACGCGAGAACAAGTGCTTCTTGCGCTTGGATTGGGATCTTCGAAACCCCAAGAAACTCTCGTGAAGGCGTATTACACGTGCCTGACCGTAAGCTGGATGTGTTCTTCGCCGACATAAACAAGAGCGAAAGCGACTTTTCTCCCACCACGATGTACGACGATTATGCCGTCACCGATCGCCGTCTTCCATTGGCAAAAGTCAATCTCAAACAAGCGATACTTCGACAGTGGGCAACCGTTATATCCGACACATAGAACTAGGTTATACCCCGGATTCTGTTTATTAGGGATAGAAAAAGCTATCCAATGGATTGACAGCGCCCTATTTCTTCGCGGACCTCTCAAGATATCGCAAACATGAAGGGTCGAAACCTATTTCGTTCATTTGGGAGCTTGAGTGCGCGCTTCCGGCAAGGGTCTTGTCTTGGGCGCGACGGGTCGGATGAACAATCCGTCCGCATTATGCAATGTGGCGGACTCCTCCTGAGTGTCAGCCTCCGTTAACCTTCCGACGCCTCCTCCACCAATCCATTGAACATCGGCACCAGGTCGCCGGCATACTGCTCCAGGTACCGCCGGACGCGCCGCACATCTGCGCCGGCGTTGATCAGCTCGACCACATCCAGCAGATCCTGACGGCGCCTGGCTCTGAGTTTCATGAGCATCAGCGCCTCAATCGGGACGACGGCCAGTCCTTCGCTAAGAGTTGGAGAGTCCAACACATCCTCAAACTGCGATCCCAGCGCCACCGGCGACAGGTAGTCAATACGCACGCCGTCGACTTCAATCGGTACACCGGGCCGGAACGTAACCAGTACCCCGTGGTGCTCAAAGGCCTCCTCGCCCACGAGGAAATCGACAACGGCAGTTGCGCGGATGTAGCCATGAGCTCCGACCGCCAGACCGCCGGCCAACGCGTGGCGAATGCCCAGTTGCTCCAACTGCGCCGCGGCCTTGATCGCAGCGTCGCGTACTTTGGGCGATACGAAGCTCAGTGCATCTTTGATATCCATCACACCCACCTGTCTGCGCGGAATTTGAGCATATGACAACTGCATGGTTCGTCTTCTCCCGGGAAGCTCCGATCCGGAACGGATTGTACACACACCCTCCACGAAGGTCAAGGCCCCTGCCGCCAGCCCTGCTGGCAAATCTACAGCCCTTGTAACTCTGGCTGAGAACTGCCTGCAACCTGCAACCTGCCACCCTGCAACTCTTGCCGCCGCGCGCCCACCTGCTCGATGTAGGCCAGCGACTGGTGGCGGAAGTAGGTGTCGTAGAGGGTGGCGTAGTGGCCGGCCTGGGACATCAGGTCGGCGTGGCTGCCCTGCTCGATGATGCGCCCCTGATCGAGGACGATGATGCGGTCCACGGCGCGCACGGTGGAGAGCCGGTGGGCGATGACGATGGCGGTGCTGCGCGACAGGATCAGGTCGATGGCCTGCTGGATCTGCTGCTCGGTGAACGGGTCGATGCTGGCCGTTGCCTCGTCGAGGATGAAGATGGCCGGCTCCTGCACCAGCACCCGCATCAGCGCCACCAGTTGTCGCTGCCCCATGCTCAGCCGCGCGCCGCGCTCGCCCACGTCGGTGTGGATGCCGTCGGGCAGCGTGTCCAGCCAATCCCCGTCGCCGATCTGCCGGGCCAGCGCCAGTATCTCATCGTCGCTCGCCTCGGGCCGGGCGTAGCGGATGTTGTCGGCCACGCTGCCGTTGAAGAGGAAGGGGGTCTGGGAAACGATGCCAAGCTGGCTGCGGTACCATTTCAGATCCAGGCTGCGGATGTCGCGGCCATCGATCAGCAGATCGCCGCCCTGGAACTCGTAGAAGCGGGCGATGAGCTTGCCCAGGCTGCTCTTGCCGGCGCCGGTGTGTCCCACCAGCGCAACGCTCTCGCCGGCGCAGATGCGCAGATCGAAGTCCTGGAGCACCTGCTCCTGCTCGGTGTAGCGAAAGTCGAAGTCGCGGAACTCGATCTCACCCTGCAGCCGGCCGGTTTGCAGGTTGTCCGTCTGGCGCACCGTCGGCTCGGCGTCGATGAGGGCGAAAATGCGCTCGGAGGCCGACAGCCCGGCCTGCACCTGGCTCCAGAACGAGGAAAGCTGCGCCATGGGGAACCAGAAGCGATCGACGCTGGTGATGAAGAGATACCAGGCGCCGATGCTGATCACGCCGGCCGCCGCCGACAGGCCGCCGAAGTAGACCAGCAGCGCGGTGCCGACGCCGCCCACCATGCTCAGCACGGGGAAGACATTGGACAGGATGAAGCCGCGCCGCAGGTTGATGTCGTAGGACTGGTTGTTGACCACCAGGAACTCGCCGTAGATCGCGGCCTCCTGGCGGAAGTTCTTGGCGACGCTGATGCCGGTGATGGCCTCCTGGATGGCCGAGTTGACCTCGGCGATGGCCCGGAAACCACTGCGGGATGCCTTGCGGGCAATGGTGCGCAGGCTGTAGGCCAGCACAACGACCACCACCGCGAAGATGATCAGCGCAATGGTCAACTGCCAGGAGATCGTCCACAGAATCACGGCCAGGATCACAACCGACAGCATCTGGCTGATGATATCGGTGACCAGCACGACAACCTGCGAGAACTCCTGCGTGTCGGTAGTGATGCGGCTGATGATGCGCCCGGAGCGATACTGGTCGAAGAACGACATATCCTGGTTGATGACCGAGTCGAACGCGTCCAGGCGCAGGTCGCTCATCACCGTGCCGGTCAGCCGCACCAGCAGCCGGCGGCGTATCCAGTTGGCGCCCCAGATAAACAGGCCGGTCGCCAGCGACAGCACCACCAGACCGACCAACAACACGGTGCTGGGGTTCTGGTCGAGTTGGTTGATCCCCTCCGCCACGATCAGCGGCTGCACGGCAGTGACAATCGCCAGCGCGACGATCAGCACCACCGCCCAGATCAGCCGTCGCCGGTCGCGCGCGAAATAACGCCCGATGCGGCGCAGCAGCTCGCGGTCGCTATAGTCCCGGTCGTAGGCTTCAGTGTTTAGTCCGGAAAACATGGGTCAGGGTTGCATGTGGCAGATAGCAGATGGCAGATAGCTGATAGCTGATGGCTGATGGCTGATGGCTGATGGCTGATAGCAGATGGTCGGGAGCGGATGGTTGGTTCCAAAACTTGCAACTTGCAACCTGCAACTCACTCATAGCTGGCAAAGATGTTGCGATAGGCTTCGGACTGCTGGAGCAGGTCGTCGTGGGTGCCGATGGCGGCGATGCGGCCTTTCTTCAGCACGACGATCAGGTCTGCCCAGCGGATCTGCGAAAGACGATGGGTGATCAGGATCGTCGTGCGGCCGCGCGACGCCTCCTCGATGGCGCGCTGGATGCGATCCTCGGTCGCGCTGTCGATGGCGCTGGTCGAGTCGTCCAGGATCAAAATCTGCGGATCGGTCAGGAAAGCGCGCGCCAGCGCCAGCCGCTGCCGCTGGCCGCCGGACAGTGTGACTCCTCGTTCGCCGATCTCCGTGTCGTAGCCGTCGCGAAAGTTGAGAATGAACTCGTGGGCCTGCGCCTTGCTGGCGGCGCCCTCGATCTCAGCGGGATCGGCGTCCTGGCAGCCAAAGGCGATGTTGTCAGCCACGCTGCGCGAGAAGAGGAAGATGTCCTGTTCGATAATGCTGATCTGGCGGCGCAGCGCGGCCAGATCCCAGTCGCGCACGTCGACGCCGTCCACCAGCACCCGGCCGGCGTCGACGTCGTAGATGCGGTTGACCAGCTTGGCCACGGTGCTCTTGCCCGCGCCGGTCTGGCCGACGATGGCCACCGTCTGGCCCGGCGCGACGCTGAAGCTGATGTCCTCCAGCGTTGGCACGCCGTTGTAGGCAAAGGTGACGTTGTCGAACACCAGCGCGCCGCGGATTGGCTGGTCGAAGCCGCCCACGTTCTCGTCCAGCGCGGTCTCCACGTCGATGATCTCCAGCACGCGGCGGGCGCTGGAAAGGCCGGACGACACCTGGGAGTAGGCGAACTGGCCAACAAAGGTCGGGAAGCCGAAGAGCAACATCAGCCCGTTGTAGGTCACCACATCGCCCACCGACAGCTCGCCGAGCTGGTACAGATAGAGACTCAGCGCCAGCGCGGCCGTCTGCACCAGCCCCAGCAGCAGCAGGTGGATGAACTTGGCCTCGACATCGCCCTGCCAGATGAACGCTGTGCGCCACGCCCCGAGCGAACGGCGAAAGCGATCGGTCTCGCGCAGTTCTTGCGCCGCGCCCTTGACCGTCTCGACGCCGTCGATGGCCTCGGCCAGCGTCGTGTTCATGTTGCCGAACTCCTCGCGTACGGCGCTGGTCGCGGGGTTCAACTCGCGCAGATAGCGCCATGTTTCGAAGACGTAGAGCACCAGATAGGCCAGCGGCGCCACCACCAGCATCGGATTGATGCGCGGCGAGGCGATGATCGGCACAAGAAGAAAGCTGGCCGAGCCGATCACCAGGTTGAGGCCGGGGTTGAACATCAGATTGATCTCGCGCACGTCGTTGGTGGCCCGCGCCATCAGGTCGCCAGTGGCCTGCGAGTCGTGGAACTGCATGCTCTTGCCCATCAGGCTGCCGTACATCTCGTCGCGGGTGTCCCGCTCCAGCCGCTGTCCGATCAGCTCGGCCGAGAAGTTGCGCAACACCTGAAGCAGGCCGCGCGCGATCTGTGTTAGCGCGATCAACACCGCAATGCGCAGAAGAAACGAAGTGTCGCCAGGGTTGGCCAGCAGCGTATCGAACGCCTGGCCTGCCAACACGGCCGGCGCGCCGGCCAGCAGCGCGTTGGCCAGCGCGCCAAAGAAGACGCCGAGTATCCAGATCCAGTTGCGGCGGATATGCGACCAGAGCCAGAGCAGCGGGCTGCGCCGGTCCGATTTCCAGGTGCGGTGAACAGTGAATTCGGCGGTTGTCATGGGACGATTGTGCAAGCGAACTGCAACCCGGTTATTCTACACCAGCGGACGTGAATCGCACAGTGAGCAATCCTACTGCGGAGGTTCCAGTTTTTCGGTCCGTGTTGACAGCGTGGTCGCGCGATGCTAAACTTAGTGGGCAAGAGAAACCAAGTTTCTCGGAAGAAACTCGGTTTCTGAACCGCAGCCTGAAATGTTGCCGAGAAGATGTAAAAAGGCAGGTTGAGCACAATGATACAACAAATTGAAGCCGCCGTACTCGAGGCCGAGCCAACGTGGGACGTGGCCAAACTCTTCCCCGACCAGGGCATGTGGAGCGAGGAAGAGTACCTCATGCTGCCCGACAACCGCCTTACTGAATTCTCCCATGGACGGCTGGAGGTACTGCCCATGCCAAGCTTTGCCCACCAACTGCTTGTGATGCTTTTCTATCGGCTGCTTCATGCCCGTATCGTCAGCCAGAATCTGGGCTACGCGGTCGTTGCGCCCATGCGCATCCAACTGTGGCGGGGCAAATACCGCGAGCCAGACGTGGCATTAATGCTGCGCGCCCACCGGGAGCGCATCCACGAGCAGTACTGGGAGGGCGCCGACCTGGTGATGGAGGTTGTCAGCCCAGACGACCCGTTGCGCGACGTCGAGACCAAGCGCCGCGAGTACGCACAGGCCGGCATCCCTGAGTACTGGCTGGTCAATCCCGCCAGCGAAACGATCACGGTCTTCACACTGCCCGCCGACGCCGCGTCCTACGACGTCCACGGCGTGTACACACGCGGCGAAACAGCCGCTTCGCTGCTTCTGGCCGGCTTCACGGTCGATGTCGAGGCCTGCTTCGCCGAGGCCGAGAATTTCTAGCCGCCACTTCCTGATTTCCCCTCCGCTTGTTTGCCGGTCGATACGAGCACGGCTATAATCGCCGTCGATTGCGCCGCGCGTGCAGGCGCTGACTTCCCGTTCTGCGAGCTTTTCATGAACCGCGCAACCGCTCTCTCCCTGACATTTCTGCTGAGCCTGATCTTGAGCGTGGCGTGGCTGCCCCGCCACGCGACAGCCGGCAGCAACGGCATCCAGTCGCCGGCGTCTGGCGCTTCTGTGCGCGGCCAGATCGATGTGCGCGGCACAGCGGATGACGGCCGGTTCGCCAAGTGGCAGCTCGACTTGCTGACGGAGGACGATGTGAACCGCGCCACGTTCATCGCGCTGGGCGAGCAGCCGGCTTCACAACCGACCACCCTCGCCGCCCTCGACACGACCCGTTTCCCTGATGGCGGCTACAGCCTGCGCCTGCGTGTGGTGCGCAGCGACGGCAACTACGATGAATACGTCACCCCGATCACCGTCGCCAACCATAGCGCGGCCCCTGCTCCGGCCCAGGCAGCCAATGTTCCCGCCCGCCTGCCAGCGCGGACCCGGGCCGACTATCTCGGCATTCCCAAGGCCACACCGGACGGCCGTCCCATCCTCTATCTCACCTTTGACGACGGTCCCAACCCCGTGCTCACACCGAAGATCGTCGACCTGCTGGACCGGTACGACGCCAAGGCGACCTTCTTTGTGGTCGGCGCGCACCTGAACCGCTCGCCCGCCGCGCTGCTGCCGGTTGCCGAGGGCGGCCACACCATCGCCAACCACACCTGGTCGCACAGGTCGCTGGTGGGACTGGGAGCCGAGGGTGTAGCCAGCCAACTCAACCGGACCGCCGATCTGGTGCAGGAGACCGTCAGGGAGGTGCTGCCAGGGGGTGCGGCCATACGCTATCTGCGCCCACCCTACGGCGCGCGCAACGCGATCGTCGATCAGCAAGCCGCCGACCTTGGCTACCGGATAGTGACATGGGACATCGACCCGAAGGACTGGCAACGTCCCGGTGAGGCTGCGATCGCCTCAGCCGTGATCAATCGGGCGTTTCCCGGCGCGATCGTCGTCATGCACGACGGTGGCGGCGGCAGCCAGCAGACGGTAGCCGCGCTGGAGACGATTCTGGAGACGCTGTCTGACGAGGGGTACGAATTTCACGCGTTGCCGTGAATGCTGCTGCCGGAGAGGTCGTCCACACCCAACGCTGCGCACAACTGCCGAAACTCCGGCCGGACGCCGCGCCATTCGAGGTCAGCCAGGCTTTCGGCCAGTGGCACGTCGCTGCGCAGGGTCGTCAGCCGCCGGTAGAGCAATGCATCATCCTGCTGCGCGTTCAGGTTCTCGGCCAGCCGGCGCGCCCGACCGGCGGGGATGGGCCACAGCATGATGTCGTCCGGGATGTTCTCGATGTGGCCGAACTGCGACAGCACCGCTGCCGCAGACTTGGCGCCCCAGCCGGGGATGCCGGGGATGCCGTCGGCCGAGTCGCCCACCAGCGCCAGCCAGTCGGGGATCGATGCCGGCGGCACGCCGTACTTCTCCACCACTGCGGCTTCGTCGTAGACGATCCCGCGCCGCCGGTCCCAACAGACGATCCGCTGGCCCGCCACCAGTTGCGCCAGGTCTTTGTCAGGCGAGCAGACAATGATCTGTTCGACGGCCGGATCGTCGCGGAAGCGCAGCGCAGCAGTGGCGATGGCGTCGTCGGCCTCGAACTCCACCATCGGCCAAACGACCATGCCCAGCGCGCTTACTGCCTCCTCGGCCAGGTCGAACTGGGCGCGCAGGTCGGGATCGATCCCCTCGCCCGTCTTGTAGCCGGCAAACAGGTCGTTGCGGAAGGACTCGACGACGTGGTCGAACGCGACGCCGACGTGGGTGACGTTCGGGTCGTCCAGCAGCACCAACAGGCTGCGCAACAGTCCCACCGTCGCGCCCACCTCGCGGCCGTCGGGCGCCTTCCTGGGGGGCGGACCATAGAAGGCGCGGAAAAGTTCGTAAGTACCGTCGAGTAGGTGGACTTTCATCAGGTTTGCTCTGTCCTTTCATACGGTAACATCTCTGCCAACTCGAACAGCCGGGGTGAGATGTGATCGAGAATCGTCTGCAGGGTGCTCAGGTCGGGGAAACCGGCGCAGTCGAAAATGAAGGTGTCGACGCCCAGGTGCACAAAGGCGCTCATCTGTTCCAGCACCTGATCCGGGGTTCCCACGAAGCTGAAATCCTCGTCGTCGCCCGCGCCTCCCGCCAGCTCCATGGCCTGCGCTTCGCTGACGGCGCAAGCGCAGGCGCCGATCCAAGACCGCCCGAGGCTGGCCGGGTCTCTGCCGATAGCCGCACAGTGCGTGTTCACCGCCGCGGCCATGGCACGATACTCCGCCAGGCCGGTGGACGACACGTTCCACCAATCGGCCAGCTCAACGGCCAATCTGAGCATCCTTGGCCCGAAGGCGCCGATCATGATGGGCGGAGCCGGCAAGGGGCGCGGCAGGCAGCGTGCCTCGGTGACATGGCAGTGCTGGCCGCGGAAGGTGGTGGTCTCCTCCCGCCACAGGCTGCCGATGATCTGCACCGCCTCGCGCAACTGGTCGACGCGCACGCCGGCCGGCGGGAATTCGTAGCCATAGGCGGCGAACTCCTCGGGGTGCCAGCACGCGCCCAGCCCCAGGATGAAGCGGCCGCCGCTGAGATTCTGGAGGGTCGCGGCCATCTTGGCCAGATGGGCCGGGTTGCGGAAGGACTGGCAGAGCACCGCATTGCCGAAGCGCAGCCGCGGATGTCTGGCCGCGTACCACGTCAGCGCGGTGAAGCCCTCCAGCACGTCCGCCTCGCCGAACTGCAGGTGATCCACAGTCCATGCCGAGTCGAACCGGCCCGCGATCAACCCCAGCGCGCGGTCGATTTCCTCCGCCGACGGCAGGCGGCGCAGGGCGCCGCTTGTCTCCACGGGAATCACGAAGCCCAGTTGAATGGTCTTGCCGGCGTCCATCAGCCGGATCCCCTCTTCCTGCCGACCAGAAACCACGTCTTCATGGCGCCCCTGCCCTTAACCGAGATCTCTCCCCGGGGTGTGCACACAAACTCGTCCTTGAGATACTGGTAGGTGGCTTCCGTCAGTTGTATCCTGCCAACCTCGCCGTGCGACTCCATGCGGCTGGCCACGTTGACCGTGTCGCCCCACAGGTCGTAGTGGAACTTGGTCTTGCCGATGACGCCGGCCACCATGGGGCCAGAGTTGATGCCGACACGAAACTCCATGCGCCGGCCGTTTCTGGCCGGCAGTTGTCGCAGGCCGTCGATCATGTCCAGTGCCAACTGGGCAATCGCCTGCGCGTGGTCGGGTCGTGACACCGGCACGCCCGACGCGACCATGTAGTTGTCGCCGATGGTACGGATCTTCTCTACGCCGTACTTCTCGGCCAGCCGGTCAAACATCGAGAACACCTCGTTGAGCCAATCAACCGCTTCCGCCGGTTCCAGTTCGGCGAACAACGGCGTGCTGCCGACGATGTCGGCGAACAGCACGCTGGCCGAGTCGTAATGATCGGCGATGGTCTGGTGGTCGGCCTTGAGCCGCGGCGCAATCTCCTTGGGCAGCACGTTGAGCAGCAAGACGTTGGCCTTCTCGCGCTCCCGCAGCGCGTTGCTGACAAAATAGCCTGCAAACAGAAATACCACGATCGACGCAAAACTCAGATTCATGAAAAAGAAGACCAGTATCGTGTTCTCCGGGGCGAACGCGCCGCGCAGTGCGAAGAAACTGTTCATGGCAACCGTGAAGGTCAACGCAATGAAGTACACGGCAAACCAGGCAATCGACTGTCTCAGCGACAGGAACATCAGCGCCGTCAGTGGCCCAAGAATCGCCCAGATCATGACGAAGCCGGAGGCAACCAACCCACCCATGCTCCATTGAATCAGCATGGTAACGAAGATGATGCAGATG
The DNA here is from genome assembly GCA_041391245.1 of Caldilineales bacterium. Lineage (GTDB taxonomy): Bacteria > Chloroflexota > Anaerolineae > JAAEKA01 > JAAEKA01 > JACKBK01. Next base: position 32,930 of record JAWKOJ010000023.1, read on the forward strand.
ATCTGGGCGTAGACAGCGAAGTAGTGGTTCCTGCGCAGGTGAGAAACAAGCAGAGCCGTACCTACGACGACAACAAAAACCAGCGGCAGCGCCGCGGTCACTCCCCACCCAAACACCGCAAGGTACATCGCCGACCACAGCAATCCGGCCAGACAACACGAGCCGGCCACCAGCAACGCAGCAAACTTCTCTATCCTGATCTCCTGCGTATCGCCTGAATCATATGCAAACGACGCCAATGCATTCATTCAGACTCTCCTTTCTCGCCGCTCACATCGCCACGAATCCTCTTTCCGAGATCAACTCCGCCCAGCCCAGCAGCGCCTCGTCCTCGCCAAACCGCGCCACCAGTTGCAGGCCCAGCGGCAGGCCGTTGCCAGCCAGACCGGCCGGCAAGGTGGCCGCCGGCATTCCGGCGTGCGTCCATGGCAGGTTCATGGCCGGGTCGCCGGTCGCGCCGATGCCGTGCGGCGCCGGGCCAGGCGCGCGGCCGCCGGGCAGGCCCACAGATCGATCCCCACTGCGTCCATCAGATCGACCATCTCGGCGCGCAGGCTGGCCATGCTGGCCTTTGCCTCGGCCTGCTCCTCGTCGCTCACCGTGCGGCCGATCTCGATGATCTCGGCGGTGCGCGGCCGGTAAAGCTTTGCATACTGATCGTACATAGTCGCGTGCTCGTCGGCGAACTCGGCGAAGATCAGGCGGCGGTGCAGGTGGTTGACGCGTTCGATGTCCTCCAAGGCCGGCACGCTGCGGACCGGGACGCCAGCCGCGGCCAGCCGGTCAAGCTGCCCGCGGAACGCGGCCAGGCTTTCTGGGTCTGCCTGTTGCAGGTACGGGCCTTCCGGCACACCCAGCACCGGCAGCCGGCCAAGCGGCGCGATATCCTGCCAGTCGCGGCAGACAACCCCTGCTGCCAGGCGCATCCCCGCCACATCCTGGGTGAACAGTCCGACATGGTCTGCAGAGCGCGAGAAGTAGACCAGCCCGGCGGTCGGGATGCGGTCGTAGCTGGGCTTGAAGCCGATCACACCGCAGAACGCCGCCGGCCGGATCACCGACCCTATCGTCTGCGTTCCCACGGCCAGCGGGCACAGTCCTGCCGCGACCGCCGCCGCCGAGCCGCTGCTGGAGCCGCCCGGCGTATGGTCGAGGTTGTGCGGGTTGCGCGTCGGTCCCGGCTCGAAGTAGGCGAACTCGGTGGTCACCGCCTTGCCCAGGATCAGCGCGCCCGCCTCGCGCAGCAGCGCAACTACCGCCGCCTCAGGCCCGGCAAACAGCTCCGGCGGCACGTCAGAACCGGCACGCGTGACCAAGCCGTTGACGTGGAAGATGTCCTTAACCGCCACCAGCGCGCCGTAGAGCGGCGGCCGGCTCAACGGATCGGGAAATCGCGCCGCCAGCGCAGCCGCTTCAGCGTGCAGCCGGTTGCACCGTCCCGGCTCCGGCAACAGCGCACGCACCGCTGGATCGATGCGCTCGACGCGGGTGCACATGTCGGCAACGTAGTCCGACGAATTCAACTCATTCTTGCGTAGATGCAGGACTGTTTCAGCTAACAGCGCAGGTTGCGTATCCATCTCATCTCCTTCTTGACCCACGGGGTAAGCCATACTACAATGGGTTTCACCCATTGACAAGTCCGCTACAAAGGAGTATGCGATGAAGATCCACGACCTTTCCCAACCCCTGAACCAGGACTGTTCGTTCTGGCCCTTCTACCCGCCCTTCGAAGTCAAGTACATCAAGCGCAAGGCCGAGCAGGGCGTCAACGCCCAGTACATCCAGACCTCCAACCACATGGGCACGCACCTGGACGCGCCGCGCCACTTCGTCACCGCCGGCAAGACCATCGACAAGATACCGCTGGAGTGGCTCTACGGCCCCGGCGTCATCGTCGATCTCAGCGACGTGCTGGACGAACTGGACGTCTTCACCCCGGAGATGATCGAAGAGCGCGCCGAGGTGCGCGACGGCGACATCCTCTTCATCCACACCGGCTGGCACAAATACGCCGAGTTCGGCGACAGCCCCGACGAGGAGAAGTACCTGCACAGCCACCCCGGCCCGCACTACAGCATCTGCGACTGGCTGCTGGAAAAGAAGATCCACATCTGGGGCGTGGACATGGTCTCCACCGACCACCCCATGAACCTGCCCATTGGCCGCTTCCTGGGCCGCGGCGGGCTGGAGCACTGGCAGAAGGTGCGCAACCAGTGCGTGGCCAAGTTCGGCGCCGACCAGATGGACGTGCTCTTCCCCGACTCGGCCTACCAGTTGACCCACAACGCCCTCTTCCCGCACGACTGCATCCACGTCGAGAACCTGGGCGGGCAGATCGGCGCGCCGGAGCTGCAGAACCGGCGGCTGACGCTGGGCGCGTTCCCGTGGCTGTTCAAGGGCGGCGAGGCGGCCTTCTGCCGCGCCGTGGCCTTCACCGAAGACTGATGGTCAGCCAACACGAGGTGCGCCGCGGCGTCTACTACGACTCCGTGGTGCTGATGCAACTACAGCGCGCGCTGGCAGCCCTGCCCGATGTAGAGGACGCGGCGGTGGTGATGGCCACGCCCGCCAACCGCGACGTCCTGGAGTCCACCGGCTTCGACGTCTCCGGCATCGACGCCAAGCCGGAGGACCTGCTGATCGTGGTCAAGGCCGGCAGCGGGCAGGCCGCTGAGGCCGCCCTGGCGCAGGTCGATGCGCTGCTGACCCGGCGCAAGTCGGACACAGGCAGCGATTACAAGCCGCGCAGCCTGCGCGCCGCAACGTCGGCGCTGCCCGACGCGGACTGGGTGCTGGTCTCGGTGCCGGGACGCTATGCCGCGGGCGTGGCGCAGGAAGCGCTGGACCTGGGCAAGCACGTCTTCCTCTACAGCGACAATGTCAGCCTGGCCGACGAGATCAGGCTCAAGCAACAGGCGCGCGATCGGGGTCTGCTGGTCATGGGACCCGACTGCGGCACAGCCATCGTCAACGGCGTCGGGCTGGGCTTCGCCAACCGGGTGCGGCGCGGCGCCATCGGCATGGTCGCAGCCTCGGGCACCGGCCTGCAGGCGGTCAGCAGCGGCATCCACGGTCTGGGCGCAGGCATCTCCCAGGCCATCGGCACGGGAGGACGCGACCTGAAGGCCGACGTGGGCGGCATCACCGCGCTGCAAGCGCTGGACCTCCTGGCGCGCGACCCGCAGACCGAGGTCATCGTGCTGGTCTCCAAGCCGCCGGCCGCCAGCGTCGCCGCAACGCTGCTGGGCGCTGCCCAATCCAGCGGCAAGCCGGTAGTGGTCAACTTCATCGGCTACCCGCCTCCCGCCCGCCGGCTTGGCAACCTCCACTTTGCAACCAATCTGGACGAAGCCGCCCAACTAGCCGTAGACTTGCTCGAACAGCACGCCGACCAGTCTCTGATTACTGATCACCGATCACCGATCACTGGTTTTCTGCGCGGCCTCTTCTCCGGCGGCACGCTGGCCGTGGACGCGTTGCTGGGCCTGCAAGGCGTGCTGGCGCCGCTGTACTCCAACGTACCGATCAACCCGGAGCAGCGGCTGGCCGGCAACATGCACAGCCAGGCGCACACGGTCCTGGATCTGGGCGAGGACGAGTTCACCCAGGGCCGGCTGCACCCGATGATGGACAACGACCTGCGGCTGCGGCGTATGCGCCAGGAAGCCGCCGACCCCGAGACCGCCCTGATCCTGCTGGACGTGGTGCTGGGCGAGGGGTCGCACCCCGACCCGGCGGGCGAGCTGGCGCCGGCCATCGCGCAGATCAAGCAGGACCGGCCGGAGCTGGAAGTGGTGGCGATTGTCGTCGGCGCCGACCTGGATCCGCAGGACACCGATGGGCAGGCCGGCCGGCTGGCCGAAGCAGGCGCGACGGTGTTCCGCACCACGGGCGAGGCTGTGGCCTTCATTAGCCAGAGGCTGCGCCGGCCGTACAGCTACGACTACCCCGCCCTGCCGCTGGCACAGTTCGGCGACGGCCTGTCCGCGATCAACGTCGGGCTGGAAAGCTTCCGCGACAGCCTGGCTGCACAGAGCGCGAGCGCCATCCAGGTCGACTGGCGCCCGCCGGCCGGCGGCAACGAGGCGATGATGGCGATTCTGGCCAAAATGAGAAAGGGATCATGATGGATATCGAACGAGCCAACCAGACGGCGGTCGAGCGCATGACCTCGGCGCGGCCGAGTCTAACCGGCGTCGCCCCGGCACGCGACGTAATCCCGGGGATGCGCGACACCCTGCTGCTGCACGCCGGCCCACCGATTACGTGGGAGCGGGCGTCCGGCCCGCTGCGCGGCGCGATTATCGGCGCGCTGATCTTCGAGGGACTGGCCACGGACGAGGCCAGCGCCGAGGCGCTGGTGCGTTCCGGCGAGGTGACGCTGGAGCCGTGCCACGAGCACGATTCGGTCGGCCCCATGGCCGGCGTGACGTCGGCCTCGATGATGGTCAACGTGGTGGAGAACGTCACGCATGGCAACCGCGCCTTCTGTAACCTGAACGAGGGCTACGGCAAGGTGCTGCGCTACGGCGCTTACAGCCCGGAGGTGATCGCCAAGCTGCGCTGGATGAACGAGGTGCTGGGAACCGTGCTGGCCGAGGCGCTGGCGCTGACCGGCGAGGGCGTGGACATGCGCGCGCTGCTGGCCGAGTCCTTGCAGATGGGCGACGAGGGCCACAATCGCAACAAGGCCGGCTCGATCCTGTTCACGGCCAAGCTGGCTCCGTACATCGTGCGTACGAGCGCAGGCAGGGAGGAGATCAGCCAGGTGTTGCAGTTCATGGTGGACAACGCCCTGATCGTGCTCAACCCGGTGATGGCGGCCTGCAAGGCCATGGCCGACGCCGGCCACGGCGTCGAGGGCAGCACGGTCATGACCACCATGGCGCGCAACGGCACCGATCTGGGCATCCGCGTCAGCGGGCTGGGGGATCGCTGGTTCACCGGACCGTCGCAGGTGCCCGACGGCCTCTACTTCCCCGGCTTCACCAGCGCCGACGCCAACCCTGACATCGGCGACAGCACCATCACCGAGACGGCCGGCATCGGCGTTTGCGATGGCCGGCGCGCCGGCCATCGTCTCCTTCGTCAGCGGCACACCCAGGGATGCGGTCAACACGACGCTGGAGATGTACGAGATCACCGTGGCCGAGCATCCGCACTTCAAGATGCCCGCGCTGGACTTCCGCGGCACGCCGGTGGGCGTGGACATCCGCAAGGTCATCGAGCTGGGCATCCTGCCGAGGATCAACACCGGGATCGCCCACCGCGAGGCGGGCATCGGCCAGGTCGGCGCAGGCCTGGCGCTGCCGCCGGTGGAGGCGTTCGAGAAGGCGCTGATGGCGTACGCGGAGAAGTATCTGGCGTAGTAGCTTCGTAGCTCGTGGTTGGTCGCCCGGCGCTGTTTGCGACGCCGGGCGATTGCGTTTTCAGCCATTTCAGCGCTGCCGCAGATTGTCCGGACGGTTGACCGTGCCTGCAACTTGCAGTATACTGCCGGCGCCAACAACGTGTGCATCAGGAAGGAGGTTGAAGATGACAACAACGATTGCATTACCCGACGAGCTTGAGGCAAGGTTGCGTCAGGAAGCGAATGAAAAACATCTGTCGCTTGAAGAGTTCGCTTTGGGGATCCTGACCGAATCCCTGGATAGGGATCCAGAATTTCCAACGCTGGACGAGGTGGTTGCCTGGATCAAGGCGATGCCGCCCGCCCGTCACGGGCTGAGACCTGCCAGTGGGTCGCTGGCGGAGGCGTTGAGGTCAGGGCCTGATGATCCCGAGTTTGACCTCGGCAGATGGCAGACGGACTGGGCACGGGTCGAGGCAGAAATGGGCACCCTCACGCGGCAGAATGACATTGCCGAGGGATTGGGATAGTATTCCATGACCAGCTATCTGCTCGATACGAACCATGCATCGCCGCTTGTGACACTGGCGCATCCGCTCAGGGAGCGGGTACTCTTCAGCTTGAACGCCGGCAATCAGTTCGCCGTCTGCGTGCCGGTCATTGCCGACACTTTGTTTGGACTCGGGATGTTGCCGCGAGCCAAGCGAAGCCGTTCTGAGTGGAAGCGACTCGAAGTCTCCATCTTCTGCTATGTTCCCGATGTAAACGATGCAGAGGCTGCCGCCGATTTGCAGATTGCCCTCCGGCGCCAGGGCTGGCAACTCGCGACAGTCGATGCTCTAATCGCTGCCTTGGCGCTGCGTTACGATCTTGTGTTGTTGACTACGGATCGTGATTTTGAAGCAATTTCGGGATTGCGTCACGAGAACTGGATTCGCTAAAGACCTGGCGGTGAGTCACCTCTCTGATGCGCTATGAACCCTGAACTCACCCACTTCCTCCTCATGGTCGAAGACCCGCGCGGGCAGGTGCGCGCGGTGATCGCCGGCCAGCCGGCTGAGGCGCTGAACTGGCGGTCGCTGCCGTAGTGCGAAGCGCACGAGACCAACTGGCTGGCCGTGATGGCCGCTCTCGGAGCCGGCTCTGAGCATTTCCGGATCGCCGAAGCGATCGGCGGCCAGCCGGCTCAACACATTCGCCAAACCACGAAAGGCTGTGCTAGAATGGCAACAGCGCGGGATCACGAACCGCGCATTTTCTATCTGGCGGCCTGGCCGACCTGTGCTCGCCAACACCCGGAGGATACTCGGTGGCCGAACAACCTGCTCCCCGTCAACTGAACGTCGAACTGCCCAACGACCTGACCGCGATCTACGCCAACTTTGCCATCATCAGCCATTCGCCGCACGAGGTAGTGATCGATTTCGCCCAGATGCTGCCGGGCATGCCCAAGGCCAAGGTTCAGGCCCGCGTGCTGCTGACCCCGGCCAACGCCAAGATGCTGCTCCAGGCGTTGGGACAGAACATTGCCAAGTATGAGCGGCGCTTCGGCAAGATCGGCGCCCAACAAGCCGGCGCCTTTGATCCCAAATCAGGCATTCTCGGCGGCATGCAGTGGACTGTCGGCGGCGACGACCCAGGCGACGAGCCCGAACCAGACCCCGGTGAGCCGGAAAAGGAGACCCCGTGAACAACCTGCCTCAGATCATCGAGGACATCCGCGCCGACCTGACAGCGCGCAACGAACTGCGCGACTCTACGCTGCGCCGGTCACGCGATCTGATCCGGCTATGCGCCCAGAGCATCCGCGCCGTCCACCGCCATGAGTTCGACGAGGCCGCCGGCCTGCTGGCCGAGGCGCGCGCGGCGGCGGCCTTGATGCTGGCTGCCATCGAGGAGATGCCGGACCTCTTCTACACCGGCTACACCCAGGATTCGCTCAAGGAACTAACCGAAGCGCATCTGGTCTATGCTTTCGTCAACGGCGGCGACCTGCCGACCCCGCAGGAGATCGGCGTGCCGTCGCACACCTACCTCAACGGCATGTCCGAGGCCGGCACCGAAATGCGCCGCTTCGCGCTGGACATGATCCGCCGCGGCCGGGTCGCAGAAGCAGAGCCGTTCCTCTCCATCATGGACGAGGTCTACAGCCAGAACATCACCATCGATTTCCCCGACGCGATCACCGGCGGGCTGCGACGGCAGACAGACGTGCTGCGCGGCACGCTGGAGCGCACCCGCGGCGACGTCACCATGGCCATGCGCCAGGAGCAGATGCGCCAGGCGCTGGCGGCCTTCGAGGAGCGTGTCATGGGGACCAGCGGGCTGCTGGCGGATGCCGTCCTCGAGCCTCTCGAAACGGACGATGAGTAGACAGGCAGACGAGCCGGTCATCCGGGCCAGCGAGCTGGGCGAGTACGTCTACTGCGCCCGGTCGTGGTGGCTCAAGCGGGCTCAGGGCGTGCAGTCGCGCAACAAGGCCGCGCTGCGCAGCGGCGCGGCCGCGCACGACCGTCATGGCCGCGGCGTCGCCACCGTGCAGACACAGCGCCGGCTGGCGACCCTGCTGCTGGCGGCGGCGCTGCTTGTGTTGTTCGCGGCCGTGCTGATGGCGTTGACGGGAGGCGCCGGCTGATGCGACGGGTGTTGCGGACCGCTCTGCTGCTGACGGTGGCAGTTGTCGCCGTGCTGACGGTCTGGCAGGTGGCCAGCCTGCTGGTCAACAGCCAGGCCCTCGCGCCGGTCACCGGCCAGTATTACGTCGGCGCAAGCTGGATGGCTACCCCGACGCCGACCGCCGGTCCATCGCCGACCGCGACCGCGGTGTTGACCCCCTCGCCCCTGCCAACCAGCCTGCCGGAGGCGACGCCGGAAGCGACGCCTGCCCAAGCTGAGCCTACTGCTGTTCCCCTGCCGACGCCCGATTCATTCGTGGCTGACGTGGTCAGCCGCGCCGGCATCGACCCGGCCGGCACCTTTGTGCTGGTCAACCAGAACGCCCAGCGTATGACCGTGGTGCAGGATGGCGCGGTGGTGCGCGAGTTGGCCGTCAGCACCGGCGACCCGGACCGCGGCTGGTACACGCCGGCCTGGACCGGCCGCATCGGCGAGTATTGGGGCACGTTCACGGCCAACGGCGTCTTCGCCGACAACGCCTGGTACCTGTTCAAGGCAGGCGGATCGATCCTGATCCACAGCGCGCCCTACACGCTGGGCGAGGACGGGTCGAAACTGTATCAGGGCGTAGGCGATCTTGGCGTTTTTCCTGCCTCGCGCGGCTGCATCCGCGTCTCGCCCGACGATGCGACCTGGTTCACGGACTGGGGTCCATACGACGTGCCGATCATAATCCTGCCTTGGGACGGCGGCACCGGCCGCGAGGGATAGGTTCCGACTTCCGGATGTAGGATAGCCCCTTGTGGGCGTCCGCCAGAGCGGGCATTTGCAGACAGATGGCTGGCGGTTCACCCTTCAATGATCTCCGCGCTACAACTCAGCAAGCGCTACGGCGCGACCCTCGCTCTCGACCGTCTCGATCTGACCGTGCCGTCCGGTGCAGTGTTTGGCCTCCTCGGTCCCAACGGTTCGGGCAAAACCACCTTCATCAAACTTCTGCTGGGTCTGATCTTTCCGGACTCCGGCTCCATCGAGTCTGGCGCGCCCGCGGCGCACCGGATCGGCTATCTGCCTGAGCGCATCGCTCTGCCGCCGCGCAGCCGGATCGGCGAGTACCTCCGCCTGTGTGCGTATCTGGACGGGCGGCCGGGCGGCGCTGGACGGCGTGGTCGCGGCGCGTCTGCGCCAGGTTGGGCTGGATCAGGTTGCCGGCCAGCGGATCGGTTCTTGCTCCAAAGGCATGCTGCAGCGGCTTGGGCTGGCGGTCGCGTTGATCGGTGATCCGTCGCTGCTGGTGCTGGACGAGCCGATGGAAGGATTGGATCCGGCATGGCAAATAGCTGTGCGCGACCTGATCGGCCGGCTGCGGCGCGATGGCACAACCGTGCTGGTCAGCACCCATCGCCTCAGCGACGTAGCGGAGGTCTGCGACCACGTCGCTATTCTCTCGCACGGGCAACTCAAGCGCGCCGGGGCGCTGGACGACGTGCTGCCGCTGCGCGAGCGGGTGGTTATCGATGTCGACCGTGTGCCGCGGTCCCTCGTCGATAGCGTGCCTGCAGCAGGGACCGGTGTGACGTGGCATGACTCGCAAGTGATTTTGGAGGGACCCGGGGTGGCGGCAAAAAGTGACGTGTTGCGGCTGTTGCTGGACGGCGGCGCAGACGTCTGCGGGCTGCGCCAGGAGCGGCTGTCGCTGGAAGAGATCTACCTGGAGGCGATGCGCTCATGAGCCGAACGGCCGCGCTGGCGTGGTTCTTGCTCAAGGACCTGGCGCGTTCGCTGGGAATCATCGCGCCGCTTGGGCTGACGCTGGCGCTCTACTGGATCTTCTTCGAGTGGCCGGGCGACGTGGACTACTTCGCGGCCACCGGCGGGTTCACGCTGACCGTGGCGACGCTGGTCACCGTGCTGCTGCTGGCCAGCCAGCTCAACCGCAGCTCGGCCGCGGTGACGCTGATGCGGCTGCCGCGACGCTCCGATCTGCTGGCAGCGATGGTGGTGTGTGTGGCCGTGTTGGCCGCGCTGCTGGCGGTGCTCTACACCACGTTGGCGGTTCTCCAGGCAAAGGTCGCCATCGCGCCGGTGGAGTTGCTGCTGATCGCGCCGCGCTGGCTGGCGCTCACCCTGTTCGCCGCCAGCCTGGGACTGATGTTAACGCGGCTGACCAGCCGGGGCGGATCGTATCTGGTCACCTTTGTGGCGCTGGCGCTGTTTGCTACGGTGGTCGAACTGCGGGGCGTCCTCCTGCGCAGCAGCTTTGCCTGGCTCGCCGAGGCGGTCGCGGCCATCGCCAGCCCGGTGACCAAAGCGCTGCAGGCGCCTGCGAAACCGCCGTCCGGCGCGGCCTACCTGTTTTCGCTGGCCGGAACGCTGCTGTTTGCAGCCGCCTTGTTTTCGCTGGCAGCCTGGTTGTTTCGGCGCAAGGATCTCCTGTGGTCGGAATAGGCGGGGGGCGCTAACGACCGATGTGGATTGGGTTGCTGCTGCTCAGCGGGCTGCTGCTGTATCTGGCGCTGCGACTGCGGAGGCGCGCGGCGCGCAATCAACGGTTGAGCGGGTTGCCAGAGGGGAAGCTCGTCTATGCCGACACCGGGCGCTGGTCGGCGGTCGCGAAACCCTACTTCTCCGAACGCTACCGGCTGACCGGCAAGCCCGACTACCTGGTGGAGACCGGCGACGGCCTGGTGCCGGTCGAGGTGAAACGGAGCGCAGCGCCGCCGGGTGGCCAGGCCTACGACTCGCACGTGATGCAACTGGCCGCCTACTGCCTCCTGGTGGAGGAGGTGGCCGGCCAAGCGCCGCCGCACGGCTTCATCCACTATTCCGACGCCACCGTGCAGATCGACTGGACCGACAACCTGCGGAGTTTGTTGCTTGAGACGCTCGACGCCATGCGCGCCGATCTGAAGCGCCGGGACGTGGCGCGCAGCCACGATGATGCGGCGCGCTGTGCAGCCTGCGGCGTGCGTCACGGCTGCGGGCGGGAGGCGCTTTAGAGGCCGTCGTTTTTTTCCTTTGCCCGATGCCGTGCGCCGTGATACAATGGCGCGCAGGAACCCCACCAAGGCAACATATAAGTTCGACGCAAGCCTTTACAGCGCAGTTCACAGTCAGCCAGGCCAGTCCTTTGACCTTCTGGTGCGCGTCGACCGCGCCGACGACCAGCGGCAGACGCAGGTCGAGGCAACGGGTGCGACCGTTCGCCGGCAGTTGAGCCTGGTTCCAACCTTTGCCATCACCTGTACGGGCGCGGTGGCGCTGCGTCTGGCAGAGCAGCCGTGGGTTCAGCGCATTGAACTGGATGGCCCCGTCTACGCACTGTGATGGAAAACCTCTGCCATCGTCGTTCATCAAGTAGTGCGTCATGCTGGTTATTGCCTCGTGGTATGGACCGTGAAGGCGTGAACAGTGAAACGTGAGTGTACCGTGACCCACGCCTTGAAGGGTCGTGCGCCGCGGCACACACAACCCGCAGTGCATTGCGTTCGCGTTTCATTCTGACGCCCGGGTCAGCCGCGCGCGATCCCGTCGAATCGACATCCTGAATTCCGACTTCCCCGGAGGCACCATGAGCGAAACGTTTTTGTCACAAATGGCGGCAACGGCTGCCGATCAGCCGATCCAGGTCATCGTCCGCTACACCGATGCCGGAGCCATGGCTACTGTCAACGAACTGGCGGCCGGCGAGACCAACATTGATCTGGGCCAGCAGTTTGATCTGATCCCCGCCCAGGTCGTGTCAGGCACGCCGGACGCACTGATCCAGTTGAGCCAGTCACCGGCAGTCGAGAAGATCTGGGAGGACCTGCCCGTCCACACCATGCTCGATGTCTCGGTGCCCAAGGTGCGGGCGCCGCAGATGTGGAACCTGGGCTTCGACGGCGAGGGCATCAAGGTGGCGGTCGTGGACACCGGCATCGATCCCAACCACCCTGACTTCGACACCCGCATCCTGGCCGTCAAGGATTTCACCGTTCCCAGCGGCACCGGTCGGGATGGCCACGGCCACGGCACCCATGTTGCCAGCACGGTGCTGGGCAGCGGCGCGGCTTCGGCCGGCCGTTACATCGGCGTCGCCCCGGAGGCCAGCCTGCTGGTGGCCAAGGTGCTGGCAGACAACGGCAGCGGCATGACCAGCAACGTCATGGCCGGCGTGGAGTGGGCTGTGCAACAAGGAGCGCATGTCATCAACCTCTCGCTGGGCTCATCCACCAGTTGCGACGGCAGCGACGCCTTGTCCACCTTGTGCGACGAGGCGGTAAACCAGGGTGTAGTGGTATGCGTGGCTGGCGGCAATGCCGGCCCGGCCGCCCGCACGGTAGGCTCCCCCGGCTGCGCGCACAACGTGATCACCGTCGGCGCGACCGACGACAACGACGCCGTCACCACCTTCTCCTCCCGCGGCCCGACCAGCGATGGCCGCGTCAAGCCGGACGTCTGCTTCCCAGGCCATTTGATCATTGCAGCGCGCGCGCAGGGCACCTCCATGGGATCGCCGGTGGATGCGCGCTACACGTCAGCCTCCGGCACCAGCATGGCGACGCCGCACGCGGCCGGCGCGGCCGCGCTGCTCCTGCAAGCGCATCCCGGCAGCACGCCGGCCCAGATCAAGCAGCGGTTGATGGAAACCGCGATCAACCTGGGACTGGATGCCAACACTCAGGGCCGCGGCCGCGGCGACATCATCGCAGCCAACGACTGGACAGCCAGCCCTGCGCCGCCACCGCCGCCGCCGCCGCCACCGCCGCCACCACCTGAGCCGGGCGGCTGTTGGCCCTTCGGTAGTCAAACGTCAGCACAAGGCGGCGGAACCAACAGCACGCTGTGGATCGTCCTTGGGATCCTGCTGCTGCTCTGCATCTGTGTGGTGTGTATGTCCTCCGGTTTCATCGCGTTGGCCCTGGCGAACGCGTAACAGCTTGATGGCAGCTTTGTAGCCCTTCAGCCGGCGCGGTTGCCCGTTCAAGCGCAGCCAGGCTCAGCGGAGGCGGCAATCCAGCACATCCTGTCCTGGAATTCCGCCTCCGCAACGCGTGGCGGGCAGGCAACTGCCCACCAGATTTTTCCTGATATGCCATGACTCCCGAAATCGACCACTACCTGCACATGATCGAAGACCTGCGCGGGCAGGTGCGCGACCTGATCGCCGGCCTGCCGGCTGAGGCGCTGAACTGGCGGCCGCTGCCGGCCAGCGAGGCCCACGAGACCAACTCGCTGGCCGTAATGTCCGCGCACGTCGCCGGCGCCGAGCACTTCTGGATCGCCGAGCTGATCGGCGGCTACCCGACCACCCGCGACCGCCCGGCCGAGTTCGTCACCGAGGTGGATGGACCCGACAGCTTGCTGCGCCGGCTGGACGAAGTGGGCGCGGAGACGCGTGACGTCTTCTCGCGTCTGACCGCGGCTGATCTGGACGGCAAGCGCGACGCCCACGGCCGGCCGGTGACCACGCGCTGGGCCATCCTGCACGTCATCGACCACACCGCCCTGCACCTGGGCCACATGCAGATCACCTACCAACTGTGGATGGGCGGCGGCAGCAAGCCGTCGCCGCGCTGGTACGAGCGGCTGCCGTAGTCCAAAAGGGAAACCCGGCATGACCCAACACATCTATTGGCACGCTCCAGTCTGGGAAGTGCTGCTCTTGGGGTTGACCGGCCTGGTGCTCCTGACGTGGCTGGTGTGGCGTGCTGTGCGCCGTCCTCATCCGTCAGCGGCGCTCTCGGCCATCGATCCCGCGCTGAACGACCAACCCCTTTTCTTCTTCGACCGGGTACATGGGGTCGTGGCTCTCAACGATGGCGCCCAACAGGTCGTTAACGCGTTGTCCGCGTCTCAAGACCCGCACTCCCTTGATGTTCTGACTGATGCACTGCTGGAGGCGCAGGAGGAAGCGCGCCTTGTCCAGCAGCCAGGTTGGCCAGAGCTGGGTTATGGTCTGATAGCAGCTCCCGTTGCCGGCCAGACAGGTAGCGTCGCCGGCGTCTTGGCGCTGGTCGCGCCGGAACCGCTCCTTCCGCCGGCAGAGCGCCGTCCCGACGAGCCAGCCATGCTGGCCACAGACTGGATCGAAATCGGCGCGACGTTGCGGCTGCACCGGCAGCAGCCTGCGGTGCGCGTCCAACGGATCGATCCCGCGCTGACGGGACAAGCGGCCACGGAATGGCAGGAGAACCAGATCAGCCCCACGGAAGAGGTGCTATTGCGGCATTTGCTAACGCATTCCAACGAGGTGCAGGCTGGGGAAGCGTTGTTCAGCGCCGTATGGCCCGACGATGAAGTGGACACGTTTGGCTTGCGTCCTGACCAGAAGGACCGCTTACGCCACCTGGTCTTTCAACTGCGCCAGCACGTGGAACCTGACCCGCGCAACCCACGCTACGTGCGCACGGCTCACGGCGCAGGCTACGTGCTGTATTCGAATGAGGAGATGGTTGTCCCGTGAAACGCTCCAGACGGTGGCTCTCGCCGGCCGGATCGCGCCGGCTGATCGTTGGTGTCACGCTGGTTTGGCTGATGCTCATGTTGGGCTGGCTGGCGGCGCACGGCGATGGGATGGGCGGACGGCCGTTGGTCTTCGTGTGGGGCGCCGATCCCGGTAACTACGATCCGCAGCAGACGTCGAATCCGGTGGCCCAGGACGTTTTTCGCCACGTGTGCCAGTCCTTGTTCTATGAAGATCAGAGCGGGACGGTGCGCGGGTTGCTGGCGGAGGATGCGTTTCAATACAGCGATGATGGGCAGCAGCTGAGCATTGCTGTGCGGCCAGGTATCACCTTTCACGACGGCGCCGTGCTGTCCGCCGAAGCGGTGCAGTCCAGCTTTGAACGCTTGCAGCGATGGAGCGTTTCACCCCTGCTCGCCGATCTGCGCGGTGTCACGGTGACGGCGCAGCCCGACAGACGCACCGTGTTGTTTGATCTGCCGTCGCCCGACTTCGATTTCGTACGACTGGTGCTGGCCAATCCCTACGCAGCTATCGTGTCGCCGCTGACTCAGGAAACAGATGGACCAGGCTTCGTCGCCTGCACTGGTCCGTACCAGTTTGCAGCCAGCCTCTATCGTCCCGGCCATTCGTTGACGCTGGTGCGCTTCGCCGATTATCGTTGGCCGCCGGCGCTGTTCGCGAACCGGAGCGCGCCGCGCATCGCCCGTATTCGCTTTGACTTCATTGCTGATCGCGCTGAACGTCTCGATGCGCTGGTCGACGGCCAAGGCTGTGTCTTAAGCCTGAGCGTAGAGGATGTGAAGCAGGTAGCGGATATCCCCCGGTTTCGACTCTACGAGGCCACGGGAGGCGTCACCTATCTGGGCTTTAACTTCCAACGGGGCCGCTGGCAGGATGTGCGGGCGCGTCAAGCTGTCGCCATGGCATTGGATAAAGCCAGCCTGGCGGGTGACGGCCCTTTCCTGGTAGCTGACACGCCGCTGACGCCCAACACCGTCGGCTACGACCCCAGCGTAGCAGTTGCCGGCTATGGCTATGCTCCAGAGCGAAGTCGGAAGCTGCTGGCTGAGGCCGGTTTCGACAGCGACGCCGAGGTGGTGCTGCTGATCCCCGAAAGCAGCACCTATCGCCAACTGGCCGCCGCCGTGCAGCAGCAGTTGCAGGCTATTGGGTTGAGCCAGATCCGGCTGCGTGAGGTTGCGCGCTCCGATATCTTGACACAGCGCCAGGACTTCGACCTGCTTCTGTTCGACTACGCCTGGGGAGACTACACGGCGTTGGGCATCTTCCTCGGCCCGGGGCCGCGCAACCTGCTCAACTACTCCGCCGGCGACGTGGCTCA
This sequence comes from Caldilineales bacterium, assembly GCA_041391245.1. Taxonomy (GTDB): domain Bacteria; phylum Chloroflexota; class Anaerolineae; order JAAEKA01; family JAAEKA01; genus JACKBK01. The sequence continues at coordinate 48,692 of JAWKOJ010000023.1, forward strand.
CCTGGTGAACCAGGCGCGCCTGACAGCGGATCTCAACCTGCGCCAGCGGTACGTGAACGAGGCGCAACAGGTTGTGCTGGAGCAAGCCGTCTGGCAGCCATTGCTGGTGCGGCAGATCACCTTCGCCGTGGATGGCGAGTGCGTGCAGGGCGAGCGCCAGTCCCCTTATGGAGAACTCCTCTTCTACGATGCTTACACTGCTCCCTGACACCATGGATCGATTGGCCATAGATCAACAGCAGGCCTATATCTTGTGGTGTTAGCGAAAAGAACCCTGTATATCGCGTAATACCTTTGGGGTAGTCGCCGTAAATCACAAACAATCATGAAAAATCACAAAGTATCATGAAATCTGGGGCGGTTTTGTAGTATGGTGGAGAAGCCACCGAGGCGTTCGGTGAACGGAGCTTGGAGATCGAGGAGGTTTCACCATGTTGAAGCGAGGCATTGGGTTGGTCGTCGTGTTTGCGCTGTTGAGCGTGTTGTTCGTGGCTGCCATGGCGTCTGCCCAGGACGGTGAAGAGGGCCCCATCCAGCCATGGGAGATTGCACAGAAGGGCGGATACAACGTCATCGCGATTCACGAGGAAGTAGGCATAGACACATTGGACCGTGTTCATGCCTTGTTGACACAGGAATATGGCGACAAGGTGCTGTACTGGACGGTTCAAGAAATTGATGGTGTCCAACATGTTTATGCCTACCCATACAGAGAGGGGGAAGACGCCAAGACATTCGTTGAGCTAATCGAGAGAACTGTGAATGACGATTTGGCTGTGACCCCGGAGTCTGAGAAAGATGAAAGCCGATCTGTCTGGGTTTGTAACCATCTCTACTGGCATGCTTTCTATCTGGGATCTGTATTTTCGATCTGTGGCTATCAAGGCACTGGCAGTCATGGTTATGGCAATCTTGCCGTCTATAGTTTTGATAACGTCGCCAGTTCCTACTATGAGACGAACACAAGTGGCGCGGTCGCAATCTACGACGGCTACAACTACACGAGTTACATAGGCACGATCGTCTCGGATTGGGGGTTGTTCAATTCCACTTACAACGACAAGGCATCAAGTGTGTGGGGATACTATTGAGCAATTGATGCTTGAACACGGTATGTCGTTACCATCATAGAAACAGGATAGTCTCAAGCCACCCGAGAGCTGATGCTCGGGTGGCTTCAACATTTTCAGAACATGTTGAATTGCAACTAACGGAGGTCAGGGAGTGTCCCATAAGACGCTGAAAACTGTTGTGATGGCGCTTGCGCTGCTGTCTGCTGGAGGATGTTCCTCGGCGCGACATTCTGACGTCCAAGCGCTACCAGAGTTCGCTCAGAGCAACCATTACAACGTGTTTGTACTGGAAGCGACTACACCTTCCTGCTTGCACCAGGAGTTCTATGCGCTGCTAAACAATCGTTTCGGCGAGAAGTTGTTGACATGGAGCGTCCAGGAAGTAGATGCTCTTCACTATGTCTATGCATTTCCCCCCGATCCTGATCGTGATCAGAACATGGCGTTCGCGGAGGAATTGGAGAGTTTCGTGGAGGACTATGGCGAAGATACAACTTGTCGCAGGATAGAGGGCTTCAGATCTCACTTTCCGATGATCGACAATACGCAGTGACCATGTGGACAGTAGCAGAAGAAAATCACAAACAATCATGAAAAATCATAAAGTCTCATGAAATTTGGGGTGGTTTTGTGGTATGGTGGATGTGTCGTTGAGGAGTTCGGCGATGAATCTATCAGCCTAACTTGCAAGGAGGGTCAAAATGGCAAAACGCGCGATTTCTGGACTGGTATTGGTCTTAATTGTAGTTGCCTCGACCCGCTCGGTCGCGGCTTCTCCCGCAGCTCAACCGATACCACCACATTGGCAACTGTCCGGTTGGTATTCTCCTGGGTTCTGGGACAACACGGTTCCAAATGGCCAGTACGCTCCTACAGGGTATCGCCACGGTCATTGGTTCTACGATGGAGGTGGCCCTCCCGAGTACGTCTTTGGCAGCATTATGGACTGGACTCAAACCAGAGCAGATAACGTCAGATACTACAGCAACAATCTGCGGTTCTGGTGGTGTGATTTGGTCTACATGTATTACACCCATGACCACACTGACATGAGCGGGAAACTGAATGGAGTGGGAGCCGGGACCAATATGCCCAATCCTACGTTTGATCGAGATGATGACGCACCGGCGGATGGCAGATATGAGGAATACGAGGTCGTTAGTGTCAACCAATCGTTCCCTCAGAGTAGTCCATTCTTCTATTCGTTTGTCTCATATTACGAGATGCAAGTTTCTGGATCCGGCTACCTTTTGGAGACTCCTGCGCTTTCTGCAAAGCCGTGGTGTATGAGCGAATACAACACCTGGCGCTATGATGATCATCCTCAAAGGCTGGACTACAATGACGTAGAACTGGCAAAGGTATTGGACAGAGATACTGATAGTGTTGCTCAAACACAAAGCAATTTGTATCCGATCAGTCCTGTTAGTGGGACTATCTCTGCTGGTCCAATACAGTTGCATACAGTAACCGATTATAGAGTACCACGTATTCTGGTTGGAGCCGCATATCCTGTGAGCACCAGAAGCGATCTCGATGCCTATGTCGACTTTGTGAAGTCTGGCTTGATGACACCGTTGCGTCACGAAGATGTAAACAACGTGCTGACAATTGTGACTTTCAATGAGCCCGTGTCTCGAAAAGTTCTTGAAGAAACACTCGGCCTATCAGACGCATCTCAAATCGAGATGATCAAGGCAGTGTATTCTGACGTGAATGATCCAAACCCGGCCACTAATACCTGGACCTTGGAAGCTCATCCCGAAGGAAATTCAAACTACACTGACGGCTTAAGTACACTGGCATCAAGCATCAGTTCTATGGAATTGATGCCAAACCGCGAGGAAGCTGCCGATACTCTTGGTGAGGTTCCATCGTCACCTCGCCTGGAGTTGATTGGATTTGTCGCGATCGAACTCTGGCTTCCCATCGAACAAATTGATTATCTTAATGAACGCGAAATGATCTTCCTGGCTGATCCCCTACCAACCTATGCCCGCATGCTCGTATCTTATACAGACGAGGCTGTTCGCATCCGATCGATGAATGATGACCTACATCAGCTGCCAGACGAGCTGCCAGACGGCTTCGAAGCATTCATCATTGCTGATTTCACCGATCTCTATTCAGAGATGCAATTCCTTTCACAAGGAAGGTAGATACTGCTTCAAATCGGCCTCGGCAGCTAAACAGCCCGATACATATACAAGGAGCGAGGCCACAATGTGTGGCCTCGCTCGCGATCTTAGGATAACAACTCCTAAGCCAGAGACTTCATACACCTATGAGAGAACCAAATGCAACTCTCGACATCATCGCAGTAACTGGCAAACTCTCCCTGATTCTGAGAACCTCGAACTACTTACCTAGGCATTTGCCAGGCAAGACTGAGGCACAAAACTAGCGCGAATGATCTTCTTTGTCTTCCATGATAGCAACATCCTTGGTCTGGAAAAGGCGATTTGACCGGACCAACAAGTCTCAGGAGTTCCACAGTGAGCAAACGATGGTCCGTTGCACTAACGCTTGCATTGGTCATGATTGCGGCCGGCTATCTGGCAGTGCTCTTTATTGTCTCCCAAATCTACCACAGCTCGTCCATCGGAAACGACCCTGGCATCGCTGCTACCTTCGCAGTTTCCCTCGTCATTATGCCCTACGTGGTTGGGGGCGTCTTTCTGGGGCTGTTCAGCGAACGCTATGACGCCAAACTGGCGCTTGTCGCCGGCCTGATCGCCGCCATCGGCGAACGGCTGCTCATCCTGGCGCTGGCGGCCTGGACGCTGGGCGGCTTTCGCCAGGTGACTCCAAGCGGGGAAACATATTACGTGGAAGGCGGGCCTGATCTGCTGGGGGCCATCCAATCCGAGGCCCTGCCTTACTTCACCTGGGCCTACATCCTGCTGGGCATTCCACTGAGCATTCTGGCCTTGCTGCTGGCGTTCAAGGCCGTGGCGTGGCTGAAGAACCGAACCCGAGGATCGTTGCTCAACCAGTAACTAATCGGTCTGAGGTGCCAGGCACTTCACACTCCAGCGTAGCGTGGTCATCAACGTTGAGAGATACCACCGACTTCAGTCCAAGTGCCAGGCACCTGTACAGTTTTCGCAACCAGGCGATTGCACCGCCGCTTTGCCCATGCTATAATTGCCCCATGAAGCCGATACCGATCAACGAGAAGCTGGTCTGGGACTACGACATCCCCGAGGACGCACAGGAGAACGAGGCATTTCTGCGCTGGTACGTGACGCGCGTGCTCACGAATGGAACGTCCACAGACATCCGCGCCGTTGGCATATCGACTATTCACGATTACCTGCCCGACATCTTCTTGCCGCGTGAGATAGATGAGTTCTGGCGCTGGTACTTCAGTCAGCCTCACATCAAGGAACGCTATGGAGATCTTGACCCCGTTCCAGCAGCAGTTGCTTAGAGCCATCGGCGGCACTGGGATTGCGTCCAGTTTCTATCTGACGGGGGGCACGGCGCTGGCTGCGTTCTTCCTGCAACACCGGCTGTCAGAGGATTTGGATTTCTTCACGCCTGATCCCAACGCAGTAGGTCTCGTACGGCCTGATTTGGAAGCAGTTGCGGCAAACCTACAAGCAGAACTTGAGTTCAGCCGAACCTTCAACACGTTCATCGAGTGCTTCATCACCAGCAGCGAAGGGGAACGGGTTAAGCTCGACTTTGCCCAGGAAGCACCCTACCGTTTGCAACCAACGAACTTTAATCCTGAGTTTGGGCTGGAGATCGACAACGCGCCTGACATCGCCTGCAACAAGGTGTCCGCCTTGTTTGGCCGCGCTGCCGCCAAGGATTTCGTGGATGTCTACTTCATTCATCAGGAGTTGATCCCGTTTGACGAGCTGCTGCCCCAAGCGCGCCAGAAACACGTCGGCATGGACGACTACTGGTTGGCGATTTCGTTGCGCCGCGTGCAGACTGTCAGCGTACTGCCGCGCATGATCAAACCGCTGTCGTTGTCTGACATGCAGGCTTTCTTCCTCGAACTGGCTGACGAGTTGATGGCACCCATGGCCGATCCGTGAAGGTAGCTGACCATCGTACTACCTCACCCCTTCACATACGGCTCGCCCAGCGCCTCCGGTTTAGCCGATCCCCACTTGGCGCGGAACCACTTGGTTGACATCATCAGCAGCACCAGCAGGGTGATGACGAACGGCACTGTGCGCCAGATGTAGCGCGAGAAGACGCCCGGTAAAAATAGCTGCGGGTTCAGCGAAAGCTGCCACAGGAAGCCGAAGAGCAGCGACCCGCCCAGCAATATCCAGGGGTTCCACAGCGAGAAGAACACCAGCGCCAGCGCGATGAAGCCCCAGCCCATCAGGAAGTTGTAGTTCCAGACCGGGTTGTAGTCCAGCGAGTAGACCGCGCCGGCGAAGCCCATAAGCATGCCGCCGACCACCACGCACATGTAGCGCGTGCGGGCCACGTTGATGCCCGACACCTCGGCCACCGATGGGTTCTCACCCACCGAGCGAATGCGCAGCCCCAGGCTGGTCTTCGACAGCACGAACCAAAGCACGGCCACCAGCACCACGCTCAGAATGAAGAACGGGGAGAAGCCCGCCACCGTGGGGATGCGGTCCATGCCCAGCGGTCCGGTGTAGGGGTTGCCGATGTAGGTGGTCAACCCGAAGCCGAGGATCCAGATGCCCATGCCGCTGACCACCTGATCGACGCCCAGGGTGATGGAGAAGAAGCCGTGCAGCAGCCCCAGCAGCGCGCCGATGGCGATGGCGACGGCAAAGCCGACGACGTAGCTGTCGCTGTTCTGCGCGGCGATGAAGCCGAAAGTCGCCCCGAACAGCATGATCCCCTCGATGCCGACGTTGAGGATGCCCGACCGCTGGCCCAGCAGCTCGCCCAGCGCGGCCAGCGTAAAGATCGTCGAGGCCTCAAGACTCCTGACTATAAACTCCAGCATCAAGCGTCTCCTTCCCGGTCGATTTGCGGGTTGACTTGAAAACGATCTGGTTGCGATAGAAGTACTGGAAACCCACCAGCGTGATCATCAGCACGCCCAGCAGCGCGTAGTCCACGCCGAAGCTCATGTGCAGCTTGCCCTGGATGTAACGGCCGCCGATGGACAGCCCGCCGAACAGCAGCGCCACCGGAATCGACGCGATGGGGTTGCCCAGCGCGATCAGGCCGCAGATGATGCCGTAGAAGGCCAGGTCGCCGTAGTAGCCGTAGTTGCTGGTGATCTTGTAAACGCCCGGCACCGCGGCGAAGTAGTGGTAGCCCGCCAGCCCGGCCATGGCGCCGCCCAGTGCGAACACCAGCACCGGCAGCCGCACCGGATTGACCCCAGCGTAGCGAGCCGCGGCCGGACTCTGGCCAAACGCCCGGATCTGGTAGCCGAATCGCGTGCGGGTGAACATGAAGTGCAGCAGCACGGCCAGCGCAATCGCCAGCAGGATCGTAAACGGGATGCCGGCGATCAGCGGGGCGTTGAGGCTGGCCGGCAGTTGGAAGCTCTCGCCCTCGCCGCCGCGCCCCATGAACGGGCCGCCCTCCTTGATCATGAACGAGACCAGCCAGAAGGCCACGAAGTTCATGATCATGGTGACCACGATCTCGTTGATGTTGTACTTGCCCTTCAGCACGCCGGCAATGGCAGCGTAGATCGCACCGCCCGCCGCTGCCACCACCAGCAGCACCGGCAGCAACACCAGCGGCGGCACAGCCACCTCCCCGTTTCGCCGGGCGCCCAGCAGCGCCAGCACACCGAACACCGCCAGCGCGCCCATGTAAAGCTGGCCGGTGGTGCCGATGTTCCACAGGCCGGCGCGGTAGGGGATGATGAACGCAAAGGTGCACAGCAGCAGGAAGATGAAGCGGTTGATGGTCAGCGGCAGGCCAAAGGGGTTGAGGAACGCATACGAGATGATGCCGTCGTACGCCTCCAGCGGATCGACTCCCGCCAGGATGAAGAGGACGCTGAACAGCAGCAGCGCGATCACCAGCGCGCAGATCGAGATGAACGCCGCGTGCCAGCCGGAAAGTGAGGGCCGCTTCTCTACCTTGAGGTCGTAGCCGCCGATTTTCATGATTCCTGCCTCTCAGGTTGCAGTCCGGCCATCAAAGCGCCGATGCGCTCGCGGTTGGCCTCCTCGGCCGGCAGCAGTCCCATGAACTCGCCCTCGTACATCGGCGCGATCCAGTCGCTGATCGCCAGGATCTCGTCCAGGTCCTCAGAGATGAGCAGCACCGCCGCCTTGTTCTTCCTGGCTTCCAGCAGCTTGTTCTGCACGAACTCCGTGGCGCCGACGTCGAGACCCTGGGTCGGCAGGTTGGCGATCACCAGCCGCGGCTGGCGGTTCAGCACGCGCGCCAGGATAACCTTTTGCAGGTTGCCGCCTGACAGGTTCTTGGCCTTCACGTCGGCGTTGGGCGTGGCGACCCCGTAATCGACGATCAGTTCCTCGGTCAGCTTGCGGATGCCGGTGTAGTTCACCACCCCCTGGCGGGTGTAGCGGTCGTCAAAGTAGTAGTTCATGGCCACGTTCTCCACCAGCGAAAAGTCGCCGATGGACCCAACTTCGTTGCGTTCGGCAGGGATGTACCCCAGTCCCGCCTGCCAACGCGCCAGCGGCAGTGCGTTCGTGATGTCCTTGCCTTCCAGGACGACCCGGCCGGTTTCAGCGTCGCGCAGGCCGGCCAGCACCTCAGCCAGCTCATGCTGCCCGTTGCCCGACACGCCGGCGATGCCGAAGATCTCCCCTTCGTGCACCGTGAACGACACGTTCTTGACAGCCAGGAAGCCGCGGCTGCTCTGGGCGGAGAGGTTCTCGACCTGCAAGACCGGCTCGCCCCGTTCGACCGCCGGCCGCTCCACCTGCAACACCACGTCCCTGCCCACCATCTCGCGCGCCAGGCTCTGCTCTGTTGCGCTGGCAGTGTCGATGCGGGCGATCACCCGGCCGCGCCGCAGCACCGTCACCCGGTGGCTGTTGGCAAGAACGATGGGCAGCTTGTGGGTAATAAAGGGGATGATGGCCAACTCGTCATTGGCCATGGCGTCGACCGAGGTCAGCAGCTTCTCGGTCTCGGGCGGGGCCAGTGCTGAGGTCGGCTCGTCAAGGATGAGAATCTTGGCGCCGCGGTAGAGGGCTTTCAGGATCTCCACCACCTGCTTCTCGCCCTCGGAAAGCTGCCAGACCGACGCCTTCAGGTCGAGCTTGAACCCATAGCGCCGGCAGAGGTCGTCGATCTCCTCGCTGGCCCGCCTGAGATTCAGGACGCGGCCGGCGCTGGGGTGCCCCAGGATGATGTTCTCCATCACCGTGTGGGCGTTCACCAGCTTGCGGTTCTGGTGCACCATGCCGATCCCCAGCTCGATGGCATCCAGCGGCGAATGAAACCTGACCCGCTGCCCGCCGACGTAGATCTCGCCCTCGTCCGGCTGCATGATCCCGTACAGGATCTTCATCAGCGTAGTCTTGCCCGCGCCGTTCTCGCCCAGGATGGCGTGGATCTCGCCGGCGCGCATCTCGAAGTCGATCTGGTCGTTGGCCAGGACGCCGGGAAAGCGCTTGGTGATTCCCCGCAACTCCAGAACCGTGGCGCCGCGTTCGCGGCCTGCAAGGAGTTCCTTGGTCATGAGCTCGTCTTCGTTTCGGGTATCTGCACGACTGACAGTCCTGATCTTGATACGGTGTGACTTCGACGCGTCAGCGCCTCAGTTTGTCGACCAGGACCGTCAGTCGTGGGCCGTCGGAACGGTAACAAACGAAGCTCTCACCGCTGGGAGCGATGTCCGGTTGGTGAGAGCTTCATGTGGGTCTGGTTGTCGGCAGCAACTTCAGAATTGCCACCTGTGCAAGCGCAGAAGCGACGGTCTATTCGAGGACGGTGGTGCCGTCCAGGTCGAAGTTGAACTGGGCCAGCAGGAACGCATCCGTCGGCACATCGCCGGCCGCCTTGACTTCCGTGCCCTGGGCGGGAACGGGAGTGTCGGCCAGATCCAGGCCGGTGCCGTTGCTGATGAACGCGTGCTCGGTGAAGGGGTCCCACTCGCCGGCCATCATCTGCTCGCGGCGCTGCTTGACCAGATCGAGGATCTCTTGCGGGATCATGGGCAGAGCCTTGGGGCTGATGGCGTCCACGCCGATCTTGCCGTCGTTCATGATGTCCACGGTGGCCTCTTCGGTGCCATCGGCCAGCGTCATCGACTTGTCCATGCCGTAGTACAGCACCGGATCGGTGGCCGCGCCGGCCATCCGGTCGCGAATGATCTGGTCGTAGAGGACTTCCCACCGGGTGTCGAAGGAGACGGCGACCGTGTCGGTGCTGGACCAGCCGTACTCGCCGACCACGTCCATGTCCTTGCCGACGTACCAGATGCCCTTTTCGGTCGCCACGTCCAGCGGCGAGCCGGAGTCGGTCTGCTGCGTCAGCACGTCGACGTTGTACTGGTCGACCAGCGTCGTGGCGATCTCGCGCTCCTCGGGCGGCAGGAACCAGTCGCCGGCGTACTTGACGTAGACGTTGACGTCCTTGCCCAGGATCTCAGCCGCGTCCTGCACGCCCAGAACGAAACCGGCCGTGCGCCGGATTACCTGGACCGTGGGGAAGGCCGACACGATGCCGATGTTGCCGGTTTCGGTCAGCGCGCCGGCGATCAGCCCTTCCAGATAGAGCGCCTGGTACTGGCGCGGGAAGAGGCGAATGAAGTTCTCCTTGGTGCTCAGGTCGCTGGCGACGATGGAGACGAAATCGACGTCCGGGTATTTGTCGGCGATATCCTTGAGCGGCAACCCCATGAACTCGGCGTTGCCGACCACGATGTCGGCGCCTTCGGCGATCATCTCCTCGGCGTAGGGAACCGAGAGATCGGGGCTGACCTGCTCGCGGTAGACGTAGTCCACGTTGGGATACTTCTCGGCCAGGCGCTTGCCGGCGCGGTCGTGGGCGCCGGACCAGGTGGTGCCTTCGATGATGCTGAAGTGCTCGATGGCCAGGGTGATGTCCTCATCAGCCGGCGCGGCCGCGGCTGGCTCTTCGGTGGGCGCAGCTTCCTGCTCGCTGCCAGCGGCGGCTGGGGCCGCGGTTGGCTCCGCAGCGGGTGCAGGCGCGGCGGCGGGTTGGCACGCTGTCACCAGCAAGCTGGCAAAGATCAGCAGCACCAGCAGCGTACTGAGCTTCTTGTTCATGGAATTCTTCTCCTTTTCAAGGCGTACAGATGGTGGGTCGCAAACGAACGCTTATGCAAAAATGCCGCGGGGTGGACGTTCTCTCCGGGCGCACGAGACAACCGCTCCGCTGCAGTTATGCCGGGGACAGAACAAGGTCGAGCACAGCCAACAGACACGATACCACTCGCACAACGGGCGGGAGTTCAACGTGGACAGCAAAAGGCGGGTGTCGCTCAAGCTGCTATTGCCGGTGGCAATGAGCGTTGATGAAGGCAACGTGATTATAAGCAATCGCCCGCAGGTTGTCAATCATGTTTCACAATTACAAACGCCCGGACAGGCTGCAGCCTGTCCGGGCGTCGATAACGTGAAAAACGGGCGACCTTACGGGTGGCGCTCGCTGCTGGTTACTACTTCGAACATCTCAAACTGGTTGCGTCCTGTGTATGCTTCGGGCGGCAGGCTGCCGGAGCGGGCGTGGCCCTGCTTGAACGCGTCCGAGTTGACCCAGGCATCGAACTGTTCCCGGGTCTCCCAGTAGGTCAGCACGATGTACGGGGTGTCGGGCGTAGCTGGTCGCAGCACATGGTTGGCGACGAACCCCGGCATGGTGTCCACCAGACCGGCGCGGTTGGCGAAGCGGGCTTCAAACGCCTCGGCGAAGTCGGGGTTGACGGGAATGCGGTTGGCAGTGACGATCACGGTTTTCTCCTTGGTTCAATTCGACAAATGACGCTGTGGCCGGTCTCCGACCGAGCCACGATGCTGGCTCGGTCGGAGACCGGCCACAGCAAGCAGCGTGGCTAGTTCAGCGCGCCGACTTCCTGCAGCAGCATCAGCGTGCCTTGCAGGTCGTCCAGGTTGCTCAGGTCGAGGCCGGGCGCGTTGATCTCGCTCAATGGCCTGACGGCCGGGTTCAGCGGGATATCCGTGCCGGCCAGCGGGTATTCGTCGGTGGTACTGGCAAAGTAACTCTGGGCTGCGTCCGACAACAAGAACGCCACGAACTGCTCGGCCGCGGCCTTGTTTTCGCTGGTGTTGATGACGCCCGCGCCCGCCACGTTGATCAGATTGCCGGGGCCGCCGGACGGAAAGAAGTAATTCTGGGCAGGGAAATCCTGGCCCTTCTCGGCTTTGAACTGCAACAGGTAGTAATGGTTGACCAGCCCCGCCAGTATCTCGCCGCTGCCGACAGCCGCCACGATGGAGTCGTTGTTGGGATAGACCTTCACATCGTTGGCGATCATCGCAGTCAGCCACTCCCGCGCCCTGTCCTCGCCCTCGATGCGTCGCAGCGCGGTGACGAACGCCTGGAAGCTGCCGTTGGTAGGCGCCCAGCCGATCTTGCCGCGCCATTGCTCCTCGGTCAGCCCCCAGATGTCGGCCGGCAGACCGTCCGGATCTACCTCATTGGTGTTGTACACCAGCACGCGCGCCCGGCCGCTGGAGCCGACCCACTGGCCGGTGTCGCTGCGGAAGCGGGCATCGACCCGGTTCAGAATGTCGTCCGGCAGCGTCTCCAGACGGCCTGCACCGGCCAGCGCGCCTAGCGCCCCGGCATCCTGTCCATAGAACACGTCGGCCGGCGAGTTGGCGCCCTCTTCCAGAATGGTGGACGCCATCTCGGCCGTATCCCCGTAGCGCACTTGCACGTCCTGGCCGGTAGCCTGCCTGTATTGGTCGATCAGCGGGCCTACCAGGTTTTCATTGCGGCCGGAATAGATCACCAGCGGCGTGGCGGAGGCGCCGTCGGGCACCGCGTTTTCTACCAGCACCGGCCCGCCTGCGCAGCCGGCCAGCAGGGTCAAAAGAAGAATGGCGACGCCCAGCGTCAGTCGTTTCTTCAGGATCACGGTTTGGGTCTCCTTGAGCATGTGGATTGACTAGCCCGAAGTCAGGCTTCGTCTGTTTCAGCGTATTCCTGCGGCGCGGTCTCCCCTTCCGGTGGACGAACGCGCGTTACTTCGATCAGATGCACCAGTTCGTCGGCCAGCGAGACCTGGCCCGACGGTGCCAGCACCAGCATCGATCCGTCGGACGCGGTCGCCAGCGTGCGCAAAATGACCCCCGTGCCGATGCCCTGCATCCGCAGAAAGGTGCGCGTCGTGTCGTCGCCGCCGATGCTGACAATCTGCCCGCAGTGGCCGGCCGGTATCTCGTTCAACGGCATGCGCGGCCGGCGCACCGCCGAACCAACGCTGGCCGGAATCGGTTCGCCCTGCGGACTCAGGGCCGGGTTGCCGAGATAGCTTGCCAGCCGCTCCGCCAGCACGTCGGGCGTGACATGTTCGAAGCGACAGGCCATCTCCTCGGCCAGGTGCGGCTCCATGCCGAGCTTCTCTGCCAGGAAGACCTCCCACAGCCGGCGCTTGCGCAGCACTCGCAGTGCAACCGCCTCGCCGTGCAGCGTCAGCGTCACGCCGCGATAGGGTTCATAGGTAACCACGCCGCGCTCCGCCAGCTTGCGGCACATCTGGTTGGCGGACACCGGCGACACCGCCAGTTCCTCGGCCAGCGCTGAGATCGGAACGGGCTTGTCGTCTTCCTGCAGGAGTGCAATGCGCAGGAGATACATCTCCACGCTCTCGCTCAGCGGCTCAGATGTGTTATGGTCGTCCATAAGATATCTACCTCAAGTCTTTAGGCTGGCCTTCATGTTACTGTCTTGTGCATTGCGTGTCAAATCCTGAAACGTGAATACGTGAAACGTGAGGTAACGTGCGCTGGTTGAGTCGAGTAGGATCTGTTGGCATTTCACGCCTCACGTTTCAAGGCGCGCAAGCACACACGTCTCGGCGTATCCTGAACATTTTCACCGCTGCCATCATGTAAGCAGTGGATGCACAACCAATCGCTCCATGCTGCCATCAACGCAAGCATTTGTCCCATGGGCAGACGGAGCGCAAGTCGTGCAACGATATCAAACGAGAATTGATCGTTCGGGGTACCGAGGAGCTGCGAAGCCGCACAGGCCGGTAGAGCGGCCAGGATTGGTGAAAGATGACAAGCAACAGACCATTGTTCTATGTTCTGCTGATCGCCGCCTTCACTGTACTCATCGTCGCTGTCGCGTTGGTCGGCTACAACCTACTTTCATTGGCGTTCGGAGAGCCACCGACGCCGACACCCGTGGCAACAGCCGCGCCCGGCGCGACGCTGACGGCGACTGCCACCGCGCCCGCCGATGTCGCCTCGCCGACACTGGCGGCTACCGCCACTCCCACCGCCTCGCCCTTGCCCGGAACGCCTTCCGTCCCTGAAGTCACCGTGGTGGCCGACCTGCTCAACGTGCGCTCCGGACCCGGGCTGACCTTCGACATCCTCGCGACCGTGCCCGCCGGCACGATGTTCCGCGCTGAAGGACGGACCGAGGACGGCCTGTGGCTGCTGGTCTGCTGCGTCGGCGAACAATGGGGCTGGGTAGCCAACACCGCCGAGACGGTGTCGATCAACTTCAACCTGCTGATTCTGCCGGTGGTGACGTTCCCGCTTCCGATAGCCACCAACACGCCGCTGCCGACCTGGACGCCGGTCCCGCCGCCGCCAACCTGGACACCCATTCCCCCGCCTGCCACATGGACACCGATCCCGCCGCCGACATGGACGCCGTGGCCGACGCCGCCTCCGCCGCCGACCGCAACGCCTGCTCCCGGCGGCGCATGGCGTGGCGAGTACTACAACAACAGCGACCTGCTGGGCGCGCCGGTGCTGGTGCGCAACGATCCGGCCGTGCGCTTTAACTGGGGGTTCGGCAGCCCGGCGCCCGGCATCAATCCCGACTTCTTCAGCGTCCGCTGGACCAGCAACCAGTGGTTCGACGCCGGCGATTACGTCTTCGAGGCCCGCGTGGATGACGGCGTGCGCGTCTGGGTGGACAACGTACAGGTCATCAACGCCTGGCAGGACGGCGGCGTTCGCACCGTTTCCGGGACGCGTACTTTGGCTGCCGGCTGGCACGCCGTGCGCGTCGAATACTACGAGCGCACCGGTGAGGCGCTGATCGACTTTTCCTGGCTGCGCCAGCAGTACTTCCCCGAGTGGAAGGGCGAGTATTACAGCAATCCCAACTTAGCCGGCGTGCCGGTCCTGGTGCGCAACGACGTCGGGATCGCCTTTGACTGGGGCTTTGGCAGTCCGGCGCCCGGCATTCCGGCGGACAACTTCAGCGTGCGCTGGACGCGCAGCTTCTATTTCCTGGAGTCCGCAACCTACCGCTTTGTCGTCCGCGTCGACGACGGGGCGCGGGTGCTGGTGGACGATGTCGTGGTCATGGATGGCTGGACCGACGGCCCGGCGCGCGACTATGTGGTGGAACGTTGGTACAACGCCGGCTGGCACCGCATCGAAGTGCAGTACTACGAGCGCTTCGGAACCGCGTTGATCTTCTTCAACTGGGCGCCCGTCCAGCCGACTGTGCCCCCGGTGACGGCTACGCCGACCGCGACCGCATCGCGCACACCGACGCCCCGGCCGACCTGGACGCCAACCGCCACCGCGACGCCGACCAGCACTGCCACCCGTCCGGTCACGGTCACACCGACGCCAACACCTACGGCAACCGGCGGCGGCAGCGAACCAACTGCGACGCCGACCGCAACGTCAACTGCGACCTGGACGCCGACGGCAACATCCACGGCCAGCGCAACGCCCACGTCGTCTGCCACCGTTACGTCCACGCCGACCGCAACGCCCAGCGCCACCGCGACACCGACCAGCGAGCTGACCGCCACGCCGACGCCGACCGATCCGGGCAGCGAACCAAGCCCGACCGCGACGCTGACGGCCACACCGACGCACACAGCCACAGCCACGGCTACGCCGACCGACGAGGCAACAGCAACGCCGACCGCGACGGACACCGCGACGCCAACTGCCACGCCTACGGAAGAGCCGAAGGAGACGCCTACGCGAACGGCCACTGCGACTCCGACAGACGTACCAACCGAGACTCCGACCGCGACCCGAACGCGCACGCCGACCCCGACCCCACGGACGAGCCGACCGAGACCGCTACGCCGACGAGGACCGCGACCAGCGAGCCGACCGAGACGGCCACGCCAACGCGCACGGCCACCGCCACCGGCACGCCGACGCCGACGGCAACAACCGGCTTCGTGACACGGCCCACCCGCACGCCGACGCCGCCGGCCAAGCCAACGCCGCCGTCGATCCGGCCCAGCATCGCCATATCGCCGACCGCGGGCTATATCGGCACGACGGTTGCGGTTACCGGGACCAACTGGACGCCGCGCGACCGGATCTTCATCACAATGGTGGCCGCCGACGCGGATTCTGCTGAACAACCGCCCGTCCTGGCTCGTGTAAGAAGTGATCGATTTGGCCGGTTCAGCGCCACGGTCGTGGTGCCCAGAGACCGGGTCTTGATGGGCCAGCGGCTGGTTTGGGTGGTGGCATCCGACAGCACCGGGCGCATGACCGCCACAGCGCCCTTCGCCATCCGCCTGCCCGACGGCGACGCACCGGTCCCGATCGAAACGCCACCGTCCGGCAGCGAAGGCCCGCCAGACAGCCCGCCCTCGGATGCGGACAGCGGCTAACCGATGCACCTGGCTGGAGATGGCAGGTGCGTCTAGCGAGGACTGCCATCTTCGCAGAGATATGTCACGAAGTAGTCGTGTTGAAAGAGTGATTGTTATGCGACCATCAAGAATTGTAGCACTTATTGGAATAGCCATTGCGGCCGCCGGCCTGCTGTTGCTTGGTCCGGTCGCGGTCCCGGCTCACGCGCAGGGGGTGACACCGCCCGCAGGTGCGGACATCGTAGCCGGTGCACCTGGGCAGCCGGACCTGCTGTTCGCGGCGGCCGGCGCGACCATCTATCGCAGCCGCGACGGCGGCGTGACCTGGCAAGAAGCAGGGCAGTTGACCAGCCCGGCGCGGTCGCTGATCGTGACGGCCGGCGAGACTCCGACCTTGCTGGCAGGAACGGCTACCGCCGGCGTCTATCGCAGCCTCGACAGCGGTACGACCTGGCAGGCTGGCAACGAAGGGCTGGGCATGACGCCCGGCGCGATCCTCGAGGTCAACGCGCTGGGCGCGGACCCGCAGGATCCCCGCATTGTGTACGCGGCCACGGGCTACCGGCTCGGCACATCCACGGTGCGATTCACGCCGGTCGCGCTGCTGGCCAGCGTCGACAGCGGCGCCTCGTGGCTGCCGATGGCAACCCTGCCACTCAACAGCCCGCGCGCCACTGATCTGAAAGCCATAGCCGGCCAGCCATTGAGCGTCGAGTCAGTGTCCGAGGCCGGCCCGGCGGCGACCTACCGCATGGACGCCACAGCCGTGACCGCGTTGCTGGAAAGCGGCGATACCTCGGCCGTCCGCCAGGCTGGGGCCGCCCGGGCGCTGGGGTTGCTGGGCGATGCTAGCGCGGTCAACGCGCTGCTGGCAGCCGCGCAGAGCGGCGATGCGCGGGTTGCCAACGCGGCTGTCGAGTCGTTGGGCCTGCTGCACGCCGAGGACGCCGTGCCAACCCTGGCGTATCTGCTCGCCCGGCCG
Source organism: Caldilineales bacterium (assembly GCA_041391245.1). Lineage (GTDB taxonomy): Bacteria > Chloroflexota > Anaerolineae > JAAEKA01 > JAAEKA01 > JACKBK01. Next base: position 65,451 of record JAWKOJ010000023.1, read on the forward strand.
CAGACCGCTTCTCTGTCCACCGTTGCCGACGCATTGGCAGCCATCGGCACGCCTGAAGCGTTGGGAGCGTTGCATAGCGCGCTTGCCAGTGCCGACATGACCCCGGCCCGCCACGCGGCCATGGGCGCGCTGGAACGGCTCGGCAGCGAGGCCGTGCCGGGTCTGCTCGATCTGGCGGCCAGCGAAAGCCCTGTCACACAACGCAACGCCGTCGAAATGCTGGGCTGGATCGCCGATCCGGCCGCAGTGGATGGCCTGACCGTTGCCCTGCAGGCGTCGGACCCGGCCGTGCGCGCTCAGGCTGCCTGGGCGCTGGGTGAGACGTTGGCCGGCGTACCAGACCCATCCGCGGCCGGATTCGCCACGGCCCAGCAGTCGTTGGCGGCCGCGGCGTCTGCTGACCTGAGCCCGGACGTGCGCATCCATGCAACCCAGGCGATGAGTCGTCTGCCTCAGCAGTTGCAGCCGGTGGCAGCCGCAACAAACGGTGACGCCGCGACTGAAACTGCCGGCTTCACACCGGTGGGCCAGCAGACAGGCGTGCGCCTGCCTGCCTGGGTGACTTCAGTCTTCCTGGCGCTGCGGTGGCTGCTCCTGGCGCTGGCGCTGGTGGCCATCGTCGCTCTGCCATGGCTGCAGAATGCGCTTGATCATCGACGCCGCCAACGACCCAACCGATGACGAGTCGATTCGTGGCCGGGGGTTAACGTGGTGCGCGTGGCTCCGAGCAGTTGCTCGGAGCCACGTTTCTTTTGCCCCAGGCGCAGATCGCCTGAAAGCCTCACGGGGTGTGCGCATTATCGCCGGTGTGAAGGGAACCTGTAGCGCTGGTAGCGCAGTGAGGCAGTCGCCACACCTATCGCATGCAACATCGCACAGGAGCGCTGGACCGGCCGGTTCGTTTTGACAGCGTCCCATCGGGCGGGCTATAATCCGGACGGACCAGAAGTTCAACCGCCGCAGTGGGGTTGAACTTCTCGATTTCGAGGAGGCACGATGGCTGTCAGGAATATTACGCTGATCGGCGAAGATGTGTTGCGCAGGGAGGCGCGCAAGGTCAAGCGATTCGACAAGGACCTGCACCGCTTGATCGACGACATGGTGGAGACGATGCGCGAAGCGCCGGGCATTGGTCTGGCCGCGCCGCAGGTTGGCGTCTCGGCGCGGGTGATCGTTATCGAACTGGACGAGGACGAAGACGAACCGGGCAGCGGACAGCTGTATGAGTTCGTGAACCCGGAGATCGTCTACTTCAGCGAGCAGGAGTTGGAGGGCGAGGAAGGGTGCCTGTCGATTCCCAACATCGTCGGCGACGTGTGGCGCTCACAAAAGGTGGTGGTCAAGGGGCAGAACCGCTTCGGCAAGCCGCAAAAGGTGGAGGCGGAGGAGTGGCTGGCCAGGGTCTTCCAGCACGAGGTGGACCATCTCAACGGCGTCCTGTTTCTGGACCGGGTCGAAGGGCCGGAGAAGCTGCGGCGGCTGGTGAAGGTCGTGGACGAGAACGGCGACGAGCGATGGAAGGCGATCCCCATGGTCGCGGTCGTGGAGTCGCCTGCCGGTTAGCAGAGCAGCGCAGTTCTCGCTGCTGACAGATTGGAGGGATGCGTCTGTCAGCAACGTGTCGGTGCTGGCTTAGGTCGATAGACCGGCCAGAGCGGCAACTGATACTTGAAGGCGTCCCGGGGGAGAGATTGGGTCAAGACTGCGAAACGACGAAAGGAACCGTAGACGGGAGGCACTGAGCAAGTGACTATCAACAAGGTTTGTATCGTAGGAGCGTCGGGCAAGCTCGGACAGTACATGGTGCAGCACGCGCTGGACCGGGGCTACGAGGTGGTTGGCGTTTGCCGGGAAAAGAGCGTCGCCAAGCTCGACGCGTTCAAGGGACGCATGACCATCGTTCCTGGCGCGACCAACGACCGCGACGTCATCCAGCGGGCAGTTGCGGGCTGCGACGGGGTGCTCACGGTGCTGGTGCCCTGGGGTGTTCACGACTATTCATCCGGTACTGCCCAGGCGGTGCTGGACTTCGCACCACCGGGCGCGCGCCTCATCTTCTCGTGCGGCTGGCACATCAGCATGGACGGACAGGACGTCTACTCGCGGACCCTGAAAGCGCAGGAAAAGATCGGCGGCTGGGTCGGGCGGCTGTTTCGAGTCGTGGACATCGACGACCAGGTGGAGGCTGCCCGGCGGATCTTCGCCAGCGACACCCTATGGACCGTCGTGCGCGGCAGCGATCTGGAAGAAGGGGAGAGCCAGGGTCTGCCCGTGTGGAGCCGCCACGTGGGCGATCCGATCCTCGCCAGCAACCTGACCCGCCGCACCGACTTTGCCCTGTTCATGGTGGCGGCGCTGGAGAACGACGAACTCATCCACGAGGCGCCGGCCATCGTCGGCTGCATGACACCGTCGGCGCTGGCGTTCAAGGCGAAGTGATTTCGACGAGCGCAGCCCGGCCGCAAGTTATCGCTCTGGCCGGTCTCCTTACCGAGCCAACGCGGGAAGGTCTTTCGACGCGTCCTTAGTCCAACGCCCTCAGCATCTACAGGTATTGCCGGCCGATCAGGTCTCGCCGGTAGCACAACTCAGCCAGCGCCCGACCCCGGTTCCCGAAGCGGCGCGCGGCCACCGGATCACCCAGCACAGCCTCGATCCGGCCCGCCAGCGCCTGGGCATCGCCAGCAGGCACCACGTAGCCCGTCTCACCATCTGACACCATCTCGCGCACGCCGCCCACGTCGGTAGCCACCACAGGCCGTCGCCCGGCCATCGCTTCAGCAATGACACAGGGCGAGGTCTCTTGCCGGCTGCTGAGCGCCAACATGGCATGGGACGCGTACAGTCCCGCCAGTTCCGGCTGGTTCACCAGTCCGATGAACGTCACGCGGTCGGCCACCCCCAACTCGGCGATGGTCTGGCGCACCTGTTCACCGTAGGGGCCGGCCGGCAAGCGACCGGCGATGTCCAGCCGCACGTCGGGGATGCGCTGCCGCACCAGGGCGATGGCCTGGATCATCGTCATCGGATCCTTGCGCTCGTTCATGCCCTCGACCATCAGCACGCTGTAGGGGACAGGCTCGCGCGGCGGCGTAGTAAAAAAGACCTCGCCAATGGGGATATTGATGCGGTGGAAACGCGCATCCGTGCGGTCGCGATACTGGCTGATGGCGTAGTCGTTGATGGCTACGATGTCCCGCACCTGTCGCACCATCAGCCAGTCCTGCCACAGTGTAACGGCCATATCGAGCCGATTTTGCCAGCGAAAGGCGCGGAACTCCTGCCGCGGCATGCCGTGAATCGTCACCGCGGCTGGCAGCCCGCTGCGCACTGCCGCCAGGCCATATTCCGACTCGTGGGCCGTGACCGCGTCCGGGCGAATCTCATGCAGGCGCGCCGTCAGCGCCGGCACTGCGTCGATGCGGCGAAACGGCTGTTTGCGGCGCCGCGGCAACTCGATGGTGTGAACGATCAGCGGGCTGGCGCCGCTGACGTGGACGCGTGCAGCGCCATCAGCCGCAGCCTTGTAGCGAACAACATGCACCTCGGCGCCAGCGTTCACCAGCCCCACCGCCAGGTTGCGTCCCACCGACCAGACGCCACCTGCCGGCGCGGCATCGTCGTCGGGAAAGTGGCAGAGCAAGGCAATGCGCGGCCGCGCGGTCGTTGGACCAGTCATTTTGAGTTCATTGGCGCGCGCTAGCGCCGCAGCACATGCTGCTCCAACGGGTTGCGCGGCTTGCTTTGCGGAGCATCGTCGAGGGGATAGCCGAGGGTAAGCAGGGCTTGCGGCTGCCACGCGTCGGGCAGCGCCAGGATTTCCACCACCAGCTCGGGACAGAAGATCGGTGCACACATCCAACAGCCCGCCAGCCCGTGATGGTGTGCCGCCAGCAGGAGATTCTGGCAGGCCAGGGCGACGGATTGCACGCCCATCTGCCACTCGGCCTGCTGGCGTTCGGGGTCGGGATAGGCGTCCAGGGTCGACAGGTCAAGGCAGGGCAAGACGGCCACCGGCGTGTGGGTGATGCGCCGTACTGAGATGCGGGCACGGCGGGAAGCTTCGTTCAGGTCGGCGCCGTCCTCGATCAACTCGGCCTGCCAGCGTGCTGCCATGCGCTCAGCCAGCTCGCGGCGCAGATCCGGCGTCTCCAGCAGCACGAAGCGCCATGGCTGGCCGTTATGGGCTGACGGCGCCCAATGAGCCGCCCGCAGCAAATCTTTCACCACTGCATCGGGCACAGGCCGGTCGGCGTAGCGGCGCAGCGAACGACGCCCTTCGATCAACCCCCAAAACCAGGCATTGGATAGCTCGTGCGGGTACGCCGCCATGTTTGCAGGTCAGCCTCCGGCCAGCCGGCGCACCCGTTCCAGCGACGGTACATCATCGACGCCGCGCGGCTGGCCGACGTAGAGCGCCGAGGCGGCGCAGGCAAAGCGGGTGGCGCGCACGAGGTCCCACCCTTGCAGATGGCCGTAGATCACCGCGGCCTTGAACACATCGCCTGCGCCGGTGGTGTCCACCGCGCGCACGGGAAACGGCTCGACGGTGCTGGGCCGGCCGTGCTGGTCTACCACCAGCACCGGCTTCTGCCCGTGGGTGACAACGACGCTGCCGGCGCCGACGGCTTGCAGCTCCAGCGCGTGATCGTAGATGTAAACCCCTGGGAAATAGCTGGTCAGAAAGTCGCGCGAGATGACGATGATGTCGCTGAGGCCAGCCAATGGATAGTTGGGCCAGATCGCGTCAGCCGACACCACGGTGCGGCCCAAGGCGCGCGCCAGCCGGGCCGCCTCGTCGCGCTCGGCCTGTCCATAGACATCGACGCTCAACAAGCGCGCCCGCCGCATGATGTCCTCGTCCAAACGGGTTTTGGGAGTCTCGTCGAACCAATAGCCGAGAATGCTGCGTTCGCCGTCGGGCGTGACCATGATGCGGCAGAAAGGAGTGCGGACGTCGGTGCGGGACGTGACGTAGCGGGTGTCGATGCCGCTGTAGGAAGCCAGTTCCCGGCGGATGAAATCGCCCCAACGGTCTTCACCGAGGAGGTTGCCGACGACAGCGACCCGCAGTCCCCAGGTGCTCAGGACACGCGCCACCGTGGCTGCTTCCCCGCCCAGCCGGCTGAACTCGGCCTGCACCTGGCTGTCGCGCCGCGGCGTCGGCACGTACGGTACGTAGACGATATTGTCCGCGCTGATAGTGCCGTAACAGATGACGTCGAACTCGCTGTCTGATGAGGACATAGGGCCTCTAGTCGTTGGCTGCTGGCCGGTTTCACCCGACGCCCGCGGCCGCCAGTTCCCGGTTCGCGCCGCGGTCGATCTCCCAGGGGTAGATGATCCAGTTGTTGGTCACAGCCGAAAAGTAGTCGGGCGCCGCGTCGCGGAACATGCTCTCGCCCGGCTTGTAGTGCAGCACGGCCAGCTCCGGAGTGGCGCCGGCGGCCTCAACCCGCGACTTGACGGTCATGATGGTCCGCCCGCTGCCCCAGACATCGTCAACCACCAGGATGCTGCGGTCGCGCAGCAGCGAGTCGCCGGGGAACTGCAGGAAGGTGGGCCACGCCAGCCGCTTCTGCACGCCGGTGTGAAACTCCACCGCGGCCGTCAGGATGTACTTGATGCCCAGCGCCTCGGCCAGGATGCCGCCGGGCACGATGCCGCCGCGGGTGATCATCAGCAGCGCGTCGTAGGATGCGTTGAACTGTGGCAGCAACTCCTCGATCAGTCGGTCCACGTCAGACCAGGTTAACACTTCCTTACGTACCATGGCACTCCTTCAACAGTGTCGAACTTGGTGAACGGTTGGGTCGCTTCGGATCGCGATGCGTAGTGCGTGATGCGTGACCAGACCGGTGCAGGTTCTGGATGTCGGCTGCGCGGGAATTACGGGTGCGTACGATCCTACGCGGCCGCGCCTGCCAGGAACGGCCCGGCGACCGCTGCCAGCTCAGCCTTCTGGCCATCGTCCAGATCGACCAGCGGCGGGCGCACCGCGGTCTGCGGCAGGCCGGCGAACAGGGTCAACAGAAACTTGGTGGCCGCGTGCATCGACGGCGAGCCCTCCAGCCAGCCGCGTACCACGTTCAAACTGGCCTGCGGACCGGCCGGGTCGTTGCCGTTCAGCACGGCCTGGCGCACGGCCTGGATCAGGTCGGGCGCGACGTTGCCGGCCGCAGTGATAGTGCCGGCCACACCGCCCTCGTAAGCGTCGCGCGCCAGGGTGTCGCTGCCGGCGAAGACCCGCAGCCCGGGGTCGATCCTGTTCCAGTGCAGGGTGCTCTGGAGGTCGCCGCTGGAGTCCTTGATGCCCGCCACGCAGCCGGGATGCGACTCGGCCAGCCCGGTCACCACGTCGTCGGTGATGGGAACGGCGCTCATGCGCGGAAAATGGTAGAGCAGCACCTGTTGGCCGGGAGCCAGCGCAGCGTCGAACAGCCGCTGATAGTAGGCCAGCACACCGGCCGAGGTCACATTTTTGAAGAAGAAGGGCGGGATGATCAATACCGAGTCGGCGCCCGATTGTAGCGCGTAGCGGGTCAGCTCGACTGTGTCGGGGAGGCTGGCACAGCCGGTGCCGGGCACGACCGCCAGTCCATCCGCGGCCTCCAGCGCCGTGTCGATGACCAGCTTGCGCTCGGCGACGCTCATGGCCGGCCCTTCGCCGTTGGTGCCCAGCGGGACAACGCCGTCGCAGCCGCGGCTGCGCAGCCAGGCCAGGTGGCGCTTCATCCAGGCGGTGTCGATCGCCAGGGAGGGCGACTGGAACGGAGTGACGTTGGCGGCGAACACGCCGGCAAGCTGGTTCATGTAGTGGTCCTTGTCAACACACGCTGGGCTGTGCGGCCGCCCATCAAGCCGCCCAGCACCTGCAGGAGAAAAGCGGCAATCTCGGACACCGAGAGCGGCGCCGTCAGCACGCTGAGAACGAAACCGGTGATAGCAACCATCAGCCCCAGGATCAGGCCGTGCAGCAGTGGATGCCGGCCCGCCCGCACCGCTACGCGATGCGCTGTCCACATCGCGATCAAGGCGACGATAATCGTCAACAGCGGCGCGAAGATGTCGATTTGGTCAAAGCCGAACAGACGGCCAAAGAAGGCAACGGCCAACCCCAGCGCCCACACGTAGACGGTGTTGAGCACCAGGCCTGGCCAGTTGAGATCGCGAAGAGCACCGGATTGCATAGCGGATCGGGACGGTTCGGGGCAGGGCGCCGCAACCGATTTGGGCATTGTATCACAGGTTGGCAGGATGGAAAACTGGAAAACGAAGCCCGGCCAGCGCTGGCCGGGCTTCGTGCATAATAGAAACTGCTCCTGTTTATTCGGTGTGGGACGATCCCGCGTTGTCTTCCTCGTCCGGCACAACACAGGTCAATTGCTGGATGACCGGCGGAATATCCTCAATGGCAGTTTGCCAGACAACGTCCAGGCGAACGGCGAAGTATTCGTGCACCAGCAACAGGCAGCGCGTTACGCGTCAATCATTATTACCGCAACACCTTGCGGCCCAGCAGCGCGCCGGCGACCAGCAGGCCGGCTGCGCCGGCCGCGGCGACCGCCCACGGTGTCACGTTGGGGCCGCCTGATGCACCAACGCCCTTGGCCATCACCGGAATGTCCTTCAACTTCTCGGCCGCGTCGGCGCGCACCTGTTCGAAAAGCAGCGGATCGGCGCGGTAGGTGTCGGCCAGGGCGCGTTTCTCGGCGATATCGGAGTCAGTGATGTATTCCTCGAAGGAGCGCAGGCCGGCCAGCTTGAAGTCGTGCTTCAGCGACAGCTTGTAGATCTCCTTGACCCGGTCCATGGTGATGTTGCGGCCCAGGGTGTAGTCCTCGAAGCGGCCCTCCATGGCCAGCAGCGCCGTCTCGGCCAGGCAGGCATAGGAAGTCTTGGGCGGCAGTCCGATGTCGTAGCCGAAGTCGATGTCGCCGGGGATCAGCACCTCGCCGCTTTCGATGACCAGCACGTCGGGCCGCAGCGCCGCCTCGGCCGGGTTGATGTCGGGCGGGCGGGCCACGTCGCAGATCACCGCGCCCGGCTTGCACTTGGTCAGGTCGATGACCCGCTGGCCGAACGCCGAGGTCGCGGTGATGATCAGGTCACAGTCGCTGATCAGATCGCCCGTCTTGGTGGCAATGGTGACCTCGCAGCCGGGCGTTTCCTTCTGGATGGTGCGCTTCAGCTCGATCAGCTTCTCCGGCTCGATGCTGACCAGCACCACGTTGCCGATTGCCTGCGCGATCAGCCGCGAGCAGACCGAGGCAATGGAGCCGGTCGCGCCGACGATCATCACCTTGCCCTTGGTCAGGTCGGTGGCGCCCATCAGGATCACGGCTCGCTTGGCCGCCTCCAGCGTCATGGCGACGGTCAGGCTGTTGCCGCTGGTGATGGCGATGTCGGACTCGTGGGCCACGGTGATGCCCGCATCGCCCACCACCGACGTGAACGCGCCGAGGCCCATGATGCGCGCGCCCTTACGCTCGGCCATCTTGGCTGCCTTGTTGAGCCGGTCGTAGGTGAAGCGCTCGCCGTGGTCCATCATCTGGCGCGGCGTGGCGGCCAGGGTGTAGAGATAGCCCTCGATGCGCTGGCCGGTGGTGGGCGACTGGCCGCCGGTGATGCGCGACAGGTACATCGGCGGCATGTAGGCCGCGGTCGACTCCACCAGTTGGTCGGGCAGGTAGCGCGTCCAGCCGAACTGGGGACTCTTGTGGATGAACTTGACGTTCAGCGGGTGGATGACGAAGGCGAAGCGGTTGATCCCCGCCTCGTCCGGTTGCAGGTAACGGACGTGGGGCGTCCACTGGATGTCAGCCAGCAGGTCGAGGTAGGTGTCCTCGGTCAGCGGAGCGCCCGGATCGGCCCGCAGCGCGACCAGCACCGCCTCAATCGTAGCAGCCGACCACCGGCCCAGCTTGCCTTTGCCGTCCAGCGCCGGCATGGTGGTGACCACAATCGCGGCGCCGCGTCGGCGCAGGTCGTCGAGATCCGCCTCGCTGGCATGCTCCACGACCACCGTCTTGTGCTTCAGTTCGGCCGGCGCATAGCGACGGACCGCGCCGACGTCACCGGCGACGACGTCGGCCCACTGGAAGCGCGAGGCCGAGCGGGGCTGGCCCGGCGCACCGGCTTGCGGTGTAATGCGGCGAAACGGCGCGGTCTTCAACTCGCCCAGCGTCGGACCGACGGCCTGGTCCAGTGTCCGCTTGCTGCCGACGCCGGGAAAGTCCGGGAGCGCAAAGTAGACCTCCGGGTCGGCGTAGCGGATCTCGCTGGCGTGACGGCCTAACCCTTGCACCAGCCCGCCGTGGTTCAGGCCCGGAACCATCAGAATGCGTTTCTCGGCGAAGATGCCCGGCTCGGCCCGGTCGGCCAGGATGACGCCCCAGCGCTCGATGCCGGGGCGAACGCCGCCGCCGTCCACCACCGGCGTCTGCTGCGCGAGGTCCGGCAGCGTCGCGCCGACGGTGTGCGGCACGGTGTTGCCGCCCAGCTCCAGTTCGGCCGGATAGCCCTCCAGCGCGATCGCATCGACCTGTCCGTCGTAGAACTCCAGCAGCGTACGCACCTGCGCCGGGTTGCCGTGGCAGCCGATGCGGCGGATGCTGATGTCTTCGTCAAGAAAACGAACGGCGGCGGTCTCATCGCCGTCGTCGAGGTGCAAAACCAGTATGTTTTTCATGGTGGTGTCCTTTCCTGCCCGCGGGGACAAGCTGCGCGCGAGCGGTCACGCTACCACAATACCCCGAAGTGTCGGTTTTGTGTATGACGCAGGTCAGGAATCGGGGCATGATTTGAGTCGTAGGACAATTTTCCAAATTGTCACGGCGCGCTCAGGCCAAGGCCCACGCAGCCTGGGTAAGCAGGCGTCGCTGATCAGGGGAAGCGTGCAAATGGTGGCACGGCAATTTGGAAAATTGCCTTACGGCTGAACCCCGCGCGTGTCCGGCATTCGCGGCCCCTATTCGCTGCAATACCCCCGCTCACACTCGCGCCACGCGCGCCATCAGGTCGTCCTTGAAGACCGCTCCTTGCAGCCACTGGGCGCCGGGCGAGACAATGCCCGGTTCGATCTCGCTGCGGCCAATCACACGTTCGGCGGGCAGGTTGAGTTCGTACAACAGCCAGGCGATGACCTCGGCGGCCTCCTGGATCTGGGCGTCTGAAGGCACGGTCTTGGAGAAGTTGCCGGCCAGCGCCACGGCCACGCCCGTCAGATTGGCCGACTCGACCTGTGTCTGCGGCAGCACAGCCTCCAGCGGCTGCAGCCAGTAGCTGGCGCCGTTCCCGTCCACCAGGAAGTGGTAGCGCACGCCGGGCAGCCCGCGGTTGATGTCCATCTCGGCCAGCCGCTCCGGCGTCACGTCGTCCCGTGTGTTGGTCTGATGGACGATGATCTGGGTGATGTCGGCCAGCGGGCGGGTCGGGTAGCCGTTGCCGGCGCCAACCGGCGGTGGGACGGGCAGGTGCTCCGCCAGCGACGGTGGAAGCGGGCGACCGGCCAACCCGCGCACCGGCTCCTCGCGCACGTCTTCCATGCCGGCCGGCTGGCGGACAGGCGCCGTCGCGTTGGCATCGCTGGCCAGCCGCCGCGCCTCGGCCAGCAGCGCGTCCACCTGCGGCTTGAGCTGGCGCGCCACCTGGGCGCCGTTGCTGAGAGGCGGCATCTGGCTCTGGGCCTGGCGCACCGCGGAGTCCAGCGCTGCTGCCTGCTGCGCGGCCGGCTGCACCGCGCCGACGCGGCCGCGCAGGTCGGCGATACGGGCGCGCAGCAGCGTATCTGCCTGTGATGCACTGATCTGGCCGCTGGTCTCCATGGCGTTAACCCGCAGCCGCTGCTGTTCCAGAGCGCGCCTGCAAGGCGGTGACGCGGCCTGGCAGCAGCGCGGCCTCCTGGGCTGCCACTGCCAGCGCCGTCAGATTGGTCTGCAAGCCGGTGACCTTCGTGGTGTAGCCGGCAAGCTCGCGTTGAGCCGCCTCCAGCGCCGTGACCAGCTCGCGGATCTGGCGCTGCAAGGCTGTCAGGTCGGTGGTGGCCGCCGGCGGTGGCGGCGGCGGTGGCGGCGCGGTCTGGTTCAGTGTTGCAATGCTGGAGATGATGGTGATCGGCTGCTGGTTGTTGTCAAGGCCCAGATGGCGGAAGGTCTCCCAACGGCCCGCGTGCCCGACCTGAAACAGGCAGCAGCCCAGGACGTAGCTGTCCTTCAGCATCTCGCCGTTGTACCACTGCAACGAGTTCCAGTAGGACGGCTGCGGCACGCTGTCGGGCGGGTACAGCCAGCCCACATCGCCGGCCGGGTCGTTGGGGTACTTGTACATGCGTGCCAGCCCGGCCTCGGTCATGATGGCGCGGTGGCGGTCGCCGTATTGCAGGCGGATGCCGGCCATGCACGTCCGGTAGAGCAGCGCGCCGCTGGCAGTGACGGGCGTCGGCTCCAGCGTCGGCCAGCCGTACTCGTGGAAGCCCAGGAAGATGTAGGTTGCCAGGGTCCTGGGGAACCAGCGGGTGTAGTCCTCTGCTTTGGAGAAGTTGCCGGCCGCGAAGTTGAACGCGACCGCCTCGACGCCGGACCGCATCAGCGTCGCACGAAAGGCGACCTGGAACTGGTCGTAGGCGACCGCACGGCGCTGCCATACGGCGTCCGGCTGGCCGCCGGAAAGGTTCCCGGCCCCGGCAGGCTCTCGTTGAGGCTCATCCAGGCGTCGATCAACAGCCGGCCGTTGGCCTTTTCGGTCGCCATGCCGAAGTCGTAGGCCAGGATGCGCTCGGCGTAGGCGCGGCCGGCCGCCGCGGGGTCGGCGCTGTCCAGCCAGGCGGTCTGCTGCGCCAGGTCCACGAACAGCCGGCCAACCACAAAGGGTTGGGCGACAGCGAGGTGCGGATCTCGCGCAGCAGGCCGCGATCCTGGGCGTGGATCAGGATGGTTGGCGGCTTGACCTCGCGGATGGCGTCGCGCAGGAACTGGACGGTGGTGTTTTCGATGTAGAATCCCAGGCGGTTCATCGGGCGTCCTCCGTTGCGTTGGCGTCAGCAGTGGCGAGGGTAAACGCGGCGGCTTCGTCGTTGCCAGGCTGGTTGGGAAGCGTCACCGGGCGGCTGGGCGCCAGGCTGTCCACCATGACCCGTTGCGGCGGCGGCGGCTGGGCCTCGCGGACGGTGCGCACGACCTCGGGCTGGTAGTCGTCGGGAACGGTCCACTCATCGGGGCCGGCCGGCGGATCGGCTGGCAAGGTGTCGTCGCCCCGCGGCTGCTCCGGAATGCGCGGCGCGCCCGGCCAGGGTGTGTCGGCTGCGACCAGCGCATCCAGCATCGCCTTGGTCTGGGCCTCGTTGGCGCCGGCCAGCCGGTGAACGTCGACGCCGGCCGCGCGCAGCCGCGCCTCGTCCTGCCCGCTGACGCCCGCATCGCCGCCGACGATGACGACATGGCGGGCTGCGAAGCCGTCGCCTGGCGTGAAAGTGGTGGCGGGTCTGAAATGGGCGATGTAGGCCTGCGCGCTGCGCCAGTCGGCCTCGGCCCACTGGTCACCGTGCTGCCAGAACATCAGCATCAGGTAGACGGGGTGCGGCGGCGCCTGGCGGATGGCCTCGATCTTGCCGTGCAGCAACTGCTTCCAGTTGGCGCCCTCCAGCCACTGGTCGCCGGGGCAGGAGGTGTCCGACACCTCCTTGTGGCCGACGATCTTCGTCACGGCGGTGATGCCGTGCTCCTTCATCAGCCAGGCGACCAGGCGGGCAGTGCTGTCCATCTGCTGCGGCGTCGGCAGTTGTTGGTCGGTGGGGATCGGCGTGCCGTTCCAGTTGCGGCGCATGAAGCGCCCGATCAGGCTGACGCCGAGGCTGTCGTTGTTGGCGTTGCCGGCGTGGTAGGAGCGGGTTTCGGGCCGCTGGGTCTGCAGTTGATGGTCCCGTCGGGCAGGATGACGTAGTGGTAGCCGATGCCGGGCCACTGCGCCTTGACCAGGTTGCCGTTGGCGTCGCGCCGCTCGCCGTTGACGTGGTAGTCGGCGATCTGGCGCACGGTGAAGTTGGGCGGCGTGTCGGTGTGGTGGACGACGACGCGCGCGATGCGGGCGGTGCGGTTCTGGTAGGGCGGCAGGGTGGGATGCTTGGGCAGGCTGTCCACCAGATCGACCATCAGCGGCTGGGTGACACCTCCACCGCCCTGGATGTTTTGCAGCAGCTCGGTCAGACGGTCGTTCTCGCGTCGCAACTGGGTGTTCTGCGCGGTGAGGTCCTGCACCTGCACCTGCAGGCGGTTGACCTCGGCCTGCAGCGCCTGTACCTCGGCCGTCAGCGACGGCACCTGGGCGGCCTGCGCTTGCAGGTCGCTGATCCGCTGCTCCAGCTCGCGGATGCGGCGCAGCAGTTCCTCGACCTGCGGGTCCTGGTCGGGCGTCGCGGCGTCGATGATGGCCTGCACGCGGCCGACCAACGGCTCCTTCCAGGTTGCGCCGGACAGCCACTGTCTGCCGGGCGAGCCGGACGGATCGGAGGCATCGACCTCGCTGCGGCCGATGATCGCGTCGGTTGTCAGGCCCAGGCCGTCCAGCAGCCAGGCGACCGTCTGCGCGGCGGCTTCCATCTGCACGTCGTCCGGCGGCGCGGTGGTAAAGTTGCCGGCCAGACAGACCGCCACGCCGTCGCCGTTGACCGCCTCGACGTTGGTCTGGGCGACCAGCGACTCCACCGGTTGCACCCAACTGATGGTTCCGTCGCCGTTGATGAAGAAGTGGTATTTGATGCCCGCCAGCCCTTGGGTCACCTGGAACTGGGCCACCTGCTGCGGCGTGATGTCGCTGCGGGTGGCGGTGTGGTGGACGACGACGCGGCGGACGCTGCTCAGCGCGCGGGTCGGGTACTGTTTGTTCGCCGCGGCCGGAAGCTGGCCGCGCAGGTCGTCCATGACCGGCTGCGGCACGCCGCCGGCGGCCAGTTGGTTGATCTCCACCTCCAGCCTGCTGACCTCGGCGTCCAGGTCGTTGATCTGGCGCTGCGTCGCAGCTGCCTGCGTGGCCTGCGTCTTGAGGCCGGTGACGGCCCGTGCAAGCTGGTCCGCCGGCGCAACCAGCCGCTCGACCTGCTGCAAGGCCGGCTGCATGGCATCGAACTGGGCTTTGAGGTTGTCGTAACGCGCCTGCAAGGCGGCTACGTCCGGCCCGGCCTGCTCCTGCCACTGGTAGTGGAAGGGGAGCGCCTGGCGGAAGTCGGCGATGACGCCGTTCTTGCCTTCGATCCACCACCGGTCGTTGCCGACGCGCGGGTAGCGATAGAGGATCAGCGAGCGAATCTGCTGGGCGCCGCTGTCGTTCCAACGATCGATTTCTTTGTAGGCCTCGCGCACCCAGCCGGAGTTGCGGTCGGCCCAGGGATTGTCGCCCTGATTGGACTCGGTGAGGTAGACCGGCAGGTGGCGCATGCTGGCCGGGATGGCGAGCATGAAGTCCTGGTAGGTGCGGAAGTTCCAGTGGCGGGTGGCGAAGCGGCCATCGCCCACCCTGGCGTCGGAGGTAACCAGCGCCGGGTCCTCGCCATGGGTGTAGGCGTGGATGGTGATGCCGTCGCAGTTGCCGGGACCCAGCAGCCGCAGGATGTCGGCCAGATACTGCACCCAGTCGCCGTGGGGGTTTTCCGGGTAGTTGGTCAGGTTGTTCCACGGCGCGGGCGCGGCCACCAGCACCTGATCGTCGGCGTGGCCGGGCAGCGCCTTGATGGCGTTGCGTACCTTGCGGTAGCAGGCGGCGTAGCGCTGCGGCGTGATCTTCTCGCCCTCTTTGTCGGGGCTGACGGGGCGCGGCGGCGCGACGTTCCAGTTCCATTCAGCGCCCGGCCATTCGATGGGATGGTTGGTCTCGTTGCCGATCTGCCAGAGGTGGCAGCCCTGGGAGATGCGCACGAAGTTGGCGCAGCGACGGGCGAAGTTGTCGTATTCCTGCTCATAGGGCAGGGTACCGCCGGGCGAGTAGGCGTTGTTGAGGCGGACGATGACGCCCAGGTCGCTGTCGGAGAGCGGGCGGTAGTTGGCCCAGAAGCGGGTGTCGTCGCCGGGGCCGTTGTCGTTGGGATTGTGGCCAACCGCGACGGTTACCAGCACCCAGCCGGGCGCGCCGCCTTGCAGCATGATCTGTTCGCCGCCGGGGTCATGCAGACCGTAGAGGTAGGGGGAGTCGTTGAGTGGTCGGGTCATGGTGGTTCTCGGCGGGTGGGTGTTGAGGCGATGTGGGTCGATGAAAGTCAAGATGCTAAACCAGCAACAGGTTAGCGAGGGCCGCCCGACCGTAAACGGCCGGGCTACAAGATGCAAGGCCCTGCGGGCCTGGGACTGCGTAGCCCTGGAAGGGCTTCCACTTTGTAGCCGGGAGGTTTTGCGCAGCATCCCGGCGGGCGTGTCGAACCGATTACCAGCATATGTTCCTGACCTTCATCGTCCGGCGGGTCGGGCAGTCATTACCTTCAACGCAATCGACCGGTGTTTTGCGTTGGCGAACTCTGTGGATGCGGGAAACTGCCGTTCGTGAAGCTGACCCAGATCATACCACGACTCCGCCGAGTCGTGGTACATTGCTGGTATGGGAAATAGACGCGGTGCGATTCTCGCCTTGAGCGGGAAGATGAAAGCATTGTCATGAAATTCACGCACTCGTGTAATCGAGAATTCATGTTCATCGCGTACATTGAGGTTGTAAGAAACTACTGAGTTGTAGGACACGATGGCATGGGAAGATCGCTGGACGGGAAGAGACGACCTACCGAATTCCACCTCTGGTGAGGGAACTCATGAAACCCAGACACAACCACAAACCCATAACGACGACATCGACCGCCTGGCGCATCCTGGCGATGCTGCTGATGGCCGCCCTGCTGGTGGGACCGATGCCTGCGACAGTGCGGGCCGGTGAGAGCCGGTCGGGCGAGACGCCTCCGTTCGACTGCAGCACGGTGACGGAAATCCCGCAGAGCGAATGTGAAGCGCTGGTGGCCTTCTACATCAGCACCGGGGGCGACAACTGGTCTGACAACGCTGGCTGGCTGCAAACCAACACGCCCTGCACGTGGTATGGCCTGACGTGCAGCGAAGGTCATGTAAGCCGTTTGCATATTCATACCAACGGCTTACGAGGCGAGCTTCCTCAGGAATTAGGCGACCTGACTGAACTGGTCGAATTGTGGCTTGGGAGTGGCTTTCTTACAGGGCCGATACCCCTCTCATTGACAAACCTTGATCGTCTGGAAGTATTGGTTTTGATAGGCAATAGATTAACCGGACCCCTCCCAGGAGAGATGGGTAAGTTGACCGCTCTTCGTGTCTTGAATCTACAACGAAATCAACTTACCGGCCCGATCCCGTCTCAATTGGGCAATATGACTGCCGTCGCTGAACTGCGTTTGAACGATAACCAGCTTGACGGCCCAATCCCACCGGAGTTAGGCAACTTGACACAACTGGTCGTCCTGTCCCTAGAAAACAATCAGTTGAGCGGCTCTATTCCTCCGAGCCTTGGCCAACTGGCAAATTTATGTGATCTCGACCTAAGCTTCAACCAGTTGACTGGAACGCTGCCGCGAGAGCTGGGCAACCTGACGCGCCTCGGCTGGTGTCGTTCCTCAGCCCAAAGCGGCGAGATGGTTGCTGAGCTTCAGCCAAACACCACCGGCTGTATGCCATATATAGGACGCTATCCCGAACCTGAAATTGGCTATCTGGCCGTCGCCAGCAACCATCTCAGCGGCCCTCTTCCTGTCGAGCTGGGCCAACTCACGGGTGCCTCCGGCTTGAATCTGGCCTGCAACATGTTCTCCGGCGACCTGCCTGATCCGATAGCGCAGGTCATTCCCTGGGGATCTGTCGCCTGGAATGCCCTGACCCACTCAGGCTTCTGGAATAACACTCAGACCATAGCGCCCACCGATCTAACGGTGACCGGCAGCAGCAACGGCGAGCCTATCACCCTCTCATGGACGCCCATTGCCTACTATTGGGATGTGGGTTATTACGAGATCAGTTATGCCGTCGCGCCGGGCGGCCCGTACACCGTCCACGGCCAGACTGCGGACAAGACCGTCAGCGCCTACAGCGCGGTTCTTCCCCCGAGCGTCACGCCCTACTACTTCCGCGTGCGCACGATTACCGAGCCGCACTTCTGCGACCCGATCGAGCTATGCGCCTATCAACCCAACACGGTGATCAGCGAGTACACGGAAGTGGTGGCCTCGGGCGGCTGGGATCCGCCGCCGACCGAGACGCCGACGCCCACACCGACAGGGACATCAACTCCGACGGCGACAGCGACGACCACTGCAACCACCACTGCCACACCTACGCACACCGCCACGGCAACGGCGACACCGACCGCCACGGCAACTGCGACACCAACCGCGACCGCGACCTCAACCGTGACACCGACGGCCACCGCCACAGCGACCCCGTCCCGGCTGTGGCTGCCGCTGATCCTGCATTGACGGCAACAACTGACCCTCGACCGTGAGGGCCGGCAAGACCTGTATGACACCCCAGAGACACGGCACCTGCGGTCCGGGCAGGTGTGGATCATGGAGCTATGGCTACGATGCCGCCGGCAACCTGACGTCGCAGCGCGATGGCCGCAACCAGTGGCTGTACTTCGAGTACGACGCCCTCAACCGGCTGGTCGCCAAGCGCCAGGACAGCGCCAACGGGACGCTGCTGGCCGAGTACCAGTTCGACGCGACTGGCCAGAAGGGGTTACTCTCGCGCAGCAAGGCATACACCGCCGAAGGCGTGGTTGAGATCAACAACGTAACTTATGACGTCCGCGGACGTCTTACACAACAGAACTGGATTGTTCCTGGCACGGACGGCGGCACCTTCCGCCTGGACCACAGCTACAACGCGGCCGACCAGCCGGCGACGCTGCGCTACCCCGGTGGAACAGCCGGCCAGCAGGGCGAGCTGGTGACCTACGGCTACAACGGCCTGGGCCAGTTGAACTCGGTGAGCGGCAGCGGCGTGTCATATGTGTCCAGCACCACCTACAACGCCCGCGGCCAGGTGACCGAACAGCGGCTGGACACCGGCAGCAACGGATTGACCCGGCAATACGTCTACGACCAGAACACCATGCGCCTGACCACCTTGCGGGCCGGCGTGGCCAGCCCGTACACGAATTTGCAGAACCTGTCGTACACCTACGACGCGGCCGGCAACGTCGCCAGCATCGTCGACGGCGTCAACAGTTCACAGCGCCAGTGCTTCGGCTACGACGCCCTGGACCGGTTGACCAACGCCTTCACCGGCAACAGCGACTGCACTGCCTACACCACCGGCGGCACGGGACCGTACAACCACACCTACGTCTACGATGCGGTCGGCAACCTGACCAGCTACGCCGGAAACGCCTACACCTACGGCGACAGCAGCCACAAGCACGCTGTGACCGCGGCCTACGGCAACACGTACGGCTACGACGGCAACGGAAACCAAACGACCAGAACCATCGCTGGAACGACCTATATCTTCACCTTCGACTACGAAAACCGCCTGACCGAGGTGAAGCAAGATACAACGACCCTGGCGACGTTCCTGTACGACGCCGACGGCAACCGCGTCAAGGGAACTGTCAGTGGAACCACGACCGTCTATATCGCCGGCATCTACGAACGACAGGGCGCAGCGTACACCAGCTATTACGAAGGCGGCGGATTGAGAAGAAGACGAGGCTACTCAACCAACAACGGCGTTCTACGTGCTCAGCGACCACTTGAAGTCGACGTCTGCGCTGGTGGCTTGCAACGGTGTGTTGAACGTCAAGTATTTTCTACTATCCGTACGACGCTCGCCGCGGTGTGCCGTTCAGCACGATTACCGCGAAAACACTTCACGGGTCAGTATCACGAGACGAGTTTGCCGGGAGGGGAAGGGCTCTTTCTACAACGCACGCTGGTATGACCCAAGTTAGGACGGTTTCTCAGTGCGGACACGATTGTGCCAGGCTCGTCAGATCCCCAGGATCTTAACAGGTTCCTTTACGTGCGGAATAACCCGTTACGTTACATTGATCCATCAGGACCATTGGCTGTGCGAGGATGCGACTAACTGCAGGTGGCGGTCCAGGATCCAGGAGGTGGCGGGAGCAGTGGAGGTAGCAGCGGGGCTGGTGGCAGCAGTGGCGGAAGCGGCAGTGGGTCTGGGAGCAGCAGTGGCGGAAATAGCTCGGGCATTGGGTCCAAAGGAGGAAACAGCTCGGTTTCATCTGGAGGCGGGAATAACACGTTCGGTGGAACTGTATTGAACCCGTTTCAGTTGAAGCTGGTGAAGGCGTATTCACAAGTATACGGCGTGCCATGGCAAATCACAGCAGGACTTCTCGAGTCGGAAATCCTGCTTGATACGGAGTTGAAGGATGCGGGCGAGAACCTTGTCATTGGTTTCTTCCCATTCTTTACCTACGTCAGGCCGAACGGCGCAGGACCCGGCGTTGGCAATGTTCATGTCGTAACTGCTAATTCCGTGTCAGCGTATTTTGCTGAGCACTATGCCGGCGAAGCAGACATGCAGTTGGGTTGGCATTCTCGTCCCGACTGGCAGACAGCGTTCAACCTGGTACGCGATGACTTCAATATTCGTACCGTTACCGCGTATGTTCGCCAGTTGGCGGACTATCGATTCGGTTCGCACCAACAGCCGTTGAAGACGGATCACTCGGACGTAGCCAACTGGACGATTTCGGATGCGGTAGCAATTTGGCACGGCTACAGATATGGTGTTCCGGGGATAAGTCCCCAGGGTGGTGGTATTCAGGCAGGTTGGCGGACACTATCAGACTTTCAAGGTGCCGGCCGTCCTATGCTCGGATCGATTACTGGCTCTGGAGCGGTTCCGAGTGCCTTGGGTGGATTCCGCATCATGGGTCCGTATCTTCTGGAGAGGTGAATAATGACGATGGGCATGCGAAAGGTATTGTTAAACCTATCAGGTTTAACTGGTCTGATAGTAATTGCCGTTTTGACAGTTAGTGGTTGTTTTTCCGACGCACGGGTTCGAAATGCTGAAAAAATGCTCGAGGGAACCGTCGCAACGCTTCCCTTTCCTGCCGGGGCTACTTTGCTTGGAGAGACCGGTATCATCGGTACTCTTGACTGCGGGCCTGTAGCGTTTCGTGACCAATTGGGAACTTGCTGTGCATATGCTTCATACCTGCGAGCCTATGGATTTGAAACCCCATCCGATCTGGCGCTTGACCGGTACGCCCAACAGTTTGAGGCAATGGGTTGGAAGATAGAATCACAAACTGATAGCAACCGCTTCCTCATAAGGGGAGAAAATGAGGCTGTGGATATCGCAACCTATCCCATGAATGGCTGGGACGTGTCAAAGCTCGATCCTAACAATCGTCGCGATGAGTTTCTAACGGTTCTGCATCTCCGCTTGTTCACTGCGCTTCCGCAGCGGGAGGGGTGTTAGTAAAACCGCACATCGGATTTGCTTTTGGGTAACACGAATTCGCGGCTTGTTCGAGACATTCGACTATGATGTTTGCTCACCTGCCGGCATCCTACGTGACCACCAACATGGCCCGGCCGCTCTGGGATCGAGCTTTGTCCGACCGAGAACGACGAATGGTTTACCTGACCGGCATCGCCGCTGGAATTCTCCCGGACCTCGATGGTGTGTTCCTGCCCATCCGTGAGCACCGCGCCAGTCCGTTGCACACACCGATTTTCTGGCTGGCGATCTGTGCGGCCATCATGGTGATGGCGTTGATATTTCGGCGACGCCGAGCGGTCCTTGTTAGCCTTGCAATCGTAGTCCTGGTGGGCACCTGGCTACATCTTTTGCTCGACGCCATCTTCGTCGGCGTCAGGCTATTCGTACCCCTCTCTGACGACTATTTCCGTTTCCGCGGTCCGATCAGTTGGCGCTACGACAACTGGGTAATCAACTACATCTTACACCCTATCTTTCTGACTGAGGTCTATCTGTTTGTGGCGGCTGCCCTGGTCTTTCAGACCAAGCGACGCAATGCTGGAAACCTCACCTTGTCCAGGGTGTGGAAGAGCAATCGCCGGCTGTTTGCGGTCGTCGGCCT
Source organism: Caldilineales bacterium (assembly GCA_041391245.1). GTDB lineage: Bacteria > Chloroflexota > Anaerolineae > JAAEKA01 > JAAEKA01 > JACKBK01. Next base: position 86,526 of record JAWKOJ010000023.1, read on the forward strand.
GATTACCTTGGCGTATGCCATCAACTGGTTTGTGGTCTATCCAATTACCTCGGCCGCGTGACTGAGGTGAAGCAGGGAACCACCGGCCTCACCACCTTCCTCTACGACGCGGACGGCAACCGCGTCAAGGGAACTGTCAGTGGAACCACGACCGTCTATATCGCCGGCATCTACGAGCGGCAGGGCGCAGCGTACACCAGCTACTACGAAGGCGGAGGGCTGCGGCGCAGTGGCTACACAACCAACAACGGCGTGTTTTACATGCTCAGCGACCATCTCAAGAGCACGTCGGCGCTGGTCGCCAGAAATGGCGTGTTGAACGTCAAGTACTTCTACTACCCGTACGGCGCACGGCGCGGGGTGCCGTTCAACACGATCAC
>JAWKOJ010000024.1:0-85992 GCA_041391245.1 Caldilineales bacterium
GGTGATGCGCTTGATGAATGGCAGGGCAGCGAGCGCCGCCGCTTGCTGCGCGACCGGCTGGTCGAGCTGGACGGCATCGACCCCGACGATGTGATCATGACCCCGGCCAGGGCGCGCGGGCGCGGGCTGACCGGCACCGTCGCGTTCCTCACCGGCAACCTGGCGCCGCAGGGCGCGGTGGTCAAGAGCACCGCCATCGACCCGGCTGTCGTCGATGCGGACGGCGTGTACCGCAAGACGGGGCCGGCGCGTGTGTTCACCAGCGAGCGGGCGGCCATCGCTGCCGTCAAGGGGCTGAACGGCGATCCGGTGCGGGCCGGCGACGTCATCGCGCTGATCGGCTGCGGGCCCATGGGCACCGGCATGGAGGAGACGTACCAGCTTACCTCGGCCCTGAAGTATCTGCCCCACGGCCAGGAGATCGCGCTGATCACCGATGCGCGCTTCAGCGGTGTCAGCACGGGCGCCTGTATCGGCCACGTGGGACCGGAGGCGCTGGCAGGCGGGCCGTTGGGACGGCTGCGTGACGGTGACACGATCCGAATCACCGTTGACCGCGCCAACCTGTCGGGGTCCGTCGATCTCGTTGTCGAGGGTGATGCCGGTCGGGGAGCGCAGCTTCTGGCAACCCGGCCGCCGCATCCCGACCTGCGGCCAAACCCCGACCTGCCCGATGACACGCGCCTGTGGGCCGCGCTGCAGAACCTCAGCGGCGGCACCTGGGGCGGGTGCGTATACGATGTGGACGCGATTTTTGAGCGATTGCAATAGTCCGTGACAGGTCTGGCGGTCCTTAGTCGAGGCGTCACGCTGCTGCTGATGAAACGCAAAACGACCGACGCGACGCGCTGGGCGGTGGACGGACGATACGGTCACGGTTCAGGTCGGTCCGTTGAGAATCGACAATCATGTTGCAGGTTGAGCAAGAGGTGAACCATGGATATTCTGAGTGAAGCGCACGGCGAACCACCGGTCATAGTCGTCACCGGTGCATCGAAGGGTTTGGGCGCAGCGATTGCTGAGGTCGCCGCTGAACACGGCGCATCCGTTGTATTGACCGCACGCTCCCAACCTGAACTCGAAGTGCTGGCAAACAGAATCAGGCAGCGGGGAGGTAAGGCGCTTTCAGTAGCTGGGGACATCGCCCGACTGGAAGACTGCCGCAAGATCGTTGCGCAGACTGTCCAGTCCTTTGGCAGGATCGACGCGCTGATAAACAACGCCGCCACCATTGAACCGCTCGGCCCCGTCTCGGAGTTAGACAGCGAAGAATGGGCTGGTCATCTGGCCGTGAACCTTCTGGGTCCTGCGATGATGTGTCAACTGGCGATACCTTTCCTGCGACGAACCCGCGGGAAGGTGATCAATGTAACCAGTCAAGCCGCAGAGATCTCGTTGCCGGGCGCCAGCGCCTACAGCAGCTCAAAGGCTGCATTGAACCGTTTCTCGAAGACCATGGCTGTAGAAGAGCCAGACATCACTGTCATCCTCTTCATCCCAGGCCAGCTTGATACCCCGATGCAGGCAGTGATCCGTCAAAAAGGCAAGGGAAAGACGAATGACGACACCTATCAGTATTTTGTGGACTTGCACCAGCAGGGAAGGCTGCTTCCGCCGGTAACACCAGCCACGGCAGCAGTCGGTCTGGCGCTCAACGCTCCCGTTCAGTGGAGCGGTGAAGTAGTTGAGTGGGACGACGAGCGGGTGCAAGAGATCGTGAGATCACTCCAGGAGGAACACGATGCGGGTGCTGTTATCGACAATCGGATCACAGGGTGATGTCCAGCCGCCCGGCGGTCAGAACTGGAGGCGACGAGATGATCAGTAACTTGCAGATGATTACGATTTACGTCAGTGATGTTGACCGCGCCCTGGCGTTCTATACGTCCAAGCTAGGCTTTGTGAAGGTAGCCGAGTACGACGACGGCGCTGGTACGCGTCTGGTGTGGGTGATGCCTGAGCCGGCCAGCCGCGATTCTCTGGCTACCCAGATCGCGCTGCATGCGCCCGCCGACCGGTCCGACCCGCGCATTGGCAACGCGTCAGGCCTTGTGTTCACCACCAGGACCGCCGACGAGATTGAGACCACCTACCGTGAACTCAAAGCGCGCGACGTCCCATTCGTCATGGACCTCGTCCGCCACGGATACGGCGAGGGTGCGGGCGATCAGGAGGCACGCTTCACGGACCCCGACGGAAACGTGTTCATCCTTCACACCTGACACCCAAATTTTGCGCAAAATTCCGGGGAGACCAATCGTCTCCCAGAACCTTACTAATTGAGGTAGAATAGGCGGCACATCTGAACAGGAGGTGCGCCATGGGAACGGTCATTCGATTGGTTGCAATGCCCGAAGAGACAGGGTTTGCCCCTTTGGGTGTGTTGGGTTACTGTCTGACACGGTCCAAGTTGTTGGATCCCGTGTGGAACAAGGTAGAGCTGCCGATGAAGGCAGTAGAGCATGAGCCAGAAGAGAAGCTGCGGGACATTCTGGTCAGCATACTGACAGGATGTCGCTCCATCATGCAAGTCAACACGCGACTACGACCTGATCTGGCTCTGGCGAGTGCCTGGGGTCGGCCGCAGTTTGCCGAGCAGTCCATCCTGGCGCGAACACTGGATGCGTTCGGGAGCGACCAGGTGGCTCAGTTGCAACAAGGGTTTGACGCCTTGTTGCGGCAGGAGAGCCAGGTGTTTCGCCATCCATTTGGCGATGAGTGGCTGTATCTGGACGTGGACTTGACGCCGCTGCCCAGTTCGAAGCGAGCTGAGGGCAGCACCAAGGGCAAGTTTGAGAAAAAAACAGCTACGGGCGCCAACTGGCACGCGTGCATGCGCCGCAATATCATGAAACACTGTTGTCACGCATCTACATCGGCAAGACGGACAGTGGTCCGACCTACATCCCTGCGCTAGAGGCGATCGAGAACACGTTAGGTTTCACGCCGGAGCAGCGTGCCAAGACCATCTTGCGTTCTGACTCCGGCTTCGGCAGCGATGCCAACGTCAATCGGGCACTTCAAGGCGGCTGGCAGGTTCTGGCCAAGGGCAAAGGTGGCAAGCGGCCGCAATCCTATGCCCGTCGCGTGGCGGATGAGGCCTGGCAAGATTTGGGCAACAGCCGTTGGGTTGCCCCTGCACCTGCATCGCCTGTCTATGTCCACCCGACACAACACTTGGTACTGCGCTGGCTAACCCAGACCCAGCAGACCAAGTACAGCACTGTAGTTTGCTCTGTCACAGAGTGGACACAGACCGAGACCATTCGTCGCTACGATGACCGCGGCGCTTGCGAAACCGAGATCCAAGCCGATAAGATGGGTCTGAAGCTCGAGCGACGACGCAAAAAGCATCTGGCTGCTCAAGAGGCTCTTGTCTTGTTGGTCGATCTTGCTCACAACTTGTTGGCATGGACCCGTCTCTGGATGGCGCTTCCCGCACCACTCTCTAGTTTCGGTGCCCTTCGACTGGTTGAAGATGTCTTCTGCATGCCGGGCCGCCTTGTTTTCAGTCAGAACCGTCTTGTAGAGGTGCAACTCAGCCAATCCCATCCGTATGCCAATGCCATCGCTGACGGCTTACAGCATCTACTTGCCCGATTCGGCGATCCGTAGCGCTGCTGCCGCAATGACCAATCTACCTCAATTGTTAAGGAGCCGACACCACGCTTTGGTGTCCCTCGTTTTTTGCGCAAAATTTGGGTGAAACGTGAAACGTAAAACGTGACGCGTGATATCGATGGCTTGTTGTATGAATGGTGTCTGCAAGTTAGAGCATTTGAACTGCATGACCTGACCGGACTGGTAGCGCTTTTTCGGTTACGTATTACGCATTACGCATCACGTTTCACGCACTACTGCGGCAGCCCGCTCGATTCGATCAGCCCAAACATCAGGTTCATGTTCTGCACGGCCTGGCCCGATGCGCCCTTGAGCAGGTTGTCGATGGCGCTGGTGATGATCAGGGTCGCCTGGCCGGGCACGACCGTCAGCCCGATGGCGCAGCGGTTGGTGTGGACGGCGTGTTGCAAGGTGGCGACCCGGCCGGCCGGCAGCAGGTGGACGAACGGCTCGCCGGCGAACGCCGCGTCGTAGGCGCTGCGCACAGCGGCCTCGTCCACACCCGCCGGCAGGTTGACGTATATCGTGGACAGGATGCCGCGGGTCACCGGCAGCAAATGGGGTGAAAACACCATCTGCCAGCCAGCCGCTCCCTGCCCCCTGCCCCCTGCCCCCTGCCCCTTGCCACCCGCCCCCTGCAACTCCTGCTCCATCTCCGCGATGTGGCGATGGGCGTAGCCAATGTTGTAGGGCGACAGGTTTTCGTTGGCTTCGGCGAAGCTGGTGGTCAGGCTGGGTTTACGGCCCGCCCCGCTGACGCCCGATTTGCTGTCGGCGATAACGGGTCCTGCCAGCCAGCCGGCCCGCGCCAGCGGCCACAGCCCAAGGATGACGCTCGTGGCGTAGCAGCCGGGATTGGCGACGAGGCTGGCAGTGGCGATCTCAGCGCGGTGCAGCTCGGGCAAGCCGTAGACTGCCTCGCCCAACAGCGCCAGCTCGCTGTGCGCATGGTTGTACCAGCGCGCGTAGGCGGTCGCGTCGTGCAGGCGGAAGTCGGCGCTCAAGTCGATGGCCTTGACGCCGGCAGCGCGCACCGCGGCTACCGCGGGCATGGACGCGGCGTGGGGCAGGCAGAGGAACACCACGTCCGCGCCGGCCAACGGCGCATCGTCCAAAGGCAGCAGCGGGTCGTCCCACGGGACGGGAAACACGTCGCTCAGCCGCTGGCCGGCGTAGCTTTCGCTGGTCAGCCAGGCGATCTGCGCCGCGGGATGGGCGCGCAGCAGCCTGACCAACTCGATCCCTGTATATCCGGTTGCGCCGATGATGCCTGCTCGCAGCATGGCAATCCTTTCTGAAACATCCGCTGCCGTGGCCAGTCTCCGACCATGCCTTCGTGGCTCGGTCGGAGACCGGCCACAGCGGTCCGGGAACCGGCCACAGCGGTCTGTGACTTGAAAGTCTGCAACAAAAAAAGCCCTCCGTCTGGAGAGCTTCGCAGCCGCTTTCGTCCTCGAAACTCGGCCCACGCGCCTCTAGCCAGACTTACGTCCGGTAGCTGGTGCGAGGCCTCCTGGAAAGAAACGACTGAGTATTCATGAGTATCTGGCTTGCGCCTATCGTTCAAGCGAGCGCACGACATTGCTTATAGCATACGTCGCGGTGACTGTCAAGTGTCCCAAGCGGATTGCGCCAGCCCACAGCCCCATGGTACAATGCCGGCCAGGATGACCAAGGCTGAACAGGGCGTGAATTTTCAGAGCAAGCGGGTCTGCGTGGTCGGACCGTTTCCGCCGCGCGCGGGCGAGTTGAGCGCCCAGGTCGAGCAGTTCTGCCAGTTGCTGCACGGCGAGGGCGCCTGGGTGCGGCGGGTCAACACCGACGTGCGCGCCGTCCGCCGCCTGCCGCTGATTGGCATCCACCTGCTGCCGCTGGTGCAGCTCGTCCTGGTGATGTGGCGGTTAATAGGCGCCGCGCCCCGCAGTGACTTTCTGCACGTTTTTGCGGCCAGCGGCTGGGGCTTCTGGCTGCCAGTCGTGTTGGCTATGCTGGCGGGCCGGCTGTATCGTCGCCCGGTGGTGATCAGCCTCTGCGGCGGAGAGAGCGGCGAGTTCGTGCGTCGGTCATGGCGCAAGGTGCTCCCATTCCTGCATCGGGCGGACGCGGTGACAGTCACCACCGATTACCTGAAAGAGATCGTTGGACGCTTTGGGCAGAAGTCCAGCGTTGTGCCAAACATCGTCAGCCTGGAGCATTTCCCGGTGCTGGCGCGGACGGAATGGCCCCCGCTCGTGCTGTGGATCGGCGACCTGGACGAGAGCGCCAATCCCGTGATGGCGCTGCGGTCGTTGGGAGCGCTGCGCAAGCTGGTTCCTGAGGCGCGCCTGTTGATGGTCGGACAGGGACCGCTGGCGCAGGTGGTGGCCCGGGCAGCGGACGAACTGGAGATTGCCAACTCGATCGCGTATCGGCCTGAACTGCCGGCAGGCCGGCGGGCCGAGTTGCTGCGCGAGGCCAGCGTCCTCTGGTTCACGGCGCTCGCTGACAATCTGCCGCAAGTTCTGCTGGAGGCAGCGGCCAGCGGCACCGTTATCGTGAGCACCGATGTCGGCGGCATCCCGGAGCTGCTGCACGACGGCGTCGATGGCCTGCTGGTGCGACCCGACGACGCGACGCGGATGGCGGAGGCCACGATGCGCGTGTTGAAACGGCCCTTCCTGGCGGAGAGTCTGGCCAACAACGCGCGGCTGTCGGTGGAGCGCTACACCTGGTCGAAACAACGGCGCAGCGTGGCGCGGCTCTATGGTTTGCTGGACGGCGACGCGCCGGAGGCGTTCGCCGGAGACGGTGCCGATGGCCGCGACGACCAGGCCGACGTGCTGGGCCGGACTGAGTTTCTCTGGTCGGAGCCAGGAGCGGCGGCGGCGAAGGACGCCCAGCCGGCCACCCGGCCGCGGCGGCGTTAGCGGACGCTCCGTTTCCTGCCCATACTCCTGCTCGTCCTCGTACTCCTACGCAGATCCCCCGGCGGCAGGAAGAGTAGGAAGGAGTAGGAGTAGGAGTTAGAGTAGGAGTGCGATGCGCATTCTTGTTGTGCTGGGCGAGGGTGGTCATACCCGCCAGATGTTGCAGTTGCTGGACGAGCTGGGCGAGGGCTACGAGTACCACTATCTGATCGCGGCCGAGGACCGGCTGTCGGAGAGCAAGATCCGCAGGCCGGGGCCGGTCTGGCGCATCGGAAGGCCACGCAACAAGGTGGGCGGCGCAACCGACTCGCTGCCGGTGTCAGCCTGGCAAACGGCCGGCAGCCTGGCGCAGCTTGTGCCAATCATGCGGCGAGTGCGGCCGGACGCCGTGCTGGCCAACGGGCCGGCCATCGCCGTGCCCGCGGCAGTGATCGGCAAGGCGCTGGGCGCGAAGGTGATCTACGTCGAGAGCGCGTCACGGGTCACCGGCCTGAGCGCCAGCGGCAGGATGGTCTACCGGCTGGCCGACCTCTTCATTGTCCAGTGGCCGCAGTTGACGGAGTTGTATCCGCGCGCGGTCTATGCAGGGCGGTTGGTATGAGCCGGGAAGCGCGAGGCCGCCGCTGATAGCTGATAGCAGGTGGCTGACGGGTGGCTTCGCGCGCTGTCTTGATGCAGCCATCACTCCACATCAGGATTTCGTAGCCTCTGACCTTCTGACCATCTGCCATCTGCCATCTGCCACCCGCCACACGCCACCCCTATGATCTTCGTCACTGTTGGCACCACTGAATTCGATGCGCTCGTCGAGGCTGCCGATCACCTGGCAGCGACCGGTGAGGATGTGGTGATCCAGATTGGCAACGGGTTGGTTGAGCCGGTGCACGCTCGCTGGTTTCGCTTCGCGCCCAGCCTTGACGGCTATCACGAAGCAGCAGACGTGGTGGTGACTCATGGCGGCCTGGGCACGGTGAGCGAGGTGCTGCAGCGCGGCCTGCCGCTGGTCGGCGTCTCCAACCCGGATCGCTACGACCGCCATCAGGACCAGATTCTGCAGGCCATGGAAAGGGCCGGGCACCTGGTGTGGTGCCGCGATCTGGCAGACCTGGCAGCGGCAGTTGAGCAAGCTGCCCGCCGCGAGCTGGTTCCCTACCAGCCGCCCCCATCACGAATCGGTGCAGTCATTCGCGAGTATCTGGCCATCCAGAAGACGCACGACTAGCGGCTTGACGCACGACACCAAAACGCGCCAAAGCATGGGTTCACAGCTTGCTTCCCGGCCAATCATGCGCTATAATCAGCGATGCTTTCACCAGCTGTGTGCAGCTTTCTGCTGCGCTTTGCTCCAATCGATTTGAAAAGGAGGTAGTCGCACCGCAGCGATCGTTTTACCCAGGTGTTGCTGTTGCAAGCCGGGTTGTCTTGCCGCAGCAAAGAGCGACAGGGACCACATCAACCTCCACATCCTTACCCTGCCTGCCCAAATCCGTTCAACCCCCTAGTCGCCAAAACGTAGCCAATACAATGTTCGGTTACCATTTCCATCTCTCAGGAGGAGAACCTACTATGCACAAGCGACTCTACGCTTTGTTGGCCCTGCTGCTGGTCCTTTCAATGGTGCTTGCGGCCTGCGGCGGAGGCGAGGAAGCCACCCCCGAGCCAACTGCTGCGCCTCAGCAGCCGGCCGCTACCGAAGCACCGGCAGTAGCCACCGAGCCACCTGCCCCGGCAGCCACTGAACCGCCCGCCGCTCCGGCTGGCGCCGCCAAAGGCACGGCCGAAAACCCGCTGATCCAGGTCTTCGTCCCCTCAGGCGAGACCGAGCAGATCATGGCGGGCGCAGGTGAGCTGGATGCCCTGCTGGAGCAGCACGGCATCTACGTCGACTCGTCGGTGGCCACCAGCTATGCGGCAGCCATCGAGGCCATGTGCGCCGGCAAGGCGGACATCGTCTGGCTCGCGACTCTGAGCTACGTCATCGCCAAGGACAAGTGCCCGGACGCTGAGCTTCTCTTGACCTCGGTGCGCTTCGGCAGCCAGTTCTACAACGGCCAGATCATCGTGGGCGCCGACTCCGGCATCGAGACCATCGCTGATCTGAACGGCAAGAGCTTCGCCTTCACCGATCCGGCCAGCACCTCGGGCTATCTCTACCCGACGGCCCTGCTGGAGGAAAACGGCGTCACGTTGGGCGAGAGCCTCTTCGCCGGTTCCCACAACTCGGCCGCGCTGGCCGTCTACAACGGCCGGGCTGACGCCGCCGCCACCTATGTGGACGTGCGCAACAGCCTCGAGTCCGACTTTCCTGACATCAAGGACAAGACCAAGGTCATCGCACTGACCGACGACATTCCTAACGACACCATCACCGCCGGTCCCGACGTTCCGGCGGATGTCGCCCAGGCGTTCAAGCAGGCAATGCTTGACATCGTAGGCACGGAAGATGGTTTGAAAGCCGTCTACGACATCTACGAGTGGGAAGGCGCGGCCGAGGCCGACGATAGCTTCTTCGATCCCGTTCGCACGGCTGCCACCGCGATCGGCGTGGTGGACCTGCAGAACTGGAAGGGCGTCAGCGCACCCTACCGCGTTGGTCTGGTGACCGACGTGGGCAAGGTGGACGACGGCACCTTCAACCAGTACGCCTACGAGGGCTTGCAGCGGGCCGCCGAGGCCTACGGCCTGGACACCTCCTTCATCGAGACCGCCCAGCCGACGGACTACGAGAAGAACGTCGAGCAGTTCGCCCAGGAAGGTTACGATATGATCGTGACCGTGGGCTTCATGATGGGCGAGACGACCCAGAAGATGGCCGAGAAGTACCCGGACATCAAGTTCGCCATCGTGGACAACGCCTACGAGACCTATCCTGAGAACCTGCAGGGGTTGGTCTTCCGTGAGGATCAGGCCGGCTTCCTGGCCGGCGCGCTGGCCGGTCTGCTCAGCGAGAGCAAGACCGTCGGCATCGTGGCCGGCATGGAGATCCCGCCGGTCAAGAAGTTCCGCAACGGCTACGAGAACGGCGTCAGGTACGTCTGCGGCGACTGCGACGTGGTCGGCGTCTACATCGACAGCTTCACCGATCCGGCGCGCGGCAAGACGGCAGCGTTGAGCCAGATCGCCGAGGGCGCGGACGTCATCTTCGGCGCCGGCGGCCCGACGGGCTCAGGCGGCATTCTGGGCGCGGCCCAGGACGGCGTCTGGGTGATCGGCGTCGACCAGGACGAGTACTTCACCACCTTCGGCGGCGGCACGACCGACGGCGCTGACAAGATCATCAGCAGCGCCATGAAGCGCGTCGACAACGCGGTCTACAACGCAATCACCACGGCCGCCACCGGAACCTTCCAGAGCGGCACGGCGCTGTTCGACGCTGCCAACGACGGCGTTGGGCTGGCGGCCTTCCACGATGCGGAAGCAGCGATCTCTGCTGACATCCAGGCCAAGCTGCAGGAAGTCTTCCAGATGCTGGCCAGCGGCGAGATGGATACCGGCGTCGATCCGGTGTCCGGCGACCAGCTCCAGTAACCTTTACCACCCATGAACGGGGAGCGTCGAGTGACGCTCCCCGTTCTCGCAATTTGGCGCCGGCAGCTTCAACGCAGCAGACCAGCATCCTGCCGGCATCCGTCCCAACCCCCCGACCAGGACAGACGACAACGCGATGAACGCGGCGAAGGTTGTATGCGCCGCAGTTCTCCCGCACTGTCAGGACAGCCGAACTGACTGTTACCTCTTGACCTACACTGCCAGTTGACACAAGTCGATCGAGGTCGCTCAATGCCAGAGTCTCAAGTGAACACCGCGACGGAAGGACTAGCCCTGGAGATGCAGGGCGTCACCAAGCGTTTTCCCGGTGTGCTCGCCAACGACCAGGTGGATTTCAAGCTCCGCAAAGGTGAGATCCACGCCCTGCTGGGCGAGAACGGCGCGGGCAAAAGCACCCTGATGAACATCCTCTACGGCCTGTACACGCCAGACGAGGGCAAGACGTTTCTGAACGGCAAGGAAGTTTCCATCACAAGTCCTTCCGACGCGATCGCGCTCGGCATCGGCATGGTGCACCAGCATTTCATGCTGATCCCGGTGATGACCGTGGCCGAGAACATTACGTTGGGCCAGGAGATCACCAGAGCTGGGGTGTTTACCGATCCCAAGCAAGCCCGAAAGCGCATCGACGAGTTCTGCAGGCTGTACGGCATCAGCGTCGATCCCGACGCGCTGGTGGCGGATCTGCCGGTCGGCGTCCAGCAGCGGGTCGAGATCATCAAGGCACTGTATCGCCACGCCGACATCCTGATCCTCGACGAGCCGACCGCTGTGCTGACGCCGCAGGAAATCGATGACCTGTTCCGCGCCATGCGTTCGCTGGTGGCCGAGGGAAAATCGATCATCTTCATCACCCACAAGCTCAAGGAAGTGTTTGCCATCGCCGATCAGATCACCGTGTTGCGCAACGGCAAGCTGGTGGGCACGACGAGGCCGGCCGACTCGACCGAGGCCTCGCTGGCGGCGATGATGGTTGGCCGCGAGGTGATTCTGCGCGTTTCCAAGGACGAGGCCCGGCCCGGCAAGCCGGTGCTGGAGGTGCGCGACCTGCACGCGCTGGATGAGCGGGAACAGCTTGTGCTGCGCGGCGTCAACCTGACGGTTGAGGAGGGCGAGGTGCTGGGGATTGCCGGCGTGCACGGCAACGGCCAGACGGAACTGGTAGAGGTGCTGACCGGGCTGCGTCCCGCCCTCTCAGGCCAGGTGCTGATCGGCGGCCAGGACGTGACCAGCGCGCCGCCGCGCATGGTCACAGAACAGGGTGTGGCGCACATTCCGGAGGATCGTCACGAGTTTGGCATGGTTCCCTCCTACTCCGTGGCCGACAACCTGGCGCTGGTGACCTACTACCAGCCGCCCTTCGCCCGCGGCGTGGTCCTTCAGGAAAAAGCTATCTCCGACAGAGCGAAGAGCCTTGTCGCGGAGTTCGACATCCGCACGCCCAGCATCTACACGTCGGGCGGCAGCCTCTCCGGAGGCAACCAGCAGAAGCTGGTGGTGGCGCGCGAGCTGTCCCGGCCCATCAAGCTGCTGATTGCATCGCAGCCGACGCGCGGCGTCGATGTGGGCTCCATCGAGTTCATCCATCAGCGGATTATCGAGCAGCGCGATCAGGGTGTGGCAGTGCTGCTGGTCTCGGCGGAGCTGGACGAGGTCATGAGTCTGTCGGACCGTATCGCGGTCATGTATCACGGCCAGATCATGGAGACGCTGGATGCGAAGACTGCCGAACGCGCCACCCTGGGTCTGTTGATGGCCGGTGTCAAGAGCGACCAATAGACGTTCGACGTTTTCGTCAAGGTCGAACATCTCAATCGCGACGACTCGCCATGAGAGGCAAGACGTTCAACTTCACCAAAGAAGTTTAACTTCGGGACGGTAATGACAAGTTCGATCAGAAGTTCGGCTGTTTCGAAGAGTTGAACTTCGGGAACACGGAGACCGCCAATGCCCGCAAGTCAGATCATACTATTTCTAGCAGGACTTATCTTCTGGGCGATCTGGATCGCTGCCTTTGGCGATCTGGTCAGCCGGGATCCCGCGGAGATCAAACGAGGGCCGCGCTGGCTCTGGTTCGTGGCGTTTCTCGCTCTCCCCGTGATTTCCGGCATCATGTTCATGATCCCGGCGCTGGAGAAGTTCACTCCGTGGCCGCCAGGCGATCTGGTCTTCTCCTTGCTGTGGTTCGGGGCGCGCTTCGCCTCGTGGCTGGCGTTGCCGGTCTTCACCGGGCTGCAAGTGCCAATGAACTGGCTGGCTGTCTGGGCGATCAGTGCGCTGGTCGGCGTCGCCTACTTCTGGCTGGTCTCGCGCAGCAGGCCCACACTGGTCGGCAGCGTTGGCGACATCATCACCATCTTCCTGGCCGTCAACACGGCGCTGATCATCGGCTACTTCTTGATCCTGGTCACCGGATCGGACCCAATCGCTGCCTATCAGGGGTTGTACGAGGGGATGATCGGCGACAAGGCGCGCTTCGCCGAGACGCTGGTGGCGATGACGCCCTTCGTTCTGATGGGTCTGGCGGTGGCCGTCGGCTTCATGACCGGACTGTTCAACATCGGCGCGGAGGGCCAGTTCTACGCCGGCGCGATGGCGGCCGCGGTGGTAGGCTCCTCCTTCGATGGCCTGCCGCTGGTGATCCACCTGCCGCTGACTCTGGCCGCTGCGGTGATTGGCGGCGGTATCTGGGGCGCAATTCCCGGCTTTCTCAAGGCCCGCTTCGGCGCCCATGAAGTCATCAACACTATCATGATGAACTACATCGCGGTCAAGACGGTGGACTATCTGGTCAAGAACGTCTTCCGCGACCCGACGGCCAGCCTGGACCGAACACCGTACGTTGCCGAAAGCGCAACGCTGCCGATCTGGGTCTCGGACAGCCGGCTGCACTTCGGCTTCTGGATCGCGATCGCCTCGGTGTTTGTCATCTGGTGGGTGATGTACAAGACGACCTGGGGCTTTCAGATGCGCACGGTGGGCGCCAGCCACGGCGCGTCCCGCTATGCCGGCATGAAGGTCGGTCGCAACATCATCCTCGCCATGACCATCGGCGGCGTACTGTCGGGTCTGGCGGGCGGCGGCGAGGTGATCGGTCTCAACGGCTACCTGCCGGCAGCCTTCACGTCCGGCTCCGGTTTCGACTCCATTGCCGTGGCGCTGCTGGCCAAGTCCAATCCGTTCGCCATTCTGCCGGCGGCCTTCTTGTGGGGCGGGCTGCGCAACGGCGCCGGATTGATGCAGGTGCGGGCCGGCATCAGCCGCGACCTGATCGACATCGTTCAGGCGTTTGTCATCCTGTTCGTGGCTGCGCCGCAGATCGTCCGCTTTATCTACCGCCTGCGGGTGGTAGGTGTCAAACAGGTTAGCGTGACTCGCGGCTGGGGCAGCTAGGCGCACCGGAGGAGATTCTATGACAACCGCAACAACAACCGCAACTGCCGCGATGCCCAGGAAGTTCATGACCCGGTCGCGCTGGTTCGGCGTCGCCTACATCATCTTCGGTGTGCTCATGATCTACGTTGCCATGACGGCCATCGAGCCGGACGTGGCCTCGCGCTTTCGCTTCGGCCAGATCGAGGCGTCGATCATGGAGCGGCTGCCAGAGACGGTGCAGACGGCGTTGAAGCAAGGTGTACCCGTGCCCAGCCGCAACAGCGTGCTGCTGGTCGGTATTCTTCTGATCATCACCGGCGTGACACCCTTCATCCTGGCACCGCAGGTGGCCAAGCGCTACGAGAACCTGGTGCTGTTGCTGGTCTTCGGACTGCTGCTGGTGGCCGTGCTGATCTACGCGGCCTCGGGCAAGCGCACCGACGTCGTAAGCATGCTGGCCGACGGCATTCGCCTGGCGACGCCCATTGCGCTGGGCGCGCTGGCAGGCATCCTGTGCGAGCGCGCCGGCGTGGTCAACATCGGTATCGAAGGGATGATGCTGGTGGGCGCCGGCATCGGCTTCACTGCGTCGCTCTATCTGCAAAACTCGACCGCCGGCCTGGCGGTGGCCATCCTGGCAGGCATGCTGATGGCGGCGCTGCACGCGGTCCTGTCGATCTCGTTCAAGGTGGACCAGATCATCAGCGGTACTGTGATCAATATTCTGGCGGTTGGCATCACCGGCTTCACGCGGCGCAGCTTTCTGCTGGACAACCCGTTCGGGGCGCCCAGCGTCTACTCGCCGATCCAGATCCCCGGGCTGGCCGATGTGCCGGTGCTGGGTCCGGTGTTGTTCCGCCACCAGCCCATCGTCTACACGATTTTGATTCTTGTGTTTGTGGTGCAGATCTACCTGTTCCGCACCAAGTGGGGGCTGCGGCATCGCGCGGTAGGCGAGCACCCGCGCGCCGCCGACACCCTGGGCATCAACGTCATTCGGGTGCGCTACCTGGCAGTGATCGCGGGCGGCGCGATTGCCGGGCTGGCCGGCGCCTGGTTCAGCCTGGAGACGGTGGGCAGCTTCGACGACCTGATGACCGGCGGCAAGGGGTTCATCGCGCTGGCGGCGATGATCTTCGGCAACTGGAACCCCATCGGCGCGTTCTTCGGGGCGCTGCTCTTCGGCTTCGCCGACGCCTTGCAGATCAAGCTGCAGATTCTGGAGACCGGCATCCCCTACCAGTTCATCGGTATGTTGCCCTACGTGCTGACCATGGTCGTCCTGGCCGGCGTCATCGGCAAGACTACCCCGCCAGCGGCGGACGGCGTGACGTACGAAAAGCAGTAGGCGATCAGCTCGCTCCCAGCAGGAACCGCAACGGAATATCGACGCGCTCGCGCCACGACCGTTCGTTGTGGTCTGCACCTTCGAACTTGAGCGTCAGCCAATCCACGCCGCGCTGAAATCCGGCAGCCTGCAGACGCTCGTCCATGCGCTGCTGAAACGGCTCATACTGCGCATCGAGGTTCTCCGTGCCGTAGTCGAAATAGAGCCGGTGTGCGCCAGGCGGGGGCAGGTGCTCTGCCAGGTAGTCCACCAGCGGATCGCCGCCGGCTGGCCAGTGGGTGGAAAGACAGCCCGCTCCGCCAAAGATGTGGGGGTATTCCTCAACTGCGTAGAGCGAAACCAATCCACCCATGCTCGATCCCATAACCAGCGTATCCACCCGGCCGCTGCGGGTGCGATAGGACGCGTCGATCAACGGCTTGACCTCATTTACAAGGAACGCCAGGTAGTGATTCGACACCGGCATGCCGCCGGCGGCCTCGACAAAGTGGGGCAGAATTGCCTGGCCCGCGGTGGACTCCAGAGACTTCTGTGGCATGAAGTCCTGCCAGCGCTGCGCGCTGTTCCAGACGCCGACGACGATGACGCCGGGATGTCCCGCCTCGCGCATCAGCCGCGTCACTGCCTCGTCGATTCCCCAGTCGACACCGCCGTATGCCAACGCGGGATCGAAGATGTTCTGGCCGTCGTGCATGTAGAGCACCGGATAGCGGGCGTTGCCGTCATCGTCGTAGCCGGGCGGACACCAGACATCCACCGTGCGATGTCCGGCGAACTGCGAGGCGAAGTCCGCATAACGGTCGAGATAGCCGCTTCCGTCGGAAATGGGTAGTGCTTCCATAGATGTCTCTCAATCGGGTTTGTTCAAGAGGGCTGGTCCAAAACGCGTTTGCTCGTCTTCCGTGCGGCCTCGCGACCGAGAAACGCCGCGGTGACGTCAGCATTGCGCATGGGACACCGGCATTCCTGGGCAGGCAGCCGTGTGAATCAACAAGAGCCAGGCGAACCTGGCTCTTGTGATGTCGAAAGGGTTCTGGCTATCCCTTGATCGCGCCCGACGTCAGGCCGCCCTGAAGCTGGCTCTGCGAGATGTAGAACAGAATCAGGGTCGGGATAGCGGCGATGATCGCGCCGGCGGCGAACTCGCCCCAGCGCTGGCCGAACTGCTGGCCGATGAACAGGCTCAAGCCCACCGCCACGGTGTACTTCTCCGTGTTGGACAGCATGACCTTGGCCAGCAGGTAGTCACCATAGGTGCCGATGAAGCTGAGCATGAAGATCACGGCCAGCACCGGCCGCACCAGCGGCAGAATGATGGTCCAGAAGGTCTGCCACGCCGACGCGCCGTCCAGCATGGCCGACTCATCCAGGTCGCGCGGCACGGTGTCGAAGAAACCCTTCATCAACCAGGTGTTGAAGCCGATCGCGCCGCCCAGATAGATCAGGATCAAACCGCCCAGGGTGTTGAGCCCGAACATCGGATAGTAGCGCCCGATCTGCTGCAGGATCAGGTAGAGCGCCACCATGGCCAGCACGTTGGGGAACACCTGAGAGAGCAGCAAGCCCTGCAAAAGCCGCTTGCGGCTGCGGAAGCGAAAGCGCGAGAAGGAATAGGCTGCAACCGCACACAGCGCCACGGTGATGATCGCCGTGGTGGTGGACACGATCAACGAGTTGAGCATCCAGCGCAGGAACGGGTTCTGCTGGCTGGTCAGCAGCTTCTGATAGTTTGCCAGGCTCGGATTGGCCGGGAAGATCTGCGAGGTCTGCAGGCTGCCGCTGGGATTGAGCGACGTCCCAATCACGTAGACGATGGGGAACAGCGCGTAGATGATGAAGACCAGCGCCACCAGCAGGCGCCATGTCGTATCCAGACGCCGCCGCGACTTCATCGTCATGTTGGACGACTTCCTGGAGGAACCACTGGGGATGACGGGTGTGCTAGACATTCTCAGATACCTCCTCCAATTGGCCGGTGTAGCGGAAGTTGAAGACCGTCACCGCGCCCACGATGATGAAGATGATGATCGAGATCGCCGCTGCCAGTCCGTAGTCGTTGCCACGTGTGCCGCCGAATGCGATCTTGTAGGTGTAGCTGATCAGGATGTCGGTGAAGCCCGCCACGCCGCCGCCAGGTATCGGTGGACCGCCCTGGTTGTACAGGTCGATGATGGCGAAGTTGTTGAAGTTGAAGGCGAAGGAGCCGATCAACAGCGGTCCGATCGAGACCAGCAGCAACGGCAGGGTTAGCCGGCGGAACTGATAAAGCGGCCCGGCGCCGTCCACCTTGGCGGCCTCGTACATGTCCTGGGGAATGCTTTGCAGCGCGCCCAGGATGATCAGGAACATGTAAGGGTAGCCGAGCCAGAGATTGACCAACAGGATGCCGACCTTGGCCCAGAACGGATTGGTGAACCATCCGGGGTTCCACTGGCTGCCGATCATCCCCAGAACTGGATTGAGCAGGCCCACCCAGACCTTGACGGTGATGAACGGCGGGATGGCGTAAGGCAGAATCAGCAACACCCGCAGGAGACGCTGCATGGGGAGGTTGGGGCTGTTCATGGTGAGGGCCAGGAACATGCCCAGAACGAAGGTTTCCAACACGCTCAGGAAAGCCCAGACGAACGTCCATATGAAGATCTGGAAGAACGGCCCGCGAAAGGCGGGGTCTGTCAGGATCTTGGTGAAGTTCTCGAAGCCAACGTTGACCGGAAAGCCAGGCGTGACGATCTGTCCATCGGCCGACGTGAAGATGCCCTCCTGGTTGACATAGGCAACCCCCGTCGCCACATCGATCATGGCGTCCTGCGCCTCGTCGTAGACGTACTTCTGCCTGGTCTCTTTGGCTTCGGTGCTGCTGGTCACCTGAGCGCCCTGCTCTTCGGTGCCAAAGGTGATACCCTGGTTGGCAGACACGAACAGGAACCGTTGATTGTTCGCCTGCACCGTGTAGCCGGGGATGGTGGTAGGAAGGCCGGCCGAATCAAGCACCAGGCCCTCGATATCGGAGGCAGGCACCCAGTCCTGCTCAGGAACGGCCAGAAAAGCTTCGTTCGTGGCCGGGTTGACGACCCAGATCGCGGCCGTGCCGTCGTCAGCCTGCAAGGGCGTCCAGTTGAAGGTCGGCGCACCCTCCGGAACGTAGGTTTGATTCTCGATAGATCTGATAGCAACGGCCTTCTCGACGTTGCGACCGGTCGAATAGTTGGTAAAGGCCGTGTAGACGGTGAAGACAACCGGGTAAAGCTGGAAGAGGATCAGGAAGATCAGGCCCGGTGCGATCCAGCGCAGAGGCACGGTAGTGCGCCGGATGTAGACCAGGGTGATGAACAACGCGGTGATGAAAAACGTCGCCGCGAACGGATAGGAACCGTCCTGAAGAAGCTGCCAGCCGCTGAACGTCAGAAACCCGACGACAATGGCCAGGAAGACATACTTCAGAATCAGACCAAGCGTTGAGCCTTCTTCGGAAAAACGGGAGGCCTTGCGGCCTCCCGTTTCCCCGGCTGTCTGGACAGCCATGGTTTACTCCTTATTGGCAAGCTGCGGCTTCGCGGACCGTTGCTGCTGCGTCTGCGGCGGCCTGTTCAGGCGCTGCCGACTGCAGGAACACAGTCTTCACAGCGTTGCCCCACGCATCCCAGACGGCGTTCATGGCCGGAATTGCGGGCATTGGGTGAGCGTTGACGCCGGCCTCAGCAAAGGCCTGCGCATCCTCGTCCATGGCAGCGCGCGCCGGCAGGAAGGCCGGCGGTCGATTGCCAGACTCGTAGAAGGCTTCCATCACCGGCTCGGTGGCCACGTAGTCGGTCAGGAAGGTTTGCGCCAGCACCTTGTTGTCGCTGAACGAGTTGATGAAGAAGCCCTGGACACCGACAAACGGCGATGCCTCATGACCCGGCTGGCTGGGGAAGGGGTAGAATTCGTAGTTCACGCCGGCCGAGTTGAAGCGATCCAGCGCCCACGGTCCGGTGATGATGCAGGCAGCCTGGCCGGTCTCGAAGAGCACGTGGGCGGTTTCCCAGTCGATATCCGCGCTCAAGAGTCCATCCTTGACCATGCCGTCGACCCAGGTGAGATAGTCAATTGCACCCTGGCTATCAAGACCCACGTCACAGGCATCGTAGGTGCCGTCGTCGTTCTGGCCGAAGATGTAGCCGCCGAAAGCGGTCTGAATCGGCTCCTGGTGATAGGCATCCTCGCGCAACTGGGCAAAGAACTGGGTCAACTCGCCCGCTTCTGCTGCCGCTTCCGACATGGCACGCACTTCGTCATACGACGTCGGCGCCGCGTCGATCAGGTCCGGGTTGCAGATGAAGGCAACGTTCTCGACCGCGTTGGGCATGCCGTACAGTTGTCCTTCATAGGTAAACGCCTGGAGAGCAACCGGATCGAAATCCGCCGCCTTGGCGCCCAGGTCTACGGGTGCAACGACGCCGTTGGCATACAGCTCACCCAGCCAGTCGTGCGCGCCCACGAAGATGTCGGGGCCTTCGCCGGCCGGGCCGGCCAGGCTGATCTTGGTGCGGATATCGCCGAAGGGAATTTCCTGGACATCCAGGCAGACGCCGGTCTCGGCCTCCACCTGGTCCTTAAGTTCGATCAGGGAAGCCGACCGCTGGTCGTCAGCCCAGATCAGAAGCGAGGGCGAGCCTGCTTCGCAGGTGCTGACGAAGGGTTCCTCGGTCGGGGCCTCGGTGGCAACCGCTTCAGCGGCGGCAGCAGCTTCCGCTTCTGCAGTTGCAGCGGCGTCAGCGGCCTCGGTGGCGGCAGTGTCAACCTCAGCGGCTGCATCTGCAGCGGCGGCGGCAGCTTCAGTTGCTGCAGTATCCACGGCGGCCGCGGCAGCGGCTGCTTCGGTAGCCGCAGTGTCGGCCGCCGCAGCGGCCGCGTTGGCGGCGTCGGTGGCGGCAGTATCGACCGGTGCGGCAGTCGGCTCAGCGCCGCCACCGCATGCTGCCAGCAGCATCGACATGACCACCAGCAAGGACATAAACACAAACAAACTTCGTCGGTTCATAGTTCTCCTCCTTAGAACCGTAATAGTGTTCTGCCGGACTGCAAGAGTCCAGCGCTGCCCAAAAG
Source organism: Caldilineales bacterium (assembly GCA_041391245.1). Classification (GTDB taxonomy): domain Bacteria; phylum Chloroflexota; class Anaerolineae; order JAAEKA01; family JAAEKA01; genus JACKBK01. Next base: position 19,888 of record JAWKOJ010000024.1, read on the forward strand.
AGCAGGATCAACCGGCATTGCCAGTGTAATCACAATTTCCTGAGAGTAAAAGACGAGGTGATGCCGCCCGAGGGGATGCCCTGAGCGCCAACAGTGCTCTGAAAGGGACAAGGTACTCCTGGATCGAACCCCATGCACGCGGGACCGGAACTGCACGGAGCTGAATAGGTAGGTGTTAACTTGGTGGGCATTATAGCGGCCACACTGTGAATTGTCAAACAAAAACGAATGCGTTCTCGTCGTGCCGGTTGCGCAACGTAAAAGGTCTGGCTGAAAACGCATCGTGATGCTACAATGGCGCGGCATGTGAGTTGCCGCACGGCGATCCCGTGCGCAATGAGCGCATGGTTCCGGGCCGAAGCGAACACCGGAAAACGTGAGCAACCGTCCAGCACGGTTCCACTTCGCGACCGCAATCTCACGAAGTCCCCCCGACCCACCCATTCCTTCTCACGGAGGCACGATGACAACTCGCCGAACGCTGCTGCTGATTCTCCTTGCAACGCTGGTCATGGCAGGCGCGTGCAGCCAACCTGAGCCGGCGCCGACCGTCGAGCCGACCGTGACGTCCGCGGCGCCCGAAGCGACCGCGCCGCCGGTGGCATCCGCCACACCCCAGCCCACCGCAACCGAGGCTGCCACTGAAACGCCGGTCGCGGTTGCCGGACCGCTCTACCTCAACCTGATGTGGCATCAGCACCAGCCGGTCTACTTTCAGGACCCCGACACGGGCGTCTACGAGAAGCCCTGGGTGCGGCTGCACGCAGCCAAAGATTATGTCGATATGGCGGCGATCCTGGAGCAGTATCCCGACGTCAAGGCGACCTTCAACCTTACGCCGTCGCTGCTGCGCCAGCTTCAGGATCTGCAAGGCGGCGCCAGGGACCTCTACCAGGTCTACACCGAGATACCGGCTGGCGAGCTGACCGACGAGCAGAAGCAGTTCATCGAGAGCCGCTTCTTCGACGCCAACTCGAAGATCATCGCCCGCTTCCCCCGCTACCAGGAGATCGCCGACGACCGCGCCAACCGCGACTCATGGGACACACAGACCTGGCTCGACCTGCAGGTGCTCTTCAACCTGGCCTGGACCGACCCGGACTGGCTGGCCGAGCAGCCGTTGTCCGACCTCGTCGTCAAAGGCCGCGACTTCAGCGAGGAGGACAAGAGGACGGTGCTGGCCGAGCACGCCCGCCTGGTGGCCGAGGTCATCCCGCTGCACAAGCGTCTGCAAGACGAGGGACGCATCGAGATCACCACCACGCCGTTCTACCACCCCATCCTGCCGCTGCTCTTCGACACCGATCTGGCCAAGGTTGCGGTGCCCGACATCGAGCTGCCGCAGCGCTTCAGCTACCCGCTGGACGCCATCGAGCAGGTCAACCGCGGCGTGCAGTATTACAGCGACACGTTTGGCCAGCCACCCAGCGGCATGTGGCCGGCTGAGGGATCGGTCGCGCAGCAGGTGGTCAACATGATCGGCAACGCCGGCATCCAGTGGATCGCCACCGACGAGGAAGTGCTGGCCAGGAGCCTGGGGCAGGCCGGCTTTGCCCGCAATGCCGAGGAAACCGTCCAGGACGCCGACGCCCTGTACCGCCCCTACATCGCCAGCACGCCCAACAACCAGGTCTACACCGTCTTCCGCGACAAGGTGTTGAGCGACAAGGTCGGCTTCACCTACAGCGGAACGCCAGGGAAAGAGGCTGCGCGCGATTTCGTCGATCGGCTGCTGGCCATCCGCGCGCAGCTTGACCAGCAAGCTCAGGCCGGTCTCGGACCGAGCCAGGGGCCGCACCTGGTCAGCGTCATCCTCGACGGCGAGAACGCCTGGGAGAACTACGACAACGATGGCAAGGAGTTCCTCAACGAGCTGTACCGGCTGCTGGAAGAGGAACAGGCGGCCGGCACGATCCAGACCATCACCCCCAGCGAATACATTGCCCGGTTCCCCGACCAGCCGAAGCTGGACTCGCTGTGGGCCGGGAGCTGGGTCAGCCCGGATTACCTGACCTGGATCGGCGAACCGGAGGAAAACCGCGCCTGGGACTATCTGGGCGAGGTGCGCCGTTACGTGGAAGCGCGCAAAAACCGCCTCGATCCGGAGACGCTGGCCGCGGCCATGGAACAGGTCTACACCGCCGAGGGCAGCGACTGGTTCTGGTGGTACGGCGCCGACCAGAACAGCGGCGACGACGGCAGCTTCGACGCCCAGTTCCGCGCTACTCTGGCCCGGGTATACGAGATCATCGGCGACCCCGCGCCCACCTTCCTCAAGGTGCCAGTGATCCCGCAGATCGCCCAGCCGCCGGCCGCCGGCGCCACCGGCACCATCTCGCCGACGGTCGACGGCGTTGCGGGCGGCGATGAGTGGGACGCGGCCGGCTACTACACCGAAGAGGGCGGCGTGCAGGCCAACCCCAACCAGGTCGCCAGCCAGCTTTGGTACGGCTTCGGCGCGGACAGCATCTTCCTGCGCATGGACGCCCGCCGCGCCTGGGAGGACGTCGGCTCCGAGACGCGCGTCGGCTTCTATCTGGCGAAGCCGGGCGGCGGCAGCGAGCAGCCGTTCAGCCGCGTCTCACTGCTGAACGAGACCGACGCGACGCTGCTGGGCTTCGGCGCCAACGCGCTGGCCGAGGTCGCCATCCGGGACGGCGAGGCAACGGCTACCTTCTACACGGTGGACGAGGACGGCGCCTACCAGTCGGTAGAAGCCGTCCTGCCAGCGGCAGTGTCGGGATCGACGCTGGAACTGGCGCTGCCCTACGCCCTGGTAGGCAAGCCCAATGCCGGCGACAAGTTGTCCGTGCGGGCGGTCATCAGCGAGGGCGAGCAGCGCGAAATCCAGTCGGTCCCCGGCAGCGGTCCAGCCGAGTTGATCGTTCCCGACGTCGGCCTGAGCCGGCCCATCCTGGCGATCGCCGATCCTGAAGGGGACGACCATGGCCCCGGCTCCTACACCTACCCGACCGACAGTGTTTTCGGCGCGAAGACCTACGACCTGACCGCGTTCGGCGTCTCGGAAGACGACACCAACATGATCTTCCGCTTCGACTTCGCAGGGCCGCTCAACAACGGCTGGGGCGCGCCCAACGGCATGGGCATCCACACGCTGGACGTCTACATCGATGCGCAGGACGGCGGCGAGCGCAAGTTGCTGCCCGGCCGCAACGCATCGCTGGTGGACGGCCAGGGCTGGGACGTGGCGCTATGGGCGGAGGGCTGGACGCCGGGACTCTTCACGCCGCCGGGCGAAGGCCAGGCCAGCCCGCAACAGGCCGGCGACGCCTCTTCGCTGACGTTCGTCAGCGATGATGGCCAGCGGCGCATCACCATCCGCGTACCGAAGACCGCCCTGGCCGATGCGCTGGGCCAATCTGTCGAAGATCTGACTCCGGACGCCTGGCAATATCTGGGCGTGGTGCTGGGCCAGGAAGGCTTCCCGGCCAGCGGCGTCTGGCGCGTGCGTGACGTCAACCCGGTCGCCGAGCAATGGCGTTTCGGCGGCGCGCCGGCCGACAGCACCACGCACACGCGCATCATCGACGTCGCCTATCCGGCCGACTTTCCGGTCAGCCAGGAGGCGGGCCTGAGCGCGTTCACGCCGCAGAACGTGCCGGCGTCCGCTTTCGACAGCCTCAGCCCCGACGACTTCGGGCAACTGCCGATGCTGACTGCGAACTAGATGAGCCCACAGAGGAGCTGGCCTCATTTGTCATCCTGAGATTCATAAGGCGCCGCGGCGCCTTATGAACGCAGATCTCAGGATGACGATAGCTGGAGACTTCGCGCCAGACACATACTACCGCATTTTCCTGCCTTTCAATTGCCAATTCATTTTCACGGTGCTACAATCCTTTCGCCATGCAGATTCGCTTCGCCACGCCCAACGACATCCCGCACTGCCTGCAACTTGACGCTTCCTCCGAGACCCGCCGGGTCTGGCAGCTTGACCTGCGCGAGAGCCGCGACCAGGTAGCCGCACACCTGCGGTCGGCCAGTTTGCCGCGCGAGCTGCGCCTGGACTACCCGTCGCCCGACGACGCCCTGCTGCTGCACTGGCAGCGCGGCTACTGCATCATGGTCGCCGAGGACTGGGCGGGCGACGGCGTCGTCGGTTACGTTGATATCGGACCGGAACCGGACATGCAGACCGGCTGGATATGGCATCTGGTCATCGACCGGCACAGACGCAGACAGGGCATCGGCAGCACGCTGCTGCGGGCTGCGATCCAGTGGAGCAGCGAGCACCAGCTGCAACGCCTGATGGCGCCCGTACCCACCCAGAACGACCCGTCGGTGCGATTCTTCCAGCGTCACGGATTCGCCTTCTGCGGCTTTCACGACCGCTATTACAGAACAGGCAGCGTGGCCCTCTTCTTCGGCCGCGACCTGCGTTGAACGGCGGATGGCAGATGGCAGATTGCAGATAGAGGAATGGGCAGATCGGAAGGTAGACAGGTAGGTAAGTAGACAAGTAGACAAGTAGGTACGCGGGCGAGTGGACAGCTACACAGGCGCGATAATGCGTCGTTGGGGCCACCCACCCACCTTGTCACCCTGTTTCCCTACTTTCCCCTGTTTCCTTGTGTACCTGTTTCCCTGCGTGCTTTCTTTCCCTTGCCCCACCCCCATGAACCATGTTCGGTATTGAGCTTCCCCCGTGGTCAGCAGTTCTCGACCTGTCCAACCTCATACTGTCGGCAGCGGTCGCGATCGTCGCGTTTTCGTTGCTGGCGTATGTGCTGGCCTACAACGTGGGCAGCCGGGTGGGACGGGCCTTTGCAGCGCTGCTGGCCTGCGTGCTGATCGTCTACACCGGGGACGTACTGCTCTACCTGGTGGCGCCGGAACAGGCTGACCTGTGGCTGCGCCTGCAGTGGCTGGGCATTCCCTTCGTGCCCGCCGCCTATTTCGATCTCTCCGACGCACTGCTGCAAACGACCAATGCCATCTCGCGCCGGCGTACCCGTCTCGTCAACCTGAGCTACGGCGTCAGCGCGGTCATCAGCCTGCTGGCCCTGTTCACCAACCTCATCGTTCGCAGCGGCGGCGGCGGCCAGAACCTCTACTATCTTGAGCCCGGACCGCTCTTTCCCGTCTTTGTCGTCTACTTCTTCCTGGCGTCCGGCTATGGCCTCTACAACACCTACCGCGTCCGGCAACGCTGTCTGACTCCGGCCTCGCGGCGCCGCGTCACCTATCTGATCGTCGCTTTTCTGGCTCCCGGCCTCGGCGTCTTCCCCTATCTGATCCTTTCCGGGTTCACCGTCGATCCGTCGCGCACCTTCGTCTCGCTGCTGACGCTGATCGGCAATATCGGCGTCGCAGTGATGCTGGTGGTGATGACCTACAGCATCGCCTACTACGGCGTGCTCAGCCCCGACCGGGTGGTCAAACGCAGCCTGGTAGTATTTCTGATCCGCGGCCCGCTGCTGGGCATTCTGGTCGTCGGCGCGTTGCTGACGGTCCCCAAGGTCGAGAGCATTCTTGGACTGCCGCGCGAGTCCTTCGTGCTGCTGACCGTGGTGGCCTTGATCGTCCTCCTGCAGTTGCTCATCGAGCTGGTCAAGCCGACCGTTGACAAGCTGATCTACAGTAGCGACCAGCAGGAGTTGATGGCGATCCGCGAGCTGGACCGGCGGCTGCTGACCTCCAGCGACCTGCGCCAATACCTGGAGAACGCGCTCGTTGCGCTGTGCGACTACCTGCGCGTGCCCGGCGGGTTCGTGGCCGTCGTCGCCGGAACGGAGATCCTCGTCGAAGCGGCCGCGGGTCCCAACGAGATGATCTACGAGCTGCGCCAGCACGATTGGCGGCCGATACTGCTGGAAGCGACCAAACGCAACAGCGACGAAGACGATGCACCGGTCAGCGTCCGCCATAACGGCTACTGGGCCTGGCCGCTGCGCACCCGGGGCAAGGAAAACGCGCTTGGGTTGCTGGGGGTTGTCGGCCGCCCCGGCGAAGAAGGCCCCGACGAGAGCGAAGAGCCGGTGGTCGCCGAGCTGGTGCAGCGCGCCGAGACCGCGCTGGAGGACCGGCTGCTGCAACAGGGCGTCTTCATGGCCGTCATGGAGATCATGCCGGACATCGAGCGGGTGCAGCGCTGGCGCAGCGTCGTCCCCTACGTCGGCGCCTCGCCGCTGGACCAGCCGCCCGAGTCCGATTCGATCATCTACCAGCCGGAGTTCAGCAAGCTGGTCAAGGACGCTCTCAGCCACTACTGGGGCGGACCAAAGCTGACCGACAGCCCGCTCATGCGCCTGCAGGTCGTCAACCGCGCCGCCGAGCAGGAAGGCGGCAACCCCACCAAGGGCCTGCGCTCCGTGTTGGCGCAAGCCATCGAGGACATGCGTCCCGAGGGGCAGCGCCAGATGACCGCCTCGGAATGGCTGCTCTACAACATCCTCGAACTGAAGTTCATCCAGGGAAAACCGGTGCGCGAGATCGCCAGCCGGCTGGCCATGAGCGAGTCGGACCTCTACCGCAAACAGCGGGTGGCCATCGAGCAGGTGGCGCAGAAGATCATCGAACTGGAAGCGGAGAACGGCAGCGAGGGCAGCGCGGCGTTGCAACCGCCGGCCGCGACCCCTCCGGCGACGTCCAAACTGCGTCGCCAGTCCAAAAAGACAACTCCGGCAGAAACGTCCACCCTCCCGAAATAGGGGAAAGCGAAGCCGGCCTCATCCGGGACATCCGGCGCTACGGCTCGATCTCGGCCACCGACTCCACAATCTGCGTCGGCTGATAGGGAAAGCGCGCCACATCCTCGCGCTTGGTGACACCGCTCAGGACCAGGATGGTTCCCAGGCCGGCCTGCACGCCGCCGATGATGTCGGTGTCCATGCGGTCGCCGACCATGATCGTGTCCTCCGAGTGTACGTCCAGGTAGTTCAGCGCCATCCGCATCATCAACGGGTTGGGCTTACCGACAAAGAATGGGCTGACGCCGGTGGCCTTCTCGATCAGCGCCGCCATCGCGCCGCAGGCCGGCACCAGCCCGCCCTCGCCCGGGCCGGACGGATCGGGGTTGGTGGCGAAGAAGTGAGCGCCGGCCGCCACCAGCCGAATGGCGCGCGTGATGTGCTCCAGATTGTAGCTGTGGGTCTCGCCCAGCACCACATAGTCCGGATCGACGTCGGTGATCACAAAACCGCTGCTGTGCAGCACCGACGTCAGCCCGCTTTCACCGATCACGAACGCGGTCGCGCCCGGCTTCTGCGCCATCAGGAAGCGCGCGGTAGCCATGGAGGACGTGAAGATCCGTTCAGCCGGTATCTCCAGCCCTGCCAGGTTGAGGCGATGCGCCAGATCGCCCGGAGTGTACAGAGGATTGTTGGTCAACACCAGGTAGTTGACATTGGCCGCCCGCAGCCGCGCGATGAACTTGTCCGCGCCGGGGATCGGCGTTCGGCCGTGAACCAGCACCCCGTCCATGTCGATCAGGTAGTTCTTCTTCTCGACGACTTTCTTGACCATAGATGTTGTTATGTTCCTTTTCCTGGAAGTTGATTGTCTCACCAGCCCCGCGTGCCAGGCTCGCCCTTGAACGGCCCGACGATGTCACGCGTGATCCAGCCGCCGTAGAAATCGCCAGGCTGCGGCGTGACCCGCTCACCGTCGACATAGCACCCATCCATCGGACCGGCATAGAACGCAACGTGGCCCTTGATTGCGGCGAAGGGCGGATTGGGCCGGGGATAGTACCAGGCCGCGTTTTCCGCGACGGCATCTCCCACCACCACGGTGAAGTAGCTCGCGTGGCCTTTCCACTCGCACAAACTGCGGCCGGCTGTCGGAACCAGGTATTGCATCTGGATGTCGTCGGGCGGCAGGTAGTAGACCGGCGGATGGCTGGTTTCCAGTACCCGCTGCGCGCGGACGGTGTCGGCGATCAGCACGCCGTTGAAGACGACCTGGATCGACTTGGGCGTCGGCTCGACCCTGGGGGGCCTCGGATAGTCCCAGACCGACTCTTGCCCGGGCTCCGTCGATACGCGTTGTGGTGTCATAGTGCTTACCCTGCCTTCGACAATAGCGGGCCGTCCGGCGTGTCCTGTACCAGCCAGCCCAGCGCTTCGATTCCGGCGCGCAGCCGGTCAGCCTCGGACCAGTCGCGCCGCAAGCGTGCTTGCTCGCGCTGCCGGGCGAGCGAGGCAACCTGCGCCGGGACGCTCGCCGCTGCCGTGCGGACAATCTCGGTTTCGGCTCGCTTCCAAAGCACGGGCGGGATGTCGTCCAGGTGATCGGGCACCCGAAACTCGCCCAGGAGCGCCAGATCAAAGCCAACGCCGTGCTCGATGGTTCGCTGCCCGCCGGGGCGCTGCACGGTCACGCCACCGCGGCCGAACACGCGCCCCCGTCCGGCCGCCACGTCCAGCACCAGCGCCGTGTGTTCGTCGATGCCGATCACAACCGCGTCAGAGGGAAGCAGCCGCCTGAGCTGATCGAACCGCTGCTGCCCCATGAAGCAGCGGCTGGTGTCAAGCTCCTGGCCGCCGTCGTTGTTGTTCCAGTGTGGCACGACTGTCAACGACAGACCAAAAGACGCCAGCAGGTCCAGCCCGTGGAGCCAGTGCAAATCCGCCCCGGCCTTGTAGATCTCGTAGACGGGCAACAACTGCTGGCTCGCGGCAATGGCCGCCGCGCTCGCCAGCACCAACGAACCGCCCTGCCAGTGGCGCACCCGCAACGCCTGCCAGACGGCACTGTCCTGCAACTGGCGCGCCGCGTAGGAAGGACTTCCCGGACCGAGAAAGATCACATTGCTGTGCAGAACGGCCCGCGCCAGTTCCTCGTCGTCAGGGCTGAACGCGCTGCCGCGCTTGCGCGCCGGCACGACCTGCACAGCCGGCCGGTAGTTCTGCAATCGCTCACACAGGAAGTCGGCGATGCGTCCGGCGACGCGCGCCGAGTTCGGCTCGAAGCCGGCCGGCGTCTCCAGAATCGCGACGCGCGGCGCCTCGTCCATGGTCGAGAAGAGCCAGTCGAAGACCTTGCGCCCGCTGGCCGAGGTTTCGCCCGAACCGAACAGCACGATCTTGCCAGGTTGAGTCAAAGCGTCATGCACCAATATCGGCCTGTTTGCGTGCCCTGCCTGTAGATTGGGCCATGCGCCCGTTCCGCCGACACCAACGAGGGCTATCCTACACGGTTTGCGACAACGCTCTAAGCGCCTGTAGGATAGGGCCTTGTGGCCGTTCTGCCGAGCAGGGTTCCCGAGGCAGCCGGCTCGGTCGCAGACCGGCCGGAGCGAAGGCTGGCGGCTGTCTGACTTAGCCGCTCAACTGCCAGAACCGCTCCCACGTCGACGCGGCCACGCGCCGGCTTTCGGCCGCGATGGCCCTCTCATCCAGCGTCAACAGCACCCGGTCGCGCATCAGCCACTTGCCGGCGACCATGGTATGCGTCACATGGCTGCCGCTGACGCCGAACAAAATGTGCCAGGGCAGGTTATCGGCGGTCAACGGAGTCGTTGGATGATAGTCCAGCAGGATCAGGTCCGCCGCTGCGCCGGGATTGAGTTCGCCCAGCGGGTCGCGGAAATACTGCCGCGCCAGCGCGGCGTTGTGGCGATACGCCATGTCGATGACCTGGTTGCCCGGCATGGCACGCGGGTCGTTGCGCCATGCCTTGTGCAGGAGATACGCGGTCTTCATCTCTGTGAACATGTCGTTGGAGAAGCCGTCGTTGCCCAGCAGCACCGGCATCCCGGCCCGCAGCATGGCCGGCACATCGGCCACGCCCACCGCGTTGTTCATGTTGCTGCGCGGCTGGTGCGTCACCCACGTTTCGCTGGCGCGCAGGGCTTCCATCTCCCAGGCGTCGATAGCCGTCACATGCGCGACGATGGTGCGCGGCCCGAGGATGCCGCGCTCGCGCAGGCGATCCACCGTGCGCAGACCATACTTGGCCAGGCTGTCCTCCTGATCGGCCGGCCCCTCAGCCGCGTGGATGTGAAAACCGGTGTTGCCCAGCACCGCGGCCTCGTCCACGCAGTCCTCCAGCGTGGCGTCGCTCAGGCTCAACGAGGCGTGCAGTCCGAACGTCCCGGCCAGCAGCGGCGAGGCGTCGGGCTGGCGGGTGCGCTGAATGAAGCGGGCGTTCTCGGAGATGCCAGCCGCAGCGCCGTCAGGGCCGTTGCGGTCGGTCACCTCGTAGCACAGACAGGCGCGCAGCCCGGCCGCCTCAACCGCGCCGGCGATGATGTCCAGGCTGCCGTCGATCTCGGCCGGGCTGGCATGGTGGTCGAACAGCGTCGTTGTGCCGTTGCGGATCGCGTCCACCAGGCAGACCAGCGCGCTGTAGAGCACGCCGTCGTCGTCCAGCGCCCGGTCCAGCGTCCACCACAGCCGGTGCAGGATCTCGGGAAAATCCTGGGCGCCGGGCCGGGAATGTAGAGGCCGCGGGCGAACGCGCCGTAGAAATGGGTGCGAACAGATGTTGCCCGGCATCAGCAGCTTGCCGCCGGCGTCCTCGCGGGCAGGTCGGGATGCGCCGCCAGAAGCTCCGCGCCCGGTCCGACCGCCGCGATCCGGCCGCCCTCGATGATGATCGCGCCGTCTTCGACCACCCGATTGGCGTCGCCGAACGTGCATACGGTTGCGTTGTGTATCAGCAGGCTGTCAGTCATTGTTTTTCCTCCGAAGTCCTTCATGGTATGGCGAAGGCACGCCGGAGGCCACCTGCGCTCCGCTCCGGGGTGCTGCGCAAGGCCATCCGGCTACGAACTGAAAGCCCTTACGGGGCTGCGGAAGCGACGATCTTCGGGCCCGCAGGGCCGTTCCACTTTGTAGCCAGAAGGCTTCAGCCTCTGGCAGGCCGGTCGACCGAGTGTCGCCACATTGCATCGTCCGATCATCGTTCGCCGGAATGACGGGCGTCGGACAGTTCTTCCAATCCTGAAAATCCTGTTAATCATGTCGCTCAGACCCGCAGCAACGCCAGCGCGACCGTCGCCGCCCAGGACAACACCTTGAACTCACCGGCCTTCAGTGCCGTTTCGACCTCGTCCCGACTGAGCAGCAGCAGTTCCATCTCCTCCAGGTCGTCGGCATCCGGTTCGGCCACGCGGGCTGCGCCGCGCGCCAGATACAGGTAGCCGGTGGCGATGCCGCGGTTGCCGCCCACCACGTAGTGGCCGAGGTCGATCCAATCGTCTGCGGCGTAGCCGGTCTCTTCCAGCAGCTCGCGCCGGGCAGCCGCCAGCGGGTCCTCACCCGGTTCCAGGTAGCCGCCCACCGGTGCAAGGGAAACGCCATCCACGGCATACTTGTTCTGGCGAAAGACGACGAACTCGCCGGCCGGGGTCAGCGCGACGACGTTGACGTAGTCGGGCGTGACGATCCACGGCCAGTCGGGAATGACGCGGCCGTTGGGCAGTAGAACTTCATGCTCTTCAACCGCAAGGTACTTACTGTGGTTCAGAACGGCGGCGCGAGAGGGTTTTCCAGGGTTGCATGGCCCTGCCATTGTAGCACAGGTTGCGCCGGTAAGCATCAGCAGCGAGCAAACGGTTCTCGTGAAATTCGAGAAAACCATTTGGCGGTAATCGGTTCACCACGCCCACCGGGAGCTAAAACCTCCCGGCTACCAGGTGGAAGCCCTTTCAGGGCTGGGATCCGCAGGCCCGTAGGGTCTTTCACCTTGTAGCCCGATCCGTTTACGGTCGGGTGGTCCTCGCAGACCTCATGCCGCAATGTTCTCTTAACTTTCATCCAAACCGTCCTACGACCGCAGCGGGTCGCGTACGATTCTCTCATACAACGCCTGTTGGCGGGCAATGGCGGCCCGGTAGACTTCGTGACGCTGCATGTCCGGTTCGGCCGTGGCACCAACGAAGTCGGGCGCCTGATCGATGCTGGCCAACGCCGATGGCTTCCAGCGCCAGCAGCGCCGCACCGCGCGCCGATGCCTCGGGCGCCGACGACAGCGTCAACGGCCTGCCCAGCGCGTCGGCCACGATCTGCAGCCAGGCCGGCGAGCCGGCCAGCGCGCCGCCGCTGACCACAATCTCCGGCTCGCCGGGCAGGAGGCTGTGCAGGTCGTCATACACCAGGGCAACCCGGTAGGCCACCGCTTCCAGGGAGGCGCGCACGATGTCCTCGGGACGCGTCGACAGCGTGAGGCCGTGAATGGTGGCGCGGGCATGGCCGGCCCAGCCCGGCGCCCGCTCGCCCGACAGAAAAGGCAACACCGTCAACCTGTGGCCGTCAGGCTCGCCCTGTGCCAGAACGGTTTCCAGCACGTCGGGCCCGGGCAGTTGCAGCTCCTGGCGCAGCCAGGCATAGACGCTGCCGCCCTCGGTCAGCGCGCCGCCGGGGAGAGAGCGCCGCTCGTCCACCCGGTAGCACCAGAGGCCGGCAGGCAGGCGATCCACACCGTCGCCGGTCACTGCCCGCAGTGCGGTGGAGGTGCCCATGGTCAGGGCGATGCGGCCGGGCGACACGCAGCCGCTGCCCAGATTGGCCGCCGCACCGTCGCCGATCAGCGGGAACCAGGGAACGTCGGCCAGAGCCGGCCAGCGACCCGCAAACGCCGCCAGCAAGCCCCGCCGGGGCGCTGCGGAGCTTGTCAGGCAGGGCAGGGTCTCCGGCTGAAGCGTCAACCCTTCCAGCAGTTGCGCATCCCAGTCGAGCCGCTGCCGGTTCAACAGGCCGCTCCAGGACGCCACGGAATGGCTGGTTCCGCCCGCGCCGAAGAGCTGCCTCTCCAGGTATTCACCCAGCGAGAGCCAGCGCGCGACGCGTCGGAACTCCTGCGACCGGGCGCGCCGCAGCCAGTGAAGCTGTGCGCTCCCGTAGCTGGGATGAAAGCGAACCCCGGTGCGCTGGTGGAACGTCGCCTCATCCAGTTCTTGCTTCAACATCTCCGCATCGGCGGCAGCGCGCGTGTCGGCATAGGTCAACAGCGGCGTGACCGGCTGTCCGTCCCCGTCCACGCCCAGCAGGTTGCCGACGAACGAACATCCCACTACCGCGGCAATATCGCCGGCCAGCGAGCCCGCGTGTTCCAGGGTCTCGTCGATGCACTGGCAGGTCAGACGCACCAGCACGTCCGCGTCGGCCACAGCCGCGCCGGACGAGTCGGTCTGTAACTGGTGGCCGCGGCGCGCCTCCATGCCGCTGACCGCCCGGCCGAGCCGGTCATACAACGCGGCGCGCACCGACGAACTGCCGATGTCGAGGGCCAGAATCAGCGGCGACTCTGCATGTTGCGGGGAAACGATGGCTTGCATTGCGATAGCCGGCAATGGGAATCGGATAAGGGCGGGAAACCGGGAATACCGTTTACTGATCACTGATTACTTCCCGCCCAGCCGGTACAGCATTTCGCCCGCGTGCGGCACCAACAGGACACCGTCATCCTCAAGGCCGGCAAACTGGGTGGGGTCTATGGATGCCGGGTCGCGGTAGCCCAGGTTGACCCGCTGGCAGCGCTCGGGCGCGATGCCGGTGGCCAGCGTCACCTGGATGCGCGGGCGCTCGACAGCCGTGGCCGCGTCGTATTCGCCGATGCCGCGCAGATGGGTCGAGTGCGCCAGCACGCCCCACGGGTAGTCCTTGAAGCGGTGCCATTGCTTGACGAAGTAGTCGCGCACGTGGTAGCCGACCTCGTCGATGATCGCGCCATGGGTGTAGCTAATCTCGTCGATGTGCGGGGCGTAGATGATCACCTCGCCGCCGTCGGCCACCACCGGCTCCAGCTTGTACATCCCCTTGGCCGCGGTCCAGATGTCGTCGTACATGTGCGGCATCACCGACAACACCTGGCGGTAGGGCCTGTCCACGTAGACCACATGAACCTGCGCCGACAGCTCCGACGCCGCCTCCCAGGCTTGCTCCGGCGTCCCGACATACAGCCCGGCCAGCTCGTTCTCCTTGACCACCGGGCTGACGCACAGCTTGGGCACGTCGATCATGGCCGCGGCGCGGTCGATGACCGCTCGCACGGGGGTGTAGCCGGCGCCGATGATCTCGTAGCTGGTGATAAGCGCGCCCAGCCAGTGGGTGAAGTTGATCACCTCCGGCCCGCTGATGCCGGGGAAGAAGTATTTGTTGCCGCCGGAGAAACCGACCACCTCGTGGGGAAACACCGGCCCGCAAACCAGCAGCAGGTCGTAGTCGAACACCAGCTTGTTCACGGTCACCGGCACATCCATGCTAAGCAGGCCGTTGCTGAGCTGCTCGATCTCCGCCGCAGGGATGACACCCACGGTGCGGAAGGTCTCGGGCTGCTCCCAATGGTGGTTGAAGAAGTTGACGTTAGCGTAGCGGCTGCGCATCTCATCGACGCTGACACTGAGCCGTTGGGCGATCGCGTCCTCGGGCATGGGCTGGTGGGTGCCAAGCGCGATCAGCACATCCAGCGCGGCGACACGCGGCGCCAGCAGCTCGTGCAGCAGCCGAAAAAGCAGGTCGATGGGACCGCTGCGCGTGCCGTCCGGGATGATCAGCAGCACGCGCCGGCCATCCAACGGCTGGGCGGCCATAGAATCAGCCAAAACGGTGCGTACTTCGGTCTCCAGCAAGATCCGGTCGGTGTAACCTTTTCCAGTAACCATGGGTTCGCTCCGGTGTAGTCACTCGTCAGTCTGGGTAGTTTGGTACGTCTCACGGGCCTCGTTGATGCGAAGACGCAGCCGCGCCGCCAGTTCGGGGTCCAGGTCCGGCTCCGGCTCGACGAATTCAGCTTCGTCCAGGGCAGCGCGAACTTCGTCAGGAGTTCCGCGGCTGAGACTGTACCGCAATCGTTGAAAGGTTTCCCGCTGGCGCTGCACGTCTTCCTCCGAGGCAGGTACGATGCTCGGATAGACAGTTGCATATCTGGTAAGCGCGTAGACCAAATATTGATTCAGCGACACGTTTTCCAGCCTCGCCTGAACCTCGAGTTGTCGATGTAATGTTTCCGGCAATCTCAATGTGAGTCTACTCATGATAACCTCCTCGACTGCGTTTCATCGAATCGCTTCAGAAAATCGATTGGTGAAAGGACCTCCAGCCCGAGCTCAGCCTGTGCCTGACGAAAGTCCTTCTGGTTCCAAGTGACCAGGACTGCGTTGGCGTTCAATGCGCAGTCTATCACGAAATCGTCGCCAGGATCCCGTGATGATGGACGCCACCTGAAGTAGATCTCTGTCTCGTATGCACGGTCCAGCAGTTCGGTCAAAACCTTCTCAATTCGGAACATGCGTGTTGACGAGAGATTGCGAGTCAGTACGCTCCAATACTCGTAAGCCAATGCGCTTGAAACGGAGGGCTCGAATAGACCAGCCAGCCATGCTTCGATGACCAACCGGCTCGCGCCACCTTGCGTGGTAAGACCTTCGAAGACGACGTTCGTATCGATCACTGCGCGCATGGTGTCATTATAGCACCAGATACGGTGTCAACCAAAGCAGAATGCCCTAAACGCCGCTGAAGGCGGAGAACCCGCCGTCGATGGGCACAACGATGCCGGTGACAAACGCGGCCATCGGCGACAGCAGCCACAGCACCGCGCCCAGCAGGTCGATGGGATCGCCGAAGCGTCCCATGGGCGTGTGATCCAGGATGCTCTGCCCGCGCGCCGTCAGCTTGCCTGTCTCGCGGTCGGTGAGCAGGAAGCGGTTCTGCTCGGTCAGGAAGAATCCTGGCGCCAGCGCATTGACGCGAATGTATGTCGAGTACTGCTGCGCCATGTGGACGGCCAGCCACTGGGTGAAGTTGCTGACGCCGGCCTTGGCGGCCGAGTAGGCAGGAATGCGCGTCAGCGGCCGGAAGGCGTTCATCGACGAGATGTTGAGGATCACGCCGTCCTGCTGCTGGGCCATGGTCTTGCCGAAAACCTGACTGGGCAGGATTGTACCAAGGATGTTGAGGTCAAACACGAAGCGCAGCGCATCGGTGGGCAGATCGAAGAAGGACAGGTCGGCGCCGGTGGTAGCCTGCGGCTTGTTGCCGCCCGCGCCGTTGATCAGGGCGTCGATGCTGCCAAACTCGCTGAGGATTGTTTCGTTGGCCTGATGCAAGGTGTCGGGTTGCAGCACGTCGCCGTAGACCACCACTGCCCGCGCGGTGATGTCCTCCATCATCTCGATGCGGTGGATGACCTGCTCGGCCAGGCGGGTATCCCGGTCCAGAATTGCCACGTTGGCGTTGCAGCCCACCAGCGCACAGGCCATCTCGCCGCCCAGCACACCCGCGCCGCCGGTGATGACGACCGTTTTGCCGGTCAGGTCGTAGGCTCTTGTCAGTTCTTGTAGGTCCATGGTGTGTTTCCTCCAAAAAGGAAAGAAGGGAAAGGAAGGAAAAGAGGGAACCCTTGCGGTCAGCGTTTTCCTTGACTTCCGTGTTTTCCCATCCTTTCCTTCATTTCCCTTCTGCAAACGCCGCCAGATGCCGGTCGAAGTGCGCCTCGATGGCCGCGTAGTGGGATTCCTCGTTGGCGCGCAGCGTGCGCTTGATGTCCGCGCCGTAGCGCGCCAGCGCCGAGCCGAAGGTGACGTGCAGCATCTCGCGCGCGTCGAACTGGTCCAGCACCGCGGGCAACTGGCCATCGGCTAGGCTGGCGGGTTGCGGCGCGCGTGCCGGCTGCGCCGAGACGTGGTAGGTGCGCCGGTCTTCGTCGTAGCGCTCGAACGCCAGCCAGTAGATCTCGCGGAAGAGCGCCGGATCGACCTGCGCGATGGCCCGCAGCGCCTCCAGATAGCTGGTGCCGGCCGTCTTGAGGTGAACCACGCGGCGGGTTTCCTCGACCGCGATGGGGTAGACGCTGAACTTGTCCGACCCGCTGTGCAGGCTGAGCTTGTAAGGGCCGAACGAGCGCGCGATGGCCGCGTGGCCGGCCAGATCGGCCCGCAGCGCGTGGAGGTCGCCGATGTAGTCCACACCTTTCTCGAAGCTGCCCACGTAGCGCGGCGCCAGACTGACCCACCGGACTCCCAGCCGCCGCATCTCGCTGACGATGTAGAGGTGCTCCAGGTGGGAGGTCGGGGTCGCGGTCTCGTCCACCGACACCTCCAGCTCCCAGGGGCGGGTGAGGATGCCGTCCAGATGGCAATACATGCGCGCCGCGTGGGCGACGGCACGGGCGTATTTGCCCGCGGCCCGCAACAGGCTCTCCTCGTCAAAGGTCAGCCGGCGGTCCTCCAATTCGAAGGCCGTCCCCAGATAGCGCGCCCGCTGGTCGACCGGAGAACTCTCAAGATCGCGCCACGGCAGCGCGGCGAACTTTTGCTCCAGCTCGGCCGGCGATGCGGTGTGTGCGGCATCGTCCACGTGATCGCCGGGATCGACGGTGAAGAAGGTGTAGCCGGCCGCTGCGGTCACGTCGGCGTCAGCGGTGGTCTTGAGGTGGTCCGCGTCCGCGCCGAAGCCGTCGCGCCAGCCCTCCTGAAAGACACCCCACAACGCGTCATCCATGACCTCCTGCGGCGTGCGGCCGGTGCGGGCGTTCTCACGGATGCTTTGCTGGGCCAGGATGGGTGCAACGCCGGCAGCCTTGCGCACCGCGCGAAGGTGGCCAGGCGTTGCAAGGCCCAGTCGATCGCCGCAGCCGACCGAGGTTCGCAAGCCCAGCGGCTGCGCCTGCAACCAGGGCAGCGCCTGCCGCAGCGCTGCCGCGTTGTCAGCGGTCAAGGGACAGAGCAGCAGATCGCCCTGCCGCTCGCCGTCGAAACCGGCTGCAGGACCGGCCACGGCCAGGCACTTCTCGCCGTCGTCGCCGCTCAGCAGCGCATAGGTCGAGTCGCCGGCCGTTGCCACCGAGCGGGGATAGGATGGTTGGTCCAAGAGTATCGTTGTTTCCATTGTGATTTCCTGTTGGTAGTTGTTTGGTGAGGGGAGCGCGCACGCAAGCACCCAACCCTCACTCCAACCGGTACGCCCGCTTGGCCAGCCCGTAGGCCAGGTCGTAGATCATGGCAACGGCGTCTTCTTCGTCTACGATGCCACGAACGACCAACCCTGCCACCCAGTTGGCGCACGCCCGCCGCCACAGATCGTGGCGGGCCGGGATCGAAGGGTAGGCACGGGTGTCGTCGTTGAAACCGGCCAGGTTCTGCAGGCCGGCCGTCTCGGTAACCTGATCCAGGTAGCGGGCGATGCCGTTAAGGCTGTCGTGGAACCACCACGGAGGGCCGAGACGGACGGCGGGATAGTGGCCAGCCAGCGGCGCCAGCTCGCGGGCGTAGGTCGTCTCGTCCAGCGTAAACAGAATCAGCCGCAGCCGCGGGTCATTGCCGAACTGGTTGAGCAGTGCGTGCAGGCCGTGGACGAAATCGCTGCTGCGCGGGATGTCGCAGCCCTTGTCCAAGCCGAAACGCCGAAAGATGCGGTCGTTGTGGTTGCGCACGGAGCCGACGTGCAACTGCATCACCAGCCCGTCGTCGATGCTCATCCGCGCCATCTCGATCAACATGTGGGCGGTGAACGCGCGCGCGTCCGCCGCGGTCGCCTGGCCGGCCAGCGCCCGGGCAAACACAGACTCTGCCTCGGCGGCGCTGAGCGACTGTGTGTCGGCGGTGAGGGCCGCGTGATCGGTTGCAGTTGCGCCCATTTCTTTGAAGAATGCACGCCGCTGCTCCAGCGCGCGCACGAACGCCGCGTACGACACGACCTCGACGCCGCTGACCTCGCTCAACCGGTCGATGCTGCCGCGCCAGCCGGCCCCATGGAGGTTGACCACTGCGTCAGGACGGAAGGTCGGGCGAATGTCGCCGTGCCAGCCGGAGGCGCGAATCGCCTGGTGGTGCTCCAGCGTGTCGGTCGCGGCATCGGTCGTGCAAAGCACCTCGATGTTGAAGCGGTCGTACAGCGCGCGCGGCTGAAATTCCTCCCGCGCCAGACAGCCCGCTATCTCGTCGTAGATAGCCTGCGCGGTGTCGCTGTTGAGCTTCTCGCGGACACCGAACAGCTCCACCAGTTCTGCTGCCAGCCAGGCGCCGCTGGGTGTGCCGCGGAAGAGATAGAAGTGGTCGGCAAAGGTCTGCCAGATCTGGCGCGGATCGGCCTCGACCGGTCCGCCATCGAGCCGGGGCACGCCCAGCGCCTCCAGCGGGATGCCCTGCGAGTAAAGCATCCTTGTCAGATAGTGGTCGGGAATGATCAGCAGTTCCGCCGGGTTGCCAAATTGGTAGTCCGGATCGCTGAACAGCCGCGGATCGACGTGGCCGTGCGGGCAGACCAGCGGCAGCCCGGCTACGCTGCTGTGAAGAGTGCGCGCCACGCCGCGGCGCCGGGTTGGGATCGAGGAAACGATCAGGGTCTAACGTCCAGCGTGTTGGTGTCATAAGAAAGTACCTGTGCTGGCTCGGTCGGAGACCGGCCAGAGCGAGACGCTGGTTACCTGCCAGCGCGCCGAAAGCGCTCCACGACCTCGGCCATCGCGAAGATGTTTTCGTCAGGCGTGCCGTAGTCCATGTTGATGCAGCAGATGCCGGTGCGCTCCGGGCTGTCCGCTGCCTGCAACAGATACTCGGTGTCGGCGGCGACCTCCTGCGGCGAACAACGCAGCATTCGGATCGGGCTGAGCCGCAGGTTCAGGAATGCATCGGGCAGGGCGGCAGCCACCGCCGCCACGTCCGACCCCAGCCTACGTCCACCATGGCCGGTTCCAGCTCGGCGTATGCCGCGGCCACCTTGTGCAGGTTGGCGCCGCAGTGCTGGATGCCGAAGGGTTGGATGCGCGCTGCCATGGCCCGCTCCACCGGCAGGTGCAGTTGGCGATAGCTGGCCGGCGAGATCATCGGCACCGAGCAGTTGGCGTGGTAGAACATGCGCCGGTCGATCCGCTGCACCATGCGGTTGACCGAGATCGAGCAACTGCCTGTCCGCGCGCGCACCGTCATGGCAACGTCCACGATCAACTCGCCGACCAGGTCCAGGAAGCGCCGCACTCGCTCCGGCGCCAGGTAGAAGTCGGCGAACAGGTCCTGGCCGTAGAAGTGGTAGGCCGCGTTCAGCACGCCGTCGGTGTTGATGTCGCCGATCACATAGCCGTACTCGGCCTCCAGCTCATCTGTCTGCGCGAGCAGCTCGCTCATCGGCCACAACGTGCGCCACTCGGGCAGCTCGAACGCGTCGATCGCGGTGGCTGAGATTCGCTCCGGCAACGGCTGCGGCGCAGCATCGGGTGCAAAGCGGATCTGCGATCCCAGCAACGCCGGGATGACAAAACCGCCGGCCACGTGCAGCGATCCGATCACCGGCCGCGGCTGCGGGTCCGCCTCGCCCATGCCAAGGTCGCCGTAGCGCTGCCACAGCACACGCCGCATGGTCACGTCGTCGCGAATCCGCGTCGCCGGGTCGAGGTAGAACGCCTCGTCGAAGCTGATGCCGGCGGTCCGGTGCCACCAGTTGGGGTTGAAGACCAGTTCGATGGGCAGGTGTTGCCGCATGTTCCTTGCGCGTCCGTCTCAGTTACTCATCCTCATACTCCTACTCGTACTCCTCCTTAAAAAAACCTCGAAGAGTACGAGGAAGAGTAGGAGTATGAGTAGGAGGATGAGATCAGGGCCAGATCGACCGGTAGGCCGCGATGACCCGATCCATCAGGGTGTCCACGTACGGGTCAACCACCTGGCGGGACGAGTCGGCCTCGTGCCAGGCGACGATCTCGCGGGCGCCCCAGGCGAAGGGGATGGTGCAGACGAAACCCGGGGCCAGCCGCTTGACCTTGCTGTTGTCGAAGATCATGCTGTGGCTCTTATCGCCCAGCAGCCCTTCGCCGTGCAACGGGTCGTACGCGTTGATCAGCTCGCTGGGGACATGCACCAGATCGGGTTGGACGCCCAACGCCGCCGCCATGGTTTGGTAGATCTGGTTCCACGACAGCCACTCGTCCGAGGTGATGTGGAATGCATCGCCAATCGCACGCGGGTTGCCCAGCAACGGCACGAACCCCTTAGCGAAGTCGCGGTGGTGCGTCAGCGTCCAGAGCGATGTACCATCGCCGTACACCACCACCGGCTTGCCGTCTTTCATGCGCTGCAGGGAGGTGTATCCGCCCATCAGCGGCACCTTGGTCGCGTCGTAGGTGTGCGACGGCCGGACGATAGTCATTGGGAACTTCTCGTCGCGGTAAGCCTGCAACAGCAGCTCCTCGCAGGCGATCTTGTTGCGCGAGTACTCCCAGAACGGGTTGTCCAGGACGGTCGACTCGGTGACAGGCAGGCTGGCGGGCGGGGTCTGGTAGACCGACGCGGAACTAATGAATACGTACTGGCCGGTGCGTCCGCGGAACAGGTCGATGTCGGTCTGAATGCGATCCGGCGTAAACGCGATCCACTGGACCACGGCGTCGAAGGTGTGATCGGCCATCAAAGCCTCGATGCTGGCGCGGTCACGGATGTCACCGAACAACACGGTCGCACCAATAGGCGCGGGGCGCTCCAGTGACTGGCCGCGGTTCAGCAGGTACAAGTCGATTCCCTCTTGGACGGCCAGATCGGCGCAGGCGGAGCTGATGACGCCCGTGCCGCCAATAAACAGAACTTTCATAGCGATACCTCTCTCAGCGCCTCGACCATCGCCAGGATGTTCTCCGGCGGGACGTCGGCCTGGATGTTGTGAATCGTGTTGAAGACGTAGCCGCCGCCGCCAGCCAGCGCCTCCACGTTGCGGCGCACATCGTCGCGGACCTCCTGCGGCGTCCCGTTGGGCAGCACACCCTGGGTGTCCACCCCGCCGCCCCAAAAGACGAGATCGCGCCCGAAGTCGCGCTTCAGCGCGGCCGGTTCCATGCCTGTCGCTCGGATGTGGATCGGGTTCAGGATCTGCACGCCCATCTCGATGAAGTCGGGGATCAGCGGGCGCACGTTGCCGTCGGAGTGGAAGAAGCGAGCGGCGTTCGGCGCGAGGCTGGCCTGCAGATCGAACACCTGCTTGACCCGCGGTTTGATCTGCCGGCGGAACATCCCCGGCGAGATGATCTGTGACACCTGGCTGCCGTAGTCATCGGCGTAGGTAACCACGTCCACCAGATCGCCCAGTTCCGTCAACGCGGTCTGCCAGTAGGCCAGCTTCAGGTCCAGGAGCTTGTCGAAAAGCGCGCCGGCCACCTCCGGCTGCAAGGCCATCATGACAAGCAGGTTTTCCATGCCGACGATCCGCTGGGCGAACTCGAAGATTCCGGCGAAGGAATCCTTTAGCACCACCGCCTGGCCGGCGGCGCGGTACTGCTCAGCCCGCTCGCGCAGCCCAGCCAGACGCCATGCCGCACCGGTATCGGGCCAGGCAAGACCTTTGATGTCCTGCACCGTGACGCCATCCTGCGGCAGCGGCACCTGCCAGATGCTGAAATACAGCCCTTGCGCTTTCGGCTTGCGATGGGTGATACCCCACTCGTCACGATAGAGCCAGTAGTCGCCTCCGTCCTCCTCAACGATGCCGTGGTTGTGGCTGTTGAGCGGGAAGAGGCCGCGCGCGTCGATGCCCAGCGCCGCCACTACGTCCTCGTCGGGCAGGGCAAGCTGCTGGATCACGTCGCAGAGGACCGGCTCAACAGCCGGCAGGCCCAGCGCGTCACGCAGCGCGCGGTAAGCCACCACATGTATTCCGGTCACTTGCGTGCTGCCGAGATCGAAGGGAATGCGATCCGGCTCGCGGTGGTCGAGCGCGGTGAGCAGTCGGGTTCGGGAGTTCATGGGTTGGTAGATTGGTAGATTGGTAGGTTGGTAGATTGGTAGGTTGGTAGATTGGTAGGTTGGTAGATTGGTAGGTTGGTAGATTGGTGGATTGGTGGATTGGTGGATTGGTAGGTGGGTTGGTTTGGCGCGCGGCCGGGCAGGCTAGGGTTCTACGAATTTCCCGGTATCCCAATCTACCGGCCTACCAGAGTCGGGGTCGAGATACAGCCGGGCGTGTCCCTGCGTGCGCAGGATCGACGCCGGGCAGTCCTCGGTGACCGGCCCGTAGAGCGCGGCCTTCACCGCTTCCGCCTTGCGCGCTTCCGGCACAATGCACAGCACGCGGCCGGCGGCCAGCAACGCGGGGATGGTCAGCGTCACCGCATGGGTCGGTACCTCGTCCAGGCTGGCGAAATGGCCCTCGCCCACCTGCTGGCGGCGCGATCGTTCGTCCAGTTGCACCACCTTGACCCAGCGCGGGTCATCGAAGTCAGCGTAGGGTGGATCGTTGAACGCCAGATGGCCGTTCTCGCCGATGCCGCAGGCACACAGGTCGGCGGGATGGTGCCGCAACAGGCGTTCGTACGTCTGGCACGCAATGTCGGTCGCCTCGACCGGCGCCTCCACTGGATAAAACGCGGCGCCGGTCACGTAGTCTAAGAAGTGGCGGTGCAGGAACTGCGGAAAACTGGCCGGATGTTCCGGATCGAGACCGACGTATTCGTCCATGTGAAACACCCGCACCTGCGACCACTCGATCTCTCGGTCCTCGCGCAGCGCGCGCAGGAAGGTCAATTGCGAATTGCCCGTCGCCAGGATGATGTTGGCCTCGCCGCGCGCAGCAATGGCCTGCCTGATAACCTCAGCCGCCTCTGCCGCAGCGGCCCGGCCCATGGCCTGGTTGCTCGGATACTGTGCTACCCGAAGTTGTTCTATTTGCGTTTCGTGAATAGCTGATACCATGTTTGCCTCTTGGTCTTTATCAATCGTCAGTGGCCAGTGGCCGGCAACTGTTTACTGGTGACTGATGACTGATCGTTGCCAGGCATCCAGCGCCCGTCGATCATGACGCGCCAGGCTGTGAAATCGTCGTTAAAGATGGCGATGTTAGCGTCTCTGCCAGGCAACAAGCTTCCTTTACGCGTGTCAACCCCGATCACGCGTGCAGGGTTGAGAGTCGCCATGCGCACCGCCTCGACCAGCGGCACGCCCACCACATCCACCAGCACCGGCAGCATCTGGCTGAGCAGCGTGCTGCTGCCGGCGAACGAGGACCGGTCCAGCATCATGCCAACGCCGTCGCTAACCTCGTATTCCAGGTCGCCCATGCGGAAGCGGCTGCCGTCGGGCAAGCCCGCGCCGCTGGTGGCGTCGGACACGATACAGAGCCGGTCGGAACCGACGCATTTCACCGCCAGCCTCATCAGCGTCGGCGGCAGGTGGCGGTTGTCGGCGATCATCTCCACCGTCAGACCATCGAAGGTCAGCGACGCCTCCAGCAACCCTGGCTTGCGCCACGGCCCCTCGCGCACCGTCGTACTCTGGGCGCTCCAGACATGGATGATGTGCGACAAACCGGCGTCCATCGCGGCCAGTACGTCGGTATCACGCGCCATGCTGTGGCCAGCCGCGGCGACGATGCCCTGCTCTGCCAGCCGCCGCGTCAGCGCCAGCGCTCCCGGCAGTTCCGGCGCAAAGCTCATCATGCGCACCAGGTCGGCGTGGGCCAGCAGCACGTCGGGTGTGCCGTCATCCGGGTTACGGATCGCGGCAGGATCTTGCGCGCCGGCCTGGGCAGGATGAAAGTACGGTCCTTCCAGATGCACACCCAGCACCTGGGCGCCAGGCCGCGGCTGACCCATCCAGTCGCGGGCGACCTCCAGGCAGGCCACCAGATCGCCGATGGGCGCGGTGGACGTGGTGGCCAGCAGCGAGGTCACACCGCGGCGGGCGTTTTCAGTTGTGATGACGCCAAATGCCTCGGCCGTTGGCTCGTTGAAGGTACGGCCCAGCGCGCCGTGGGTGTGGATATCGATCAGGCCGGGCGTTACCATGCGCCCGCCAACGTCGATTCGTGGGACGCCTGGAGGCAGGTCGCTCTCGCCGGCCAGCCCGACGATACGGCCATCCTCGATCAGAAGTGCCTTGCCGGTGACGAGCCGGTCGGGCAGTACGACACGGCCATTCAGGATTGCGAAAGTTTTGTCAAGCATATTTTGCGTCATAGTTGGGGTGTATGTCACGCTGAACGAGTCGAACAAACGACTTACGTTGAAGCAGATCGCCGGTGAAGCGTCTCGTGCCACCGGCGAATGAGATGCTTCATTGGCTTTGGGCGTGCTGCCGAAATCCGCTGACAGACCCGTTCAGCATGACAAGACTTGCTCCGGGCCGACAGGAGCGAAGCGGAACATGCCGTACTGTGCCTGGAGCGTACTCCAATCGTCGGTGTCGCGCACGATCTGCCACATCCGTTCGGCTAGTTCTTCCAGCAGCGATCGGCAGGCCGGATCAGAGGCCCGGTTGGCCAGTTCGTGCGGATCAGCGGCCAGATCGTACAGCTCGTCCTCGTCGAAGGTGTTGAAGACGTATTTCCACTGGCCGCGCCACAACACCCGCTGTTGGTAGGCAAAGCGCTGGCCCTGCATCTCGGCATACGCCTCGTCGGTCCAGTGTTCCGTTTCGCCGCGCAGCAGTGGCAGCAGTGAGCGCCCATAGCCGTTGAATGTCCGACCAACCAGCAGTGAGGTCAGGGTTGGGGCGCAGTCAAGCAAACTTGTCACACGGTCCAGAGTTAGGCCCGCCCGAACGCCAGGCCCGGCAAGGATCATCGGCACACGATAGACTTCCTCGAAGGCCGGCACGCCCTTGAGCGTCAGCCGGTGCGCGCCCATGTAGTCCCCATGGTCGGAGGTGAAGACGATCACTGTGTTGTCGAGCTGGTCCAGTTCCTCCATGACGGCCAGTAAACGTCCGATCTGGTCGTCGAGCATCGAGCAGAGCGCATAGTAGCAAGCCGTGGCGCGGGCGAAATCGTCCCAGTCCAGATCCTGCCAGACGCGCTGGATGCGCCGGTAGATGGCCGGCCGCTCCGCCAGTGGATCCTCGAAGCTGGCGGGGCGCGGCAGCGCCGCAGGATCGTAGCGGTCGTAATAGCTGCGCGGAGCCACATAGGGATCGTGGGGCGCTTCGCTGCTGAGGAACAGCGCCCAAGGCCGGTCGGGATCGGCAGCCGCGCGACGCACGAAGTCGATGCCGGTGGAGTAGAGGTGATACTCCGGCGTTTCCTCGACACCGGCCTCGGTCACGCCGTAGAGCAGGAAGTCACGGTAGCCCTTCTGCTGCACCGCGCCGCGCACGCTCAGGTCGTCGCGGTCCACCAGGCCCTGCAACTGGTGATAACGCTCGACGTCGTACTCGTCGAAGCCGAAACGATCCAGCCGGTTGCTGCGCTCGACGTGCCACTTGCCGAAGTAGCCGGTGTGATAGCCCGCGTCGTGTAGCACTTGCGGCCACATGACAAGCCCGCTTTCCAACCTGGCCCGATAATCGGGAACGGCGTGCGTGACATCCACCACGCCGTGGCTATGCGGCAACAGCCCGGTAAACAGGCTTGCACGGCTGGGCGAGCAGATGGGGTTGGCGGCGTAGCAGCGCGTGAAGCGCGCGCCGCGCGCCGCCAGCGCGTCGAGGTTCGGCGTCAGGCACGGACTGTCCGGATCGACAGTGGCGGCCTGTTGCTGGTCAGTGATGATGAAAAGCAGGTTGGGCGGAGTCATCGGTGATCGCAGGAGGCTCGTTTGATGACGGCTGGCTGACGCGATTGGGTGAATCGTTGGTTTGAGCGCTCTACCCTCACCCCAGCCCTCTCCCAGGGGGAGAGGGAGCCCGAAGCCGAAAGTTCTCTCTCCCTGAGGAAGGGGATGCCGAAGCCGGAAGTTCCGTCTCCCTGAAGGAGAGGGGAACCGAAGCCGGAAGTTCCGTCTCCCTGAGGGAGAGGGTTAGGGTGAGGGCGAATACCCCCTCAACATCGCATCGACGACGCGCGCGGTTCGCGCACCGCTCTCGCCGGTGCTGGGGCAGACGCCGATACCCAGCAACTCGTCCACAACGGACTGGATCAGCGGCTGCTG
The DNA here is from genome assembly GCA_041391245.1 of Caldilineales bacterium. Classification (GTDB taxonomy): domain Bacteria; phylum Chloroflexota; class Anaerolineae; order JAAEKA01; family JAAEKA01; genus JACKBK01. The sequence goes on from JAWKOJ010000024.1 coordinate 46,633, forward strand.
GACGTGGGGTGGATGCTCAATATGGAAGTTGGTCTCGCCGTCTGCAGTGATGAGACGTACCGGATCGTTCGCGCCGAAGGTCGAGAAGTTGATTCGGCCGCGGCTGCCGCCGATCTCGACGCGGTCCTGCTCGCCGTACGCCGTGAAACACCAAACGCCCGCGCCCTGCACACCCGACTCGAACACGAAGCTGCCGCTGACGATATCCTCGGCGGGATAGAGTTCAGCCTGGTTGCCGGCGATCCCCTGTGCAGTGTCGATAGGTCCGAGAAAATAGTCCAGCAGGTCCAGGGTGTGCGATGCGAGATCGACGAACAGCCCGCCGCCGGCAATCTCCGGCAGCACGCGCCATGGCAGGTTGTCGCGGCTCATCGGGGCAGCCCGCTGCGCCAGCGTGACGGTCACGAACCGCATCTCGCCGATTGCGCCGTCTACCAACAGCTCGCCGACCTTGACGAAACGGGGCAGTGAGCGGCGGTAGTAGGCCACAAACAGCGGCACATCGGCCGTCTGGCAAGCGGCAATCATCTCGAGACACTCGCCGTGGTTCATGGCCATGGGCTTTTCGACGTAGACCGGTTTGCCGGCCGCGGCGGCCATCAGCGTATACTGCTTGTGGCTGGACGGCGGGGTCGCGACGTATACGGCATCGACCTCGGGGTCGTCGATCAGCGCCTGGGCGTCGTCGTACCAGCGGGGAACGCCGTGGCGCCGGGCGTAGTCAGCGGCCAGCGCGCCGTTGCGCCGCATTACCGCGACCAGCGCCGAGCCGCGCGCCTTTTGCAGCGCCGGCCCACTCTTGACCTCGGTGACATCGCCGCAGCCAATAATACCCCAGCGGATCTCGTTCATCGACTCACCTCCAGTCCTGGCAACTCGGGCGTGCGAGCGTCGCCGATGCCCACCAACGCCAGCTCATCGGCCCGGTGGCAGGCAACGAAATGGCCCGGCTCGATCTCGTTCAGCATTGGCAAGTCTGTTTTACATTTGTCGACGGCATACGGACAGCGCGGGTGGAAATAGCAGCCGGAGGGCGGGTTGGCCGGGCTGGGCACGTCCCCTTCCAGCGGCGTCATGCGGGCGCGGATGCGCGGGTTGGCTACCGGCACCGCCGACATCAGGGCAGCGGTGTACGGATGCCTGGGTGTAAAGAAAAGGTCGTGTGTCGGTGCCGTTTCCACGATCTTGCCGACATACATCACCACCACCCGGTCGCAGATGTGCTTGACGACGCTCAGATCGTGGGCAACGAACAGATACGTGAGGTTCAACTCCTGCTGCAAACGGAGCAGCAGGTTGAGCACCTGGGCCTGCACCGAGACATCCAGCGCCGACACCGGCTCGTCGGCCACCACGAAGCGCGGATTGAGCGCCAACGCGCGGGCGATGACGATGCGTTGGCGCTGGCCGCCGCTGAAGGCGTGGGGATAGCGCTGCATGTATTCCTGGCGCAGTCCCACCCGTTGCAGCAATTCCGCGACGCGCGCCTGCCGCTCGTCGCGATTCTTAACACCTTCCACCACCAGCAGCGGCTCGCCCACGATGTCCAGCAGGGTCATGCGCGGGTTGAGCGAGGCATACGGGTCCTGGAAGATCATCTGCATCTCGCTGCGCAGCGGCTTCATCTCGCCTTCGCTGAGCCTGGCCACGTCCACGACCTCGCCCGACTTCCGGCGAAACAGGATCTGGCCGGCCGTCGGATTGTGTGCCCGCAGGATGCAGCGCGATGTGGTCGTCTTGCCGCAGCCGCTTTCGCCCACCAGTCCCAACGTCTCGCCTTCGTTGATGAAAAAGCTGACGTCGTCCACCGCCCTGACGTAACCGACGATCTTCTTGACAAAGCCTTCCTTGATTGGAAAGTACTTCTTCAGCCCTTTCACCTCAACCAGGACATCTGGCGAACGAAGCTGGCGGGCGGCAGGATCGGCAACAGGGTGATCAGGCATGGCAGACGTCAACTCAGGTGTACTCACGGCGGGCGCCTCTGGATCGGTCATTGTTGCATGTCCCCATCGTCGGTCGCGTCGCTGAAGAGGAAACAACTGGCCGACTGCGTTGGATTGAGCGGCCGAACAGCGGGCGTGGCGTGGTCGCAGACTCCGGGCATATACTCGACGCAGCGCGGGAAGTAGGGACAGCCGGGCGGCCGGTTGAACGGGTGCGGGATCGACCCGGCAATTGTTGGCAGGAAGGTGCGCGAGGCCGAATGAACAGTTGGAATCGACTGCAACAGCGCCTTGGTGTAGGGATGCTGCGGGTTGTGAAAGATCTCGTCCGACGGCCCGGTCTCCATCACCCGTCCCAGGTACATGACCACCACGAAATCGGCCATCTGCGCAATGACGCCGAGATCATGGGTGATGAAGATGATCGCCATGTTGTGCGACCTGCAGGCTCTTCAGCAGGCCGAGCACCTGAGCCTGGGTCGTCACGTCGATGGCGGTCGTCGGCTCGTCGGCGATCAGCAGGCTGGGGTTGCAGGAAAGCGCCATCGCGATCATGGCCCGCTGGCGCAGCCCGCCGCTCAACTCCCACGAGTACGAGTTCATCCGCTGCTCGGGGCTGGGGACGCCGACCTCGTGCATCCGCTCGATGGCCATCTGCGCGGCTTCCTTCTTGCTGACGGCGATGTGCAGCCGAATCGCCTCAATAAGCTGGTTGCCAATGGTGTGCACCGGGCTGAAGGAGGCCATCGGCTCCTGCGGGATCAGCGCGATCTCGGAGCCGCGCATGGAACGCATCACCTTGCCGCGCGGGTCGAGGGTCGCCAGATCCACCGCGCCGTTGCCGTCACCAGGCTGATAGGTAGCCTGCTTCTGAGGCCAGTAGAGGATCTCGCCGCCGACCACCGAACCGGGCGGTGGGACGATGCGCAGCACCGACTTGATGGTAACGCTCTTGCCGCAGCCGCTTTCGCCGACGATCCCCACCACCTGGCCGGGCCGCACGTCGAAGCTGACGCCGTCCACCGCCTTGACAACGCCTTCGTCAAGCTGGAAGTAGGTCTTGAGCTCTCGCACTGAGAGAAGAGGTTGAGTATCGGAGTTCATGGTGGTAAAGCGTCAGTAATCAGAGGTCAGTAATCAGTAATCAGTGGACGAAGTCCGTCACGGCTCGCTGATTACTGATGACTGGTTACTGATTACTGAAATCTAGCTCGTATACGGGTCCGCGGCGTCGCGCAGGCCGTCGCCCAGGATGTTGAGGGCCAGCACGGTGATGATGACCAGCAGGCCCGGCAGGAGCAGCCAGGGCGCCAGCGCGATAGACTGCAGGTTCTGCGCCTCTTGCAGCAGCACGCCCCAGCTGATGGCCGGCGGCCGCAGGCCCAGTCCCAGGAAGCTCAGGAACGTCTCGTTGATGATCATCACCGGGATCGCCAGCGTCACCGCGGCAATGATGTGGCTGGAAAAGGTGGGCACCATGTGGCGGAATATGATGCGCGGCTGCCCGCAGCCGGACAATTTGGCCGCGACGACGAAATCCTCCTCGCGCAGGGTGATGAAGCGGCTGCGCACCTCGCGCGCGAGCGTCGTCCATCCCAGCAGCGCCAGGATGATGGTAATGGCAAAATAGGTTTGTTCCACCGACCAGGTGCGCGGCAGGGCAGCCGAAAGAGCCAGCCATATGGGAATGGCAGGCAGCGACTGCAGGATCTCGATCAGTCGCTGGATGACCATGTCGATGGTGCCGCCGAAATAGCCGGAAATGCCGCCCAGGACGATGCCCAGGATGGTGCTGATCGCCACCGCCACCAAACCGATCGAGAGGGATACCCGCGTCCCATACATCAGGCGGGACCACTGGTCTCGGCCCAGCCGGTCGGTGCCCAACAAGTGCAGCCCCGTGCTGATGCGCTGCGGGCCGGACGTGGCCGCCTCGCCGGACGGCTCGACTCCGACCGGCTCCGACTGATCGACGCCTATCAAGTGCAGGTCCAGCGTGAACATGCCAAGGACCTCATACGGGTAGCCGGTGGTGAAAAACTTGACCGGCACCTTGATGTCCTTGTCGATCTCCCACTCGACGCGCAGCGTGGTTTGGTTGCGCTGGCCGACCGCGCCGTAGACAAAGGGGCTGATCTTGCCGTCGTCTACGAAATGGACCATCTGCACCGGGATGAACGACTGCAGGGCGTCGGTGGTGTTGGGGTCCTGGGTGGCGAAGAAGCCGGGGATGATGGCTGTGATGGTGATGATGATCATGACAACGCTGCTGATCACCGCCAGCCGGTGCTTCTTGAACCTCCACCAGACCAGCTTCCAGTTCGGCGCCAGATAGAAGTCCTCCGAGTGTACGTCCGCCCCGGGTGGCGTTAGTGCAGCATCCTCGTCGGGCGGCACCATGGGCTGGTACGATACCGACGAGGCTTCGGTCATGTTTTCCATCAACTGCCGGCCAAAGGATGGCTTTTTCTCTTGTTCGCTCATCGGTCAGGACTCCATGCGGATGCGGGGATCCAGCCAGGCCAGCAGGATATCGGAGATCAGCGTGCCGACAATGGCCAGCATGCAGTAGATGAGGACGATCGCGCCGGCCAGGAACATGTCCTGGTTGGTCAGCGAACGCAGGAACATGGGGCCGATGGTAGGCAGGTTGAGCACCGTGGCCACCACCAGGCTGCCGGAGAAGATCAGCGGCAGGTACCAACCGATGGTGCTGACCAGCGGGTTGAGCGCCAGCCGCACCGGATATTTCATGATCAACCGCCACTCTGACATGCCCTTGGCACGCGCCATCTCAACGTAGGGCTTGTTCAGCTCGTCCAGCAGGTTGGCGCGCATGATGCGGGCCAGCCGCGCCGTTCCGCTTAACGCCAGGATCAGCATCGGCAGCCAGATATGCGCGGCGAGGTCACCCACCCGGCCCAGACTCCAGGGCGCATCGACGTACTCCGATGAAAAGAGACCCGTCACGCTGACGCCGAACCAGGAGAACGCCAGCCACATCGCGATCAGCGCCACCATGAAGGTCGGCGTGGCGATGCCGATGTAGTTGAACACCGTGAAAAAGTAGTCCAGCAGCGTATATTTCTTGACCGCCGAGATGATTCCGATGGGCACGGCCAGCCCCCAACTCACGAAGAAAGTCATCAACCCGAGGATCACCGTCAGCAACAGCCGCTCCCCGATGAGCTCGTTGATCGGCTTCTGCCAGTCCAGCGACACGCCCAGATCGCCCTTCACGATGCGCTCGACCCACTTGAAGTACTGGACGGTGACCGGCTGATCCAGCCCATATCGTGCCCGCAGTGCATCGGCCTGCACCTGGTCCATGGACGACCCTGAAGCGGCCAGCTCGGCAATGTAGCTGGTCACGAAGTCGCCGGGCGGCGCCTGGATGATGATGAAGGCAAAGATCGAGAAGATGAAGAGCAGCACTGGCAGCAGCAGCAGCCGCTTAGCTATGTGTTGGGTCATGTTCATCTCCAGGACTGGCAGTCCTGTGCGCAACACTCTGCGTCAGAGCGGCGTGGACGAGGACTGCCAGTCCTGTTGCAAGTCAACGTTGGATGTTTCTCAAAGCGTTACTGGTAGAAGAACGACTCCGGGCGGGTGTTGCCGGGCGTACGCAGCGGCCAGTCGTTGCCGGCCGAGTCAGGCACGTTGGTCAGGTCCTTGTTGACCACGACGACGCCCTGAACCATCGGCGTCAGGCCGACGGTGCCGATCTCCCAGATGTTGTCAGCCCAGATCTGGTAGAGTTCGTGGGCCAGCTCGATCTGGCGGTCACGCCCGGAGACCTTGGCCTCGTCGATGATCTCGACGATCTTGGCGATCTCAGGGGTCGGTTCGACACCCTCAGCGCCGTCGGTCTGGTACCATTTGCGCATCAGCGGCGCCCAGGTCCACTGGGTCTGGGTGCGCGGGTCCATCTTGGGCAGTCCACTGAACGGGAAGGCCGTGGTGTCCTCGTTCCACAGGTCAACCATGAGTTCGTTGGTATCGCGCATCTGGAAGCCCAGCGCGCGCTCCCGGACTTCGACGTGGGCGCGCACACCCACATCCGCCCAGTTCTGCACGATGATCTGGCCGATGTCCGGCCAGTTGGCAAACTGCGGAATGACCTGGATCTCGATGTCCAGGCGGCTGCCGTCGGGCAGGGTGCGGAAGCCCTCGTCGTCGCGGTTGGTCAAGCCCAGGCCGTCCAGAATCTCGTTCGCCTGGGCGGTGTCATGCTCTGTGTACTTGAAGGCCCACTCATCGCCGGGATAGTAAGGATGAGTCGGCGCAGGCACAGGCTGGCGCGCCTCGCCAAGCCCCAGGAAGGCCAGTTCCTTGATGCTCTCGCGGTCGATGGCGTAGGACAGGGCGGCGCGAAATCCTTGCTCTGCAAGAGTTCGGCCACGGCCTGGGTCTGCATCATAGGTCTGGTTGAAAACCAGCACTGCATCGGAGCCGCCGAAGGTTGGCCAGGTCACGACGCGGTAGCCGCCCTTGTCGGCGTTCTCCACCAGCACCGGGTAGTTGCTCATCTTGATGTGGCGGCCCTGCATATCGATCTCGCCGCCGATGGCCGCCAGGTTGAGCGCCTCGGCGTCGGCGAAGAAGGTGAAGCGCGCCTCGTCGACGTAGGGAAGCTGGTTGCCGTCCTGGTCCACGGCGAAGTAGTAGGGGTTGCGCGTCAGCGCGAAGACCGGATCGGAAACGGTTGAACCGTCCTTCGGCACCCAGGCAGCGGTGCTGGGGCGGTTGCCGCTCAGGTGCGGCAGCGCCTCGACCGCGAACAACTCGGTCCAGGTCTCGAAGCCGCGCTCCTTGACGACCGTGTCCAGCGCGGCCGCGTCGGTGTAGTTCGGGTGGAAGTCCTTCAGGTAATGAACCGGAGCGAAGGCCAGATTGGTGATCGACTTGTCGGCGCCGTCCTTGTTGGCCAGATCCAGCAGGAACGCGGTATTCGGCTGTGCATAGGTCCATTTCACCGCGTAATCGTTCACCTTCTCGACCTTGGCGATGGTGCCGTCGGCGTTCATCAGCCAGGTGGGCGGGGTGGGCGACAGGTCGGTGTTCAGCGCGATGTCGTTGTACCAGAACAGGATGTCGTCCGCTGTGAATGGCTCGCCATCGGACCACTTCATGCCGGGGCGCAGGTTGATGGTCCACTCGGTAAAGTCGTCGTTGGACTCCCAGCCCTTGGCGATATGCGGAATGACGTCGCCGCCGTCGGGCGAGAAGCGCACCAGCGCATCGTAGACCAGGCGGGTGTAGTTGTTGTGGTCGGAGGGTCCGAGGAAACCGCGGCGCAGGATGCCACCGTACTTGCCAACCTGGGCAACTTCCTCAACCAGGGGTTCGTCGGGTAGACGCTGGTCGACGGAGGGCAGCTCGCCCCCCGCCACCAAATCGGCCAGCATGGGCGCTTCGTGGTACTTGGACTCCATCGCGGCTGGCTCGGCCGGCGCTTCAGTGGCGGCCGGCTCGGCCGGCGCTTCGGTAGCAGCCGGCTCGGTGGCCGCCTGCGTGGCTTCCGGCTGTTGCGCGGCAGGCTGCTCCGCCGGCGGCGCGGGCGTGGCTGCCGGTGCGCCGCATCCGGCCAGCACCAGCGCCAGCAATACGAGCAAAATAAGCAAGGAACGGAACATGGGTTGACCTCCTTTGGTCTATGGTGAGGGTGAACGGTCATCGTTCAGCAGTTTGTTGATTGGTCATCGGGCACATTGGCTTGATGCGGGCAATACCTCCTCTCTTCTCCTCAGTGCATCGTTCATGGCGCACTGGCGCGCACCACAAGCTCAACGGGTAAAACCATCTCACAGCCGTTGCACGGCTCGCCGTTGATCTGGGTCAGCAGGGCTTTGGTGGCCTGGACGCCGATTTCGTAGCGCGGCACACGGCACGTGGTCAACGGAGGAACGACCAGCCCGGCGATCGCGATGTCGTCGAAGCCGGTGACCGCAATCCGGTCCGGAACGGCCAACTGTTGGTCTGCGCAGGCGCGCAGCGCACCCACGGCGACCAGATCGTTGTAGCAGAACAGGGCGGTGATGTCCGGACGCAGAGCCAGCAGCGCCTCGGCGGCCGCTGCGCCGCCATCGGCCGTCGGTGCGCACTGCCTGACAAGATCGGGGTGAAATGCGATGCCTGATAGTTCCAGCACCGAGCGATAGCCGGCCAGCCGCGCCGTCCCGCTGTAGGAGGCCGCAGGGCCGGCGAGATAGGCGATCGTGCGATGGCCGGCGCGCACCAGATGCTCCACGATCATGCACGCGCCGGCTTCGTCGTCGGCCAGCACGGTGCTGGCGTGAGAGTCGGCGCTGCGGCGGTTGATCAGCACAACGTTGCTGTGGCGGCCCAGGACGGAGACTAGCTGGCCGCTACTCAGCCGCGAGCTGCACGCGATTAGTCCATCGACCCGTTTCTCCTCCAGCGACGCCACAAACTCCAGCTCGCGCGCCGGCTCCTCGTCGCTGCTGCAGAGGAAAACGCTGTACTCCTCCTCGTAGGCTTCATCGGCCACACCGCGCGCTACGTCGGCAAAGAAGGGATTGGAGATGTCGGGAACGAGGAGGCCAATGGTGCCGGTGCGGCGCGTCGCGAGGCTGCGGGCAATGCCGCTGGGTCGATAGTCCAGCCGTTCGACCACTGCCAGCACACGCTGGCGGGTATCGTCGCTGACATCGCCTTTGTCGTTGATCACCCGGGAAACGGTCATCAGCGAGACACCGGCTTCACGGGCAACATCGGCCATCGTTACGCGGTTCAAGGGAGGAAACGCCTCAGGTGCTGGAGGTTGTTAACGCTACCGTTAGCGCTAACATGATTATACGTGATCGCACCGGATTTGTCAATGGGCTTGCAACAAATTACACTGAGAATCCAATTGCCATCTTCCTGTGTCCATCCACCCGTGTGGTCTGAATTCGAAGGAGAGACTTATGACAACCCCGTGGCGCCGGTTCAAACAAGCTGCCTCACTTCAGACGCCAGATGAAGTACCTGTCGCGTTGATCGTCGACAGCCCCTGGTTGCCGGGGTATGCGGGCGTAGACACACGCGACTTCTTCCTTGATCCGACACTCTGGTATCAGATTCACCGCAGTTTACTGGACCGCTGGCCTGATGTGGTCTGGATCCCCGGCTTTTGGGTGGAATACGGCATGGCATCGGAACCATCGGCCTTCGGCGCGCGCATTCACTGGCACCACGACCGGCCACCTTCCATCGAGCCGGTGGTCGAGGACCCCCAGCACTGGGCCAACGCCCCGCTTCCCAACGTGCGCGAGGACGGGCTGATGCCGTTGATTCTACGACTCTACGAGCGAGCGGAAGAGCAATTGCAAGCTGAAGGGCTGGGAATCACCATGGTCGCCGCGCGCGGCCCCATGGTAACCGCCGGCTGGATCATGGGGCTGACCAGCCTGATGACCGGGCTGGTGGAGCGGCCCGACATCATCCAGCGCTGCCTGGAGAACATCACTACGACGCTGATCGACTGGCTGCACGCCCAGCTCGATACGCTGACCGCGCCGGAGGGCATGCTGCTGCTGGACGACATCGTCGGCATGGTGTCGGTGGAACACTACGAGGAGTTTGTCGCGCCGCACCTGCAGCGCATCTTTGCAGAGTTCGACGGGCTTGTGCGCATCTACCACAACGACACCCCCTGCCCACACCTCTATCCGTCGCTGGCGAAGGCCGGCTTTGACGTCTTCAACTTCACCCACGAGGTGGACATCGCCCAGACCAAAGCTGCCATGGGGCACCGCGTGGCGCTGATGGGCAACGTGCCGCCGCTGCACATCGCCGTGCGCCAACCGCCGGAGGTCGTGGCCGAGTTCGCCCAGGCCTGTCTGGACCGCGGCGCGCCCGGCGGCGGCATGATCCTCTCGGTCGGGGGCGGCGTCTCGCCCGATACCCCGGCTGCCAGCATCGACGCGCTGGTCGCGGCGGCTCAGTCCTGGCAGCCGCCACAGCCGGACCAGCCGATCGGTGACTGGGACGAGCTGCTGGCGCGCTACCAGATCAGCAACACGGGCAAGCGCACCCGCGACCGGCGGGTGCGCGACCGGCGAAGCTGAGCTCGACGCAGCTCTGGCCGGTCTCCGACCGTGCCAGTACCGGTTGGCGCGGTCGGAGACCGGCCAGAGCTGGTGTGCCAGGTCTACACAGCCCCAAACAGAATCACGCTCAGCACCGGGATCGCCAGGAGTGTTGAAACCATCACGATACTGCTGGCCAGCGTGTCGTCTGCGCCCATGTTCTGCGCCATGACGTAGGAGGCGACTGCGGTCGGCATCGCGAGCAGCAGCATGGCAATCAGCAGCGGCGGGCCGGCCAAGCCGATCATCCGTGCCACAAGATAGCCGGCCAACGGCGCGGCCGCGACCTGATCAGCGACGCGGCAGCCGCCGCCAGCCCGCCGGCGCAGCGCACGCAGCCGCAATCCGGCGCCCATGGCCAGCAGCGCGCCGGGCAACGCCAGCTCTCCCATCAGCGACAGAGTGCTTGCCAGAAACTCCGGCAGATGCAGTCCGCTGTAGGCGACAGCAATGCCAGCCAGGCAGGCGATGATAAGCGGGTTGGTGATGATGGTCCTTGCCACCAGAAGCAGGTTCTCCCAACGCTTGCCGTTGCCGGACGGCGAGGCACCTGCCAGGATGATCACAGGCCGCCACGTTGTAGACGGGGATAATGGGCGCCATCGCGAGCAGGACCAGTGCCCTCCCTGTTCGCGGTACGCCGGCCTAGCGCGGCCAGCGTACAGAGTTCACCGGCAAGCCTACGAAGGCGATGTTGCCGCGATAGGCACCCTGGACGAACGCGGCCGTGCCGCCGGTCCAGCCGCAGCCGCCATGCCAGCAGATAGCCCAGCGCAATGCTCGCGAACATCCCCGCCAGCAACACCATGACAATGCTGGACGGCACTCAACTGCGGCACGGCGGAGGCCATCTTCGAGAACAGCAGCGCAGGGAGCGCCACCCAGTAAATCAAGCGATTGAGCTGGCGAAAGAACGATTCCGGTGCAAATCCCTGGCGGCGCAGCAGCAGGCCAAGGCCGATCAACAGAAAAATGGGAGCAAGGATGTTGACGACGATCATGACGTCATTCTAGCCGCAGGCAGCGCAGCTTCCCAAAACCGCCAGCAGAGTTCTTGCGCAAGAGAATGCGTCAGGTTACACTGGTGAACACAATGACCCAGCCTACGCACCCGCCATCTGATGTTGGCTCCGGCGCCAACCCGCCAGCCCTCGCCCTCAACCGCGTTGTCATTCTCATTGCCATCGTCGTGGTCGGATTTGCGCTGCGCGTCTACAAACTGGACGGGCAGTCGCTGTGGTACGACGAGGCGGTGACCGCTCAGGTGACACAGCAGGGGATCGCCGAGCTGGCGCGCTGGACCGCCGACGACATCCAACCGCCGTTGTACTACGCAGTGGTGGCCGCCTGGAAGGAGGTCGCCGGGCAGAACGAGGCTGCGCTGCGCTGGCCGTCGGTCTTCTTTGGCGTGTTGATGATCGCGCTGGGGTACGCGCTGGGCAGGCGGCTGTTTGGCCAGACAGCCGGCCTGCTGGCCGCCATGCTGGCTGCCGTCCACCCGCTTTGGGTCTACTACAGCCAGGAAGCCCGCATGTACACCCTCCTGACCGCGCTGGGGATGCTGGCCGGCTACGCGCTGCTGCGCGTGCTGGCAGCCGCGAACAGCCAAAATGGCTACCCGAAACAGCGCACGTTTTGGTGGATTGGCTTTGCAGTCGCGTCGATCGCGCTGCTCTACACCCACTACTTCGCAGCCTTCCTGCTGCTGGCCTTTGCCGTCTACTTCCTGGTAGTCGTCCTCGTCCACCGCGGTCCTCAGACCCGGCGTTTGTTGGGCGAAGGCGTCATCGTGACGCTGGTGGTCGGGCTGGCGTACCTGCCCTGGCTGCCCAACGCGCTGCGTCGCTTCGGGATCGACGCGAGCTACTGGCAGGGCACGCTCAAGCTAAACGAGGCACTGCGGCACATCGCCATCAGCTTCACCAGCGGCGAGACCGTGCTGGAGGGACAGGCGATTCCCCTGGCGTGGGTCGTTGGCGGGATTGCGTTGGCATGTCTGATTGGACTGACGGTGGCGGCAGTGAGAGGAAAAAAGGGAGCGAGAGGGAAAGGGGGTGTGGGGGCGAAGGACGCGCTTGACGGTTCGCCGTTCGTCGTTCATCGCTCGTCGGTGCTGTTCGTGGTTCTTTGGTTGGTCGTTCCGGTCGTGGCTATCCTGGCGCTCTCGTATCGCACCCCCAAGTTCAACCCGCGCTATCTGATGCTGGCATCGCCGGGGCTCGTGTTGTTGCTGGCCGGCGGACTGGCATTGCCGCTCAGCCGGCGACGGTCGGGTGTTGCCGGCACCTCCTTGCGCATAGTCGCGGGCATCGGCATCCTCGTCCTGCTGCTGTTATCGTTCTACTCGCTGCGCAACTGGTACAGCGACCCCGCGTTCACCAAGGACGACTGGCGCGGGGCAGCCGCCTACGTGCGCTCCCACATCCAGCCCGACGAGGCCGTGGTGCTCGTCAGCGGGCACGCCGCGCCGGTCTGGCGCTACTACGCGCCCGACCTGACGCCGGTGCTCCTGCCGGAGATCGAGACGCTGGACGTCACAGAGGTGCTCGGCCTCGACGTGGCGGCGACCCTGAACGAGGCGCTGGCCGGCAAGCGCGGCGCCTGGCTGGTCCGCTGGCAGGACAACGTGGTCGATCCCAACGGGGTCGTGCCGTTCCTGCTGGATACGGTTGGCGCGGCGCAGCCTGTGGATGCCAGCTTCTGGGGACTGGGCGCGCCGCAGCATTTCCGCTTCGTTGACGCCGTGCAGACCGCCGCTGACAGCCCCGGCACAGCCTTCCCCACCGACCTGCCGCTGAACGCCGACTACCGGGGCCAGCAGCTCAACGTGAACTTCGGCGACCAGGTCGAGCTGGTCGGCTACTCGCAGCCGCCCTGCCCGCAGCCGCTCTGCCCGGTGTATCTCTTCTGGCGCGGTCTGGCGGAGACGAACGCCGACCTGAAGTTCACCGCCAGCCTGCTTGGCAGCAACTTCGACGACACATGGGGGCAGCCGCTGGATCGCCGGTTGGCCGCCTACGACTACCCCACGTTCCGCTGGCAGCCGGACGAGGTGGTGCTCAGCCGGGTTGACGTCCCTGCTGATCTCGGCACGCCCCCCGGTGAGTACCGGCTGCGGCTGGGTGTGTACGACGCCGACACCGGCCAGTCTCTGCCGGTTCTGGACGCTGCCCGCGCTGCGCAGGGACGCTGGGCGTGGCTCGAACCCATCGTTGCGACCGGCCTCGTCACCAGCGGCTCCGGCGGTCCGCTGTCCGACGGCGAGCCGGTAATGGTGGCGCCCGAGATCGCGCTGCGCCACGTCAGCGCCACCCCGGGTGAGGTCGAGACGGGCGACGCCATTGCGATTGACGCCTGGTGGCAAGCTAATACGACGCCCGAATACGACTACCGCGTGATCTGGCAATGGATCGATGCGGCGGGGAACGCCCCCTTCAGCGGGTCGATGCCGCCGTCCGCGACAGCCTTCCCCACATCCAGTTGGCCGGCAGGAGAGCTGGTGCACGGCCAGTTCAACATCTTCCCGCCCGATCTCCAACCGGGCCAGTGGCGCTTGCAGATCGGTCTGCAGAATCCAAACAGCGTTGCCCCGGAGTCGCATTTCGCCGGCGCGACGGCCGAGCTGCCGATCACGATACTCCCCAGCACCCGCCAGACACAGCCATCAGCGCCGTACGACTACCCCCTGAACGCAACCTTCAGCTTCCTGGTCGAACTGTTGGGCATCAACGCGCCCGCGACGCCGGTGCGGGCGGGCGACACTGTGCCGGTCACCGTTGGCTGGCGTGCGGCGCAGACAATGGATACCTCCTACACCGGCTTCGTACACCTGCTGAACCAGGAAGGGCGGGTGGTGGCGCAGGACGACCACGTGCCGCTGCAAGGCAGCCGGCCGACGAACACCTGGATGCCGGGCGAAGTTGTCGAGGACGACTACGTGCTGACTTTGCCTGCCAACCTGCCGCCGGGCCGCTATCGCCTGGAGATCGGACTGTACGACGCGGGTGTGCAGGGACTGCCCCGGCTGCGCACCAGTCAAGGGCCGGACAGCGTGGTCGTCGATGGGATTGTGGTGGCGGAGTAGCGCGGGAGAGGTCGTGCGCTAGTTCAAGCGCGCCTGCAGGTTGATGCGGGCCAGACGCGCCATTTCGTAGGCGGGGTTCTCGTGCTGCGCCTTGCGGAAATACTCGATGGCTTGCAGCCAGTCGCCGCGGCGCTCGTAGATGCGTCCGAGGTTGAAGAAGGGATAGCAGCGCGCGTCGTAGCGTCGGGCACGCAGCGCCTGGTGAAACCAGATGACGGCTTCGTCGTCGCGTCCCAGTTCCATCAGATAGGCGCCGATGTCGTTGTACGGGTTGCCGTACTCCGGGTCGATCTCGATGGCGCGCCGGCATTGCTCGATGGCGTCGTCGTACAGCTTGAGAAAGCTGTAGACCCAGCCCAGATAAGTGTGTGCCTCCGCCGATGGATGAATGCGGATCGACTCGCGGTAGCAGGCCATGGCCTCCGCCCAGAGGCCCTGCTCCTGCAGCTCATAGCCCTCCTGAAAGCGGGTCATTGCGGAGGACCAGGTGCTGGTGTTATCGTTGCTTGCCCAGAGGTCTGCGGAGTCAGCCATGGTTCTGCCCTACCTGTTGGTGAACTAGAGTGGTTCGACGCGTCGATTATGCCACAGCGAGCGCCAGTCGTCAATTGGGTTTTTCGCCGGTTGTCTCACAGGCCGGGCGGGGGTATAATCTCCACATGCGCACGCCCGTCCAGGCACGCAACCGGTGTTCCCCATAATGAACGCATCAGCCAGCACGATTTCAATCTGCACCATACAGCCGGCGACAGTCTGGCAGGAGCCTGAGCGCACCTTCGAGCGCATCGAACGGCAACTCGCGCAGGCTTGCCAGACAGACACGCCCGACCTGGTGCTGCTGCCGGAGCACTTCAACAGCGCGGTGGATGAAGACGGCGCGAGCAGGCAATGGGAGCGCGCCCGCCGCTTCGCTGTCGATCTGGCGCGGGGCTACCGGGTCAACCTGGTGGCCGGCTCGGTGGAACGTTGGGACGAGCGGGCCGGGGCACGGGTCAACACCGCGATTGTCCTGGATCGCGACGGCTGCGAGCTGGGCAGCTACCAGAAGCGCCAGTTGTTTGGCTACGAGATCGAGCGCCAGGTGCTCCCAGGCCAGAAACCGTTGGTTGTCGAGGTGGAAGGCGTGCGCTGTGGCGTGCTGATATGCGCCGACCTCTGGTTCCCCGAACTGGTGCGCGAGATCGCCGGCGAGATCGACCTGCTTTGCGTGCCAGCCCAGACCACCATTCGCCCCGAGTCGGACCCGGCCTACGCGCGCATGTTGTGGCACACCATGGCCATGACCCGCGCCCAGGAGAACGTGATCGCCGTCGCGGTCAGCGACCACGCGGCGACGGCGGAAGCGCCCTTCCGCTGCGGCGGCGTTGCCAGCATCACCGACCCCAGCGCGCAACCAGACCTGCCGGCGATTCAACGGGTGATCGACGACGGCGGCGCAGGCTATGCTGTTGTGGCGGTGGATTTGGAGCGGCTGGCCAGGTTTCGATCCTACCGGCGCAAGAGCGGGCTGTTGCCGCAATGGATCACCACTGGCGATAACGGCGAATCAGCGCCTCGCAGCGAGCCAGCAGCTCCCGCCGATCAAAAGGCGCCAGCATGAAGCTGTCGGCCCCCAGATCCAGCGCCTGAATGCCCCTCGGCCGGGCCGTGAGCGGTACGATAACCAGCAGCGGGACCTTGCTGAACTCGCGAACGGTGCGGCAAATGCGGAGAGCAGCCGGGTCGCCGGCGTCGGGCTCCAGCACCAGGAGATCGAACCGATCCAGCTCGAACGACGGCGTCACCGGCAACGCATCGAACTCAGCTTGATGGCCGCGGCGCAGCAACGCTGACATGACCTGAACCCGGTACTCGCTGTCCGGCCGGGTGATCACCTGGATGTGTGCTGCCGGAAACGGAACGTAGCCGGCGTTGATTGTTTGCGAGGCTATCAAAGCGGTCTGCCTTTCGAGACAGCAACAGATCTGATCGAGAGATAGCGCAGGAATTATAGATCGAGTTCGCGAATGGCGCTATTCTGGCTGCAACCGGCCACAGCAACCCACGGATTGCAAAAAAGACACCACTTCATCACCACAGGAGGAGAGGACACCCATGGACACCACTGAATTGCTTGCCCGTTGGTCGACGATGTCGCTTGAAGAGATTGAAGCCGAGCTGCAGGCCGGCAAAGACCAGGCGTCGGCCGAACAGCTTCTCGGCAGCGACCAGGTCAACGAGATCCAGGAGGTTGAGACGCGGCGAGCGCCGGCTGGCCCGCGCGAGGCAGTGGTTCTGCTGCCCGGCCTGATGGGGTCACTGCTGACCAGCATCCGCGGCGTGACGAGTCTGCTCTGGATCAATCCGCTGCTGATACTGGAGGGCAAGAGCAACTACCTGGAGCTCAACCGGGACGGCACATCGGACGGCAGTCCAATGGTACACGCTGCGCCGCTGAGCCTGGAGAAGATGACCTATCTCAAGATGGCCGTCGCGCTGCGGCGCGAGTGCCTGCTGTTCGAGTTCCCCTACGACTGGCGGCTGCGCATCGAGACCAACGCCGAATACCTGGCGGCTGCCATCGAGACCTGGGCGGACGGCGACAGCTCGCTACAGTTCACCCTGGTGGGTCACAGCATGGGGGGCCTGGTGGCGCGCGCGCTGGTAAACGGCGACCGGTCCCGTGCCCGGAAGCGCATCAAGCGGGTCATCACCCTGGGTACGCCGCATTTTGGTGCGTCGGGCGCCGTCTCCGACATCATGCTGGGCAACCGAATGATGGCCATCGCCAGCGCGTTGAACGACAACAACGACATGCGCCGCATGTTGTCCACCTTTCCCAGCGTCTTCCAGTTGCTGCCGGCGCCGCCCGATCTCTTCCCCAGGGATCGCCATTATCCGGTCAACTTCGATGTCTACGACGAGCAAGCCTGGCGCATGGACTCGATCCGGCAGGACTATCTGGACGGCGGCAAACGCCTGCACGAGTTGCTGGCCGGCGACAACCACCCCGTGCCGACCGTGCAAATCGCCGGCTGCCACCTGGATACGATCATCGACGTCGAGCGGGAGTTCGACGGGACAGGACGCTCGAAGCTGAACATCATCCGCGAGAAGACCGGCGCCGACTCCGGCGACGCCACAGTGCCGCTGTGGTCGGCCCGGCTGCCCGGCGCGGACATGTACTACGTCCAGGAGATCCATCGCGACCTGCCCAAGAACAAAGAGGTCATCGACGCGGTGATCGATCTGATCTATGGCCGTATCCCCGACCTGCCCGATACGCTGCCGGAGCCAAAGGGCGGCTTCCTGGGATTCCGCCCGGTTACCGGATCACCGGAGATGGAAGCGGAGAAGTTGCGGCAGCGGATCGAAGCAGGCACGGCGACTGAAGAGGACCTGCAGTTGCTCTTCTTCATCAACGGTTGATTGCCATGAGGATCGTGAAACGTGAAGACGTGAAGACGTGAAACATGATGGCATCTTGCCAGGTCGCTTTTCAGGTTTTACGTTTCAGGCTTTGCGTTTCACGTTTCACTTTTAACGTTGTTGCGTGAAGCAGGTGTCATCGGGCAAGAGAGCTTGTTGAACCGAACTGCCCGGGTTCCGCGCCCATGCGTACACACCTCGTCAACGCGCTCAAGGTTGTTTTGATTGGTGCCGCTTTGATGGCAGCATTGTTTGCCGTCTTGACGCTGGCCGCCGGCACGGGCGAGGCGGCCGCGCCGGCGATCCGAGGGCCCTTGCCTCCTCCTGGCCCGCCGCCGTTCTACTGGGTAACCAGCACGCTCAGCCCTGATCGTGAAGCGACGCTGGCGCCCCAGCCGCCGCTGCCAGACTTGAGCGTGCAGTGGATCGAGCGGCGGCCGCGCTATCACCGCTACTGTGTCAGCTACGACCGCGGGCTGCCGGAACTGTGCCCAGGCACGGCGAACGACAAGCGCTTCCCCACCGCCGGCGAAGTCGTCACCCTGACTGCCCACATCGCCAATCAGGGCACGGTGGACAGCCCGGCCGTGTCCGCCCGCTGGCGGCTGGATGGCGCGCCCTTCGCATCCGCGATCCTGCCGCCGCTGGCTCCCGGCGTGACGACAACCCTGACCGTCACCTGGCCGTGGCAGACCGATCCCCACACGATCACCCTCCTCCTCGACCCGGACGCCACCCTCAGCGAAACCAGCCGCGCCAACAACGAAGCGCAACACCGCACCGATGCGCTCTATCTGGACATCGCCGTCCATCCACTGGTCGCAGCCGCCTTTCAGAGCCGGCCGAACATGGCGGGATCGTGGAGCTTCGCCGACTGGATGCAGGCGCAGGTGGCAGCTCTCAACGAGGACCTGGCGGCCAGCACCTACCCATCGGCGCCCCGCGGCGCACTGGACCGCGTCCGCGTCGATCACATCGTCGCCACCGATCTGTTGGGCGGCGGAGAGGTCACCAGCACCCTGGATTTCGACGGCCGCTGGACCTTCCGTGTTGAGCCTGACGACCCGGACACCGCGGAGGACGAGTCTGCCATGTCGGCCGAGGCTTACGCCGCTGCTTATGCCACCCGCATCGACTGGGGGCTGGTCCACGAGCTGGCGCACCAACTGGGCGTCATCGACCTCTACCAACTGAACGTAGCGGGCAGCTATCAGAACCAGGTGGCGGAGGACGGCTTCCCGCTGCTGACCGGTTACCAATGGCCCAACCCCGGGCTGATGGGTGGCGGCGACCGCGGCGACCATCCCTGGTACCGCTTCAGCGAGCACACCGTGCTGGCGTTGAACAAAAACTACGCCCTGCGGCGCGGCTACTTCGGCGAATACCTCTTCGACCTGCCCGGGCAAGCACGTGTGCAGGTTCTGGACAACCGCGGCCAGCCTCTGGCCGATGCGCAGGTAGACGTGTATCAAACCGACCAGGGCGTGTTGGGCGATGCGGCATTATTCAGCGGCCTCACCGACCAGGACGGCTGGCTGACCCTGGCCAACCGTCCCGTCCCCTTTGGCGGCGTGACGACAGCCACCGGCCACCAGTTGCGTCCCAATCCATTCGGCGCAATCGATGTCGTCGGCCAGAACGGGCAGATGCTGCTGGCAGCGAGCAAAGACGGCCAATCGACATACGCCTGGTGGCCGATCACCGAATTCAATCTGGCGCGCTGGCAGGGCAACACGCAGATCGACACCCTCATCGCGACCCACGTTGCCCCGCCGGGCGCGCCCCAACCGCCGGAGGCGCTGGATGGCCGGCTCGAAGGAACCTCGGTGACTCTGGCGTGGCCAGCCAGTCCGGACCCGGACGTGGTTGGCTATCGCGTCTACCGCGGCGTCGAACCGGCCTATTATCCACTCCAGCCGGTCACCACAACTGCCGCGACAACCTTCACCGACACGAGGCTACAGTCAGCCCGCTATGCCGTTGCCGCGCTGGACGACGCCGGGCGCGAAAGTGGCCTCAGCCCGATCTTGCGCGCGCCGCGCCTGGTGTTGCCGGTTGCGGTTGCGGTTGACGCGGGCGACAACCGGGTTGCGCTCGACCGGCACGACGGCGCGCTGGTCGGGCAACTGGGCGATGACCGCTGGGTAGGACGCCTTGGCAGCATCCATCTGGGGCTGACGGGCAGTGAAGCGATCGCTCCCAACAGCCAGGGGGATCTGCTGATCGCCAACGCCAGCGAAGACCGGGTGACGGTGCTCGACGGGGATCTGGCGCGCATCAACTGGTTCGGCCGTGAGCGCTTCGTCACCGGCACGCTGGGCGGCCCGGCCGCGGTGGTTCAAACCGGGCCTGGCTTTACGGTGCAGTTGCCGGCTGCGGCGGACTCCAGAACGCTGGGTCTGGCCCGCTTCGACGACGACATCGCGCTGAGCGCCAGCCAGCCGCTGACGGCCAGCGGCGTTACCGTCGTGCCCGGCCGCTTCGGCTCGGCCGTCAGAATCAACGGCCAGGACCAACTCGTCTACGACGCCACAGGGCACATCGATGCCGAAATCGGCAGCGTGCAGCTTTGGGTCAGGCCAGAATGGGTGTGGGACGACGACCGCGAGCACGTCTTCCTGGAGATCGGCACGCCGGAGGCTGGCAGCACGCCTGACGGATACTTCCTGCGGCTGGCCAAGGCTGACTGGAACGGCCTGTATGCCTGGGTGGGCGACGGCACGCGCGAGGTCGGGTTGTACGGCGACATTGGGAATTGGGCGCCCGGCTTCTGGCGTCACCTCGCCGTGGCATGGCAGGCGGTCCAGCCCGGCACGGACTACCGGCGCTACACCCTATGGGTCGATGGCGTGCTGCAAGACAGCCAGGTGTTGCGCCGGCCGGCCGCCGGTTTGCCCGGCAGGATCGCCGTCGGCTCCGGCCTTGATGGCAGCGCGCAGGCCGACGCGGCGATCGACGACCTGCACATCAGCGCGGCGGCGCGCGTGGGCAACAGCCAGGCGACGCGCCTGATCGTCAGCCAGCGCGACCTCGACCGCATCGACGTGCTGGACTGGCTTGGCAATCCGCTGAGCAGCTATGGCAGCACGGGAAGCGGCCCTGGCGAGTTTCGCTCGCCGCAGGGCCTGGCCATCCGCGGCGACGCCGTGTGGGTTGCCGACCGCGGCAACGGCCGCATCCAGGTGTTGCACTTCGACGGAAGCACCCTGACGTCGCTGGGCACGCTGGCCGCAGGGCTGGTGGAGCCGCACAGCCTGGCTGCCACGCCCGAAGGCTGGCTCCTGGCAAGCGACACCGGCGACAACCGCGTCAAGCTCCTCGATCCGGACGGTGTGGTGCGGCGAAGTTGGCGCGGCCCGACCGATGGCCAGCCCGGCCAGTTCTCCTTCCCGGCCGGCATCGCGCTGACGCCGGCCGGCGACGCCGTGGTGGCCGATCGCGACAACGGGCGCGTGGTGCGAATCGTCCAGCCGACCGCGCCTCTGAGAACGTTCCTGCCATCCATCAGCCGGTCGCCATAGGACGGGTCCACAATCAGATTAGAGGCGTTGGCTCGGTCAGGAGGCTGGTGAAAGCGGAAACTCTCCGAGCAGAAGGCATCCTGACTGGGGAATTGACGCTTTGGCCGCTCTTCGCGAAGCACCCCGGAGCGGGCCGACCGTGCCTCTTCCATTTTCATCCATGGTTGTGCATACAAGGCATGGAAGTCTCAGATGCCGGGTTGGACGCGTCGGCAAGACCTGTATCTGACTTCATCTGAATAATCTCAAGCAGAACTCCCCCAAACCTTCGTTTCTTCGTTTCTTCGGACGAATTCTCGAACATCTATTGACGACCATCGGTCGGGGTGCTAGAATCATCAGAGATGAACATCATCCTGGACGATATCGATCGCGCAATCCTGCGGGCATTGCAAACCGATGGCCGCGTTGCCAACGCCGAGTTGGCGCGGCTGGTCAACCTGTCGCCGCCAGCCGTCCATGCCCGGGTGCGCCGGTTGGAGGAACAGGGCATCATCCGCCACTACGCGGCGGTGCTGGACCGTGAGTCGTTGGGCTTCGACATGCTCTGTCTCGTCAGCATCCGGATGGAGCGCCACCAACGAGCGGATATCGAACGCCTGCGAGCCGCGGTGCTGGACATGCCAGAGGTGCTGGAATGCTATCATCTGACCGGCGAGTTCGATTACCAGCTGAAGGTTGTGGTGCACAACCGCAAGGAACTGGAGCGCTTTGTCGTCGACCGCCTGTCAACCATCGAGGGGCTGGCCCACATCCGCACAAGCCTCGTGTACTCTGAAATCAAAGCGACGACCGACCTGCCAGTCTGATTCTGTGGGACCGCCGTCTGGCGGCCAGGAGCGACCCAATGAAAATGTACTTTGACGGCCAGTGGACCGATCTCGCGCGGCAAATGCCGGTATATGATCCGCAAGATGGAAGCCAGGTTGACACCGTACCCAAGGCAACTGCGTCAGACATGGAGCGCGCTATCACTGCGGCCGTGGCCGGCGCCGAGCGGGCGCGCTGCATGCCGGTCCATCAGCGTATCGCGCTGCTCAACGGCGCTGCCGATTGGGTCGATCAGCATCGGGAGGCATACGCCCGCACGATCGCGCGTGAGGGGATCAAGACAATCCGCGAGGCGCGCAAGGAGACCTCGCGCTGCGTCGAAACACTGCGCATCAGTGCAGAGGAAGCAAGGCGAGTGATCGGCGAGACCATTCCCTTCGACCAGCGGCCGGGCAGCGAACATCGTTTCGGCTATTTCGTGCGCGAACCACTGGGCGTCGTGGGCGCAATCACCCCGTTCAACGATCCGCTCAACCTGGTGGCGCACAAGGTTGGCCCTGCCATCGCCGGCGGCAACGCGATCATCGTCAAACCACACAGCGAGACTCCGCTCAGCGCGCTGATGCTCGCCGAGGCGTTCGACCAGACCGGGCTGCTGCCGCGCGGCGTCCTGCAGGTCATCACAGGCCGCGGCAGCGAGATTGGCGACGTGCTGGTGACTGACCCGCGGGTGCGCATGATCAGCTTCACCGGCGGGCTGGACACCGGCGAGGCCATCGCCCACAAGGCCGGGCTCAAGAAGCTGGGGATGGAGTTGGGCAGCAACTCGCCCGTCATCGTCATGCCCGACGCTGACATCGATCTGGCGGTTGAGGCCAACGTCAGCGGCGCGTTCTGGGCTGCCGGTCAGAACTGTCTTCACGTTCAACGGTTGCTCGTACACGACGCTATCTACGACCGGTTTGTGCCCCGCTTCATCGGCCGCGCGCAAGCCTACCGCGTCGGCGACAAGCTGGATGAGGCGACCGACATGGGACCGCTGATCACCGAAGCGGCTGCCCGCCGGGTCGAAACCATGGTTCAGGATGCGCTGGAGGCTGGCGCGACCCTGTTGACCGGTGGCCGGCGGCGCGGCGCGTTCTTCGACCCGACTGTGCTTGCCGATGTACCGGCTGATTGCCCGCTGGCGTACGAGGAGGTCTACGGACCGGTCACGACCCTGCATCGCTTCCGCACGCTCGATGAGGCTATCGAGGTCAGCAACGGCGTCAACTACGGCTTGCAGGCCGCCATTTTCACCCAAGATGTGCAGACTGCGTTCCGGGCCGCCGCCGAGCTGCATTGTGGTGGCGTCATGGTCAACGAGAGCACCGACTACCGCATCGACGCAATGCCCTTCGGCGGCGTCAAGGGGTCGGGGCTGGGGCGAGAAGGCATTAAGTTCGCCGTCCAAGAGATGACTGAACCCAAGGTCGTCTGCTTCAACCTATAGCGATCAACAAACACGGAGGTGATCATGACGACACATCACACACCAGGCGTCGACTCGTATGTGCGCCGCGGCCAGGAGATGATGGCTGCCAGCGCTGCCCAGCGGGCTGCAATGCGCGGCAAACGATTCGATACCATTGCCGTCCATGGCGTCTACGGCATGACGGCCGCGCTGGAGAACCAGGGCAGCATCCTGGAACCGGCCTACCTCAGCTCGGCCCAGCACTTCGAGAACAGCGATCACATGGAAGCGGCGCTGGCCTACCTGATGCCTTCGTGGACTTACACGCGCATCGCCAATCCGACGCTTCATTACCTGGAAGAGACGGTCGCCCTGCTGGAGGGCTACGGCTTTGAGGGCGAAGTCAGCGCGGTCGCCACCGCGTCGGGCATGGCTGCGGTCTTCATGGCAACCAATCCTTTCCTCGCGCAGACCGGTGGCCAACCGGAGCCGATCAACATCGTCGCCAGCGCCAGATGCTACGGCGGCACGTTTATGTTGTTCAACCAGCGCTTCGCCGCCGAGCGGAACGTTGAAGTGCGCTGGGTAGCGGATCCCTTGAATCTGGCAGAATGGGCCGACAAGATCGACGGCCACACCCGTTTCGTTTACGGCGAAATGCCCAGCAACCCCGGCCTGGCGGTGTTCGACATCGCGGCCGTGGCTGATCTGGCGCATCAGATGGGCGTGCCGCTGATCGTCGACTCGACGGTCGCCACGCCCGCGCTGATGCGCCCACTGCGCCACGGGGCCGACATCGTGGTGCAGTCGTTGAGCAAGAGCATGGCCAGCAGCGGCTTCGCCATCGCCGGCGCGGTGATCGCCCGCCACGACCTGCCCAGCCGCGTTGGTCCCGACGAGCTGCGCGCCAACTTTGCCGGATACGTCAAGCTGCTTCCCTATCGCGATCACGGTCCAGCGCTCAGCCCATTCAACGCGCTGATGATCCTCAACGACCTGCGGACGCTGCGCAGCAAGATGGATATGCTAAGCCGCAACAGCATGCAGGTGGCCCACTTCCTGGCCGCACACCCCGCCGTGGAAGAGGTGTCGTATCCGGGGCTGGAGACATGCCCTGGACACGACGTCGCTTCCCACTACATGTGGCTGGCAGACGGGGAGGATGACTATGGAATGCCGGTCAACCGCTTCGGACATCTGCTCAGCTTCACGGTGCGTGGCGGAGCACGGGCCGCACGGACCGTCTTCGACCGCATGGAGACTATCTGGCGAGCCACCGATCTGGGGCGGATCAAGAGCGTTGCCACCATACCCGCCATCTCGACCCACCAGCAACAGGGCGAGGCCGGCCGCGCGCTGGCGGATGTGCCCGGCAACCTGGTCCGGTTGAGCATCGGCGGGGAAAGCCCGGCGGACATCATCGCCGATCTTGACCAGGCGCTTGCGAGCGTGCCCGGCACCAGCCAAACCACACCAATTGTAGAACGATTGCCTGTCCTGGCAGGCTGAGTACCGGGCTATTTGTCCATTGTGGGTGTCTGCGGCGCCAGGGTGCACGCCGCAGACACCCTTTTTGTTGCGGTCGAATCTTTAAGTTGATTTTACAGGGGTTCGCGTTTATAATGGTCAGCGTAGCCGAAATAGATTAGCCGCTTCCTAAATCATAGATCCCAAGCTTGGGGCAATTTCTCCACCAGCGATCTTGCAGAGTTGGGCTGGATCGCCAGCGATGTTGTTAGGCGCAGGAAGGGGAGGCGGTAGCATGAATGGCAATCTTCATTTGAAGGGACCAGGCGGCGCTTAGCGCCGTCGTGCAGGAGCAACGAATCAGGGCCAGCGGCAGTGATTCGTGATGATCTTGTCGCATACTTTGTTCCATGGAAGTAGTGGTAGACTCGGTCGCGGGTGCAACCGCCAGCCGTCCGCTGGGCCAGCTTGCTGGACTGGTGGAAAGTTTGCTGTTTGTTGCTCCCGATCCGGTGCGGATAACCGCGCTGGCTGATGCACTTGAGGAACCGGCGGAGCGTATCGAGGAGGCGCTTGCCCATCTGATTGATCTGCAACACGACCGCGGGGTACAGGTACAGCGGGCGCGCGACCGCGTGCAACTGGTGTCGTCGCCCGAAGCGGCGGCCTACATCGAACGCTTCCTTGGCCTCGACCTTGTCGTCAAGCTGTCGCCGGCTGCCCTGGAAACCTTGGCCATCATCGCCTACCGGCAACCCGTGACCCGCGCCCAGATCGACGAGTGGCGCGGCGTAAACAGCGACGGTGTGCTGCGAACGCTGCTGCACCGCGGCCTGGTGGAACAGGGGGAACGTCTGGAACAGGCTGGCCGTCCGTTCCACTACCACACGACCTTTGACTTTCTGCAACACTTCGGGCTTCAGTCGCTGGAGGATCTGCCTCCGTTATTGGATGAGACCGTGCCCGATCAGACCGAAGACGATGGGTCTGCGAACGGTTACATAGCGGAAAACCCATCGGACAACATGGCTTGAACGACCAGGCCAAATTTCAACATGTGAGGATATGCTCATGGCTCTAGACCTGTGGCAAATTCGCCGCCAAAAACGAATGACGATCGATGAACTCGCGCGCCGCGCCGAGATTCACCCAGGCTTGATCAAAGCCTATGAACTGGGGGAGCGGGCGATCTCCGACTCGGACCTGGAACGACTTGCCGACGCTTTGGACGTGGATCCGTCGGACATCAAGCAGCTTTCAGAACCGCCGCCGCGGGGGCCCAGCCGTCCAAGCCAGCCGCCCGCCTACGATTCGGGCGCCGGCCAGCAACAGCGCTACGACAGCTTCGGTGGCTACGATCGCGGAACTGGCTATACGCCGCGCTACAGCAACTACTCACAGCGAAGCGGCGGCTACGGCTCCGACCAGCCGCGCCAGGGGGGCTACAGCAACGATCCGAACCGGCAGTCGGGCTACGCGCCCAGACGCAGCGGCGACTATCAGCAGCGCCCGCCCAGTCGCGGCCGGGGTGATCGCCCGCCCAAGAAGTCGGGCCCGCGCAAGCCGAGGCCCCTGCCCGCGCCAGCGCGTCCATCGCAGATCGAACACCTGAAGACGCTCTTGGTGCGCCTGGACATGTCTGGAGACGAGCTTCTGCGGTTGGCTGGCAAGCCGCTGAGCATGTTGAACCGCAAAGAAGCTGCGGTGTTGCTGACCACCTGCCAGACCATGTTGGCGGAGCGCAAGCCGGAGAAACCCAAAGGCAAACGCCAGCGCCCCTACCTGCCGGAGTCGGTGGACGAACACGAGTTGCTCTACCTTACCAAGGTGCAGTTGGAGAATCGGCCGCTGGACCTGACGCTGTTCAACGGCGAGACCATGCGCGGCACCCTGGTGGGCTTCAGCCCGTATGCCTTGACCCTGTCTGATGAAGAGGGCCAGGAAACTACCGTGCAGAAGTTGGCCATCGCCTATTATCAGGCGCCCGCCTCGGTTGCCGCATCGGCTAATGGCGTCGAAGAAAGCGAGCCCGCATGAGCACTGGAGACTACGTTCGCTATCTGCGTGCCGTCAAGGGCGGCCCGACTCCGCTCGACATTCAGGAAGCCACCGGCATCAAGTCCGGGCTCTATCGACAGCTCGAGCAGCGCTACCGGCAGATTGGCAACGACGAGGATCTGACCAAGCTAGCCGAGTATTTCGGGGTGCCGGCGGAAGATCTGATCGAGCGCGCTCCCTGGACCCGCAAGGCGTTGAGTGCGGCGTTGGTGGAAGCACGTGAGGCGCAGCGCCCCATTCGCATTACCCTGCGCAACGGCGAGTCTATCGTTGGCGACGTGAAGTGGTCCGATCTGGGCGCAGCGTTGATCGTCAGCACCGACGGGCGCGAGATTGTCGTCCAGCGCCATTTTGTGGACCGCTGGACTGTGGAAGACTGAGGCGTGTCAGAGTGAGACCGGAGTGCGAGGACGAGGTTGGGACGCTGCTCAAGTTGTACGAACTCGCCACTTCACCGCGGGCCCGCGAGGCCCAGGCGTGGGTGTTGACAGCGCTTGATGCCACCGACTACGAGGCATTCGATCGCCAGCACCCCATGGGCAGCCCGGGCTGGCAGCGATTCAACGATGCCTGCGGCATCATGGAGCTTTTCGGGGTGTTGGTCAAACATGGATTGGTGCGCGAGGAGGTCCTCTTCGACCTGTTTGGCGGCATCGATCAGCTTTGGGAGACGGCCAGCGCGATCATTCCCGGTATGCGCAGCGCGCTGAATCCCCGCCTGTACGAGAACTTTGAGCTGCTCTACCATCGATCATTGGAGTGGCAAAATCAGCGGGGTGAAGCGAGCCACTAGCACAGGCGGCCGCGAGCCATTGTCTGTTCCAGCCGAAGTCGCGCGGCGGCCGATATCCACGGCAATTGCAGCCCCGAGCACAGCATCTCGCTCGGGGCTGTTGTATTCTAGCGGCAGATATGACACAGGCAGACTTTCACGCCACGCCACTGGCTAACGCTGACGCTGTTCCACGGCCGGCCGTCAAGCCGCGGCGCCTGCGGTTGCGCCGGATCGCCTATGTGCTGCTCCTGGCGGCGACGCTGGCGGGCGTGGCCGCGCTGGGTGGAAGCGTCGCCCCGGCACAGGATCCGCTGGATCAACGTCTGGATCGACTGACAGCCGGCCTGCGCTTCGATCTGGTACAATGGGAGGTCGATGCGCTGATCGGCAAGGTTGGCGATCTGCTCAACAGCCCGGACGCCGGTCTGTCGCCCTCGGAGGCGGACGCGCTGGTGCGCAGCTACATCACGGCCGCCCAGCGCGCCGGTCAGCTTGAAGGGGACATCGAGCGTATCTTCAGCGATCCTCAGATTGCCGACCCGGAAGCGGCCACGGCCGGGCAGCGGGCCGAACTGGCCACCATCCGCCGCCAACTGGACCAGCAGGCCAGCGCGGCCGAAGCGATCCTGCAAGGGCAGCTGAGCCAGATCATCCGGCAGGAGGGGCTGGACACCGCCGGCGCGGTCTGGCCGCCGCCGCAGATGCGCTTCACCGAACCGCCCCAGATGCTGGTCGTGTCGCCGCGCGACCGTATCCAGCGGCTGCGCTCCATCGATCTGCTGGCCGACCTCGACACCTCCGGCCGCGAACGCCTGGAGTCCGCGGTCAGCCATGAGGACAACCTCTCCGCCTACGTTACCGGCATCGGCGGCTATGGCGTCTTTCCGACCATGGTGGTGGACCGCTACGGCCTGCCATGGACGGCTGAGACAATTGCCCATGAGTGGGTGCACACCTACCTGGCGTTTCGGCCGTTGGGCTGGTCCTTTCTGGAAGGCGGCGACGCGGTCACAATGAACGAGACGGTTGCGTCCATCATCGGCGAGGAGCTGGGACAGAAGCTGCTGCAGGCGTACTATCCCGACCTGGCCCCGCCGCCGCCTCAGCCGGCGAACCAGGCCGACGCACCCCCTGCCGCAGAGGATGAGTTCGACTTTGGGCGCGAGATGCACGCCACCCGGGTTGCGGTCGACGACCTGTTGGCGGCAGGTTATGTAGACGAAGCCGAGGCATTCATGGAGGCCCGCCGCCAGACCTTCCTCGACAACGGGTATCGGCTGCGGGTGTTGAACCAGGCCTACTTTGCCTTCCATGGCAGCTATGCCACCGGCCCGGCCGCGACCGATCCCATCGGGCCGAAGCTGGAACGCCTGCGTGAGCTTAGCCCGTCCCTGAGCGATTTCATGCGGGTCGCCAGCGGCCTGACCAGCGTGACTGAGCTGGACAAGACGCTGACGCAACTGGAAGAGCTGGCACGGCCGGAAGGCGCCCTGCCGTGAACTGGCCCGGCGATCTGCTGCCCGCTCGCTTCGTACGCCGAGACAACCGCTTTCGCGCCTCTGTGTTGCTGGACGGCGCGCCGCTCTCGGCCCACGTTCCCAACTCCGGGCGGCTGGGCGAGTTGCTCGTGCCCGGTGCGGCGGTCTGGATTCGCAGACACGCACGCGGCGCCGAGCGCAGGACTGACAGCGATCTGGTGCTGGTGGCATATGCCGGCGTGCTTGTTTCCATCGACGCGCGGCTGCCCAACGGACTGCTGGCGGAAGCGCTGGCCGGCGCCCGCGTGCCGCAGTTCGCCGGCTACAGCGAGGTCTTGCGAGAGGTGACGGTCGGACAAAGCCGGCTGGATTTCCTGCTCAACACCGGCCGTGGCTCAGATGCCAGCGAGCGATGTTGGGTGGAGACGAAGTCAGTGACTTTGGTGGAGGACGGCACGGCGCTGTTTCCCGATGCGCCTACCGAGCGGGGCCTGCGCCACCTGCACGAGTTGATGGATCTGCGGCGACAGGGAGATCGCGTGGCCGTGGCCTTCGTCATCCAGCGCCCGGACGCGCTGGCCTTTGCGCCACATCCAACGGCCCATCCGGCCTTCGCCGCTGCGCTGCGGACGGCGCGCCAGGAGGGGGTCGAAGTGTACGCCTGGCGCTGCCAGGTAGGTCACTCGGGGATCGAACTGGCCGAACCCGTGACGATCACGTTGTAGCCAACCCTCCAATTTCGCCGTTCTCAGCGAAACGGCGGCGATTCTGCTTGACAGAAGCCGTGTTGTGTGTAATAATCATCCCGGCTGCGGCAGCGATGCCGCCCCCCTCCCAAGCTATCCTAACGACAGGAGGTGATGCTCATGGATCATAGTTGTACGCCCAGCGCCGTAGCATCACCAGGTAACAGTCGGTAAGTGCTACGGCGCAAAACGCAGACAGGCTGCTCAACGGCAGCCTGTCTGTGTGTTTATGAGCTATTCACCTGCGTCCCTGTCAGTACAAGTACTTGCTCCACACCTCACGATGGGTGGGTTCTCCCAGAAACGCCAGCGCCACGTAGCGCGGCCGGTGCGGCGGACGCGTGATCTGCATCTGCGCTTCCTTGGGCGTTCGATTGCCCTTCTTCTGATTGCACGCCCGGCAAGCCACCACCACGTTGTCCCAGTCGGTGACGCCGCCCCGGCTGCGCGGCAGGACGTGATCGATGGTCAGATCGGCCTTGGCGGGCATTGCGCCACAGTACTGGCAGGTATACTGATCGCGGGCCATGACCGTGCGCCGCGACAGGGGAAGCATGGTGCTGTGCGGAATACGCACGTAATAGACCATGCGAATCACCAGAGGGACCGGAATCGCGACTTCCTGGGCGCGCAGCGAGTTCTCGGCGGCCTCCAGCACTTCTGCCTTTTCCTTGAGCAGGAGCACCACCGCGCGCCGGATCGAGACGATGCTTAGTGGTTCATAGGTTGCATTCAACAACAGGACTGACATCACGCCGATCTTGCCTCCGTTTCCCCAAGACCACGGTCTCCGGAAAAAACAAAGCGCCCGGAAACAAGTTCCAGGCGCACGGAAAGCGTGTAGGGGTGACCAATGGGGCTCGAACCCACAACCTCCTGGGCCACAACCAGGTGCTCCGCCGATTGAGCTATGGTCACCATGTTTGGAAATCTACACTGTTTGTCTCACTCAGACCGTGGCACGCAACTCGCCGCCGTAAAGAACGGACCAGACAATACGCTTGCTGGCGGTTGTATTATACGCGCGGCAGTTGTTTCGTCAAGAAGCGGGACAAACAAACAGGAGACCGCGACGGCTGTCGAGTCTCCTGATCGTATGTGGCGCTATTGCCTAAGTTCAGCTCGGGGACGTGGATTCGAACCACGATTAGAGGATTCAAAGTCCCCGGTCCTGCCATTAGACGATCCCCGATCGTTTTCGGGCCGACGGCCCGATGGTTTGATATGTGGTGCCGAGACCCAGACTTGAACTGGGGACACCGCAATTTTCAGTCGCGTGCTCTACCAACTGAGCTATCTCGGCAAAAGCAGATGGCTAATGGCGCCCGGCAGACCACACGCCATTGTGTGATCTACCGGTTGCCATCAGCCATCTGGTCTGAGCGGGCGATGAGATTCGAACTCACGACCTTCTCCTTGGCAAGGAGACGTTCTACCACTGAACTACGCCCGCAAGATGCAATCAACCGAACTCTTCTCTGCACGATGATCGCCAGGTGGACCCGGTCGGATTCGAACCGACGATCTCCTCCGTGCAAAGGAGGCGCCTTCCCACTAGGCCACGGGCCCGACTGTCTGCCAACTGTGGACAGTGCCGACGAGAGGACTCGAACCTCCACGCCCTGAGGGCAACAGATCCTAAGTCTGCAGCGTCTGCCAATTCCGCCACGTCGGCATGTGTGGACGGCGGACTAAAACAGGCTGGTGGTACTCCCGATTCTGTTCAACCCGTCATCTGTCTCCCAGGCTGACGCCTGAGGCTGCTCCTGGCTTGCTGGGTGTTACCCAGCCTCGCCGTCGCCGCTGCGACGAGACCAAACCACGAGGTGGCCTGGCCCACTCGCCTTGCTCCCGGTTGCACGCTCGCCCAGCCGGCTGCATCGCTGCCTCCGCTGGTGGGCTCTTACCCCACCGTTTCAGCCCTGACGCTCGTCTGACGACGCATCGCCGGGAATGCTTTCTGTTGCGGTTGTAGTCGTCAGGCCGTTGCCAGCCTGCCGCCCTCACTTGCTGTTTCGTGAGGCAACCTTCCCGTGCTGCAAGAGCACGGGCGGGAGTCGGGAAGTTCCTCTGACTGTCCGTTATCCAGACCGCCAGCGACGGATCTCCAACCTGTCAAACCTTTTCAGATGTTAAGGTAGTACGCCGTAACGAGCGGGATTATACCATGGCCCCCAAACGATTGTCAACTCAACGGAGGTCCAGCAGATCGCTCACAGCCGGTGCATCGTTGGCCTCGCGCGGCCCTTCGACCCACCATTGACCGTCGCTGCCGACCTCCTTCTTCCAGATCGGCACGACAGCTTTCAGCCGCTCGATGGCATAGCTGCACGCGTCAAACGTTCCCTTGCGATGCGCGGCTGCGACCGCAATGATCACGCTGGCCTCGCCGACCTCGATGCGCCCGACACGGTGCACAATGCTCACAGCCGTGATCTGCGGCCAGCGCGCCTGGACGTCGGCGCCCAGCGCCGCCAGCATCGGCTCGGCCATCTCAGCGTATGCCTCGTACTCAAGGAAGTCGGTGACCAGTCGCGTGCCTCCGCCGTCCGGGGTCACATCGGGCGGGGCAGCGGCGAAAGGCGACGACAGGTCGGTCTCGCCGCGCACCATGCCGGCAAAGACCGTGATCGCGCCGTGGCCGGGCGATGCCACCCGGCTCGCCGCGTCGTCCAGCGACAATGGCTCCGGGGTGATCTCGAACAGCTTGCGGTCGCGGCCGCCGCTGACGGGCGGGAAGAACGCCACCTCATCGCGATCGTGCAGCACCGCATCCTCGCGGGCATACGCCTTGTTGACCGCGGCGTAGATCGTCCCGCTGGCCGTCGGCAGCGCAGGATAGTCATCCGCCAGGGCAGCGAGCAGATCGGCCACGGTCGCGCCGCGCGCCAGCGTACGCTCGACCCGGCTCTCCCCTGCCGCCTGGCGCACCGAAGCAAAAAACCGCACCTGAACCGTGATGGTGTCAGTCATGGGGCAGATTGCCGATGGCAGATAGCGGATAGCTGATAGCAGATGGCCGATGGCTGATGGCGTATTGCGTCATGCGTGTTAAGCACCCTGCGCTGGGAGTCCATCGCCCGCGCCAGTTCCGTCGTTTCCATTCGTTCCATCGTTTCCTTCCTTTGCGTCATTTCCTTCAACTCGCCACGCTCCTTGTCACCCTGTCACTCCGCCGCCCACTCTCCGCTCTTCCCGCCCCGCTTCTCCAGCAGCCGGATCTCGCCGATGACCATGCCCTTCTCCAGCGCCTTGGCCATGTCGTAGACGGTCAGCGCGGCGGCCGCGACGGCTGTCAGTGCCTCCATCTCGACGCCGGTCTTGCCGCGGCAGCGCACGGTTGCGGTTATGACAACCTTGCTGCCTGGCTCGTCAAGCTGCAGATCGACGAGGACGTTGCTCAGCAGCAGCGGATGGCAGAGCGGGATGATATCCGGCGTTCGCTTGGCGGCCATGATGCCGGCGATGCGCGCCGTGCCCAGCACGTCGCCCTTGGGAACGTCGCCGGCGCGGATCGCGGCCAGCGTCGCGGGCGCCATATGCACCTCGCCGCGCGCGACTGCCACCCGCTCGGTCTCATCCTTTGCGCCCACGTCCACCATGCGCGCCGCGCCGCTCTCGTCGAGATGGGTCAGACTGGATTCTTCGCTCACGTCACTCAAACCCTTTGGACGCTCTATTCATACCAGCCAGTCGCTGTTCAACAGCAGCACAGGTCGTTGGCTGCCGGGCGGCAGCAGACCATCAGCCTGTTCCAGCACCAGCAGCCCGTCGGCGCCGGCCACGGACAGCAGCCGGCTGGACGCCTGGCTGCCGGTGGATCGGGCAACAATCTGGCCATCCTCGCGGCTCAGCATCACCCGGTGAAACTCGGCCCGCTCAGGGTCGAGCCGGAAGCGGTGCCCCAGCGTTGCGTCGAGTTGCGGCAGGCCGGTGTGCTGGTATCCCAACATGCGTCGAATGGCGGGGCGGACAAAGAGTTGAAACGTCACCAGCGACGACACCGGGTTGCCGGGCAGCGCAAAAACCGGCCTGGCAGGCAGGTCGGCGGTGACCTCGCCGGCGGCATCGCGCACCGGCAGAGTGGCAAAAGTCAGCGGCTTGCCCGGCTTCATCTGCACCCGGCCGAAGTGCACCGTTCCCCACCGTTCCAGCAGCGGCTTGAGCAGATCGAGCTCGCCCATGCTGACGCCGCCGGAGGTGACCAGCACATCCGCCTCCCGCAGCCCGGCCGCCAGCCCGCGCTCCAGCTCGCCCGGCTGGTCGCGCAGCACACCCAGGTCCAGCGGCTGTCCGCCAGCCTGTGCAACGGCCGCCAGCAGAGTCGCCCGGTTGCTGTCGTAGATCTGGCCAGGACCGAGCGGCTGGCCCGCCTCGGCCAGCTCATCGCCGGTGGAAAAGACACCCACCACCGGGCGCCGATGCACCGGGGCCAGCGACCTGCCCAGCGACGCCAGCATGCCCAGCTCAGCCGGGCCCAAGGGCTGGCCGGCCTGCAGCACCAGCTCGCCGGCCGCGATGTCCGACCCGACCGGGCGGATGTTCTGGCCGGCGGCCAGCGTCTCGCCCTGCATCGGCGTCACAACGCCGTCCTGTTCGTCAGAAAGCTCGACCTTGATCACCACATCCGCGCCGGGCGGCACAGGCGCGCCGGTGGTGATACGCACTGCTGTGCCCGGGTCAACTGTCAGACCGGCCGGCGCGCCGGCCATCTGCTCGCCAACCAGCCTGCGGGCTGTGCTGCCATCGGCCGCGCGCAGCGCGAAGCCATCCACCACCGCCGCGGGAAAGGGTGGAAGATCGGCGGCTGCGCGGACATCTGCTGCCAGCACCAGGCCCAGCGCGTCCAGCAGCGGCAGCTCGCAGGCCGGCATCGGCGCGACCTGGCTCAGGATCGCCGCCAGCGCCTCGTCAACAGAAACCATGGGATAGGGGGACTCTCGCATGACTGAAGATTATACGGAAGGCGCGGCTGGTGGCAAGTCGCACCGGTTCCGGCGCAGTTCAAACGCCTTGGCAACATGCCGCTATCAGGCTATAATTCTGGCTCGACAACACCTGACATCTGACGTCCCGCACACGCTCAGGAGGAACCCGTGGCAGAAAAGACAGTTGACGCATACATCGCCGGGCTGGAAGGCTGGCAGCAGGAGGCGGCCGTGCGGCTGCGCGGCCTCATCAAGGGCGCAGCGCCGGACGCGCGCGAGTCGTTCAAGTGGTCGCAGCCGGTCTACGAACAGGGCGGTCCCTTTTGCTACTTCAAGGCCTTCAAGAGTTCGCTCAACTTCGGCTTCTGGCGCGGCGTTGACCTCGACGATCCCAAGAGGCTGCTGGGCGGCGCGGGAGACAAGATGCGCCACGTCAAGCTGACCGGCATCGATGGGATCGATGAGGCCGCGTTTGCCGCCTTCGTGCGCCAGGCAGTTGAACTCAACCGCGCCAAGGGCGATCCAACCAAGGGGTAGCAATGGCTGAAACTACGTCCACAGGGAAATCGCCAGAGCACGACGCCATCCCGAAACGTCCGGCCCCGTTCTACAGCGACAAGACGGGGCTGGAGCGGCTGATTTTCTTCAGCGACGCGGTGTTCGCCATCGCGATCACGCTGCTGGCGCTGGAGATCCGCCTGCCCGAGGCGGCCGGCCAGTTCGACGACCGCGAGATGTGGGCCGCCCTGCTCGGCCTGTATCACGAATACCTGGCCTATTTCATCAGCTTCCTGGTGATCGGCTCGTTCTGGATGGCGCACCATCGCAAGTTCCGGCTGATCGACCGCTACGACAACCGATTGCTGTCGCTCAACCTGCTGGTGCTCATGTCGGTCGCCTTCATCCCGTTCGCCAGCTCCGTGATCAGCGTCAGTTCCACGCGCAGCGCGACCGATTTCTGCGCGCTGACGATCATCGTCGTCGGACTGCTGTTCACGGGGATGTGGTCGTACGCCTCGCGCGGCAACCGGCTGGCGCGCTCGGATGTCTCGGAGCGCCAGCGCCGGCGGGAGTTCACATCGGCCCTGTCAACCGTCGCGGTGTTTGCAGGCTCCATCGTCCTGTCGTTCTTCGACGTCGGCCTGGCGCGGCTGTCGTGGATGCTGATCCTCCCCTTCGGCATCTACGTGAGCACAAGGAACCCGACGACGTAAAGGAGCGCGAATGGCCGAAAATCCAAACGCAATATTTCAACCCGGCGACCAAGTCATCTGGTGGAAGCAGATACCCGGCGGCGACTATGCGTATCCAGTGCCTGCCACGGTGCTCAAAGTGACGGCCAAACGCGTCCAGATCGAAGGCGATGACGATGGACAAATCGTGCGACGCTACGTTATGGCCGCGAACCTGGAAAAGCCGGGCGAGTTGCGACCGGCGCGGCAACCGACCGAATTGCAGGGGCAGTACCTGTCCTTCATCTACAACTACACCGTGATCAACGGCCGCCCGCCCAGCGAAGCCGACATGCAGCGCTATTTCCGCACCGCGCCGCCCAACGTTCACGACATGATCCTGCGTCTGGAGCAGGGTGGATGGATCGAGCGCACGCCGGGACAAGCGCGTTCAATCCGTGTGCTCGTTGCGCCCGATCAGTTGCCTGTTCTCAAACGATAGCCGCGCAAACTTGAGATCGTGACCAATGCACGTCAGGAGACTTTCTCGCGCCGACATCTCCCTCATCTGGACCATCGACCGCAGCGAGGTGATTGAGGGGATCTACGCGCTGGAGGAAGGGGAGCTGGTGCTGCGCCCGGAGCATTTCGAAGCTGCGGGTTGGCCGCCAGGGGAGGCGGATCTTTACGGGCCGATCCTGTTGGACTGCTACGACCGCGGCGGCTGGTTCTGCGGCCTGTTCGAGGGCAACCGATTGATCGGCGTCGCTGTGCTGGAAAGCAAGTTCATCGGACGTGACCGCGACCAGCTACAGCTCAAGTTCCTGCACGTCGGCAACGGCTATCGCGGCCAGGGGCTGGGAACGAAGCTGTTCGACCTGGCGCGCGACGAGGCGCGCCGCCGCGACGCCCGGCAGCTATACATCTCAGCCACCCCGTCGCAGAACACCATCGACTTCTACCTGCGGCGCGGCTGCCACGTCACCCCCGAGCCAGACCCGGCGCTGTTCGCGCTGGAGCCGGAGGACATCCACCTGGAATGTGACGTGTAGCTGAAAGTCGCGACCCTTCGCTAGCTGTTCATCATGCAATCGACGCCAAAGCGGCCTCTCACGGAAACAGGTGGGGCACTGCTCAGCGGCTCAGCCAGCAGCGGGTCAGCAGTCAAACACAAACCAGCAGATGTGGTTGCGCAGCTTCTGGTCGTCCAGCACGAGATCGCGGATTTCATCCGGAAGCTGCGCCCGCTGCCACTGGCACTCGCGGCGGCCTGCCTCGTCAGCCAGGCTGTCAGGCGCTGCCGCCCGCGCGGCCTTGATCGCGTAGGCCGCGGCGCCAAGCCTCGGGCGGCGACGTGCGCTACCGCTGCCGCCTGGCCGGCCGCGCATGCTGCGTGCCGGGCGGCTCCGCTCAGTCCCCTTGCCGCAGCCATGGCATGGCCGCTGCCGCAGGCGACTGCGTCATGGTGACCTCGCCGCACGTCCAGGCACACGTCGCTTCGATGGCGCGCCGCGGCCGGTCGTCGGTGGGTTGCACTTCCTCGAAGAGGTGCAGGACATGCTGCGCAGTCGGCCGCCCATAGCGCCAGCAGACGATGGGCGGCGTCCTGCAGGACGCCGCCGCGCCGCACGGTGATGAACCTGGGGTCGCTTTCGTTGGCAATATCATTGGTTGCTCAAGACGCGTCCCATTTGCCCAACTGTTGTGTCACTGGCAAATCCAGTATCCCAAATCATAACATCATCCGCACCGTGCGGCGTGCACAGTTGCCGACGTAGTTGCGACTTTCTGTTTGGAGCGGAATTAGGCAAAATCTGGTCATTGCTTGACAATGGGAGCATCAGTGATAGATCGGGCGTGCTTGATCTCTGTCACGAAGGAAGACACCATGGCCAAACAACCCTGGCAAGTCACACCAGCATCCACGTTGGGCAAGTGGTCGGTCGGCCTCATCGTCGCCATGCCGATCCTGTTTGCCGTCGGCTCAGCGCTCGCTCGTTCATTATACAAGTCAGCGCCGACAGGCGCTACCATCGCGGCGGACATCGGCGCAAGACCGGCTTTGGCGCTGACGATGCTTGCCGGAATGGCTGCCGGAACTGGAGCCTTCATCCTGGGCATGCTCGCCATCATCAGGCGCAGGGAGAGGGCGTTCCTGGTGGTTGTGTCTACCGCAATCGGAGCGCTGTTTGTGGTATACCTGGCAGGCGAGCTGGTGTTTCCCCATTGACGCCGGCCTGGAAGAGCAGTGCTTGCGCTGTTGGCTTCCAGCGCGAGTTCGATATCCTGCGTACGATGGTAGCTGGAGTGCCCGTCGAGGTCGAAGGGCCAGTCCGGCCGGCGCTCCCGGCCGCTGAACCACGTTTCGGGTGCAGCTTGCAGCGCAGCCAGCACCTCCTCCTGAACCTGTCTGTGCCAGGCCAACACCTCCTGCGGGGAGCGGTCGCGCCAGCGCTCGTAGATGAGGTGGTTGCCATCCGTCCAGTTGAGCCCTTGCTCCTCGGCCGGTATGGGTTGCTTCCTGATTTTCCTGAGCGCGTCAGCCTTCCAGTGGGTGATATGCGCCAGGGTATCCTTCACCGTCCAGGGGTCCTTGGTCTCGGGTCTGGCCAGCAACCTGTTCCATTCCTCGTCGGTCAGGCCGCCAACCAAATGGTCCAGGCGCTCGAACTCCAGAATCGTGCGCTCGATGACTTCTTCGCGGGTATGGCGCATGACTACGAACCTCCTGTTCTTACCCTGCTCGAACCTTGACCGCGTGGGCCGCGCAACCGGGTCCGCGGCAATGAATGTCGTCCTATCGCGACGGCTTGTTGCTACCAACACCGGCAGTCAGTCCTCAGAACGCAGCGACGGGAGCACCGGATCCAGCATGTCTGCCAGGCTCTCTTCGGGATCGGCGCCATCGTGGTTGTAGAGCATCACCACAACCGTATCGAACGCAGGCGCATAGGTGAGCAGCGATCGAAAACCGGCAACATAGCCTGCATGCCCCATGGATCCTTCCTGGAGCGCGATGCCCAGACCGTAGGAACTGCCGGGGGCGGGCGTCGTCATCGCGACCAGCGACTCTGGATCGTCGAACAATGCTCCACCGAACAACCCGCGGGCAAAGGTGGTCAGGTCCGCTGCGGTAGACACCAGGCCGCCGGCCGACCACCCGATGGATTCATGCAGTTCTGTGAGATCGGTCATGTCGTCCCCAGAACCCGTGTAGCCGTGCACCACATCAATCAGCGGCTCTTCGTAGCAATCCAGAAACGTTGACGCCATGCCCAATGGCTCATAAATGCGCGTGCGATATGCCGCCGTCAGCGGCATCTCCGTCGCCGCTTCGATGACCATGCCGAGCAGCGTGTAGTTGGTGTTGCTGTAGCGCCACTGCGCCCCCGGCTCAAACTGAGCGTCTTTGCCATAGATATAGCGGGCCAGCGTGTCGTGGGGGTCCCGCTGGACGCAG
>JAWKOJ010000025.1:0-77366 GCA_041391245.1 Caldilineales bacterium
TTTCCTGATGCAGGAAAGCAATTGCACCAGCTACCGCCAGCTCAACAGCGCCACGGGACTGCTGGATGGCCAATGGAACCACGTCATGGCCACCTACGACGGCCAGACCATGCGTCTCTACATCAACGGCTCGCCCGATCCCATCGTCGAGACCCAGACCAACGGCGCCTGCCTGACGTCGCAGGATATCACGGTCGGCGGCGGATCCTACGTCGATACGTGGTCCGACTTCGACGGCGTAATGGACGAGATCACCGTCCACGGCGCAGCGCTGACAGCAGCCGAGGTTCGCAGCATCTACGACTACCAGGTGAGCTGGTACGATCTGACCTACTCGCTGCCGGTGGTCATCGACAACGACGTGCCCACCATCTCGATCCAACTGGACCGCAACTTCGTGTCGGCCGGCTCCGGCAAGATCTGGCTGGTGAGCGCCAGCGATGTCGGATCGTACGTCCATTTGGCCTTTGCGAACCTGCTCCACGGCAACACCAGCGAGGTCATCCCGCTGCAGCGCGAGGGCGACGCGTGGATCTTCCCGGTGCCGGACCTGCTGCCGGGCACCACCTATACGCTGCAACTGGTGGCGCTCGATGCCGCCAACAACTTTGGCCAGTCCCCGGACTACGACTTCACCGTCGATGGACAAGCGCCGACGGCGACCGTCAACGCGGCCCAGCAGACGGGCGTGCTGCCGGTTACGGGCTCGCTGACCCTGAATGGCCAGGTGAGCGACGACCTGAGCGGCATTGCATCCGGTTCCGTGTCCGTCGCCATGCTGGATGAGGATGGCGAGTCCGCCAGCGGCTACCAGCAGGCAACCGTCAGCGCAGCGCGCTCGCAGAACGACTGGAGCGTGGACTATCCCTTCGATCTGCCGCCCTACGGAACCTATGACGTGGTAGTGAAGGCCAGCGACGATGTGGGCAATACCTCCGAAACCGACGCCGGCACGGTGCGGCTTGACGGCATCGCCCCATCGGGCGACGTCTCGCTGCCAACGCCGCAGATCAAGCCCGGCGCCACGGTGGTCTCGGGAACCGCAACGGACATCCCCTATCCGCTTGCCGACCGCTACCTGACGCTGCACTTCGAAGATGCCAGCGGCGCGACGGGCTTTGTCGACAGCAGCGGGCGCTTCTACCACGCCACCTGCTCAACCTGCCCCGACGCCGGCCAGCCGGGCAAATACGGGCTGGCAGCCGACTTCGACGGCGCGGGCGACGAACTGGAGATCTCGGCCAGCACACCGGCTTCCACCACCGCGGAACTGGGTTTGTACGACAGCAGCTTCACCGTGATGGCATGGGTCAACGCGGACGCGATCACCGGCAGCATCCAGCCGATCTTCGGCTCTGCCTCCAACGGCGACCTGCAAAGTCTGACCCTGGGGTTACTGGTGGACGGCCGACCGACCATGCAATTCGGCGGCGCCGGCAACGAGATCAGCGGCCCGAATCCGCTGTCCACCGGCCAGTGGGTGCATCTGGCATTCCGCTACAACAAGGAAGGACAGGAACAGGCGATCTTCGTCAACGGCGTCGCAGTCAGTGCCCAATCAGGCAAGCAGCCCTTCGTAGGCGAAAGCCCGGTCTTTGTCGGCCGCGGCGCCGATCTCGGCCACTTCGACGGCCGCATCGACGAGCTGTTCGTCGTCGGGCGCGCGCTGGCGGCGGACGAGATCTATCACATCGCCAACCCGCTGGACACCGATGTGACTCAGGTGTTGCTGCGCTTGCGTAACCAGGACGACGGCGACCAGGGACCGGACGAGGGCACCTGGATCGACGTCACCCCGGCCGTTCACGCGGCCGATGTCGGCACCTGGTCCTTCATCCCGCCTTCGGACACCCGGCTG
This sequence comes from Caldilineales bacterium, assembly GCA_041391245.1. Classification (GTDB taxonomy): domain Bacteria; phylum Chloroflexota; class Anaerolineae; order JAAEKA01; family JAAEKA01; genus JACKBK01. The sequence continues at coordinate 1,859 of JAWKOJ010000025.1, forward strand.
GGCCCGACCAGGATCGACCTCAAGGTGACCGATAGCAGCGGCCACCAACGCTACCAGCCCAACGCCTGGAACGGCGAAGTCACCGACACGCCGCTGGCCGTCACGCTGGCGTCGTTCGACGCGACCACCCAGCCGGGCGCGGTCCTGCTGACCTGGGAGACGGTCAGCGAGATCGACAACCTGGGCTTCAACCTCTACCGCGCCGAGGTGGAGAGCGGCTCGTGGACGCAGCTCAACCAGGACCTGATCGCCAGCCCCAACCCCGGCGGCGCGGCGGGCAACAGCTACCAGTGGACCGACAGCGGGGTCACGCCCGGCGTCCGCTACTGGTATCGGTTGGAGGCCGTCGATCTGGCCGGTCAGCCGGAGATCGTCGGCGAGATCAGCATCCTGGCCGGCGGGGTGCAACTGACCCCGCGACTCTACATGCCGCTGATCGTGGGGTAGGGGAATAAAGGAGTGGCAGTCCCCGGAAGGACTGCCACTCCTCGGTTCTGCAACCGTAGGATAGGGCCTTGTGCCCGTTTCGGGATCGCCGAACGCCCAGAAGGGGCCATCCTACGCCAGACACAAAACCGCCCATCTTCGTGTGGTAGGATAGGGCCTTGTGCCCGTTACGGGATCGCCGAACGCCCACAAGGGGCTGTCCTACGCCAGACACAAAACCGCCCATCTTCGTGTGGTAGGATAGGGCCTTGTGCCCGTTCCGGGATCGCCGAACGCCCACAAGGGGCTATCCTACAGCGGATACAAGACCGTTCATTTTCATGTGGTGTATTCCGGGAACATCCGTCCAAATATGACATTAATCATGGCGGGAGGGCGGCAATGCTGTTATAGTTGGTGACGGACAGCAGATCGTCGGATCTGCCGGTTCACGTCAGCATCACCCAGCGGAGGCACCTCTATGAGCCAGGGCAACGGCGCCACGACAGGCGCTGCAACGTCAGACACGGTCGATCTCAGCTTGCTGGAAGCGGTGTTCGCCGACTATGCAGGCGAGCAGGGCGCGCTGATCCCGATCCTGCAGCGCGCCCAGGACATCTACAACTATCTGCCGCGCGAGGTGCTGCAACTGATCGCCAGCCGGCTGGGCCTGTCGGTCAGCAAGGTCTACGGGGTGGCGACCTTCTACGCCCAGTTCTACCTGGAGCGGCGCGGCAAGCACATCCTCAAGCTGTGCGACGGCACCGCCTGTCACGTCAAGGGAACGCCGGTTCTCATGACCGCGCTGGAGGACCGCTATCACGTCGGTCCGGGCGAAACGACACCTGACGGCGAGTTGACCGTGGAGATCGTCTACTGCCTGGGATCGTGCGCGCTGGCGCCGGTGGCCGTGTTGAACGGCGAGGTGGTAGGCCGGCTGCGCCAGGAGATGCTGCTGCGGACGGTCAAGAAGCAGATCGAAGCGGAAGCGTAGTAGACGTGAATCGTGAATACGTGAGACTTGACCGTTTCCTGGTGTGCCAGTCCTTTTTTCACGTTCCATGACACTGAACCACAACCAACGCCAACACCCGCCACGTTTCACGTTTCACGACCCGCCAGACACAACCAACGCCAACACCAGCCACACTTCACGTTTCACGCCTTCACGTTTCACGAGCCATAAGGCATTGCGATGAAATCAACTACACAACTGACCTCCAACCCCGAAACCACCTCCCGCGTCAACGATCCCGACCACCGCTGGATCGCAGTCTGCATGGGCACGGGCTGTTCGTCGTCGGCCAGCGCCGAGGTGCGCAGCGCGCTGCACGATGAGCTGGTCAAGAACGGGCTGGAGGGCGAGGTCGAGGTGCGGCGCACGGGTTGTTTCGGCTTCTGCGAGCAAGGGCCCATCACCGTTGCCTACCCGGACGAAACCTTCTACACGCAGGTCAAGCCGCTGAACGCGCGCAAGATCGTCGAGGAACATATCATCGGCGGCGAGCCGGTGGAACGCCTGCTCTACAAAGACCCGGCCAGCGAGGGGCGGGTGGAGAAATGGCATGACATTGGCTTCTATGGCAAGCAAACCCGGGTGCTGCTGGGCAACTGCGGTGTCATCGATCCCGAGAACATCGACCACTATCTTGCCAAGGACGGCTATCAGGCACTGCGCAAAGTCCTGTTGGATATGACGCCGGAAGGTGTCATCGACGTGATGCTGGCGTCAGGACTGCGCGGTCGGGGCGGCGGCGGCTTCCCGGCCGGCACGAAGTGGAGGCTGGCCCGCCAAACCCAGAGCTGGCCGAAGTACGTTATCTGCAACGCCGACGAGGGCGACCCGGGCGCGTTCATGGACCGCTCAGTGCTGGAGGGTGATCCTCACTCGGTGATCGAGGGCATGATCATCGCTGCCTACGCCATCGGCGCAGACCGCGGCTACATCTACTGCCGCGCAGAGTATCCCCTGGCCATCCAGCGCCTCAAGATCGCGCTAGGCCAGGCAAGAGACAGGGGATTGCTTGGCAAGAACATCCTGGACACCGGCTTCAGCTTCGATCTGCTGGTCAAGGAGGGTGCAGGTGCGTTCGTCTGCGGCGAAGAGACGGCGTTGATGGCGTCGATCATGGGCGAGCGGGGCCAGCCCTGGCCGCGGCCGCCCTATCCCGCGGTGGCCGGCGTTTGGGACCAGCCCAGCAACGTCAACAACGTCAAAACCTATGCCTACACGCCGCGCATCCTGCACAAGGGAGCGGACTGGTTCCGCACGCTCGGCACCCCGAACAGCCCTGGCACCGCGGTGTTCGCGCTCACCGGCCAGGTGCAGCGCACCGGCCTGATCGAGGTTTCCATGGGGATCACGGTGCGCGAGATCATCGAGGATATCGGCGGCGGCGTGGCGCTGGGCAAACGATTCAAGGCGGTCCAGACCGGCGGACCGCTGGGCGGCTGTCTGCCCGCTTCGTATCTGGACACGCCCGTGGACTTCGACTCGCTGCGAGCGGCCGGCGCGGTCATGGGATCGGGCGGCATGATCGTCGCCGACGAGACCACCTGCATGGTGGAGTTCGCCCGCTACTTTATGAAGTTCGTAGTGGACGAAAGCTGCGGCAAATGCCCGCCCTGCCGCATCGGCAGCCTGCGCATGCTGGAGATCCTGGACCGGATCACCGAAGGCGAGGGCACTCTGGAAGACCTGGACGAGCTGCAGCGGCTCTCACGCGGCATGCAGCAAGGCTCGCTGTGCGGGCTGGGACAGCTTGCGCCATCCCCGGTCTTGTCAGTGCTGCGCTTCTTCGAGGACGAGTTCCGGGCGCACATCGTCGAGAAGACCTGCCCGGCCAGGAAATGCAAGGCGCTGATCAGCTTCGAGATCGTGGCCGATCTGTGTACCGGCTGCATGGTGTGCGGCCGCAACTGCGGCAGCAATGCCATCACCGGTGAGAAGCGGGGCGTGCACGTCATCGACCCCGATCTCTGCGAGCGCTGCGGCATGTGCGCCGAGGTGTGCAAGTTCGACGCGGTGGTGGTGACGTCGCCGCGCTAGAGACCAAGCTATGGACCACACATTCACTGCCAGACCTGCATTCACCGTCGTGGGGATCAAGTACCGCGGCAGGAACGACAACGAAGAAATACCCGCGTTGTGGGATTCGTTCTTCCCCGACAAGGCCGCCCTGATCGAGCACAAGGTCGATCCGCACGTCGCCTACGGCGTGGAAGACAATTTGGACATGGCAACCGGCGAGTTTGACTACGTGGCCGGCTACGAGGTGCCGTCTGACTCGCCGACGCCTGCCGGACTGGAACGCTGGGAGATTCCCGCGCAGAGCTACGCCGTGTTTGCAACCAGCCTGCCTGTGATTCGCCAGACATTCGACTACGTATACCGCGAGTGGCTGCCGCAGTCTGGCTATCACCGCGTGCCTGGACCAGAGTTCGAGTTGTACGACCAGAACTTCGACCCCGCGAACGGCAAGCTGGACATGTATCTGTACGTGCCTGTAGCTGCCGGACCGGAGCGCCCAATCAGCGAACTGGAGCTTCGCGAAATCGACCGGCAGTTGGCTTCGATGGCCGAGGACAAGCTGTATAGCGAATTGGACCTTACTATCGCCGAAGAGTTCGTTGAAAGCGACTTGGAGGCGCTGAGCTCGCCGAGGGCAAGAATTGAACCGTTGCCGCCCCGCCGCGAACCACCCTGGACCTATTAGAAGTTGGATGACTATGCCCGTAACGCTAACCATCAACAACCGCATCTGTTCCGCCCCCGATGGCGCGACGATCCTGGAGCTGCCAGGCTGGCGGGCATCGAGATACCGACGCTCTGCCACCACCCTGACCTGAGCAACGTCGGCGCGTGCCGGATGTGCGTGGTATCGGTGCAGGGTGCGCGCCTTGCAGACGGCCTGCACCACGCCGGCCAGCGAGGGCATGGTGGTCGATACGATGAGCGCGACGCGGTGGCGGCGCGCAAGTTCGTGCTGGAGATGTTGCTCACCGACCACCCCAACGACTGCATGGGCTGCCAGGTAGCCGGCGACTGCGAGCTGCAGGATCTGGTCTACGACTACGATGTCAAGTGGCCGGAGCATAACGGCCAGCGGCACGCCTGGCCCATCGACCCCGATCCCAACCCGTTTATCTTCATCGACCGCAACAAGTGCATCCTCTGCAGCCGCTGCATCCGCGCCTGCGGCGAGATCCAGAACCGCGACGTGTGGAGCTTCGCCCAGCGCGGCTTCCAGACCAAGCTGGTGGCCGGCGCGGACGAGATGATGCTGGACGCGCGCTGCGAAAGCTGCGGCCAGTGTGTCGCCTACTGCCCGTCGGCGCGCTGACCGACAGGATGAGCCGCGGCAAGGGCCGCACCAACCAGGTGCAGAAGATTCGCACCACCTGCTCCTACTGCGGCGTCGGCTGCAACTTCGACCTTAACGTGCGGGGCGGCAAGATCGTGCGCGTCACCAGCGCTCACAACGCCCCGGTCAACGGCATGGCGCTCTGTGTCAAGGGCCGCTACGGCTACGACTACGTCCACAACCCCGAGCGGCTGACCCGCCCGCTGGTGCGCGCCCGGTGGCTGGTGACGTTGAAGAAAAGGTAAACAGTAATCAGTGGACAGTGATCAGTAACGCAGCAAAGCGACGGTCTGATGGACAGATGTCTGGCAACGGAACTGATGAGCGATCACTGATTGCTGGTCACCGATCACTGATCACTGACGACACCTTCATCGAGACCGATTGGGACACCGCGCTGGACGTGGTGGCGCAGAAGTGGGCCGATGAGAAGAAGCGCGGCGGCGATGCGTTCGCGGTGCTGGCGTCGGCCAAGTGCAGCAACGAGGAGAACTTCCTCTTTGCCAAGCTGACCCGCCAGCTTTTGAGCACCAACAGCATCGACCACTGCGCCCGTCTCTGACACAGCAGCACCGTCACCGGTCTGGTGACTTCCTTCGGCAGCGGCGCCATGACCAACTCGATCCGCGATCTGGCCGACGACAGCCGCTGCATCTTCATCATCGGCAGCAACACCACCGAGAACCACCCCGTCATCGGCACCAAGATCCGGCGGGCCAGGCGCCAGCGCGGCGCCAAGCTGATCGTGGCCGACCCGCGCCGCATCGACATCACCGAGCACGCGGACATCTGGCTGCGCCACAAGCCCGGCACCGACATCGCCCTGCTCAACGGGCTAATGCACGTCATCCTGCGCGAGGGCTGGGCCGATATGGCGTTCGTCGCGGCGCGCACCGAGGGCTTCGACGAGTTCCGTGCCGTGATCGAACAGTACACCCCCGAGGTCGCCAGCCAGATCACAGGCGTGCCGGCCAAGCAGATCGAGCAGGCAGCGCGCACCATGGCCGAGAACCGGCCGGGCGCGCTGGTCTATGCGATGGGTATCACCCAGCACGCCACCGGCGTCGCCAACGTGATGTCGTGCGCCAACCTGCAGATGCTGCTGGGCAACATGGGCGTCCCTGGCGGCGGCGTCAACCCGCTGCGCGGCCAGAACAACGTCCAGGGCGCATGCGACATGGGTGGGCTGCCCAACGTCCACAGCGGCTACCAGAACGTCACCCTGCCGGCGGTGCGCGAGAAGTTCGAGGCGGCCTGGGGCGTGCCGCTCTCCGACAAGGTTGGACTGACGGTGACGGAGATGCTGGACGCGGCCGAGCGCGGCGACGTCCGCTGCCTCTACATCATCGGCGAGAACCCGATGGTCAGCGACCCCGACCTGCGCCATGTGCAGCACTCCCTCGACCGCACCGAGTTCATCGTCGTGCAGGAGCTGTTCTTCAGCGAGACCTGTCAGTACGCCGACGTGGTGCTGCCGGCCGCCTCCTTTGCCGAAAAGGAAGGAACGTTCACTAACACCGAGCGGCGCATCCAGCGGGTGCGCAAGGCCGTGGACCCGCCAGGCGAAGCGCAGCGCGACTCGTGGATCGTCAAGCAGCTGGCCGGCCGGCTGTTGGCGCTGGGCGCAGCGACGCCCGACCCCGACGCGCCCTGGGGCGACTGGGAGTACGACTCGCCCGAGGACGCCATGGACGAGATCAACGCGCTGACGCCGATCTACGCCGGCGTGACCTACCGGCGGCTGGAGGCCGGCGCGCAGCTTCAGTGGCCAGTGCCTGACGCGAACCATCCCGGCACGCCAATTCTGCACACCGAACGGTTTAGCCGCGGCAAGGGGCGTTTCGCAGCCGTCGATCACATCCCGCCGGCCGAGCAGCCGGACGCCGAGTTTCCCGCGATCATGACCACCGGCCGGGTGATCTACCACTGGCACGGCGGCGAGATGACGCGGCGGGCCGAGGGCCTGCTGGCCGTCTATCCCGAAGCGCTGGTTGAGATTAGCCTGGAGGACGCCCAGAAGCTGGGCGTACGCGATGGCGACATGGTGCGGGTCACCTCCCGTCGCGGTGCGGTGGAGGCACGGGCGCAGCTCAACGGCCGCGTGGCGAAGGGGCTGATCTTCGGCACCTTCCACTTCCCCGATGCGTCAGTCAACTGGCTGACCAGCGCCGAGCACCTGGACCCGCTGGCCAAGATACCGGAGTTCAAGGTCACCGCGGTGCGGCTGGAGCGGGCTGAAAGCGCAACGATGGCCGGGTGACAACCCAGCCAGGTCGATCAAAACCCACAAAAAAAGCCTGCCATCCCGCAACTGCATCCGGGACTGGCAGGCTTCCTGTTGTATTGGACGCGTGCGGTGTTACCCGCCGGCCAGCGTCGCCACGATTTCGGCGATCTCGGCGGGCTGGTTGACCACCCGCACACCGGCCGCTTCAAGCGCGGCCATCTTCTCCGCAGCCGTACCGGTGCCGCCTGAGATGATCGCGCCGGCGTGCCCCATGCGCTTGCCGGGAGGCGCCGTCTTGCCGGCGATAAAGGCCGTCACCGGCTTGGTCATGTGGTCGCGGATGTACTCGGCCGCCCGTTCCTCGTCGGTGCCGCCGATCTCGCCGATCATCACCACCTGCTCGGTGTCCGGGTCCTTCTCGAACAACTTAAGCACGTCGATGAAGGTCGAGCCGATGATCGGATCGCCGCCGATGCCGACTGCCGTAGACTGGCCAATGCCGCGCTCTGTCAGCGCCGCCACCACCTCGTAGGTCAGCGTGCCGCTGCGGCTGACGATGCCTACGTTGCCAGGGATGTGGATATGGCCGGGCATGATGCCGACCTTGGCCTCGTTGGGCGTGATAACGCCAGGGCAGTTGGGGCCGATCAGCCGGACGTCGCGCCCGTCGATATATGCCCGCACCTTGACCATATCCAGCGTCGGCAGCCCCTCGGTGATGCAGATGATCAGCTTGATGCCCGCGTCGGCCGCCTCCAGGATCGCGTCCGGTGCAAAACGGGCTGGCACGTAGATGATTGATGTGTTGGCTTCAGTCGCGCTAACAGCCTTGACCACGGTGTCGAAGACCGGCGCGCCGGCAGCCCACTGGCCGCCCTTGCCGGGTGTGACGCCGCCAACCACGTTGGTGCCGTAGGCCACCATTTGCTCGGTGTGAAATAACCCCTCCCGGCCGGTGATGCCCTGCACCAGGAGGCGGGTGTTCTTGTTGACGAGAATGCTCATTGCACGCTTCCTTCCCGGGCAGCCTTGGCAACAGCGACAGACTTGCGGGCCGCCTCAGCCAGGGTCGCGGCGGTCTCCATCTGGGCGTCGGCCAGGATCGCGCGCCCCTCTTCCTCGTTGGTGCCCACCAGTCGCACCACCATCGGCACGGGGTTCTCGATCTCCCCGAGCGCGCTCAGAATGCCGCGCCACTTCGTCGCAGCGGGTGATGCCGCCGAAGATATTGAAGAGCACGGCCTTCACGTTGCTGTCGGACAGAATGATGCGCAGCGCGCAGCCACGCGATCGGATGTGGCGCCGCCGCCGACATCCAGGAAGTTGGCGGGCGAGCCGCCGAACAGCTTGATCATGTCCATGGTCGCCATGGAAAGGCCCGCGCCGTTGACCATGCAGCCGATCTCGCCGTCCAGCTTGACGTAGCTCAGGCCGTAGCGCCGGGCCTCGGCCTCGTAGGGGTCCTCGTCCACCAGATCGCGCATGTCGGCCAGCGCCTGCTGGCGGAAGAGAGCGTTGTCGTCGACCACCATCTTGCCATCCACGGCCAGCAGCTTGCCGCTGCCGGTTACGACCAGGGATTGATCTCCGCCAGCGATGCGTCGCTAGCCATGAAGGCGTCGTACAGCCCTGAGGCGATCTGGGTAAAGGAGCGGGTCAGTTCGGCCGGGATGCCCAGCTCCAGCGCCATTTCCAGCGCCTGGTAGCTGCGAAAGCCGATGAAGGGATCGATGGCGATCTTGATGATCTTTTCCGGAGTTTTGGCGGCCACCTCTTCGATGTCCACGCCGCCCTCGCTGGAGCCCATCATGACGACCCGCCGCTTGGCGCGGTCGATAACAAGACCGAGGTAGATCTCGTCGCGGATGTCGGCGGCCTGGTCCACCAGCACCTTGCCGACCATGAGCCCTTTGATATCCATGCCAAGAATGGCGTCAGCTTTCTCCTCGGCTTCATCGGGCGTTTGGGCGACCTTGATGCCGCCGGCCTTGCCGCGGCCGCCGACCAGGACTTGCGCTTTGACGACCACCGGGCCGCCCAGCACCTTAGCGACTTCACGCGCCTCGACCGGCGTGCTGGCGACATCGCCGTTGGGGATCGGAATCCCGTAGCGCGCAAACACGCGCTTCGATTGATACTCGTGCAGGTTCAACGTGTCCTCCTAGCGTTTGAGGTCAATTGGGGGACGGGGAAGAGTCTTCAGGACACCAGGCTGTGCCCCGTTGCGCAGCGCGGTGATGTAGGGAATTATAGCACGTGTGACGCCGCGCGACAAAGCCTGTGATTTCCTGAACCACCGTCCGCTGGCTATAATCTGCTCTTGTCACGCGCTTCTTAGCCCCTGTTGCGTGGCGCCAGGAGATCAACAGTGTCGATCAAACAGATACCCGCGAGTTTGCTGCACCGGTTTGCCGTCTTGATCCTGGCGGCGATCGCGCTGATGCTGCTGGCCGGCTGCTCAGGCTTGCGGCCTACTCCCACGCCCACGCCGCTGCCAACACATACTCCCACAGCCACGCTGACACCCACCAGGACGGCGACTCCAACGGCATCGCCCACTGCCACAGCGACAACAACCCCAACTGCGACGGCAACGGCGACGCTGTCGCCCACGGAAACGCCGACCCCCAGCCCTACGGCAACCCTGGCTGTCAGCGACACCGTCACTGCCACCCGTTCCAGCCTTGCCGCCAACGTCCTGGTGACATCCACGCCCATCGTGCCGGGCGGGCCATGGCCGACGCCCGATGTCTCGCAGGCCAGCGACCACTACTGGCTAGGCAGGCCGACCGGCCCCGGCACCACCCAGTGGGCCAGCCCTTTTTATCCCTACGCCAGCACCGGGCAGGGCGCGTATCTGGTCCATCACGGGGCGGACATCGCCAACCCGTTGGGAACGCCGCTGCTGGCCCCGGCCGACGGGACAGTGGTCTTCGCTGGCCCGGACGACCAGGTTGCGGTTGGCCCAACGACCAACTTCTTTGGCATCCCGGTGGTCATCGAACTGGATCGACGCTATCTTGACCAGCCAGTCTACGTGCTGCTGGGCCACATGGCCAGCACAACCGTCGTGCCGGGCCAGCGCGTGCAGCGCGGCCAGCAGGTGGGCACCGTTGGCAGCACCGGCATTGCGCTGGGTCCCCACGTTCACGTTGAGGTACGGGTCGGCGCCAACGACTACGACCACACCCGCAACCCCGAGTTCTGGCTGGAGCCGCTGCCCGGCCATGGCACCGTAGCCGGGCGCGTTCTGACTGCAGATGGACGGCATCTGCCTGAAGTGCCGCTGCTGTTCTATCCCGGTCCCAACTTCAACTCACCGCGCTACTACGCCTACACCTACATTGACGGCCTGGGGCTGATCCATCCGGATGATCAGTGGGGCGAGAATTTCTTGCTCTCAGACCTGCCAGCGGGGCAATATCTGGTCGAGGCCACGGTTAACGGCAAGGTCTATCGCCAGAACGTCGTTGTCGAGGCTGGCAGAACCTCCTGGCTGGAGTTTCGTACAGAGGATTGACCACGGAAAAGCGTGAGAAATCCACAGAAACAGGTGAATTCAGGTCCGGTCGATCGGCGTTCAGTCTCGGAGACTCTTGAGAGTTTTGGCGCGCTTGGCAGCGGACAGCCGTTGTGCTATACTCGCAACCCCTGATACATGATGCGCCCGCAAGGGCGCAAGGGTCCGTTTTCATTCACGCGAGGAGGATACAATGCATACCATGAAATCACTTCGACTGGCCCTGCTGCTGGTGGTGATCTCGTCCATGCTGGTGGTCGCTTGTGCGCCGCCGGCCACGCCTGCGCCAGCCGCCCAGCCGCCGGCCCAGGAACCCGCCGCTGAACCCACCGCCGAGGCTGCTGCGGAACCCGCCAGCGGCAGTGGCGGTCTGTCGGGCGAGGTGCTTGTCGGCTGCGCCCACGCGCTGAGCGGTCCTATTGCCATCTACGGCGAGCCGATCCGCAACGGCATCATGCTGGCCGCCAAGCAGATCAACGAGCAGAAGGTTCTGGGCGATGCCACGCTCGATATCGTCTGCGAGGACACGGCCGGCGACAAGGCGCAGGCCATCAACGCCTTCCAGAAGCTGATCAACCAGGACAAGGTGGTCGCGATCCTCGGTCCGACGCTGTCCAACTCGGCCTTTGCGGCCGATCCGGTGGCGCAGGAAGCCAGGATACCTGTGCTCGGGTCCTCCAACACCGCAGTTGGCATCACCGACATGGGCGACTACGTCTTCCGCGACAGCCTGCCCGAGTCGGACGTGATCCCCAACACCATCAAGGTCACCAAGGACAAGTACGGCTACGACAAGGTGGCGGTGATGTACGGCAACGACGACCAGTTCACCCAGTCGGGCTACGACGTCTTCTCCCAGGCGCTGGCCGACAACGGCGTCGAGGTGGTGGCCACCGAGACCTTCGCCAAGGGCGACACCGACTTCTCAGCGCAGCTAACCAAGATCGCCGCGCTGGAGCCGCAGGCGCTGATCGTGTCGGCGCTGGCCGAGGAAGCCGCCGCCATCATGATCCAGGCCCGCCAGCTCGGGCTGGACGTACCCATCATCGGCGGCAACGGCTTCAACAGCCCCAAGCTGGCTGAGATCGCCGGCACGGCCGCAGAAGGCGCCATCAGCGGTGCGGCCTGGAACATCGCCAATCCGGCTCCGGAGAACACGGCCTTTGTCGAGGCTTACCGCGCCGAGTATGGCGGCGATCCCGACCAGTTCGCGGCTCAGGCCTACACGGCCGCCTGGCTGATGGCAACCGCCATCAAGAACGCCGGGAGCGCCGATCCGGCCGCGATCCGCGACGCACTGGCTGCGATCAAGGACTTCCCCAGCCCGCTGGGCACCTACTCCTTCGACGAAAACCGCAACCCGGTGCATACGCCGGTGGTGCTGATCGTGAAGGATGGGAAGTTCCAGGTGTTCGAGTAGGAGGGCAACGTGATGCGTAATGCGTACTCCGTAATACGTGGTTGGTGAAGGTGTCTTCAGAGTCCGAACGTCGCGATCAACGGTCTTAACACACCCGCTCACTAACGACGGAATACGCATTACGCATCACGCAGTACGTCCGCGTCTTTACCCTTCACGTTTCACAGCTTCCCCATGTTCCTGCAACAACTGGTCAACGCGCTCTGGCTGGGCAGCGTCTATGCGCTGTTTGCGCTGGGCTACACGCTGGTCTTCGGCGTGCTGGACATTCTCAACCTGGCGCATGGGGCGGTGTTCATGTGGGGCGCGTTCTTCGGCCTGCTGGCGGTGACGCGTCTGGGCCTGCCGATCTGGGCTGCGCTGCTGGTGGCGATGCTGGGCGCGGGCGTGTTGGGCGTCGTCCTGGACCGGGTGGCGTTTCGCCCGCTCCGGCGGCGCAACGCCCCGCAACTGGCCGCGATCATCAGCAGCATCGGCGCGTCCACCATCCTGGTCAGCCTGGCGCAGGGCGCGTTCGGCGCGCAGGTCTCGCGCTTCCCCTTCGACACACTGCCCTCGCAGGTCTTCATCGCCGGCCCGGTCCGCGTCACCCTGATCCAGATCATCGTCTTCGCCGCATCGGTGGTGCTGATGGTGGCGCTGCTGTTGTTCATGCGCCGCAGCCGGTCGGGCAAGGCGATGCGCGCCGTGGCCTACAGCGGGCGCATCTCGGCTCTGCTGGGCATCAACGTCGATCGCATCATCGTCACCACCTTTTTCGTCTCCAGCGCGCTGGCCGGCGCGTCGGGCGTCTTCCTCGGCCTGGCCTTCAGCGCCATCAGCCCCTTCATGGGCGCGCCCATCGAACTGAAGGGGCTGGCGGTCATCATTCTGGGTGGGCTGGGCAACGTGCCGGGCGCGATCCTGGCAGGCTTCCTGCTGGCCGCCACCGAGGTGTTCGGCGTTGCCTACGTCTCCAGCGACTTCCGCGACGCTATCGCATTCACGGTGTTGATCCTGGTGCTGCTCTTCCGCCCGGCCGGTCTGCTGGGCAAGACCGTCGAGCGGCGGGCCTAGCTGCGATGTTTGGCGTGCTGACCGACATCTGGCAGGTCTACCGCAGCGTCTTCGAGTTTGCGCTGGTGGGCAGCGCGCTGGGCCTGAGCATGTACGTCGTACTGCGCGCCGGCCTGCTGTCGCTGGCCAGCGCCGGCTTCATGGCCATCGGCGCCTACGTCGGCGCGCTGATGACAATCCACCTTCACACGCCCCTGCTGCTAAGCGTCCTGGGCGGCGCGCTGGCGGCCGGTTGCATCGGCCTGCTGCTGGGCCTGCCAGTGCTGCGGCTGAGCGGCGTCTACCTGGCTATCGCGACCATCGGCTTCGGCGAGGTGGTGCGGGTGTTCATGCTGAACATCGACAAGCTGGCCGGCCGGACCATCACCGGCGGATCGCTGGGGCTGAACAACATCCCGCGCAAGACGGAGACCTGGCACCTCGTCCTCCTCGTGGCCGTGCTGGTCTACCTGTTCATCCGCATCGATCGCTCGCGCAGCGGCCGTGCGCTGGACGCCATCCGCCAGGACGACCACGTGGCGGCGTCGATGGGCATCAACGTGGTGATGTATCGCAACCTGGCCTTTGTGCTCAGCGCGCTGATCGCCGGCGCGGCCGGGGTGTTGAGCGCCCACATGACCTACTTCATCTCACCCAACGAGTACGGTTTTAACGGCGCGGTGCGCATCCTGACCTTTGCAATCCTGGGCGGCTACATGACCTGGCTCGGCCCCATCGTCGGCGCGTTCATCCTGACGTTCCTGCCCGAGCTACTGCGCTTTCTTGGTCCGTACCGTCCCATCGTCAACGGTGTGATCCTGATCCTGGCCATCATCTACCTGCCGCGCGGGCTGGTCGATCCGCGCTTCTGGCGCAAGACGCTCCGGCGAGGCAGTCCTTCGCCCCCCGCCGCGCCGCTCGAAACCAGCGGCCAAGCCTAGCACAGGTGAGCGGCAGTCTTTCGGTATGGTACATGTCATCCGCTCGACGTGGTATCGAGTGTTGGATTATGTCATGCTGAATGAGTCCAGCGCACAACGCCCAATTTCAGCGAGTCGCTAATGAAGCATCTCGCGCCTCATGACACGCGAGATGCTTCATTAGCGTTGAACTCGGTCAAGATCGAAGCTTCAATGCCGTGTTCTGTGTGCTCAAGTCGAAGCGTGTCAGACTCATTCAGCATGACAATGGTGTATCGCCAGTGCAGCTTTGGGAAACCACCATGACACAAGAGCAACTGCTTCTTGATCTGACCAACATCAGCAAACACTTTGGCGGGCTGGCGGCGCTGAACAAGGTCAGCTTCAGCGTGGCGCGCGGCGAGATCAAGGGGCTGATCGGTCCCAACGGCGCGGGCAAGACGACCCTGCTCAACATCATCAGCGGTCTGACGCAGGAGACCAGCGGCACGGTGCGGTTCGACAGGGCCGACATCACCAGCCTGCCGGCGCACCAGATCGCCGCGCTGGGCATCGCCCGCACCTACCAGAACATCCGCCTCTTCGAGGAGATGACCGTCGAGCAGAACCTGCTGCTGGGGCAACACACGCGCACGAAGAGCGGCATGGTCAGCTCGCTGCTGCTGCTTCCCCGTCAGCGGCGTGAGGAACGCGCGCTGCGCGCCGATGCCGTGGCCCTGCTACAGCGCATGGACATGCTCGACCGTCGCGACGCGGTGGCCGGCGAGCTGGCCTACGGTGACCAGCGGCGCATCGAGATCATCCGCGCCCTGGCGTCCAATCCCGCCTTGCTGCTGCTGGACGAGCCAAGCGCCGGCATGAACGAGGCCGAGACCGCGCAGCTGGGCCGCTTCATCCTGGGCGTGCGCGATCAAGGGGTCACGATCCTGATCATCGAGCACGACATGAACCTGATCTCGCAGGTCTGCGACCAGGTGGTGGTGCTGAACTTCGGCGAGGTGATCAGCCACGGCACACCGGGCGCCGTCCAGAGCGACCCGCTGGTCATCGAGGCCTACCTCGGCCAGGAGGACGACCGGTGAGCGATGCCCTGCTGACGGTCGACAACCTGCAAACCAGCTACGGCGCGATCCGGGCGCTGAAGGGGATCTCGTTCCACGTCGATGCCGGCGCGACGGTAACGCTGATCGGGGCCAACGGCGCGGGCAAGTCCACGACCCTCAACACGATCAGCGGACTGCTCAAGCCGGCCGCCGGCCGGGTCGTGTTCGACGGGACCGACATCACCGGCTGGCGGGCGGACCGCGTCACCGCGGCCGGGCTGGTGCAGGTGCCCGAGGGTCGCGAGATACTGGCGCCGCTGACCGTGGCCGAGAACCTTGAGCTGGGGGCATACACCCGGCGCGACAAACAGGTGGCGCAGGACATGGCCCGCATCCTCGAGCGCTTTCCGCGGCTGGCCGAGCGCCGCGACCAGCAGGCCGGTTCCCTGAGCGGCGGCGAGCAGCAGATGCTGGCCATCGGCCGGGCGCTGATGGCGCGCCCCAAGCTGCTGATGCTGGACGAGCCGAGCATGGGCCTGGCGCCGGTGCTGGTGCGCGACGTCTTCGACTTCATCGCCGAGCTGCAGGCGCAGGGCGTCACCATCCTGCTGGTCGAGCAGAACGCCCGCAAGGCGCTGCGGGCCGCCGGCTATGCCTACGTGCTGGAAAACGGCCGCATCACCCAGGAGGGAACCGGGCAGGAACTGCTGCAGGACGCCCGCATCGTCGAGGCGTACCTGGGCAGCGGGCATTAAACGACATTCTTCTCGGTGACTGCAAGACTCTTGACAGAGCGCCGTAACTTTGTGCAGGTTCGTCCGTCATCAGATTTAGTGAGATTTCTCACTCGTGCAGTCGCCTGGCCGCACGCCGCTAGTTAGCGCAATGTCTGTGTAGTTGCGTTTCAATCTAAATTCAATCATGGAGGGACAGCCAATGAAGCAGTCCATGGTTTCCGCTTTGTTGTTCGTGTCGCTACTGCTGAGTGGGTGCGTGGCCGCAGCTCCGCCGCCAACAATCACCAATTCTCCACAGTCTGCCGCGATTGCTACATCCACACTCGGGGAGGTACCTGCTGACACCCCGACCCTGGTACCAACAGACACCGCCACCCCCACGAACACGGCCACTTCCACGTTGGATACACCAACCCCAACAGATACCGCCACGCCTGAGCCAAAAACACCAGCGCCGACGGACACCCCAGTTCCCGCCGCGAATACGCCGGACACTGTCTCACTCACGCCATCCGAGCTGTTCGACCAAGTTTCGCCATCGGTGGCTTTCGTTGAGACCGACCGCAGCAGCGGCAGTGGGGTGTTGATCGAAGATGGCTACATCGTAACCAACGCGCACGTGGTCTGGCCATTCAGGTCGGTGCGGGTAGTGTTCCCGGACGGCAGCGAGTTCAGGGACGCGCCGGTGCTTGCCTGGGATCTGATCGGCGACCTGGCTGTTGTGGGACCGCTGGAAACAGACCTTGCGCCCGTGACGTTCCTGACCGACGAACGCTTGTTGGTCGGCAAGGACGTCTACCTGATCGGCTATCCCGGCGAGGTTGAGCGGTTCCCGCAGCCAACGATCTCGCGCGGATTGGTTTCGCGCCTCCGCAACTGGCCGGCCATCGACATGACATACTTGCAGACCGACGCGACCATCGCCGGTGGGCAGAGCGGCGGTGTTTTGGTGACAGAGCGAGGCGAGATTGCTGGCATCTCCGGAAACACATTCCCAGATACAAGCTTTGCTCTGGCTGCATCGGCCCAAGACGTCAGTGCGCGTGTGCAGCGTATGCTGGCGGATGAAGACATCGATGGACTGGGGCAACGGCCTGTCCTTGACGAAGCGAGCGCTAAAACAAGGCATATGGTTGTACTCGGGGCAGATTCTCCATCCAGCACCTATGCGCTACACGGAGAGAAGGGAGAGCAAATCGACGTCAGCGTTGAAGGGATACCCGAATTCGCGATCTGGGTCGTAAATTCCTATGGCGAGCCTGTTGCGTGGGCTAACGACACCGTCACGGGGAAGGAACGCGCGAAGTTCGAACTCGGCGATGCCGGACTGTACTTTATCGACGTGTTTAACCTCGACGGTGGAGCGGGGGTTGGTACGATCAAAAGTGAGACGATGCTGACCCCACTCAAGGACTTCGATGATCGATCGCGACCAACCATTGGCAATGCCGTTGCCGGCGCATTGGACTACCCCACCGACGTCGATCCGTATCGGTTGTACCTGGAAGAAGGTCAGGAGGTTAACATTCGCGTCGAGTCGGTCATGATTGATCCGATAATTGCTGTCCACAAACACGAGATTGACCCGGACGAGAAGGATCAGCCAGCCGACCTCGACAGCGGTGATGGACTGTTTGGTCGTGACGCGGAAATGAGCTACCGTGCGCCAGAATCCGACATCTACTTCATCCTCGTTGCTGCCCAAGACCCTAGCGAAGCAGGTGGTTACCTGTTGACCGTCAGGGAGACGCAAGAAGGCGATCCAACGCCGATGGCGCCCCTGCCCACCCCGACGCCGATTCGCAGCGCCCTGGGACCGATGGCAACCTACGAAAGTGAATTGCTGCCAGGCTTTCGACTGCAAGTTCCGTCGAACTGGGGGTCCACTCTTCCAACCAGCGACTTCGATGCGCTATGCCGACACGCACCGTTTTGCCGGTATTCTGACGATGAGCAAGTGGTTCTGGTTATCAGCGAAGAGCAGCTTCCGATTCTGCAATCAGGAGAGGCAGGCCTTGACAACTACGCCAAGGGAACGGAGCGGTCTATCATCGCGCTGGATCCTGAGACAAAGATGACTCGATCAGAAAAGATCATCACAGACCAGGGTATTCCCGTTTATGTACTCGACTATGTTGCTCCTGAAGGAGTGCTTCGTGTCGTTAGTTATCTGGCAGTGCATGAAGGGATCGGCCTGACTGTAAGCTTCCTGGCGCCCACCGCGTGGGAAGGTCTGGATGCCGAGACCGTGGAGTATTTTGAGGCTGTAAATGCGCGCGTTGACGAATTTGCCGACTACATGATCAACACGCTCCAGGTCGTGGATTGACATCGGTTCCGACACATCGGTCGCCATGGATGCCCCGGAGAGCATGGCGACCGGCAAGAACTCAAGAACGGGCCTAAAAAAACAGCCTCCCGCCAGCTTGACTGGCGGGAGGCTATCTCAGTTCAGGGACGAGTAGTGTCGTCAGCTCTGCGGCTGATGACAGGTTGTGCAGGTGTCTACTGGCCGACCCGCGTGGTCGGCCGGGACCGGTTTGACGCCAGCCTCTCCATGGCAGGTCAGGCACTGGCCTTCCATCCCGGCGATGGCATGGGGAATGGAAGGTGCAACGGCGCCGCCGCCGGCTTCAGGGACGTGGCACATGGTGCAGGTATCCACCGTGCGCCCCTCGTGGTCGGCGGGAACTGGCTTCACACCGGCGGGGCCGTGACAGGTCAGACACTGATCTTCGATTCCAACAACCGCGTGCGGAATCCCAGGAATGCCGCCTGCGGGCTCCTCAGTCGGCTCCACAGGTTCCTCGGTGGGTTCGACCGCCTCCTCGGTTGGCTCCTCAGTCGCGGGCGCTGATGTCGCCGTGGGCGGTACGGGCGTGTCGGTCGGCGGCACGGCGGTATCGGTTGGCGGCACGGGCGTGTCGGTCGGCGGCACAGCGGTATCGGTTGGCGGCACGGGCGTATTCGTCGCCGGGACAGACGTCGCGGTTGGCTCGACGATGGGCGCTTGCGTCGGCTGCGCCGACGATCCGCCGCACCCGGCAACCAGCAAAGCGAGAACTACAAAAAGAACAACAATTCGCTTGTGCATTGTAGGCACCTCTTCTTCGTGTGTGATGGAACGTTGGTTGAACGGAGGCCCGCCTGACTTTTGTCCGGAATCTCTCGAAAGCAGAACACCCATCAGGCAGGCGACTGGACCCGGATTATACTACCGGCATCGATTGCGGGCAAGCGCGGGCTACAAGGGCACCTGCCAGCCCAGCACCATCGCCACCGCGTGTTCACGGGTGTGAGAAATGCTGAGCTGCCAGCCGGTGATGCCCAGGATCTCGGCCCGCGCCCGCGCCTTGCCGTGCAGCAGCACCTCAGGCTGGCCGCTGTTCCGGCGCACCACCTCGATCTCAGTCCAGTCGATCCAGCCGGCATCGTGGGCTTTTTGAGGCGCCCATCCGGTGCCCAGCGCCTTGCTGACCGCCTCCTTGGCCGCCCAGCGCGCCGCCAGCGACGACATGCGCGTGCCGCAATAGGCGATCTCGCCGTCGGTGTAGATGCGCCGCATGAAACGCTCGCCCCAGCGGGTCACAGCCTGTTCGATGCGCTCAACTTCAACAATGTCAACGCCGATTGAATACATAGACACCTACGGCAGCGGGCCGCCCCGCGCTGCAATGAAAAGCCGATACCACTCCTCGCGGCTCAGGGTCACATCGTCAGCCAGGCAACTGTCCGCGATGCGCTGCGGATTGGTGGTGCCGATGACCGGCTGGATGCCGGCCGGATGGCGCAGCAGCCAGGCCAACACGACCGCGTCTTTGGTCGTGCCCTTCTCCTCTGCCAACTGCGCAACCAGCGCGGCCGTGGCCCGCACGTTGTCTGGCGCACCGCCAGGCGGGTTGGAGAGCACCCCATGGGCCACCGGCGACCACGCCTGCACGCGAATGCCGTGCAGGCGGCAGTAGTCCAGCGTGCCGCCCGCGTTGGCGTACACCGCCTCCCGCTGATCCGCCAGCACGCCGTCGTCGATTAGGAAGCTGTGCAGCAAGCTCAGCTCCACCTGGTTGACCACCAGCGGTTGGTCCAGGCTGGCCTGCAAGAGCGCGATCTGGGCGGCGGTGTGATTGGAGACGCCAAACGCGCGCACTTTGCCGGCACTGTGCAACTCACCGAAAGCGCGCGCGACCTCGTCCGGCTCCACCAGCGGATCGGGCCGGTGAAGCAACAGGATGTCCAGGTAGTCGCTGTCCAGGCGACGCAGGATGCCCTCCACGCTGGCGATGATGTGCCCGTAGCTGAAGTCGTAGCGGCCGGGCGACTGGGGTGACGGATCGCCGGTGAAGCGGATGCCGCACTTGCTCTGCAACACGACCTCCTGGCGAGCCACGCCCAGTTCCCGCAGCGCGCCGGCAAACACTACCTCCGATTTGCCGCGCATGTAGATGTCGGCGTGGTCGAAGAAGTTGACGCCGCATTCCAGCGCTGCGTTCACCGCACCCACCGCCCGCTTGCGGTCGCCAGCCGTAACCGGGACATCGTCCCAGCTCCCGCCCAGCCTCATGCAGCCAAGCGCGATGCGCGAGACAGGTGTGTCAAGGCCGGTGATGTGATAGGTGTTCATCGATTTGGTCCATAGTCCGGAGCAATTCAGAGAATTGCGTTACGCCGAATTGCCCGTTTCAGTCGTAGGACAATTTTCCAAATTGTCCATCCAACTCCAGCGCACGCCGCCGCCAGGCTCCCGGAGCAATTCAGAGAATTGCGTTACGCCGGATCGCCCGGCCCGGCGATGGCGACGACGTGGGCGTCGGGACGGAGGTACTTCGCTGCGACCGAGCGTACTTCCTCGGCCGTCACCCTGTTTACGCTGTCGGCGTAGCGGTGCAGGTAGTCCAGACCCAGATCGTACCACACCATGTCCAGGATCGTGTCGGCGACGCCCTCGTTGGTCTCCAGCCGCAGCGGCAGCGATCCGGTCAACAGCGCCTTGCTGTCGTCCAACTCCTCGTCGGGCACAAGTTCGCTGCCAAAGCGCGCCAGCTCCTCGTTGACCGCGTCCAGGCAGCGGTCGATGTTAGCCGGGCTGACCCCGGCGATGACCTCCCACGCACCCGGCTCCTTGCTGGCCGCCACCGTGCTGTAGGCGTAGTAGGCCAGCCCGTGGCGCTCGCGCACGTTCTCGCCCAGCCGGCCCATCATCCCGAAGCGGCCCAGCACGGTGTTGGCCAGCCGCACCGCGTCGTAGTCGGGATCGCTGCGGCGTACCGCCGGCCCACCCAGCACGATGTCGGCCTGGCTCTTGCCCGGCAGCGTCTGTTCGCGGCGCACAACGCCGCGCGCCGGCTCGACGGCAGGGTACTGCACCGCAGGCAGGTCCCTGGCCTGCCAGCCGCCCAGTCCGGCCTCCAGCGCGCGCACCACAGCCTCACCCGTCACAGCGCCGACGACGACAAATGCACCGCCAGCCGGACTGACGGTGCGCTCGTAGCATGCCACCAGATCCTCCCGCGTCAGCCGGGCGACGGTGTCGTAGAGTCCGTCTACCGGCCAGCCGTAGGGATGATCCTCATAGACGCTCTGGCGAAAGAGCATCGACGCCACCGAGCGCGTGTCGCTGTCCCGCTCGCGCAGATGGGTGAGCCGCTGCCCGCGCACCCGTTCAACGTACTCGTCCGGAAAGATCGGGTTGACCAGCACATCGCTGACCACGTCGATCAGCAGGTCGAAGTCCTCGGCCAGCGCCTTGCCGTCGATGCCGATCGCATGGCGGCCGCTGTAGACGCTGAAGGACGCACCCACCGCCTCGACCGCCTCGTTGATCTCCTCGAATGAACGCGACTTCGTCCGCGGCGCATCACCGCCGCCGTCATGCTGGACAGGTCCGGCCTGCGCAGCGGTTTCATAGACCGCGCCGCCCGCGACGTAGCCGTTGATTACCACCGACTGGCTTGTGTGGTTCTCCAGCACGAACACCCGCAGGCCGTTCCCCAGTGTCGCCTGGAAGATGTTGTCGGGGCCGGGGAGGGAGGAAGAATGGGAGTTTGTTTGCATGATTCGTCCTGTTGCGTAGTGCGTATTGCGTAGCATGTGAAAACGTGTGAGAACGGCGGAGTATGCAGCGTTGCGCGCGTTGAGTGGCGCCACCGTGCGAGAGTCATGACGGAGCTGTTCACAGGGCAATGCCGTCGGAACGACACCCAATCATCACCAGCTACGCACTACGCACTACGCACTACGCACCACGATCACCCCGGCACGTAGCGCGCCACCGTGCGCTTGCAGGCCGGCAGATAGCTGGCGGCCACGCGCTGAACGTCCTCGGCGGTGACAGCAGCCAGCGAATCAGGGAAGCGGTTCAGCCAGTCCAGGTCGGCGACGATCTCGGCGAAGCCCAGCCAGAAGGCCTGATCGGTGACGCTCTCGGCCGAGTAGGTGAACTGGCGCGGGTCTGCTTGACGGCCTTGCGCAGCTCGGCTTCAGTCACAGGCTCGCGCACCAGCCTGTCCAACTCCGCCAACAGCGCAGCTTCCAGCGCATCCAGCGACTGGCCGTCTTGCAGCGTCGCCGAGCAAATGAACAGATACGGGTCGATGGTTGGCAGCAGATACGACGACGCCTCGCTGGCCAGCCCGCCGTCCACCAGCGCCCGGTAGAGCCGCGATGACCGGCTGCTGGCCTCGCTGCTGCTGAAGAGGGACATCGAGCGAGCACCGCCCAGCAGCGTATCGATGACCGCCATCGGGAAGAAGTCTTCGTCCAGCGCCGGCGGCGCATGGAAGCCGATGGTCAGGTAGGCGGTATCACCCGGCCCCTCCAGGATGACGCGCCGTTCGCCGCGCTGCACAGGCTCGAGACCGCGCACGGCCTGCCGCGCTGGACCGGCCAGCAGGCTTCCGAAAAACGACTTGATCTGCCAAAGCGCCTGTTCGGCGCTAAAGTCGCCCACGGCCACCACCACGGCGTTGCTGGGCGAGTAGTAGTCCTGATAGTGGCGCTCCAGATCGTCGCGGGTGATTGCGTCCAGATCGCTTTGCCAGCCGATGGTCATGTTGCCGTACGGATGGACCTTGAACGCCGTCGAGATCATCTCCTCATGCAACAGCCACACCGGGAAGTTCTCGCTGCCCTGGCGCTCCGAGATGATGACCGTCCGCTCCAGCTCGGTGTCCTCGGCGCCAAAGGTTGCGTTGACCATGCGATCGGCCTCGATAGCCATCGCCAGGTCGAGGTCCTCGGCCGGCAACGTCTCGTAATAGGATGTCCAGTCGAGGTAGGTCATCGCGTTGTGATCGCCGCCGCGGCGGCTGATAAGGCGGTCGGCAACACCGGCCGGGAACTGCTCCGTGCCGCGGAACATCATGTGCTCGACCATGTGCGAGATGCCGGTCGTACCGACCAGTTCGTTGCGGCTGCCAACGCGGTACCAGACCCAGAACGAGGCCACCGGCGCCCGGTGGGTCTCCTTTAGGATCACGGCCAGGCCGTTGTCAAGATAGGTTTTCAAAACGCCGTCTGCCAGCAATTCACGCCTCCTCTGAGTTGCTCATGCCCCAACTCCTACTCCTACTCTTACTCGTCCGGGACTGGTCCGCGTATGATGTGCCTCTTGGATAAAAGCCGAAATTCAACTCGACACGCCCGCCCGGAGCGATAACCTTCCGGTTACCCACGCCGCGGATGTGGGCGGTTGGTCAGCGGGCTTGTATCTCATAGCCCGTCCGTACTTCGTTGCATCACAGAAAGTTTTACTCTACGCGGGTGCGGACGGTGCATCGTCCGGCACATACAACCCGACGATCGCGGTCTCGCGCCGCAGGTACTGGTTGGCGACCCGCTGCACCTCGTCACTGGTTACGGCAGCCACGCGGTCGGGGAATTCCAGCAGCCACGGCAGGTCGGCCACGATCTCGCTGAAACCCAGCCAGTAGCCCTGGCTGCTGGCCCGCTCGGAGCCGAAGATGAACTGGGCGCGGGTCTGCTTCTGGGCGCGCTGCAACTCGGTCTCCGTCGGCGCAGCCGCGCGGGCGGTCTCGACCTCGGCCCACAGCGCGTCCTGCACGCGTTCTGGCGCTACACCCTGGCGTACGCTGGCGCTCACGACGAACAGATACGGGTCCGCGGTCGGGCGCATGGAACTGCCCGCGCTGGCCGCCAGTTCAGTCTGCACGACACTGCGATAGAGCCGGCTGGTGCGGAAGCCCGCGCCGCGGCCCGTATTGCCCATGCTGGCCGCACCGCCCAGGATGCTGTCCAGCACCAGCAGCGGGAAGTAGTCGTCGTCCAGCGCACGGACGGCGGGGAACAGCAACTGCACGTAGGCAGTCGGCTCCGGCCCGCTCAGGCGGACGGTGGCCGCCTGGCCGCGGAACGGTTCGGACTGGCTGTCCGCCGGGCTTTCCGGCCGGCCGACTGTGCGGCGGCGCGGCTGGATCTGCCCAAAGAGCTCGTCGATGCGCGCTATC
Source organism: Caldilineales bacterium (assembly GCA_041391245.1). Taxonomy (GTDB): domain Bacteria; phylum Chloroflexota; class Anaerolineae; order JAAEKA01; family JAAEKA01; genus JACKBK01. The sequence goes on from JAWKOJ010000025.1 coordinate 26,013, forward strand.
AGCGCCTCACGATCGAAGCTGCCTGCCACAACGACCACCGCGTTGTCCGGGCCGTAGTTCTGGCGATAGTGCTGCCACAGCTCGTCGCGCGTGATGCGCTGCAAGTCGTCCCGGTAGCCGATGACCGGATGCCCGTATCCGTGGCTCGGAAACGCCGCGGCCATGACCTGCTCCCGCAGCCGGAAAGCGGCCGAGTTCTCGCGGCCGGCGCGCTCTGACAGGATGACTGTGCGCTCGGCCTCCACGTCGCCCGGGTCGAAACGGGCGTTGGTCATGCGGTCCGCCTCAATGCGCAGGGCGGTGTCCAGTTCGCCGGCCGGCAGCGTCTCGTAGTAGACCGTGTAGTCGCTGGAGGTCATGCCGTTGCGGACGCCGCCCAGCCGCGCCACCATATTGTGGACGCTGCTGCCGGGGAACTGGTCCGTGCCACGAAACAGCATGTGTTCGACCCAGTGGGTTAGCCCAGTCAGCGGGCGGCGCTCCACCCGGCTGCCGACGCGGTACCAGACCCACAGGCTGGCGACCGGCGCGTGGCCCGCGGTCGCGCGCAGCAGCACCGTCAGCCCGTTGGCCAACTGATAGCGCAGCACGTCGGTCGGCGCCACGAAGTCTCCGCCTACACGCCGAACGGCACGGCCGGCGTCACAGTGACGGCCTGCTCGACCTCGCCGTTGACCCAATTGCCGCGCCCGACGCCGTGGTAGATGAAGCCGTGGTCGCGCATGATGACGGGATCGTACAGGTTGCGGCCGTCAAAGATCACCGGCATGCGCATGGCCCGGCGCACCCGCGCCATATCCAGGTGGCGGAACTCGTTCCACTCGGTGCACACCACGATCGCATCGCAGTCCTCGGCCAGATCGTAGGCGTCCTCGGCCAGCTTCAGGTCGGGCAGCTCGCGGGCGGCGGCGCGCATCGCCACCGGGTCGTAGCCCTTGACGCGCACGCCCTCGTTGCGCAGCAGGTGCGCGATCTCGATGGCCGGCGCCTCGCGCATGTCGTCGGTGTTGGCCTTGAACGCCAGCCCCAGCAGCCCGATCTGCCGGTCCTGCAAGCGACCCAGCTCCTGGCGCAACTGGTGGATGACCCGCCGCCGCTGATCACGGTTGATGTCCATGACGGCGCGCAGCAGCGCTGGATGGGTGCCGTGGATCAGCGCCATGTGTTCCAGCGCCAGCACGTCCTTGGGGAAGCAGGAGCCGCCGTAGCCCAGCCCCGCGTCGAGAAAATAGCGCCCGATACGCTTGTCGTACCCCATGCCCGCCGCCACTTCCTTGACGTCGGCGCCCAGCTTTTCGCAGATGGCTGCGATCTCGTTGATGAAGGAGATGCGGGTTGCCAGGAACGCATTGGAGGCGTATTTGATCATCTCAGCGGTGCGCAGGTCGGTGACGACGATGGGCGCCCGCAGGGCCAGGTGCAACTGCGCCACTTTTTCGGCCGCCTCCTTGTCCAGCGAGCCCAGGACTACCCGGTCCGGGTTGAGAAAGTCGGCGATGGCCGACCCCTCGCGCAGGAATTCCGGGTTGGAGACCACCGCAAACTCGATGGGATTGGGCTGGGTGCGCGAGACGATGTCGGCCACCCAGTCGCCCGTGCCGACCGGCACTGTGCTCTTGTTGATGATGATCAACGGCTCGCTCATCGTGGTTGCGATGGTTTCGGCGGCCATGCGGACGTAGCGCAGATCGGCCTCGCCGTCCACGCCGGAAGGGGTGCCGACCGCGATAAACACAAATTCGGCGCCTTCCAGCCCCACCTCGTAGGAGGTGGTAAACGAGAGCCGGCCCGCCTTGACGTTGCGCTCGACCATTTCCTCCAGACCAGGCTCGTAGATCGGCATCTGGCCGGCCTGCAGGGTGGCGATCTTCTCGTCGCTGATGTCGACGCAGACGACGCGGTTGCCCAGATCTGCGAAACAGGTGCCTGTCACCAGACCGACGTAGCCGGTTCCGACCACACAGATTTTCTTCATGAGTTATCTCCGATTGTTGGTTCGTTGCAAGTGCTTATGAAGTTCAAGGATTCAAGTTGGTAGTTGGCTCGACACGCCGCCGGGAGCTAAAACCTCCCGGCTACCTGGTGGAAGCCCTTTCAGGGCTGGGATCCGCAGGCCCGGAGGGCCTTCCATCTTGTAGCCCGATCCGTTTACGGTCGGGCGGTGCTCGCAAGCCTACTACCGGGTTACTTTCTTAACTTTCATCAGCGCCTACTCCGAACAGAGTTTGTAGCTACGCGCCCTGCGCGCTCTGCACCTGCGCCGTCTCGACATCGGTCCAGGAAACCTGTGCGCGACGGAAGTACCAGGCGCCAAGCACCGTGATCGGCACCCAGAGCGCGGCGTGCAGCACGATGGTGTAGCCGAAGGCGACGCTGCCCTGCACGCCGTATGCCTCCAGCACCGCAACGCCGGGGGCATCGAATGTACCGATGTAGCCGGGCGCCGACGGCAGGGTCGTCGCCAGGTTGACAATGCCGTTCATCAACATCAACACGAAGAACGGCACCGGGAAGCCGGCGTTGAGGTGTACGAAGGCCTGCATGACAAACCAGTATTTGGCAGTCTCCATCAACCAGATGAAGACCGATGTCAGAAACACCATGACCACATCGCGGCCGTTGCGGAAGAAATAGAGGCCTTCCATGAAGCGGTAGATGAAGCCGTCCAACTTCTCCTGCGCACCCTCCGGCAAGAACCGCCTGATAGTGCGTTCGTAGATCTTTTCGGCCAGCCCCGGTCTGGAGGCCAGGGTGATGAAGACGATCAGGGCCGCCATGAACAGACCGCTGGCGCCGATCACCAGAAGACGCAGCGTTGATGGCACGGGCGCAAAGGGCAGCGCAATGAACACAAAGAGCAGCATCACCAGCCCGTCAAACACGCGCTCCACTACGATCATCGCCAGGCTTGAACTCATGCTGACGTCCTCGGAGCGCTTCAGGACATAGGCCCGCAGCACCTCGCCGGCTCGCACCGGAAACACGTTGTTGCCCATGTAGCCGATACAGGTAATGGGAAAGAGACGGATCGACGGAATGTCCTTGATGGGACGCAGCATGTAGTGCCAGCGCCACGTCCGTCCCCAAACAGCCACGAAATAGATGACAATCGCCGGTATCAACCAGTAATAGTCGGCCAGGAGCAACCACTGGAGCACCTCTTTCAGATCCAGCCCCCGCACCGCCAGGTACAGAAAGACGATGCTCACCGCCAAACCAAAGATCAACCGCAGGTTTTTCTTCATCAACTCTCTTTCGTTGCGCAATCCCACTGAAGCGCGTTCTTCTCTGCCCGCTATTATACGGGTTCAGAGACGCTGCCCCAAACCGCGCAGGATACGAAAAAACGGGCCGGCGCTGCCGGCCCGTTTCTACTTCATAGCACAAAATGCCTGTCAGGTCGCAAGCACAGGCACAGGCTGTACGTTCTGGGCGGGCGTCACCGCGTCGCCCAAAATCCGCTCGAGCGCCATGATGTGGCTACAAACTCCCATTCTCGCCGCTTCTTCGCAGGTGCAATGCCAATGCTCCTGGCTGTAGGAGACCAGATACGTATCATGGTCACCCTTGAACTCTACCTCAAACTGTTTGAACTCGACGCGTCCTCGCTCTTGGGCATACTGCCTGGCCTTGATAATCCGACTGACTAGCCCTGTGTCCATGCAGCCCTCCGTTAAGGTAGCTTGGGATCCGAAACATCATGCGCCCCTTGCCTGCCCTCCTGGCAACCAACAAAAGGGACACCGAAACGCGAGTGTACGGTGTCCCTTCGAGGTTTTGCAGTATGTGTGCGAATACAGGCATAGTTGGCGCTCCTTGACCAGAAGCCCGGATCCGGCAGCTTCCAGCCAACATCAGTATAACCCTGTGTTAACGGTTTGTCAACGCCTCTATCTTACGATCGCCTACGATGCGGCTCCGAGTTGTTATGCGTCGCCGGCCACCTCGAGCGCCACCTGATAGACCTCGGCACGTGTCCAGCCGCTCAGCTTCGAGACGACTCTGGCAATGCCCGATGCGCCCACGCGCTCGCGGGCCATCAGGTCAACGGCTACGCGAACCTGGGCCTCCGACCAGCGCCCCTCGGCTCGCCGGCGCCCCGTCCCCGCCACCACCAGCGTCACCTCGCCGCGCACGGGTGTGCTGCGGAAATGTTCGATGGCTTCTGATGCGACCCCACGCCACACCTCCTCGTAGCGCTTGGTCAGCTCGCGGCCAGCCGCCAACCGCCGGTCGCCCAGCACATCCAGCACATCCTCCAGCGCGTCAGCCACCCGGTGCGGCGACTCGAACAGCACCAGCGTCGCCGGCTCTTCAGCCACCTCGGCCAACGCCGCGCGGCGCTCCCCTGCTTTGCGCGGCAGAAAGCCGAGGAAGAGGAAGCGCTCGGCGGGCAGACCGGAGACCACCAGCGCCGCTGTGATGGCCGACGGGCCCGGAACGACCACGATCTGGTGGCCGGCAGCGATGGCGGCTTCCACCAGCTCGAAACCGGGGTCGGACAGCCCCGGCATCCCGGCATCGGACACCAGCGCGACGCTGCGACCCCGCTCCAGCGCCCCAAGCACCTCGCCCAGCCGCTCCGCCTTCTTGCGAAAATAGGCGTCGGTGTAGGTGACCAGCTCGGTGCGGATGTCAAAACGCGTTAGCAGTTGCCGGGTCACCCGCGTGTCCTCAGCCGCGATCAAATCGACCTCGGCCAACACCCGGCGCGCCCGGTCGGTCATGTCCTCCAGATTGCCTATCGGTGTGCCGACGATGTAGAGTGTGCTCATGGATTAGCTAACAGTTGGCAACTCTCGGAGAGTTGCCAACTGTTCTGCGCCGGTTTGCGCTTTCAGAACATTCGTGCTACACTGACGCTATGTCAACTCAGCGTGTCACGCTGCGGCTGCCGCTTCCGCCCAGCATCAACCAACAATACGCCACGGTCAACGGACGGCGCGTCCTCAGCCAAACCTCGCGCGCGTACAAGAAAAAGGTGATCCGCCAGATCAAGAACTGGCGCGATCGCGGGCTGATCAGCGACGAGTTCGTCGAGATGGCGCGGTCCGGCTACCTGGCGCTGTTCTTCGACTTCTACTTCGAGACGCCGCTGCGCCGCGATCTGGATGGCGGGCTGAAGATCGCCCAGGATGCGATATGTGCCGGCCTGGGCATGGACGACCGGCGCGTCGTTGACATCCACCTCATCAAGCGCACCGACCGCGAGCGGCCGCGCATCGAGGTCGAGGTGGAAGCGATACCGGTCTGGGCCTTCGAGTCGGTCTGATCCAGATGTTGCCACGAGCACGCGCAGTTGTGGCACGGCATTCCCTGCTTCAGATTCTGAGACTCGTCCCATCCGTATCATTCGGGGCAGATTTCCAGCTCTATTCAAACGCCTCGGTTATGCGAAAAATCAGCCCGCGGCCCCACGGCTCGTCTGTCACCAGCAGCGGCAGAACGTGGCTGGCATCCTCCTGAGTGGTGCGCAACACGGCCGCCATGCCGCTCTCATCGAAACCAGGCAACAGGCCCAGCCGTCCCAGCAGTGCCTGGTAGCGCAGCACCTCGACCCGCGCCGCCAGGCCGTCGTCAGGATCGGGCAGAGCGGCCGCCTGGTCGCGGTAGTTCGTCAGCAGTTGCTCGTAGGCCTGACCCAATTTGCTCCAGATTACCGTCGCGCTGCGCCTGCCACTCAGGCGCCAGGGTCATGCCAAAGCCATCGACAGAGATGAAGTATTTCAGGGTCAGCCAGACGATCCACTCGTGCAACATCGCGGCCTGTTGCGCCAAGTCGTCGGTCTCCGCCATGCCGAGCAAGAAGGCGCCCTCGCGCACGTTGTTTTCGTTGAGCAATGCTGCAACCAACCCCTGGCGCGCCGCTTCGATCTGCGCCGCGTCGCCGCCGTCCCACGCCGCCAGAAACGGGTAAACCGCCTCGCGCCGCGCTGCGGCAGCCTGCAAGACATCGTCCGGTGGCGCGGTCTGTGCCGTGAAGGATGGCAGGAAGGGGCCGCGCACGAACGTGTTGGTGGGCAGCCCGCGCGGCTCGCGTACCAGTTGATCCAGCGCCCGCGCCTGGGCTTCATTCCCCAGTTGGCGGTAGATATCGCGCAGCCGGCTGGCAGCCTCCTGGCGTTGAATGGGAGCCAGCAGCGGGCTGTAGCGCGCCAGCGCCTCGGCCTGGCGCAGCAGCGGTTGTGCCGAGTCGGGCATCCCCAGACGAATGAACCCCTCCGCAGCGTCCAAGGTCGATTGGGTGCGCGTGAAATCGGGCATCACGGGGCTAAGCGCAGCCAGCGACTGGACCTGCTGATAGGAGACTGCCGCCAGGTCGGTCGCCAGGTCCTCTTCGAAGACGCGCCCGGTCAGCAACGCGTTGCCGCTGCGCTCTACGTCGCCGACCGCTGCATCGTAAACCAGCAGTGCATAGGCCGTGTCCGGCTCGCCGGCTGCCAACGCTTGCCTGATCAAAGAAGATGGCGGTTCGTCCAACAAGGCAAGAACCGCAATATCCGGGCGCACGCGCGTGCTGTCCAGGAGAAGCTGTGGATCCTGCCAGGTCCAGTCGGCCGCCTCCTGATTGCGCAACACGAAGTATCCGGCCAGGGCGGAAACGCCGATTATCAGCGTCAGGATCAAGAGTGCGCCCAGCGCGATCAGCAGCCAGGTGCGGCGACTTCCGCCGCGCTCGTCGCTAGCCTGCACCGGCGGTGCATAGGTGTTTGTCATTCTGTTACCATCATGTAATGTCGTCTGTGCTGCAGAGTTGGCGTCTTTGCGGCAAAGATGCCAACTGCCATGGAACTTCGCGGGAGTATACCACGACAGTATGCTTCTTTGTAAAAGCGCACCGGGTAAGTAGAATCGCGTCTGTGAGCCAACAACCTGAACCACCGCCACAGGAAACACCGGCCGGGCGACCGCCTACAGACTATCGCGCCCGCCGCCGCCAGGACGACCGGCGGATGCTGGCGGCCGTTATTGCCTTCCTGCTGCTGGTCGGCGGCGGACTGATCTACGCGATCTACGGCGCAGGCGCGCTGGTGACCGGGCTGGCCTGCCTGCTGATCGGCGTCAGCTTGCTGCTGCTGCTCTGGCTGATTCTGACAGCTATCGAACGCTGGGCAAACAAGTAACTTCGGCGATGGTGTGTTGGCCTGCCGGCTTTGGCAATTTGTATCGGGTATGCTAGAATGGCGACCGTATGCTGACAGTTGAATATCACGCAGCCACAAGCAAACGGTTCAGGGCTGTCCCGTTCCCCGGCCTTGTTCTAATTGCTGCCAGGCCAGATGCCATCCCGGTCTGCACGCTTTCGGAATGGCGCCAATCTTGGGCCCTGGCCAAGAGAGTCACGAATACCCGTACCAGTCTCGCCCACCGGAAATGTCATGACGGCCCGCGGGCTTTTTTGCGTTCGTAGAACCCGACCCGCGAGAACAAATGCCGCCTTCTGCCGCGTCTCCGCGTGCGCAGCACCCAAGCCGCTATCTTGCAGCCAGGGCCAAGGCGAGCCAAGGAGTGTTTGAAACGTATGAGTACAACAACCGCCCGAAGAAGCAACAGCCGATCGCTCAACATCTTTTTAGGGGTGGCGCTGGCGATCATCCTGGTCGTCGTCTTGATTCTGCCGCCCATCGACCTGTTTGGCCGCATCGCCGATCGCGGCATGGAGACAATCGTTGAGGCCACCAGCGGCGATGTGCAAGACCCTGATGGCACACAGGTTGCCTTCCCTGCCTATGGTGTACCCAGTTCGTTCAAGGCCAGCCTGAGCAGCGTGCCGCAGGAGAAGTTTATGCAGGGAACTGGTGGTGACGCGGCCCGCGCTGCCGCCGATGCGTTGCCAGAGTCGCTGCTGCCCCGCAGCCCGCTTTACGATCTGACTGTCGAGGGCCGGCAACTGCCGCTGGCGTCGATTCTGACGATCCCCATCCCCAACGAAAGCGAACCCTACCGGACCCTGGACCTCTATGAATGGACCGGCAGCGAATGGCGCTTCATGCCCAACCACGAGTCGCGCGACGACGACAAGATCTACTCCGAGTTGGCCTATGTGCCGGCCACCTTTATGGTGATGCAGACCTACGCCTCCCCACCGACAGCCGCAGCCGTCCTGCCGGTCGGCGAGACCCTGCCGGAAGCGGGCCGCGACGCACTGACCGAGGTGTCCCCCTACGGCTACAGCTTGAGCGGCGACGGCAGCATCGAGGGCAGCGTGGCTGCTGAGGCCAGCGCGGGCGGGTCCTATGGCGTCGCGCCCGTCGTGCGCAACTGGAACGACGACGGCGTGGTGCGCACCGACCTGCTGGACAACCTGCTCATCAGCCCGGAGAACCAGGCCAACCACCTGGAATCCATACGGGCGCTGGTGGTAGGCAACAACTATCCCGGCATCGAGATCGACTACCGCGGTCTGGATCCCACCCTGGGGCCGGAGTTCACCAGGATGGTGACCGAGATGGCCGACATGCTGCATGAGAACAACAAGTCGCTGGCTTTGCGCGTCGAAGCGCCCACCCAGGTCGCTGAGGACCGCTGGACCACGGGCGGCTATGATTGGCGTGCGTTGAGCCAGGCAGTGGACACCTTCCGCATCCCCGCGCTGCTGGAGCCATCTGCCTACGTGCCAGATGGCCGCATGGATCAAATGTTGGACTGGGCAGTGGGCGAGGTAGCCCGCGACAAGATCGACCTGGTGCTGCCGGCCCGCAGCGTCGAGAAGGCTGGCGAATACATGATCACTATGGGCTACAGCGAGGCGCTGGCGCCGCTGTTGGGTGAAGGCCAGACCAGCCAGCCCGTCCTGGTTCCCGGTGAGTCGGTGGATGTCAGCCTGTTCAACGAGCGGCTCATCGGCAGCCTGAGCTACGACGATCAAGTCGGCATGTTCACCTACAGCTACCGGGACAACGCCGGGCTGCAGCGCACCGTGTGGATCGAGAACGCGGCCAGCCTGGGCCACAAGCTGGAATTCGTCACCAAGTACAACCTGAAGGGCGCCTCCCTGGAGCACCTGTTCGCGGATAGCTACGACCCCGACATCTGGAGCCTGGTGCGCGAGTTCCTGGCCGGCGACATGGCCAGCCGCCAGAGCAATTTCGCGGTCGCCTGGACCGTCACCAACGGCGCCGAGCAGATCTACCGCGAGGAACGGCCGTTTGACGCAGCGAACTTCAGCTACGTGCCGCCGGCCGCCGAGGGCGAGTTGCAGTTCGAGGCCAGCATCGTGGACAACGGCAAACAACTGGCCAGCAACAAGGCCGTGGCGGCTGTCCTGGCCACCGCAACCCCACAGCCGACACCCACACCGGAAGTACCTCCGACGCCGACCCCTTCGCCAACGCCTGATTTCGCGCTGGCCGTGGCGAACAGCACGGTCAACCTGCGCAGCGGGCCGGGCACGGCCTTCGGCGCGGTTGGCCAGCTTGCCAGCGGCGAGTCGGCCCGTATTCTGGGCAAAAACCAGGACAGCTCCTGGCTCCAGGTCGAGCAGCCCGGCGGCGAGGCCTGGGTGATCTCGCGTTTGGTGTCGATCCAGGGATCGGCCGACCAGATCGCGGTCGCGAGCAACATTCCTGAACCGCCCCAGCAGGTGGCCGCCGCCAACACGTCGAGCGCCGCCGCATCAAACGTCAGCGCTAAAGCGGCTGAGCCAGCGCCTGCACCTGCGCCGGCCAGCACCTCGGGCAGCGGTTCCTTTGGCTACGGCATCCAGGTCGCTCCCTGGGACCTGGGGGCTGTGGTACGCGACGTCAACCAGCTTGGGTTCAACTGGGTCAAGGTGCAGGTGCCGTGGAAGGACATAGAGGGCAGCCCTGGCAACTTCGGCTGGGGCGGCATCGACGATATGGTGAATACCTTCAAGGCCGGCGGGCTGAACGTGCTGCTCTCCGTGCCCAAGGCGCCGACCTGGGCAAGACCGCCCGGCGCTGACCTGAGCGTGGAAGGCCCGCCCGCAGATCCTGCCACCTTCGCCAACTTCCTGGGCCAGATGGCCGGCCGCTACTGCGGCACCGTCAACGCCATCGAGGTCTGGAACGAACAGAACCTGCACTACGAGTGGGGCAACCAGCCGCTGGACCCGGCAGGTTACATGGCGATGCTCAAGCCGGCGTATCGTGCCATTAAGTCCGCCTGCCCCTCAACCTTCGTCATCAGTGGCGCGCTGACTCCGACCGGAGCGCCCGCGCCCTGGGCCATGGACGACTTCACCTATCTCGAGGCAATGTATCAGAACGGCCTCAAGGACTACAGCGATGGCATCGGCGCCCACCCCAGCGGCTTCAACGTCTCGCCTGACGTTGGCGGCGGCCAGGCGGCCTGCGACTTCATCTCATCGCAAGGTTCCTCCTACGTTGGCCCCTGCAACTCGCCACATCATTCCTGGAGCTTCCGCAACACCATGGAAGGCTATCGCAACATCATGGTGAAGTACGGCGACTCCAACAAACGCATCTGGCCGACTGAGTTCGGCTGGGCAACTGATTGGGTTGGCGCGTCGGGCTATGAATATGCCAACGACAACACGCCTCAGGAACAGGCCGACTGGACTGTCCGTGCCTACCAGTTGATGAAAAGCTGGGGCTGGGTAGGTCCCGCCTTCCTGTGGAACCTGAACTACGGCGTGACCAACCCCGGCACCGAGTTGGCCCAGTGGGGCATCGTGGGCCGGCCGGTCTTCGGCGCTCTGGCTGCCATGCCCAAGTAATGCCGGCACCAGCCCCAAGCCAACACGCCAGCATGTAGCTACTGAAAACGAGCAGGCGGATGTGCCATAACCGGCCGTCCGCCTGCCCTTTGTATCTCCTCGGAGCCAGATTCATGACTGACCGACGCATCAATCGTCGCTATTTCGCCCTTGCTGCGCTGATCGCCCTGTTCTTGCTGTTTGCCGCGGCTATGTACAGCCAGAGGCCCGGCAACACCGAGGCGCCGCCGACGCCGCTGGCCGAGGTTGCCGCCAAGGCCGGCATCGTTGAGGTCGCGACAGACTCGCCAACACCTGTTCCGACCAACACACCGACCTGGACGCCCGAACCTACGGCGACACCTACCACCCCGCCAACTGACACGCCTACCCCGTCGCCGTCACCTTCACCGACGGCAACCGCCACGGCCACGGCGACTGACACACCCACGCCTGAGGCAACGGAGACGCCGACCCCGGAACCGACGCCCGACGCGCCGGCCGCCGAGGTTGTTGCGTCGATTCTCAACGTCCGCAGCGGCCCTGGCACCGTCTACGATCGCGTCGGCCAGGTAGCCGAGGGCCAGGAGTTCGACATCGTTGCCAGGGCGCCGGAGGGCGACTGGCTGCTGGTGTGCTGCGTCGACGACGCGCAGGTTTGGATTGCCGGCAGCGGTGAGTATGTCCGCCAGGTCGGACCCGTGGACAGCGTGCCGGTGGCCGAGGAGATTCCGGAGCTGCCAACCCCTGCCCCGACGCCCACGCCCGGCGCGGTTGCCGCGGCCGTCCCATCCGGACCGGCGCCGGCGCCTGCCAGCGCCGGCTTCTTTGGCTATGGCATCCAGATCGATCCTGACGGCGACCTGGGAGCGACGGCCGGAGCCGTGCAAGGTCTGGGCTTCAACTGGGTCAAGTTTCAGCTTCCGTGGAAGAGCTTCGAAGGGCAGCCCGGCCAGCGCAACTGGCCCGACGACAAGGTGGGTGTCCTGAACGGCGCGGGTTTGAACATCCTGGCCAGCATCGTCAAGTCGCCTGATTGGGCGCGCCCCGGCAATACAGATCTTTCTGTCGAGGGCCCGCCGGCTGATCCAGGCACCTACGCCAGCTTTGTCGGCGAGTTCGCGGCTCGTTATTGCGGGCGCGTTCAGGCCATCGAGGTTTGGAACGAGCAAAACCTGCACTACGAATGGGGCAACGAACCGATCAGCGCAAGCCGCTACGTTCAGTTGCTTGCGCCGGCCTATCGCGCCATCAAGGCCAACTGCCCGTCGATGATCGTGGTTAGCGGCGCACCCACCCCTACCGGCGCGCAGCCGCCGGCCGCCATACCTGACTTCACCTACCTGGAACAGATGTACCAGGCCGGCCTCAAGAACGTCTCGGACGCCATCGGCGTTCACCCCAGTGGCTACGGCAACCCGCCCGATGTCCGCGTGCAGGATGCCTGGGCCGGGACCTATTCACGGCCATCGCACTTCGATCACCCGTCCTTTTATTTCCGCAATGTGATGGAACAGTACCGCAACATCATGCTGAAATACGGCGATGGCAACAAGCGACTCTGGCCCACTGAGTTCGGCTGGGCGTCCAGCGGCAATCCGCACCCGGGCTATGAATACGCCACGTACAACAACGAACAGCAGCAGGGCGAGTACATCGTGCGCGCCTATCAGATGATGCGCGATTGGGGCTTTGTCGGTCCGGCCTTCCTTTGGAATCTGAACTACAACGTTACCCAGCCTGGCACGGAACTGGCAGCATTTGGCATTCAGGGCCGGTCGGCCTACGGAATGATCCAGGCGATGCCGAAATAGCGAACAGAACGCGGCTCGCGTGCGTGTTATCCACGTTCGTATACGTTCGTAGCAGGCGCTTCAGCGCCGTTCTGAGGCGCTGAAGCGCCTGCTGCGAACAAGCTACAGACCGATCGAGAAAGTGAACCATGTCCAAGAAACTCGCCTGGCTGCTGGCGGCAGCCCTTGCCCTTTCGGCCTGCGGACCCGCAGCGCCGGCTGCCACGCCAACGCCCACCAAAACACCCACGCCTGCGGTCCAACCCACTGAGGCGTCCACAGATACGCCGGTCCCGCCTGCCGATACGCCGGTCCCCACCGTCGAAGAGCCGCCGACTGCTACCGCATCACCCGTCCCTCCCACCGATGCGCCGACGGCCGAATCCGCCCAGCCAGCGGCGACGGACACACCTGTTGCCGCGGCTACCAATCCGCCTCAGCCATCCGGCAGCTTTGCCAGCATGCGCTCGCCGGACTACGGCGCCCAGGCGTTTCTATGGTGGCGCGGCGAGATCGCTGACCGCGACCTCACCCTGATGAAGAACTCCGGCTTTGAGTGGGTCAAACAGTGGTTCGCCTGGGACGACATCGAGGGCGCCGGCAGAGGCCAGTATGACTGGAGCATCCCGGACCGCATCGTCCAGCAAACCGAGGAACACGGACTGAAGCTGCTGGTGCGCGTCGACCGCGAACCAGACTGGGCCGGGCCGCCGCCCCAGAACGCCCAATACCTTGTTGAATTCCTGACCGAACTGGCGACGCGCTACAAGGGCCGCATCGACGCCATCCAGATCTGGAACGAGCCTAACCTGGCGCGCGAGTGGGGCAACAAACCACCCGATCCGACAGGATATGCCCAAATGCTGCGCGCCGCGTACCAGGCGGTCAAGGCAGCAGACCCCAACATGATCGTCGTCACGGCCGGTATGGCGCCCACGGGAACCTGCTGCGACGTGGCCATGCCTGACGACCAGTTCTATCGCCAGATGTACCAGGCCATGGGCGGCAACTCCGACGGATACTTTGACATGCTGGGCGTTCACGGCGCTGGCTTCGCAGCGCCGCCTGAAGTATCACCGGACGAGACGGCTGCCAACAAGCCCGCCTACGGCGGCGAGCGCTTCTTCGCCTTCCGCCACATCGAAGACATCCGTCAGATCATGGTGGAGAACGGAGACGCCGACAAGCGCGTTGTGGTGCTGGAGTTCGGCTGGACGACCGATGACCGGCCGGAAAGCCCGTATTATTGGCACGGAGCAGGCGCCGGCATCGATGAGTTCACCAAGGCTGACTACCTGCGTCGGGCGTATGAGTACGCCAAGAACAACTGGCAGCCCTGGATCGGGCTGATGAGCCTGATCTATATGCCGGACATCGACTGGACGCCTAGCGACGAGCAGTATTACTGGGCCATCATGTCGCCCAGCCAGATCGACCAGTTGCAGTTGCGCAACAGCATCGTCGTGCTCTGCGCATACTTCAACGAGCAGCTGGGCCGCCCGCGCTGCCAGTATGCGCCGGAGTAGAGGAATCGCAGGTGGCAGAGGCGAATAGCGGACAGCTGATAGCTGATAGCGAACAATCAAAGACGGATGCGAAGACCGATGTCTGGTCTCTGCATCCGTCTTTTTGTTGCGAACCAACCGCGCGCCGCCCGCCCGGCGCATCTGAGGATGCGCGCTCCACGTGGACGGCGGATCACGGTGCCGTTCGCATTCTGAAATGCGACCGGCAGGGTCTTAGCGCTGGACCCAGTCCAGCCAGTGGCAAGTAGCGTTAGGCGCGTCGCCCTGCCGGTGGGCGATCTCGATGACCGGGCTGATGATTACGCCGGCCGCATCGATGACCTGTACATAGTGAACGTTGGGCGTGTCGCCCAGAGGAAAGTCGTACTGGCCACGGTCAGCGTCGCCCGTCTTCGACTCGATGACCTGTTCGTTGCCCCACTGGTCGTAGCGCCACAGTCGAATTGCGGGCAACGGATTGCCTCCGCCGTCGCGCACCACCCGCGGATCGGCGCGCCGGGGCAGTCTCCTGACGTGTTGCGCACCGGGCCGGCAGCAACGAAGGGCAGGCCGGCGTCAACGGCCTGTGTGGGTGTCGCCGGTATGGGCGTAGCGGTTGGCGCGGCCTCGGGCTGGCTGGAGGCCGTTTCCTGCGTAGCTGTCGCAGCACCAGGCGCAGCAGACGATTCGGCGCGTCTGAGGGCGTCTGCGCAGCGTCGGGCTGGTCCGCCGGGGCCACAACGATGGGCTGCGGCGTTGCGGAGGAAGACGACTGGTTCCCTGCTTCCTCTCCGGCCACCGTCGGCGGCGTAGCCGTGGCGCGGCGCCACGGCCGGCAGCGGCAGCAGCGACCACAGGTTCAGTTCTTCCAGACTTTGCTGCACCGTTGCCAGGCCGTCGAGATTGGGCCCTTCTACCGTGCCAATTGCCTTGCCGGCCAAAAAAGCACCAAGAATTGCCGCTACCAGCACCAGCAAAAAGCCGGCGCCGTAGTACCTTCGTGGACGCATGTGATTTGCCTGTTTACTCCAGAAATGCTATAATTTTGGGCGTTCGGGCGAGTAGCTCAGCTGGTTAGAGCGCTGCGTTCACATCGCAGAAGTCAGGGGTTCGAGTCCCTTCTCGCCCACCAAGTAGACCGGCTCCTCTGGGAGGCCGGTCTTGTTTTTCAGACGAGATTATACCCTCGACCTGTTCCACTACCAATTCGCTGCCCGCCGACCAGACAGTCGTCACCCCATGATACCCATATTCGCGCCGCCCCTGCAAACTGAAACATTGGCAGACTTGCCTGCCTGGGCATGGGTCGCGGGATCGATCGCGATCTACGCAGTCGCAGGCCTGGTCCTGTGGGTGGGCCAGCGGCGCGGCAACGTGCGGAGCCGCCTGGCCGGCTTTCTGGGATCGCCGGGCGGAACGCTCCTCGGTTGGCTGGCCCGGCTGGTCTGGCTGATCGCGCCGGGCTACGCGGCGCTGCTGCTGGGGGTGGTATCGCCGCGGCTGATGGGACTCTCGCAGATCGAGATCGGCGCCGGGCTTGGCCAGGGTGTGATTCTGGCGCTGGCAGCGCTGGGATTGCTCGCGCTGGCGGTGGTCGGCTATCGCCGCGGCCAGCCAGCTGAGCCTGCCTACTCATCGCGCGCCGACCGGGTTGCAGTCAGCGCGCGGCTGGCGCTGGAAGCGGGCGCCCTGCAATGGCAGTGGTCGTTCTTTCGGGCAGTGCTGATCGCGGGCACCGTCCAGCAGGGTCTGGGCAGAGGAGACCCGGTCTACCTGGGCGCCTGGCTGACCGTCGCGCTGGTCACTCTGGAAGGGATGCTCAATCCGTTGCTTTGGCGGGACCTGCGGACGCCGGGATTGGCCGGACCGCGGCTGCTGCGGGCGGTCATTCTGGTGGTCACCACCCAGATCTACCTGTTCAGCGGCAACTTCTGGCTGGGCTGGGCGTTCCACGCGGCCGCGGTCGTTCTGCTGGAGCCGCGTCTGCGTGCTGCGGCGAAACCTGGGGTCGCGCCGCATTCCTGACAATCGATCAATCGGGGACAACACAAAGCGGCTGACAGTCAACTCGACACTGCCAGCCGCCGGATAAGCTCTGTTGTTGGGTCTCGCCCGTCAGACTGCTGTGCGCTCGGCAACCCGCGCCAAAAGCGGGCCTACGTGAGGAAGGTGATGACGAGGTTGATGGCGATCAGAACCCCGAACATGATGGCAGCGGTGATCAGCAGCCGCCGCAGTTCGGATCCGACCACTGCATACTCGACCGACAATTCGACGTTCTTTGGTGCGCTGGCTGCCTGCGATGCAGACATGTTCTTGCTGCCGGATGCCTTGGCGGATGTTGAACCGGCAGGCGCGGCTGTTGCCTTCGTGTCCGTTGTGGCGGGTGATTGCGCATAGGTGCGCGGGCTGGAAGCTCTTGGCTTGCGAACTTTTTTGGCCATCGATCGATCCTCTTTCTGGTGATATCCAGCGCAGATTATACGCCAGCTTGACCAAGCGGTCAATTCTCCCCGGCCACTTACCGGCGCCGTCGAATGCGGGCCGTGAAGCGGTCGACGATCAATTGCGCTTCTTCAACCTTCAGCCGGCTGACCAGCGCCAGGTAGACGGCGCCGCCCAGCGCAACAGCCACGATCACCAGCAGCA
Organism: Caldilineales bacterium; assembly: GCA_041391245.1. Classification (GTDB taxonomy): domain Bacteria; phylum Chloroflexota; class Anaerolineae; order JAAEKA01; family JAAEKA01; genus JACKBK01. The sequence continues at coordinate 42,638 of JAWKOJ010000025.1, forward strand.
GGTTCCCCTCGAACCCGGCCGGCAGCGCGTCGCGCAGGAACGGCATGACCAGCAGGATCACCAGCACCATGCCGGCCGACGCAGCCAGCGTACGCCATGCCGTTGTGCCGCCCCGCAGGTCGCCCAGGCTGCCCAGACGCCGCCGCAGCATGATCAGCATGATGAGAAAATGCCCGGTGTGTTTGGCCGAGTCCGCAAACACCAGCCCCAGATAGCCAACTCGCCCCACCAACGGCAGCGCAAACAGCAGGTAGATGCCAACCGACGCGACACCCACCAACGCGGGTGTCTTCGTGTCGTTCCGGGCGTAGAAGGTGTAGTTCAGCAGCCAGTCCAGCGAGGCCGGCACCAGACCGATCAGGTAGATGCGCAGCGCCTGCACCACGGCATCGGTGTCGGAGGGCAGGAACGCGCCGCGCTGAAAAACCAGTTCGACCACCGGCCTTCCCAGCACAAACAGCCCGACCGTGGCAGGCACGATCAGCAGCAGGACCGTGCGCAGCCCTCGCCCCAACGTGGCGCGGAACGAGCCTTCGTCGCCGGCCGCGAAAAAGCGGGAGAGCGCCGGCAGCGCGGCCAGGCTGATCGCGACCGCCACCAACCCATGAGGCAGTTGGATCAGCGTCGTCGCGTCGCGCATCCAGGCCAGGCTCTGTTCCCCTGTGCCGGAGGCGAGCCGGCGGTCGATCACCACCTGTACCTGGCTGACGGCAAGGCCAAAGAGGATCGGCAGGTAGAGCCGCCAGATGCGCCGCAGGGCCGGGTGGCGCAGCCTGGGACGAATGTCCAGCCTGGCCCGGTGCAGGTCGGGCAGCTGCATCCCCAGCTGCAGCATGCTGCCCAGCAGCACGCCCACGGCCAGCGCGTAGATGCCCAACTGCTCGTGAAAAGCCAGCGCGGCCAGGATGACGCCCAGATTGTAGACCGCCGCGGCAAAGGCGGGAAACGTAAACCGCTGCAGCGCGAACAGGACGCCGGTAACCGCGCCTGATATCGCCAGAAACCAGACTGCCGGCGTCATGATGCGCAACAGCGTCACCGTGACGTTCAGCAGATCCGGCGGAAAGCCGCCGGCCACCAGCCGTGCGACCGGCTCCGCCAACAGTTCGACCACGATGACCAGAGCAGCCACCGCCAGTCCGACGACCGACAGCACCGCGCCAACCACCGAACCCAGCTCGCGCCGGCGCGACGGGCGAGCATAGTCGGCCAGCACAGGCACCAGAGCCGCGCTCAGCATCCCGCCGATGAGCAGATCGAAGATCATCGTCGGGATCGTGCTGGCCGCCTGGAAGGCGCTGACCAACCCCGACGCCCCATAGAAATAGGCGATCACCGTCTCACGCACCAGTCCCAGCAACCGGCTGACGATGTTGCCGAACGCGATGATACTGGCCGAACGAGCCAACGAAGGCTGGATCTCCTCCGGCAGATCGACAGGAACCGCGGGATCGATTATCGGTGCGTCAGGCATGGTCGATGGGACGTTTCAGGGCGCGCTGGAGACGAACACGCGCAGATTGTAGCGACGTTCGCCTGCTTCAGCAAAGTTGAACCTCTAGCCGCGGATGTGCGCGATGATCTCGCTGGTCGAGCGGCCCGGGAGGTAGGGAATGTACTCAACGCGCCCGCCGTAGCTCTCGACCACTGCAGCCTCAGGCGGCCGCCGGTTGCCCGCTTGCCAGTCGCCGCCCTTCACGTAGATGGCTGGCCGGAGCACCCGCACCAGTCGCTCAGCCGTGTCGTCGGCGAATATGACGACGGCGTCCACGGCCCGCAGTGCGGCCAGCACCTCCGCCCGGTCACCTTCGGCAAGGATGGGCCGGCCAGGACCCTTCAACCGCCTCACCGACGCGTCGCTGTTCAATCCCACGATCAGAAAGTCGCCTAGCTGGCGTGCGCGTCGGAGGTAATCGACATGGCCGCGGTGCAGCAGGTCGAAACAGCCGTTGGTAAACACGACCGTCTGACCGCCAGCGCCCAGCGCAGCAGCCAGACTAGCTGCGTCCTCAGCCGTCAGCAGACGACCGGCCAGACCGTTGCCAGTGCCACCGGTCATAGCTGCTCACCTCCCGCGACTGCGGCTAGTTCAGCGCCGGTCACCACCGCATTGCCCAGCTTGCGCACCACCAGCCCGGCCGCCGCGTTGGCGAGATAGAGGCTGCTGGCAAGCGACAAGCGGGCCGCCATGGCCAGCGTCAGGACTGCAATCACAGTGTCGCCGGCGCCTACCACGTCATAGACATCGCTGGTCCGCAGCGCAGGACTGTGAGTTGCCGAAAGACCGCGCTGCAAGCCCGAGATGCCATCCGCGCCGCGGGTGATCACCAGACTGTCGACACCCAGCCGCGGCATCAGCCGTACCAACGCCCGCTCGAAGTCGGCATCGCTGGTCAAGGTCTGGCCCAGCTCGGCCTCCGCCTCGGCACGGTTGCACTTGACCAAATCGAACCCTGCAAACCGGCCCAGATCAGCCTGCGCATCGACGGTCGCAGCGGCGCCGTGTTGGCGTGCCAGTTGCCGCACCCGGTCTGCCACCGCCCCAGTGACCACGCCCGTGACGTAGTGCGACACCAGAATAGCGTCGCATCCGACCGCCCGTTGCTCCAGCATGCCCAGCAGCGCCTGTTCAACGGGCCGCTCCAACGGCCGCCGGTCCAGCTTGTCAATGCGCGCCAGGTGTTGCGGCACGCGCAGGGTGCTCTCGGCCACCAGGCGGGTCTTGGTGGTCGTGGGCCGCGAGGGATCGACGACCACCGACGAGGTGTCGATGCCCGCGCCCGCCATCAGCCGCAGCAACTCCTCCCCCTCCGCGTCTTCGCCGATGACGCCCAACATCACCGCCTGCCCGCCCAGCGCGGCGATGTTGCGTGCCGGATTGCACGCCCCACCGGCCACCGCGAAGCTGGCCGTCTGCTCCAGCACGGGCACCGGCGCCTCGCGGCTGAGCCTTGTCGCTCGGCCTTGCAGGTAACGGTCCAGAAACATGTCCCCCACCACCAGGACCCGGAGGCCGGCGAGTTTCATTACGAGATCGTTTGCGTTGTTCATCATGAGACCTGAAGATCTGCTAAGATTGGGGTCCGGCTAATGCGGTTCACAGACTGACAGGTTGTGAAACGTGAAAGCGTGAAACGTGAGGAAATGCTTGAACGTTACTGCTCACGTTTTACGTTTCACGTTTCAGATCCGAGTCAGCGGCTGCCGCGAACGCGCGCCCGCAGCACCGCCAGCACAAACCTCGGCAGGGCAAGCTGCCTGCGCCAGCGCCACGGCTGCGTCACCAGCCGGTAGAGCCACTCCAGTTGCAGCCGCTGTATCCATACCGGCGCGGCGCTGCACCCCGGCGATGTGGTCGAACGCCCCGCCGACACCCATCATTACCGGCACGCCCAACGCCGGGCCGTGTTCTGCGATCCACAGGTCCTGCGCCGGCGCGCCGTAGGCCACGAACAAGATATCGGGACGAGCGTGCCGGACCCAGGCCACGATGGCGGGCGCATCGAGCGCCGATGGCGACCCGCTGAACGAACCGGCTATGCGAAGGTCGGGGTTTTGAGCCGTCAAAATCCTGGCGGTTGCGTCGGCGACGCCTGCCGCCGCGCCCAGCAGGTAAACCCGCCAGCCGCGCGCGGCCGCCTCACGCGCCACCCGCGGCACCAGATCGGACCCGGTCACCCGTTCCGGCAGCGACTGACCCAACAACCGCGCCGCCCAGAGCAGGCCCGCGCCGTCGGCCACACACAGATTGGCGCTGTTGAGCGTCTGCCGAAAGCGCGCGTCGCCCCGCGCCGCCATGACAAACTCCGGGTTGACCGTGGCGATCTGGTGAGGTCCGCCCTCGTCGATCCAGCGCGACATGATGTCGATCACTTCGTCGTAGGTGACCGGATCGACGCGCACCCCAAGAATCTCCACCGGTGCATTCATGCCGCTTCAACTCCGGGCCGGCGACCCTGGTCCAGGAAGCCAGCGGCCGCGTCGAGCACCTGCTGCACGGTCAGCTCGGCCATGCACGAGCGGTGCCAGCAGCCGTCCCGCTGGCCGACGCTGTGGCCGACATAGCTGCACGGCGAGCAGCGCAGGTCGAGACGCACGACAGCGGCCTTGCGCTCCTCCGGATTCCAGGGTCCCCAGGCCAGGTGGTTGCTCGGCCCAAACAGCGCAACCACCGGCGCTCCCACCGATGTCGCCAGGTGCATGACGCCCGAATCGGCGCCGAGAAACAAGTCGCAGTCACTCAGCACCGCGGCCAGTTCTGGCACGGTCGTCCGCCCCGCCAGGTTGCGGCACGGGCTGGTCATCGCGGCCACGACCACATCGGCGCCGTCGGTCGGCGTCCCGACCAGAACGATCTGCGCGCCGAAGCGCTCGATCAGTGCATCGGCCAGTTCGGCCCAGCGGATCGGCTCCCAGCGCCGCGCCATGGAGTACCCGCCCGAGCCAGGGTGAATCACCACCACCGGCGGCGGCCCAAGGGTTGCCAACAACGGCGCAAAAGACTGGCGGTCGTCTTCTCGATAAGGGCCGGTTAGTGTTGGGTAGTGCTCGCGGGTCGCTCCCAACAACTCGACCACCCGCAGCCAGTACTCCACCTCGTGGCACGCGCCGAATCCTTCATCGGATGCGGCGTGGGTCAGCCAGCCGCCGTTGCCGTTGTCCAGCCCGGCCACCACCGGCGCGCCCGTTGCTGCCGCCAGCAAGCGATACTTGGCCGCGCCGCTGCGCAGCGTCAGATGGTGCAGGATGGCCACGGCGTCGTAGCGCGCCCGCCGTAAACCGGCCAGCAGGTTCGCGGCCGCGCGCACGTCGCCAGGGCCGCGCACCAGGTTACGAGGCACGGTCAGCACGCCGATGCGCAGCCAGGGTGAGAGCGCCGGGGCCGCGGCTGGCGTTGTCAACACGTCGATCTGCGCGTCGGGAAACGTCTCGCGCAGCGCGCCCAGCGCCGGCGAGGCTGTCAGCAGGTCGCCGATGTCGGCCAGCTTGATGACCAGAATGCGCTGCAGGTTCATACGTTCCCTGCCCGCTCCAGAACCGCCAACGTCTCCCGGGCGCAGCGCTCCCACGAGAATCGCCGAACATTGGCAAAACCGGCCGCGCGCAGGTGGCTGCTCAGCTCCGGCTCGGTCAGCAGACGACGCAGCCCGTCCGCGATGGCTGCGGTGCTCAGTGGATCAACCAGCAGCGCGCCGTCTCCTGCCACCTCCGGCAGGGACGAGGTGTTGGACGCCAGCACGGGCAGGCCGCACGCCTGCGCCTCCAGCACTGGGATGCCGAAACCTTCGTAGAGCGACGGATAGACGAAGGCCAGCGCGCCGCTCAACAGCGCCGGCAGATCGTCGTCCGACACGAAACCGGGGAACAGCACGCGCCCGTCCAGCCCCAGCTCCTCCACGCGGTGAAAGATCGGCTCGGCCAGCCAGCCGCGCTGTCCGGCCAGCACCAGCACGAGGTCGGGAACCAGATCGGCCACCGCAGCAAAGGCATCGATCAGCCGTAGCAGGTTCTTGCGCGGCTGCAAGGTGCCGACGTAGAGCAGGTAGGGTTGCGCCTGCCCGCCACGGTCGATGCCGTATTTGGCGCATACCTGGCGCAGCCGGTTGGGATCGTCCACCGGCTGCAGGCGCTCGTCGCGGCCAAGATGCACAACTGTCACCTTTGCGGCCGGCGTGCCGTAGACCCGACAGAGGTCGTCCTTGGTTGCCTGCGAGTCCGCCAGCACGTGGGTGGATGTCGCGGCGTTGAAGCAGGTGCTCAGGTCGAGTTGCCTGCGACCGGCGGGCGTGTGCGCTTCCGGGAACCAGTGATACCCCAGATCGTGGATCGTAACGACGCTGCATCGCGGGTGGACAAGCGGCAGGACGTGCGATGGAACAAAGAGCAGTTCAGGTGGGTGGGCGATCATCTCCGCGCTGAGGCGGGCATGGGTCCAAAGACGCGGCAAGGGGATCACCCGCACGTCGGGCGCTCTGCCGTCCGCGGCGAACAGGCCGGGCGGCGGCGGCTGATGGCAGTAGAGCCGGAAGACATGGCCGCTGTCCTGGCGCAACAGGTGGCGAATAAGCTGCAGGGAATAGTTTTCAGTGCCGGTGCGTCTGGCTCGCAGCGCGCGGCTGGCGTCGATGCCGATCAGCATACGTGGTTTCCTCAGGCGCTGCGCTGGCAACGCGGGCTGAATTATACCACAACGCGCCGGTGACAACGGCAGGCCCCGGCTGCTGCGCGCGGTGTTTAGGCGTTTCGTGGCCGCGTGGTAAAATGACACTGATCACAGAGACCTATCCCACCGCACAAGGAGGTCCGATGCGCGCAGTAGACATCATCCAGAAAAAACGCGACGGCCGCGAACTGTCGGTCGAGGAGATCGACTTCTTCATCCGCGGCTACACCGACGGCAGGATCCCTGACTACCAGGCCGCAGCCTGGATGATGGCGATCTACTTCAAAGGGATGAGCGACGCCGAGGCGACCGCGCTGACCATGGCTATGGCCGGCTCGGGCCAGCAGCTCGACCCGCACAAAGACCTGCCCGCGGGCGCCACGGTAGTGGACAAGCACTCCACCGGCGGCGTCGGTGACAAGACGTCGCTGGTGCTGACGCCGCTGATCGCCAGCCTCGGCCTGCCGGTCGGCAAGCTGAGCGGCCGCGGGCTGGGCTACTCCGGAGGCACCATCGACAAACTGGAGAGCATCAGCGGCTTCAGCGTCAACGTCAGCAGCGAGCAGTTTGTGCGCCAACTCCACGACATCGGGCTGGTGCTGGGCGGGCAGACGGCCGACCTGGCGCCGGCTGACGGCAAGCTCTACGCGCTGCGCGATGTGACGGCCACCGTCCCCGTTCTGCCGCTGATCGCATCGTCGATCATGTCCAAAAAGCTGGCGACGGGCGCGGACGCCATCGTGCTGGACGTCAAGGTCGGGCGCGGCGCGTTCATGCACTCCATCGACGAGGCGCACCATCTGGCGCGGCTGATGGTGGAGATCGGCAAGGGAGCGGGTCGCGGCATGGCGGCCGTGCTAAGCGACATGAACCAGCCGTTGGGGCGCGCGGTCGGCAATGCGCTTGAACTTAAGGAGGCCATTGACACGCTGCACGGCCGCGGGCCGGCCGATTTCACCAATCTGGTCGTGGTCCTGGCTGCGGAGATGCTGCGGCTGGGCGGCGCGCTGGAGGAGGGCAGCGATCCCTTCAGCATGATCATGTGGCAACTGGAGAGCGGCGACGCGTGGCTCAAGTTCCGCCAGTTCGTCCACGCACAGGGCGGCGACGTGGGCCAGATCGACGACCCGGACAGGCTGCCGGCTGCCCGATTGGTGGCGCCCCTGGAGGCCACGGCCAGCGGCTGGCTGGCCGAGCTGCATGCCGACGCGATTGGCGCGGCGTCGGTGCTGTTGGGCGGCGGCCGCCAGAAGAAGGGCGATGCGATCGATCCCGCGGTTGGCATTGTGCTGGCTGCCAAAATCGGCGATCAAGTCGAGGAAGGCCAGCCGCTCTGCTGGATACACGCCAACGATGAAGAGCGGCTGGCGGAGGCAACGGAGTTGGTGCGCGGTGCGATTCAGATCAGCGACGAGCCTGTGTCACCGCCGCCGCTGGTGCTGGATATCGTGCGCTAGTCACCCAGGTCTGCCAGCCCCTTGCCGAGCACCTTGCGGGCGACCCAGACCATCAGCCGGTCGGCCACTTCATCCTTGGTCAGGAGCGGCCACGGGCGGACATCTCCCCAGCGGTCCAGCAGCGTCACCTGGTTGGTGTCGGTTCCGAAGCCGCTGTGAGGCGCAGACACGTCGTTGACCAGGATCAGATCAAGCTTTTTGCTGTCCAGCTTGGCCTTAGCGTTGGCCAGCAGATCTTCCGTCTCGGCAGCAAACCCGACCATCACCTTGGGGAAACCGGATGCCTTGCGCTGTGCGCCGACCTCTCCCAGAATGTCGGGGTTGCGCACCAGCTCGATGGGCAGGCTGCCGTGCTTCTTCTTGATCTTCTGCGCGGCGACCTCGTACGGCTTGAAGTCGGCCACCGCAGCCGCGCCGATCAACACATCGGTGCGCGCCAACTCATCGAAGGTGGCGTCGCGCATCTCGGCAGCCGTGCGAACGGGGATGCTCTCGACGCCAAAGGGAACAGGCACCTGCAGCGGCGAGTGGATGACCGTCACACGCGCGCCGAAATCGCGCGCCGAGGCGGCCAGCGCCATTCCCATCTTGCCCGAGGAGCGGTTGGTCAGAAAGCGCACCGGGTCAAGCGGCTCCTGGGTGCCGCCGGCGGTGATGACGACGTGGACGCCGGCCAGAGAGCCGTTGCGCCCCAGCGCCTTGCGCGTCATCTCGATGATCTGCGGCGGCTCGGCCATGCGCCCAAGCCCCATCGCGCCCGATGCCAGCCGGCCGGCCATCGGCCCGACGACGAACGCGCCGCGGTCGATGAGGGTTTGAACGTGGCTTTGCGTGGCCGGACTTTCCCACATCCCTGTCTCCATGGCGGGAGCCAGTAAGAGCGGCGCCTTGCTGGCCAGCGCGGTGGCGCTAATCGGGTCGTCGGCCAGTCCCAGCGCCAGTTTGGCGATGGTGTTGGCGGTGGCGGGCGCCACCAGGAACAGGTCCGCCTCGTGGGCCATGGCGACGTGCATGATCTGGCCGTTGCCCAGCGACCAGAGATCGGTGCGCACCGGCCTGCCTGTCAGGGCCGAAAACGTCAGCGGGGCTACGAAGCGTTGAGCCGCTGCCGTCATCAACACGTCGACGACCGCGCCGCCCTGGGTCAACCGACTGGCAACGGTCACTGCCTTGTATGCGGCGATCCCACCCGTCACACCAAGAAGTATGTGCTTGCCGCGCAACACGCGGATCACCTGCGGTCCGTCCACGGATCTGCTCCTTTCATGGCGCATAACCTGCCCTGGGACGCATTCTACCACCGGCAGCAACCGCAGCCAAGCCTCGTTGACGCGGTAGGGGCGGCGTGCTATAATCGCGGCAATCTGCCCGACCCCAAACCGCCACAACGATCTTCAACAAAGGAAGTGCCATGATCACCACATCGATGGACCAGTACCGCGCCAGGCCTGACCAGGCGATCAGCTTGATCAACTGGGATCCCAACGACAAGTCAGCGTTTCCTGACGGCAAATCGCAGGCCAAGAAGATATTGAAGTCGCTGACGGCCCGCCTGGAAGCGCTGCAAGAGGTCATGTGGGCAGAGCAGAAGCACAAGCTGCTGGTTATCCTGCAAGGCATGGATACGGCCGGCAAGGACGGCACAATCCGCCACGTTTTCACGGGAGTCAATCCGCAGGGGGTGCGCGTCGCCGGCTTCAAGGTGCCGACGCCCATCGAGCTGGGTCACGACTACCTCTGGCGGGTACACCGGCAGACTCCTTGCTCCGGCGAGATCGTCATCTTCAACCGCAGCCACTACGAAGATGTGCTGGTAGTGCGCGTCCACGAGTTGGTGAGCCGCGAGCGCTGGAGCCGCCGCTACGAGCACATCAACGCTTTCGAGAAGCTGCTGGCCGAGGAGGGCACGACGATCCTCAAGTTCTATCTGCACATCGACCTGGACGAACAAAAAAGCCGCCTGCAGGCCCGGCTGGACGACCCTACCAAGCACTGGAAGTTCAACGTCGGCGACCTGAAGGAGCGCGCCCTGTGGCCTGACTACATGGCCGCGTACGAGGACGTGTTGAACAGGACCAGCACGCTGCATGCGCCCTGGTACATCGTCCCGTCCAACCGCAAGTGGCTGCGCAATCTGGTCGTCAGCACGGTCATCGTGGAAACGCTGGAGGGCCTCGCGATGCAGTTCCCGGCACCCGCAGAGAGTCTCGACGGTGTGGTGATCAACTGATCTGACTGCTGTGAGATTATCTGGCAAGCCACTAACAGGGTTCACGCTTTCACGTTTCACGTCTTCACGCAAAAACCGTAAGGGAGACCGCCTCATGCCAACGACAGTTCGCCTCCTTGCTATCCCCGAAGCCGATCAGCGGACAGTGCGCTTCTTCGTCACCTTTGCTGCGCCGGGTGACACCGTATCGGCCGCCGACATGCCGGTCTGTGCCCCGCTGGGACTTTTCACGGGCGATCCGGGCACCGGGCAGGAACGCAGCAAAATATTGGCCATCGATTCCTTCTGCGCGCCCAGCGCGACTACCTGGCACGACGAGCAGCGCCAGGAGCTGGCCAGCTACACGTACGCCTCCCCGGGACCGCACAGCGCCAGCCTGCGCTGGGGCGATGTGCTCGAAAGCATCACCATCGACCTTGGCCGCGAGCCAGTCGCGCCGGAGCCGGAGCTGCCGCTGCTCACCCTTTTAGAGGTGAAGCCCGCGCCTGACGCAACCCAAGAGGTGCGCATCCGCCTGCAGGTCGCCGGTCTGGACGCCGGGCACTCGATCCGCGTCGACGCGGGCGCGGACCAGGTGTTCACGCTTCAAGGAACCACGGCCGCCGACCAGGAGGGCGAGTGGACCGCGGTGTACGCCAAGCCGGGCAAGTACCTGGTGGCAGTCGATGTACTGGACGAAGCAGGCTACTGGCTCGGCACACTGGGCAAGAGCGAGTTAGAGGTGGGCGAGCACACGGACGAATTGGCGCCCAGTGCAGGAAACGAAGCGACGCCGGACCCGCCGCAGGAGATGCAGCCCGCTCTGGCGGTTGAGCCACAGCCCGACGCGCTGCCATGGGCCGACTCGAATCCGCCCTGGCTGCCTTTCCTCTACCTGCGGCCGCTGTGGTCCGGCACACGGACATACACCCGGCCCGGCGGCACACATGTCTCGCGCTCGCTGGCGTCTGGCACCTATCTGGCCAGCGCTACCCAGACCACGGTCGGCGGCGCGCTCTGGTACCAATCTACGCGGGGCGACTGGATACCGGCCAGCTCGGTCGCGGTGGTGACGCCGTCAGCCCTGCGCGGCGTCGAGTTGAGCGGCAGCGCACCACCTCCCCCACCCCCGCCACCACCGCCGGGAGATGTTCGCCACGGAGTTGTCACGGCCGGCCTGCTCAACGTCCGCGCCCGGCCCGGCGTTTCGCCAGACAACCCGCCGATCGCCCAGTTGTCCAACGGCACGCAGGTGGCGATCTACGAGGAACGGCAGGTGACCGGCGCGGCCTGGTACCGCGTCGGCGACAGCCGCTGGGTGCATGGCGGCTGGGTGCGCATCGTGGAGGACCCGCCGCCGCCCGGCGACCTGCGCCACGGCGTTGTGACGGCGACGGTGCTCAACGTCCGCGCCCGCCCCGGCGTCGTTGCCGGCAATCCTGTAGTGGACCAGCTTCGCTACGGCGCTGAGGTCACGATCCACGAGGAGACGCCCTATGCGGGGGTGCCGTGGTATCGCATCGGCGTCGGCCGCTGGGTTCACAGTGGCTGGGTGCGGCTGGTGGAGGCCGAGGCGCCGCGCGCCAGCCTGGGCGTTCTGGCCGCAGCCGACCAGCCGGTTCTGCCGGTTGGCTGGGTGGTGTCGGCATCCCTCAACGTGCGCGTCCGGCCGGGCATCTCGCCCGACAACCCGCCCATCGACGAGGTGCTGCACAACCAGCGGCTGGACATCCTCGAAACGCGGGTCGTGGACGGCGTCAGGTGGTATCGCATCGGTGTCGATCGCTGGGTCTCAGGCCAGTCGGTCGCGGCCGCCGGCGAGAAGGCGCGTCCATCGGCTATTCGATCAGACGAGCGATGGGTCGCCGTGAATCTGAGCCAGCAGACGGCCGTAGCCTACGAGGGTGACCGGCCGATGTACGCGGCCATGGTCGCGACCGGACTGCCCGGCACGCCGACGGTTCGGGGCATCTTCCGCACGTGGCAGTGGCTGGCGGGCGGCAAGATGTCAGGCGGCAGCGCCGCCACCGGCGGCTACTACTACCTGGAAGAGGTCACCTGGACCTGTTACTTCTACAGCGGCTACGCGCTGCACACCGCCTACTGGCACGACGCGTTCGGACGGCCGCGCAGCCACGGATGCGTCAATCTCAGCCCCTACGATGCGTGGTGGATCTTCCAGTGGAGCGCCGCCGGCGGACCGAACAGCCCGGCGGTGTACGTGTACTCGGGATGATCTCGTACTCTTACTCCTCCTCTTCCTCCTACTCGAATCCGGACGAGTAAGAGTAGGAGGACGAGTAGGAGTAGGAGGGGGATGCAGAGCTACTTGCTCTGCCTGCGCTGCATGATGACCAGCGCGACGACTGCCATCCCCACCAGCAGGATCGCCAGCCAGACGTACCATGGCAGGCCAAGCAGTTGCGGGACGCCGCTGCCCGACTCACCGCCAGACCCACCACCGGCCGACTGAAATGTGACGGGGGTTTCCGATGCCGGATCGACAGGCAACGGCTGGGCGCCTGCGCCGGCCAGTTGGATGCCGCTCAGATTGACCTCGGTCGGGCTATCCTGCAATGACCGCCAGGTGATGGTTGCCAGGACGCCGTCCCCGGAAGCGCCGGGAACGTCGGCCGTGCCGAGCGTGAACCCGCCGTAGACCACGACGCCGTCGGCGGCCTTGCTCTCATCCGGGCCCAGCGGCTGCGGCGCCCGGCCCGTGCTGGCCAGGAACGGCCCCAGTTCGATGGAATCGACGGCCAGCACGGCCGGATCGAAGTTGACGTCGAACTGGAAGCCCAGCAAGCCATCAACCCCGGCCACAGTAACCTCGGTGGTCAACGTGTCGCCGCCCTCCACCGCGACCGGTTGCTGCAGAGTGACGGTTGTGCCGCCCTGCGCCGACGCGACCAGGGGCATCATCACGGCAAGAACGAGAACTATTGCGACCAGGGGAACATGGAGGAAATGAGGAAAAGAAGGGAAAGAAGGGAAACGCATTGCCGGCCTCCTGCAAACAGACAGGGCACGAACGGTCTTTGATTTGGTGACACAAAACAGGGGCAGCCGGCGAGGCTGCCCCTGTGGGTGAAGGCGAACGAAATTACTTAGCTATTGACGGCGTTGCGGCGGCGCAGAGCATAGCCGGCACCGGCCACGATAGCCACCACCAGTGCAAGCGCCAGCAACGCGCCGTACTGCATGGGGTTGGAGACGCTGTCAGCCTGGACGTTGGTCAGTTCGACAGCGGTAGGAGCGCACATGGGTGCACCATCAGTCAAGTCACCATCGGTCAGTGTGTAAGCATCGTTGTCCCGATCGACAATCTGCGACACCGACGAACCAAACACATCGTCGCCGCTGTCAAAGTCGATCACAAACGCGCTACCCGGAACTGCGGTCGGACACTCACTCAAGGTGACCGTCGCAATCAGGACGTTGTCGCCCGTCACCGGATTGTTGGGAACCCCGGCTGTGCAGAAACCGTTGATGAGGACTCCGCGTGTACCGCCGCCGCCGGGCTCACTGGGCATTCCGGTAGACACGTTGGTTGCGAATGCGCAGGGCGACATTCCGGTGAATGCTGGCCCAGCGACGATGCTTACGCCAGGACCAGGAGCGGGAACAGTATCAGGAAAGCGGAAATAGAGATCCCAAGAGATCGCTCCGTTTCCAGGAACTCCACCGTCAGTGATTCCATCAGCCCGGATCTCAGCGGTAGTAGCTCCGGTAGTTACCCAACGCAGCGTGGGGGTGCCCGGTGCTCGATCGTTTGCCGCCACGAGGGATGCCGTGGCCAGCAGAAGCACCCCAACAACTGTTGCTATGATTATGATGCGCCGTGCCATATAAAGGTCTCCTTCGAAAAGTTCAGGACGGGACTTAAGTTTGGGAATCAATGACCCGCTAGTTGACGCACACGGCTGATGTCGTTTGGTTTAGCTTCGCCACCACTGCGTTGACATCAGAGGAGTTGATCAATGGCCCGCCTAGCGAGGTGTCGTAGCGATAGTTGACACCAGAGCAGTTTCCGGCAACCTGATTCAGCTTCGCCACCACTGCATTGACATCAGAGGAGTTGATGAGTGGCCCGCCACCGCTTGTGTCATATCGGCTGAACACCGCCACGCTGCTGCCGTTCTGGTTCGTGAGCGGGATCAGCGAGCCACCGATGTCGACCAGTTGCGTCTCGCTCATGGTCAGCGCTGCGTTGCCGCAGGTCGCCGTGGGCTTGATGCTGGTCATTGCCAACTGGCCGTCGGCGCTGTTGCCGGGCGGGTTGTTGGTACCCCAGGAGTAGTTACCGAACTTGAAGGTATCGGTGCCGACAGCCTTCAACGCGGGCGTACCAGAGTCGCCTGCCTGCATGCGCGATCCGCCGTTGGTCAGGTACGTGCCAACATTGATGGTCACGTCAGCAGGGGTTGAGCTGAAGCGGCCCGCCGGCCAGGTGATCCGGGTCTCGTAGCCACCAAGGCCTGCGCTCAGTCCGGCGATGTTGACCGGCACGTTGGCCGGGCAGTTGTGGCCGTTCCAGACCTGCACGCCGGATCCTGTTGAAATTGTGCCTGCGTCCGGTGCCGCCGGAATGACCGGCGCAGCCGTGGCCACTGACATCAGTGCCACGATGCTCAACACAACAGCAAGCTTGCCAAGGGTACGCTTGTTCTTCATCGTTCGCCTCCAAACAGTTGGTATGTGGTTGCTGGTCTCGCCAAAATTGATGTCGAGGGGCATCCTTCCAGACGCCCTGATTATAACACGTTGGCTGGCGCTTGTAAAGACAGAACCCGGTTTTGCTTACCGATTCAAAAACCGTTTCGGGAGCAAATCACCTGCCCAACGGCCAGCCCGTGTCTCTCGCTTGCACACGTGCGGCGATACTAACATTCCGCACTGCTTTTGTCAAATCCAATTCACGACCGGATGTCGGAAATCGCCGCCTATCAGATTTAACGAAGCTACCGCACGAATCGCGTCGTTTCTGCAAACGGATTTCGTCGAGTCTACGATAAATCTGGTAGCGCGGCGTCCGAAAAACGTCTTGCGGCGTCATCCTATCATCCGGTTCAGTTGATCCTCGTCGACAACCGGAATGTCCAGCTTGCCGGCTTTGTCCAGTTTGCTGCCAGCGTTCTCGCCGGCCAGCACGTAGGTCGTCTTGGCACTGACAGATCCGGTGACCTTGCCGCCGGCCGCCTTGATCCGCGCAGCCGCAGCTTCACGGCTCAGCGTCGGCAGGACACCGGTGATGACCCAGGTCTGGCCGGCCAGCGGCTGGCTGCCTGCTGGCGTGACCTGCCGGTCGATCTCAGTGCGCACCCCTGCGGCCCGCAGCTTCTCGACAACCCGCCGGTTCGCCTCGTGGGAGAACCAGTTCTCAACGGTGACAGCCAGCTTCGGACCGATGCCGGGAATGCTTTCCATCTCCTCAGTCGAGGCTGCCATCAGCGCATCGAGGCTGCCGAAATGCTCGGCCAGCGATTCGGCTACCACGCCGCCGACGCCGCGGATTCCCAGCGCCGTCATCAGCCGGACCAGCGGCTGGCCCTTCGACTGCTCGACCGCGCTGCGCAGGTTGGCAACCCGCTTCTCGCCGTAGCCATCCAGGGCGACAATGTCGTCCCAGGGCAGGTAGTAGATGTCAGCCAGATCCCGGATGTAGCCCTGATCGACGAACAGTTCAGCCTGCCTGATACCGAAGCCCTCGATATCCATCGCGCCGCGGCCCACGAAATGCTCGACGCCACGCACCAGTTGCGCCGGGCACGACGAGTTGGTGCAGTAAAAGGCCACCTCGCCCTCGGGCTGGACAACCGGATCGCCGCAGACCGGGCACCTGTCCGGCATCTGCCACGGCTGTTCGCTGCCGCTGCGCAGTTCCACGATGGGGCGCAGCACCTGCGGGATCACATCGCCGGCCCGCTTGACCGCCACGGTGTCGCCGACGCGGATGTCGTTGTCGCGGATGTAGTCGTAGTTGTGCAGCGTAGCGTGCTGAACGGTCACGCCGCCAACCTGGACCGGCTCCAGCACCGCATACGGGTTGATGGTGCCGGTGCGACCGACGTTGACCCGGATCTCCAGCAGACGGGTCAGCGCCTCCTCGCCCGGGTATTTGTACGCAATAGCCCAGCGCGGATCCTTGCCTGCGTAGCCCAGGCGCCGCTGCAAGGCAAAGTCGTCCAGCTTGATAACCAGTCCATCGGCCTCGAAAGGCAGCTCGCCGCCGCTGCTCCCAGCCTACCACGAACGCCACCAGCGCCTCGAAATCATCGAAGCGGCGACTCTCGTCGCTCACCGGGAACCCCAGCGCCCGCAGGTAGGCCAGCGCCTGCCACTGGGTTAGCGGCGTCCAGTCTGCGCCTTCCAGCGCTACCACGTTGTACACCAGCACGCGCAGCGGGCGACTGGCGGCCACAGCAGTGTCCAGGTTGCGCAGCGCGCCGGCGGCGGTGTTGCGCGGGTTGGCGTAGGCTTTGCCGCTGGCCGCGGCCTGCTCGGCCTGGAAACGCTCGAAATCGGCCTTGGTCATGTAGGCCTCGCCGCGCACCACCAGCCGCGCCGGCGGGCCTGACAGCGGCACGAGGTCGCCATCCCGTTCAACAGCCGCCGTGCTGCTCACCGGCACCCGCAGCGGCAGATCGCGCAGCGTCCGCAGGTTCTCCGTGATGTCCTCGCCGGTGACACCGTCGCCGCGTCGCGCCGAGGGTGAACAGACCGTCGTGATAGTGCAGGACAACAGTCAGCCCGTCGATCTTCGGCTCGACCACGTAGGCCAGCGATTCGGCGTCGACATCGGGCAGCAGCCGCACCAGTCGTTCACGCCAGGCCTGCAACTCGTCGCGGTCGAACGCGTTGGCAAGGCTGAGCATCGGCTCCGGATGGGCGACCTTGGCGAAGCCTTCCAGGACAGCGCCGCCGACCCGCTGGGTGGGCGAGTCCGGGGTGCGCAACTCCGGGTGCTCTTCCTCGAGTTGGCGCAACTCGTTGAAAAGCACGTCATAGTCGGCGTCGCTGATCTCGGGCGCGTCGAGGACGTTGTAACGATAGCTGTGGTAGTTGATAAGCTGCCGCAGCTTCTCTGCTCGCTCAGATAGCTGACTGGTCACCGCAGGTGGCTTTCGTAAAGAGTATACGGGATTGGCATCGGGTTTGGATTGGCAGGCCTCAGCCGCGCGTCCGAAATTTGGAAGATTGTCCTACGACTCAGGTGTCGGCGTCTCGGACAACAGCGGTGCACGCTGGAGGAACTCCTCGACCGTCCAGCCGATCAGGCCGTCGGCTGCCCGCAGTCGCCACCAGCGGTAACCGTCGTTCTCCACAGGATAGCTGGCCTGCGGATCGCTGTTCGGCAACACGAAGAACGCATCGCCGTCGTAGTAGATTCCCTGGGTAAGAAAATCGGTCCCGGCGCCGGCCCTGATCCTGACACCCTGGCTGCTGGTTCCGTTGATGACCACCCGGTCGCCGACCGAAAACACCGACTGCGGGGTCGCCTCGGCCGATGCAGTCGGGCTGGGCACAACCCGCTGCGTTGGAGAGGGCAGCGGTGTCGGCATGGTCAGGGTGGCGGTCGGGCTGGGTGTCGGCGTGGGCGACTCCACAGCTCGCAGCGGCGGGCCGATCAGCATCCACAGCACGGCCGCAACAACAGCAACGCCAACGAACAGGAGGATCAGCGTGCCGCAGGGAAACCCTCGCCGCGGGCGCTTGCCCGCCTTGGGCGGCGTCTGGTCCATGGTATCGTAGAGCCACTCCATCTTCCCGGAGTAGTTCTCGCGCGGTTCGCTGGGGTTGTTTTCTGGTCGGTCGGACATGTTTCCGTCAGGGACTGGCAGCGGAGGTCAGCTTACGAGGGATTATACGCGGCTTGTTGTGAGATGCCAAAGGGAGGCGAACGGCTTGTGACACGCGGCACGGTTTTTGTCAATCGACGCCAGATTCGGGTATAATTTGAGGTCGCCAGCGGTCGTAGAATGCCTCTATTCATTGGCTGCCGCTCTGGTCAGTTTCAGCGAGCTATCGTGGAACAGGCTGACCGAGCCAGAACTGCACAGGCTGGCGCACCGTCATTTCTTCGAGGAACATGAGGTATCTAGGGTGATCCAACGTCCCAGCCAGAACCCAGCCTATTGGACAACTGAGTTCGAGCTTACGCCAGATGAGATTGACTTCCTGCGGGTGTATCTGAGCCAGGCCGACCGGCCCGTCATCGAAAGCGACATGGTTACGGCGTTCGTGGCCGAGCGCATCCGTCGCGAGGATCAGCGCATCCGCAAGGAGGTAGCTCGCGGCAAGATCTATGATCCGCGCGAGCGGTACGAGATCGGCGACACCATCGTATTCCCGGCACTGGACTTTGCACTGGCGACCGTAACGGCTGAACGCCCCGGACGCAACCCGGAGCATGGCGAATTTGTGGTCCTGGGCATGTCTTTTGAGGACGGCCGGCGGCGTGAGTTCGCTGCCGGGCTGGCCACGCCCCACAAACTGAACCACAAGGCGGACGACGAAGCGCTGATTCAGAGCGACGCGCCCGACCCCGCGCAGATCATGGAGGTCTACGGGCGCGAGCTGCATGTCAACCTGACCGACGAGATGTTGGCCATCGAGGATACGCCTTTCGTCAACCAGGGACGCTATTGGTCGTTGAGCGAGCTGCTGGCCGATGTGCACGTGGGCCACCTGAACATCGCCGAAGCAGCGATTGATCTGAGCGGTGCGCCCCTGCCCACCATTGCAATCCTGCCCGAACTCGATCTGCCGCGAGAGATTCCGCCGGCGCTGGCCGGATTCTCAGTGGACATCGCTATGGCCGGCGACCGCCGTTTTGTGGACGTTGGCACTGAGGGCCGCGAGTGGTATCTGCGCCGCCTGTTGCCTGAAGCCGTGATGACCATCCCGCGGCGTCTGCAATACGTCGAGGAAGCCTATGATCGCAGCCTGTTGAACATTCGTTACCTGCAGATGGAATGGGAGCTGGACGACGAATGGTCCGAGGGCGCGGCGGCGACAGCCAGCAGCAATTGGCTGCCGCGAGTCGATGTGACGCTGACCTACCCGCATCGTCGCTCCGGGACGCTGCCGCTGACGCCGCGCACCAGCACATTTTTCCCCGTCCGCGAGGGCAAGCGCAGCATGATCACCTTCGTCGATGGACGCTGGGGCAAGCGGTTCACCGGCTGGGTCGTGCCCGATGGTCTCTACGTCGCCGGCTTGTGGGACTGGTACGAGGAGCACACGATTCCGGTCGGCGGCTTCATCGTGCTGGAGCGCACGGAGAACCCGCTGGAGGTGGTAGTGGATGTCAAACCACACCGCAGCAAGCGCGAGTGGGTGCGCATGGCGCGGGTCGAGAACGACGAACTGCACTACCAGCTACAGAAACAACTCGTTTCCTGTGACTACGACGAATTGATGTTCGTAGCCGAAGCGGATCCGGCAGCTACCGATGAGTATCGGCGCAGCACCTACGAGGCAGCGCCCTCGGTGTTCGAGCTGGTAGACGAGACTGCGCCGCAGTTGATGGGTCTCAGCACGCGCGGCGTTGTCCACGTCAAGACGATCTACAGCGCCATCAATTTGGTGCGCCGCACGCCGCCTGGTCCCGTGTTCGCAGCGGTGCTGTCGAACCCGCGCTTCCAGGAGGTCGGCGACGGCGAGTTCGGCATGGCGCGCTAGAAAGGGACGAGGTTAGACTATGGCTATCTGGTCCAAGCCAACGCTGGACACCAAGTTTCACATCGACTACCAGTGGTGGGAGGATGCCGGACGCAACTTCCGGCTGGTCCTGCTGGAGCAGCTCTGCGACGGCTGCCGCAACCGCTTCAGCTCGCTGGACGAGACTGAGATGGTCGATTGGGTGAACCCTGACACAGGCGAGGTCATCGAAGCGGACGCGCTAATTCAGTGTCTGAAGCGGGAGTGCGCCAGCCAGCCCGATTATATCGATCAACGCATCCCCCTGGCAACGGCCGCGTTCAGGGTGTTTCTGATCAACGACAACACGCCGCTGTCAGCCAACGAACTGCACAGCTATCTTCCGTGGAAACAGCCAGAGATGATTCTGCAGACCCTTGGCGCCCGCACGACCTATCTCGGCATTCGCCCGGCCTGATGCGTGCAAGGACTGCGTCGACTCAAGCGCCGCCCTAACCAGGCGGCGCTTGGTTTTCATCAACCGGCAGCGCCGCGCCGATCAGTGCATCGAGATCCGCCGGCTGGGCTGGCGACGACTTGACCAGCCAGGCAAGGAACTCCACGTTCCCCTTGGGGCCGATGACAGGCGAAGCGATTAGGCCGCGGACCTGCCAACCGTTTTGCTCAGCCCAGCCCAACACACGGCGCAGCACGGCCTCGTGCACGGCTGGATCACGCACCACGCCGCCCTTGCCGACCTGATCCCGTCCCGCCTCGAACTGCGGCTTGATCAAAACAACCGCGGACCCACCATTGACCAGAAAGCTGGCCACGGGCGGCAAGACCAGCTCCAGACCGATAAACGACACGTCAACCGCGGCCAGTTCGACCAACTGGCCGTCAGGCAGCCCGGTCATGTAGCGCGCGTTGGTCCGCTCCATCACGGTGACCCGCGGATCCTGGCGCAGCTTCCAGGCAAACTGGCCGTATCCGACGTCGATGGCGATCACGTGTGCCGCACCGCGCTGCAACAGACAGTCGGTGAAACCACCGGTGGAAGCGCCGACATCCACAGCCCTGACACCTTGCGTATGAATCTCGAAGGCATCCAGCGCGGCTTCCAGCTTCAGCCCGCCGCGGCTGACGTATGGCAACTGGCTGCGCAGCCGAAGGTCGCTGTCAAGCGGCACTTCCTTGCCCGCCTTCGTCGCCGGCTCGTCACCCACCAGGACCGCGCCGGCCATGATCAGGGCGCGCGCCTTCTCACGGCTGTCGGCCAGGCCGCGCTCGACCAGCAACACGTCCAGACGTTGACGGCCCAGTTTGTTGCGATTATGAGTCATGCTGCCATCATAGTCGCAGCCCTCTGGTTCGTCAACATCCGAATTGACGGGTCTCCCCGGTTTGGGTATCATCTAGCGACATGAACGAGGAAATCAAGCTGCCGGCAGCCTCCTCAGGGGCCGCCGAGGCGACGCAATCGCCGTCGGTCACAGGCACGGCTCTAGCGCTGATCAAGACCATGCGACCCAAACAGTGGGTCAAGAACGCGGTGGTCTATGCGCCGCTGGTCTTCGATGGCAAGATGTTCGATCCGTTGCTGCTGCTGCGGACCACGGTTGCCTTCATCCTGTTTTGCCTCATATCCAGCGCCGTCTATCTGATCAACGACCTCGCGGACATCGAGAAGGACCGGCTGCACCCAAAGAAACGGCTGCGCCCGCTGCCGGCAGGACAGCTCAAGCCCGCTGCGGCGGTCGCCGCCGCGGTGGTGCTGATCGTGGCCTGCATTCCCCTGGCCCTGTGGCTGGACGGCGGGTTCTTTTTCATTCTCTACGGCTATCTGGTGCTGATGATCGCTTACTCGTTCTACCTGAAGAACCTGGTGATCATCGACGCGCTGGTGATTGCGGCCGGCTTTGTGCTGCGGGTCGCCGGCGGCGTGGCCGTGGTTCACGTGGAGCGTTTCTCGCCCTGGCTCTATCTCTGCATTGCGGTAGGCGCGCTGTTCCTGGCGTTTGGCAAGCGCCGCCACGAGTTGGTGCTGCTGGAGAACGGCGCCAACTCCCACCGCGCCATCCTGGCCGAGTATACGGTTCCGTTTCTCGACCAGTTGATCGGCCTGGTGACCTCGACGCTGGTGGTGTTCTACTCGCTCTACACCTTCTCCGCAGTCAACCTGCCGGCCAACCACACGATGATGCTCACGATCCCCTTCGTGCTGTACGGCCTCTTCCGCTACCTCTACCTGATCCACGTCAAGAAGCAGGGCGGCGCGCCGGACGAGCTGGTGTTCAAGGACAAGCCGATGTTTGCAACAGGCGTTCTCTGGGTGCTGGCCGTAATCGCCGTCTTATACTTCGCCTGATCGCGGGGCTGCAACACGCGACAGGTGACAGTCACCTGCGGACAGTGACTGTCACCTTCATTAGCTTCCATCACAAGCGCTGCGGTTGAAGCCCAATCGCGGCGCTTGCTTTTCTTCTTTCAGCCGCCCGGTGCGCCTGCTTACTCGGCGTCTGCACCCACCAGGAAGCTCCGCCACGGCTCATCGCAGCCTTCCTCAGTGACGCCGTAGTAGACAGCCATGCTGTTGTCGGGAAACCGCTGCACGAAGTCGTAACGATGCTTGCCGGCGCGCTTCTCCGACCGCAGCAGCGCCACGTCGTCCCGCCACTCGATCTTTTTGGCGTCGGGCGGATTCTGCTCGTGCTGGCTGATGGCGTAGCGCCACAGCCGCCGCGCCGATTTGAGCGTCACGTTCTGAACGGTGCTGCCGTTGCGCAGGTCGCGGATCGTGTAATAGCGGGTACCGCCGCGCTCTTTCACATCCACCACCTCGACGCCGATGGTCGGCGGCGCTACGCCGTCTGTGCCGTTGGCGTGCGGCTCCGTCTCAACTTCGGCCTGCTCAGGTGCCGCGTCCTCAGAGTCCTCAGCAGTTGCCTCGGCGGGCTTGTCGCTATTGGTGCTGCGTTTGCCGCCCCGCCGGCGCTTGCTGGCCGGCTTGTCGGCCGCGGGCTCAGACTGGGGCGGCTCGACAAGCTCGCCGCTTTCCAGGAGCGACCGGCGCACCAACTGCACTATCTCATCGCGCACGGCCAGCACGCTGTCCGATTCCTGGCGCAGGTAGATGCGGCTGTCATCCAGACAGTAGGGGCGCTCGATGCCTGGCGGCACCTGGATGCGCAACACGTGCTGGCCCTGGCTCTCAAGAGCGTCGATCTCGACTGCCAGCGGTGGAACGACCTTGCTGTCGATTTCTTCCCGAAGCATGCCGATGGTCTCGTCCGGGTCGTCGACGCCCAACGGCGGCCCGGCGTGGGTTCCCGCGCCCACGTAGACGGTGCCGCCCTGCGTGTTGGCGAAGGCGACAACGTCGCTGAGCACAGCAAACAACCGGCCACCCTGCCGGGTCGCCCGCTCGTGGAAGGACTGCACGATGCTCGCTCCCTGCTGGCGGGCCTCAGCGACATGGTCAAACGGCTCGTTGCGGCGGCGCAAGGGACGAGTCTGTGCAAAGTCGCTGGACTCGAATACCTTCTTGATGGCGGCGAAGGAAACGGGCCCGGCCAGTTGAATCTCCGTTACCCGATCGCCGATGCCGAGACGATTCTTGTCGTTGACGTCGCGGTTGATGCGGTGCGCATCTGAACCCTGAATGCAGTGCATCCGGCGCGGATATTCCGGCTTCGAGCCGTTGAAAAAGCGCGCAGTTGCGCGCGTGCTGCGGCTTTCCAGGTCGGTCACTTCCAGCGCGTGCAGATGCGGGTCCTGCGTGTAGGAGATCTTGGTCTGCCCGCCGAAGGGAAAGTCGCGCATGGCGACACCATGGGTCGAGTTGGCGTGCGCTGCAATGACAATGCCCCCGGCGGCATGGATGACCCGGTAGGCGGTCAGCACATCGGCGGACGCGCCAACCTCCGTCGAACCGCCATCAAGCCGGTCAGGCGGCACGTTCAGGTCGAGCAGAATGTGCTCAAGCTGGCGTACGGAGGTCTCTGGCGGAAAGAGGCCAATGATGTGAAATCCGAAGGTGGCCGTAAACTCAAAGCCCGGAAGGACCAGGATCTTCTCGCCCAGCCGGCGATATTCGTCAAGCTGACGGCGTTCGTTGGGGCGCAGGCGGTTTTCGATCTCAAGCCATTGCAGCCGTTCGATCTCCGCCCTTAAACTGGCGATGCCAGCGACAGTGTTGTGGTCGGTAATTGCTACCACATCCAACCCGCGCTGCTCGCACTTGTACAACCAGTCGAGCCAGGTAGAACCGGGCTCTTTCCAGTCGGCCGACGCCATGGAGTGCAGGTGCAAATCCACCGCCCACCATTGACGCTTGGCCTTACTACTATTCCGTTGTGATCTGGACACGTTCTCTCTACGTTGCTCCTTTCGAGATCCGTGACGGGCTGCGTCAGGTAGCACAAAACTGCGGCCTGCCGCGGCCATCGCGGTCTTTGAGGCAACGTCGATCAATAGGTTTGTCTTGAATGGGAGGTTGTGAGAGGAAAAGTCCCAGCCGGTGGAAGCACTGAGGGCAAAAAGAAATCAGGTCCGAAACGCGCCCCGCAGCCAATGTCTTCCTACTTGCTTCTTCAATCAGCCAGCCAGCCGTTCCGACAATGAGACGCCAATAACGACTTGTTGGTCCGCCAACTCCCTCGTATCAATTCTTTGCTACGACGTTGCCGCATGTTTTGTCAAAATAACAAAAACCGTAGTAATTCTAACACACTTGCCCCGGCCTGTCCAATTCTTGTGCGATAGTTCAACAGTTTTCGGCAAGAATCCAGCAGAATCGGAGGCGAGGCTTGCAAGGATTCTGGCAGCTTCGACCCACGGTTGACAGACCGGGGTATCCGACCTATACTGCCTGTGAAATCCTGTGCGAGGTAATCCCTTGGGCCAATTCCGCAAACATGTGTTCATCTGCACCTACGGGCCGTACTGCGGCTTCGACGGTGACACCGAAGGGCTGCTGAAGCGGCTCAAGCAGCGCGTCGCGGAAGCGGGCCTGCGGGACGAGGTGCGCATCAATCGCGCCGGCTGCCTGAACCAATGCGGCCATGGTCCCAACGTGGTCGTCTACCCTGACGATGTCTGGTATTGCGGCGTGCAGGTCGAGGACGCCGAGGAGCTATTTGAAGAGCACCTGCTCAACGACCGGCCTGTAGAGCGGCTGCTATTTCCCCTGCCGCCCGGAAACAACAAGGACACGGGTGGATACCCTGCCGAAGTCACCGAGTTCAAGCAGATAGAAAAGCGCCTGGACAGTGTGCGCGCCGCTGAACGCGCCCGTATTCAGGCCAGCATTCAGGCGGCGTCCGAGGATGCCGACTGAGACGACGGCAACAGCGGACTGACGTGGATGAGCAGCAGAAGCTGGAAAAGCTGGCCCAGCAGCAGAATTTTCTCGCTGGAAACCGTGGCAGCTTCGGCAGGCGCCACCAACGAACGCAACCTCTCCAGCCGTTCTTCAGCCGCCTGACCGGGCCGCGTACGTTCAGACAGACGCCAGAAAGCCTCCCGCAACTGCCAGGCGGCGCGGTCATGCGGGATCCTGGCCTCGGCTTCCCAGGCCTTAACATGCTGGCGACTGGCGACGACCATGGCGCCCTCTGCCAGCAACCCGGTCAGCAAGCTGGACAGATCGGTAGCCTGGCCGCTGAGGACGTTTTCGAACGCCACCAGTCCCATGGCGGCAACATCCAGCCACGAGGCCAGGTCGCTCAACTGGCGGGCCGTGAGCTTGCCCTCCAGGTCCAGCAGGTAGTCGTAGAATGCGGCGGCAGCGGCGAGCGCCTCCGCGCGGACGGCGCCCGCCGGCACGGATGCCAGCAGGGCCTCTTGCAGCCCGACCAGCGCGGCCGGATCGGGCCGGCGCAGCACGGCAGTTAGAGCGGACGGGAGATCGATCATGGCTGGCATTATACGCCGGCCGCCTGGGATTTTCAACATCGCGGGTGACTGCTCAGGTGCCGGGCACTTCTGACCTGATATGCGTCCTGATTTGGCTTCGCTGATCAAGGTGCAGGCACAGAATCAAGTGCCCGGCACCTTGGGCTGAGTAGTCACCATCGCGAGAAGAACGGAGCAATCATGACTAGCAAACGACTGGCCCTCGTGTCCTCCGCCGCTGCCGTCGCCGTCGCGCTGACCGGCTGCAACCTGGTGAACCGCATCGCGCGGCCCGACGGATCGATTGAGGCGACTCCCCCGCCGGTGCAACTGCCCGTTGCGGTCCCGGTCGAAGGCGACTCGCCCAGCAGCATCTACCAGAGCGTCGCGCCCTCAGTAGTCTACATCGAAACCGACTGGGGCACCGGCAGCGGATTTGTAGTCGCGGTGGACGGCGATAAATACGTCGTCACCAACAGCCATGTCGTCTCGCCCTTCCGCGAGGTGCGCATCGTTCTGCCCGACGGGGACGAACTGCCCGATGCACCCGTCGTGGACGTAGACATGCTGGCCGATCTGGCGGTCATCGGCCCGATCGAGACGAATGCCCGCCCCCTGGTGTTGTCCGAGGACGTGACCACGGCCATCGGCTCGCCGGTCTACCTGATCGGATATCCGGGCGAATCCGAGGTCTTTCCCCAGCCAACGCTGGCCACCGGTCTGCTGTCCAACATCCGCCGCTGGCCGGCCGCCGATCTGACGTACTACCAGACCGACGCATCCACCGTTGGTGGACAGAGCGGCGGCGTGTTGGTGGCAGCCAACGGCGACATCCTGGGCGTGCCCACGTTCTGGTTTGGAGAACCGGGTGCGTTTGGTCTGGCGCTCAGCGCGGCCGACGCCCTGCCGCGGATCACGCAGATGATCGCCGGCGAGGATTCCGATGGACTGGGCATGCGCGGCACGATCCTTGGCGACACCGACGACATGCAGACGCTGCAGATCGGCCAGAGCATCACCGGCGCGCTGGACTACTTCGGCGACACCGACGTCTTTCTCATCGAGTTGGAGCGCGGCGACGTGGTTGACGTCGCCGTGGAGTCGATCCACTTCGACCCCGTGGTCATGATTGGCAGCGAGACCGCCACCGAGGCCGATCTGGTGTCAGACGACGACAGCGGCCGGGGCGTCTTCGGCACCGACGCGCTGGTGACCTACGAGGCCGAAACGACCGGAACCCACGTCATCATGGTTCAGGATTACGGCGGCTACTCCGGCGCATACCGGCTGTCGGTCAGCCGCGGCGAGCTGGAGTGATCGGATGAACCGTGAATACGTGATGCGTGATGCGTGAACAAGCGAAGCGTAAAGCGATTGGCGCGTGTTTGACGCTCGCCAGCGATTCCAGCGCCAAACATGCCAGCTTCACGTTTCACCAGTCACGTTTCAAGTTTTCACGTTTCACGCTCTCACGTTTCAGTTCAAGAGTTTCCACCCCAACAAGGCAAACCGAGGTTCTTCATGTCCCAAACCCGTAACCTGATTCTCGCGATCGGCGACCTGATCGCGCTGCTGGTGTTCGTGGTCATCGGCCAGGCCGACCACAACACGCTCAACCAGAGCAACCCCATCCTCGGCGCGCTGCCCAACCTGCTGGCGCTGGCCGTCCCCTGGCTGATCGTGGCTTTCGTTCTGCGGGCCTATCCGCGCAAGCCGATGCGTCTGGCCCCGTTCATGGGACGCTCGGCGCTGGCCTGGCTGATCGCCGCGCCGCTGGGCTTGCTGCTGCGGGCTGTGCTGCAAAGCCGCGGCGGCATCCCTATCCCCTTCCTGATCGTGACCCTGCTGGCCGGCGGCGCGCTGCTGCTGGGCTGGCGGCTGGTGTACTGGCTGCTCGCGATGCGCGGGCAAACGAACAGAAGCGGGCAGCCTGCCGGCTAAGCCAGTCCCTGACCGAGGCTGGACAAAAACAACCCCGCCGGACGCGGAGAAATCGGCCGGCGGGGAAAACCTTGCACCACCGATTTCAACTCGGTTGAGGTGTCATTCTTATGGGAAGCCAAGGACCTGACAACGAGACCAACAAACCGGCGACTGAGACACCTCTATCCAGCGTCTACACCAGCAATCTGCCTGCTATCCTGGACCACTTTGGCATCAGCCTGGCGGTCAGCACCTACCAGGCCGGCAAGGTGATCCTGGTGCGCAGTGACAACGGCGGGATCAACACGCACTTCCGCGACTTCAACAAGCCCATGGGCCTGGCGGTCGATGGCCAACGGCTGACGGTAGGCGGGCAGAACACGGTTTGGTACTACCGCAACATGCCATCCGTCGCGCCCAAGCTGGCTCCGCCGGGCAAGCACGACGCCGCCTACCTGCCCAGGCAGATCCACGTCACCGGCGACATCGACATCCACGAGCTGGCCTGGGGCAAAGATGACCTGTGGATCGTCAACACCCGCTTCTGCTGCCTCTGCACGCTGGACCCTGACCACAGCTTCACCCCACGCTGGCGGCCGCACTTCGTCAGCGGGCTGGCGCCTGAAGACCGCTGCCATCTCAATGGGCTGGCCATGGTGGGCGGTCAGCCCACCTATGTCACCGCGCTGGGCGAAACCGACACGCCAGGCGGCTGGCGGGCCAACAAGCGCAGCGGCGGCGTGCTGATGGATGTGGCGCGCAACGAAGTGCTGCTGCGCGGGCTGTCCATGCCCCACTCGCCGCGGCTGTGGGCGGGACGGCTGTGGCTGCTCGAATCGGGGCAGGGCAGCCTGGCTTATGCCGACCTGCCCAACAAGACCTGGCACACCGTGGCCACCCTGCCCGGATTCACGCGCGGCGTCGACTTTGCCGGCCCGCTGGCCTTCATCGGGCTGTCACAGGTGCGCGAGACCGCGGTCTTCAGCGGCATCCCGCTGGTCGAGCGGCTGGAAGAGCGCATCTGCGGAGTGTGGGTGGTCAACGTGCAGACGGGCGAGACCGTCGCCTTCCTGCGCTTCGAGTCGGGCGTGCAGGAGATCTTCGCGGTGCAGATCGTGCCGGCCCGCTTCCCGGAGATGCTGGAATCCGGCGACGAGATCCTCAACCACTCCTACGTGCTGCCGGACGCGGCCATGAAGGACGTGCCGGCCGTGCTGAAGGAAGAGGGGCAGAGAGATGGAGAGACAGAGAAGCAGAGGGCTAGAGGGGCAGAAGGGCAAGGAGTGAGAAATCCGGAGGGACAGGAGGCGGGGAATGAATTCGTTGACGCTATCAACCGCGGTGCGGCGCTATTGGATCAAGACCGGATCGATGATGCCATCGCGTTTTTCGAGCGGGCGCGCGCCATCGACCCCGGCCGGGCTGAGGTTTACAACAACCTGGGCAACGCGGCTACGGCCGAAAACCGGCTACACGACGCGGTGGCGCACTACCAGCAGGCCATCCGGCTTGACCCCGAGCTGGCCGACGCGCACATGAACCTGGGTATGGCCTTGCTCAAGCTGGGCGACCTGCCGGCCGGCTTCCGCGAGTTCGAATGGCGCTGGCAAACCCGCCAGTTCAGCCCCTTCCTGCCGCCGCACCCGCGCTGGGACGGCTCGCCGCAGCCCGGCAAGACGCTGCTGGTGCATACCGAGCAAGGCGCGGGCGACGCCATCCAGTTCATCCGCTTCGTCAAGCAGGCGCGCGCGCGGGTCGGCAAGGTGCTGCTGATCGCCCCCGACTCGCTGCAAGCGCTGTTCAGCACCGCGGCCGGCGTGGACGCCATCCGCGGCGCAGGCAGCATCGCCGAGCAAGCCTTCGACCTGCACATCCCCCTGCTCAGCCTGCCGACGGTCCTGGGCACGACGCTGGAGACGATCCCCGGCGAGTTTCCCTATCTGCATGTTCCACCTGACCGATCTATCGAGCTGGCCTTCAAGGCCGACTCTCCGTCCCCTACCCTCCACCCTCCACCCTCCACATCCCTCCGTGTAGGCATCGCCTGGGCCGGCAGCCCCACTCAGGGCAACGACCGCAACCGCTCCGCCCGCCTGGCCGACTTCGCGCCGCTCTTCGAGGTTCCCGGCATCGAGTGGCACAGCCTCCAGGTTGGGGAAAAGGCGGAGGAGTTGCAAGTGGCACGAAGTCCCGGAGCGGAGCGAAGTGGAGGTGGCAAGTTGCAGGTGACGATTCAGGATTGGCAGGGGGAGCTACGAGATTGGGTCGACACTGCAGCCGTCTTGAGCCAGCTCGACCTGGTAATCAGCGTGGACACGGGGGTCGTGCACCTGGCCGGCGCGCTGGGAGTTCCGACCTGGGTGCTGCTGTGCTGCGCGCCCGACTGGCGCTGGCTGCTGGAGCGCGCCGACAGCACCTGGTACCCCGCGGCCCGGCTGTTTCGCCAGCCGCGGCCCAAGGACTGGGCCAGCGTCATGGCGGAGGCGACTGCAGCGCTGCGCGTGCTGGCTGCCCATTGACGCCTTTCCAGCCGGCCTCAAAGGAGGAAGCACAACTGCGAAAGCCGTGTACTTACTCGCTACTTGCATTATAACAGGTCCTGCGTAAACTGCACGCCGCACAAATCCCATAGCACGAGGAGGCACACATGAAGGAAATCGAGGAAGGCGCACGACAGCCGAACGCCTGGCAGGCCTGGCAGCATGCCCTGGCCGAGGTTCCCGCAACCCCTGCCCTGAACGGCGCCCTGCTGCGGCGCAGGGCAGATCTGTTCGGGCGCTTCGCCGCCTGGTACGAACGGCTGCGCAGCCGACCGCGGGCCGAACGGAGACGATTGCAGCGGCGATTTGGCCTGAGCCTCGCCGGAGTTGCGCTACTGCTTTCCCTCAATGGCAGTGCGACCGGCGCGTCCAGCCCGGCAGCCACGATTGTTGTCGATGGCACGACCTGCACGCTGGTCGATGCCATTACCGCCGCCAACACCAACACGGCTACAGGTGGCTGCGTTGCCGGCGATCCTGGCGCTGACACAATTGACCTGCAAGTAAATGTAACCTTGACGGCCGTGAACAACGAAACCTACGGTGATACCGGTCTACCAGTGGCCACAAGTACTATCACTATCGCGGGCAATGGACATACAGTCAGCCGTCAAACCGGCTTGCCCGACTTTCGCATTTTTGCCGTCGGCACGGGTGGAAACCTTACACTAAACAGTACTACCGTCAGTGGCGGCATCGCTGCTGATTCCTCGCTAACCAACCGCGACGGCGGAGTCTACAACCGAAACATGCTTACGGTTGAGAACAGCACCCTCCTCGAAAACATTACCGCTCACGGGGGAGGCATCATCAATAATCGCGGGACGGTGACGGTGCTGAACAGCAGCCTTTCCGGAAACACTGCCGCCCGCGGTGGAGGCATCGCCAATAATCGCGGGACGGTGACGGTGCTGAACAGCAGCCTTTCCGGAAACTTGGCCAACAGATATGGCGGAGGTGGCATCCATAGCTACAGCGGTTGGTTGACGCTACAGGACAGCACACTTTCTGGCAACACGGCCGACAGTCGAGCCGACAGTTTTGGTGGTGGCGCCATCTCCAGCTACCGCGGCGGTGTATCGATCTCGAATGCCACTATTTCCGGCAATTCTACATCCGTTAGCGGCGGAGGCGTTGACTGCTATTATTGCACGTTGCTGCTGGTACAGAATAGCACTATCTCCGACAACTCTGCCGGCGGAAGAGGGGGCGGCATCCACAATTATGGCAACGAGTGGACCGTGCAATACAGTACCCTATCTGGCAACGCGGCCACCGACGGCGGCGGTATCTGGAGTGGAAGTAGCTGGCCGACCATGGTTCAGAACAGCACCATCTCCAACAACTCTGCCCACGCAGGTGGAGGCATCATGAACGTCGGCCGGATGGTGGTGGAAAGCAGCCGTGGGCGACCTTGCAGAATGGCACCGACTGCAACCCCGGGGTCACCACGGAGGTTAACATCGAGAGCGGGTCGAGCTGCGGTTCACGCACGGGCGACTTTCAGAACGTAGCGCCAACTGGCCCTGAAGCTGGCCGACAACGGCGGGCCGACCCAGACCATGGCGCTGGGCTTTGGCAGCGTGGCGCTCGACCACATTCCGACAAGTTTGCTGGAGGCTAACGGCTGCGGTGTGACGGTCACCACCGACCAACGCGGCTTGCCCCGGGCTGGCGGAACAGGCGCTGGCGGCCCTGCGTGTGACGTGGGCGCGTAGAGGCGCAGACGCCGCCGCTGGCCGTGACACTGGCCAGCTTCGACGCCCAGCCTATGGTCGATCACATTCTGCTGAGTTGGGAGACAGTGAGCGAGGTCAACAACGCAGGCTTCAACCTGTACCGCAGCGACTCGCCGGCCGCCTCGACGAGCTACTGGCCTTCGTGCCGTCGCAGGCGCCCGGCTCGACGCAAGGCACGTCTTACAGCTTCGACGATACGCAGGTCGCAGCTGGTCAGACGTGGTACTACTGGCTTGAGGACGTGGACCTGAACGGTGCGACGACTCTGCATGGACCGGTGAGTGCTGCGCTACAAGCGCCGACCGCCGTGAGGCTGGACGCACTGGAGACGCAGGCAGCTGCCCCTGGCGCACCGTGGGGCGCCCTAGTGGCTGCCATGATCGCCGCGGCCGGCGTCCTCCGTGTGCGGCGGCGTTCGTGCGCTCGTTAGGCAGCACATCGGCTTGACTGCCGTCCAAAAGTAAGCATCCGTCGGATGCACCTGGCGGATGC
This sequence comes from Caldilineales bacterium, assembly GCA_041391245.1. GTDB lineage: Bacteria > Chloroflexota > Anaerolineae > JAAEKA01 > JAAEKA01 > JACKBK01. The sequence goes on from JAWKOJ010000025.1 coordinate 74,698, forward strand.
TTGTTTTGGACGGCCAGCGTGCGATGCTGCCAACCGCCCTCCATCGACACCCCCTCAACCGCCCGTGACTCACCGGTGGCGGGCGCATATCAACGCCCAGGGTGCCTGCACAATTTACACGACAGCTGGTTTTTGTTATCCTCCTTGCGGCGGAGGATCTGGCTTAAGAGGAGGCAATAATGGAAGAAACGGCGCATGATATTCGCACCGCGGACACACTGGAGGCCGGCAGCATGCCCTGGTCGAGGTTCCCACAACCCCGCCATGAGCGGCGTCCTGCTGCGGCGCAAGGCTGATCTGTTCGGGCGCTTCTCCGCCTGGTACGAACGGCTGCGCAGCCGACCGCGGGCCGAACGGAGACGATTGCAGCGGCGATTTGGCCTGAGCCTCGCCGGAGTTGCGCTACTGCTTTCCCTCAATGGCAGTGCGACCGGCGCCAGCCCGGCAGCCACGATTGTTGTCGATGGCACGACCTGCACGCTGGTCGATGCCATTACCGCCGCCAACACCAACACGGCTACAGGTGGCTGCGTTGCCGGCGATCCTGGCGCTGACACAATTGACCTGCAAGTAAATGTAACCTTGACGGCCGTAAACAACGAAACCTACGGTGATACCGGTCTACCAGTGGCCACAAGTACTATCACTATCGCGGCAATGGACATACAGTCAGCCGTCAAACCGGCTCGCCCGACTTTCGCATCTTTGCCGTCGGCACGGGTGGAAACCTTACACTAAACAGTACTACCGTCAGTGGCGGCATCGCTGCTGATTCTCGCTAACCAACCGCGACGGCGGAGTCTACAACCGAAACATGCTTACGGTTGAGAACAGCACCCTCCTCGAAAACATTACCGCTCACGGGGAGGCATCATCAATAATCGCGGGACGGTGACGGTGCTGAACAGCAGCCTTTCCGGAAACACTGCCGCCCGCGGTGGAGGCATCGCCAATAATCGCGGACGGTGACGGTGCTGAACAGCAGCCTTTCCGGAAACTTGGCCAACAGATATGGCGGAGGTGGCATCCATAGCTACAGCGGTTGGTTGACGCTACAGGACAGCACACTTTCTGGCAACACGGCCGACAGTCGAGCCGACAGTTTTGGTGGTGGCGCCATCTCCAGCTACCGCGGCGGTGTATCGATCTCGAATGCCACTATTTCCGGCAATTCTACATCCGTTAGCGGCGGAGGCGTTGACTGCTATTATTGCACGTTGCTGCTGGTACAGAATAGCACTATCTCCGACAACTCTGCCGGCGGAAGAGGGGCGGCATCCACAATTATGGCAACGAGTGGACCGTGCAATACAGTACCCTATCTGGCAACGCGGCCACCGACGGCGGCGGTATCTGGAGTGGAAGTAGCTGGCCGACCATGGTTCAGAACAGCACCATCTCCAACAACTCTGCCCACGCAGGTGGAGGCATCATGAACGTCGGCCGGATGGTGGTGGAAAGCAGCACCGTCACTGGCAACGCTGATGGCGGCATCCGCAATGACGGAACGCTAAGCGTAGAGAACAGCACCCTCTCCGATAACTCGGCCTTCCAAGGTGGTAGCATTTCAAACCTCGGCACTCTGACGGTGCAGAACAGTACCATATCCGGCAACACGGCCATCTTCGGCGGCGGCATTTTGATCGGTGGCACCCTAACAACCAGCAGTACAGCAACGGTGCAGAACAGCACCCTCGACAGCAACTCGGCCTTGTACGGCGGCAGCATCTACGCTTCAACTAATGGCGAGTTGACCGTAGAAGACAGCACGATCTTTGGCAACTCAGCTCTTTATGGTGGCGGCATTGACAACTTCGGCACGCTGACCATCCAGAATAGCACTGTTTCCAGCAACTCAGCCACCCATAGCGGCGCTGGCATCATAACGGGGAACTCTCTGATCATACAGACCAGCACTCTTTCCGATAACATCGCCGGCACGGAAGGTGGTGCTATCTTCAGCGGTGGCGGTGGCACAGTAAGTGTGCAAAACAGCACCCTATCTGGCAACTCGGCTGCCGATGGCGGTGGAGCTATCTCCAATGGCAATAGTGCAACTCTAACAGTGCAAAACAGTATCGTGGCCGGGCAAACAGCCGGTGGCGACTGTACCAACACTGCTATTCTGGTTTCAAACGGCTACAATATTGAGAGCGCCACCAGTTGCGGGTTCACCAGCGCAGGCGACCAGCAAAACGTCAGCAGCGCCAGTCTGAACTTGAGCCCGCTGGCCAGCAACGGCGGCCCAACGCAGACCATGGCGCTGTATGACCCCAGCGTGGCCATCGACCAGATACCGGTCGGCGTCAACGGCTGCGAGCCAGGCATCAGCATCGACCAGAGGGGAGCGCCGCGCGCTGGCGGCACGCCGACCACCGGCGGCTCGGCCTGTGACGTAGGCGCCTACGAGTACGCATCAATGCCAACCGCCGTGACGATGGCCAGCTTAGACGCTCAAGGTGCCAGCCCCGCCAGCGGCCTGTCCGTCTGGGATGCGCTGGCTGCGGCAGCGATCGGCGCTGCGGCTGCGCTTGGCATCCGGCGGCGGTCGCACACAGACTTGCAGTTATTCAGCGAAGCGCACACCCCCAGATGCGGGCCTCCCTATCGCGTTCGGCCCGGCATCTGAGGGTGCCTACGCCGCGATTTGGAATGGCAATAGAATCTAG
>JAWKOJ010000026.1:0-74508 GCA_041391245.1 Caldilineales bacterium
GCAACTGGCACTGTCTGTGTGCGCCAACAGCGGCGCGATTTGTGGACGAAAGAGAGCCCTGGAACGATGTCGCCGGGCCGATAAGGTAGACAACGGACGCGGATGAAACCAGTGTATCACAGCGCAGGCGCGCCTGCCATGACCCCCGTCATATTGTGGGATTTTTGTGGGAAGTGCGTGTCAGATGTCGAGATCCAATGCGGGCAGCCGGCGAATTGTCACGCGTCCTTCGGACCGATTCTTTCGGTCGTTATTGGGTGATGCACCCAGACGTTGGGTTCGATGTAACGCCCAAGGTTCATCTCGCGGTCGATGTGGACGGGGCAGAGCGCGCCGGGGACGATGTAGTCGCCGCTTTCGGGGAACTGCATCCCGCTCCACATCTCCCAGTCATCTGCGCTGCCCTCGACCACCATGGACGGTTGGGCGACGTGGAGGATCTCGCCGCCGCTGCGCCAGTGGGCGCGCAGCCAGGGATCGAAGGGCGCGCCATCGGCACGCGTCCAGCGGGCGTAGCGCTCCATGGGCGTGATTGGATAGAGGTCTTTCAGCGAGGGACGCACGGCAACGATCACTGCCTGAAAGCCCTTGCGCTCGGCCAGCTCGCGCACCGCGCGGATCATGGTGTAGCTGACGCCCTGGCCGGTGTACTCGGGCTGGATGGCGATCTCCAGCGCAACCAGCGTGTTCGGCTCGCGGTCCGCTTCGTAGTCGTCCACGGCGCGCACCAGCGAGTCGGCCCAACCCACCGGCAGCCCGGCCAGCGTGCCGTCCCAGACGCACGGGATGGTCTGGGCGACGGCCACCGGCTCGCCCGCCTCGTTCAGCAGGTACTGCTGGCAGTCGTCGAACGGATCGCGCAGATAGCGCCAGCGCGGCCCGGCGTACACATCCTCGAACATGTAGGGCTGCCAGATGCGCTGTTTCTGCGGCCAGAACGCGTCCGACAGGCCGGGCTGCTCGCGGAGGGAGGCAATCGTAAAATCGCTCATGGCTTGCGGCCGGTCCAATCTACTCGTAGATCCAGGCGTCGATGACGCGGCTGTAGCTGGCCAGTTCGTCGGCGCCGAACCAGAGCGCCAGTTCCTGCGCGGCAGTCTCGGGACCGTCCGAGGCGTGAACAAGATTGAAGCCGATGTCCATGCCGAAGTCGGCGCGGATGGTGCCTGGCGCCGCCTTGCCGGGCGCGGTGGCGCCGACGGTGGTGCGGGTGACGGCGATGGCGTCCTTGCCTTCCAACGCGATCACCACCACCGGACCGGAGGTGATGAACTTGATCAGGCCGTCGAAGAATGGGCGGCCCTCATGCACGGCATAGTGCTGGCGGGCCAGCGCGTCGCTGACCTGCAACAGCTTCATGCCGGCGATGCGCAGCCCGCGCCGCTCAAAGCGCTGGATGATGGCGCCGATCAGACCGCGCTGTACGGCATCGGGCTTGAGAATAACTAAGGTGCGTTCCACAACAATAGTCTCCTTTGGTTTGGTCTGAGTTCTGGTGAGGTGACAGTCACTGTCTGAAAGTGATTGTCACCTGAATTGTAGCATGCCCGCGAAACGGGGCCAAAAAGATGCTCACTCCAGTCCGTGGACGCGGCGCGTCTGGGCGATGACGTTGCCGGCTTCCCGCTCCTTCCAAGGGCAGGGACCTAGCGGATCGCTAATGTCGGCCAACTGGCCGCTGAGCTGGCGCACGGTGTTCAGCACCGCGTGGGACAGGACCTCCAGGTGATAGCCGCCCTCCAGCGCAAAGACAATCCGGCCATCGCACAGGTCGTCAGCCATTTCCAGGAGTCTTGCGACCAGGTCTGCGTAGCCGGGGATCGTCAGTTGCATGGAGGCAAGGGGGTCGTTCCAGTGGGCGTCGTAGCCGGCCGATACCAGAATCAGCTCAGGCGCAAAGCGGCGCGCGACCGGCCAGAGCACGTCGTCGAACGCTTGCGCGTAGCCTGTATCGCCGACGCCGGCCGGGAAGGGAACGTTGATGGTTGCTCCGGCGCCAGCCCCGCGCCCTGTGTCGCGCCAATGGCCCGTGCCGGGATAGAAGGGGTACTGGTGCGTGCTGAAGAAGAGCACCGATCCGTCCGCGTAGAAGGCGTCCTGCGTCCCGTTGCCGTGATGCACGTCAAAATCGACGATCAGGACGCGTTGCACGCCATGTTCGGCCTGCGCGCTTCGGGCGGCCACCGCGACGTTGCTGAAGAGGCAGAACCCCATGCCGCGGTCAGGGGTGGCATGGTGGCCGGGCGGGCGGATCAGGGCGAAGCCGTTGCGGGCCGCGCCAGTCAGCACCGCGTCCACCAGGTTGCAGAGTCCGCCGGCTGCCAGCCGCGCGGCCTGCTCCGACTCGGCGCCGACGTAGGTGTCGGCGTCCAGGTTCGCGCCCTGCCGGGCCGCCAGTGCGACCGTGTCCAGGTGTTTGCGCGAGTGAACCCGCAGCAACTGCTCGTCGCTGGCCGGTGTGCATGGCACGTCCAGCATGGTCTCAAGCGCTCCACTGCGGCCCAGCAACTCCCACGTGCTGCGCAGCCGCTCGCGGTTCTCCGGATGGCCGGGCATGTGATGGCGCAGGTTGAAGGGATCGTAGCAGAAAGCTGAGGGCCTGCTGGCAGAAGCGGTGGTTTGCACGATGTCGGACCTGTCACGAAAGTGACCGGCACCATCTCCAGTGCCGGTCACTGTTTGGTTTGCCTGTATCAGAGTTCCGGCAGCTAGGCCGCCTGGTCGATAATCGCTTGCGGCTGACGTTTGCTGGCGCGTACGGCGAAGTACACGGTGACCAGCAGGATCGCTGCGATCACCAGCAGCACGATCTTGTTGCTGCCGTAGGCGACGATGATCGGCGCCATCAGCAAGCTGACCAGGTTGATCACCTTGATCATCGGGTTGAGGGCCGGGCCGGCGGTGTCCTTCAGCGGGTCGCCCACCGTGTCGCCGACGACTGAGGCCTTGTGGCGCTCGGAGCCTTTGCCCAGGTTCCTTTCGAGGTCGCGGGGTTCGTCCTCGACGATCTTCTTGGCGTTGTCCCAGGCGCCGCCGGCGTCAGACATGAACACAGCCAACAGTTGGCCGGAGAGGATGACGCCGGCCAGGAAACCGCCCAGCGCCTCGACGCCCAGCGCCAGGCCGACGATAATGGGCGAGGCCACGGCCAGCCAGGCCAGGTTTACCAGCTCTTTCTGCGCCGCGGCGGTGGTGATGGCAACCGGACGGGCGTAGTCAGGCTTGACCGTGCCTTCCAGAATACCCGGGATGCGGAACTGGTTGCGCACTTCCAGCACGATCTGGCTGGCAGCACGCGCTACGGCTTTGATGGCCAGGCTGGAGAAGAGCCATGGTATGGTGCCGCCGATCAGGAAGCCGACAAAGACGATGGGCACCGAAACACGAATACCCTGAGCCAACACTTCAGCATCGACCCGGCTGACGTCCGTGAGGAACGAGCCGAACAGGGCGACGGCCGCGATGACCGCCGAGCCGATGGCGATACCCTTGGTGATGGCCTTGGTGGTGTTGCCGACGGCGTCCAGGTCGGCCATGATCTGGCGCGCTTCCGGCTCCAGGTCGGCCATCTCGCCGATGCCGTTGGCGTTGTCGGCGATGGGACCAAACGAGTCCATTGCAACGTTGTTGCCGGTCAACGTCAACATGCCGATGCCGGTCAGGGCTACGCCGTAGAGCACGTAGGCAAACTGCTCGACGGGCACATCGCTCACGCCCTGATAGATCAGGATCGAGGCCAGGATCGCGCCTGCGATCACCAGCGTCGCATACACGGCTGCTTCCATGCCGACGCCCAGGCCGGCCAGAATGGTAGTCGCCGGGCCGGTGTCATGGCCACGCTTGATCTCCAGCACGGGTGTGCCTTCGGTACCGGTAAAGTGGTCCGTGAGGCGATCGATCACGATGGCGAGCAGCACACCGGCGGCGGTTGCCAGGAAAGGCCGCACCCAGCCGCCGGGCACGCCGCGCATGTAAATGAACGCGACGATGCCGAACAGCACCGTCGAGATGGCAGCGGAGGTCAGGAAGCCCCGGAAGATGGCCGACATAGCGTCGCCCGACATGCCCGGGTCGCTCTTGACGATATAGGTGCCAAAAATCGAGGAAAGCACGCCGATGCCTCGCACCAGCAACGGGTAGATCAGCCACTCGTTGTTGCCTGTCAGGCTGCGCAGCGCCAGACCAAGGATAAGGGCGGAGACGATGGTGACTTCGTAGCTCTCGAAGATGTCGGCGGCCATGCCGGCGCAGTCGCCGACGTTGTCGCCTACCAGGTCGGCAATGACGGCAGCATTGCGGGGGTCGTCCTCGGGCAGGTCCTGCTCTACCTTGCCCACCAGGTCCGCGCCCACATCGGCGGCCTTGGTGTAGATGCCGCCGCCAACGCGCATGAAGAGCGCCAGCAGCGTGCCGCCGAAGCCAAAGCCCAGCAAGGCATCAGGCGCAGCCACCCCGAAGATGATGAAGATAATGGTGCCGCCGAACAAGCCGAGGCCGTCGGTTAGCATGCCGGTGACGGTGCCTGCCCGATAGGCGATGCGCAGCGCGCCGTTGAAGCTGCTGCGGGCCGCCTGGGCAACGCGGACGTTGGCCTGCACAGCCATCCGCATGCCGACCTGGCCGACGATCAGGCTGAAGAGGGCGCCCATGACGAACGCGCCGGCCCGGCCAAACCCGATAACTAACTGCAATTGCTGGTCAGACAGGGTGGGAAAGCGTTCATGTGCCTCCACTGTTGGCGGCACGATGTATACACTCAGGAAGAGAGCAACCGTCAAAATAGCGATGAACGGAAGAATGGAACGCAACTGCCGTCCGAGATATGCATCTGCACCGGTGCGGATGGCCTCCCAAACGTTCATCATGGCAGAGGTGCCGGTAGGCTGCGCCAGAACTTGACGACGCAGGAAGATGGCATAGCCCAAACCGACCAGGGCTATGACCAAGACCACCCAAACGGAGATGGTCTCGGCCGCTGTGAGTTGCATCATTGACATTGGATTCTTCTACCTCCAGGGAATGAGTTGGTAACGCCGACGTCGTTGCACAAGCCGGAGACGCGTATCGATGCGACACGGACGCGGCTTGATTCTGGAGTCGGCAACGGGATGAGAATGGGCCGGGCAACAAAAAAAGAGTCTGTGATTCGCAAGGAACCGCAGACTCCACCAAGACGCTTTGGCCACCGGGGACGGACTTGCCAAAAGCGCCATCTTGGCGCCTGCTCGGTTGATTGTGCATTGTATCGCAGGGAATGGCATAAGTCAAACGTCTGCGTCAATTGACATCTGTCTGGAACGCGGGCATAATAATCACACTCTCAAACTCACATGCCCACTGCCCGGGCATGCCATGATCTCGCCAGATCCGGCGTCAAGAACTCCTTTCGAAACACGTATGAACGCGCAGAAAGACCCTTATGAGCGTTGCAGCCGTTACCTATCAGCGCATGACATGGGTGAATATCATCAACCCGGTGCCGGACGATGTGGCATATCTGCGCAAACACTACGCGTTTCATCCGTTGGATCTGGAAGACGTTCTCAGCCAGATTGAGCGCCCAAAAATCGACGAGTATGACGACTATCTTTTCATCGTCATGCACTTTCCCGTATACGACGACACGCGCCAGGTCACGCGGTCCAGCGAGGTCGATTTCTTCATCGGCGCGGGCTTCCTGATTACCATTCACGACGGACGCCTCAAACCGCTTGACAATCTGTTTGCAGCCTGCCATGACGACGGGATTGCCCGATCCAAGCATCTGGGCTGCGGCGCGGGGCGTCTGCTTTACTCGATTCTTGACGGCATGGTGGACCACAACTTCGCGATGCTGCGCAAGCTGGACGTCAAGATTCGCGACGTTGAAGAGCAGATGTTCACCAACGACATGCGCGGCATCGTGCAGTCAATTTCGTTGATTCGCCGGGATATCATTGCGCTGCGGCGGGTGGTCAAGCCGCAGATCGCCATCGTCAGCAACCTGGAGCGCAAAGAGCGCGCCTTCATCCAGGAAGAGTTGGACGTCTACTTTGGCGACATCGCCGACGGCTTTTCCAGGGCGTGGGACATCCTCGAAGATTACCGCGAGGTGATCGAGGGGTTGAGCGAGACCTCCGACTCGGTCACCTCCTACCGCATCAACGACGTGATGCGGGTGCTGACGGTTATCAGCGTGGTCATGCTGCCGTTGACGCTCATCTCGGGCATCTACGGCATGAACCTGGAGTGGCTGCCGGCTGCCAACACGCCCTATGGCTTCTTCGTCATCGTCGGCTTTATGGCTCTGGTTGCCGGCGGCATGCTGCTCTATTTCCGCCGGCGGGGCTATCTTTAGGACGCGTCCAGATTTGCGTTACCACTCTGGCTGGTCTCATGACCGAGCCAGCACCGACAGACCATTATTAGACGCGTCCTTTGCAGAGTTCAGGGCTAACAGCCCTGTTTGCTGAGCAGACATCAACGAACAATGAACAACACTGAAATCCGGGCAAGCGCGGCCGCGAAGCCGGGTACGGGCCGCACTCTGCGCCACAGGCCACCTTCGTCACCACGGCAGCGGGCCTGGCGCAGTTTATGGAGGCTGCCCGCGGCGAGCAGATTATCGCCGTGGACACAGAAAGCAACAGCCTTTTCGCCTACTATCCGCGCATCTGCCTGATCCAGGTCTCCTTCCCGGGGGCTGACTACGTGATCGACCCGATCGTCCTGGATGTGGATCCGCTGGACGAGATCTTCGCAGACCCATCCTGTCAAAAGATCTTCCACGCCGCGGAGAACGACATCCTGGGGCTAAAGCGGGACTTCGGGTTCTCCTTTGCCAACATCTTCGATACGATGATTGCCGCGCGCATTCTGGGGTGGCAGCATGCCGGCCTGGCTGCGATCCTCGAGAATTTGTACGGCGTCACGCTGGACAAAAAGATGCAGCGCACCAACTGGGGCAAGCGGCCGCTGGACAGCCAACAACTGGCCTACGCCCAGTTGGACACCTTCTTCCTGCCCGAGTTGAAGGAAAGACAAGAGGCTGAGTTGCGGCAGCGCGGCCGTTGGGAGGAGGCTCAGGAGAGCTTCGATCGCCTGCCGTTGCTGGAGTATCAGGCCAAGGATTTCGACCCCGAGGGCTTCTGGAGCGTTCCCGGCGCGCGCGATCTTGCACCTCAGGAAATGGCTGTGCTGCGCGAGTTGTACATCTTCCGTGACCAGCAGGCAAGCCGCGAGGATCGCCCGCCGTTCAAGGTCTTCGACAATCGGGCCATGATCCGCGTGGCGACCACACAGCCAGAAACGCCGGCCGAGCTTGGCAAGAAAGCCAGCCTGGCGGCTTCGATATCCCGGCGCTACGGCCCAGGCATCCTGTCCGCTGTCAAACGGGGCAAGCATGCGTCGCCTCCCGTTTTCAGGCGCCCCAGCGGTGGCAACGGGCGGCCGGACCCCAGGATCTCAGTGCGCTACGACGCTCTGCGCAGGTGGCGCACCGAGCGTGCCCAGCAGCGCGGCGTTGACCCGGACGTGGTGCTTACCAACGACCAGTTGATGATTGTCGCCCGCGAGACGCCTGCCAGCCTGCAGCAACTGGCCGCCACCGGGGCCATGGGGCCGTGGAAGGTTCAGGACTACGGGGCAGATATACTCGACCTGCTCGCGCGCCTCGACTGACAGGAGAGGCAAAGGAGACACGATGAAGCTAACGTTCTGGGGTGCGGCGAGGACCGTTACCGGATCCATGCACCTGCTGGAGGTGAACGGCCAGCGAGTGCTGCTGGATTGTGGACTGTTTCAGGGAAGACGCCAGCTAACCTACGAGCGCAATCTGAACTTCCCCTTCGATCCTGCATCCATTGACGCCGTCATTCTGTCCCATGCCCACATCGACCATTCGGGCAATCTGCCCAATCTGGTCAAACAGGGGTTCAAGAACTCGATCTGGAGCACGCCTGCCACGCGCGATCTGTCTGTCGCCATGCTGCAAGACAGCGGACACATCCAGACCCAGGACGCGGAGTATATCAATCGCAAGCGTGTGCGCGATGGCCTGCCCCCCGTTGAGCCGCTCTACACCCGTCTCGACGCCGTAGAGGCTGTGCGCCAGTTCATCACCGTCGGCTACCGGCGCTCGTTTTTGGTTGCGCCCGGCGTCCGCTGCCAGTTTCTTGACGCGGGCCATATTCTCGGCTCGGCCACCGTCGTGCTGGACATCACCGAGGGATCTGAGCCGCGGCGACTGGTCCTCTCCGGCGACTTGGGCCGGCCAGGGATGGCAATCATCAACGACCCCGAGACCGTGAGCGAGGCGGACTTCCTGATCATGGAGTCCACCTATGGCAATCGTCGTCACGAGACACGCGACGAGGCGCAACAGATGCTGCGTCGGGTGGTGAACGAGACCTACAAGAAGCGGGGCAAGGTGATCATTCCCTCTTTCGCCGTCGGGCGCACCCAGGAGTTGGTCTACAACCTGCACGTCCTGAGCAACGCACAGAAGATTCCGGCGATGGACATCTTTGTGGACAGCCCGCTGGCCGTTGATGTGACCGAGATCTTCCGCACCCATCCCGAGTGTTACGACAGCGAAACTCTGGCGCTGATGGAACACCAACGAGACCCCTTTGGCTTCAGCCGTATGCGCTATATCCGTGACGTGGAGGACTCCAAGGCGCTCAACTTCCTGCACGATTCGGCAGTCATCATCAGCGCCTCGGGCATGTGCGAGTCGGGACGCATCCTGCACCACCTCAAGAACAACATCGAGGACAGCGACAACACCATTCTGTTCTCCGGCTTTCAGGCTGAGCACACCCTGGGACGCCGCATTCGGGACGGCGACCGGCGGGTGCGCATCTTCGGTGAAGAGTACGACGTCCGCGCCCGCGTCGAAGCGATCAACGGCTACAGCGCGCACGCAGACAGCCAGGAGCTGCTGGAGTGGGTGCGTCCCATCAATCGGGAGCGTCTGCAGAAGGTGTTTCTGGTGCACGGCGAATTGGACTCTGCGACCGCGCTCAGCGGGCAGATCTACCGGCTGGACGTGCGCAACATTGAGATTCCTGAGCGCGGGCAGAGCTTTGATCTGTAGCATACTCCGTATCTTTTGTCCGTAAGCCGGCGTTTTTTGTGGAGTTCCAAAAAAACACTGCTCTTGCACTTGAAACCGCCGCGTCGATGTGATATACTGGCTCCTAAGTACCAGTATTGCATTACAACATTGCCCCCATCCTGGTAAGACAACAATCGAAGACCGAGGCAGGTAGACTCTCCGCATAGACGTGCGCAGAGTTGTTGGTGTGCGTCACGGGTTGAGAAGCTCGATCGTTTGCATTCTCTCCGCGACAACGCGCGACCTTTTTTCGTTTTTTGCGTCATAGATTAAGACGAAGTGAACCAACGAAGATCGAATATAGACCTGCCAGCACGTTCAACGGAAACATACAATGCAGCACCTACCAGGCAAACGACAAGCGAACAAGCATCAACGCAAAGAAGACCTTTATTCTGTGGCTATGGACCTGTTTCGGCGCCAGGGCTTTGACGACACGCGGGTAGAAGAGATCACGCAGGCGGCCGGCGTCGCCAAGGGAACGTTCTTTAACTACTTTCCTACCAAGGAAGATGTCCTGCTGTACATCGGTGAACGGCAGATGAGCCGGCTGGGCAGCGCCCTGAACAACGGCACCGGCCGGCAGCTTTCGGAGGAACGGTCAGCAGTGGCAGCGCTTAAGCTGTTGCTGCGCACACTGGCGTTGAGCCTGCACGACGATCGCGACTTGGTGCGGTTGGCGGTGGACAAGGCAATGAAGATCACCCACATGGCTCCGCCTGCCGAGGGACGGCGCTTTGGCTTTCAGGTGTTGATCGCCTTGTTGATTCGCCGCGGCCAACGAACCGGCGAGATCCATCCCGCCGCTGATCCCGAACTTGTGGCGCAAATGATCGAAGGACTCTACTACCAGCAACTGGTCATCTGGTGCCAGGAGGACTTCGGTTTCGACCTGGCGGAGCGGCTGGAGCAGGTCGTTGACCTGTTGATCTTCGGCATCGGCGTCAAGAACCATCAGCCCGCCGCGGGCATGGTCGCCATCTGAACCGGCTGATGGTCCAGGACGACAGCCCCGATCGTCGAACGGAGCTACCGAAGCATAGTTGCATCTCAGCCGCAAAACAAGGACCGTCAGTCCTACCTGGATAGTAGTCTCGTGTCGAAAAGGAGGAGTTCGACAGGAAAGGCCCCGTACGTCGCTTGCCGACGTGCGGGGCCTGTTTTTGCACTGAAAACCGCCGGCGATGAACGGCTACTGCTGCCCTTCCAGGAAGCACACGATGCCGTTGGCGATGCCGCGGGCTGGCAGCGCGGGCTGGCGAACGATGACACCGGCGTCGCCGCCCAAAAACCCGACCTCAATGATCGCCGACGGGGTCGCGGACGCGACGCGCTTGAAGGCATGGTATTGTGTCATGTCAGGCGTGATGCTGTTCGAGTCGAAGCCAAGTCCGGTGGCATCCCCATAGCTCTGCATCAGGCAGCCGACCAATCGGTCCTCGACATCGGGGATAACGCTGGTGTCCGAACGGGCGACCTTGAATCCGCTGCGGTCGATGCACGAGTCGGCGTGGATGGAGACCAGCGCGTCGGCCTGGTAGCCGTTCAGCCGGTCGTCGTACTCGGCCAGCAAGTCAACGTCGGCGCCCAGCCGGCGCAGCCGGTCGGCCGCGCTCGGCAATCGCCTCTACCGTTGCGCCTTCGCTCAGGCCGTCGTCGCAGATCGCCCCGGGTCGTAGCCCTTGTGGCCCACCAGGATGCCGATGCGCAGTCCGGACACGGCGCTGGCAGCTTGCGGGCGATTGAGCCAGTCGTCCAGCCAGCGTTCAGCCTGGCTGCGCTGCCCGTTGCCCCAGGTTAGCAATCCGATGACGGCCACGATTGCGACCAGCAGCAACAACAGGCGACGTTGAAAACGCTCCACATGTTGCTGGCGCGGAGCCGTGCCTGGCAGGCTGTTTCTTCTTGCCGGTGGTTTTGCGGGCCACGGGATATCTCAACGGGAGATGACGTGCCGGGGACTTGCCGCAAGTCCCCGGCACGTCATGTCGTCTCATCAGGCGTCCAGAAGCGCCAGTTGTTCCTGGATCAGCGCCATGAGCTGGCCCACGGTGCTGCGGTCGAAGGCGAAGCGCGCCCCTGCTGCCGCAAACAACTCTGGCAGCGAGCGGGTGTAGCCCAGCGCCAGCGCGGACCGGTAGGCTGCCACCGCATGCTTCTGGTCAGCCAGCGCGTTGCGCCAGACCTGCAGCGCCCCAATCTGGGCGAGACCATACTCGATGTAGTAGAAGGGCGAATCGAAGATGTGTCCTTTGCGGTGCCAGCCGGTCTCCATCTCCTGCTGCAAGCCGTCCCAGTTCACACCGGGCATGAAGCGGCCGGTTAGCTCGCGCCAGCGGCGATCCATGTCCGCGGCTGTCACCGACTGCGGCGCCTCCGCGTAGACCCAGTGCTGGAAGGCGTCCACCACCGCCATGTAAGGGAAGAAGAGCACCGTCTTGCGCAGTTGGTCGGCATAGGCGCGGCGGGCCTCGGCATCGCTGTAGAACCCGCCTTGGTCGCGGGCCAGGTAGGGTGCGCTCAGCAGTTCCATCGACATCGATGCGACCTCGCAGAACTCCATCGGCCCGTCGTAGTTCCAGATCAACCGCTGCTGCTGCTGCGACTCCATGAAGTGGAACGCGTGGCCGCCCTCGTGCAGCAGCGTGGCCACGTTGTCGTGGGTGCCGACGGCGTTCATGAAGATGTACGGGCGGCCGCTGACCGGGAAGCCGGTGCAATAGCCGCCCGGCGCCTTGTTGGCCCGCGCCGCAAGGTCGAGATAGCCGTCGCGCATGGTGCGGAACTGGCCGCCTAACTCCGGGTCCACCCGGTCGAAGATGCGCTGCCCGCCGGCTTCCAGCTCAGCCACATCGTCGAATGGGCGCAGCGGCTGGCCGTGCGGGTCGGCATCCGTATCCCACGGCCGCATGGTGTCGATGCCCAGCCGGGCCTCCAGGTCGCGGTAGATCTGGCTGGCAAGCGGCACCACCTCGGCCTCGATCGCGTCGTGGAAGGTGAAACAGTCCGCCGGTGTGTAGTCGAAACGAGCCATCTGCAGCCAGCGCAGGTCACGGTAGCTGGCAAAGCCCGCGTTGGACGCCAGTTGGCGGCGCAGCGGCAGCATCTCCAGGTACAGCTCGTTCAGAGACCCGCGTTCGGCAAGGAAGGAGTCCATCATCTTCCGCCAGACGGCTTGCCGTGTGGCGCGGTCAGGCTCCTCCAGCAGGCTCCAGGCTTTGGGAATCGTGATCTCTTCGCCCTGCCACTCGACGGTCAGCGCGCCGGCGATCTTGTTGTATTGGTTGCCCAGGACGTCCAGCTTGCTCTCGATGGCGACGTTTTCCTCGCGGAAGATCTCGGCCTCGGTGCGGAAACGAAGCATCAGCACGGCGGTGTTGTCGGCGGTCGGGCTATCAGTCACGGCCAGCAGCTTCTGTTTGAGCGACTGCTCGGCAATGCGCATCTGGGGGAGGATGACCTCGACGAAGTGGTTGAAGCGCTGCTCGGCAGCCTCGTCGGCGGTGTTCTCGGTCACGGCGCGGTAGATCTGGGCGCCGGCCTCCTGGATGACCGCGTTCAGGTTGCTCCAGCGTTGCAGCCACGCGGCCGCGGACTCACGGTCGAGTTCGCCGGCCAGCAGTACATCGACATACGGCTGGATGGAGTCCCAATCCAGCGGATCGACTTGTGGGTAATGT
Source organism: Caldilineales bacterium (assembly GCA_041391245.1). Taxonomy (GTDB): domain Bacteria; phylum Chloroflexota; class Anaerolineae; order JAAEKA01; family JAAEKA01; genus JACKBK01. The sequence continues at coordinate 12,778 of JAWKOJ010000026.1, forward strand.
CCGTTGGTCGTCATCGTGTCCCTTTCAGTTATCGTCTTGCGGTGTTGTTCACACCGAACAATTGTACTGTGAGTCCAGAAGTCAGGACAAATCACCGCGGGACAGCGCGCAGGTTCCCGCTTTCGGAGTCCTTTGTAGTTTCATTGGATACCGGTATAATCTTTCTGAGGCGCAACTGCTCGACTTCTACTACAGAAAACTTCATGACTATCGATCTTTCCTTTGTTACAATTGTTATCCAACTGATCTTCCTGGAAGGGATTTTGTCCATCGACAACGCGGCCGTTCTGGGCGCGATGGTGTCGGTGTTGCCCGACGACAAACCGGTGCCGTATCCCAAGGCGCTGCATTTCCTGCAACCCTTCACAGATCGGGTGCTTGGCAACCAGCAGTCGGCGGCGCTCAAAGTGGGTTTGCTGGGAGCGTATTTCGGCAGAGCAATCATGCTGGTCATCGCCAGCTTTATCATTCAGAACCTGTGGTTGCGACTGATCGGCGCGCTGTACCTGATCAAGCTGGCTTTCAGCCATCTGCCAGCGTATGCCGACAAGACACCTGACGATCCAACCGACGACATGGTGGCCGTCAGGTCCGCGGCGGGGTCTTTCTGGCGCATTGTGCTGGCCGTTGAAGTGGCCGACCTGGCCTTCAGTCTGGACAACGTGGTGGTGGCCGTAACGTTGTCGAGCCATATTCTGGTGGTCATGCTCGGCGTCGCGCTGGGCATCGTGACGATGCGTTTCGCCGCAGGCATCTTCACCAAGCTAATCGGGCGCGAGCCGATCCTGGCGCCGGCGGCGTATGTGCTGGTGCTGGTCATCGGGCTGCGCCTTTTCTCGGAAGACATTCTCATCGACCAGCTTCACCTGTATCACTACCCGGTGGTGATAGAGAACAACATCGAGTGGATCCAGTTTGCCACCTCGGTAGGCATTCTCGGCTTTGCTGTGTTGTATGCCCACTCGTCGATCCTTCAGCGGGTCCTCCGCCCGGTCTTTCACCTGATCGGCGGCTTCATGAGGTTCGTCAACCGCGTGTTCGATATCGCGCTCCACCCGATAGGCTTGCTGGTTCGCAAGATCTACAGCTGGCTGTCGCCCCTGTTCGCCTGGCTCATGCGGCCGGCAACCAACCTCCGCTCTCACGCCGCGGCAACGGTTCCCGCGGGCGGCGGCTCCCAGGTATCACAGGAGGCGGGCAGCGCCGAAGAAGAACACGGCCAGGCCGCCAATGGCTCCTCTTGACGACCCGGCCGTGGGCGCCCCGCTGCGCGGGCAAGTGCTGAACGCAAAACAGGGCAATTTGTTGCCCCTGATAGTGGTGGAAGTATGTCCTCCCGGATGACGCCATCCGGGAGGTGTTTTGTCTGCAGCCCGGATCACTCGTAGAGATAGGACCCGTTTGACAGCGCCGACTGGCCGTCAGGATTTGTCACGGTGATGCGCACCGCGCCGGCGCCGGGCGGCGCATCGGCCTGCACCCAGTTCGGCGTCAACACGGCCACCGAGGTTGCCGGCGTCGAGCCGAACCTGACCGTCGTGCTGGTCGAGCCGGGTACGAAGTTCTGGCCATAGATGTAGACCCGCGTGCCGCCGCTGGCCGGCCCGTGGGTGGGGGTCAGCAGGACAATGACCGGCGGGGGCGTGGCGCTGTAGGTGTACGGCGTGGTGCCCTGCTGGCCGTCAGGATTGGTGACTCTTATCTGGACCTGCCCACTTCCGGGAGGCGCGGTCAGCGTGATCAGGTTGGGCGTGATCGACTGAATGGTTGCCGGGGTGGTGCCGAACCTGACTGTTGCACCTTGCTGGAACCCGTATCCGCCCAGCCAGACCGTGCTGCCGCCGGCCAGGACGCCGATCGTCGGAATACCCTGCATGATGGTCGGCGGATAGATGAAGGTATAGGCGTTCAGCAACTGGCCGGTCTGGTAGTCGGGGTTCATCACCAGGACCTTGCCGGTTCCGTTCCCCATCGGCGTAACGGCCTGGATCTGGGTGCTGCTGATCACGTTGACGTTGGTTGCCTCCAACTGGCCGATAACCACCCGGGTTCCCGGTACGCCGGGCGTGAACCCCTGGCCAGTGATCGTCACCGGCGTACCGCCGTTGGACGTGCCGGAGTTGGGCGACACCGACAGCACGGAGGGCGGGGGCACGAAGGTGTAGCCGTCGGCCAACACGGCCGTCTGCTGGTCCGGGTTGGTTACCGTCACATCGACCGTGCCCAGCCCTACGCCGGCCGGCGTGTAAGCTGTGATGGCCGTGGCGTAGACAGTAACCTGGGTGGCCGGGATGCCGCCGAAGTGCACCTGGGTACTGGTGGAGCCGGCAACGAAGTTCAGGCCGTCGATTCTGACGAACATGTTGCCGGTCTCTCTGCCCCTGTCGGGGTGACCGTGCTGATGGTCGGCGGCACGTCGTAGCTGTAGGCGTCAGGTTTGGTGCGCACACGGCCGTCCGGGCTTTCGACGGTGATTCCCACGACACCTGCGCCAGCGGGCGAGGTCGCTGTGATCGTGTTGGCATCGACTACGACCACGTCCGTGGCGGGTGTGTTGCCGAACTTCACTGTTGTGTTGCTGCCGGGCAGGAAGTTCTGCCGCTAACGGTAACGCTCTGGGTGGCGCCTGGACCGGACTGCGGCCCGTGGCTGGGACTGATGCCGGTGACCACCAGGATGTTGGTCGCCATCGCGATATCCTCGTAGGTATCGCCCGTCCCGGTCATGACGCCGTTGACCATGTTGTTGTAGGCGCGGTCTGGTTTGCCAGGTTGCGCTGGGCCGGTGTCATGCCGGCTGCCTGCGGTAATCCAGGTAAGAAAAGAAGTACCAGGTCCCCCAGGGTGTGATCGTCTCGAACTGTTTGGCCCGCGCCACCTGGTTGAACAATTCCAGGAACGTCGAGTCAAGGGGCTGCCAGTAGCTGAACACATCGCGGGAAAGCACTTCGGGAGAAATCACGCCTATTGCGGCGAGTTCGTCGGCCGTCGCCTTGTAGAGCCAGGCCTGGCCGAGCGTGATGGTCTTGCTGGAGTCGTACGAACTTACCAGATCGCTGCGTGCCAGCACTTCATCAAAGTAGTTGATCTGCGTGCTCCTGGCCGGGAAGATGTGCAAGTCGATGAAGTCAAGCGCCGCCATGGGGGCGAAGAGGTCGATGTACTCCTCGTCTTCCCAGACACCGCGCCCGCGCCCAGCCTGCTGCTGTGGGCGGGGAAGAGACTGACTACGTCGTCGAGATACGCCTGCCATTGCGCCGGCGTGGCCAGCGGCTCGCCCTGGATTGGGCCGAACGCCTCGTTGTACGTTTCCGGTTCGTTTAGCAGGGTCAGCGAGTCGGGGGCCAGTTCGGTCAGAATGGTCAGGCTCTCCTGCACTCGCTCGTCCATGTGTCGTTGTCGGGTCTCGCTTAGCCCCATCGCCTTGAGGGTGTCGAAATACGGGGACGGGCTCACCGAGGAAAAGCCGGGCAGCATGATGCCGTGTTCGATCTGGACGCGCAGACCGCGCTCGAATCTTTGCGATCGCCGCGGCGTAGAAATCGACGTAGTCTTCGACGGTCTTGTCGTAGCTGCTGTTGACGCTGGCCAGGTACGTGTGGAACGCCGGTGTCAGCAGCGGATAGCCGATGCTGACGTTGATCGTGTTGACACCGATTTCTGTCAACCGGTCCAGCTCAACCTCCAGGTTTTGCATGTTCCACGGGGTCAACAGGTCCGGTCCCATATTGCTGTTGGCGAAGGTCAGGCTGGCCGCGTAGTTTGGGTAGTAGCCGGGGTCGGGCACGGTAAGGCCGCAGGCGACCTGCTGAAACTCCACCAGATAGCTTGCCAGCTCCTGGCACTGGGTGGACGGCGCGCCGCCCGGGGCGTTGACACACAGCTCACCCGCGCTAACGGGTGTGCATGCGTCGGCATGTGCCGCGTTCGGTTGGATTAGCGCGGCGAACAACACGATCAGAGCCGCGACAGCGACTGCCAACGGCTTGGTGTAGGCATTCATCATTCATCTACTCCTGGGAAATGGCCAAACAGGCGCAAGCGCCCTGATCCGCGGGCACAAATGGCGTGACGATGCACCGTGTTGTCACGGTGGCAATCAAGCCGGTATTGAACGCGGCGTTGGCAGGGGCTTGCTGCGGCAGGTACTAGGTCTGCAATCCCAGCGTATTACAGAACGGTGCGGGGAGCAATAGGAATTTTGTACGGTTTGCCACGATCGGGGGTGGTGATCGCGGTTGACATCCTCAGACGCTTGCACCTGTGGGCAAGCGTCTGAGGATGCTCTCTTTGCTGAGCAAAGCGCCGGCACAGCCCGAAGTCTTGCCGGAAAATTCGGGCCGGCCTGGCAGCGCTTCTGACCGCCCGGTTACCAGATCTCGCGGGCTGGCAGTTGCACAGCGGGCCACTCCAGCGCCATGCCGCGCGGCAACAGCTTCTGGCGCACGGCCGCGTGCAGCAGGATCGTGTTGATCAGCTCGGCGTGGCTGACGCCTTCAGCGCGCGCCTCGATGACCAGGTCGCTGATGCGGGGGTTCAGGCCGGGCAGCGGGTTGATCTCCAGGACGTATGGCTTGTTGTTGTCGTTGCGGTCGAGGCGAAAGTCGACGCGCGCCACATCCCGGCAGCCCAGCACGCGGAACACGGCGGCAGTGTACCAGTTCAGGTCGGCCAACAGTTCCTCATCGAGCGGCGCGGGGCAGAGGTAGTAGAAGTCGTCGGCCAGTTCGGTCTTGACGCGGCCGGTGTAGAGGCCCGCTTCTTCGTCGGGGTAGCGCGCCAGATCGACCTCCAGCGGCGGCAGGAAATGCAGCCCCGCCATCACGCGCGGTGCGTCCTCGTCGCTGGGCATCCGTTTGGCGACCGGACCGCGCAGGTTGCCTACCACGCCGACGGTGATCTCGCGCCCGTCGACGTAATGCTCCACCAGCGCCGGTTGGCTGTAGCGCTCGTGGATCTCCTTGATCTGGCGGCGCAGTTCCAGCTCGTTGTGCACGATGGAGGCCGCGCTGACGCCCATGCCGGTGCCCTCGCGGCTGGGCTTGACGAACATCGGGAACGTCATGTCGGGGTCCAACGGTTCGTCGAACCGCTCGAAGCTCTGGAAGGCCGGGGTCGGCAGCTCATGAAAGTGCAGGATACGCTTCGTCATCGGCTTGTCCAGCGCCAGCGCCAGCGCCAGGACGCGCGACCCGGTGTACGGGATGCGCAACATCTCCAGCAGCGAAGGCACCTGCGACTCGCGGCTGTCGCCCCAGTGTCCCTCGGCGATGTTGAAACATATCTCAGGCTGGTATTTGGGCAGCGTCTCGATCAGGCTCAGGTCGGCCTCGAGGAACTCCGCCTCATGGCCGCCCTGTCGCAGGCCATCGACGATAGCGTTGATCGTCTCCTCGGAGTCGAGATCGTCCCACTGGTCGGGCGACATCCCTTCCCACCTGGGGGCGTTTTTCTTCAGATTGGCAAGAACTGCGACACGCATTTCTGGGTTTCCTTTGAGGATGCTGGTTCGGGCAAAACTTTGCGACTTCATGCACTCACGTGCATTCGGGTTTGTTGACGACTTATCTCACTCCGCGGGTGGGGTGCCCGCAAGGCGAAAAACTTCGTCACCCTGAAGACTACGGAACCTGGTCGCTCTCACCGTTCTGCATGGGCTGCTCGATGGCCGGCGTTCCTTCCACGGTCTCGCCGACCAGGAACGGCTGCCACTTGCTGCTGTCGGCGCGCAGGCGATGCATCTCGCCGCCGCGGGCGTGGGTCGCGTCAAAGCCCTGGGGACGGATGGCAAACCGCTTGCCTTCCAGCAGGCTGGAGACGCCCTCCTGACCCGCCTCGACGCGGCGCGGGATCTGGCTCTCCAGATGGCGAATCTCCAGCGGGTCGTAGTCCAGCGGCTCGGTGTAGGTGGTGATGAACCCCTCGTAGTTGCGCAGGACGACCTTGCCGGGCGCCTGGCTGAGCACGTAGTTGGGCATCACCGGTATCTTGCCGCCGCCGCCGGGCGCATCCACCACGAAGGTTGGCACCGCGTAGCCGCTGGTATGGCCGCGCAGCCCTTCGATGATTTCGATGCCCTTGGACACGCTGGTGCGGAAGTGGCCGGCGCCCTCCACCAGGTCACACTGGTAGAGGTAGTAGGGCCGGACGCGCATCTTGACCAGCTCGTGGACCAGCAGGCGCTGGATGTGGACCGAGTCGTTGACGCCGGCCAGCAGCACGCTCTGGTTGCCCAGCGGCACGCCCGCGTCGGCCAGCTTGTTGCACGCCGCCCGCAGCTCCGGCGTGATCTCGCGCGGATGGTTGACGTGGATGTTGATCCACAGTGGGTGGTACTTGCGGATCATGGCGCAGAACTCGTCGTCGATGCGCTGCGGCAGGAAAACCGGCACGCGCGAGCCGATGCGCACGATCTCGACGTGCGGGATCGCCCGCAGGTCGCCCAGGAGCCGGTCGAGGATCTTGGGCGTCATGGTCAGCCCGTCGCCGCCGCTGATCAGCACGTCGCGGACCTGGGGCGTGCGGCGGATGTAGTCGAGCTGCGCCTCGTGCTCCTTGCGGCTGAAGTTGGCCGACGAGTCGCCGACGATGCGGCTGCGGGTGCAGTAGCGGCAATAGCTGGCGCACTGGGTGGTGACAAGCATCAGCACGCGGTCAGGGTAGCGATGGACGAGACCGGGCACGGGCGAATGGGCGTCCTCGGCCAGCGAGTCCTCCATCATCGATGTGAAGGCGCGCAGCTCGCGGCCCAGCGGCATGACCTGGCGGCGCACCGGGCAGCGTGGGTCGGTGGGGTCCATCAGCGTGGCGAAGTAGGGCGTAACGTCGACGCGGAACTTGTCGGGTGCGGACAGGCCCTCGACCTCCTCGTCGGTCAGCTCCAGCACCTGGCTCAGCTCTTCCAGCGAGTTCAGCCGGTGGCTGAGCTGCCAGCGCCAGTCGTTCCACTTCTCGTCGGGCACATCGCCCCACACGCGCTGGCGGGTTTCCATCGCCTGAGCCTGCCAGAGTTCAAAAGCAGATGCAGCGGTCGTTTGCATATCCATAATGCTCATGGTTGTTCTCCTCAACGAATCGTCACCGAACCTCATCGCAGCAGGCACGTCTGCTAGCCGGTTTCATGTAGCATGCCTTCAACGTACTTATGGATGATGCTTGCCGCGAGCGTCTGAGCCGGAATCCCTTCTTCCAGGGCACGCTTCTGTAGTCTGCGCAGATCGCGCGAAGTTAAGCGTACATCAATACGCTCGTCGCGACGCAACGCGGCTGCCGCGTATTCGCCGTGACGCTTCAAAATGTCGTCCGCGTCCGCCGCGCGCTGAAGTTGCCCGGTTTCGAATGCTTCCAGGATTTCCGTTTCTTCTTGATCGAACTTAGTCATTTGACCCGATATCATAATGCTTTGTTGCCTTCCTGCTCGGAATAATCGTCTTTAGGAACACTTGGTCTTCAGTCTCGACAAATGGCACAAGATAGACGTAGTCCTCAATCGAAACAGCATATATCTTCTGTCCAGGATATCGTGCCTGATTGGGATGGTCGTATATCTCGAGCACGTCGCCGACTGCAAGATGCAGAACCATTTCCTCGAAGGAGACCCCTCGGTCCCTTTTGAGAATCAAGTTCTTCTCGTCACTCCAAGCGAAAGTCTTCATGTCAGTTGAAGAAGAAAAGCCGCCGAAGCTGTCACAAGCCGAGTCTCTGCAGGCGACTTGAGCGGAATTTTACCATTGTGATCGTATACCGTCAATACAGACCGGGTGTTCACCACTCGATCAACTCCGGGTTGAACACGCCTGCCAACCGTGCTATAATCGCCGCCATGACACAAGCTATCGCCTTCCTCGACGCCCTGGCAAACGGCCCCCTGCTGTGCGACGGCGCGACCGGGACGCTGCTGCACGCCGCCGGCGTCTCGCTGGACCACTGCCTGGACGAGGTGAATCTCAGCCGGCCCGAGCTGATCCTGCACATGCACGGCGAGTACCTGGCCGCCGGCGCCGACGTGGTCGAGACCAACACCTTCGGCGCGAACCGGGTCAAGCTGGAGGAGCACGATCTGGCCCATCTCGCGGGTGAGATCAACAGCGCCGGGGCGCGGCTGGCGCGCGACGCCGTCGTGCAGTCCGGCCGGCCGGCGTTCGTGGCCGGCTCGATCGGCCCGCTGGGCAAAGGGCTGGCGCCGGTTGGCCCGCTGTCGCAGGCCACCGCCCGTGCCGCGTTTCTGGAACAGATCAGCGCGCTGGCGGCCGGCGGCGTCGATCTGCTGCTCTTCGAGACCTTCGTCAACCTGGACGAGTTGGCCGTCGCCGTCGAAGCGGCCCGCGAGGTCGCCCCCGACCTGCCCGTGGTCGCGCAGATGACCTTTGCCGAGGAGCGGCGTACGCTGGCCGGCCATTCGCCGGAGGAGGTGGCCGACGCGCTCTGTTCGCTGGGCGTCGCGGCGGCCGGCGTCAACTGCAGCGCCGGCCCGGCGCTGGTGCTGCGGGTGGCGCGCCGTATGCAGCAGGCCTGCCCCAAACTGCTCTACTCGGTGCAGCCCAACGCCGGCTATCCGACCCGCCAGAGCGGCCAATTGATGTTCCCCTCCAGCCCGGCCTACTTTGCCGACTTCGCCCGCCAGGCGGCCGCGGCCGGCATGGCCCTGATCGGCGGCTGCTGCGGCACGACCCCGGAGCACACCGCGGCCATGGCCGCCGCGCTGCGCGGCGAACCGTTGGACCCGGCCCGTCTGCCGCGGCTTGCCCCGCTGCGGGAGCCGGAAAAGGGCGAAGCGCCGCCGCCCACCGAGCTGGCGCAGACGCTGGGCCGCCAGTTCGTCGTGACCGTCGAGATGCACCCGCCGCGCGGCATCGACGCCGCCGCGATCGTGGAGCACGCGCAGCGGCTCAAGCAGGCCGGCGCGACCGTGCTCAACGTCGCCGACAGCCCGCTGGCCAGGATGCGCATGAGTCCGTGGGCATGCGCGTTCCTGATCCAGCAGCAGGTGGGCATCGAGACGATCCTGCACTTCCCGACCCGTGGCCGCAACCTGTTGCGGGTGCAGGGCGACCTGCTGGCCGCGCACGCGCTCGGTGTGCGCAACCTCTTCGTGGTGATGGGCGATCCGCCACGCATCGGCGACTACCCGGACGCCAGCGACGCCCAGGATGTCGTGCCGTCGGGCCTGATTCGCCTCATCAACCACAACCTGAACCGGGGCACCGACCAGGCTGGCAACCCCATTGGCCAGCCGACAGGATTCGTGGTCGGCTGCGCGCTGAACATGGGCGCGGACGACCTGGACCGCGAGATCGGCGTGCTGCACAAGAAGCTGGACGGCGGCGCGCACTTCGCCTTGTCGCAGCCGGTATTCGACCCGGCGGCCGTGGAGCGCTTCCTGGACCGCTTCGGCGGCCGCCCGCCGCTGCCGATCCTCATGGGCCTGATGCCGCTTTACAACGAACGCCACGCCCGCTTCATCCATCATGAGGTGCCTGGCATCACCATCCCTGCTCCGCTGCTGGCAAGGATGGATGCGGCTGCGACCCGGGACGAAACTCATCAGGAGGGAGTCGCCATCGCCCACGAGATCCTGCTGGCCACCCGCCCACTGGTGCAGGGCGTCTACATCATGCCCCCCTTCCGCCGCTACGACCTGGCGGCCGAGGTGATCTCCGTGTTGCGCGATGAACCGCTCGCGTTGCGTGCGGTCGCTGCGTAGCTACTCTCCCGCGCCAGATCGGCTCAGCAGCCGGAGCATCCCCAACCATCTGGCGCGGCGCCTGTCACACCAACCATGAAAGCGAGTCCAACGAGAAATATATGCCCACAATAGGCGAACGCCTTCACGGCAGCGCGGTCAACGAGGAAGAGATCGTGCGGGTTCGCGAGGCTCTGCTGTTCGAGGAGCCTGAAAGACAACGCAAGCTGACGCGGTTCTTCAGTTTGCTGATCCTGGCTACGGCCATCGCCACGTTCGGTCTGCTGGCCGACTCTGTTGCAACTGTCATCGGCGCAATGATCGTCGCGCCGCTCATGCTTCCCATCATGGGCGTTGCGTTCGGCGTCAGCCTCGGGGATCGCAAGATCATCCTGAGTTCGCTGACCACGTCGATTCTGGGCATCATCACCGCCATTGCACTGGGCTTTCTGCTCACATGGGGCATGAGATCGCTGATCAACTACGAGGCCAACACTCAGATCATGGTGCGTACCACGCCCGGGCTTCTCGATCTGTTGGCTGCGCTGGCCACAGGTCGCGGGCGCTTTCGCCACCGGGCGCAGAGATGTTTCCGACACGCTGCCGGGGGTTGCCATCGCGATCTCGCTGGTGCCGCCGCTGGCCAACGTTGGCATCCTGCTGGCCGTCGGCCGCCCCGATCTGGCCGCCGGTAGTCTGTTGCTCTTTGTCACCAACTACCTGGCGATCCTGCTGACCGGCGCCTTCATGTTTACTGTCATGGGATTCCCCGGCGCCTACCACGCACAGCATTCCCGGCGCGCCAGACAAACCTCTGTCATCATCGCCGCCGTGCTGCTGATGGTGATAATTCTCCCGCTGGCGGCCACCAGCTACACGACCATCCAGAACAGCTTCGTCGAGCAGCGTGCCACTGTTGCCACCAGGGAGTGGCTGGACGGCAGCGAGTACCGGCTGGTGTCGGTTGCCGTAGGACCTGAATCGGTGCTGGTCGTCGTTGCGGGCCAGGGAGATCTGCCCAAGGAAGATGACCTGCAAGCCATGCTGCGGGGCAAACTGCGTGAGTTGCCGGTGGTCATGGAAGTGGTGCCCCAGACGCGGGTCCGGTTCGATACGACGGCGCTCGGCAGTGGGTAGAACTTACGTTTGCGCAAGAATCCTTTGAGCCGGGATACGACGACCGGCATTCCCGCGAATCACTGGTCAGGCCTTACCAAGAGCAAGATCGCGCGGAGCCATCCATGGAAAGTTCACCAAACAGCGCACCGGATGCCGCCGATCCGAGCGTGTGCGTCTCATGTGGGGGCCGTGCTGAGCCTGGCAGGTCGATCGCCTTGTGCGCTGCTTGCCGGGCTCGGCTGTCATCCAGGGCGCTCCCGGTTTGGATCAGACTCGCCGCCCTTGTGCTGGTGATCCCATTTCTGCTCGCGGTTGCTCGCTTTCCGTCGGCCCTGGCTGCGGGTGTCGCATTTGAGCGTGGACAGCGCGCTGAAACAGCAGGTGCGTACGCCGTTGCCGTCGAGGAGTACACCAGGGTCACGCAGCGCTTCCCGTCTTCAACGTTAGCGATTGCCCGCAAGGGCATAGCAGCTTTCCACGCAGGCCAGTACCAGGTGGCGGATGAAGCCTTCGATGCTATCCTGGGGCGCGAGGGGTCCTCAGACCTCGTTGGTGAGGTGAATGACGTGATCGACCAGATGAAGAAGCTGCCGCGGTGATTCATGTTCTTCATTCCAGGCCCGATCATTGCGGCACTCACATTCCCTGGCGTGATCGTTCACGAGATCGCGCATCAGTGGTTCTGTCGTATCTTCGGCGTAGCGGTTCTTGACGTCTGCTATTTCAGGTTTGGGAATCCCGCTGGTTACGTACTACACGAGCATCCTGTCAGACCGGGTCAGCAGATATGGATCGCAATCGGTCCGTTCCTGGTGAACTCAGTGATTGGCGCAATCATCGCGGCGCCGGCCTCGATCCAGGTGGTTCTGCTCCAGGCCGCCGGTCCCGTGGACTTCCTCTTGATCTGGCTTGGCGTCTCAATTGCGATGCACGCGTTTCCAAGTACAGGCGATGCCAGGACGCTGCGCACTGCAATGTCGGCGGTCGGCGTCCCCCTTGGCGTGAAGCTTATCGCGTACCCGATCATCGGGCTCATCTTCTTGGGCGCCATCGGTTCCTATGTTTGGCTCGATGCCGTCTATGGTGTTGCGGTGGCCGTTATGGGGCCATTGGTGCTTGTTGCGCTCCTGGCGTGAGACGGCTGATAACGCAAATTGGGTCTTGACCCACGTTCATTGATATGGTAAACTCAGTTCTACCTTCACAAGGAACCCGACCTATGGCAGACCCCATCGCTTTCTACGCAATGCCGTCCACTGAACCCGCCTTTCAGGTGGGATCGTGGCATTCGCGCCGTCTGCACACCGGCCGGGAACGGCGAGTCCTCGCGACGGATGTACGATGCACATGACTGTGTGCTCGACACCGCAACGATGACGACGGGCAGGTCGGCCCGTCGTCTTTTATTTCGGGTTTGAAACGGGACAAGCAACCATGAAACGGCTCGACATCTATGGGCGCCTGATCGGATACCTGCGGCCATACTGGCGGCAGGCAGTGCTGGCCTATGCGTCTATGTTCTTTGCGACGCTGCTCAACCTCTTTGTGCCGCTGGTGATTGCCACGGCTATCGACCGCGGGCTGGAAAGCGGGCAGGCGACCGCGCTGTTCATCGCCGCGGCGGTGATCCTTGGCATTGCCGTGGTGCGCGGCGCTGCCAGCTTCGGCCAGCGCTACTTCGGCGAGTGGCTCACCTACCGCGTCGCCTACGACCTGCGCAACGAGTTCTACGACAGTGTCCAGCAGTTGCCATTCGCCTTCCACGACAAGGCGCACACCGGCGACCTGATGAGCCGCGCCACCGGCGACATCAGCGAGACGGAGCGCTTCGTGGGCATCGGCCTCATGGAGCTGGTGGCGACATTGCTGCTGATGGTCGGCGTGACGGTGGCGATGTTCACCGTGGACCCCTGGTTGGCCGCGCTGGCGCTGATACCGTTCCCGATCCTGATCGTCAGCACGCTGCGCTTCGGCGCGGTGGTCCGACCGCTGTCGCGGCTGGTGCAGGATCAACTCGGCGTGCTGTCCACGGTAATGCAGGAGAGCCTGACCGGCATTCGCGTCGTCAAGGCCTTTGCCCGCGAGCCGCACGAGTTCCGCAAGTTCGACAAGGACAACGACCACTGGTTTGCGCTGCGCGAGCGGCTGATCATGGTCTGGGGCAACAACTGGCCGTTTTTCACCTTCCTCATCGCGCTGAGCATCTTCCTGCTGCTGTGGTTCGGCGGACCGCTGGCGTTGGACGGCACGATCACCGTCGGCGCCCTGTTTGCGATGATCTCCTACGTGCTGATGCTCAACGGCCCCGTCCAGCGGCTGGGCTTTCTGGTCAACCTGACCGCCACCGCAGGCGCGAGCGCCAGCCGTGTCTTCGAGATCATGGACACGCCCAGCGACATCGAGGAACGGCCCGACGCACGCGTGCTGGACCGGCATCGCGGACAGGTGACCTTCGACCGCGTCAGCTTTGGCTACCGCGATGGCCTCAACGTGCTGCACGACATCAGCTTCAGCGTGCAGCCGGGTCAGACGGTCGCGTTGATGGGGCCGACAGGCTCGGGCAAGTCGTCGGTCATCAACCTGATCCCGCGCTTCTACGATCCGGTGGACGGCCGGGTGCTGGTGGACGGCCTGGATGTGCGCGAGGTGACCCTGGACAGCCTGCGCGCCAGCATCGGCATCGTCCTGCAGGAGCCGTTCCTGTTCAGCGCGACCATCGGGCAGAACATCGCCTATGGCCGTCCCGACGCGACCGACGCGGAGATCGTGGCCGCGGCCAAGAAAGCCTGTGCGCACGACTTCATCACCGGCTTCCCGGACGGCTACAACACCCGCGTCGGCGAGCGCGGCGTGACGCTGAGCGGCGGCCAGAAGCAGCGGGTCGCCATTGCCCGTGCGCTGCTCTACGACCCGCGCATTCTGATCCTGGACGACTCGACCAGCAGCGTGGACACCGAGACTGAGCACCTGATCCAGCAGGCCGCACCAGACGCTGATGCGGGGACGCACGACCTTCGTCATCGCCCAGCGGCTGCTGACGCTCAAGTCCGCCGACCAGATCTGGTGCTGGACCACGGGCGCATCGTCCAGCGCAGCGTCCACGCCGAGCTGCTGGCGCAGCCCGGACTCTACCGCGACATCTACGACCTGCAGCTGCGGACCGGAAGAGTTCCTTGCGTTGGAGGCGGTGAACAGTGATCAGTAATCAGAGGCCAGTGATCAGTGACCGGTCGCAGAACCCGTTCCCAGTGCGCTTCGCATCAATTCCTACCACTGACGACTGACGACTGATAACTGATAACTGGCTACTGATCACCGTTCACCGACCCGGACGGAGCGGCACATGACACGACAAAACGGACACAACAGGCACAACGGCTACAACGTCACCTTTCGCGAGGCGTTGGGTGCGCCGCTGAAGGGCGGCGACGAGGCGCGGCTGCGGCGAGGCGTTGGTGGAGGACCTGCTGCCCGATGAGCAGGACGACGACGTGCTGGGCAAGGTCTACGACGGCCGTCTGGTGCGCCGGCTGATCGACTTCAACCTGCCCTATCTCAATCGCATTACCGCCGCGGTCGCTATGATGATCATCTCATCGGTCGCCAGCGTTGCAGGGCCGTGGATCATCGGCAAGGCCATCGACCAGGATCGCGCTGGCGACATGCAGCGGCTGCGGACGTGGACGCTGGTGTTCCTGGCGGTCGCGCTGGTGGGTGGGTGACCAACCGCTACCGCATCCGCCTGATGGCGTACGTCGGTACCAAGGTGGTGGCCGACGTGCGCATCAACTCTTCAAGCACCTGCGCGCTGTCGCTCAACTTTCACAACAACTACAGCGTCGGGCGGCTGATGAGCCGGCTGATCGGCGACGTGGGCGTGATGCAGGAGTTCATCACCTGGTCCATCACGGGCCTGGCGCGGGCGGTCTTCCTGCTGGTCAGCATCCTGATCGCGATGCTCAGCCTGAACTGGCAGTTGACGCTGGTGACCTTCCTGGTGATGCCGCTGATGATCGTGCTGACCAACTACTGGCGCAAGCATGTGGCGCGGCCTACCGGGCGACGCGCATGCGGCTCGCGCTGATCAACGGCTACCTCAACGAGTCGATCTCCGGCATCCGCGTCACCAAGAGCTTCACCCGCGAGCTGGTCAACTATCGCCACTTCGACGACCTGAACCACTCCTATCTCGACGCCAACGTGGAGGCAGCCCGGCTGACGGCCATCTTCTTCCCCGGTGTGGACTTCATCGGCTCGCTGGCTACGGCGCTGGTGGTGGGCGTCGGCGGTTGGCTGGTGCTGGGCGACGCGCTGACGGCCGGCACGCTGGTGGCGTTCGTGCTCTACGTCGAGCGCTTCTTCGACCCGATCCGCGACCTGGCGCAGCGCTATAACACCTTCCAGGCGACTATGGCGGCCTCTGAGCGCATCTTCGGCCTGATCGACACCGCGCCTGATCTGGTGGACGACCCGGCTGCCCAGCCGCTGCCGCCAATCCGCGGCCAGGTGGAGTTCGACGACGTCGTCTTTGCATACAAGGATGGCGAGCCGGTGCTGCGCGGCGTGTCGCTGATGGCCAGCCCGGGCCAGCGGATCGCGCTGGTGGGCGAGACCGGCGCGGGCAAGAGCACGGTCATCCGGCTGCTGGCGCGCTTCTTCGACGTGACCGGTGGCGCGGTGCGCATCGACGGCTATGACGTGCGCGACGTGACCACGGCCAGCCTGCGGTCGCAGCAGCATCGCCTGCGGACACCTTCCTGTTCACGGGGACGATTGCGGACAACATCCGCTACGGGCGGCTTGACGCGGACGACGAGGATGTGGTCGCCGCGGCCCGCTCGGTGGGCGCAGATGCGTTCATCAGCCGTCTGCCGGAGGGCTACGCAACGGAGGTCGGCGAGAACGGCGTCAACCTCAGCGTCGGCCAGCGGCAACTGGTCTCCTTCGCGCGCCCTGCTGGCCGATCCGCGCATCCTCATCCTGGACGAGGCGACCAGCAGCGTGGACACCACCACCGAGAAGCTGATCGAGCAGGGCCTCGGCGCGCTGATGCGCGGCCGGTCGAGCTTCGTCATCGCGCACCGGCTGAGCACGGTCATCGACGCCGACCAGATCGTGGTAATCGACGCCGGCAGGATCGTGGAGCAGGGGACGCACACTGAGTTGCTGGCCCGCCGCGGCCGCTACTACAAGCTCTACACCATGCAGTGGGCGCAGGCGGAGATGGGGTTTAGCGTGAACTGAACGAGAGAAGCTCGACTTTGCCGGCATCGGCAAAGTCGAGCTTCTTAGGCGAAAGTTCACTATCTCGCATTCGACGGATTTCAGAACTTCAGGAATGCACGCTGCTCCTGGCAAGTTCGAGTAGGCTGCGCAGGGCTTGGTTGACGGCTTGAGCATTTGGGAAGGCCTCGACAACATCGGGATCAAGAACCACGACATTCGAAGAGTCCTTCATCTTAGCCGCATATTTCCCACGAGTCATAATACCGAAATCCTCGCGGCGATACTCTGGACGCAGTTCGTCGGGTTCTGTGTCAACCTTCTTCATAGAGCTTCCTTTCTGACGGTGTCATTGGCCTGGCGCTAATTATCCGAATTCGATCAGCACGTTCGGTATGAGATACGACAAGAAAACGCCCTGTGGCTGATACGCCAAAAGTGATGTTCCGTTCTTCGATCAACGAGTGATCAGGATCGTCACCGGTTAGGGAGAAGCTATCCTGAAATATCGTCGCAGCTTCGTCAATGACACACCGTGCTTGCGAAGATTGGTGGGTTGCTTTCTTGGGATCCCACTCAGATCTCATGTATGCTCCGATCTTGAGCCTAAGCCGCTGAAAAGCATTGTACATCAATGCGCATTACGGCTGCCAAGCAACTGGATCATTTCATCTATCCACTCGGCGAAAGCAAGAGCGCAGAACCTGGAAGAATATTCTCCCAGGTTCTGCGCTCAGCTGGTTCCGATCGTGTGTTACCTCCGCCGCACCAGGATGGTCACCCCTGCTGCGATCAGCGCCAGCGGCCATGCGTAGCTGAGGGCCGTCAGCAGGCTCAGGCCGGCCGCGCCGGTCATCAGGATGGCGCCGATGGCTGCCAGGATGCCGCCGGGGATCAGCGGCCACCAGGCCAGGCGGTCGCTGGTGAACAGGGACAGCAGGCTGATCAGCGCCCAGCCGGCCGCGAACCCGATCAGGAACACGCCGCCGGTGATCATCTCGCTGGCCTCGCTGACTGGCAGGCCGGTCAGGAAGATGCCGAAGCCGATGCCGCCCAGCACGCCGCCGGGGATGATGAGGCCGAAGGTGCGGGTGAACAGCCCCAGGCCAGGAAGACGACGGCCAGCGCTTCGAAGAAGACCCAGCCTTCCATGTTGATCTTGACGATCTGGTTGGCGGCGATCAGCAGGCCGATGGCGATCAGCGCCACGCCGGCTGCGACGCGCTGGCGGTAGGATGTGTGCGTGTCTGTGGTTTCAATCGGTTGCGTTGGCAGTTGGACGGACATGGGTGGGTCTCCTTCTTGATTCGTCGGGCCGCTCTGCGGCCTGTCTCATGTTACAGCCTGATGATACACCGGCCGCGGTCACACCGAACAGTGCCGGAGGTCACGGCGGGGGTCATGTGCCTCACCACCCCTACTCCGCTCCCTACTCCTACTCTTACTCCTCCTCCTTCTCCTCCGGGGACTTCGAGTACGAGAAGGAGTACGAGTAAGAGTAGGAGGAGGAGTGAGCCTACTCGTAACGAAAGCGCCAGACGCCGAGCACGAAGAACAGCGCCGCGAAGCCCAGCAGCACCGCGATGTTCGGCATCACCTGCGGCAGGCCCGCGCCGCGCATGGAGATGTCGGTCAGCGCCTCCATGGCCCAGGTGGTGGGCACGAGGTGCACGATCCGCTGCACCGCGGGCGGGAAGAACTCCAGCGGCCACATGCATCCGCCCAGCAGCCCCAGCGTCATGCCCAGCAAGATGCTGACGCCGCTGGCCTGGCGGGAGCTGCGGACGAGCGTGCCCAGCATCACACCCATGGCCACCGCCGCCAAGCCGAATGCCACCAGCACGGCGGCCAGCGCGGCCGGGTTGTCGCCCCAGTTGATCTTGAAGGCCAGCGCGCCGAAGCCGATCAGGATCGCCATCTGCACCAGGCCCATGCCAAGCTGCCCGGTGACCACACCCGACAGGTAGGTTGGTTTGCGGGTCGCGGTGGTCAGCAGGCGCTGCAAGGTGCCGGTCTCGCGCTCGAAGGCGAAGAGCGCCGCGGTGCCCAACAGCGGGATGAGCGTCCAGATGATCAACTGGCCGGCCGAGGCGAAAGCATACCCGTTCCAACTGGAATCGTCGCTCTCGACCGCGCTGGTAGCCTCGATGCGCACCGGCGCGCTGGCCGTCAGGTCGCGGGCCGCTGCCAGGCTGCTGTCGAAGAAGGCGATGCGCTCGGCATCGTCGGCAAAGGGACGAACCTGCCCGGCCTGAGCGACGCTTAGCAGCGCGGCGGCCAGCGGACGTCCCACGACGCCCGCGGCAGCCCGCACCCCTTGCTCGGCCACCAGCGAGTTCAGGTTGGTTGCGTCGGTCTCCATGGGGAGCTCCACCGCCTGGCCGCTGCGCAGCGCTGCTTCAAAACCGGCCGGGATGGTCACCAGGGCCGGCGCGTCCCGGTCGTCGAAGCGGCGGGCGGCTTCACCGGCGTCCAGCACCTCGGCGCGGATGGCGGTCGAGCCATTCATGGTGTCGATCAGGTCGGTGGCCAGTGCGCCGCCGTCCTGGTTGACAACCAGCACCACCACCCGCCGGTCGGCGTTGGCCTGCCCGCTGCTGGTCTGGCCGACCAGCGCTGTGAACAGGATCGGGAGCAAGAGGAAGAAGAGAATCTCGGACCGGCTGGCGAAGCGCACTTGCGTATCTTTCCAGGCAATGCTCAATATCTTGGACATGGTTTACCTCTGCAGCATTCCTTTGCGGTTGAAGATTGCGACGGCCACGGCAACTAGCACAAAACACATGACCCACAGCGCTGCGATTGCCGGCAGCAAATCGACCAGCGTGTCACCTCTTGCCAGCATGGCGAAGCCGTCCTGCCCCCAGGCGTTGGGCGTGATCTTGCTCAATGTGCCCAGCGGACCAGTCAGCGTGCCGCCGAAGAAGCTGCCGCCGATCAGGCCGAAGAGCAGCGCCATCGCCATGCCAACGCTGCTGACCTGGCTGGGCGTTTTGGCGACAGCCGCCAGCAGCAATCCCCAGCCGGCCGCGCCGGCCACAATCGACAGGACCAGCGCAAACACCGCCAGCGGATCGCCCCAGTCCAGCCGGAAGAGCAGCGTGCTGGCCACGATCAGGATCATCATCTGCGCGACGCCGACGAAGTAGATGCCGAAGGTCTTGCCGGTTAGCACCTGGCCGCCGCGGGTGGGTGTGCTCAACATGCGCGCCAGTGTGCCCTCGCGCTGTTCGTCCAGAATGCTGCGCCCGCCCAGGCTGACGGTGTACATCAGGAAGAGCATCGCCATGCCGGGGGCGAGGAAGGACATGGGGTCAATCTCAGCGGCGCTGACAGCGCCGCTGGCCGTGTTGCGCACCCGGATGATGTCCAAGTTTGCCTCCCTGCCCGATTGCTCGCCCATAGCGGCCGCGATCTGCGGAACGTCGGCAGGGGCGACGGCTCCGCTGGCCAGCAACTGCTCGATCGCGATCTGCCCGCCGATGCGGCCGGTCTCGACCTGGTTGATGAAGCTTTCCACCACCGCCTGCACGACGCCGCTGCTGACCGGTCTGCCGGGATCGCGGAACACCTCGACGCGGGCCAGCGGTCCGGTCTGGCCGCTGGCGCCGCTGGGGATGATGCTGTCAGTGAACCCGGCGGGGATGATGACGGCAGCCGCTACCGTTCCCTCTTCCACCAGGCTGCGCGCCGCGCCAACATCCCCCTGCACAGAGGCGTCGAAGAGGCCGGCGAGATCGGCGGACGTGATCACAGTCGCCAGCGACTGCCCCAGCGTTCCGGCGTCGTTGTTGACTACCACCACGGGGACGTTGCTCACTGCCCCGGTGGACTGGCTCAGGCCGCCCGTCACCAGGCCGAGACCCAGCGTCAGGACGAACGGCGCCGCCAGCATCAGGATCAGCGCGGCGCGGTCGCGGAACATGATGCGCAGATCTTTGAAGCCGATAGTGAGTAGTTTCGACATGGCAGCCTCCTAATCGCGCAGCGCGCGCCCGGTGAGGTGCAGGAACACCGCTTCCAGGTTCGGCTCTTCGATGTCTACCGAGCGCACCCGGTAGCCAAGATAGACCGCTTTGCTCAGAACCGGCGGCAGCGCCTCCTGAGCATCGTCGACGATCAGCGCGATCTGGTGATCCAGCGTAGTGGCCTGAAGCACTTCAGGCAGGCTGCGCAGGCCATCAGCCAGCGGCGTGACATCGTCCGCTTCGTTGAGGTGCAGGCGCAGGGTGTCCTGCTCGCCCACCATCTTGGTCAGCTCGCGCTGCGTGCCCAGCGCGATCAGCTTGCCGTGGTCGATGATGCCGACCCGATGCGACAGCTCCTCGGCCTCCTCCATGTAGTGCGTGGTGTAGAGCACGGTCATGCCCTGGCGGTTGAGTTCCACGACCGAGTCGAGGATGTTGCGGCGGCTCTGCGGGTCGATGCCTACCGTCGGCTCGTCCATGAACAGCAGCCGCGGCCGGTGCAGCAGGCCGACGCCGATGTTGATGCGCCGCTTCATGCCGCCCGAGTAGGTCTTGACCCGCTCCTTGGCCCGGTCCGCCAGCCCGACCTGTTCCAGCACCTCGGCCACCCGTTGCTTCAGCGCTGCGCCGCCCATGCCGTACATGCGGCCCCAGAACATCAGGTTTTCCAGCGCGGTCAGGTCTTCGTAGAGCGCGATCTCCTGCGGCACAACGCCGATGACGTTTTTGACCTGCAAGGGTTCCCGGGTGACCGAGTGGCCACCGACGGACGCGTCGCCCGCTGTCGGCGCCAGCAGGCACGACAGCATCGAGATCGTGGTCGTCTTGCCTGCGCCGTTCGGGCCCAACAGGCTGAATACCTCCCCTTCCTCGATGGCAAAGCTGATGTGATCAACCGCGCTGTTGTCGCCGAATTTCCTGACGAGATCGTTGACCTGGACGATTGGCGCCATAGGTCTCCTCCTTGTTTCGTGCCCTGCTATGTGGTCTCTGCGTGCCCGCCGTTTCTCTCGCCGGAGCGAGCAGGCTGGCGTGTTCTCTCAATGTCAACCTATCCTACCCCGCAGCAGGTCACATCCCCAAGTGCCAAAGGTCATGGCCCGGTCACCTGTCTTGCCCCCAGGAGCTCGCCGACTGGCGCCGGACTGAGCCAAACCGGTGAGCGTGATTGGCCCGCGTCGCGCTCAACATGTATAATTCCCCACGACACGCGCTTAACCGCCTGGGCCGTCACGCGACTGTGCCCCCGCTTAGCCCCTGGCCCGGAGACTATGGCAAAGATAACCGAAGACGATTTCAGAGATACTGTGCAGCACCAGCGCGAGTTGGGCGAGGTCCCTGCTTTCAAACGGATGGATCTCTCCAACCTCGGCCTGTATGACGCTGACCTGGATGGCGTGGATTTTAGCGGGTCAGACCTCAGCGCGGCCAACCTGGGCAGGGCCAGGCTGCGCAAGGCGATCCTGGCCGGCGCGGACCTGAGCGGCGCGGACCTTGCCCGCGCCGACCTGTCGGGCGCTGACCTGTCGGGCGCCGACATGCTCCAGACCAACCTGCGCGACGCCAACCTCAGCGGCGCGGTCCTGCGCGGCGCTGTGCTGACCGGCGTCAACCTGGCAGGCGCCAATCTGGAGGGCGCCGACCTGGCTGGCGTCCAGTTCGATGCATATACGCGTTGGCCGGTGGGGTTCGATCCCAAAGCAGCCGGCGCGGTGCGCTCGCGCGCGTAGGCGTCCCGCACCTACTCTTCCTCGTACTCCTACTCCTACTCGCAGCCTGAAGCCGGAGGAGTATGAGTACAAGTAAGAGTAAGAGTAGGAGTAGGAGTCAGGCGTCCCCCGCTTCAATCACCGCCAGGGTTTCGCTCGCCACGTCCTCCAACGATGCGCCGCGGGCGCGCTCCAGCCGGCTCATGCGCTTGCCGAACTGGTTGAGCGCATAGTCGGTGAAGTCGGCCACTTGCAATCCAAACGGCACGGGGTCATAGCACTCAAATACATCGCCGATGATGTCCAGCGCCACGGGCAGCAGGGTGTTCATCTGGTCCTCAGCCACCTGCCACAGGCTGTCGTCGGCTGAAATCAGCCGCGAGATGAGGTACATGCCGTAGGCAATGTGCCGCGACTCGTCCTGTTTCAGCAGCGTGATTCCCCTGACCTGGCCCGGCATCAGACCGTTGCGCTGCAGGACGGTGAAGTAGGCGTGGTAGCCCGTCTCGGCCAACACGCCCTCGGTGACCATGTTGTAGGTCACGGCGGCACGGATCTGCGCTGCGGGCGACGAATCGTCCCACAGCCGGCCCAGCGCGGCCGGCAGCGCCTGGTAGAACAGCCGGCGATAGCTGGCGCTGTGGAAGCCGCTCACGTCGCCCGGTGCGCCCATCACCTCGCGCAGCGTGCGGTCGAAGAAGTCCACGTGCTTGGCCTCCTCCCACAGGAAGGTGGTCAGGTACATCTCCTCCTCCAGCCGGCCCTCGCGCGCAACGGCGGCGATCAGCGGCAGCAGGTCCAGCGTCACTGCCTCCTCGCCAGCTTGAAACAGCGAGGTCAGGTGTAGCAGGATCCGCTGCTCGTCGGCCGACAGCGTTCGCCAGTCAGCTGCGTCACGGCGCAGGTCGATCTCGGCCGGGTTCCAGACGCCGAAGCGTTTCGCCTTCTCGAACAGGCGCATGGGCGGCGTTTCGCGGTGCAGGCCGAGGGTCGCGGTGGTGAATGTCTGGTGCATGGTCATGGGCGGCAGGAGACAGGCGGCGGGAGATAGCACAGCGATGTGGCTGCCGGTTAGCCTAGTCCGGCACCACCCGCCATTCTTCGGCTTCGGGGTCGAACTCGGAGAGGACGTCAGGCGGCAGCTTGACAAACTTGCCGGTTGCCTCGACGGCCACGCTGCCGTCGGGCAGCAGCACCTGACCTTCAGCCTCGAAGAGGCGGCTGCGCTCGGCGGTGATGCGGCCGGTTGCCTCCAGCTCGATCTCCAGCGGCACCGGCTGGCGGTAGCGGATCGTCAGTTCGGCGGTGACGCCCCAGACGTCGTCGCCGTGTTCCAGGCGGATGGCGCGGCCCAGCGTCTCATCGAGGATGCCGGCGAGCACGCCGCCGTGGAAGCGGCCGGGGTAGCCCTGGTGGATCTCCTGGCCGCGGAAGCGGGCCAGCACCGTCCCATCGCCCGGCTCGTAGAAGCGGACATGCACGCCCGCGATGTTCTTGACGCCGCAGATGAAGCACATGCGGCTGTTAGGTTGCTTGTTCATGACCCTCTAGACCCATACGTCGGGTTGGTACTCACCGAACACACCGCGCAGGACGCCGCAGATCTCGCCCAGGGTGACGTAGTGCTCGACGCACTCGACGAACAGCGGGGTCAGCGGGGCGTCGGGCTGGCGTGCGGCGGCGTCGACGCGGCTCAGCAGCTCAGCCACCTTGCCCGCGTCGCGGCCGGCCTTAACGGCCTGCAGGCGGGCGATCTGACCGCGCTGCGCCGATTCGTCCACCCGCAGCAGTTCGGCATCGCCCGCGTGGCCTGCGCCGGTGGTAAAGCGGTTGACGCCGACCACGACCTGCTCGGCACGCTCGATGGCCAATTGAGCCTGGTAGGCGGCGTCCTGGATCTCGCGCTGCATGTAGCCCTGTTCGATGGCCGCCAGCGCGCCGCCCAGCGCGTCGATCTTCTCGATGTACTCCGCTGCCCGCCGCTCGATGGCGTCGGTCAGCGACTCGACGAAATAGGAACCGGCCAGCGGATCGACCGTGTCGGCCACGCCTGACTCGTAGGCGATGACCTGTTGCGTGCGCAGCGCGACCTGCACCGCGTTCTCGGTGGGCAGGGCCAGCGCCTCGTCCATGGAGTTGGTGTGCAGCGACTGGGTGCCGCCCAGCACCGCGGCCAGCGCCTGCAGGGTCACCCGGATGACGTTGGTCTCCGGCTGCTGGGCGGTCAGGGTGCTGCCTCCCGTCTGGGTGTGGACGCGCAGTTGCCACGAGGCCGGTTTCTGCGCGCCGAAGCGCTCGCGCATGATCTTTGCCCACAGGCGGCGGGCGGCGCGGTACTTGGCCACCTCCTCCAGGAAGTTGTTGTGGGCGTTGAAGAAGAAGCTAAGCTGGCTGGCGAAGCTGTCCACGTCCAGCCCGGCCGCGATGGCTGCCTTGACGTATTCGATGCCGTCGGCCAGGGTGAACGCAACCTCCTGCACCGCGGTGCTGCCGGCCTCGCGGATGTGATAGCCGCTGATGCTGATGGTGTTCCAGCGCGGCACCTCGGCCGCGCAGTAGCGAAACACGTCGGTGATCAGGCGCATGCTGGGCCGCGGCGGGAAGATGTAGGTGCCGCGCGCCAGGTACTCCTTGAGGATATCGTTCTGGATGGTGCCGCGCAGCTGGCTGGCCGGCACGCCCTGCTTCTTGCCGACCGCGATGACCATGGCCAGCAGGATCGCGGCCGGCGCGTTGATGGTCATGCTGACGCTCACCTTGTCCAGCGGGATGCCGTCCAGCAGCGTTTCCATGTCGGCCAGCGAAGAAATCGCTACGCCTACCTTGCCAACCTCGCCCAGCGCCAGCGAGTGGTCGGCGTCGTAGCCGATCTGGGTCGGCAGGTCGAAGGCGACGCTGAGGCCGGTCTGGCCCTGTTCCAGCAGGTAGCGGTAGCGGCGGTTGCTCTCGACGGCCGTGCCGAAGCCTGCGTACTGGCGCATCGTCCAGAAGCGGCCGCGGTACATGGTGGGCTGAACGCCGCGGGTAAAGGGGTAGTCACCGGGGAAGCCCAGCGTCTCCAGATAGTCGCCGGCCAGTGCATCGGGCGGCGTATAGACCCGTTCCACCGGGATGGCGGAACTGGTCTCGAATTCAGGCCGGCGCTCGGGAAAACGGTCCAGGGTCTTTTTGAGAGTCGTGCTGGCCCACTGCTCGCGGGCCTGGGAAATGGTCGTCATGAAATGCACCTCAGGGGAGGATGATGGCGTGCCTCGTGCACCGATCCTATTCTACCGCAACCGCAGATTTCAGTCCATGATCTATATCACAAGCGCTGCAGCCGCAATCGGGAGCAGCCGGCAGGAACGCTTGACCATTTCGTGCGCCCGTTTATAATGGTCGCATTCTCTGGAGGTGGCAAACGGAACGGAGGCGCTGGTGCGATTCAGCGGTTGCACCGGGATGGGCCGTTGCCTGCTGCTGCTTCCTTCCCAGTTTGGGGACTGCGTCATGTTCGATGCCTCTTGGAAGGAAGGCGCGAATGCCGGAGTTGCTTCGAACCAAGCTCTTCGTTCCTCGTCACAGGCCCGGTCTGGTGTCCAGGCCGCGGTTGACTGGACGGCTTAACGCGGGCCTGAACCACAAGCTGACGCTGATTGCCGCGCCGGCTGGCTTTGGCAAGACCACTCTGCTCAGCGGATGGATACCGGAAAGCCCGCGCTGTGTTACCTGGCTGTCGCTGGACGCGGGCGACAACGACCCCGCCAGGTTCTGGGTCTACGTGATCGCCTCCTTGCAGCAGGTGCATGCTGACCTGGGCGCCAACGCGCTGGCGCAGTTGCAATCCCCGCAGCCGCTGGCGTTGAACGCCATCGTCGCCTCGCTCATCAACGACATCAGCGCGTTTCCCGACTCCGTTGCGACGGTTCTCGAAGACTACCATGTGATCGATGCCCAGCCTGTGCACGCCGCGCTGGCCTACTTCATCGACCACCTGCCACATAACCTTCATCTGACGATCACGACCCGCGTCGATCCGCCGCTGCCTCTGGCCCGCCTGCGCGCCCGCGATCAACTGACCGAACTGCGGGCCAACGACCTCCGTTTCACCCCGGACGAGGCAGCCGTGTTCCTCGGCGCAACCATGCAACTTAACCTGTCCGCGGAGGAAGTGACAGCGCTGGACACCCGCACTGAGGGCTGGATCGCCGGCCTGCAGATTGCGGCGCTATCGATGCAGGGGCGCGATGATGTGTCCGGCTTTGTCAGGGCATTTTCCGGCAGCCACCGCCACATCGTCGGTTACCTGGCCGAGGAGGTGCTCAATCAGCGCCCACACGGCACGCTGAGCTTCCTGCTGCAGACATCGATCCTGTCTCGCCTGTGTGCTTCGCTGTGCGATAGGGTTACAGGCGGTTCGGACGGCCAGGAGATTCTGGAAAAACTGGAACAGACCAATCTGTTCATCACAGCATTGGACGACGAACGGGTCTGGTACAGATATCATCCATTGTTTGCCGAAGTTCTGCAGGCCCGGCTGCGGCGAACCTCCCCGGAACTGGCGCCGGAACTGCACCGCCGCGCGGCCGTCTGGCACGCCGACCAGGGCATGATGCACGAGGCTGTCCGTCATGCGCTGGCAGGAGGCGATTTCGATGAGGGCGCGCGTCTGATCGAGGATCTGGCAGGCGACATGCTGCGTCGCGGCGCGGGCACATCGCTGGCAAGCTGGCTCGATGCCTTGCCGGCGGACGTCGTTCTGGCGCGGCCACGCCTGTGTCTCGCACGTGCGTGGGCGATCTATCTTGGCCCGTCGCTCGATATGGAGGACGTCGAGGAGTGGGCGCAGCTGGCAATGGACCATGGGCGAGCGACCGGCGACCCTGATGCAGCGCTGATGGGCGAGGTTGCAGCGTTGCAGGCGATGATCGCATCCACGCGCGGCGAATCGGCGCGTAGCCGCGATCTGGCCTATCAGGCGCTGGCGAACCTGCCAACCGACAGCCCGTGGCGCAGCGCAGTGACTTTCTGCCTCGCCACGGCGCACATCGCCGCCGGTGACATCGAAGCCGCTGCTCACGCCTTCGACGAGGCCATCGAACTGAGCACCCTGGATGGCACGCACTACGTGCAACTGGCCGCGGCCGCGTTCCGCGCTGATCTTCTGGTGCTGCAAGGCCGCCTCGGCCGTGCGCGCACGCTGTACGAGCAGGTTCTCAGTTGGGAGAACCCAGACCTGCCGCAAAAGGGCGCGGTCATGGCGCACGCCGGTCTGGCCAACATCCTGTGTGAACAAAACCAACTGGAAGCAGCGCTGTTCCACATCCGCGCCGGCGCCGTCCTGATCGACCAGGTCGGCGGCGCCTGGTCGGAGCACGTGCTGGCCCGGGTGTCGGCGCGGGTTCAAATGGCACAGGGTGACTGGGCGACTGCGCAGAAAACGCTGGAGCGCTCGTATCACAACGGACAGCGCAACCAGGTAAGCCTGGTGATTTCGCAGGCGGCTGCGCTGCGCGCTGTGCTGTGCCTGACGCACAACGATCTCGAAGCCGCCAACCGGTGGGCAGCGGAGAGCGGTCTGCACGCAGACGATGCCGAGGCTGACCATCCCGGCTGGCGCGAGCTGGAGTATCTCGCGCTGGCGCGGGTGCTCGACGTCCAGGGTAATCAGCGCGACGCTTTGGCGCTGCTCGACCGCCTGTTGCAGTCGGCGGAGATTGAGGGGCGCAACGGCAGCGCGATTGCTGTCCTCGTCCTGCAAGCGCTGCTACTCGCCGCGCGCGGGGTGCAGCCCGCTGCGCTGGCACAGTTGCAACGCGCCCTGGCGCTGGCCGAGCCAGAAGGTTATGTGCGCGTGTTCATCGACGAGGGCGACGCCATGCAGGCCTTGCTGACGGCATACCGGTCGCGGCCGAGAACGCCCGCGGGCGGCGACCCGCCGGTGCAGCGCCAGCTCGAAGCGTACGCCGACCGGCTGCTGGCGGCTTTCGATAGGCCGCGCGAGCCGCAGACGCCATCATCCTCCTTGATCGAACCGCTCAGCGAGCGCGAGCGGGAGATTCTGCAACTCATCGCCGAAGGGCTGTCCAACCAGGAGATCGCCGACCAACTGGTGATCGCCCACAGCACGGTCAAGTCGCACATCAACGCCATCTACGGCAAACTGGGGACGCACCGGCGCACCCAGGCGTTGGTCGCTGCGCGCGAGATGGGACTGCTCGATTAAGCACCTCCTTTCCTGCCCAGGCCGGTCTCGACCGTGCCACCCCGCCTGACCTTCTGTTCCTTCCCGGCTGAGGCCGGCCCTCCAACGAAACCCCTGTTTTCCCGCCTGTAGCCCCCATCGGGGATCGTTCCACCCCCGGTTCCACCTTTCGGAGGATGACCAGGCGGCTGATGAACCGGTATGATTGGCATACCGTTTCTTTGCTGCAAAAAGGAGAAGGCGATGGATTCAGAAAAACCGTTCTTCAAGCGCTACGCCCAGCCCATCTTTTGGGTCATTGCCTGGGCAACATCGTTCATCGGCTGGTACATGAGCAGCCTCTATCCCAGCCCGCTGTGGGGGTTCATGATCTGGGGGCCGTTCATCGGCGGCGCGTTGGTGACGGCACTGGCCGATGGTCGACCAGGAACGAAGACCTACTTCAGCCGCATCGTTCGCTGGCGGGTAGGTTTCCAGTGGTATCTGGTGGCGATCTTCCTGCCTGTGGCGCTTCGGGTGGTTGCGCTGGGGCTGAACATCCTCTCCGGGGCCACGATCGTTGCCAATCCGCAGTTCATGTCCGGCGAGGAATTGATCTTCGAGATCATCTTCATCATCTTCTTCATTTCGCTGGGAGAGGAACCGGGCTTTCGCGGCTTTGCCCTGCCGCGGCTGCTGGTTGGACGATCAGCCCTGGCTGCCAGCCTGATCCTGGGAGTGCTGCATGCGATCTGGCACCTGCCGCTGTTTCTCTTCAACGGCGACTCGCCGATCAGCGTGCCGATCATCATCTCCGGCGCGGTGTTCTTCACCTGGCTGTTCAATCACACGAAAGGCAGCGTTTTGCTGGCGATGATCCTGCACGCGTCGGTGGACATCTCGCTGCTGTTCTTCAACCCGCTGTTTGCCGGCGCCGAGGCAGAACGGCAGACGGTGTGGCTGGTAGCTGTCTTCGTGGCAGCGGCGACACTGTTGGTCGTCGTGACGGGGCGGGAGCTGGGGCGCAAGCCAGAAACAAGCCTAGCGAGCCTGCCGGCGGAACCCGTACCGGCTACAAAGTAGCGCCGGCCATCCATACTCCTGGCGGATCGGGAGGTGGATGCCGCACAGACGGCTGCTGCGATCCAGGCAGTTGTCGATCAGGCACGCCAGGCGCAAGCGACGCGTTAGGGAGTTCAATGTCCCGCGAGGAGTGACTACCACAATGAACACCAAAACCAACTTCAACCGGGTGGGTATCGCCGTGCTGGCATTGAGCCTGGCAATGGTGGCGTGCAGTCCGCTTCAAATTGCCCCCGCAGGTGAAACCAAGACCGAGACGCAGTCGGTCGACGCTGGCACGGCCACCTCGGCCAGCGTCCTCCTCGAGATGGATGCCGGCAGAATGAAAGTAGGAGACGGCGCTCAGCACCTGATGGAGGCAGACTTTCGCTACGACAGGCCCGGCTGGCAGCCGCAGATCGATTACGCGGTCAGCGGCAGCCAGGGCAACCTGGTGGTCTCGCAACCCAAAGCCGAGAACACCCTGCCCGTCGGGAGAACCGTGGACAACGAATGGACGGTCAGTCTGAACAACGAGATGCCCCTGGACCTGACGATTCGTACGGGCGCGGGGGAGGGAACGCTGGATCTGAGCGGACTGAACCTGACCAGGTTGATGGTTGAGTTTGGCGCCGGCAATACCAACCTGGACCTGAGCGGCAGTTGGGATCATGACGTCCATGCGACCGTCAATGGGGGTGTGGGCAATCTCTCTGTGACACTGCCGGTGAATATGGGCGTGCGTGTTAACGCGGCCACCGGCCTCGGCAATGTCACCACCCACGGGCTTTCCCGGGAGGGCGGCGCCTACGTCAACGAGGCATATGGCAGCTCGCCCAACACCTTCACTCTGGACATCCAGGCGGGCGTCGGAGCGGTCGAACTCACCGCGCCGTGAAGGCGACCCGTCGACCGAACCACCAGCATCTCGCGCGAGCTATGGAACCCGGCGCCAAAATGGACGAGCCTTTCTTCTGCCAGATCAGGGTCAAAGGACATCTGGACGACACATGGAGCGATTGGTTTGAGGGACTGAGCATCGATAACCTCAAGAACGGTGAAGCGACCCTCCGCGGCTACCTGCCCGACCAGGCGGCGCTGCAAGGCGTGCTCAACCAGATCAACAGCCTTGGCCTGACACTGATCTCAGTAAGCACCGAGCGCGGCGACAACTGATCCGGCCGCGCGCATGAAAGGAGCTAGAGGATGACTACGACTGACTCCGCGCCGGAGATGGAGAGCCGGCTGCCGCAATCGAGATGGAACAACCCGCGATCTATGCGGCTGATCCGCTGGCTGTCTTGGGTGATCACGGCGGTCTTCCTGATCGCGCTGGTTGCTGCTGTCTATCAGACGGTCGTCAACGGCAGCCCGCTGCCGCTGTGGGCGTGGCTGGGGATCATTGCCTTGCTGGCAGTGGTTGTCGGGCTGATCGCGGCGGCCGTGGTTTACCGCGGCATGGCCACCAGGCCGGAAGTCATCGACCCCGGCGCCGGCGTCGCATCCAGAGGTGAGATCCAGAGCCTGTCGCTCCTCAAGGAGGCTGACGGCGCCAAGACGCTTGCGGCTACCCTCCACATGACCCAGGGCGTACTGCGGCTGTCTGGTGGAGCGACCGGCATCGCCGATGCGGACTTCACCTACGACGACGGCGGCTGGCTGGCCCCGGCCATCGAGTACGCCGTGGACGACGCCGGCCAGGGCAACCTGACAATCACGCAGAAGGCCGCAAAGCAGACCAGGATGCACCAGGGGCGCTGTGAGTGGACCGTGCGGCTGAACCCGGACTTCGCTACCGAGCTGAACATCCAGTTCGGGGCAGGCCAGGCAGAACTGGCGTTGGCCGGGCTCAACCTGCCGTTCGTCCAGGTTCAGGCCGGCGTCGGCGAGGTGGTGGTGGACCTGCGCGGCGGCTGGCTGCACAGCAGCGAGATGCTGTTCAAGGCCGGCGTCGGCGATATGGTGCTGCGGCTGCCGGAGACGACCGGCGTACGCCTGCGGTCGGCCGTCGGGCTGGGCAGCTCGCACGTAGCCGGGCTGACACGCGAGGGTGACGTGTACAGCAACGATCTCTACGGCCAGACCGAGGCCGCGCTGGACATCGTGATGCAGGGCGGCGTAGGCAAGGTCACGGTGGTGTGAGCGGAGCGCGGTCGAACGGTGAACAACGTGAGCAGAATTGGAAGATACGCGAGGCGAACCGCCTGTGCGCTGCTGGCGGCCGGGATAGCAGTATGCCTGGCGGGCCATCTTTCCGTGAGCGCCCAGACCGGCGGCGCGGCCGATGCTCCGTCGGGTGAACCAGGCGACTGGGAAGATCTGCAGGCGTTCTTCGACACCCGGATCGGCGATCAACTGGACGCCAACCTGGTCGCGGGCGCAGCGGTAACGCTCGTCCAGGATGGCAAGATCGTCTTCGCCCGAGGCTACGGCCTGGCCAACGTGGTCAACGAAGAGCCGGTTGCCGCCGGCCAGACCCTGTTTCGCATCGGGTCGATGACCGAACTTTTCACCTGGACGGCCGTTATGCAGCTTGTCCAGTTGGGCAGGCTGGACCTGGATGCCGACATCAACACCTATCTCGACTTCGAGATTCCGGCTGCGTTCGACCGGCCGGTTACGCTGCGCGACCTGATGAGCCACTCGGCCGGCTTTGAGGACCGGCTGGTTGGGATGTATGCGGATACGCCGGACGACCTCGTTCCAGCCTCGCAATGGCTGCAAGAGAATCTGCCGGCGCGCGTACGTCCCCCGGGCGAAGCCTCGTCGTACTCAGCCTACGGGGCTGCACTGGCCGGCTACATCGTCGAGCGCACGTCAGGCATGCCTTTTGCCGCCTACGTTGAGGCCAACATCCTGCAACCGCTGGACATGACACAAAGCAGCATGCGCCAACCCCTGCCGGCCCGGCTGGACAGACACCGATCCGCGGGGTACACCAGCGCCGGCGGCGTCTTCATTCCCCATCCGCCCGAAGTGACGCAGGCTGCACCGGCCGCGGCAATGAGCGCCACGGCCACCGATATGGCACACTTCATGATCGCCCATTTGCAGAACGGGCGCTTTGGCAGCCGCCGTTTCCTGAGCGACGACACAGCCCGGTTGATGCACAGCCCGCTGTTTCAGCCCGACCCGCGCATCATGGCCTATGCCTACGGCTTTCAGACCATGGAACGCAACGGACAAACCGTGCTCTACCACACCGGTGACAGCACCTACTTTCACAGCCAACTGATGCTGCTGCCCGAGGCCGATACCGGGCTGTTCGTCGTCTTCAACAGCGCCGACAGCTCGCTGCTGCGGGATGATCTGCTGGCTGCGTTTCTCGACCACTTCTTTCCGGGGGCGGCGCAACCGGCTGTCGCCACGGCCGGCTTCGACGCGCAGGCCGTTGATCTTGCCGGGGACTATCAGAGCAATCGCCACGCATACACCACAGCCGACAAGATCGCCGGCCCGATGCTGACCGCACCAATCTGGAAGATCCGCACTGAGTGCAACACGTTGCTGGTAACTGATCCCCGGCGCGGCGAAGTGCGGCGCTTCCTCGAAACAGCGCCGCTGCTGTTCCAGGAGGAGGATGGACAGGATCGTCTGGCATTTCGTGCGGACGAGAGGGGCGAAATCGCCCTGGCTTTCCTGGAGAGCCAACCTGCTTTCGCGCTGGAGAGGTTGGCATGGTATGAACACACGGACTTTCAACTGAGCGTCCTCGGAATGACGCTGCTTGTGTTCCTCACAGCGCCATTGATCGGGCTGCTTCTGCGCAAACGCAGCGCCAGCCAGGGCGCCAGTTTCCAGCCAGGGCTGGCCATCGCTGCCATTTGGACAGTGACGGCGCTGATGGTTGTCAGTGCCGTTTTCATGGCAGGCATGCTGGTCGTCGTCAGCCGGTTGGTCGGCTCATTGGGCACCGATCCAGGTGTAACCGTTCTGCTGGACCGCCTCCTGTTGCTGCCGCTGATAATCGGTATCCTCACGTTTGTTGCCGTCGCGCTGGTTGTGCCGGCATGGCGGAGTTGTGGCTGGCGTTTTGTCGGACGGGTTTACTATTCGTTGCTTGTCGGAGCAGCGCTGGCGTTCGCCTGGATCCTGACGTACTGGAACCTGCTCAAGCTCTGGTAAGCGCGAAGCAGTTTTCCGGATAGAAAACGACCACCAAACGGAGGCCTCAAGCGATGAAACGAATCAACAGCTTTGGCACAGGCCATCCCTGGCTGTTCAGCCTGGCCGCGACGCTGCTGTTTATCTTGATAGCCCTTGCTGCCAGCGTGCTGGGACGGCTGTGGCCGGATTCGTCTGATGGTTCATGGGTTGTGGGGGCGGCTGTCCGTATGGTCTTCATTGCGCTGCTCGTTCTGCTGCTGCGCGGGCTGGGGTGGCTGGCCTCAGCCGGCTTTACCAGCCTGGGACGCCGGCAGACCTGGCTGATCAGCCTGCCGCTGCTGATCTACGCGATTGCAGCCTCAGCTTATGCAATGACCCGCAGCTTCATCTTCCGGCCCGCACAACCCATTCCGGCAGGCCTGATGGCATTGTTCATCTTCGCCGCAGCATGTCTGGAGGAAACCGTTTTTCGCGGCCTGATTCTGCATAACCTGGTGCGGGCATGGAATGGCCAGGCAGCCGGAGCCCTCCGTGCGGTGCTGGTGTCGTCGTTCTTCTTTGCAGCGATGCATCTGGTGAACATCCTGGGCGGACAACCCATTCTTGATGCGGCCACCCAGAGCCTGATGGCGTTTTTCCTGGGATTCTTTCTTGGCTGCCTGGTGCTGGCAGGGTTGAGCATCTACCCGGCAATCTTTTTTCACGGAATGCTCAACTTTGCCGGCTTTCTGAACCAGAGTTCCTACCGTGGTGAGTGGGATGCGATGTCATGGCTGCTTTTGGCTGCGCTACTGGTCCCATTGGCCGCAGCCGGCTATCTGATGCTGCGCAGCTCACCCGTCCAGGCACCTGTTCCCGACGCTGTCTGAAAAAGCGGCCCCAGAGGATGCAAGGAGCGAATGGTATGGCTGAACAGATGACAGATTCTATGATCGCACGGACGGAAATGCTCCCTGCACAGAGGTCCAACCGGCGGCTGCTGATCATTGCGGCGTGGGCAGCGGTGCTGCTGTTGAGCAAGCTGCCCTTGGTGGTCGCGCGCGAGTTCCTTGGCGCGGATATTCCGTGGATCACAGCCGGCTGGATCGGCGTTGCGTTGTTGCTGGTCGCCATGACCTTCGTCTGGCACGCGCTCAAGCCGCTGCGCTCCTTTTTCGTGACCATGCTGGTTATCCTGGTTCTGACAACCGTCTTTGACAGGCTGGTCGTGCAAAGCGTCATTTGGGAGCGCCTTGTCGCGGGAAGGTCGCCGCTGGCTGTGCTGTTCGCTGAGCGCGCCCTGATCGCGGTCGAAGCGCTGGTCGTGCTGGGCGCCGTCCTGCTGATGGGCTACAGGCGCCGCGATGTGTTCCTGGCGGTCGGGGACCTGAACGCGCCGGTCGCTGGGGTCCGGTTGCCGGGCCGCGCACGGCCGGTGGGGTGGCTGGCGTTTGGAGCGATCATGACACTGCTGCTGGGCGGGCTGTTCCTGGCGTTCATGGTCTCGCAGAGCCCGACCGGACTGGCAGGCTTTGCGGTGCCGTTGCTGGCGTTGCCGCTGATCCTGGGCAGCGCGGCCTTGAATGCGTTCGGCGAAGAGGCCATGTATCGCGCCGCGCCGCTGGCTACGCTGCTGCCGGCTGTGGGGCCGGGCCATGCACTGGCGATGACCGCGCTCTGGTTCGGCCTGGGACATTTCTACGGCAGCATCCCCTCGGGTGTGTTCGGACTGGTGCAGGCTGGACTGTTGGCGCTGCTGCTGGGCAAGGCCATGCTGGACACGCGGCATGGGCTGGTCGTGGTTCATCCACGTGGTGCTGGACACGATCATCTACGTGTCACTGGCCGCGGCGGCAACCGGATAGCTGGGCGCGGATCCCCGGCCGCTGTTTCCTTTGCGCAATCCGCTTGTCCAGCGCGGAGAAAGAGACTCACACAGCGGGTCTCCTACGCTGATTCTGCGCTGTTCTGCGCCTTGACCACGTAGTGCTGCGAGCGGGCGTCGAAGTGCGCCAGCAGCGCCCGCGCCCTGGGCGGCACCACGGCCACCTCGTAGTCCTCGCCGGCGAACTCCTTCACTGCCTCCAGCGAGTCGAACAACATCAGGGTGACGAACTCCACCTCGTCGTCCAGGGGACGTACCAGCAACTGGATGCTTTTGAATCCGGGGATGTTGCGGTCCTGGATACCAATGAAGATCTCTTCTTTCAACAGCGCCTCATAGGCCCCGGCGTTGTCGTTGTTCGTCCATCCGTGCCAGAGTCTTGCGATCATGGGAGGTGTCCTTTCTGTGCTCATAAGGAAACTCAGATCAATTCAGCCGCGAGCAAAGGTCTTGCGCGTTCCGGCATCCGTGTCATCCAATAATCCGCTGACTGTGATGCTGCCACCCTCGTCTGCATCATGGATTGGCACGGATTAGTGGATTGCACGGAGTGGATACTGTAAGCGTAGTGGAGGATTACGGTTCCGGCATCCGTGTCATCCAATAATCCGCTGAACTGTGATGCTGCCACCCTCGTCTGCATCACGGATTGGCACGGATTAGTGGATTGCACGGAGGGATACTGTAAGCCCGCGAGTGGAGGATTACGCGGTTCCGGCATCCGTGTCATCCAATAATCCGCTGAATCTGTGATGCTGCCACCCTCGTCTGCATCACGGATTGGCACGGATTAGTGGATTGCACGGAGTGGATACTGTAAGCCCGCGAGTGGAGGATTACGCGGTTCCGGCATCCGTGTCATCCAATAATCCGCTGACTCTGTGATGCTGCCACCCTCGTCTGCATCACGGATTGGCACGGATTAGTGGATTTCACGGAGTGGATACTGTAAGCCCGCGAGTGGAGGATTACGCGGTTCCGGCATCCGTGTCATCCAATAATCCGCTGAATCTGTGATGCAGACAGACTCGTCATTCACCGCACGAACCGTTTAAAGGTCAGGCTCTTGCTGCCGAAATTTAGCAGCAGGCCGACTTCAAGACGATAGGCCTTGAGATAGTTCAGCACCTGGGCCCAGTGCACGTCCTCAATTTGAATGACCGCCTTCAGCTCAACCAGTACTACACCTTCAACTACAAAGTCTGCCCGACGTCTGCCGATGGGCTCGGGCAGGTCTCTGTAGTAGATGTCCTGCTCAATCTCCCGTGCAAACGCTAATCCGGCACGACCAAACTCGTACGCCAACGCGCGCTGATAGATGACCTCCTGGAACCCGTTGCCGAGAAACTTGTGTACTTCAAAGGCTGCGCCGAGAATCTTCTCGGTGATGTCGCCATGTTTCAAGTCGGCCATAGATGTTCATCCTCCCATCTGCTGCACTTAACTTGTCTTCCGAAATCTCTGATACCACCAATCCAGCGCATCACGGTTCGGCCCGTTGCTTCGAGACTAGAGATGCAATTCCCTCGAAGATCAAGGTTGTTGTCCTAGCTCTGCAACGCCTCATCGGCCAACTCATCGAACAGCGACACAAGATCAGCGGCGTACTGCTCAAGATAACCGCGCACCCGCGTGACGTTAATTCCGGCGTTGATGAGCTCCACCACATCCAAAAGATCCTGACGGCGCCTGGCCCGGAGCTTCATGTAGATCAGCGCTTCTGCCGGAACCACAGCCAGGCCGTGGCTCACCAGCGGGTTGTCCAGCACCTCTCCCAGTTGTTCGCCTAGCGCGACCGGCGACCGGCAGTCGATGCGCACGCCGTCTACCTCGATCGGCACACCGGGGCGGAAGGTGACCAGCGCGCCGTGATGCTCGAACGCCTCATCACCAACCAGGAAATCTACATGTGTCGTAGCCCGGACATACCCGCGAGCGCCTACGGCCAGGCCGCCGGCCAGGGCGTGACGAATTCCCAGGCTTTCCAACTGAGCGGCGCCCCGGATCGCAGTATCACGCACTTTGGGCACGGCAAACTTCAGCACTTCGGTGATGCCCACCAGGCCAACCCGCCTCTCTCGAAGTTGAGTGTATAAGAGTGCATCGGCTTTCTCCTATGCGATCGAAGACAGCAGCAGTATAGCGCAACCCATCGCGCGCCGCAAACGATCATCTCGTTGACCCGCCTGCGGTGCGATGCTATAATTGCCGGGCACGTCTGCCGGTTCTCTGACACCCCGAAGGAGCACATCCATGGCTTTGGCTGGTTCGTACAGCACGACCACCCGTGACCAGTTGCGCCGCGAGATCGAGGACACGCGCACGGCCTTCCACCAGTTGCTCGCCAGCATCCCGGTGGACGCCTACCGCCTGCCTACCGACAACCCTGCCTGGAACGTCGGCCAGGTGCTCTATCATATGAGCCTGGCGCCGCGGCTGCTGGGCGGGGACGCGAAGATGATCAGGGGGCAGAGCCGGCTGCTGCGGCTGGTTCCCGCCGTCGTGCCGCGCCGGCTGTTCGACTGGCTGAACAAGGAGTGGACGCGCACCCGCGCTCGCAATCCATCGCCTGCGTTTCTGGCGGGCGAGTACGACAAAGCCCATGCCGCCGCCCTGCGGGCGCTGGCCGAGACGGACGACGCCGACTTCCAGTTGCGCGTGCACTATCCCGACTGGGACCCGCTGCTGTCTGGCGATGTGACGTTGGAAAGACTGTTTCACTACGTCAAGGCGCACTTCGACTCGCACGCCGGGCAGCTACGGCAGACCGTCACCGGGCAGCAGGACAGCCGGAGTTCTTCTGACGGGAAAGCACAGTAAGCAACCGACTGGGGAAAATGCAGGGCCACGAAGCCGAGCCGCCGCATCGGTCGTTTCTTCGCGCGGGCAATAATCCCCCGTAAGACTCTCGTAACCCTCGCGCAACCTCAGCTTCAGGTTTGCGGGTTATCGTATGGGGGACGACTGGGTAGTTGGGCGGGACCACGACTGCCTGTGCCCGGCCCGCGGGACGATCCCCGAACCTCCTCTTCAGTCCAAACAGTAAGGAGACACCTGAAATGTCCACGAAAAACGCAAAGCGACGCGACGGCATTCTCGTGCTGGCCATCGCGCTGGCGCTGCTGGTTACACCTGCGCTGGCACAGGCCGCACCGGCCGGCGGCGGCACCGAGTATGCCCTGACCTACGGCTGGTACCAGGAGCGCAGCACCTTCTATTACAGCTTCGACAACGACGTGCCCAGCTCCGACGGCGGTGTGACGGTGACGCCGGCGCCGATCTACGTCTTCTTTTACGGCGACGACACCCCCGTTCCCGGCCAACACAACGTGGTTGATGTGGTGCCCGGCGACGCCGGCTACTCCGACCTCTGGCAGGTCCACAAGGTGACTGTGCCCGATAACTACGTGGCGGACAGCGTCCGCTCCTACGCCGACATCGTTACCAATGGTTACACCGTGACACCGGTTGACGTTTTCGTCAACTGCCCGATCGTGCCTGATGGCAGCACATTGCAGTACAGCCAGCAGGGCCTGACCCAGGGCTGGGACGACAACAGCGCGGTCTACTACTTCGACTTCGGGATGAACCCGGTGGAGACGGCGCCGATCTACGTGCTGTTCTACGGCGACGACACGCCGGTGCCCGATCAGCGCAACATCATCGATGACATCCCGGGCGACGCGGACTACTCGGCCTTCTGGCGGGTGCACAAGGTGACCGTGCCGGACGACTACGTTGCCAACAGCGCCCGCTCGCTGGACGACATCACGACGGCGGGTTACACAATCACGCCGACAAGCATCCTTGTCAACTGCCCGGTGGTGCGCACCGAGGGCGCGCCGGAGATGTTCGACCTGACCAGCGGCTGGTTCCGCCACGGCCAGGTGGACTACTACAGTTTCGCCAACCCGATTCCCAACACCGAGAGCGCGCCAGAAGGCGGTCCGATGGTTGTCCCCGCGCCGATCTACGTACTGTTCTACGGCGACGGCACCCCGGTGGCCGGCCAGCACAACATTGTGGACGTGGTGCCGGGCGATCCGGGCTATTCTGATCTCTGGCAGGTGCACAAGGTGACGGTGCCGGACGCGTATGTCGCCGACACGGTCCGCTCGTATGCGCAGATCGTGGACGCGGGCTATCCCATTGACGTGCTGGACGTCTTCGTCAACTGTCCGGTCGTGCCGGAGGGCAGCAGCCTGGCTGATCCCAGCGACGCGAACTATGTGCAGGGCTGGTACCGTGGCCAGACCGTCTTCTACTTCGACTTCGGCATGAACCCGACGACTACCGCGCCGATCTACGTACTGTTCTACGGCGACGGTACGCCGGTGCCGGGCCAGCACAACATCGTCGACACGGTGCCCGGACAGCCGGACTACTCGGCCTTCTGGCAGGTGCATCAGGTGACGGTGCCTGACGACTATGTCGCCGACAGCGCCACCTCGCTGAGCGACCTGCAGGCGGCCAGCTATCCGATCACGCCGACAAGCATCCTTGTCAACTGCCCCATCGTCATGCAGCCGACCGCGGACGATGTGGCGGAGTTCACTGCTGAGCAGGCTGGCGGCGGCGCTAATGCTGCCGCGGCGGCCGGTCTGGCAGGCGCCGGACTACTGCTGTTGGCAGGCATGGTGCTGTACCGGCGGCGACAGCACATCGGGTCTCAAACCGGGTGACCAACCTGGTTGTGGAATGAACGAGAGGCTGCAAGCGACGCAGAAGTCGCTTGCAGCCTCTCGTTTACCGGCGTTATAATGGCGGCGTGCCAAAGCCAGCCAACTCCTGCCGCCGCGCTCCGACCCATCGCTATGACTCCTGAGTTCAACGTTCGTCCCTTCACTCCCAGCCCCGCCGAATACGAAGCTATCGTGCGGGTCTACAACAGCATCCATCCTGACGAGCCAGGGTCGGCGAGCCAGTGGCAGCATTGGGATGAGCACCGTGATCCGGCGCGCATGTTCAGGCGCTACGTGATGGAAAAGGGCGAGGAGATCGGCGGCTATGGATACGCGGTGCGCACCGATCCGACAGCCAACAAGTTCAGTTTCGCCATCTTCCTGCTTCCCCGCTGGCGCACTTGGGATGCAATTGACAGGTTCTACCGCTACATCATGGCGCAATGCATCCGGCACGACCCGGCCGCGCTCATTTGCCAGACGATGGAAGATCAACCGGCCAACAATGCCTGGCTCGCGGAACACGGGTTCGAGGAAGTCATGCGCTATCCTCGTTCCATTCTCACAGTGGCCGACTTCGACGCGACGCGCTTTCAGACCTGGAGACGAGAATCGCCGCCGCCGGTATAGAGATCATCTCCGTCGCCGACCTGGCAGCACGGGACGCCGACTGGCAACGAAAGGTCTACGATCTGGAGATGCTGCTGGCCCCGGACGTGCCCATGCCGACGACATTTCACCCGCCTCCCTTCGAACTTTACGTGCAGCGCGAGTTCGAAGATCCTGCGTTTATGCCCCAGTGGTGGTTGTTGGCCATGGACCGCGGCGATCTGATTGGAACGTCCAGCGTATTCCAGGTGGGTGATGACATGAAAACAGTGGGAACCGGCTTGACAGGCGTTCGTCGCGACCATCGTCGGCGGGGTCTGGCCACCGTGTTGAAGTGTCAGGTTATCAGGCGCCTGCAGGAGCAGGGTGTGCAGCGAATCGTCACATACAACGAAGAGAACAACCCCATGTTCCAGCTCAACCTGCGTCTTGGGTTCCAGCCCCAACCGGCGGAGATCGACTGGCAGAAAACGCCGCCCTATGATTGAGCCGTACTGCGAAGCGTCCCTGTGATCAATTCGTGCGGTCCGCGACCACGACATAGCGCTGGTCGTCGACCTGTTTTCCCCAGAAGGCGGCATCAGCGCTCAGGTCCTCGACCGCTACCACGGCGACGGCTGCGGGCAACGCTGCTACGACCTCTGCTGCGTGCATACCTGGTCCAGTGCTCCAGCACCCCTCGATCAGCACCAGGCGTCCGCGGGGCGTGAGTAGATCCGCCCAGCGCGCCAACGCTGCGGCCGGCTCGGCCAGCGTCCACAACACATGCCGGCAGACAACCACGTCGAACGATTGGGGTTGAAGCTGAGGCGCGGCCGCGTCCATGAGGTAGAAGTCGATGGTGCAGGCAAGTGCAGCGGTTTTGGCCCGCGCCCGGTCCAGCATCGCAGGCGAGGCGTCGATCCCCGTCACGCGGTGTCCCAGCCCGGCCAGGACGACGCTCAGTGAACCGGTGCCGCAGCCCGCGTCCAGAATATTAGCCTGTTGCGCCGGCAGCCACCGCCGCAACAGGTCGATCCAGGCTCGCAGAACAGACGGATCGGTCAGCCCGTGGTCCGGGTAGTCGTCGTACGTCGCGGCGATAGAGTCCCAATACGTGACTTGCTCCGGCGGGTTTTGAGCAGCCATCGGGTCATTCTCGATTGTGCAGGTCTGTGTGGTCGAAGCAGACTGCGGTCCTCGCTCTGCTTGTATGACCGCTGCGGCCGGTTGCAGGGCCTACTGGGTCGCCTCAACCAGCCACTGCTGCAATGGGGCCATGGCTGCAAAGTGCAGCATGCACACCTCCACCAGCTCCGGAGAGCTGAGGATCGGCCCCTCCAGGCGCGGCGGGTGGGTGTAGAGGCCCTTGAAGCGCAGCAGCTCGGCGCGCGGGTGGTCGGAATTGAAGCCGCGCGGCACCTTCTTCAGCGCCACGCCGCCCACCTCGTAGCCCGGCCGGCTGCGCAGGTCATCCAGGATGGCAGCCAGCCGCGGGCCGCTCTCGTCGTTCAGCACCGCGGCGCGATAAGCGATCAGCCCGTCACGCGTGAACATGAACTGTCCGGCCATCAGACCCAGCGCGAAGGGAGTCAACTGGAAACCGAACGCAGGGCACTCGTTCTTCTTGCCCTTGCCTTCCCAGAGCAGCCCGCTTACATATTCGTGGTAGGGCGACTTGTCCTTCGAGAAGCGCACGTCGCGGTGGATGCGCATCAGACTGCCTGTGCCGTTGGTCTTCGTATCGAACTGCACGTGCGGCGCGAACTCCCGCAGCCGCTCGCCCAGCGCTGCCACAAATGCCTGCGCCGGCTCGAGCAACTCCTTCTGGTATTCATCGCGGTGGGCTTCGAACCACTCGCGGTCGTTGTTTTGCGCCAGGTCGGCCAGAAACATCAGGCCGGCGGGCGGGAATCCTTCAAACATCATATGGGTATCTCCTTGATCCAGGGACGCGTCTATCAATCAGTTGCCGCTTTGGCCGGTCTTCTGACCAGGCCAACACAAGAAAGCTGTTTCCAGACCCCCCTGACAATCGGTGGCGGTCAGCTTGCTTCCTGTCGCAGCAGGATGAGGTTGGCCAGGTGCAGCGTCCTGGCTTCCACCTGGCGGCGCAGATCGGCGCGCTCGTCAGGGCCGGCCAGCTCGATGTAGCGCACAGCTTCACGCCACACGTCGTCGCGCCAGTCTGAGATCAAGCGCGAGGCGATCATTTCATCCAGCGGTCCCAGCAGCTTATCAAGCACTTCCATGGACGGGCTGTAGCGGTCCACCACCTCGTCCTGGACGGTGTCGATGGTGCGGCTGATGATGGCGTTGACGTGACAATGGTCGGCGAATCGCTCCTCCCGCTGACCGGGGGTGAGCTCATCCCACTCGGGCGCCAGCAGATCTGCCAGCGCAAACACCAGGTCGTAGTTGATGTGGGCGTTGATCCCCAGCAGCATCTTTTGCAGGACGGCTGTCTGGCGGCGGCGGGCCTCGTCGTGCGCAAGCTGCCAGACGGCTGGCGTGGCTGCGTCGCTCGCCTCGTATTCCGACAGCGCGTCGAAATAGTAGTCGGCGAAGTGATGCAGCAGGTGGTTCACCCAGGCGGCGTCGTAGAACTCTCCGCCGTCGATTGCCGCCAGCACGTTGCCGGTCATGC
Organism: Caldilineales bacterium; assembly: GCA_041391245.1. Classification (GTDB taxonomy): domain Bacteria; phylum Chloroflexota; class Anaerolineae; order JAAEKA01; family JAAEKA01; genus JACKBK01. Next base: position 55,591 of record JAWKOJ010000026.1, read on the forward strand.
GCTGGTAGCAGCTCAGGAACACCGCCCGCCGGTCGTCCTCCGCCTCCCAGTCAGCGATTACCCTGTCCATCCTCTCGAGAACGGTCAGCTCGTGTTCAGATGCTTTCACGGCCCGCTTTCCTGCCTGCGGAGAGCCCATGGCCGATACAGCGCACGAACTGCACGATGTTGCCGGGCGTGCGCAGGATCTCCCACGCGAACTGGCGAAAGGCCGGCTCGGTCAGGCTTTGCGACAGGAACCGCCGCCAGGCCGCGACATACTCTGCTACGTCCAGTTGCCGCAGCTCTTCCATGTACTGGCTGCGGGCATCGAAGGGGTAGGTCCGCATCTGGATGTGCTGTAAGCCGGCATCTTCCAACAGCGCTCGCCACCCTTCGGCGCTCTGAAAATCGGCGCCCGCCATGACAAAGGCCGCGTAGTCGGCGACGCCGGGCGGCGGCGGCGTGATCCAGGTCGCCTCGTTCAGGCCGACGACGCCGCCCGGCCGCACGACACGCGCGTACTCGCTCAGTGCGCGCTGCTTGTCGGGCACGAACGCAGTGACAGACTCGTCGATGACGGCGTCGAAGGTGTCGTCCAGGAATGGCAGGTCTTGAGCATCGGCCGTCTGAAAGTCCAGCTCGGCGCCCAGATGGCGGCGGCGGGCGCGCTCGCTGGCGCGTGCGATCATGGCGGGCGACAGATCAACGCCTCATAACCCGGCAGCCGTAGCGTTCGGCCACGAAGCTGGTGCTGTCGATGCCGCAGCCGACCTCCAACACCGTCGCCTCGCTCGATCCCACAAAGCGCGACCAGCTCGTCGGTCGCCTTGCGCCCGCCTATGTGTTTGGTGATGCCGATGTCGGCCTGGACGGCGAAGTATTTGCTCTCGCCGGGGGCGCGTTGGGTAGTGTCGGTCATGTGCAACATCCGATCACGTCAGCGTCACCAACGTCTCACCCTGGTTCACCGAGTTGCCTGGCTTGACCTTCACCGTCGCGACCACGCCGTCGCGCGGCGCGCGCAGTTCGTTCTCCATCTTCATCGCTTCGAGGATGATGATCGGCTGGCCGACCGCAACGTGATCGCCTTCGGCCACCAGCACCTTGACCACCAGGCCGGGGATCGGCGCCTTGACCGCGGAGTCGCCGCTGCCTCCGCCCAGCCCGCCCGACGCCAGGCTGGCGCGGTGGGTTCGTTCGTCCACGACCCGTACCTCGAAGCCCTCATAGCCCTCGCTGGACACCATCACCCGGTAGGCGTGGCGCTCGGTCTGGTCCACATGTACTTCGTAGGAGCGGTTGTCCAGCAGCAGCGAGTAGAGGTCCAGGTCGCCGATCCGCGTCAGGTCGGTCTGCAGCGTCTGGTCACCGACGCGCACGACGCCACCTTCCTCGATCTCGATCTCCATGGTGCGGCCGGTGCCGACAGGTGCACCGGTAGGGGTGATTGTCGCGATGTATTTCATGGCAAGTCGCTCCGTTAGCGCTTCCAGCCGCCGGCCCGTTTCCAGGCTGACCCGGCTGACTGGCCGCTGTGGTGCATCACCGTGGCCCGCTGCTCGCCGGTGTGCGCCACCAATGCGGCAGCGATGGCGGCGCTCATCTCCAGCTCGGGCCGTTCGATGTAGGTCACGCTGAAGCGCTCCTCCAGGAAATTGGTGTCGAATGCGCCCCACATGAACTGGGTGCTGCTCATGATCTGCTGGTGGAAGGGGATCGAGGTCTTGATGCCGCCGATACGGTACTCGTTCAACGCCCGCCGCATGCGCAGCAGCGCCTCGGCCCGCGTCTCGCCCCAGACGATCAGCTTGGCGATCATCGGGTCGTAGAACAGGCTGACCTCAAAGCCCTCATAGATGCCGCTCTCGACGCGCACGCCAGGGCCGGTCGGCTCCTGCAAGGTGGTGATCTTGCCGCCCGACGGCATGAAGTTGTTGATGGGGTCCTCGGCGGTGATGCGGCACTCGATGGCCCAGCCCTTGGGGCGGATATCCTCCTGTTTGAGGCGCATCCGCCGGCCGGCCGCGATGGCGATCATCTCCTTGACGATGTCCACGCCGGTGACCCGTTCGGTGACGGGATGCTCGACCTGCAAGCGGGTGTTCATCTCCAGGAAGTAGTAGTCGCCGTTCTGGTCCAGCAGAAACTCCAGCGTGCCGGCATTGGTGTAGTTGACAGCCCTGGCCGCGCGCACGGCTACCGCGCCCATCTCCTGGCGCAGCGCCTCGTCCACCGCCACCGACGGCGATTCCTCGATCAGCTTCTGGTGGCGGCGCTGGATGGAGCACTCGCGCTCGCCCAGGTGGATGACGTTGCCGTGGGTGTCGGCCAGGATCTGGATCTCGATGTGGCGCGGCCGCTCGATCAGCTTCTCCAGGTAGACCGTGTCGTCGCCGAACGCGCTCATGGCCTCGCGGCGGGCCGCACCCAGCGCGCTGGCCAGTTCCGCCTCGTCTCGTACGACACGCATCCCCTTGCCGCCGCCGCCGGCCGACGCCTTGATCAGCACCGGCAGCCCGATGCGCTGCGCTTCGGCGGCGATCTCATCGTCGCGCAGTCCCTGGGCCGAGCCAGGCACCACCGGCACGCCGGCCGCGATCATGGTCCGGCGCGCCGAAACCTTGTCGCCCATAGCCCGCATCGCCTCGGGGCTGGGACCGATGAAGGCAATGCCCGCGTCGATGCACGCCTGGGCGAAGTCGTCGTTTTCCGCCAGGAAGCCGTAGCCGGGATGAATCGCATCCGCGCCCGACCGTTTGGCCACGTCGATGATCTTGTCGATGCGCAGGTAGCTCTGTGAGGAAGGCGGCGGGCCGATCAAATAGGCCTCGTTGGCATAGCGCACATGCAGCGCGTTGCGGTCCGCCTCGGAATAGACGGCTACTGTCTGCAGGCCGCGCTCCTCGCACGCCCGCAGGATGCGGACGGCGATCTCGCCGCGGTTGGCTACCAGGACTTTTTTGAACATGGATACCTTTCTGGGGCACGTGAGGTAGAGTTTGGGTACTGGGGTGCCGCTGCGTTGTCGCCAACCGCCGGTCGCGGAACTCGCAGACGCCAATCCACCAATCCACCTGTCTACCAATCTACCAATCCACCAATCCACCAATCTACCAATCTACCAATCTACCAATCTACCTGTCTACCTGCTCCCAACCTCCACCGTCACGTACACCTGATCCGGGGCGAAGGACTGGCGCGGCAGGCCCGACAGCCAGTGCATGTTGCCAAACCCGGCCCCAAGCGGGTCCAGCGACAGCCGCTGGATGTCCACGATAGAGCCAGTGATCGTCTGCCAGAACGAATCGCTGAGATTCATTGCCAGCAGGCCGCGCGGCTGCCAGCCCGATGTACCAGTCGCCGGCCGCAGCGCGTCGCGCGGGTGTGGGCGCCAGCGGGCCGAGCGCAGCGGCACGCCGCAGTCCAGTGTCGCCTGGCAGAGCGTGTCGTTGCCGTCCTGCCACGTCTCGACCTCGCCGATGCGCCCGCAGAAGACGTGCCTCTCCAGGCTGATCGGCCGGATGGACGGCCGGCCAAGTTGACCGCCTCGATCCAGCTGTCGCCGTCGATGCGTCTGACCAGCGGGCCCGCGTCCAGTTGCACCGCCAGCGGCAGGCCAGCCATGACGCCGGCCCGGTCGTTGGCCACCAACTGCTCGTCCGGAGAGGGTGAAGGTGAGACGCATCGTCAGTAGTCGTGTCGGTGATCAGTAATCGGTGATCAGTGAATAAATGCCGGTTCTGATCACTGATGACTGGTCACTGGAAACTGGCTCTCAAGGCAGCATATTCCATGCTTCTTCGGCGGAGTTGGTGTAGAACGCTTTGTTTGCAGCAGGGGCGTTGATCCAGGTAGGGTCGGATACTCGCGGCTCCATGATGACATCGTCGATGAAGCCGCGCGCCGCCTACGTAGGGATTGGCGAACTTCTCGCGGTACTCCTGCACCAGCCGGGCACTGGCGCGCGTCCGGGTCGTCGGCTGCCGCAGCTCGCGCCAGTAGAGGATATTGATCGCTCCTTCGGCCACCATGACCGCGATCTCAGCCGACAGCCGCCGGGTTGACATCGCCGCGGATGTGCTTGCTGCTCATCATCGTATGCGCCGCCGTAGGCCTGCGCGTGATCACCGTCACCTTGGGCACCGTCGCCTCGCAATATGCGTAGAGCGGCAGCGCCGTTGCGGATGATCCCGCCATTTGTTCCTGGGCAGTGCCGGGCATAAAACCAGGCACGTCCTGTATCACGATGGGGAATGCTGAAGCAGTCGCAGAAACGCACAAAGCGCGCCCTTGGTGCTGGAGTCGATGTCAGCACGCCGGCCAACGCGGTCGGCTGCTGCGCCACGATGCCTACCCGTTGCCCGCCGAGCCGCACCAAAGCCGACCACGATGTTCATGGCAAAGTGCTGGTGCACCTCAGAAAATCGCCGTCGTCCACGATGTGACGGATGATGCCTTCATGTCGTAGGCTTTGTTGGGGTTATCCGGCACGATGCTGTCCAGCGCTTCATCCATGCGCAGCGGGTCGTCGCTGGTGGGCACGTAGAGCGGGTCCTCCTGGTTGTTCTGCGGCAGAAAGCTCAACAGCTTCTGCGCGATGAACATGGCATGCTCCTCGTTCTCGGCCGCGAAGTGGGCCACGCCGCTCTTGGCTGCATGGGTCAGCGCCGCCCAGCTCCTCAAAGCTGACCTCCTCGTGGGTCACCGCCTTGACCACGTCCGGCCCGATGACGAACATGAAACTGGTGTCTGGACCATGATGATGAAGTCGGTGATGGCTGGCGAGTAGACCGCGCCGCCGGCACGGACCATCACCAGGCTGATCTGCGGGATGACGCCCGAGGCCAGCGTGTTGAGCAGGAAGACGTCCGCGGCCGCCCAGGCTCACCACGCCTTCCTGGATCGCGCCCCGCCGTCGTTCGAGCCGACCACCGACGCCGTTCTTCATGGCCAGCTCCATGATCAGCGGCGATCTTCTCGGCGTGCGTCTCCGAAAGCGACCCGCCGAAGACCGTGAAGTCCTGCGAGAAGACGTAGACCGGCCGGCCGTCGACCGTGCCGTAGCCGGTCACCACGCTCATCGCTACATGGATCGCTGTTTCTCCAGCCCAAAGTCGTGGCTGCGATGGGTGACGAACATGTCGAGCTCGCGGAAGCTGCCCTTGTCAGGCATGAAGTCGAGCCGCTCACGTGCAGTCAGCTTGCCGGCCGCGTGCTGGCGGAGGCAATGCAGTCCTCGCCTGCCGCGCAACGCCTGTTGCTTGCGCATTCGCAGGTGTTCGATCTGTGGATTGGTCGTCACCCAATGCCTCTCGAATGTTCGATGGATCTAGAACAGGTGAATGATGCCCAGCAGGGTGAGCGTAGCTATCATGATCGGCTGGTGGACGAGGTAGATCAACAGCGAGTTTTCACCGCGATGCGCAGAAACCGCATGGGGCCGTTGTTGGCGAAATCTGGCAGGCTGAACCGGCGCTGCCCGCCGCGGTAAAAGGTGTTGCCCAGGAAGATGCCGATCAGCACCCGGCCGAACCAGGGGATCAGCGGCGCATCAGTCCACCCCGCGGCCGGCGTTGGCCCCAGCCATTGCAGCCAGGGCAGGTCGAGCCACAACGATGCGACCAGCGGCGCCGGCGCGATGACCAGAATGCCCAGCAGGAGGTTGAGCCAGCGGAAGCGCAGCAGCGGGTAGGCGATGATGATGGACGTGCCGATGAGCTGCAGGATGCCCGAAAGCGGACGTAGAGGCCGGTCCCAGCGCCAGGTAGGTGACGATGCTGATGCCACGCCCCAGGAAAACACCGTCAGACCGCGTACGAAGAACTTGGGGGAACAGCGTGCCCGTCCGGCTGGCGCTGGCGGGCGTTGTTGTAGTTCAGCGTCATCGACAGGCCCACCAGCCCGGTAAACAGGCTGGCGGTGATGTTCTGCCAGACGCCCCGAAGCCGCTGCGCATCGCGATGTCCATACCGCATGCTCGACGGGTCCCACAGCGAATTGGTAGATCACCATCATGATGATGGCGATGCCGCGCAGCGCGTCGATCTCCCCACATCCGCCCGGCGCAGATGCGTAACAGGCCGGATGCTGGTGCGCATCCCTGTAAAGTAGGTGTTGAGTGCGGTCATGGCGGTCGAGCGGGTTACAGCAACTCGAAACCGATCGATGTCTATGCAGGCTTGCTTCAAAATATGCGCAGGGTCGAGCGCTTAAGCGGGCGATGGGCAGGAACCGTGATTTTCAGGATCTCGTCGCCGGCTCTCTTCTGCATACGAATGTGGCTGCCCTTCTGCCTGACGACCGTCCATCCATCTCCGCGCTGCGGCGCGAACGACGTCGTGTAAGGCAGCACCAGAATTACTCACACCACAAGCTCCTGAATAAGAGCATTGTGCTCGGGTAATATCAGTCATCATCGATCGGTTCCAAATAGAGCTTACCGCTTCACGGATGTTTTCCAAAGCCTCGTCAACCGTATCACCTTCGCTGATCTAACCGGGCAAGGAGCTGGAACCAACACTGTATAGCCGCCATCATCCGACGGCTCAAGGACAACTCTTAGCTTCATAAACCGGTTCCTTTTCAACTCGAGATCGAACAAAACTACCAGCTTTCCGCGGACGCATTTCTCAGCCCTCCAGCAGGATCTTGCCGAAATGAACGCCTTCAGACATTCGTTCCTGCGCCTGGCGCGCCTCGGCGGCGATGCGCGGTCGATAGGCACGGCCAGTTTGCGGCGAAGATCAGGCGCATCACGTCCTCGAACTCCATCTGGCTGCCCATGGTCGAACCGATGATGCTGACCTGCCTGCCGAAGATGATGTTGATGGGCGTCGGGCCGGTGCGGTAGCCGGTGGTGCTGCCCACGGTTAGTAGCCGGCCACCTCGCTTCAGCGTTCGCAGGCTGGCCTCCCAGGTAGCCGCGCCGACGTTGTCCACCACCACATCGACGCCCTGTTTGTTGCTCTGCAGGTATGCCGCTTTGACCAGTTTGGCTCAGCCTCGCGGTCGATGACCCAGTCGGCGCCCGCTCGGTCGCCTGCTGCGCCTGCCGTTCGCGCAGCCGTCGGCAACAACCCAGACGGTCGCGCCCAGCATCTTGGCCAGCGGGATCGACAGGCTGTTGACGCCCCCGCCCGCGCCGACGATCAGCACCGTCTCGGCTTCAGCTGGCCGCGGGTCACCAGCATGCGCCAGGTGGTGACAGCCACCGTGGGCGCTGCCGTTGGCCTGCTTCATGGGAAAGCCGTCGGGCACCGCCACCAGATTGCGCCGGTATTCTGACGTGAACTCGGCGAAGCCGCCGCGCATGTTCGCCCACCAGGATGGCAAAGGAGTCGCACAGGCTCTGCTGGCCGGTCAGACAAAAGGCGCAATGCCCGCACCACAGCGACGGGTTGGCCGTCACCGGGCTGGCCGGCGGCCCAGCCTTCCACACCTCGCCCAGCGCCACCAGCGTTACGAAGTCCGCGCCGGGACGTGCGGCAAGAGCAGGTTGAGTCCTTTCCAGCCGCACAACGAATTGGTCCAGCCGGTTGAGCGCGGCGTAGCGCACCTTGACCAGCACTTCATCGGGAGCGAGTTCAGAACAGGAAAATTCTCGACGTACTCCAAAGGCGCCGAGAGTGCTGTGTTGGCGGGAAGAGTACTGCCTTCACACTACCTCCATCGGTCACAAGGAGGCGACGACTATCGGCTTAGGCAGGTGAAACGTGAAGGCGGAAACGTGACACCGGTATGCAACTGAGCCTGCACGTGTTACGCTTCACGCTTCAGATGAATCAGCGCTCGACTCACCAGGGCCGCTCGATCATCGGGGCTGAAGACGCCGCGGCGATCATTCCTCGACCTTGCCAACACCCGGCAACTGTTGCAGGGCACTGATCAGATCGACGCCGGTGAGCGCTTTCGACGGTGGCAGGCACCTGAGACGATGTTCGCGACATCGGCCGTCACCTTGGAAGCGCCAGCGCCGCCCTCGCCGCCGTTGCTGATGACCACAATGCGATCGGTCTTATCAGCGGCGTTGAGAGGTTGCTGCCACTTCCGGCAGCGCGTCGATGAGCTGGTTGATGATGGCCGCCTGGTTGTACTCCTCCTTCCAGGCTTCGGCCTTCTTTCCATGGCCTCGGCCTCGGAGAACCTGGTGGCCTTGACAATGTCGGCTTCCGCCAGACCCCCGGCCTTGGTGATTTCGGCTTCCGCCAGACCTTGGCGCGGATGGCGGAGGCGTCGCCCTCGCCGATGGCCTGGGCGGCAGAGGCGAGACCCTGCGCTTCGGCCAGCCGCTTGAACTTTCTCGGCGTCGGCCAGCGTCTCGATGTGGTAGCGCTCCGCCTCGGCCGGCTTGCGGACGGTGGCCTCCGCTCGCCTGCGCAGCGCCTCCTGCTGCTGGACCTCGATCTGCTTGCGCCGCTGACGACGTCGATCTGATCCTCCTGCTCCTTGACAAGCTGTTGGTCTTGGTTTCCCAGGCGGTAGGCCGACTGGGCCTCTCAGCGCGCTGCTGGTTGACTTCCTCTGTCGTAGGCGGCCTTCTGGACCGCGCAGTTCTTCTCGGACTCGGCGATGCGCGCCTCGGCCTGATACTTGGCCGTTTCGCTCGCCTGGCGCGCTTCCTCGGCGCTCTTGATGGTGTAGGCGTCGCGGGCCGCCTCGGCCTGGCCGATGGCCGCGCCACGCTTGACCTCAGCGGTGCGCTTCCTGGCCCAGCGCATCGAGATAGCCCTGGTCGTCCCGGATGTCGCGGATGGTGAACGAGATGATGCGCAGACCCATCGCGGCCATGTCGCCCGACGACACCTCCACCGGCAGAACAAGTGCCGCGGTCGTTAGATCTCCTCGACCGTCAGCGTGCCGAGAATGGGCGCGCAGGTGGCCTAGAGTCCGTAGGCGACGTTGCGGATTTCATCGTCCGTCTTGGAGAGGAAAAAGCTGTGCTGCGGTGCGGATGGCGGTCTCGCTGGGGTCGATGGAGACCTGGGCCACGCCGTCGACGGTGACCGGCACGCCTCGCGCGCGTAGACGCGCCATGACGACGTCGATGGTCATCACCTCCATGGAAAGAATGTCGATGCGTTCGACCGCCGGCTGTGACGGAAGGCAAGGCCGCCGCGCACGATGCGGAAGGCGTACGTCTCTGCGCTGCCGCCCACCGGAGATCACCACCTCGTTGGGGCCGGCTCTTTGGCAGCGGTTGGCAAAGACCACACACCGAAGGCCAGCAGCACCACTACCAACGCCAGGGGTATGCAGGTTAGAGTAAGACGTTATCCACCGATTCCTCCTGTCTGGAAAGATACTCGCCAGTGCGCTCAGCTTGCATCGACCGGCTGGCTGGGGGCGATTGCAGCCGGCTGCCGGGGCCGACGACGACATGGACGCCGGTGACGTGGTCGATCACGACGCTGGTCCTCGGCTGATGGCGGTGTTGTCGTATCGCGCGCGCGCCGGCCGGGTGATCCACCTGCTGACCTCGAACATGACCTCACCCATGCCATCGGCCGGAATCGGGGTGATGACCATTGCGTCGATGCCGATCATGTCTGCCTGGCGCAGGTCGGTGCTGCCATGCAATGCCACCAGTGATTACGAAGGCCATAGGCGAAGGCGACGCCCAGGCTGGCGCCCGCTGCAACCAGCCCGGCGATCAGCAGGCTGAGGCGCGCGTCTGTGCCGAAGCCAATGGTGGCGATCAGGCCAGTGGCGCCAAACACAGCCATGAACGCTGCTAACGAGACCGGGCTGAAGATGCGCATGGTCGCCGCCGCCATCCACATCGACGTCGGTGTCGGTGTCCCCTGCGTCAGCATCAGCGTCGCCGCCGCTGCTCAGCAGCAACGTGCCCAGTGCGAATACCAGCCCGGCCGCCATATGCTGAAATAGAGGGCCTGAGGGCGCTGGCATTGGCGAAATCGAGCAAGATGTGTCTCCTTCTACGGATCGAACACGGTACCACTTGCGGCAGTTGCATTATACCTTTGGCGGTGAAACCGACAACAAGGGCAAACAGCATGCCACGGGCGGAACATGTGCAGGGTGGTGTAGAGCGAGGTTGTTGAATGCAGTCAACCTTCAACTTTGCGCGCTGGGCACATTGGGCGCGCTTTGGCCTGCCTTTTCGCGTTGTGGTGAGAACTGCTGTGCTTGCCAGGCCGGCGTAGCAATGGTTCGGCGGCGGTTTCGCAGAGCAAAAACGGAGGCACTTGATGGGCAACCGGGCCGGAGCAGAAAGAAGCGTGATTGCCACGATCGCGCTTATCACGATTCAGCGTGTTGATTGGTTCTCGGAGTATGGCGTTATGCTGTTGGGGAGCGTTCTCAGTCGCCCGCCAGGTGGTACTTGTGCGCACCCGATGACAGACGCCGCCGACCGCATGACCGGCAGCCGGCGGAGAGCGCAGGCGTCGCGGTTTTACGCTGGCCGGGCTGGTGGTGTGTTGTTTTTTGCGACCGCGCCGCTTTTCGTCCGCTGGGCCGATCCTCTCAGCTCCCTATGAGAAGACGGTCGGCCGGCTGGCCGCTATGACAGCAAAACATCTCTGCAGTAGCGGCTGCGCGGCGAGCGGCTGAATGTGGGTCGGCGCAACCTGCCGCTGTTCGCCGCCAATAATCGCAGCGCTCCACTTTCGACGCATGTCGCCTCGTTCAACTTCACCACCATTGCCCACAGTCTGCATGATCGCCCACACAGCCGATCTTCGCGGCCCCGTTTTCAGCCTGGTTTCTGAAGGAATCGATTGCACGACGCCAGTGGCTGCGTGCTGGTGGCAGTGGCCGGCATCGCGATTTTGGCCGGGTTCGCGCTGGAACAACCGGATGGCGCTGGGCGATCTGCTGGCGCTGGTTTCGGCCATTGCTCTTCGGCCTTTATCGGTGGTCAAAGGAACAGCGGGCCGCTTTTCGCTGTTCACCTATGCGGTCGTTGTCTATGGACTGGCAGCGCTTCTCTGGGGCACTGCCGGCCGCGCTGGTTACCACGCCCGCCGGCTACACGCTCATCCCGATCCTTGCGGTGGTGGCCCTGGGTCTTCTGCCGCTGGGCCCCGCGACGGTCAGCAACGCCGCGCTGCGCCGCACCGACGCAACGACCGTCAATCTGGTCGCCACCCGGTGAGGTAATCGTTAATCCGCTGGGCGCCGTGTTTCTGGCCGAAGCGCCGAAACCATAACGAGATCGTCGGTGCACTGATAACCTTGCTTGTACCGCACTGGTGCTTTGGGCGGTAATCAGTTAACAGTGACCAGTGGTCAGTAAACAGTGATCGGTAACTGCTGACTGACCCTCTGCTCCTCTGCCTCTTGCCCGACCACACTCTGTCCTTCTGACTCTCTTTGACCCTTCGGCCCTTTCATCATCCATCATCCTTCCCGCCCATGCCGTCCAAACCCCACCAAACTGTCGCTACTACGAGGATTTTCACCGTGGCCGCGAGGTCAACGAGTGCCGCCTGCCCAAGAGCCGCGTGACCGCTGCACTGGGAGCGGAGCATCTGTGATACCTGCCCGGTGCCTGAACCGCTATGCGACACTAACCGTAACACCCGGCGCTGAGAACGATCCGTATATGTTCAGCTAGCCGGATGGAGGTCTCTGCCGTCTGCACGAAGCATCTGGTGCATTTGCCCGACGGACGGACCTGTGACCAGTGCCAGGCTGAACAGGACGCCTGGTTGGAGGGTTAGAGCACGTGTACATCCGCCGCGGTGACGCCGAGTTCTTCACTGTCTCCTTTGGTGCAGGCCCGCGCAATTGCTCCTGCGCCATATGGGCCGGCAGCGGGAACCATGGGCAGGACCGTTCGAAATCCTCAGCAGGACCTGGCGCACGGTTGCCTACGACCATCGCGCGGGGCGACGGTCGCGCCTGTCGAGTCGATCTCGCTGGAGACCATGGCCGCTGACGTGTTCACCATCATGGATGCACTGGAAATCGACCGTTATGTACTGGCTGGCGAGTTCTGGCTGGCGCTGCGGTAACGGCACGCGGCAATCATGCGTCGCCGGCGTTTCACCGGACTGGTGTTGGCAGACGCCCTGTACTACCGACCCGCTCAAAGCGCCAGACCCGTTCGTGCTTGGCTTGCAAGCAAACTTCGAAGCAACGGTTGCCTGTTTGTGGATGCCTGGTGTTCCCGGCAGCCGGACAGCGCCGTCGTCAGGCGCTGGGGGCGGCGTACCCTGGCGCGCCCGGCCAGGAAGCCGCGATACGACCGTACCAGAGCAGACGGATCGATATGTCCGGTCGTTGGCGATATTGCGCTGCCGGCGCTGATCATCCCATGGCGAGCAGGACGCACTGGCCTCCTGGATGCCGCCTGTTCCCTGGCGGAGGCGATACCCAACAGCCGAGCCAGGTTCTTCCCGACACCGGGTATGTGCCGACCGTCACCCGGCCGGCAGAGGTGGCTGCGGCAATCGACGAGTACTTTGCTTGACCTGGAAGACGACACCAAAGATCGGGCAATGCCGGGTCCGGTCCAGGAGGAAGAGCGCGTTGAAGGTCGCCAGCGATCCTTGATCGCTGGCATCGACCTGCCCGCGCCGGCTATGGCGTCTGACAGGTCGATCTGTCCGTTCCACCACGAGGCAAACACCAGCGGGCTCATGCGCAGCGTCAGGTCGGCTCGGACGCGCGCCTTGGCTGAGGCTTGTCGCCGCCGTAGCGGCACCGGGTCGATCCATGCGCCGCCACCCGGTTGATCTCCAGACCAGTGTGAACTCGCGATTGCCGCAGCGTTTCGGTCCAGCAGCGACTGGGTGCAAGCGAGAAAGCGTCCGAAAACGGTATGCGTCACCTCCGGCGCCGGCTCCGGGGCCTCTCGTTCGGCGTAATTGGCGCAACTCCATAAACTCGATCCAGCCATGGGCGAGGCAGGCAATGCATGCAAACTCCCGCAGTGCGCCAGCCGCGACTGGGTCAGGCTGAGTTGGCCGTTCAGATCGGCGTCGGTCATGCCCTCCAACTGGTCGAGGATCTCTTCTGGCGGGTCGTTTGCCAGCGAGCCACTGCCTTGTGGGGATCGCTGTAAGCTGAGCGGCGGGCAAACTGGCTGGCGTTCCAACTGTGCAGCGCTGCCATCGGGTACCTCGATGCGGTCGCTATCAGCCAACCTCAGAGCCCTGTTCAGGAAAGCGATGATGCGGTCATTGTAATGGGCGGCAGTAGTGACATCGGCAAGTCGTCGTCCGTGCCGTTTAGCAGTCGATGATGTGAACGAGTCGAACAGACGTTCATGAAGCGTTGATTTATCAGTTAGAGATGTGCTTCAATGCGAGGGTGGTCAGTCATGTTTCATGCTCCTCTGCTTGTTTCAGGTGACAGTCCCATTTGCAAGACTCCGGAGCCAGGCGGAAGGAGCGGACAGCGACTGTCACCTCTTGGGGCAACTCTCAATCCAGGGTGCGGCGGACGTCCGGCAGCGCCAGAAAGCCGGCGCGCAGTTCCTCTGTGGGCAACCGGTCGCGGATGTTGGCCATCATCTCAGCAGCTTCGGCCCGCAGCGCGTCGGCTGTGCTGGCATCCGGTGTGAGATCAGCCAGGGCGGCCTGCCACAGGATGCGCCGCTGGCCCAATGCTTAGCGCCTGCATCAGGCAGTGCTAAGTTGCTTTCCGCGTGCCTCCGTGATCGAGCAGTTGGACCAGCGCCCGCCCGGCAACAGGCGGGCATCGGTTTCCAGCGACGATGTCGTGCGCTGCTGTCACATCGATGTGGCGTTGCACATCGCCACCGCACTTCAAGGCGGCCGGCGTGTAGCAGCCGCACCTGAACCAACTCCAGGCTGGCAAAGTTGGGAGCCAGAACCCCTGCATTGGATCGACGTCGTCCGAGGCTGCCTGAAAGCCCTGCCGCCGCCTCCGTCAACCCGTTGATCTCTGAAAGGCCGCCATACAACCGGCAGCGACGGTGTGAACGGGGAATGGGTGTTCCATGGGTCGGACAGCCCTTACGCCAACGCCAGTCCAGGTGTGGGCAGCCCAGGCTCAATTTTACGAAGGCCAGTTGGATACCGGCGGCACTGGCCGATCAGCCGGCCTCGTCGGCCAGGGCGAGACCGACCGTGAAGTCCTCGATGGTCTGGTCGTACCTGCCCAACTGCCAGCTGGCAATGCCGAAACCGAGCGGCTGTAGCTCTGCCCCCAGACGTTCTTGATGCGCGTCGTGATGTCCGGCCTCGTCGAAGCAATCCATCGCCCCTGAAAATCGCCCTCACTTATTGATGCGCCAGACGCCGGTGTTGCTCAGGTTGTCGGCCAGCATCGGCTGGTGCAAACTCATGCTACAAGGTGCGCGCCTCTGCCAGCGCCGCCTCGCCCTTGACAAACCGTCCAGATCGGCGTAGACATCGGAGATGTCGTTGAATCGCCGCCACCTGCTCCTGCCAGCCAATGGCGCGCGATCTCGAGGCATGTTCGCCGGCGGCGATGGCCTCTTCCTGCTGCCCGGTGTTGAAGCGCCTGGTTCATCAAGTCCCAGTAGATCTCGGCCTGGCTGCGACGGTCGTCCAGCGTTTCGGCCAGCGCCGAAGCCGCTCAGCCAGCTTCTTCCCTTCCACCGGGTCGAAAAGTAGATTGAACGAGCGCAGCGGCTTTATGCGAGCCAGCACGGCGGCCAGTTCAAGAGTCTGGCCTGCGAACGGTCCAGGCAACTTCTCCATCATCATGTAGTTGTCATCGGCATCTTCGGCGCGAACTCAACTCCAGCGCACGGCCGCGCCGGCGTGTAAAGCAGGTGCACAACTGTTCCTCAGTAGCCGGGCAGGGGCTCATATCACAAGCGCCAGCGCCTGGTCAGAAGCTCACAGCAGCGCGCTTCGGCAACGGCATAGACGCCATGGCCGTGGTCGCCTGCACGCAGGCTGTAGCTCAACGCCCTGACTTGGTCGCCTGCTTCGGCGAAGTGATAGGCCAGCATCGCAGCGTGCGTCCAGCCCGTCAACAAAAACTTGCTCGTAGCACTCGGCAGCACGGCGATGGACCGCGAGCTGGCGGTGCGGCAAGGAGCGATAGGCGCCTCTTGCGTCAACACGTGCTTGAAGATGTATCCGCCCAGACTCGTCTCCTCAGCCAGTACGAGCCGGCGCAACAACTGTGCGCTGACCATTTGGTCCAGCGTGTCTGTACGCTCATTCTGCGGAGCCCTCAGCGCAGCCGCCAGCCAGGCCGGCGCGGCGGACCGCCGGCCGCGCCAGAAAGCTGGCTTGCCAGCGCTTGCGTGGGCGCGTGGTCGGCCAATACGCCACAGCACGATCTCGGCGGCCAGGCGCCACAACCGCCTTCGTCCAGGTCGGTCGCGTTCTCTGCCTGGGCCGCAAGGATCTGCCACAGGATGCGACGATTTCCCAACTCCACGGCAGCAATCTCGCGGGCCGCGTCGAGGCTGCGGCGCGCCTCGGCCTTGCGATCCAGTGCCAGCAGGGCGAACGCTTGTTGCAGATAAACGTCGGCCAGCGAAACACGCAGGCCGGCCTCATGCAGTGCGTCAATGTACCCGGCGGCGGTTTTCTGCGCCTGCCGGGCGTCGCCGATGGCGAGATAGTAGCGGACCAGCACGCCCACCCCCAGCATCATAAACCCAACGTTTCTTGTGTCGATACTGGCCGGGTCGAGGGCGGCGAACCTGCTGGTTGCTTCGTCGATGCTGCCTTCGGCCAGGAGTATCTCCATCCAGGCGGCGTAGGCAAACCCTGCGTTTTGCGGCAGAATGTTGATGGCGTCGGTGAAAATGGGCTGCAAGACCGCGCGGGCGCCGGCGAAATCGCCCAGGAACGTCAGCAGCAGCGCTTGCTGCGGCGGCACCGTGGACTGGGGAATTGCGAAGCCGGCCTCTGCCGCCTTTTCAAGGGCCTCCTGCATGACGGCCCACGCCCGGTCCAGATCTCCCAAGTCGATGCATACTATGCCGGCAACCATGCGGCTGAAGGACTGCCCCCACACGTTGCCGATGCGGACGCTGATCTCGTGCGACTCGTCTGACGCAGCCAGCGCCTGCTGGAGGTTTCCCAACGCGTAGTGGCTCCACACCGTGGCTGCCAGACTGTCCGCCAGCATGGGCTGGTTGCCCGTCTCGCGCCAGTATGCGGATGCCTCGGCGTTCACCTCCAACACGCGCGCCTGGTCGCCGACTGTCTGCAGGGTGTACCCCATGTCGTTGAGCGTGCTGGCCGCCTGTTCGCGCAGACCCAGCTCGCGGGCAATGGCCAGCGACGCCTCGGCGTCCTTCAGCGCCTGGGTCTGGTTTCCCGACAGCCGGTTCAGGTTGCACCGCACCCAGAGTATCCTGGCTGTTGAAGCGCGATCGCTCAGTTCCTCTGCCAGCGCGGTCGCACGTTCGACCAGTTGCCGGCCTGCCGCTGGGTCGAAGAGATTGGTCGCCGTGCAGCGCAGCAAGGCCTGCGCGATGACCGCCGCCAGCTCCATGTCGCGCAGGCCAAGCGACCGCGCCTGTCGTTCCATCTCGGCGTAGCCGGCCAGCGCATCGTCGTGGCGCGAGGCCAGCTCCAGCGCCCGGCCGCGCTGCTTGCAGAGGTAAATCAACTGCTCGCCGGACGGAGGAGACACCGCCAGCGCCGCCTCGATGGCCCGCTCGTAGTGCGCCACGGCCTCGGAGGTGGCATAAACGCGCAGCGCGGCATCCCCGGCCCGCTGGCTGAACGCCAGAAACTTGTCGTGGTCGCCGGCCTCGCCGTAGTGGTGCGCCAGAACCGCCGCATGGTCGTCCAGGCGGCCGGCGAACAACTCCTCATAGCATCTGGCCACCTGACGGTGTACCTGCTGGCGCTGCCGCCGCGAGAGCGAGCGGTAGGCCGCATCCTGGGTGAGCGAATGTTTGAAGCGATAGGCTGTGCCCAGATCAGCTTCGACCGCGGGACCAATCAGGCGGACGACCTGCGCCCGCTCCAGCGTTGTGAGGGCAGTGTCAAGGCTCATGCCAGCCCTTCCTCGGTTAGGACGTTTTCCAACACCCTGGTGTAGAACTGGCGTCCGATGACTGAGGCGATCTGCAAGACGTGGCGCGCCTCGTCGGACAGGCGGTCGATGCGCGCGGCCAGCACGCCGTTCAACGTGTCGGGGATGTCGAGACTCTCGATCTCGCGTGCCGCAGTCCAGTTGCCGTCCCGACGGACGATCAGTTCCTCGTCGATGAGCATGCGGATAACCTCCTCCACGAAGAACGGATTGCCCTCTGCCTTGGCCAGAATGCGGGTCCGTGCCCCCTCCGGCAGGGCGTCGATCTTGAGCAGGTTGGTGACGAGCTGCAGGCTGTCGGCCTCGGTCAGCGGAGACAGGTGCAGTTCCAGCGCGCCCAGGCCGGGCAGTTCCCTGGCGTGGTCCAGGAGCCGCCAGCCGGCTGCGTCACGCTCAGGGCGGCTGGCAAAGAGAAAGAGCACGGGCGCCTCGACCGCTACCGACAGCACCTGCAGCCACAGCTCCACCGAGGACGGATCGGCCCAGTGCAGGTCGTCGAAGACCAGCGCAACCGGCATCTCCTGCGCCAGGGTCACAAGCAGCGCGCGGCAGGCTTCGACATAGCGGGCCAGCAGCGCCGGTCCATCAAGGAAACGCACCGTCATCGCCTCGTCGTCGTCCAATGGAACGCCCAGCAGGTGCGCCAGGGTTGGGTAGTGCTCGCTGCCCGCCTCTCCCAGTGCAGCCCGCAGCGCGCGACCGGTGGCCTCGCCTTCGGCTTCCGGCGGCGCATCGATCAGGGCGCGCAGGGCTTCGATGGTGAGGAAATGCGGCATGGCTGTGCTGTAGGACAGACTGCGCGCCTCGCGCCAGCGTAGCCCCGCGCCGGTTATCGATTCGCGCACGTCTGCCAGCATGCGGCTCTTGCCCAACCCGGCCTCGCCGATCAGGCTGATCACGCCGCCGCGGCCGGCTTGCAGCGCATGGAGAGCCTGGCGCAGGGCCGCCATCTCGCGCGCCCGGCCCACCACCGGTGAGCCGATACCATGCGACTCCAGCCCGCGCACTCGGCCCGGGCGCGCCCGCTGGCGCAGGGGCCGGTAGGTGTGCAGCGGCTCCGCCTTGCCTTTGACGTTGACCGTTCCCAGGTCCTCCCACTCGAATAGGGGCGCAACCAACCGCCAGGTGTCTTCGGCGACCTGCACCGTGCCGGGCTGCGCCGTCTGCTCCATGCGGGCGGCGATGTTGATGGCGTCGCCCAGTGCTGTGTATTCGGTGCGCAAGTCCGAGCCGACTTCGCCCACCAGCACCAGTCCGGTGTTGATGCCGATGCGGACATCCAGCGGCAATCCCCAGCGGCGCTGAACCAGGTCGCAGTAGTCCGCGATCCCGTGAACGATCTCCAGACCGGCCAGTACCGCCCGCTGGGGGTCATCTTCGTGGGCAACGGGCGCCCCGAAGAAGGCCAGAATGCCGTCGCCCATCAGTCGGGCCACCGTGCCCTCGTAGCGATAGATCGGGTCGATCATGTGTCCGAACGCGCCGTTGATGACCTCGGCCCACTCCTCGGGATCGAGCTGGCTGGCGGCCGCGGTAGAGCCCTTCACGTCGCAGAAGAGGATCGTGACGATGCGCCGCTCGCCTGCGCCGGCGTGCGCGCTGCGCGCCGCCTCCAGCTTGGTGCGCATCTCAGGCGGCAGGTAGCGGTCCAACTCGTTGACAGGCAGGGCGGCCGCTTCCCTGGCGGTCTGCGTCGCGGCCAACCTGAAGCCGCAGTTGTTGCAGAACCTGGCGCCCTGCGGATTGACCTGCCCGCAGTTGGGGCAGGATTGCGGCAGCGGCGTGCCGCAGTTGTTGCAGAACTTGGCGCCGCTGGGGTTGGTGTTTTGGCAGTTTGGACAGATCATGACAGGTGTACGCTATGCAATCAGAGGATGCGCCTCTTTCAGGAACCGGGAGCGCAGCTCGGAATGGGGCAGGCACTCTGCAATGTAGGCTACTAGCTGGCGGGCCTCGCTGCGGTGGGTC
>JAWKOJ010000027.1:0-70549 GCA_041391245.1 Caldilineales bacterium
GTACTGGCAGCCCTTGCGCCAGTGCCGCCGCGACGCTGTCCAGTGCGGCAACCACCGCGCGCGCCATCCCGCCAGCCTCTTCAAGCGGTTTGCCGCTGAAGGGAGCGCCGCCGCCCAGCGCCAGGCCGCCGGCCCACGTGAATCCGGCTTGCACCGCAAACTGGCGGCAGATGGCCAGCGCTGTGTCGTTGTGATGCGCCTCCGGGAAGCCGCAGTTGGCGATGGCGACGAACGACGCGCCAGCCTTGCCCGGCTGCCCTTGCCGGCTTTCCGCGATCCGTTCCAGCGCCTGGATGACCAGGTAGGGCAGAGAGTCCACGTAAAGAGGAAAGGCCAGCACGAAGACATCGGCGCGCTCGACCGCATCCAGCAGTTCTTGGGTGCGTGAGTCGCTGCGCATGGCGCGCGCCACGTAGCGCGTCTCGCTGGCCTGGCCGCGGGCGGCCAGCTTGCGCATCAGGCAGCCACCCAACGCTTCCGAGGCGCTGGCGCCTGGCTGTTTGGCGCTGCCGATCAGCAAAAGTGCGTTTTCTGGGGTGTCCATTGGGGCGCTGTCTCCTGGATGGGCAGAGCAGCGCGCAAGGTTGCCCGCAGCGCGTGCTCGTCCTGGCTGTGTGTGATGACCACGGTCGCGTGCTGCGGCGCGTGCAGGTTGATGGCGTGGCGTTCGACCAGCCTGGTGAAGATCGCCTCCTGGTCCGGGCTGCGTTCTGGCAGGATGCCGATGGCCAGCATGGCCGGGTAGCGGTCATAGCGCGGCTGGTGGTGAACTTCGCCGCCGATGCGGGTGAAAAACGGCGAGATCAGACAGATCGAACGATCCACGGCCTTCTTGATCTGCGACGAATAGCCGCCGAAGGTGACCGGCGTGAGGAAGATGACCAGATCGCTGGCAATGATGCTGGCAGCCACATCGCGGCCGGCGTCATCGATGCGACACAGGCCCGGCGTCCTGGTCCAGCAGTCGAAGCAGCCGAGGCAGTAGGCGATCTTCTCGTCGCGCAACGTCCAGGCGGCGACGTCGCCGCTGTTGCTCAGCTCCGCCACAAGCAGGTTCTGCACATGGTCAGTGAAACGGTCGCCCACGTGGCCGCCGTTCAGTATCGTCGCGTTCATGAGGTCGCCCCTACGGGATAGCTCTCGGGATCGAGGCTGTTGATGTTGGCGACGGGGTTTGGCGCGCCTTGCTGCCGCAGACGCAGGCGAGCCGTCGCGCGCACGCCGACCGCTGGCAGGTGATCGGCCGCCGCTGCCAGGCCGAAGCGCGGCATGTTGCCGTAGACACTCTCGTACTCTCCGGCGTGCACCAGGTAGGTCTCGTGCCAGATGCCGACGCTGCCGTCGCCAGCCACTGCCTTGTTGAAGGCCTTCCAGGCGCTCAGGTGGGTCAACTGCGGGTCGCGGGCGAACCGCTCCAGGTGCTCGAAGGAACGCCAGTACTGCACCAGCGCGACGCCGCGCCAGTAGACGAAGCTCTGCCCGCCCAGGAAGCCCAGGTCCGGGCGTCGGTAGAGCGCCTCCATCATCGGTCCCATAGCGCGCGATACCGGCATCCACTTGCGCACTGCCCGCAGGCGGTTGATGCGCATTCCGATGTTGAAGACGACGAAATCACCCTCGATGTCGGCGGTGTACCGCCCGTTGTAGATGTCTGCCACGAGTTGTTGCTCCTAATTGTGATCTGTTTCCGAACAGCGTTCGGCAATCCAAGGTAAAAAAAGAGAGAGTTTAGGCTGTCAGGCTGCCCTGAGGCCGCGCAGGAAGTTGTGCAGAGTCTGGTCGTCAACCGCATCCAGGTCTTGCGGATACTCGCGCAGCGCCGTCACCCGCAGCATGGCGATCCCGTGCACCAGGGTCCAGGCAGCGTATCCCATCTCGTTCAAGCCAAAACCCTGTCGCACAAGAAAAACCCCTTCGTCGATGCCGCGCTCGATGCCCTGCAACAGGATGGCATAGGAACTGTCCATGTTCTGATGCGGCTCGACCGTCTCGGGGTCGCCTGCTGTCTCCGGATAGCGAAACATCAGCAAAAAGTGGTCGGGGTTCTCCAGTGCAAAGCGTATGTAGGCCTTGCCGATGCCATAGAGGTAGTCGCCGGCGGACAAGGTCCGGTCAACTGCCAGCATGTAGGCTGCCAGCCGCCTGTGTCCTTCCTCGCAGACTGCCAGCACGATTTCTTCCTTGCTGCCGAAGTATTCGTACAGGCCGGCCGCGCTGTAGTCGATGCGGTCGGCCAGCTCGCGCATCGACAGGGCGTCCGGACCATCCTCATGGATGATCTCAGTGGCGGCGTCCAGGATGGCCTGGCGGGTGCGTTGATAGCGGCGGGTGCGTGGTTTCATGACAAATCCTCGTTCGTTTACCTAACACTGTTCGGAATTATAACACGTATCGGCTTCCTTGTCAACAGGCAACCTGTGCGACGCGGTTCGCTTGGCAGGCAACATGCCTCGTGGTATCATGCCTTATCGATGATCCATCCGTGTCTCCCGGAGTTCCATGATGAAATACGTTGACGAGTACCGCGGCGAGGCGGAGGCGCAGACGTTTGTGCGCATGATCCGCGACACCGTGACCCGCCCATGGACGCTGATGGAGGTCTGCGGCGGGCAGACGCACACGCTGATCAAGTTCGGCATCGACGCCATGCTGCCGGAGCAGGTGACGCTGGTGCACGGCCCCGGCTGTCCGGTCTGCGTGACGCCGCTGGAGCTGATCGACAAGGCCATTGCGATCGCCCGCCGGCCGGAGGTGATCTTCACTTCCTTCGGCGACATGCTGCGCGTGCCCGGCTCCGAAGCCGACCTGTTGAGCGTCAAGGCCAGCGGGGCGGACGTGCGCATGGTCTACTCGCCGTTGGATGCGGTCAAGCTGGCGCGGAAGCATCCCGACCGCCAGGTGGTATTCTTCGCCGTTGGCTTCGAGACTACCGCGCCGGCCAACGCGATGGCCGTCTGGCAGGCCAGGCAGCGAGGGCTGGACAACTTCTCGATCCTCTGTTCCCACGTCCTGGTGCCGCCGGCCATGGAGGCCATCCTTGGCTCGCCCGACAGCCTGGTGCAGGGCTTTCTGGCCGCCGGCCATGTCTGCGCGGTGATGGGCTACTGGGAGTACGAACCCATCGCTGCCCGCTATCGCGTGCCGATTGTGGTCACCGGCTTCGAGCCGCTGGACCTGCTGCAGGGCATCTACATGACGCTGGCAGCGCTGGAGGAGGGTCGCTGGGGCGTCGAGAACCAGTACGCGCGCGCGGTGACGCGGCAGGGCAACCAGGCGGCGCAGCGGTTGGTGGGCCAGGTCTTCGAGACGGGCGACCGCCAGTGGCGCGGCATCGGCCTGATCCCGGCCAGCGGCTACCGCTTGCGGCCCGAATACGCAGCCTTCGACGCCGAGCAGCGCTTCGAGGTCGCAGACATTGCCGCGCAGGAGTCGCCGCTGTGCATCGCCGGCCAGATCATGCAGGGGCTGAAGAAGCCGCACCAGTGCAGTGCGTTCGGCACACTGTGTACGCCGGAGCGGCCGCTGGGCGCGCCCATGGTCTCCTCCGAGGGCGCCTGCGCGGCCTATTATGCCTATCACCGGACGGCTGCCGAAGTTGCAGCCTGACCCGCTGTGAAACGATCCTTGCGCGCGACACTGGTATTGGTGGCGCTGGCTGCGCTGGCCGCCTGCGCGCCGCCGCAGCCTTTCCCATCGGGCAGCAGCGGCGCGCTCTTCTTCCCGGCCGACAACGGGGCGCGGGTGGACGCGATGCCGGCCGACTGCCTGGTGAGCGGCGCTGCCTGTCCAAAGCCGACCACGCTTTCCCTCTATCCCGAGGAGTGGAACGTCGCCGCGCTCACCTGGACGCCTGGCGGCGGCAAGGCCCTGGTGATGTCAGCCGACCAGCCCAAGGATCACCTGGCGCTGCTGACCCCGCCCAGCCGCCAGTTGCAGCGATTCGCGTCGCTCGCCTTCATCGGCGAGACTGTCTGGTCGCCCGACGGCCAGTTGCTGGCCGTGGCCGGCTCGGCCGAGCGCGGCCGTGATGGCGCCACGACGAGCGAGGGACAGATCGAGGGTTCGGGCATTACCCTGTACTCTGCCGCCGGCAAAGAACTGGGCAACCTGGCCGCTGCGCTGCCGGGCACAAAAAGCGACCTGAACTGGCTTTCGCCCGACAGCTTGCTTTTCCAGAACCGCCGCTCGGAGCAGGACTGCAACCTCTATTTGCTGACGGTGAGCAGCGGCGCGCTGGCGCCGTGGAGCGAGCCGCCCCTGTGCGGCGCAAGCCCGGCCGTCTCGCCTGACGGCGCGCAGGTGGCGTTGGTGCGCGACGGCAACCTGTGGCTGGCAGATGCCGACGGGAGCAAGGCAGCGCCCATCCTCGACCTGTCCGCGAGCATCGCGCAACCGGCATGGTCGCCGGACGGCCGGTGGATCGCCTTCGACGAGACCGAATCCGCGGCGGTCGGCGTCGTACACCCCGACGGCAGCGGCTACCGGCAGGTTGCCACAGACGTGCGCAACGCCGGCTTTGCGCCGCTGGCCGGTGAGTCGCTGCTGCTGACGGTCACCGATCGCCCGCATGGCTCCGGCGATGCCACAGCGAGCTGGTACGTGACCTCGATACCCGGCGGCCAGCCGCGCGCGGTGGTGGTACCCGGCATCCCTCCCGACCAGATGCCCCTCGATATCTCCTGGCGGCCACCGAGGCAATGAAACGTGATGGCGTGAAACGTGATGTCGTGCTGCGAAGTCCTTGCTCACACACACGTGATGTTTCAGAGCGCGGTCAGTCACGAGCACACGACTCTCAGTAGAACCTCTAACTCCTTCGAAGCAGCGACTCATGACCGACATTCTAGCCAACATGCAGTGCCCCATTCCCATCAGCGACTACCCAACCGTCACGCTGGCCCACGGCGGCGGCGGACG
Organism: Caldilineales bacterium; assembly: GCA_041391245.1. Taxonomy (GTDB): domain Bacteria; phylum Chloroflexota; class Anaerolineae; order JAAEKA01; family JAAEKA01; genus JACKBK01. The sequence goes on from JAWKOJ010000027.1 coordinate 4,918, forward strand.
GCTGACGCAGATGCTGATCGAGCGCATGTACCTGCCGGCGTTTGCAAACCCGCAGCTTGCCCAGCAACACGACGGCGCACTGCTGGAGGTCAACGGCGCGCGGCTGGCCTTCTCCACCGACTCGTTTGTCATCAGCCCGTTGTTCTTTCCCGGCGGCGACATCGGCGCGCTGGCGGTGCACGGCACGGTCAACGATCTGGCCATGTGCGGCGCGCAGCCGCTGGCGCTGTCGGCCGGGCTGATCCTGGAGGAGGGATTGCCCATGGAGGACCTGTGGCGGGTCGTGCGTTCGATGCAGGCCGCAGCGCAGGCAGTGGGCGTGCCGATCGTTACCGGCGACACCAAGGTAGTGGACCGCGGTAAGGGCGACGGCGTCTACATCAACACCACCGGCGTCGGCCTGATCCCGGACGGCGTGCAGATCTCCCCGACGCGCGCCCGGCCCGGCGACCTGGTGCTGGTCAGCGGCGCGATCGCGGTGCACGGCATTGCCATCATGTCGGTGCGCGAGGGGCTGGAGTTCGGCACCACGCTTGCCAGCGACTCGGCGCCGCTGCACGGGTTGGTGCAGGCGATGCTGGCTGCCGGCGGTGAAAAGGTACACGTGCTGCGCGACCCGACCCGCGGCGGCGTCGCCAGCGCCCTCAATGAGATCGCCGGGGCGGCAAAGGTCGGCATCCGGCTAAACGAGACGGCGATCCCCATCTGGGACCAGGTGCGCGGGGCGTGCGAGATCCTGGGGCTGGATCCGCTCTACGTGGCCAACGAGGGCAAGTTGTTGGCGATTGTCGCGCCGGAGGCGGCCGACGCAGTGTTGGCGGGCATGCAGGCTCATCCCCTGGGCAGCGAGGCGGCCGTCATCGGCGAAGTTGCCCACGAGCATCGGGGTCGGGTGGTGCTGCGCAGCCGCATCGGCGGCGCGCGCGTCGTAGACATGATCAGCGGCGAGCAGTTGCCGCGCATTTGTTGAGGGAAGGGCAGAGGCGCAGAGGAGCAGAAGAGCAGAGGGACAGAAAGTATGCTGATATCTGTCCTTCTGCTCTTCTGCTCTCCGACCTTCTGTCCCTTTGCCCTTCTGCGGTGGTCAACCTTGCTACTGCGCCAGCGCTGCATCGATGAGCTGGCTCAGCTGCTGATACGACTGCGCGCCCGGGAGCAACTGGCCGTTGATCGAGAACGTGGGGCGCAGGCGAATGCTCTCCGCGCGGCGGGCGCGGTCCAGTTCGAGCGCTTTGTCGGCGTACTGGCCGCTGTCGAGGCACTGGCGGAACTGGTCCAGGTCGGCAACACCGGCGCGTCCGGCGAAGTCAACAAATGTGTCGGTGTCCGCGCTCCACAGCTGGCCTTGCTCCTCGTAGAACAGGTCGTGGATCGCCCAGAACAAGCCGGGGTCCTGTTCGCCGGCACATTCGGCGGCCTGGTAGGCTTTCGGGGTCGGTTCAAAGTCCAGAATCGGGTAGTACACGTAGCGGATCTTGCCGGTGTCGGCATAGTCGGCGATGATCTGCGGCTCAGTGGATAGCACGTATCCACGGCACGAGCTTCAGAGGAAGTCCGAGTAGTCGATAACGGTGACCGCTGCTGCCGGGTTGCCGCGGAAGTAGAGGCCGTCCTCAGTCTGGCCGAACGCGCTGGCCACCGCCGGCTCCGGTTCGGGCGTATCGGTAGGAGGGATCGCGGTGTCAGTGGGCGGCGGTGGGGTGTCTGCCGGCAGGGGCGCTTCGGTCGGCGCCGGCAACGGTGTGTCGGTTGGCTGTTCCGGCGCCGTGGTCGATGCTGGCGCGGATGTGTGGGTCGGCGCAACCGTGGCCGGCAGGTTGGTTGCGGTCGGCGCACTCTGAGCCACCTCATTGGTGGGCGTGACCGCCGGTTCAGCCGGCGCCTCGGCTCCGCAAGCCGCCAGCATGAGGCTGGCCGCCAGCAGGAGAGCTAATCCGGTTAGAGATTTTTCGGGGCGTCTGTACTGCACTTCGTGCCTCCGGGTTTGGTTTAGAACCTATCCGAAAAACCTGGTCTCGATACGGGTCGGCCGGTTGAGTAGCGATCAAAGCGTCGCTTTCACAGAGGGTGATCGAGCGTATCGACGCCAAAGGCGAGCTGACCCTAATCGACCGACAATTCAAGGATAGGTTCTTGGTAGGCTCCATTATAGCGGCACTTCCGCGCCAGTGACGTAGGGAGTCCCGCATTCTGCCCCACCGTAACAATTGCGGGCATGGTTCACCGGTGAACCATGCCCGCAATTGCCTTTCTGATTTCGTGCAACACCTGCACTGCGCACGGGTGCAAGTGTACGTGAGAGTCGTGACCAAACGTCGCTCAGCGCGTCGCGCCGGCGTTGGGTGCGGATGTGGCCCGCCCGGAGGGCGCGCCTGAGAACAACTTCCCTGTGTTGGCCTGGTCAGGCACGGCCCGTCAGACTTCGTTTCCGACGATGTGGCGCCACTGTTCAGCCAGTCCATCCGCCAGCGGCATCGAGGCGCTAAATCCGAGAACGGCTTCGGCCCGCACGGTGTCTGCCCAGGTGTCGCGAACGTCGCCCGGCTGCGCCGGGAGGTAGCGGACGTGCGGCCTGTGACCGGTGATGTGTCCGATCTGCGCCAGTACATCGTTCACGGTGACCCGGGATCCCCCGGCCACGTTGAACACCATGCCCGCGCTGCTTCGAACCTGGCTGGCGGCGCCGGCCAGAAGAAACGCCCGGACCACGTCGCCGACATAGGTGAAGTCCCGGGTTTGAGTTCCATCGCCGTAGATGGTGATCTCCTGATCGCGCCGCTGGGCTGTCAGGAAGCGCTGAAACGCCATGTCCGGCCGTTGTCGCGGGCCGTAGACGGTGAACAGGCGCAGCGCGATGGTAGGCAGATCGTGGACCTCCGCGTACAGCCGGCACAGATGCTCGGCCGCCAGCTTGGTCACGCCGTAGGGGCTGACCGGCGCCGGGGCCATGTCCTCGTGCAGCGGCATGGTGGACAGGTTGCCATAAGCCGACGACGAGGCCGCGTAGACTACCGGGAGCCGGCCACAGGCGAGCGCTGCTTCCAGAACTCGTTGAGTCGCCAGGATGTTGTTGCGCGTGTACAGATCGAACTGGTGACCCCAACTGCCGCGCACGCCGGGCTGGCCGGCGATGTGATAGATCAGCCCGGCGCCATCCAACAATGGCGCCAGGTTGGCCGCCAGCAGATCGGCCTCTACGAACTGGAACCTGTGGTTGGCGATCGCCGGCGCCAGGTTGGCCTCCTTGATGCGGCGGTCGTAGTAGTCCGTGAAGCAGTCGACGCCGACGACCTTGTGTCCATCGGCCAGAAGTCTATCGCAGAGGTGCGACCCGATGAAGCCGGCTGCCCCGGTAACAATCACGTACTTCTTCAGTGCCATCGATGTGCCTTCAATGGCCAAGCGCGGTCAGCACCTGGCCGAGGGCGGTGTGGGGCAGTTCACTGCGAAACTCGATCTCGCGGGACTGCCGGGCCATCCAGGCGATGGCGACAGTGTTCTTGCAGTTCTTCGGCGCTGACGCTGGCGCCGGCCCGCAGCACGATGTACGCCTTGACGCTTTGATTGCCGGCCGCGTCCGCCGCGCCAACCACGGCAACCTCTTGCACCTTGTTGTGCTCGTACAGCACCTCTTCCACATCGCGCGGATAGATGTGGTAGCCGTTCTGTTCGATCACGTCACCGATGCGGCCGATGATCTGGAAGAACCCGTCGGCGTCCATGATCGCCAGGTCGCCTGTCCGCAGCCAGCCGTCGCCGTCCACCCCGCTGCGGTCCTCCAGGTAGCCCGCCATCACCTGCGGCCCTTTGACCAGCAGCTCGCCCACCTTGCCCGGCGCCAGATCCCGGCCGCTGCGCCGATCGACCACGCGTGCGTCGGTGTTGGGCAGCGGCACGCCGATGGAGCCGGCCCGGTGGCCGCGGTCCGGCGGGTCGGCGTGGGTCACGGGGCCGGCCTCCGTCAGGCCGTAGCCCTCCAGCAGGCGCGCCTGGGTCAGCTTCTCGAACGCCTCCTGCACCTCCACAGGCAGCGGGGCCGCGCCGGAGATGCAGGCGCGGATCGAGGAGAGGCCGTAACTGCGGATGTTGCGCGCGCGCGTTATGGCTGCAAACATGGCCGGCGTTCCCGGGAAAAAGGTCGGCTTGAAGGAGAAGATGTTGTGCAGGATCTCGTTCATCTGCGACAGGGGCAGCAGCAGCATGGTCGCGCCGACCGCAATCGGCAGCGTCATCGCCACGGTCATGCCGTAGGCATGGCAGAGCGGCAGCACCGTGACGAAGGTCTCCTCGCCGTAGCGCAGATCGGGTATCCAGTGGCGCAGTTGCAGGGTGTTGGCCGCCAGGTTGGCATGGGTCAGGCGCACCCCCTTGGGCGGGCCGGTGACGCCGCTCGTGTAGACGATCACCGCCGCGTCGTCGCTGTCCACGCTGGCGCGCGGTGGGTCGAAGGGCGCATCGCGCAGCAGGACCCGCAGCGACCGGCCTGCGCTGATGCCGGTTCTGTTCTCGTCCTCGGGCGGGGCATCTGCCCGCTGCAGGCGCGCGACCATGGCCTCCTCGGCCGCGGCCGCCTCGCGGGTCAGGTCCACCAGCAGGACGTCGCGCAGGTCGCTGTCCAGCCGCAGATGGCCGGCCAGATCGGCCAGCGCGTCCAGGGTGATCAGCGCGACCGCGCCGGTCTCCCGTGCCTGCACGCCCACATCGGCCGCGGTTGCGTCCGCGTGGGGCAGCACGGCAACCGCGCCGATCTTGAGGATGCCGAAAAAGGCCGCTACGTGCTCCGGCATGTTGGGCAGCAGGATCATCACCCGGTCGCCCGGCTGCACGCCCAGACCGTGCAGGATCTGTCCGATCTGGTTGGCGAGCTGGTTGAGCCGGGCATAGGTCAGCCGCTGGCCGTAGAAGACGGTGGCCGTCCGGCGGGGCAGCGCTTCGGCCGCGCTTTGCAGGAACTCATGCAGCGGGCGGCGCGGGATGGGCACGGTGGGCGGCGTGCCTTTGGCGTACACCTTGAGCCACGGCCGGCCAGCCTCCGAGTCGGGCGGCCTGTCCACCTCGCGCCAGGCGGCCCGCCGCTCCGTGTCTTCGACGAAGCGCTCGATGGCGCGGTTGACGGCCTGGTGGCGCTCAAGCTGCACTTTGTGGCGCGACGCGCCTACGTCCACAACCTCCGCGCCGGGGATGATGCGGCCCACGTCCTCGAAGGCGTAGCGCGGGAAGTAGGTGTCGCGCTCGCCGGTGATGACCAACGTCGGCGCCTGGATGGTGCGCATCAACGACCAGCCCTGCCATTGCGTCATGTTGTTGACCGCCATGCGCTTCATGACGTGCAGCTCGGCGTTCCAGCGCGGCCGGTAGTTCCACAGCGGGTGCAGCATCGCCGTCGGGATGTGGTAGGCCAGCGCCGCGGTGCGCCGCAGAGGATACTCGCCGGCGGTCGCGATCAGCACCAGCCGGTCGATCTGTTCGGGGTGGACGTTGGCGTATTCGACGCAGATGGAGCCGCCGAAGGAATGCCCGACCAGCACGAAACGTTCAGGCAGTTCGAGGTGCTGGGAGATGGCAAACAGATCGGCCACCAGCTCGCGCATGGTGTAGCGGGTGAAGGGCGCGTCGCTCTGGCCATGGCCGCGCAGGTCGGGGGCGACGACCCGGAAGTCGCGCGAGAAGTGGTTGATCTGGTGCTCCCACGTTTCGGCGCAGCCGGCATAGCCGTGGATGAAGACCATCGTGCGATCCACGCCGGGCGGGTGGATGTCTACCACACTGAGCTCGTCGCCCGCCACGCCGGGGATGGGTACGCTGACGCGGTACAGGTCGAAGTCCAGTTGGATGGCGGTGCGCTTCAACCCACGCAGCTTTCGCTTCATTGCCCCATCGTAACACAGTCTGGCAAGCGCCGCAAACTGTTTTTTGCAGCCCGGCCCGGCCCGGTTATACTTGCTACGGTCGTCTCAGCAGTTGGGCGTCATGCAGCCGAGGCGTAGCTGCGCGCAGGCGCAGGTGTTACCACGATCCGTGTCCACAGGAGCAGACTATTGCTGACGAAAACCTACAGCGGCGCCGGGCGCACGTGCCGCGTTACATTTGAACATCCCAATCCGGGCGGTGCTGCCGCGGCGACGCTGTGCGGCGATTTTAACAACTGGGATCCCAGCGCCTATCCCATGGAGCGGCGGGCCGACGGCAGCTTTGTCCTGACGATCCCGCTGCAGGTCGGCCGCAGCTATCGTTTCAAGTACCTGATCGATGCCCACCGTTGGGAAAACGACTGGAACGCCGACAGCTACGAGACCAACGAGTACGGCAGCGACGACTCCGTGGTCGTTGTGTAGTGGTTCTTGTTCAATCTGCAGAAGGACGGTCCAAGATGTTGTTAGCAGGCGATATTGGCGGCACCAAGACCCAACTGGCGCTCTTTTCAGCCGAGAAAGGACCGCGCGAGCCGGTGGCCGAAAAGCAGTATGCCAGCAACGACTACACCAATCTGGAATCCATCGTGCAGGCATTCCGGGCCGAGTTCCACCTGCCCATCGAGCGCGCGGTGTTCGGCGTCGCCGGTCCGGTGGTGGGCGGGCAGGCAAGCATCACGAACCTTCCCTGGTTGATCCGCGAGAGCCGCCTGCAGGAGCTTCTGGGGGTCGACGATGTCACGCTGCTCAACGACCTGCAGTCCATCGCCTACGCCGTGCCGTACCTCAGCCAGCAGGACCTGCACACCCTCAACCGCGCTGAGCCGGTCGACCATGGCCCGATCGCGGTCATCGCTCCCGGCACCGGCCTGGGCGAGGCCTATCTGACCTGGGATGGCAGCCGCTACCAGGCCCACGCTTCCGAGGGCGGGCACGCCGACTTCGCTCCCACCGACGCGCTGGAGACAGGTCTGCTGCGCTACATGCTGCAGCGCTACGACCACGTCAGCTACGAGAAGGTGTGCTCCGGGCTGGGGATCGCCAACCTCTACGGGTATCTCAAGGACTCTGGCTATTCGCCGGAACCGCCCTGGCTGGCGGCGCGCCTGCTGGAGGCCGGCGACCGAACCCCGGTGATCGTCAACGCTGCTTTGCGTCACGAGGAGCAGCCCTGCGAGCTGGCCGTCGAGACGCTGCGCCTCTTCGTGTCGATTCTTGGCGCCGAGGCCGGCAATCTGGCGCTCAAACTGATGTCCACCGGCGGCATCTATCTCGGCGGCGGCATCCCGCCGCGCATCCTGCCCTGGCTGGAACACACCTATTTTATGCAGTCCTTTCTGAACAAGGGGCGCTTCTCCACGGTGCTGATCCGCTTCCCGGTCCACGTGATTCTGCACCGCAACGCAGCGCTTTACGGCGCCACCTGCTACGGACTCGACGCAGCGGTAAGATAACGCCTCTGCCCACCGACCTTGGTGCAGGCGGTCGACGTTTTTGCTGTGACCAACGTATGAGGCCAGCGAACGCGCGACAGCCAGACGTTCATCTTCACCGAAAAAGCTGAACGTCGTAGCTCTTGGAGGAACTTTGATGCAAGCGATTTGGAACGGCACGGTGCTGGCAGAAAGCGACAACACCGTCGTCGTCGAAGGCAACCACTACTTCCCACCGGAGACCATCAACCGCGACCATTTCCGACCCAGCCAGACGCACACCACCTGCGCCTGGAAAGGGGTCGCCAGCTACTACGATGTGGTCGTAGATGGTATCGTCAACCGCGACGCAGCCTGGTACTACCCTGCTCCCAAGCCGGCCGCGCAGCAGATCGCCGGTTACATCGCCTTCTGGCGCGGCGTCAGGGTCATCGACTGAGTGAATGTACGCGGCGCCTGCTTGCAGGTCCCGCAGATCCCACCAAACCGGGAAGGCTTCAAAATGGAAGGACAAGTTGTACTGGTTACCGGCGCATTGGGCAACCTTGGTGAGGCGGTGGCACGCGCCTTTCTGGCTGCCGGGGCGCGGCTTGCCCTGACCGATCACTCCCCAAACGCGCTCGAATCGCAGTATCCGCAACTGGCCGGCTCGCAGGATCACCTGTTGACCGGCGGCGTGGACATCACCGACGCTCAGGATGCCGAGCGCTGGGTACACGCGGCCCTCGACCGTTTCGGCCGCATCGATGTGCTGGCCAACACCGTTGGCGGCTACCGCGCCGGCCAGCCGACCCACGAGACCTCGCTGGAGACATGGGACTTCATGTTCAACCTGAACGCCCGCAGCGCCTTTGTGGTCAGCCGCGCTGTGCTGCCGGCCATGCTGGCCCAGGGATCGGGGCGCATCATCCATACCGCCGCCCGCGCCGCGCTGGCCGGCACGGCCAACCACAGCGCCTACAACGCATCCAAGTCTGTGGTCATACGGCTGGTGGAGAGCATGTCCGCCGAGTACAAGCGGCGCGGCCTGACCGTCAACTGCGTGTTGCCCGGCACCATCGACACCCCGCGCAACCGCGCCGACATGCCCGACGCCGACTTCAGTCGCTGGGTAGCACCTGAGTCCATCGCCGACGTGTTTGTCTTCCTGGCATCGGATGCGGCGCGCGCCATCACCGGCGCGGCGATCCCGGTCTACGGCAGCAGTTGAGGCCGGTCAGTTCGTAGTAGGCGCTTGAGCGCCGTTCCGAGCCGTCGGGCCAATCTTCCCCGTCGTCACGCGTAGCGCAGCGTTACTCCCAGAATATACCGTCCAGCCAGTACCGTCCCGCGCAGCGTACCGCTGACCTTGGAGCGGCCGCTGCGCCGCGGGTGGAAGCTGACGGGAACCTCCGCCAGCCGGGCGCCGCGCCGCGCCGCTTTGACCATCATCTCAGTCGGGTAGCCATAGGTCATCTCCTGCATATCGAGGCTGAGCAGCAGCGGCACGCGTATCGCGCGGTACGGTCCCAGGTCGGTCAGGGGAACGCTGTACAGCGCCGACATCAGCCGCGCCGACAGCCAGTTGCCGAAGCGCTGCTGGGGCGGCATGGCCCCGGGCGCGATGTGGCCCAGCCAGCGCGACCCCAGCACCAGATCGGCCCGGTCCCAGAGGATCGGCGCCAACAGCAGCGGCAGCTCCGACGGCAGAAAGCTGTGATCGGCATCAAGAAACGCCACCACATCCGCACCCTGCGCGGCGGCCCGGCGAACGCCCGCCGCGCAGGCGAATCCATAGCCGCGGCGCGGCTCGCTGACCACCTGCGCGCCGGCGGCCCGCGCCTCGGCCGCGGTGTCGTCCGTAGAGCCGTTGTCGCAAACGATCACCTGTGCAGGGACAGTCTGGCACACCTCCTCCACCAGGGCGCGGATGTTGCCGCCTTCGTTCAGTGCCGGGATGACCACGGCGACGGAGATTGGGTTGTCAGGTGTCATAGTTACATGTACAATAGTTTGTAGCAAGAAACATGGCTACTCCCAGGTATTGGAGGGTATGTGATGAACGCAGCAACAGAGCCTCGACTCTCGCCGTTTCCGGGCATGGATCCGTATCTGGAGAACACAGACATTTGGCCAGATTTTCATGATGCCTTGGCGAGCGAGATTCGCAGCGAACTAAATCGAATTCTGCCACCGGCCTATTACGCCCGCTTGCAGAGCCGTCCCGAGCTGGGAATCGTGATGCATCAGGGACGGGTCCGGCGTATCGTACCTGATGTGACGGTGATCCACACCGAGATGCGGGAAGCCACGGCGCCCTACGCGACTGGTGGTACAACTGTGCTGGAAGTGCCTCGCACACAAGTGTCGTCGGCAGTGGAGTTCCGTTTGCCGAACGAACCCTTCAGGCACGCGTTTGTCGAGATTCGCAGCAGCACGGGCGACCACAAGCTGGTGACGCTCATCGAGATCCTCAGCCCGGCCAACAAATACCCAGGCTCGGACCGGCAAGCTTACGAGAGCAAGCAGCAGGAGATTCTGGCGAGCGACGCCAGCCTGATTGAGATCGATCTGTTGCGCTATGGTCGGCGCGTGCTGCCGTACATCGAAATGGAACGGCAGGTCGCGGAACTCGATCCCGATTATCTCATCATGCTCAGTCGCAGCCCGCGGCGCGGCGATTTCTGGATCGACTTCAGCAGCTATCCGGTGCACCTGCGCGACATGCTGCCCTGCATCCCGGTACCGCTGCTGAACCCTGACCCCGATGTGCTGCTGGATCTGCAATACCTGTTCAACCGTGTCTATGCCGAAGGTCCGTACAGCCGCATGATTGACTACCGCGTCGACCCGGATCCGCCGCTTGATGATGAGGATGCGTTCTGGGCGGACGGGTTGCTGCGCGCCGCCGGCCTGCGTGAGGCTGAAACGACCGCTCAGTAGCACATCATCGCCACGCGTTCAGAAGCGTCCTGGTGTGACGGGCAACGTCGGGAGGGGCGCCGGCCAGTTCGTTTTGCAGCCGCGCCAGACTCTCCTCGTCGTCCACGTCGTACCACGCGGGCAACAGCTCGACCTGCAAATCCTCCTCCGCGGCGATGCGCAGCGTGTCCGCTAGCACATCGGGGGTGCTCATTCTGACCTCGCGCAGCAGCCGCGGTGCAGGCTGGCGCAGCCCGATCAGATAGTAGCCGCCGTCGTCGCTGGGGCCGAGCACCACATCCGTTCCATTGCGCAGCCTGTCGAACGCAGCCGTCAGGCTGGCGGCCGGCAGGGTCGGTCCGTCGCTGTTCATGATGACCGCCCGCTGGTAGCCCGCGTTCAGACAGCCGGTCAGCGCGTTGTCCAGCCGCTCGCCCAGGCTATCGCCCTCCTGCACCACCAGTTCGAAGTCGGGAGCGAGGGTCTCGAAATACGGGCGTTCCCCGGCCGGCAGGAAGGCGATGGCCGGCTGCACACCAGGCACCTGTCGCATCAGGTCCAGGGTGTCGCGCAGGAAACATTCGTAGAGCGCGGATGCCTGCTCCGGCGTCAGGGGCGGCGTCAACCGTGTCTTGGTGCGACCCGGTGCGGGCCGCTTGGCAACCACCAGCAGCGCGTCGACGTGACGGGTGGCGGGTGGCGGGTGGTGAGCGGGGAATGGAGTTTCAGCCACGACTCGCCGACTCTCCCGTTTCCCTGTTTTCCCCACTTTCCATCTTTTCCCTTCTGACTCTTCCATCCACCCACGCCGCCGTCGCATACACGATCGGCAGCGCCATCAACGCAGGGCCGATGCGCAGCTCGCGCCACTCCTTGGGCGGCAGGGGACGCTGCCACAGCCACAGCGGCTCGAAGAACAGCGGCTTGGCCAACGCCACGTAGCCGAAGAGCGCCGCCAGCCGGGCCGCATGGCCGGGCGGCAGAAGCGCCGCCAATCCCAGAGGCCAGACGGCATACCAGCTTTGGAACCAAAGGCAGGTGATGAGCAGGTAAAACATGACGATGTGGAAAGACGCGCGGGTGAAGCCCAGCCAGCTCCGGTCGCGCCAGGCCTGCACACCCTGCCACAGCGCAAAGAGGGCCGTCAGCACCAGGGCGACCGCGCTGACCCGCTGACCGGCCAGCTCCCTGCCCAGGGATGGCACCAGGGCCGCCCAGGCCGCGGCGGGCAGCGACGACGTAAACAGCGCCTGCCGCCGCTCGATGCTCAACGTCTCGACACCCTGCCAGAAGGGCGCATAGAACAGCACGATCAGCGCTATCGCGGCCAGGCCGGTGAGGGCCAGAAAGCGGAGGCGAGGCGTGACGCGTGAAACGTGAAACGTGATGCGTGATGCGTGATGCGTGATGCGTATTGCAGGACTTGCGCTTTCTACCCCCTCTCCCTCTCTCCCTCTCTCCCTCTCTCTCCCCTCTGCGTCTCTTTCCCCCTCGCTCCCCTTCTTTTCCCTCAATTCCATTCATTCCCTCTGCTCCTCCGCCCCTCTGCTCTTCTGCCCCTCTGTCCCTCTGCCCCTCTGCGCCTCTGCGCCTCTCTCCCAACTCCCGCCACGCGACCAGTAGCGCCGCCGGCAGCATCAGCACCGGCACAAACTTGACCAGTGCGCCAACCACCAGCGCCAGCATGGCCAGCGTGTAGCGTCCGCCCACCAGCGCCCAGGCCGCCGCCAGCACCCAGAAGATCATGGCGATGTCGTTGTGGCCGTTGCCCAGCGTCTCCACCAGGATCACCGGGTTCCAGGCCAGCAGCACCACGCCGGCCAGCGCGCGCTCCGGCGCCTTGCGCCGCAGGATGAGCGTCACCACGGCGGCGCTGGCCGCCAGAAACGCGCCGCTCAACAGCTTGAAGGCGACGGCGTTGCCGACGACGAAGACGCGCGGGGTTTCCGAACTCCCAAGGATCTGGTCGACCAGCCAGGCTGTGCCGCCGGCCAGCACCTCCCAGGCGGGACCGTAGGCCGACGTCGAGCGTCTCCAGGCGGTATAGCGGTAGATCGGGTCGGTGCTGAACTGCGCCGCCGGTTCAGCGAAGGGGTTTGCCCCGTAGATGCCCAGGATGCGGCCGTGCATGATGTTGTCGAACAGGTCGGCCGCGCCGAAGGGGTACATGAACAGCAGCAGGCCGCCCCCAACCAGCGCAGAGGCGATGATCACGATCCAGGCTGCCCGCCTGTCCTTGCGGTCGATCCGCTGCGCGGCCCGCCAGCCCAGCCAGTACAGCCCGCCCAGCACCAGGTAGCCCGCGATCACCCGCGGGCGGGCGGCCGGATCGGCCTGTGAGAGCTTGACCAGGTCCTGCAGCGGCCGGCCGGCCAGATCGGGCAGGCTGAAGGGACGGACGAAGAACGCCCAGTAGCAGAGGACGCTGAGCGCGCCCGCGCCGGCCAGCACCCACAGCGCCAGCCTGTGGGAGACCAGCCATCTGGCAGACATCGGGAAGGTGCGGCTGTCGGTGCGCATCAGGTTGCCCGCGCCGCCGTCAGTTGGCGGCGCGCCAGAAGCCAGCGGGTCGCTTCGCCGGCCAGCAGCAGGTAGAGCGGCAAGTACTGCGCCCACAGCGCCCACGGCGCCGGCCGCCAGACGATGAAGAAACTGTAGGACAGGCCGATCAGCCCGCAGAACAGCCACCAGCCGGTCCACGCCAGGCTGCCGGGCCGGCGCAGCGCCGGCTGGATGCCCGCAAGTCCCGTGGTTGCCGGAAGCGATGGCAGGAAAATCGCGACCAGCGGCAGCATCCACAGCATGTACCATGAGAAGAGGTTTTGCGTCAACAGCGTGTACGCGCCGATCAGCCAGATGCTGCGGCGCACGGCCGTTTCGCCGTCGGGCGCGGGTCGGGCCACCATCCACAGCGTGATCCCACCCAGCGTCGCCAGCATCAGGGCCAGCAACGCCCGGTTTGGTTCAACCCCAATGTCTTTGAAGAGGGGAATCACTAGCCCCGCCAGCCCCATGTTGAAGCGTTCGCCGAAATACTTGGGCAGAAAGCCCAGCACCTCACTGCCGTGGCTCAGCAGCGAGGGGATGTAGCTGGCGGCCAGCGTGAGCGCGAAGGCCAGCGGCATTGTCCAGCGGCCGCGGCGATCGTCGGGACGCCACAGGGCCGGCAGCAGCAGCGCCGGATAGAGCTTGGCAGCGGTTGCCAGCCCCAGCAGCACGCCGACCAGCACATCCTTGCTGCGCGTCCGCGCCCACCAGGCGCCGACCAACAGGGGCAACACCAGCGCGTCCATGTGTGCGCTGTGGGCCGTCTCGAAGATCAGCAGCGGCGCCCAGAGGTAGATAATCACCCGCGCCGGCGACCGGCCCAGATCGCGCAACAGCCCCACCAGCAGCCCACCTGCCAGCAGGGCGCTCAGCGCCATGGCCGCCTGAAACCAGCGCACGCTGTCGGGAGCGATCCGCCACAGCAGCAAAAACACCGCCTGCGCGATGGGCGGATAGACCGTCACGTCTCCCTTGCGGTTGATGTATTTCCAGATCGCGCCGTCTTGCAGGTAGCTCAACTCGGGCGCGTTGGGCGGGAAGCGGTAGGGGCTGAAGCCGCTGGCCTGCACCCGCCCCTCCCAAACGTAGCGGTACATGTCGTCGGACAGGGTCGGCCGGTTGATCAGCGTTACTGCCATCATCACCCCGGCCAGCAGGAACAGCCCGGCCAGCGCCCGGCCCGATAGCCCGCCCAACCGCAGCGCCGCGACCGTCGCTACGGCATAGACTGCAAACGCGGCCATGTAGAGCGCCAGGAACTGTGGGGTCGCCGCGCGCAGATCGTTCAGCCGCCAGGTGGCCAGCAGCGGCAGCAGCAGCGCGCCACCGGCCGCAAACAGCACCATCTGTTGGCGCGGTGTGCCGGCCGGCGCCTCTGGTCTGGAAACTGCTCGATCTGCCACGCCCAGCCGCCTCACCCCGCCGACAACGGGCTGCCCGTCCGCATCTCCTCTTCGATGACACGGGCGTAGAAATCGTACCAGGGTTCCTCGATACGCTCACGCAGCCGTTGCTGCTCCGCTTTGACGATCAGGAAAACCCATTCGCTCTGCGTCAGCGCAACCCCCTGTACGACAGGCAGGCGCTCGTGCAGGAACGTCGCATACCACAGCGGCCACTCGGGGTCGAAGCCGTCAGTGTCGATGAATGCGTCGTGGTGCGCCTTGGTGGTCTGGCGCAGCAGGCCGGTCAACTCGCCGGTCGCGCCGTTCAGGTCAGCCATGAAAGAACCCTTCCGAAGACGCTGCCGCGCTCCCTGGCGGCCAGAAGGCGGGGCCGCAGCAGGGTGTCGATGCCGAAGACACGCCCCGGTGCGAAGGCGAACAGCACCAGCGCCAGCACAAAGATCGTGTTGTATGCCCATTCCCACTCGTAGGGGTTAGGGATGCCCGATAGCCCGACCAGCAACTGCGCCGAGACGGCGACAGCGATGGCCGCGCCCAGCCGGCTGAAAAGTCCCAGCAGCAGCAGCACAAAGATCGACGCCTCGGCCAGCCAGAGCAGCCAGCCGGAGAACCGGATCGTAGGCTGGATGACGTTCTCCAGGAAGATGCCGTTCAGCCGGGCGATGGGCGCGATGTTGATCGAGATCTCCGGGTCGCCGGTGTTGTCGAGGTTAGCCACCAGCAGCGGCCGCGGCTGGGTCGAGTAGACCTGCTCAATGCCGATCCAGTCGCACAGGCCGCTGGTGCGCTGCAGACGCAGGCGGCCGTTCTCGGTGGTGGCGGTGGTGAAGGCGTAGTCGGGCGGGCAGCCAAAGGTCGGCGGCATCTTCCACCACAGTTGGGTAAAGAACAGGATCGCCATCGACAGGCGGGCGATCACCAGGATGGTCTTGCGCAGAATCGACTCCCAGCGCGGCAGCGCCTTGCTGTCCGTTGCAACCACTTCTGAAGTCATCGTATTTCTCCTTGCTTTTGGCGCAGCCGGGCGGCATGCAACACTGCGATTACGGTCATGCTGTCGCGGATCTCGCTGTCCACGACCATCTGATAGATCTTCTCGAACGGAAACATCGCAACTTCCAGGAACTCTGTCTCATCGGCCACCTCGCGCACCTGGCTCAACCCGTAGCCGACGTAGAGGTGGCACGTCTCCTGGACGATGGACTTGCTGCTGAAAAAGGCGCTGACTTTGTCAAGTAACCTGACGTCATAGCCGATTTCCTCGCGGCACTCGCGGCGGGCAGCCTCCTCCAGCGACTCGCCCGGCTTCACGCCGCCGGTCGGCATTTCCCAACGGTGGTTCTCGCCGAAGACATAGCGGTACTGGCGCACCATCACCACATGGTCGTCATCGATGAAGGGCAGCACGCCCACCGCGTGCCCACACTCGATGACGCCGTAGATGGTGGTGCGGCCGTTGGGCATCTCGGCGATGTCCTCGCGCACCCGCGTCCATGGGTTCTTGTAGACCTCGCGGCTGCTGAGGGTTTTCCAGGGTGTTGGAGGCATGGTGAGGGACGGGAGAGGGACGAGGGGGAAAGGAAGGAGTAGGAAGGAAAGCGGGGAAAGAGGGAAAACAGGGAATAGAGGGAAAGGAGGGTAGCTACGAGAAGTTTGCATCTCTGCCCTCTGACTTTCTGCCCCTCTGTCCTTCTGTCCTTCTGTCTTTCTATCCTTCTGTCACTCTGCCCTTCTCTCCCTCCGCCCGCTGCTCCTAAAAGCTGAGGGTCTGTGCGCCGCCGACTAGCGCCTCGACGGCGGCGACCGCGCCCACCATGGTAGCGCCCTCCATCAGGTGGCTGGCGGTGATGCCGCGCGGCTTGCAGCACGCGCCGCAGACCCAGACCTTGCCGCCACCGGCGATGTAGCCGCTGATGACATTGCTGAGCGGCGCAAAGTCACTGGCTTCCATGCCGTCGGTATAGCCCGGTGTGGCCAGCCAGACGGCATCCAGCGTCAGCAGGATGGTTGAGTCCTGGCCGGCGGTCAGACCGGCGTTGGCGACGACGAAGGCCAGCGTTGCGCGTTCCACATCTTCCTTGCCGCGCGACAGGTGGATCATGACTTGTCCCATAGGTTAGTCCTCTTTTCTTTGGATCAGATAGCGGTCGCCCTGTTGATCGATCAGGGCATTGCCGGTCATGCGGCACCAGGCAGGCAGGTCCACCGCCACGCTGGGATCGGTGGCGCGTACCTCCAGCGTCTCACCCGCCTGCATGCGGCGCAGCTTGCCGGCGATCTCGTCCAGCGGTCCCTCGCCGCAGCCTTTGCTTCCCGAGTCGTAGAAGAAATCTGCGCCGAGAAGCGTAGTGAATGTCTCACCGGAGGCGCTCTGTGGCGGCGCTTCGGCGAAGGTCGTGCTGGTCTTCTCGCTGCCGGGCGCCAACTCCGACCAGACGATCAGTGCAGTCTCTGTGCGTCGAACACCCACGGTGTTCGCTATGCCTGTGGTCACTCAATCGCCCAGCGACTGCAGGTCCGGACTTTCCACCAGCGCCATCAGGTCGTAGCGGCCGGTAATGGCGTGAACCTCGCGGATCACCGACGATGCCAGCTTCATACCGGCCAGTTCCGGCACAAGCTCCTGGACGCGCGTCGGCTCCGCTTCGATGAAGACGAATGCTCGAATCATTGGGTTTCTCCTTGGTTGGTGAATGGTGAATAGTTATCAGTCATCAGTAGTCAGTGGTGGAGGACGATCTGAGGCAAGCAATGCGAGGCCGAACGTGGTCAACGTCCGATTACTGATTACTGATGACTGACAACTGCCTACTGATCACTGGCCTGCCCGCCAACGGCGGGTTGGTGGTCACCCTCAGGTGAAGGTCATCAACGAGCTGCGGCCAGTGCTGGCGATTGCCTCCATCTGTTCGAGGATGCGATCCACGGCCGTGCTCAGCGGAAACATCGACTTGCTGACCTGCATGTCGGCGTCGGTGGAGAGCGGGTGCCAGAACACGCCGTCCAGATTCGCCGTCACCTCGGGCAGCAGATTGGACATGTCGAGGTCCAGCCCCTCTTTGGAGTAGCCGCGTTTGGCCAGCGGCCGGATGAAGTGGTCGGACTCCGGGATGCCCAGCGAGCGATGAAACTCGCACACCTTGTCCAGGTGGTCGCTGTTGACCGGCGTTTCTGTCGTGCTGAGGCGGACCTTGAGACCGTGGGCTTGCAGCGTTCGGATGCTGTCTACCGTCTTCTGCCACGAGCCTTTGCCGCGGTAGGCGTCGTGGTGTTCCGGCACGCCGCCGTCCAGACTGACCTGCAGGACCAGGTTGTCGTTGCCGCGCGCGATGGCCAGCAGCTGCTCCAGCCGCTGGCCGTTGAGCAACATGGCGTTGGTCAGCACGCTGGTCCGCACGCGGGCTGACGAGTAGGCCAGCATGTCGTAGATATCTTTCAGGATGAACGGCTCGCCGCCGGTGAAAAACACCTCGCTGAACCCCAGCGCCACCGCTTCGTCTACCAGTCGCCGGGCGTTCTGCAGGCCAATGGCGCGGCGCGGGGCGTTGGGGCTGGACTTGGCCACACAGTAGGAGCAGCGCAGGTTGCAATCGTAGTTGGTGTAGATCCACAGCTTCCATTGAAACGCCGGTTGGCAGTGGCCCGCGGTTCCGTTGGTCGCAGTTTCCGGTGCGTTCATTGTTTTCTTGCCTTACAAACTCCAGAATACCCCGCAGTTGGCGCACGCCTTGTGCGGATGGTCGCTGAAAAAATCGCTGCGAAACCGGCGGTACCGGTCATCATTCCAGATCTCGTCGAAGGGTTGCTCGAACAAGTTGCCGAGAATCAGGCTTTCGTAGTCGTTGGTGGTGAACGGGGAAAGGCAGCAGGGCAGGCAGTTGCCGTTGGCTGTTACGTAGGCCGTCGTCCATGGGCGCAGGCAGGCCTGCCACGGGTGAAGATCCGCCTCGCGGGCCGCTGCCAGGCTGTTGCGCGGGTCGCGCGCGCCGGCCGCCCGAAAGTCAACCCCCAGTTCGGCGCTCAGGGTCTCACACTCGGCGATGATCTCGTCCTGATAGTCCGCATCCTTGCCGAAGATGGCCAGCTCGTCGCGCGCCATGCCGTACTGCTCCTCCGGCTCGTTGCCGAAGTAGACCATGCGCTGCACGTAGACCTCCGGCACGCGAAGGCGCGCCGCCATGCGCACCAGATCGGGCAGCTCGCGCAGGTTCTCCTTGGTGGCGACACACCAGATCGAGACGCGCGGCCTGTCAGCCTGCAGGCGGGCCTTGGTCTGCATCAGCCCCGCCAGCCCTTCCTCGATCTTGTGCAGCAGATTCGCGCCGCGGATGCGGGCATAGGTCTCCGGCTCGGCGCCGTCGATGGAGCAGCGGTACTCGTCCAGCCCGCTGCGCACCAGTGCCTCCTGCCAGGCCGGCGTCAGCAGCGTCCCGTTGGAGTTGAAAAGCACCTCGACATCGCGCTGCTTGAGATGGGCGATGATCTGCGGCAGGTCGCGGTTCAGCATCGGCTCGCCGATGCCGTGCAGGACGGCGCGCTGCATCTCCGGGAACTGGTCGGCGACTGCAACGAACTCGTCGTAGCGCAGTGAGTGGATCGGCTCGCGGGTGAAGAAGGTGCGCGGGCAGGTCTCGCACAGCAGGTTGCAGCGGTTGGTCACCTCGATAAAGACCACCCGCGGCGACATCGTGGCGCGCGGGCCGCGGATCGTTCCCTCCGGCAGGCGATAGGCGTCGGGGAGAAAGGACTGTTCGGGCAACAGCAGCGAACTGCCATTGCTGGTGGTGGTCTCGACGAGGGGAATGATTTCGGGCATGGCAGGCGTCTCTTGGGATCTCACTCACTGGTTGGGACGCGGTCACACAGGCTTGTTGTACCGTAGCCGCGCCGATGTGTCAAGCGCGCCGGCCTTCAAGTGCCGGGGACTGCCGCAGTCCCCGGCACTTCCATTATCGACACCGCTTCTTTTCCTATTCTTACCCGTTTGTTACAAGATCATTACGCGCTTACTTGGTCGCACGCGCGCACGGTGCTATAATCCCGCCCATGCCAATTCACGACATCACGCTGACAATCACCCCTTCCCTCCCCGTCTGGCCGGGTGACCCGCCGGTGAGTCTCCCCAAGCCGGCGCGCATGGACCGCGGCGACAGCTACACGCTGACCCGGCTGGACATCAGCGCCCACACCGGCACGCACCTGGACGCGCCGGCGCACTTCATCGCCGGGGGCGCGGGCGTGGAGACCCTCGACCTGAATGTGCTGATCGGCCCGGCGCTGGTGGTGGATGCCGGCGAGGCGGAGATGCTCACTGCGGAGGTGCTGGCCGGCCTGCCGATCCCTGGCGGCGCGCAGCGCGTCCTGTTCAAGACCCGCAGTTCGGCGCTGTGGGACCGCGCGGCCGGCGGCTTCGTCGAGGATTTCGTCGCGGTCAGCGGCGACGGCGCGCAGTGGTTGGTGGATCACGGCGTGCGGATGGTGGGCGTGGACTACCTGTCGGTGGCGCCCTTCGACGACCCGACGCCGTGCCACCGCATCCTGCTGGGCGCCGGCGTCATCCCGGTGGAGGGGCTGGACCTGCGGCAGATCGAACTAGGCCACTACCAGCTCATCTGCCTGCCGATGAAGATCGGCGGCAGCGACGGCGCGCCGTGCCGGGCGGTGCTGCTTGACGAATGAGCTTCGGCGATGGTACGCAAAACGTGAAGAATGAAACGTGAAAACGGATCGTAGGCCCGGGAGACTATGTTTCACGCATCACGTTTCACGGATTTACGCATTTCATCTACGCGCCAACCTGGCGCATCGACAACCACTCGTTTCAAAGTTTGGAACCATGACACGTCAACAGATTCGCTTGACATCGCTGGCATCCTGCGCCGGCTGAGCGTCCAAGCTGGCCCCTGAGGCCCTGGCGCACGTGCTGCGCCCCTTATCCAACCTGTTCGATCCGGCGGCTACCCCGACCTGTTGGTCGGTCTGGGCCACCCGGACGATGCTGCTATCTACCGGCTGAACGACGACCAGGCGCTGGTCGCGACAGTCGATTTCTTCACGCCCATCGTCGACGACCCGTACACCTATGGCGCGATCGCCGCGGCCAACTCGTTGAGCGACGTGTACGCGATGGGCGGGCGGCCGCTGTTCGCGCTGAACATCGCCGCCTTTCCCGGCGATCTGCCGCACGAGATGATCAGCGCGGTGCTGCGCGGCGGCGCCGAGAAGGTCATCGAGGCGGGCGTCGCCATCGCCGGCGGCCACACCATCCAGGACAAAGAGCCGAAGTATGGGCTGGTGGTGCTGGGACTGGTGGACACGCGACACATGCTGACCAAACACGGCGCGCAGCCTGGCGATCAGCTGATCCTCACCAAGCCGCTGGGCACGGGCGTGATCACCACGGCGTTCATGCGCGATCTGACGACCGACGCGGACATGGATCCCGCCGTCGCCAGCATGTTGCGGCTGAACCGCGCTGCGTCCGAGGCTGCGCTGGCCGCCGGAGCGCACGCGCTGACCGACATCACCGGGTTTGGTCTGCTGGGCCACGCGCCGGAGATGCTGCCAGGACGGGCTTCCGCCGTTGCGTTTCATCTCTATTACGACCGGCTGCCGTGGCTGCCCGGCGCAGCGTTTCGGTGACGACTGGGTCTATCCCGGCGGCGCACAACAACCGGCAGCATTTCGCGCCGCGCGTCCGCTTGGATGAGCAAATCCCGGAGGCCATGCAGGTGCTCTGCTTCTCTCCCGAGACCAGCGGCGGCCTGCTCATGGCTGTCCCGCCGCAGAACGCCGCGCAGGTGCTGGACCGTCTCGACAGCGCCTGGCTCATCGGTGAGGTCGCGGCCAGCGACCGGCCGGTCATCGAGGTCGTGTAGACCGCGGCGCAGAACCGCGGATATTGCCGAGGCGCGGATCGGAAAGCGCGATGCTTCCCTGCCAGCCATCAACTCCTCGATCACGCTCCGGACCGTTCACCCACCCTCAGCCACCTGCCCCATGATTGCTGTAAACCTTGACCGCGTCAGCGTCACCTACATCCAGCAGCCGATCTTCACCGAGCTGTCTTGGGAGATCCACGACGACCGCTGTGTCGGGCTTGTGGGGCCGAACGGCGCGGGCAAGAGCACGCTGCTGCGCCTGCTGGCCGGCGACCTCGCCAGCGACACCGGCTTCCTGGTGCGCAGCAAGGGTCTGACCGTCGGCTACCTGCGCCAGGAGCCTGACCTGCGCCGGCCGCACGCTGCTGGAAGAGACGATGACAGCCTCGAGACGGCTGGGCGAGGTCGAGGAAGCGCTGGCGCGTCGAGGATCGCCTGGGCGACCCGGCGGTCTACGGCGACGAGAAGGCATTGCAGCGGGCGCTGGAGCAGCAGGGCGGTTGGTGGAGGAGTTCACGCAGTTGGGCGGGCCGGGCTACCAGGGGATGGTCAAGGCGACGCTGCGCAGCCTTGGGTTGCGGATAGCGACTTCGATCTGCCCATCGCTAGCGCTGAGCGGCGGGCAGCGCAAGCTGGTCGGCCTGGCCAAGTTGATGGTCGTCCAGCCCAGCCTGCTGCTGCTGGATGAGCCGGACAACCATCTGGACCTGGCCGGCAAGGCGCTGCTGGAGGACATGATCTGCGGCTACAAGGGCGCGGTGGTGATCGTCTCACACGACCGCTACCTGCTGGACGTGGTGGCCGACGAGATTGTCGAACTGGAGGACGGCCAGCTGACCCGCTACCCGGGCAACTACCGGAGTATGCTTTCGAGAAGCAGACCCGGCTGGAACGCCAGCAGCAGCTCTACAACGTCCAGCAGCGCGAGGTGGATCGCCTGCAGCAGGCTGCGCAACGCCTGCTAATCTGGGGCCGCTCGCACGACAACGAAAAGCTGATCAAGCGCGGCAAGGCGATCCTGAAGCGCATCGAACGCATCGACCTGATCGACCGGCCTGTGATGGAGCGGCGGCGCATGGGGCTGGAACTGGCCGGCTGCGCGGCAGCGAGAAGGTGCTGGAGATCATTGACCTCGACAAGGTGTTTCCGGCCGAGGACCAGGCCGGCGACGACAACATCGTGCTGGCCGGGTTGAACCTGCTGATCCGGCGCGGCGAGCGGGTCGGGCTGGTGGGGCCGAACGGGCGGGCAAGTCGGTGCTGTTTCGCACGATTCTGGGCGAGGAGACGCCTGGCGGCGGGCAGATCAGGATCGGCCCCAGCGTCGAGGTCGGCTACTACGCCCAGCGGCACGAGACGCTCGACTACGACAAGACGCTGATCGAGACGGTGCGTTGGGCCGCGCCCTTGTCGGAGAGCAGCGCCGTCAGTTTCCTGGGCAACTTCCTGTTCACCTACGACCAGGCGCAGCCCGGTGCGCTCGCTGTCGGGCGGCGAACGCAGCCGCTTGCAGATGGCGCTGCTGATGCTGGGCGGACCCAACTTCCTGCTGCTGGACGAGCCGACCAACAACCTGGACATCGCCTCGGCCGAGGTGCTGGAGAACGCGCTGGCGGACTTCAACGGCACAGCGCTGATTATCTCCCACGACCGCTATTTTCTCGACCGGGTGGTGGATCGGATTGTGGAGCTGGAGGACGGCGCGCTGGTCGAGTACCCAGGGAACTTCAGCGCCTACCAAGAGGCCAAGAGCCGACGTTGATTGGCGGTGCATCCGATGCGCAGGGCGCGCAAGCCGGCGTCGAGGATGCCGACTCGGCGTGGATGGAACACAGCGGAACAGCGAATGCGAATTCTGCTTCTCTCATGCGGAGTGCGCATCCTCCGATGCGCACGGGGTAGGCACGCAAGCCGGCGTCTGAGGATACCGACTCCTCGTTGGCGTGGGTGGGAATGTCACAGCGAATGGAAACAGCGAATGCGGAATTCTGACTTCTGTGGTACCGCGGAGCAGGCATCCTCCGGTCCCTGGCCACGCCTGCGCACAATACGCAACCTCTGGCCGGTTGTCAGGCAGGCGCCCGCAGAAGCTGTGACGGGAAGCGGTATTCTTTCGGCGGCGCGGAATTGTGTGGTAGAATCGCGTGTCTTACCACGACACCAACATGCCTGGCAGGAGGTTTCCATGCTGCCGCAGCCGGCGGCATTCCCATGGAAGTATCACGTTCACAGTATTTCTCTGCCCTGGAAGACTTCAACAGGCTGCAACGGCGGGCAGCCATGGAGCGCCTGTGGAACGGGTTCACCGGCAAATCGGACGAGCTGTTGTCCTACGACGAGGTAGCGCGGCAGCTTCGGGCTAAAGGGCGCTCGTCATCAGGCATACAGGACATCCCCCTGGACGCGGTAGTCGGCAGCGTTGGCCGCTACAATGACTTCACGCGCAGCTTTCTGCCAAAGCACGGCAGCACTCAGGAACGCTGGGCGCGCGTGCGCGCCTCAGCTGAGGAGATGGCCGGCTGGCCGCCCATCGAGGTGTACAAGGTTGGCGACGCCTATTTTGTCCTCGACGGCAACCACCGGGTGTCGGTGGCGCGCGAGCTGGGCGCCAAAACGATCCAGGCCGAGGTGACGGAGATACGCACCCGTGTCCCGCTGTCGGCGACCGACACGCCCGACGACATCATTGCCAAAGCCGAGTATGCGGGGTTCCTTGAGGAGACGAGCCTGGACGATCTGGCGCCGGACGCAGACTTGCAAGTGACCGTTGCCGGCGGCTATCCCCAACTGCTGGAACACATCAGCGTTCATCGCTACTACATGGGGATCGAGCAGGGGCGCGAGATTCCGTTCTCCGAAGCGGTTGTCCATTGGTACGAGGCGGTCTATCTGCCGATTGTCGATCTGATCCGCGGCTCCGGTTTGCTGCGGGCATTCCCTGATCGCACCGAAGCCGACCTGTATTTGTGGATCGCTGCCAACAAAGAGGCGCTGGCGGAGGAGCTGGGTCTGGAGATCACGCCTGAAAACGTCGTCATCGGTATGGCGACCAACGAAGCCAATGCGACCAGGCCCGGCGCGTGGATCGAAGGTCAGGCTGGCACGCGCCGCCAGAACACCCGCGTCGACATCCTGGTTCCGCTGAGCGGCCAGGAAATCGCCTGGAATGCCTTCGAGCAGGCGCTGGTGATCGCCCGCCGCGAGCCGGTGCGACTGCACGGGTTGCACGTCGTGGCGACGCCGGATCAGGCTGACTCGCCCGCCGGTCAAGCGCTGCGGGTGGAGTTCGAACGGCGCTGCCAGGCGGCCGGGGTCGACGGCCGTCTCGTGGTTGCAGCCGGTGAGGTTGCGAAAGAAGTCCGGCGACGGGCACGCTGGACCGACCTGATCGTCGCCAACCTCGCCCATCCGCCCACCGGCGGGCCGCTGGAAAAACTCCGTCCAGGCTTTCGATCCCTGCTGCGCCAGACTGCCTGGCCGTCGCTGGTCACGCCCAGCCACACCTCGGAGTTGGCGCGGCCGATGCTGGCGTTTAACGGCAGCCGGGCCAGCCTGCAGGCGCTGTATCTGCTGACCTACTTTGCCGGCCGCTGGCGGTTGCCCGTCACGGTGGTTACCGTGACCGAGAAGAACGGCGTTCACAAGGAGATCCAGCGACAGGCCAAGGACTACTTCCACGCGCGCGGCATCCCGCGGGACAGCCTCACGTTCGTCACGGAAACCGGGCCGGTCGGCCCGGCTCTGTTGCGCGCGGCCGAGGTGCACGAGTGCGATCTGATTGTGATGGGCAGCTTCAGCCGCCGCGGGTTAGGCGATGTGGTTGCGGAGAGCGCGCTGGACTTCGTCCTGCGCAACAGTTGGTGGCCGATGCTGGTGTGCCGATAGGAGTTGGCATCGCTTTCGCTCCCGCGCGCCGTGTGATACAATTCGATCATGTCAGTTCTCCCTTCCAGTGAGCAGAAGGCGGTCTACGTCAACCAGATGTTTGGCGCGATCGCCGACCAGTATGATACGATGAACCGGCTGATGACCTTCGGCCAGGACCGGCGTTGGCGCGAGATGCTTGTGCACGCGGCCGTGGTGCCCGAAGGGGGCCGGTTGCTGGACATCGCCAGCGGCACCGGCGACATCGCGTACGAAGCACTACGCCAAGTACCCGGCATTCGCGTAGTCGCGGCCGATTTTTCGCTGCCCATGATGCAGGTCGGCAGGGCCAAGCCCGGCAGCCAACGGATTGGCTGGCTGGGCGCGGACACCTTCCACCTGCCGTTTGCGGATGATGCGTTCGACGCCGTCACGTCCGGCTTCCTGCTGCGCAACGTGACCGATGTGGTCGCGGCGCTGCGTGAGCAGCGGCGTGTTGTGCGCCCCGGCGGCCACGTGGTCTGCCTGGAAACCAGCCCGCCGCCCGATAACCTGCTGCGCCCCGCCATCGGCATGCACCTGCGCTATGTGATCCCAACCGTCGGCGCGCTGGTCAGCGGATCGAGCTATGCCTACAGCTATCTGCCCCAGTCGTCGGAGGCGTTTATGGAACCCGAGGCGCTGGCGGACGCCTTTCGCGTAGCCGGCCTGCGACTGGTGCGCTTCAACCGGCTGATGTTCGGGACGATAGCGATTCATGTGGGAGTGAAGTAAATTGGTGAATCGGTAGATTGGGAACCTCTCGCTTGGGCCGGTCTCCGACCGAGTCCCGCCGGTTCACATCGCTACCAACCCTTCCAATGTACCAATTTCCCAATCTACCAACAGGCATATCATGACCAGTCCAACCACTCCTCTCCGCCTGATCGTGGCCATGTCCGGCGCCAGCGGGCAGATCTACGGGATCCGCCTGTTGCAGGTGCTGCGCGCGGCGCGCCAGGGAGGTGACCCCGGTCAGTCCGTCGAGACTCATCTGGTCATGAGCGAGGCGGCCGGCATCACCATCGCGCACGAGACCGATCTGACGCCGCGCGATGTGGAGGGGCTGGCTGATGTGGTCTACCGGCCGCGCGACATCGGCGCAGCCATCGCCAGCGGCAGCTTCGGGGCGCTGGGAATGGTAGTTGCGCCGTGCAGCATCAAGACGCTGTCGGCGGTCGCCAACTGCTTCAGCAGCGACCTGACCAGCCGCGCCGCAGATGTGCAGCTCAAGGAGGGGCGGCCGCTGCTGTTGCTGGTGCGCGAGACGCCCTTGCATCTCAACCACCTGCGACTGATGGTACAGGCGACAGAAGCCGGCGCGGTCATCATGCCGCCTGTGCCGGCGTTCTACAGCCGGCCGGCCAGCATCGACGACCTGGTGGATGGCACCGTCGGGCGGATGCTGGCGCGGCTGGGCATCGAAAACGATCTGTATTTCCGCTGGCTGGGCACGCGGGCGGCAGGCAACGGTTAATGGTTAGCGGTCAATGGACAATGCCGAGTTGGCGCGGCTGAGGACGTTTCTGGCGCAGCACACCACGATGACGCTGGCGACCGTTGGGCCGGACGGCGCGCCACAGGCCGCGGCCGTATTCTACGCTGCCGACGAGCAACTCAACCTGTTTTTTCTCTCCAGCCCAACCAGCCGGCACAGCCGGAACGTGCAGCAGGATCCCCGCGTGGCAGCCACGATCCACGACGACGGACAGGCCTGGCAGCAGATCTGCGGCTTGCAGATCGAGGGCCGCATCCAGCCGGTCGAGGGAGCGGGTCTGTTGCACGCGGCCCGGGTCTTCGCTGCCCGCTTCGACTTCCTGCGCGGCCCGCTGGCTGACCCGGACGATGCGCCGGCAGACCTGCGCGGTCCGCTGGCCAGCAACCGGTTCTACGTCTTGCGGCCGGTCTGGATTAGGCTGATCGACAACAGGTTGGGCTTCGGCCACAAAGAGGAATGGACGTTCGATGGCGATGGATAGCGCGACGATTCACGACATGCAGCATGGCGAGCAGGCGGCGCTGCGCGGCGTGCCGTCGCTGGTCTGGCGGGCGGGCCAGGACCGGCGGCTGAACATGATTCGCCAGTGGACGCCGCTGGATGGCGCGCGCGCGTTGGTGGACGGCTGCGGCGTCGGTTTATACGTGCGCGCGCTGCACGACGCGGGCGCCTATGTATGGGGCATCGACATCGAGCACGATCACGTGGCGCTGGCAACGGAGGTCGCTCATGATGCCGGGGTGTGCCAGGGCGCCGGCGAGTCGCTGCCTTTTCGCGATGCGCGCTTCGATCTGGTGCTGAGCCACGAGGTCATCGAGCATGTGGCGGACGACCGGCTATACGCAAGCGAGATGGTTCGTGTATTGCGGCCCGGCGGGCGGGCCATCGTCTTCTGTCCCAACCGGCTCTACCCGTTCGAGACCCACGGCCACTACTGGCGCGGCGAGTATCACTTTGGCAACACGCCGCTGATCAACTGGCTGCCCGATCCCGCGAGGGACCGATTGGCGCCTCACGTGCGCGCCTATACCCGCCGCGGGCTGCGGGCGCTGTTCGACGGTCTGCCGGCGCGCGTTGTCCGGCATACGGTTGTTTACCCCGGCTACGACAACATCGCCCGCCGCCAGCCTGAACTTGGCCGGCTGGTGCGTCGTGTTACGTATGGCCTGGAGGAGTCGCCGCTGCGCTGGTTCGGGCTGTCACATTTTCTGGTGGTCGAGAAGCTGTAGTGGTAGAATGGTCGCGTGATAGAGGCAATCCGGCGGAAGATCGTTAACGGTGAATACGAATACTCGCAGCACGCTGTGGATCAGAGCATTGTGCGGCGCATCAGTGTCTCAGAATTGCGCGAGGCGATTCTGGCCGGCGAGGTCATTGAAGATTACCCTGATGACAAATATGGTCCGAGCTGTCTTATAGCAGGAAACACGGCCGGTGGGCGGTCCTTGCATGTGCAGGTAAGCTATCCGATACGGCCACTAATCAAGATAGTTACGGTCTATGAGCCCGATCCAGCCAAGTGGATCGATTTCAAACGGAGACGACACTAGATGACACCTAACTCCTTCAGTTTTGATGAAACCTTTGTGGATCAGACAGTGACATACGTCCTGGAGGACGACGGCAGAATCATCGTCGTGGAGAACGTGCCCGCGCGTATTTGCGTGGAAACCGGAGAGCGTCTGTATTCGCCGGAAACGGTGGAGCGATTACAACACGTTATCTGGGAACAAAGAGAACCAGTGAGAACGCTCCAAACCCCTGTGTATGAATTTGTGGTTTAGCGAGACGCAACTTGACGTGTAATGTCTGGCAAGAGTGAGTATGAGTTACGAATCTGAACATATCCTGATCAAACGCCGCCGGCGGGAACGCCGCTGGCGCAACCGACCCCGACCTCTGCTGCGGCTAGCACAACTGCTAGCCGTTGTGCTGATAGCCGTTGCTCTCTTCGCCGCACTGTCGGTGGGATCGGCTGTGGGCGCCGCTGCCGGCGTCTACAGCTTCTTCGCGATCTGCCCGATGCCAGCGCCATCGAGACCGAACAGGTCGAGTTCGAAACGGTGCGCATCTACGACCGCACCGGCCAACATCTGCTCTACGAGAGCTTCGATCCGCGGCCCTTCCGCGGCGACCGCACCTACCTGCCGCTCGAGGAGATGAACCCATGGGTCATCAGCGCGACGGTGGGCCTGGAGGACCGCAGCTTCTGGGAGAACCCGGGCATCAACCCCATCGGCCTCGGCCGCGCTTTTGTCTCCAACCTGCGGCGGCGACGTCCAGGGCGGCAGCTCCATCACCCAGCAGCTCATCAAGAACATCATCATCGACCCCGAGGAACGCTACCAGCGCAGCTATACCCGTAAGGCCAAGGAAGTCATCATGGCCATGGAGATCACGCGCCGCTATTCCAAGGAGCAGATCCTCGAGTGGTACATCAACTATAACTTCTACGGCAACTTCGCCTACGGCATCGAGGCTGCCTCGCGGGTCTACTTTGACAAGCCGGCCAGCGAGCTGGACATCGCCGAAGCGGTGATGCTGGCCACCATTCCGCAGTACCCGGCCTTGAACCCGATCAACAGCCCGCAGGACGCCTATCGCCGCCAGCAAAAGGCGCTGGACGCGCTGGTCACCGAGGCGGGCTACCTGACCCAGGACGAAGCCAACGCCGCCAAGAAGTTCTACGACGATGCTGTGTTGGATGACCTCTACCAGGAGGGGTTGATCAGCGAGTTCGATCGCGACAACGCCGCCACCAACAAGGCTGCCAGCAACCGCGTGCTGGACGCGCTGGTCAGCTATGGCTGGATCGACCAACCGACCGCAGACGAGGCCAAGACCTACGACGGCAACCGTTGGATGTTCCTGCGCAAGAAGGCCACCGAGCGCTTCGAAAACACCAGCGCGCCCCACTTCGCGCTCTACGTGCTGGATCAGCTTCAGCAGCGCTTCAACACCGTCGATGACCCGTACTACATCTGGCGCAAGGGCCTGCAGGTCTACACGACACTGGACTACGACCTGCAGAAGGCCGCCGAATGCGCCGCCCGCGTGCGGGTCGCCGCGCTGGAGGGCACGCCGCCTGCCGAGTACGTGCCGCCTGAGGCCACCGCACCCGATCAATGCGCCGACTTCAAGGACATGGACCTGATCGCCAACATCGAGGGGATCGACCACAACGCGCACAACGCCGCCGTAGTCGCCATCCGCCCGCCGACCGGCGAGATCCTGGCCATGGTCGGCAGCGTTGACTACAACAACGAGGAGATCGACGGCGAGGTCAACATGGCGCTGGCGGACCGCCAGCCCGGCTCCAGCTTCAAGCCGTTTACCTACCTCGAGGCATTCCTGCAAGGCTACACCCCGGCGACCCGCATCATGGACGTGCGCACCGTCTTTCCTAACGCGCCCGAGCCGCCCTATGTGCCGGAGAACTACGACCGCAAGTATCACGGCCCGCAGCTTGCCCGCTACGCGCTGGCCCGATCCTACAACATCCCGGCCGTGTGGATGATGGACAAGGTCGGCGTCAAGAACGTCATCGACCTGGCGCACAAGCTGGGCATCAACTCGCTGGACAAGGAATACTACGGCCTGAGCCTGACCCTGGGCGGCGGCGAGGTGCGGCTGCTGGACATGGTGTTTGCCAACAGCGTCTACGCCAACCAGGGGGTGATGGCCGGCCAGCCGGTGCCAGAGGATCAGCAGCGGCCCGGCTATCGCACCCTCGACCCGGTCAGCATTCTGCAGGCGCGCGACAAGGACGGCCAGATCGTCTATCAGTACGAACAGCCGGAGACCGAACGCCTCATCGACCGCCAGCATGCCTATTTGTTGCAGGACATCATGTCGGACTACAACGCGCGCAAGGCAGCCTTTGGCGACTGGTCGCGTTTCCTGGAGCTGCCCGATCGCAAGATCGCCGCCAAGACCGGCTCCACCAACGGCTGGAAGGACGGCTGGACCATCGGGTATGCGCCGCAACTGGCGGTCGGCGTGTGGGTTGGCAATGCGGACAACGAGGCGATGAAGGAGGTGACGGGCAGCCGCGGCGCCGCGCCTATCTTCCGCTCTGTCATGGAGTATGCGCTGACCAAGCGCGGCGAGCCGGTGGAGGAGTTCCCGCGCCCCGAAGGAATCGTGGAGAAGGCGGTCTGCTGGGAATCGGGCCTGCTGCCGACGCCTGACTGCGGCCGCGTCGTAACCGAGAAGTTCATCGCCGGCACCGAGCCGACCCAGTTCGACAATGTCTGGCGTGCCTTCGACATCAACCGCGAGAACGGCAAGCTGGCGACGGCCTTCACGCCGCCGGAGCTGATCGAGCGGCGCGTCTTCCAGATCTACCCGCCCGAGGCCGCCGACTGGGTGCGCGAGCAGGGCATCCCGCAGCCGCCCACCGAATACGACTCGACCGTCGGCCAGGGGACGGTGGACTCGGAGGCGGGCGTCTTCTCGCCGCTGCCTTATTCCTATGTGACCGGCCTGGTTGAAATCAAGGGCAACGCCCGGCTGGATGGGTTCGCCAACTATCGCGTCGAGTTCGGCGAGGGCGTCAATCCCGCCTCATGGACGCAGATCGGACCGGAGCACGGCGAGCAGGTCAGCGAGGGAACGCTGGAGGTCTGGGACACCAGCGGGCTGAACGGCCTCTACAGCCTGCGCGTGCTGGTGACGCGCGGCGACGGCAGCGTCAAGGAAGGTGTGATCCAACTGACCGCCGACAGCACCGCGCCCACCGTTGACATCATCGCGCCGGTCGAGGGCCAGCGCTACGTCACCGAGGACGACGAGTGGGTCAGCATCACCGCCGACGCCAACGACGACTGGGCCATGGACCGCGTCGACTTCTACCTGGACGGCGCCAAGATCGGCACCAGCACGGTGCCGCCCTTCAGCCGCCGCTGGGACCTGAAGCTGATCGGCCAGGGCACGCCCCAGTTCATCACCCAGACCACCACCCTGGACGACGGAAGCGTGATCACTGAGACAGTGCCGGCCGGCGTGCGCAGCATCCCCGAGGTCAACGAGGAGGGCCAGGAGACCGGCCGCAGCTACACCGTCTACGACAACGGCTTCGGCTTCCTGGTCGGCCCCAGCAACACCTACACCGAGACGCACCTGATCCAGGTCAAGGCCTACGACCGGGCCGGCAACGAGACGGTCAGCAAGCCGGTGCGCATCTTCGTGGCGCGCAAGGTCAAGGAGCCGCAGGACAACGCCGCCGGCCTGCTGCCCGACCTGCCCGGCCTCCCGCCGCCGCTCTACCGGCCGGTGTAGCACCGGTCTTCACCTATCGCGTTCTTGACGACCCCGCCCACCGGCGGGGTCGTTGCGTGAAACAGCGGTTGGTTCTGGCCATGAGGCGTGTTACAATAGCAGCAGCAACGCGGATCGTCAATTTGAGAACGCTGCTGAGGCTGGCATGCCAGAGACGGGCCCTCGCGACCAACCAAGATTTCGTTTCGACCCGGTAGACATCGACCAGGTGCGCCTGCTGCTCAGCCTGCCGCCGGGCGAGCGCGTGCGTGTGATGCTGGACGCCCAGGCGCTGGCCAAGGGGCTGATCATGGGCCGCCTGTGCCGCCAGTATCCTGACCTTTCCCCCGAAGAACTGGGGTTCAAGTTCGTCGAGGAGATCGAGCGTGCCAAGCAAACGCGACCCGGACCTTAGCCTGTCGCTTCTGACAGGCCAGAATGTAAGGAATATGCAATGAACATACTGACCATCGAGTACCCAGCCGAAGTACTGTGGGCCTTGCAGCAGGAACCACAGGAATTCGAGGCGGACGCTCGGCTTCTGCTGGCTTTGAAGCTCTACGAAACTGGCCGGCTGAGCTCGGGACTGGCCGCTAGCTTGGCTGGCATGCCGCGTTCGGCTTTCTTCTTCCTTATGAGCCGGTACGGACTCTCACCGTTCGGCGAGTCCCCGATGAGCTAGAGGATGATCTTGCCAATGCCCGCAGCGCCAGTAATCCTCAATAATACGCCTCTGGTCGCTCTCTGGATTCTTGGCCGCTTTGATCTGTTGCGCGACCTTTTCAATGAAGTGGTGATTCCAGAGGCGGTTAAAGCGGAGTTTTTGGCGACCGATCAACCAGCACGTGAGTCAGCGTTGTCCAACGCACCGTGGATCAGAACGGTACCACTGGCAAACCCACGTCTGACCCTGGTGTACACGGGTTTGGATGAAGGAGAAGCTGCGGTACTTGCACTGGCCCAAGAGATTCACGGTGTTGTGGTTATTGATGAGCGCAAGGGCAGGCGTTACGCGCAGCGACTTGGGCTGCCATTGACCGGCTCATTGGGACTTCTGCTGCTGGCAAAAGAGCGTCAACTGCTGAATTCGGTATCTGAAGCCATTGACGAATTGCTAGCAGCCGGCCTGCATCTTGACAGCAACCTCATCGTCGAGGTGTTGAGAGTCGCCGGCGAGGCAGACTGAGTAGGACAACCCTTGCTTCCCACCACGATGCACTGAGTTCAAGTTCGTCGAGGAGATCGAGCGTGCCAAGCAAATCCGACCCAGACCATAACCTCTTCGTGGACACGCTGCGCGTCCACACGTTGGAAGAGATTGGCGCGCCATACGTCATCATCGGCCCATTTGCCGGCGTCGTTTGTAGGCGGCTATTCAGAATGTTATAATGCGGCGCGATGTTACCGGTCGGGTTTCAAACTCTAGGTGAGGTATCCTATGCGGGTCGACGAAGTCATCTGGCTGCCGGAGATCGAGGACAAGCTCTGGGAAAAACACCGGATCACCGTCCTGGAGGCCGAAGAAGTGCTCTTTGGCTGGCCTCACATCCGGTTTGTCGAGCGAGGCCATCGGCAGGACGAGGACCTGTACGCCGCGTATGGTCAAACCGAGGCCGGAAGATACATCATCGTGTTCTTTATCTTGAAACGCAGTAAGCAAGCTCTGGTGATCAGCGCCCGCGACATGGATGACAAGGAGCGACGAATCTATGGCAGAAGATAGGCTTAGCAGCATTTCGCAGTCCCGGTCTGTCGAAGAGATGGCGGAATTCTGGGACACACACAGCCTGGTCGATTACGAAGACCAGACCTATGAGGTCGAGATGACCTTCGATCCTGCCGCGCGACGCTCCTTGATCGGCATCGAGCCGGAGCTGATGAACGAACTGCGCCGCATCGCACGGCAGCGCCAGGTCAGCACACAGACCCTGGTCAATGTCTGGCTGCAACAGCGGGTCGATCAGGTGAGCGGCGGAGCGCTGCCGGCCAACTGACCACCGACCATCGAGTCTCTGCCAATTGGTAGAGACTTTCTTCTCTGAGCCCCACCTGCCTCATCGTTCGCTATTCTTTGCCTTCGGACCCGCGTCTACGCCGAACCCCGATCCTGTTTCTCTGACCGAAGAGCCTTACTTTCCATTGGCGACCGACGGTGCCTCGCTTCCACCTACCGTCTCATCAACAAGGGCGTCTACCAGGAGTGTCGCAGGACTGGCAGTCCTAAGCGCGGCAATCCTCAATGGAGGGAAGTGTGCGAGGACTGCCAGTCCTCGTCTTCACCGGTTGGCGCTTCACCACTGCTGCGGTACAATAGGCCGCAGTTGTTCGACGCATTCCCCGGAGGGTAGCCTATGCCAGCGGCAACGTCCCTGCCAGCCACCACCAGCGGCAAATCGCTCTTCTCACAGCACTACCTCGAAACCCGACTGCCCGGCCACCCCGAGTGGTCAGAGGACCCGCAGGCCGTTTTCGACGCGATCCGGGATCTCTGGCAGAAGGCACAGCGCTATGGCGAGACCTGGAACGAGGCGCAGACCGAGGACGAGTTCGTCAAGCCAACCTTGGCCGCGTTGGGCTGGAGCTACATTCCCCAGGTCAAGAACAGCCGCGGCGGACGCGTCAACCGGCCCGACTACGCCCTCTTCGCCGACGAGGCCAGCAAGGACGCGGCTTACCCGCACCAGGGCAACATCGCCACCTTCTACTCACGCGCACTGGCCATCGCCGAAGCGAAATACTGGGGCCGGCCGTTGAGCCGCAAGGACAGCAGCGGCCGCGACACCTGGAAGACCGACAACCACCCCAGCTACCAGATGGTCAGCTACCTGGTGGGCACCCGCTGTCCGTGGGGCATCCTCACCAACGGGCAGGTCTGGCGCCTCTACAGCCGCGAGGTCAGCAGCACCGCCAGCGAGTATTACGAGGTGGACCTGGGAGGAGTCTTCGGAGGGCAAGAGGGAAATGAAGGAAACGAGGGAAAGGTCGAGGCGTTCAAACGCTTTTGGCTGTTCTTTCGGCGGGCGGCGTTCACGCCGGACGCACAGGGCCGCTCCTTCATCCAGCGCATTCACGAGGGCTCAGCAACCTATGCCAAGGAGATCAGCGATTAGCTGAAGGAGCTGGTGTTCGACGAGGTGATGCCGGAGATCGCGACCGGCTTCGTCGCCTACCGCCGCCGGGAACTTGGCATCGGCGAGGAAAGCGAGGAGAGCCTGAAGGAGATCTACCGGGCCAGCCTGAGCCTGCTCTACAAGCTGCTGTTCGTGCTCTACGCCGAGGCGCGCAGCTTGCTGCCGGTGCAAAACCCGGCCTACTGGGAGGAGAGCCTGACCCTGATGGCGCGCCAGTTCGCCGAGCGCATCGACCGCCGCCAGGCCATCAGCGACGCCACCCATGCCACGCGCCAATGCGACAGCCTGCTGGCCCTCTTCCGCCGCATCGACCAGATCGTCTACCGGCTGTACGGCCTGACCGACGAGGAAATCGCCATCGTGGAGGATCGTAGGACTGGCAGTGCTGATCTAGCCGTGGACATGGCTGCCGCGTCAGGAGGAACTTGACCAGACACCAGCACTGCCAGTCCTGATCTGGCGGCCGAAAACGTAGGACTGGCAGTGCTGATCTAGCCGAGGACGTGGCCACCGCGTCAGGAGATACTTGACCCCACATCAGCACTGCCAGTCCTGATCTGACGCCCGAAAACGTAGGACTGGCAGTGCTGATCTGACCGAGGACATGGCTGCCGCGTCAGGAGGAACTTGACCAGACGCCAGCACTGCCAGTCCTGAACTCACGGCCGAAAACGTAGGACTGGCAGTGCTGATCTGACCGAGGACATGGCTGCCGCGTCGGAAGAAACTTGACCAGACGCCAGCACTGCCAGTCCTGATCTGACGGCTGAAGATCGTAGGACCGGCAGTGCTGATCTGACCGTGGACATGGCTGCCGCGTCGGAAGAAACTTGACCAGACGCCAGCACTGCCAGTCCTGAACTCACGGCCGAAAACGTAGGACTGGCAGTGCTGATCTAGCCGAGGACGTGGCCACGCGTCAGGAGAAACGACTCCACATCAGCACTGCCAGTCCTGCCCGGCGCAGATCGTAGGACTGGCAGTGCTGATCTAGCCGTGGACATGGCTGCCGTCGGAAGAAACTTGACCAGACGCCAGCACTGCCAGTCCTGAACTCACGGCCGAAAACGTAGGACTGGCAGTGCTGATCTAGCCGAGGACGTGGCCACCGCGTCAGGAGGAACTTGACCAGACACCAGCACTGCCAGTCCTGATCTCACGGCCGAAAACGTAGGACTGGCAGTGCTGATCTAGCCGAGGACGTGGTCACCGCGTCAGGAGAAACTTGACCCGACATCAGCACTGCCAGTCCTGCCCGGCGCAGATCGTAGGACTGGCAGTGCTGATCTAGCCGAGGACGTGGCCACCGCGTCAGGAGGAACTTGACCAGACACCAGCACTGCCAGTCCTGATCTGACGGCCGAAAACGTAGGACTGGCAGTGCTGAATTAGCTGAGGACGTGGCCACCGCGTCAGGAGAAACTTGACCCGACACTAGCACTGCCAGTCCTGTTTGTCCAGCGATAGGACGGAGCGACCTGTTGAACACAATCGAATCATTGTATCCTGGTGAATATTTCCACATCTACAATCGCGGCAACAACCGTGAGAACCTGTTCGTAGAGGAGCGCAACTACCGCTATTTCATGAATTTATGCGCGCACTACATCGAGCCGGTTGCCGCGACCTACGCTTACTGTCTGATGCGCAACCACTTTCACCTGCTGATTCGCGTCAAAGACGTTGACGATTTTCCGCAGGACTGGCAGTCCTCCGAGGACTGCCAGTCCTTGACTCGATACGACCCGCCGCGCGTTTTCGCAAGTCGTCAGTTTGCAGACCTGTTTTCGACCTATACCAAGGCGTTCAACAAAAGCTACCAGCGTACAGGCAGCCTTTTCGCCAAGCCCTTTCGCCGCATTCGGATCGACAATGATGGGTATTTTCACGCATTGGTCGTTTATATCCACCAGAACCCGCAACGACACGGTTTCGTTAACGATTTTCGCGACTGGCCGTATAGCTCGTACGCCGCTATTGCCAGTGGCAATCGGACAAGGTTGCAGCGTGCCGCAGTTCTTTCCTGGTTCGCAGACCGCGCTGGATACCTCACGGCACACCAATCCTCAGTCGATGAACTCGCGATTGAGCCACTTCTGTTCGACTGAACCCAGGATTGGCAGTCCATAACGACGCGGCCCGGGACTGGCAGTCCTTCCGAGGACTGCCAGTCCTAAGGAGCACTACCATGCCACACCCCGACACTCGCCTCTTCCTGAAAGCCATTTCCGATGTCCAGGACCAACTGCCGGCGCTGGTCGGCAGTGACTGGCAGACTGTTATTCCGGCGCTGGCTGACCTGCTGGACCGGTTGGAGCAAGCCGGCGACCCGGACGCCGAGGCGGTGCTGCGCTACGAAGTCGTTTTGTTGCTGCGGCCTTATCCCGCCGCGTTGAGCCGGGTGCTGGTGCGGCAGGAGGAACTGCGCACCCGTTCGCTGCACCCTGACTACGACTACACGATCCGCGGGCTGGAAGGCACCACTGAAGCGAAGGCAGCCGAGCCAACTATCGTCACCCGCTACACCGACATCACCTGCCCGCGGCGGGTGTGGGTGATCTACGGGCGCATCGCGGTGACGGTGGGGCTGACGGTGGATCCGTCGCAGTACAGCGCGGCGGTGGAGGAGCTGCGCCTGCGCGAGAGCCTGCCGGTGCAGGTGCGCATCGCTGCGCCCGGCTTCCAGGTGCTGAGCGAGCCGGAGCAGCAGATCGCCATCCGCCCCGGCGCCGACAGCCTGCCGGCTGTGTTCTACCTGCACCCGCAGGAGGTCGGCCACTGGACGGTCAGCTTCGACTTCAGCCAGGCCGGCAACCTGTTGGGCACCGCGGCGGTGTCGGTGGAGGTTACCGACTACGAGGTGGAGGCGGTGCCGGAGAGCCGCGCCGGCCGCACCCTGCACAGCGACCCGGCTGTCGAGCCGCCCGACCGGATGCTGTTCGTGCGCTTCGAGCAGGCCGGCGGCAGGCCGCACCTGGTCTTCACCCTGCAGCGGGCCGGTGAGGTGGGCAGCGAGTTCCAGCCGGTGCCGATCTCCGGCGACCCGGAGGCGTTCGCCCTCGACCTGTTCGGTGCACCTGACGCCCTGCGCATCGCCGCCCGCAAGGGTCGCATCGCCGCAGACGAGGCCGACCGCCAGTTGCGCAGCATCGGCCGCAGCCTGTGGCGCGACGTGATCCCGCGCGACCTGCGCGAGCTGTACGCCGCCGAGCGCGACGCGTGGCGCGACTCGACGCTGATGATTGTCTCCGACGAGCCGTACATCCCGTGGGAGCTGGTCTGGCCCTACGGCGAGCCGGGCAGCGGCTGGCAGGACGACGATCCGTGGTGCGTGACGCTGCACCTGACCCGCTGGCTGCGCGGCACGGCCCAGGGACGCGGCAACGCCAGCCCGCCCGGCCGCCTGTCACTGGACACACTGGCGTCGCTGGTGCCCACCGACTCCGGGCTGCCCAACGCGCTCAAAGAGCGGGAGATGCTGCGCAAGCTGGCCGGCGAAGGCGGCCGGGGCGACCTCAGCCCGGAGGAGGCGACCTGGAGCGCTGCCATCGATCTGCTGGAGGAGGGCGGCTACGACTGGCTGCACGTTGCCGCCCACGGCCAGTTCTACGACGGGCCGGCCGACAGCCGCTCGGTCATCCGCCTGCAGGACAAGCGCGATCTGACACCGCGCGATCTGGCCGACCCGGCCATCGAGGCCTACATCCACCAGCGTCGGCCCGGCTTCTTCTTCAACACCTGCCACAGCGGGCGCACCGGATGGGGGCTGACGCACCTGGGCGGCTGGGCCGAGACGCTGGTCAGCGCTGGCGCGGGGTTGTTCATCTCGCCGCTGTGGGAGGTCACCGACAAGCAGGCGCTGGACTTCGCGGCCATCTTCTATGGGCAACTGCTGACAGGGCGGTCGGTGGCCGAAGCCGTGCGGGCGGCGCGGCTGGCAGTGCGCCAACCCGGCAACCCGGCCTGGCTGGCCTACAGCGTCTATGCGCATCCCAACGCGCGCGTATCGTAGGACGATTTTCCAAATCGTCTGCCTTCACCTGGGGAGGCAACCGGACGATTTGGAAAATCGTCTTACGGGTTCCCTGCTAGACAGCGCCTCGTACCTGTGCTAGACTCGCGTTATGAGTGAAAGCAGCGTGCTCGCCAGCGTGGAGGCGGGCAAACGGTTTCAGAGCGCCAGGCGCAAGCTGTTCTGGGAGAACATCTTCAGCCTGGTGCGCGGCCGGTCGCCTGATCTGCTGGCCTTCGAGGAGGTCCAGACGGCGCTGGGCGCCTGGCAGCAGGTGGAGGGCCGCGTGGCGGAGAACATTCCTCTCGACAAGGTCGTGGGCAGCGTTGGCCGCTACCGCGACTTCACGCGCGCCTTTCTCCCCAAGGAGTCGGTCAGCGAGTCGCGCTGGCGCGGCGTGGATGCAGCTATGCACAGCCAGGCCGGCCTGCCGCCCATCGAGGTCTATCAGGTCGGCGACATCTATTTCGTCAAGGACGGCAACCACCGCGTTTCGGTGGCGCGGGCCAACGGGTTCGAGGATATCGAGGCCTACGTCACCCGCGTCGAAACGCCTGTCAGACTGGACGCCAACACCCGGCCGGAAGACCTGGTGCTCAAGGCCGCCTATGCCGATTTTCTGCGCGCCACCCACCTGGATGAACTGCGCCCAGACCTTGATCTCGAGGTTACCGAGATGTACTCGTACACCGAGTTGCTGGAGCACATCGCGGTCCATCGTCACTACATGGGCCTGGAACAGGGGCGCGAGATCGCCAACGACGAGGCTGTGCAAAGCTGGTACGACCGGGTCTACCTGCCGGTGGCCGCGGCCGTTTGGGCGTCGGATATCCTGGAGCGCTTTCCCGGACGTACGCCGGCCGACCTGTACATCTGGGTTTGCCGGCACCGCGAGGCGCTGGCCGATGACCAGGGCGTGGTCCCCTCGCCGGTGGCGACAGTGGCCGATATGACACAGATGGATGAAGGCGCGTCGCCTCGTGTGGTCGGCTCGGTCAAACGCGCCATTGCCGGGAAACCAAAAGCGGTGGACCTGGCGGCAGAGGCTGCCAGGGCTGTCCAGGAAGACTCATCTCGCAGCGCTGAGGACCAGCCGCTCGACGCTGCCGATGGATAGACAGAACAGGAGCACTCCCTTGCTAAACACCAAGATCGTTTGCACCATCGGACCGGCTACGGAAAGCGCGGACGCCATGCGGGCGTTGATGCGCGCCGGCATGGATGTTGCCCGGCTCAACATGTCACACGGCACGCACGAGACCCACGCGGAGGTTGTGAAAACGTTGCGGGCTGTGGCGGCGGAGATGAACAAACCGCTCGGTATTCTGGTCGATCTGCAAGGCCCGAAGCTGCGGGTTGGCACGCTGCCCGTGGGCGGCGTCACGCTCACGCCAGGCGCCGAATGCGAGCTGCGTTGCGGCGAGGACAAGGACGACCGGCCGGGCGTCGTGCCGGTCCAGTTCAAGGCGCTGCCGCACGCGGTGAAGCCGGGCGACCGGGTGCTGCTGGACGACGGCGCGCTGGAGTTGCAGGTCGTGGAAACCGATGACGACTCTGTGACTTGCCGGGTCGTGGTCGGCGGCGTGCTGACCTCCAACAAGGGCATGAATCTGCCGCGCGCCAGCCTGGCCATCGCGGCGGTCACGCCCAAGGACGAGCAGGATCTGGAGTTCGCGCTGGCTCACGGCGCCGACTGGATTGCGCTCTCGTTCGTGCGCCGCGCCGATGAGGTCGTCGCCCTGAAGGAGATGATCCGTCAGCGGGCCAAGGGCGGCCGGTTGACACCCGTCGTGGCCAAGATCGAGAAACCCGAGGCGGTCGAGGTCATCGACGACATCATCGCGGCGGTGGACGGCATCATGGTGGCGCGCGGCGATCTGGGCATCGAGGTTTCGCCGGAAGCGGTGCCGATGATGCAGAAGATGATCATCGCCAAGTGCAACAAAGCCGGCGTGCCGGTCATCACCGCCACGCAGATGCTGGACTCGATGATCCGCAACCCGCGCCCGACGCGTGCCGAGGCCAGCGATGTGGCCAACGCGATCCTGGACGGCACCGACGCGATCATGCTGTCGGGCGAAACCGCGGTCGGCAAGTACCCGATCCGGAGCGTCGAAACCATGGTGCGCATTGCGGTCGAGACTGAAACCCACTGGACGCCTCAGGCGTTGCCGCTGGAGGCGCTGCCAAAGCACACCAACAGCCAGGCGGTCTGCCACGCCGCCGCCGACATGGCGGTCATGGTCCAGGCCAAGGCGATCCTCGCACCAACGACCACCGGAAGCACCGCCAGAACGTTGTCCTGGTTCCGCCCACCCTGTCCCATCATTGCCATCACGCCTGACCGGGAGGTGGAGCGAGCCCTGGCGCCGTACTGGGGCGTGCACAGCCTGCACAGCGAGCGCGCCCCCGACACCGATTCGGTGATCAGGGACGCGCTGCACGTTGCGCGGCAGGCAGGCATCCTTGCGGAGGGCGACACCGTCGTCATCACCGCCGGCACCGGCGGCTCCACGCCCGGCGTCACCGACCTGATCAAGGTGCACACGGTACCGTCCGAATAGGACCGGCAGTCCTTTGCCCAGCACCCCGAAGCAGGGCGGAGTGGGCGAGGACTGCCGGTCTGTGTGTCCGGGCCGCGGCTACACGACCAGGTTGACCAGGCGGCCGCTGGCGACGATCACCCGTTTCGGCTGGCGGCCGGCCAGCCAGGCAGCGACGGTTTCATCGGCCAGCGCCAGCCTGGTTGTTTGATCGTCGTCGCTCGCGGCGGGGATGGCCACCCGCGAGCGTACTCGGCCGTTGATCTGCACTGCCACCTCCAGCGTTTCGTCCGCGACCAGGTCAGCGCGCCATGCCGGCCAGGAATGTGTATGAACCGACCCCTCGCGGCCCAGCGCCTGCCACAGCTCATCGGCCAGGTCGGGCGTGAACGGCGCCAGCATCGCTGCCAGCGCGTCGCAACATTCCTGCCACAGCGCAGCCCCGACCTGTCCCCGGGCGTCCAGCATCTGTGACGTGAAGCTCATCAGCGCTGCAATCGCGGTGTTGAACTTGAACGCCTCGATGTCCTCGCTCACCTTGCGGATCGTCTGGTGCAGCCCGCGCCTCAACGCTTCGTCCTCGTTTCCATCCTTTCCCTCTTTTCCCCGCACCTCCGCTCCTTCCGCAACGACCCGCCGCACCCGCTCCATCCAGCGCACCACGCCGTTGATCGCGCTGTCGTCCCAGGTGACGTTGGCGTCGAAGGGCGCTATGAACAGCACATGGGCGCGCAGTGCGTCGGCGCTGTGACGCGCAACTACGTCGTCCGGCGTGACCACCGTCTCCGGCCGCGACTTGGACATGCGCCGCCCGTCGCTGGCGTGAACCACACCCTGGGAGCGCAGCACCGGGAAGGGCTCGCAGAAGTCGATCAGGCCGGCGTCAGCCAGCACGCGGGTGAAGAAGCGGGCGTACAGCAGGTGGCCGGTGGCATGTTCCGCGCCGCCCGCGTACAGGTCCACCGGCAGCCAGCGGCGCACAGCCTCGCGGTCGAAGGCGAAGTTCTCGGCGTGCGGG
This sequence comes from Caldilineales bacterium, assembly GCA_041391245.1. Classification (GTDB taxonomy): domain Bacteria; phylum Chloroflexota; class Anaerolineae; order JAAEKA01; family JAAEKA01; genus JACKBK01. The sequence continues at coordinate 47,361 of JAWKOJ010000027.1, forward strand.
CTGGCGAAGCGCAGGAAGTACCAGGACGAGCAGACCGAGCCGGCCATGGTGTCGGTCTCGCGCTGCGCCGCCCCGCCGCATTGCGGGCAGGTCGTGTTGACGAACTGTGGGATGTTGGCCAGCGGGCTGCGGCCGTCGCCGCGCGGCTCGAACGCGCCGGCCGGCAGCGGCGGCAGTCGCACCGGCAGGTCTTGTTCGGGGACGGGGACGATCCCGCAGTCCGGGCAGTGGACGATCGGAATCGGCGCGCCCCAGTAGCGCTGGCGGCTGACCAGCCAGTCACGCAGCGTAGCGATCCAGCGGCGCTGCATGGCGGCGATGTGGGGCGGCCAGTCTACCTCGTCCAACCCATCGGCCAGCGCCTGGCGGTACGCCGTAGTACGAAACCACCACTGCGGCAGGCTGCGCTCGACCACCGCGCTGCCGCAGCGCCAGCAGACGCCGTCCTCAACCTCCTCGTGGGCCAGCACCGTCTGGCAGCCGGTGCACCAGTTGACCGGCGCAGCGGCGCGGTAGGCCAGCCCGCGTCGGTACAGCAGCAGGAAGAACCATTGGGTCCAGCGATAGTAGGCCGGGTCGCTGGAGTTGATCTCGTGATCCCAGTCGTAGGCGCAGCGGATCAACTGCATCTGCCGCTTGTAGTTGGCGGCGTAGCGGGCGGTGCTGTCCGCGGGATGTACGCCGTGGCGGATCGCCTCGTTCTCCGCGGGCAGCCCGAACGCGTCCCAGCCCATGGGATGCAGCACATCGTAGCCGCGCATCCGGTAGTAGCGGCTGACGACATCGGTGGGCACGTAGTTGCGGCAGTGGCCGACCGTCAACCCCGCGCCCGACGGATAAGGAAAGAAATCCAGGCAGTAGTAGGTCATGCGAGCCCCATGAGATGTGTACTCCTTTCGTGAGCAACTAAAAAGACCTCCACGGGGGAGGCCTTCGATAAGAAAGGCGGCCGCTGGGGCCGCCTTGCGAACTTTGTCAGGTCGATAGACCAGGCGTCTCAGCGGGTCACTCCCGCGTGTCACCGACTCCCGCGAGGGAGTTCAGGAGGAGGAGTGTCAGGCCGAGTCGTTGCTGAGTCATGGTCGATTGTCCTGCTTTGATAGCAGCACTCTATCACAGTTCTGAACGTTTGTCAACGGTCGATTCCGGCGTTTACTGCAACTCAATCACCTGCCAGATGCCATCGCTGAGGTGGATCACAGACATGCACTCGGCGCAGGTTGCATCGTCGGCGCCGGTGCGGCTGGCGGAGTGGCCGCAGTTTGGGCAGACGACCTTGGCGCGCTGCGACGCCTGCCGCAGCAGCATCTGCATAACCTCGGCCGGGTCGTCGAGACCCATTTCCTGTTGCAAGGCTTGCACAGCGGCCTGCTCCTCGTCGGTGAGGTTGAGAACGACTGTCTGAGGATGTGAGGACATTGAGATACTCCAGTCTGTCAATTAACTCTGGCTGCTTGCCCGCCATTCCCACGGTCGCGGAAACGACGCTGAGCGGACCGTTGCGATCTGATGCAGATGCAACGCCTTACGATTCGATTAGGTCGATGGGCTGTCGGGCCGCACCAGCAGCTTGAACCCGTTCCGCTCGACCACGACAACGCGGGCGCCGGGTTGAGCGGTGGCGTCGCTGTCCTGAAGCTCCGCGTGCCAGCGTTCACCCTGGACGACGACCGTGCCGCTGGGATTCAGCTCGGTGCGTACCAGCGCGGGCTGGCCGATGAGGCTCTCGGCGCCCCAGGCCGGCTTCTGCCGCTGCGCGCCGACTGCCTTGGCCACCACAAAGCTGAAGAACAGCAGCGTGGTTCCGGCCAGGCCGATGATCGCGGGCCAGGGAACGCCCGCCTCGGTACCGCTGAACAGAACGAACGCGCCAAACACGAAAGTCACGACTCCTGCTACCGTCAGCGCACCGTGGGTGGGCGCCTTGATCTCCAGGAAGAACAAGATGAAGCTGAGAAACATGAAGCCCAGACCGACCCAGTTGGCGTTGAGGATTCCCAGGGCGTACATCCCCAGCAGCAGCGCTACAAAGCCCGCTGTCCCGGCCATGTAGCCGCCTGGCTGGGAGAACTCGCTGATGATGCCCTGGACACCCAGCACGATCAGCAGCACTGCGATCCCGGGAACAGCAATCGCGTTGATCAGCGTGTTGAGCGAATTCTCAGGGCCGGTCATGGGCAGCTCGGTCACATCGGCACCCGCCAGATCCAGAGGGCGCAACTCGCCGTTCACCTCGACCTCGAACCCGTCAAGCTGCTGCAACACCTCATCCACGTTCTCGCCAACCGCGTCGACTACGCCGAGCGCCAGTGCTTCCTGGGCTGTCGCGGCCCTGGCGGAGGTCACCGCGCTCCTGGCCCACTCGACCGCCTTCTCGCCGCGGCGGCGCGCCAGGTTCTCGATGTCGGCCGCCAGGATGTTGGTGATCTTCTGCTGGATGGTGTCGCCCAGTTCCTCGCCGCCCTCGGCTACCGGGCTGGCCGCGCCGATAGTGCTGCCGTCAACCATGGCTGCGGCATGGCCCGCCAGGGTGATGAACGTCCCGGCCGATCCGCCATCGCCGGTGGGCCAGACATAGACGATGATCGGCACCGGCGAGGCGCATCGCCTTGACGATGTCCTGGGTGAGATCGACCTGGCCGCCCGGCGTGTCCAGCCGCAGGACGATGGCCTCGGCGCCGTCGGCGTCAGCCTGCGCGATGGCACGCTCGATGTACGAGCTGAGAATCGGGTTCACCGGACCGTCGAAGGTCAGCACATAGACCAGATTGCCGTCCTGCGCGCTTGATGGGGCTGCCAGCAGCAGCACAAGCAGCACTGCCAGGATGGCGAACAGTCCGATGCGCCTGAAAGACGCGCGGCCAGCAACGGTTGGTGTCATGGGTGAGGCTCCACTACCCCGATTATACCCTATTCATGGGCGCGCATCAAGGAGTTTTGAGTACCTTCAGCGTACCTTCTCGATAAACAGGGGCCCCAGTGGCCGGTCTCCGACCAAGCCACCGGTGGCTCGGTCGGAGACCGGCCACAGCCACAGAGAACTGAAAAGATACCCTTCAGCCAACGCAAAACGGCCCCGGATGGTGGTCCGGGGCCGTCTGACTTCAGGCTATTGTCGGTTTGACTGTGTGGCTCTAGCGGTTGACGCTGTAGCCGTTGTAGGCCGACATGTCGGATCCACCCACCAGGGTCTCGGAGACAGCAACCAGGTCGACATTGGAGCGAATGTAGACACTGCCGGTCCAGTTGCCGCCCAGATTGATCGTGTTGCAGTTAACGCGCGTGTTGCGGTTGAGCGACTTGCCGGCCGGGATCGACAGATTCAACTCCTGATAGGCCGTCGAGCCATCCAGATTGTAGAAGTAGAGGTCGACATCGCTGGCGTTGCTGCCGGTCGGGTTCTGCATGCGGATCAGCGAGTACTGGATCCAGTCGTTGTTGGGATCGTTGGGGCACGACACGTTGTCGGTGTTGCGCTGGTAGATAGCAGGCAGGAAGGTTTCCTTGCCGCCATCGTTGGTGTTGGCGGCCGATGTAGCGCCGGCGACGTTGTTGCCGGGGCGGATGCTGTAGGAGATCACCGAGATCTGCGTGCCGTTGGTCGTGTCCACAACCACGGAGCCAGCCCAGGCGTTGCCCAACACGTTGTAGGCCGAGGCGTTGAAGTCGCCGCCCGTGCGGGTGTTGGCGGCAATTGCCGCGCCCGCGTTGACGTTCTTGGTCAGCGTGAGGTCGAGGTTGCCGTTGCTGGCGTTGTAGAAGCGGAACCGGGAATTGCAGGTCGAGTTGGAGACGCACTGCAGGGTGATGACCGAGAAGCCGCGCCAGCCCAGGCCCTGGCTGGTGGAGTCACGGCGCTCGGCTGAAGGCACGTAGTTGGTCTGCGCGCCGGTGGAGGTGCCGTTGTAGGCTACCGACCAGAAGTTCCAATGGTTGCTGGCCACCGCCGCGATCTTCTTGCCGTTCTGGGCCACAACCTTGACTGCGCCGTTCCAGTAGCCATTCTGCGACCAGAAATTGGTTCCAGGCAGGTTCGGCACGCCGTTCTGGTTGGGCGTGTTCATGGGGAACGACTTGGAACCAAAGGCCGGAATCGTGGACTGAAGATTGGCGAAGTCCACATTTCCATCGCGGTTGGTGTAGGTCATCTGGATAGTCACGGCCGTGTCTTCGGTGTTCTGAATGGTGAGGACCGTGTACTGGTTGGATGCAAACGCAACAAAGGGGAAGTACATCTGCGACGCGCCGACTGCGTAACCGGTGTAGGCATCGGTTTCCTTGCCGTCGTCGAAGGAGCCGCCCGTGTACTTCACTTCAGCCACGGCCGCCAGTTCGTTGTCCGACTGCAGGACCATGGAGCCGTTCCAGTTGTCACCCAACTGGGCGTCGGCGGCCCGGAAATTGTAGGAACCGCGCGAGTTGACGGTCCGGTTGCGGTTGTACTCAGCGGTGCCGCCGGTGTTGTAGTAGATGGCGGTAACTTGAGCTGCCGCCGCGCCGGTGTTCTGGTTGGTGTTGGTGACGATTACGTCGGTGTTGCCTTCGCCCGGATTGGGATCGGCATATGCCGGCAGCGCTGCCATCAGCATCACCAGCGCCAGCCCTACCAAAACGAACAGTCGTGCTTTCTTCATCGTCGATCTCCTCTAAAATTTGTTGCGCCGTGACAGCCACAGGCCGCGCGGACGCATCGATTGCGCGTTTTCAGTATAAACTCTAGCACGTCAGGCCCCCGAAATCAATAACCCTTATGAGGTATTAGGGGGGATTAGCGCCTGAAACGGCGGGTTAGAAGGCGCCGCGGCCCCGGAGCACCACGCCGATGGTGCGCCAGAGGATCTGTACATCCAGCAGCGGGGAATAGTTCTGGATGTAGTAAAGGTCGTCCTCGGTATGTTGGTGCATCATGCGATCGCTGCGGCCGTTGATCTGCCACCAGCCGGTGATTCCCGGCGGCACGGCAAAGCGGCGTCGCTGCCAGTTCTCATAATGTTCCACCAGCCGCGGCAGCTCCGGCCGCGGGCCAACCAGGCTCATGTCGCCGCGCAGGACGTTGAAGAGCTGCGGCAGCTCGTCCAGGCTGGTGCGACGAATGAAACGGCCCACGCGGGTGACCCGCGGATCGTTTGGCGACTTGCGGTAGGGAGACTCGTGGCTGTCCTGCTCGTCCACAGCGTCCGCATCCACAACCATCGAGCGAAACTTCACCATCTTGAAGGGCCGTCCGTTTTCGCCGATGCGCTCCTGGATGAAAAGCGCCGGCCCCGGGCTGTCCAGCTTGATCGCCACCGCCACCAGCAGCAGCACCGGCCAGAAGACCAGCACTACCATCAGCGACAGCACGAGGTCGAACACTCGTTTCACCACCCGGTCGAATCCGTCGATGGCCGGATCGCGCAGGCCGACCAGCGGCAGCCCGTTAAAGTCCTCGATGGTTGCCCGACTCATGGCCAGATCGATGAAGTCCGGCACCACCCGCACGCTGACCGGTTGCTCTTGTAGCGCCAACACCAGGCTCTCGATGGCTCCTTGGGCGCGCAGAGGCAAGGCAAACACGACCTCGTTGACGCCATGCGCCTTGACAAGCGCCGGTGTGTCAGCGATGGTGCCAAGCAGCGGTCCATCGATGGGCGGCTCGCCGCTGCCCGACAGATCGTCGTCCACCAGACCGACCAGCACCAGCCCGCTGCTGCTGCGAGCGCGCACACCCTCGGCCACCCGCTGCGCCAGCCGGCCGGTCCCCACGATCAACACCCGGCGGGTGTCCGGCTCAGGACGTCCGGCAAACCGCAGCGCGCCGCGCAGCATGAAGCGAAACCCGATGATCAGCACCAGGTCGGCCAGCACAAAGTAGAAGAAGAGACGACGGGGCACCTCGCGGTAGGTCAGGTACAGCACGCCGGCGAAGACGAGGCATGCGACCGCTATCGCGAAGGTGATTGCCTGCGTCTCATCCCAGGCGCGCAGCGAGCGATGTGCGTTGTAGACATTGGCGACAATGAAGGTGGTTCCCCAGATCAGCGCGACCAGCAGATAGATCGTCCACGGCTGCGCGACTTCATCCCACGCCAACTGAACGCCGTAGGGCAGCCAGAAACGGGCCTGGATTGCGATGAACAGCGCAAGTAGGGTGATGGCGAGATCGGAAAAAATGAGGAAGATGGTGGTGTTGGTGTCGAGTTTACGCATACCTGAGAACCTCAGGGCTTGAATGTCTCGCATAAAACCCAGCGCGATTATACCACGGGCTGGCAGGCAGCCAAAAGCAATGCCCCGAGCGCGGCCGGTCAAGGCGGCACAGACCTGGAGACCTCACCGATATATGGCGGCCCTGCAAGGCCATGTCCGGCACCGCGTCAAGACATGAATCGTCGTTTCTGCCCGAAAGCTACACAGCCGCCTGCACGTACGCGTCTAACGTAGCAAGATCGACCCCCGTGACAGTCAAGCCGACGGTGCTGTCCAGCGCCACCTCCTCCCGCAGATGGACGCGAGTCTCCCAGGCCAGCTCCGGCACAACGATGACTGCCCGCGAACCGAAGCGATCGACGACGATGCCCTCGCCGCGCCACGGGGTGTGCTGGAGGAAGTAGACCAGCAACCAGTGCTGGCGCGATAGCGACTCCGCCTGGCGCACGCTGCCGGTGACGGCGTCGGATGCGCCGATGCGCTCGATCACAGCCTGGGGCGACAGGGGCGGCCGTCCGTGCAGATAGGCCCGCAACTGCTGATGAGTCACCAGATCCAGGTAGCGCCGCAGCGGGCTGGTGGCCCGCACGTACGCGTCGAGGCCAAGGCCGGCATGGCGCGCCGGCTCGATGGCCTGCCGGCTGGGCCGCATGGTTTTGCGCCGGGCGAACATCCCTGCCAGCGTATCAGGAGCGTCCAGCGGCTCCGGCGGCTCCTGAAACGCAAACGGAATGGTCAGGTCGTGCGCCAGGGCGAACTGGGCCACTGCCGCGCCGACCATCATCATCGCCTCGGCGACCGTGTCGCGGCTGCGCAGGCTGGCCAGCGGCGCGATCTCGACCCGGCCATCGATGACCCGCATCTTGGTCTCAGGCAGGTCCAGGTTGACAGAGCCGGCGAGCCGCCGTCGCTCCGAAAATCGCCTGGCCGCCCGGTAGAGCGACGCCAGCGGCTCCTCGTCCAGGGTGCCTTCAGCTTCTTCATAGGAAAGCCGGGCCACGCGCACCCAACTTGGCGCAATCTCCAGGTCGTTCAGCGAGCCGTCTTCACCGACCCGCAGACCGAATGACAGGGCGGGTGACACTGCTTGCATCCCCAAACCAAGCTGCTCAGTAGCCGCCCGCGGCAACATCGCCAGCGTCGCTTCAGGCAGGTAGAGGGTGGCGCCGCGGGCGCGTGCTTCCAGATCGGCCGGGCTGTCGGGTGGCACCAGCGAGGCCACGTCGGCGATATGCACCCAGATGCGGTCGCCGTCCACGCTCAACGCGTCGTCGGGGTCCCGATTGCCTGCGTCGTCGATGGCAAAGGCGGGCAGGTGGGTGAGATCCAGCCGCTGTTCATCCGGCAACGAGGCAAGGGAGACAACCGGATCGCTGGCCGGCATGTTCAGCCGGTGCGGATGCGGGTTGACCATCTCGTCCCAATAGCCCGCCTCCAGCAGAAAGGCGTGGGCGGACTCGGGCGTCTGGGCATGGCCAAGGTCGTCGAGCACGCGGCTGCGGGCGCGCTGGCCATAGGCCACCTCCTCCACCTCGCCAAGATAGCGCTCGTCCTGCGAGTTGGTCTGCCTGGCGCGCGCCCGCTCCAGGAACTCGGACCAGGCCAGCGCCTCGGCAGCCCTGGCGGCGCGGCCGGCCTCGGTGCGCTCCACCTGTTGCGCCGAATGCACCGTCACGTCGTCGGGTGTTCCCGAGAAATACTGACCGTCGGCCACCCACTGCCAGGCGGCCATCGCGGCCGCGGGCGTAATCTCCCCGTAGGCTAACTCGGCCAGTTCGTCGAGCGTGGTTGCCTGGTCGGCGCCGGCCAGCAACTCCCAGGCGGCCATCATGTCGCCTGCGGGCGGCTTCAGCGCGGCGAAACTGGCAGGGCCGCGATGCAACAGGGCGACATCCTTGGGACGCACACTGGCAGTTCCTCCGTCCTGCAAAGTCAGCTCCAGCTTCTGGCCCGTCTTGGTAACGATGGCTGGCTTGCCTTTGAACAGCACCAGGCTGTCACGTCCTATCTGGGTTTGGGGCATACGGGTCGGCTCCTTTGCCCACAGTGTACCACATTCGCCAGCTTGCCGCGCAACCGCGATCCGGGGAAGCCCGGCAACCTTGGCGGGCCGCCCATAATGCGCTACAATTCTCTTACCGATGCAGCACCTTACCCCAAAGACCCCCGATGATCTGGCGCGATTCGTCCGGCAGCAAGCTATCGCTGCCGAGCTGGTCTTTCCACGCGACGCGACGCCGACGGTGCCGCTGGCGGCTCAGGCCATGGGATGCCAGCCAGATCAGATCATCAAATCGGTGGTGTTCATGATCAAGGGAGACGTTCCGTTTCCTGCCGCGCTGATCATTGCCAACGGCGTGACGCCCATCGATTTCCGCAAGCTGGCCGCTTTGTTCGGCGTCAGCCGCAAGCGCATACGGTTGGCCACGGCTGACGAAGTGCTGGCGTTGACCGGTTTTGCGGCCGGCGGTGTCCCGCCCTTTGGGTTCGACCGGCCGCTGACCACCTTCGTCGACCGCGGCGTGCTGGCATGGCCGGAGGTTTTCGGCGGCGGCGGCGATGACCGTACGCTCCTGCGCATCACGCCGGACGAGTTGCTGCGCGCCACCGGCGGCCAGTTGATCGAGGCACGCTGATCGGTTGTTGCGCATGAACCATTGACAACGCGGGATGGCCCCACGTGCCAGGAGATCGACCTATGGAATGTTACAACTGCGGACTGAAACTACCAGCCGACGCTGATCGCTGTCCTCGCTGCGGTCAACGCTTCAAGCCGCGCGAGCAAAGCCCTGCAAGCAGCGAGAAGCCATCGCTGTCCGAGCGGATCAAAGGGCTGTTCGGCAAACCCAACTGACGTGGACCGTGAATTGACCGTTCAACTGGCGCGCATCACGGATTCTGATCCACTGATGCGTGCTGACGCGGCCCGGCGGCTGGCGACCCTGCCTGCTCCAGCGACCGTCAGTGCGCTGCTGAACGCGTTGAGCGACGGCGAGTGGCGGGTGCGCGCGGCGGCCGCTGCCAGTTTGGGCGCGTTGGGCGACCGGCGCGCGCTTTTTCCGCTCTGCCAGCGGCTGGAGGATCAGCGGGGCGACGTCCGGCGCGCGGCGGCTGAGGCGCTGGCAGAGCTGGGCGATCCCGACGCGACGGCCTCGCTGGTCATGGCGCTGGACCGGGAACGTGACAGCGAGGCGTGCCGCCCCATCGTGCGCGCGCTGGGCGAAGTGGGCGACGACCGGGCGCTGAGATCGCTGCAACGCCTCAACGGATCGAGCCATTATGCGTTGCGGCGCGCGGCAGCGGAGGCGACCAAGAGAATCCTTGAACGCCGTCAATAGCACGCATCCTGTTCGTTGTTTGCCCCTTGCCTTTGCCAGAGGCCGGGTTTTCGATTAGAATGCGGCCTGCCGCATTCCCACGCGAAGCCAAACCCAGGAGCACCCAATCAGCAAGAACAAGCTCAACCACCACCTTGTTTTGGCCATCCGCAACTGTTCAGCCGGGACTGACAGGCCTCTGTAGCCTGAATAGTTGCGGCCATGTTCGAGAACCGCGACGCCGCCAAGTCCGGCTGACGCTTCGGCGCCCACGAGTATCGCTGCGCGACGCAAAGCGCGACGGGTCAGCACTTACGAAAGAGGACAAAATGTCACTGGCAGAATACCAGCCCGGCTCCGCCTTCCCCGGTGTGATCGGGCGCACGTTCGATGTTTCGACGCCGGCGTGGCCGAAACCGCTGCGGGCTGCAGAGGGCGCGCCTAACGTGTTGTTCATCATTCTGGACGACACCGGCTTTGGCCAGCTTGGCTGCTTCGGCAGTCCGATCAACACGCCCAATCTGGACCGTCTGGCTCAGAACGGGCTGGCCTACAACAACATGCACACCACGGCGCTCTGTTCTCCGACGCGCACGTGCATTCTGACGGGCCGCAACCACCATTCCAACGCCATGGCCTGCATCACCGAGGCTTCCACCGGCTACCCTGGCTACGACGGCTACATCCCCTTCGAGAACGGCTTCCTGTCGGAGATGCTCCTGCAGCACGGCTACAACACCTACGCGATCGGCAAGTGGCACCTGACGCCGGCCGACCAGATCTCGGCGGCGGGGCCGTACGACCGCTGGCCGCTGGGCCGCGGCTTCGAGCGCTTCTACGGCTTCTTGGGCGGCGAGACGCACCAGTACTACCCGGAGCTGGTCTACGACAACCACCAGGTGGAGCCGCCGCGTACGCCGGAAGAGGGCTACCACATCACCGAGGACCTGGTGGACAAGGCGATCAGCTTCATTGCCGACGCCAAACAGGTCGCGCCCAGCAAGCCGTTCTTCATGTACTTCTGCACCGGCGCGATGCACGCCCCGCACCACGTGCCCAAGGAGTGGGCCGACGCCTACAAGGGCCAGTTCGACGACGGCTGGGACGCTTACCGCGAGAAGACCTTTGCCCGGCAGAAGCGGCTGGGAATCGTCCCAGCGGATGCCGAGCTGTCGCGCCACGACCCGGACGTCAAGCTCTGGGACCAGTGCTCAGCCGACGAGAAGCGGCTCTACGCGCGCATGATGGAGGTCTTTGCCGGCTTCCTGACCCACACCGACCACCACATCGGCCGCCTGCTGGACTTTCTGGCCGAGACCGGCCAGCTTGACAACACGCTGATCATGGTGCTGTCGGACAACGGCGCCAGCTCGGAAGGCGGGCCGACCGGCTCGGTCAACGAGAACCTCTTCTTTAACAACGTGCCCGAGTCGCTGGAGACCAACCTGGCAGCCATCGACAAGCTGGGCGGGCCTGACACGTTCAACCACTACGCCTGGGGCTGGACCTGGGCCGGCAACACGCCCTTCCGCCGCTGGAAGCGCGAGACCTATCGCGGCGGCATCAGCGACCCGCTGGTGGTCCACTGGCCGCGGGGAATCAAGGCAGCCGGCGAGGTGCGCAGCCAGTACGCCCACGCCATCGACATGGTTCCGACGGTGCTGGATGCCCTGGGCATCGCCGCGCCGCACAGCATCAGGGGCGTCACCCAGTCGCCCATCGAGGGCGTCAGCTTCGCTCACAGCTTCGACGATCCCCAGGCCGCCAGCAGGCACATCACCCAGTACTTCGAGATGATGGGCCACCGGTCGATCTATCACGACGGCTGGCGCGCCGTCTGTCCGTGGCCGGGCCCCTCGTTCAGCGAGGCGGGCCTGTTCTTCGGGGCGCCCATCTCGGCTGACAAGCTGACGGAGTTGGACGCCACCGGCTGGGAGCTGTACCACGTGGCCGAGGACTGGGCCGAGAACCACAACCTGGCGGCCGAGAACCGGGCCAAGCTGATCGAGATGATCGGCATGTGGTACGTCGAGGCGGGCAAGTACAACGTGATGCCGGTGGACGGCCGCGGCACGGCGCGCTTCGCCGAAGAGCGCCCGCAGATCACCGCCGACCGGACCAGCTACACGTTCTATCCCGGGACGCAGTCGGTGCCCTACAACGCCGGGCCGCGCCTGCTGAACCGCAGCCACACCATTGCCGCGGATGTGGAGATCCCCGAGGGCCGGGCCGACGGCGCGCTGGTGTCCTATGGCGGCACCGACGGCGGCTACGCGCTCTATATCCAGGACAACAAGCTGCAATACGTCCACAACTACGTGGCCAAGGACTACCTGCATGTCGCGGCCAGCGAGCCGACGCCGCCCGGCCGCCACGAGCTGCGCTTCGAGTTCGAGGTGACGGGGCCGCCCGACATCGCCAACGGCAAGGGAGCGCCCGGCCGTGCCCAGCTTTACATCGACGGCAAGCTGGTCGGCCAGAACGATTTCCCGCACACCACGCCTCTCAGCCTGGGGCTGACAGGCGGCATCTCGGTCGGCGCAGATCCGGGCGCGCCGGTGGCGCCCTTCTATCTGTCACCCTTCGAGTTCCACGGCACGATTCACAGCGTCACCTTCGACCTGAGCGGCGATCTGATCCAGGACAAGGATGCGGAGATGCGCCGGATCATGGCGCGCCAGTAGGGTGCGGTGCGTTGAGAGTTAGTCAGGCGCCGGGACTGGCTCCGCTCGACACTCCGATGGATGAAAACAGCGGGGCACGGTCGGAGACCGGTCCGAGCGCCGTGCATAGCTAAGTCAGGAGCGGCGATGAAGAACTACGTACGCCTGATGCGCGAGACCCGCGGGTGGTCGCAGGAAGAGTTTGCCGGGATGCTGGGCGTCTCACGCCAGACGGTCAGCTCCATCGAAAACGGCAGATATCACCCCAGTCTGCCGCTGGCGTTCAGGATCGCCGCCGCCTTCGGTCTGGTGATCGAGGAACTGTTCGAGCCGGAGGAGTGACCGAGTACGTTGAGAGGCTGTTCAGAAAGACTTCGGAAGTCGCCGATTACTCGCCACGACCGGTCTGAAACGGCTAACATGCCCATCGTTTGTTGACCGGGCGACTTCCGAAGTCTGATCGGTGAGTGCGCGCCGGCTTGCGCTCGGCGCGCACTGCGGCTATCATACCGGCCATGCCTCCGTCCCTGTCTCCACAAGCATTCGTCGCCAAGTGGCGGAAATCTGAACTCAAGGAAAGCGCGGCCGACCGCGAGCACTTCATCGACCTCTGCCGGCTGATCGGCCACGAGACGCCGGCCGAGGCCGATTCAATCGGGGCGACCTTCACCTTCCAGTACGGCGCGGCCAAGCTGGACGGCAAGCAAGGGTTCGCCGACGTCTTCAAGCGCGGCTTCTTCGGGTGGGAAGACAAGGGCAAGCACGCCAATCTGGACCGCGCCTATGGGCAGTTGCTGCAATACCGCGAGTCGCTGCACAACCCGCCGCTGCTGGTCGTCTCCGACTTCGAGACCATCGTCGTCCATCCGAACTTCGTCAACCGCGCCAACCAGCCGACCACGCTGACGCTGGACGACCTGCTGACGCCGGACGGGCTGGCTACGCTGCGGGCGGTCTTCAACGATCCGCGCCGCTTCGAGGGCGCCGAGACACCCGAATCGGTCACGCAGCGCGTGGCGGGCGAGTTCGCAGCGCTGGCCGACCGCCTGCGGGCTGCGGGCAACGAGCCGTCCCAGGTCGCCCATTTCCTGATCCGCCTGCTGTTCTGCCTCTTCGCCGAAGACGTGGGGCTGCTGCCTGACGGTCTGTTTGGCCGGCTGGTGGAGCGGACGCGTCGCCAGCCGGAGGCGTTCGCCGGCCAGTTGCGCCAGCTTTTCGCTGCCATGAGCACAGGCGGCTGGTTCGGCGTCGATCGGATATCACACTTCAACGGCGGTCTGTTCGACGACGACCGGGTGCTGGCGCTGGACGGCGAGGGGCTGGACGTGCTGGCGCGCGTTGTGCCGGCCGACTGGGCGGCCATCGAGCCCAGCATCTTCGGCACGCTCTTCGAGCGCGGTCTGGACCCGGGCAAGCGCTCGCAGCTTGGCGCCCATTTTACAAGCCGCGAGGACATCCTGCTGGTGGTCGAGCCGGTGTTGATGGCGCCGCTGCGCCGCCGATGGGAGGAGGCCAGCGCGCAGGCCGACACGCTGGCCGAACGGCGCGACGCGGCCAGGGGCCAGAAGCGCGCCAACCTCAACAAGCAGTTGCAGAACCTGCTTGTCGATTTTTCGCTGGAGCTGGCCAAGGTGCGGGTACTGGACCCGGCCTGCGGCAGCGGCAACTTTCTTTATCTGGCGCTGCTCTCGCTGCTGGACCTGTGGAAAGAGGTCTACAACCGGATGCTGGCGCTGGGGCTGACGGGGATGCAGCCGTTGCCGGGCATGGCGCCGTCGCCGGGGCAGCTCTACGGCATCGAGATCAACGCCTACGCCCACGAGTTGGCGCAGGCGACCATCTGGATCGGCTACATCCAGTGGCTGCGCAACAACGGCTTCGGCCACCCGCTCGAGCCGATCCTGCAGGCGATCCAGACGATTCGGCGCATGGACGCGATTCTCACCCTCACCCCCGGCCCCTCTCCCATTGGGAGAGGGGAGGCAGATGCCACCGCTTCCGATCCCCCTCTCCCTCAGGGAGAGGGGTTAGGGGTGAGGGTGAGTCCTGTCGAGCCGGACTGGCCGGCGGTGGACGTGATCATCGGCAACCCGCCGTTCCTGGGAGGCAAACGGCTGCGCAGCGAACTGGGGGACGACTACGTGGACGCGATGTTCGCCGTGTACGACGGACGGGTGCCGCGTGAGTGCGATCTGGTGTGCTATTGGTTCGAGAAGGCGCGGGCACAAATCGGAGCCGGCAGTGCAAAGCGCGCAGGTTTGCTGGCGACAAACTCCATCCGTGGCGGTGCAAACCGAGTCGTTTTGGAGCGAATAAAAGCTTCTGGTGATATTTTCTGGGCTCAATCTGATCGTGACTGGATTCTTGACGGAGCAGCCGTTCGAGTGTCGATGGTAGGATTTGACCGTGGCGAAGAAACATCCCACACTCTTGACGACAAAACCGTGTTATCGGTAAACGCGAACCTTACTGGATCGATAAACCTTGCTGAAGCGACAAAACTTTCGAGAACTTCAAAAGCATTTCCTTCATGGGAGTTACACCGGCAGGTCCTTCGACATACCAGAGTCTCTCGCATTTAGATGGATGAGTCTTCCTCTCAATCCGAACGGTCGGGCGAATAGCGACGTACTTCGCCCCTATTTCAACGGTATTGACCTGACCCGTCGACCGCGCAAAGTATGGATTATTGACTTCCGGTATCAGCGTCTCTTGAAAGAAGCTGCACTGTACGAAAAGCCTTTCGAATATGTTATCGAAAACGTCAAACCTAAACGACTTCGACAAAGATCAACCATCGGCCAATGGTGGTTGCATGAACGACCCCGTCCAGAAATGAGAAACGCGATCACAGGATTGGATCGATATATTGGAACGTCAATGGTGTCCAAACACTTCGCGTTTCGTGGATACCGGCGGAGGTCCTGCCCGCAGAATCTGTTGATCGTGTTCGCTCGTGAAGACGACTACTTCTTCGGCGTCCTGCATTCAAAGCCTCACGAACTTTGGTCACTGCGCCAGGGAACCTCGCTCGAAGACCGGCCACGCTACACGCCAACCACCACGTTCGAAACCTTTCCCTTCCCCTGGCCGCCCGGCCAGGAACCGGTGGACGATCCGCGCGTCGAGGCCGTCGCCGCGGCGGCGCACGAGCTGGTGCAACTGCGCGATGCCTGGCTGAACCCGCCCGGCGCGTCCGAGGCGGAGCTGAAGAAGCGCACCCTGACCAACCTCTACAACGCGCGGCCGACCTGGCTGGACAACGCACATCGCAAGCTGGACGATGCCGTGTTCGCCGCCTACGGCTGGCCGGCGAACCTGAGCGACAGAGATCCTGGAGCAGCTGCTGGCGCTGAATCTGGAACGGGCTTCTACCTGATTGGCCGGCGGCTATTCCGGCTTTCTGTGCCACCACCATGGGCGGGCTGAATAACGATAGTTGACAACCACGGAGAGCGAACATGACAGATCCAACAGCAGCGGCAATACCCGCAGACCAGGCAGGCGCGGCTGATCAGCCAACCGGCAAGCTGAACATGGGGCGCGTGCTGTTCATCGCGCTGGTGGTCGGTCTTTTTTCGGTGGTGTGGCTTGTCAGCTACACACGCCTCAACGATCTGATCTGGGGCAACGACTTTGTGCTGGCTAACCGCTGGACGATCCCGGCCGGCGCGCTGCTCTTTTCGCTGCTGGTTGGGCTGGTGGGCAAATACATGCATGCGCCCAACGTCATCAATGGCGGTGTCCTTGAACCGCTGGTGGCCGGCGACACGACAGGCTACAAGTCCTTCTGGGGCGCCCTGCTCTCGTCGTTCTTCTCGCTCTTCTCCGGCGCCAGCGTCGGCCCCGAGGGTCCCATCGGCTTTCTGGCCGTCTACATCTCCGAATGGGTGGCGGCCAGGCTCAAGCTGCACAAGAACGCCGTTCTGGCGGCCAGCCTCGCCGGCATGAGCTCGGCCTACAACGGCATCGTGGGCAACCCGCTCTTTGCCGCCTTGTTTGCCAGCGAGTCGGGCGGTGGCCGGGGCGGCTTGCCGCTGGTGGCGGCCAACCTGGCGGCCAGGCGCGGTGGGCTACCTGATTTTCACGCTGCTCAACGTCCCGCCCTTTGCCAGTTTTCTGTACGAGGGCGAGTTGGTTGCCCTCAACCTGTCCGTCGTGCTGTGGGCAATCGCGCTTGGCCTCGCCGGTGGGCTGCTAGCCATCTACGCCGGCATCGCCATGCAGGCGGCGGACCGGGTGATGAGCGTTTTCGGCGACCGGATCATCGCGCGGGCGCTGGCCGCGGGAGCCATCATCGGCATCGTCTGCTTCTTCGTGCCCAACCTCATGTTCTCCGGCGAAGGAACGATCCAAGCCATTATCGCCGATGCGGCGCAGATCGGCATTCCGATGCTGCTCCTCATGGCGCTGGTCAAGCCGCTGCTTCTGAGCCTGTCCTTCAAGGGTGGCTATCTGGGCGGCCCCATCTTCCCTTCCCTCTTTGCCGCCATCATGCTCGGCGCTGGCCCATCAGCCTGATAGCGCCGCAAGTTCCCCTGGAAGTCCTGATCGCTTGTTCTGCCGCCGGCATCGTCACGCTGGTGCTGAGCGCCCTGAAGCCAGCGTCCTCTTGGTGACCGTGATGACTGGCGCCGACGCCAACCTGATGGGGATGATCGTGGTCGCCGTGGTTGCCGCAATGATCACAGGCGGAGGTTTCAAGTCGCTGGAGCGGCGCCGCGCGGCGCCGGCGCAATAAGCACCGCTGCTGATGCTCGCGGGTTGCGCGCGCGCCTGCTTCATAAACAGGTCGTCGCTGTCGGCCCCTGGTCACTCATACAGCGTGACGGAATGCGCCGTGGCAAGAAACCCGGTCGTCAACGCTGATCGGTAGCGGGTTGGGGTGCGCTGCTCATGAAGGACGTTCATGTCGGCATGTCGAGATCAAGCGACTCGTACGCGCAACCCGCTTGATCTCGATACGCTGGTGACTCGACATGAGAGCAATCGTTGCCTGACCCGCTACTCGATCGGCGCTACTCTCTGCTTGCGACGGGCGGGAGCTTTTAGGCAGGAGGTCCGTCCGACGAAGCAACACCTGCGCTGCGCGCAGGCGCAAGTGTCCCTCTGGCCAAAGAGACTGCTTCGGCTGGCTCGCAGTGACTTTGTGCGGCAACTGTCCGCGTGCATTCAGGTTTGAACGGTCGGGCCGCTGGGTCTTCCCGTCCGGTTGCCTGAGATGTCACATGCCTTTGCCCGCGGCCCGGTTTTCGTGTAGAATGCGGCCTGTTAATTTCCCACCCGAAGCCAACTCAAGGAGCATCCAATGAGCAACGACAAGCCCAACCAACACTTCGTCATGGCCGTGTTCGAGAACGAAGACGCCGCCAAGGCTGCCATCACCAACCTGGAAGGATGGGACATCGCCCGCCAGGACGTGTCGCTCGGTTCCATCGGCACGATCTACAAGAAGAACGGCAAGGTCAAGACCGACATGGGCCGCAAGACCGGTACGGGCGCCAAGGTAGGCGCCGTTCTCGGCGTGGCCGGCGCGCTGTTGGGTCCGGTTGGGCTGATCGGCGGCTTGCTGGCCGGCGCATTGGTGGGCGCCGGGGCCGGTTCGATCTTCACAGAGCACATGCAGCTTACGGAAGATGAGGTCGCCCAACTGAACAAAGACCTGGACGAAGGAAGGGTCGCCGTGGTGGTTGCCTGTGACGAGTATGAGATGGACGGCGCTGCCATCAACCTGCGCGAGTCGGGCGGCAACGTCATCACCTTCAGCGTGCCGCAGGCGGAGCTGCAGGCCGCCGCACCGGAAGCTGAACAGGCAGCCGCGGCGGATACAGACGAAGCCTAGCTCTCTGTTGGGCTGAATGCTACCTATTGTCTGCCATATCCAGTTCACAAATCGCAGCCCGTATGGTTGTGCCCGATTGGACAAGGTCGCGCAAGCTGGTTACACTAAAGAAGCTGTCAGGAAACAGGTGCGCTGCCTGGTCGCCAGTATTGAGGAAAGACGACGTGCTGATCGGGCCAGGCTGTTGATCGCCTGCCTGACAGGTTTTTGATGAAGCCAGGCAAGTTCAAAAGGAGAACACTATGCTACGCAGAGAAGAACGACGGGAAGAACGACGAGAGGACCGCGGCCCCGGTGGCCATGCAGGCCCGACCCGTTACCAGATGCGCGAGAAGCTCGTTTCAATCGGCGACGATTCGTGGATCGAGAACGACCGCGGCGAGAAGGTCTACAAGGTAGACGGCAAGGCGCTGCGCGTGCGCGACACGCTGATTATCAAGGACCGCCAGGACCGCGAGGTGGCCAAAATCCAGACCAAGGTCATGCGGGTAAAGGACTCGATGGAGATCGAAGGCCCCGGCGGCGAGCGGCTGGGCATCGTCAAGAAGGCCATGATCACGCCGGTCCGCGAGCGCTACACCGTCAAGATCGGCGACGGCCCGGACATCGACATCCAGGGCAACATCCTCGACCACGAGTATCGCTTCGAGGTCGGCCGCGACCGGGTCGCCGAGGTCTCGAAGAAGTGGTTCCGCGTCCGCGACACCTACGGCGTCGAGATCAACCCCGGCCAGAACGACGTCGTCATCCTGGCTGCTACTGTTGCGCTGGACATGATGCGAGGCTAAGCACTGGCTATTGCACTAACACAAGGCCGCGCGGCCCAACAGGCCGCGGGGCCTTTTTCGTTGCCTGCCATTCGGGCAGGGCAAATATTGGATGCAATCCTTGCGCCGGTTATAATCCCCGCTGGACTGTGGCTTGACAACGGCAAGCGCCGGCCCCTAGGTCCACTTCGTCCCTCAGGAACACGACTTGTCCAACCAACGCGCACCTCTGAAACAGTTGCAGCAGTTCAAGCCGGAGCGAAGCACGTTTGGCTCCGATCTCATCGCCGGGCTGACCTTTGCTGTGGTCAATGTCCCGCAGGCCATGGCCCACGCGCTGCTGGCCTTTGTCAGCAACCCGGTAATGGGCATCTACACCCTCATGGTGGCGGTGCCGGTCGGCGCGGTGTTCACCAGTTCGGTGTTCATGAACGTCTCCACAACCAGTGCGCTCTCGGTGGCGACCGGTGAGGTTCTGGGCAGCATGACGGAAGGGTCGCGCACGCAGGCGCTGATCGCTCTGGTTTTTCTGATCGGCGTCATCCAGTTGCTGGCAGGGGTGTTCCGCCTCGGCTTTCTGGTGCGCTTTGTCTCCAACGCGGTCATGACGGGCTTCCTCAACGGCATCGCCGTGCTGATCATTCTCGGCCAGTTGGGCGATCTGACCGGGTATGACAGCATCTTCAGCAACAGGATCGCGCAGGCGCTGGACCTGCTTCTGCGCTTGAACCAGGTGGACCGCCCAACGACGGTCATTGGCCTGTTGACCCTGGGCCTCATCCTGCTGTTGACAAAGACGCAACTGCGCAAGTTTGCCTTCATCATTGCTATTGCCGTTTCCACCACCCTGTTGGCCCTGCTGGGCTGGCAGTCGGTAGAAACGGTTGGCGACATCGCAACCATCACCGCCCAACTGCCCGATATCCAGCTTCCCACCGTCAGCCTGCTGGCGCAGATGCTGCTCCCAGCGTTTTCCATCGCGATCATTGGGCTGATCCAGGGCGCAGGAGTGAGCCAGGGATATCCCAACCCGGACGGGAAATACCCCAACATCTCGCGCGACTTCTTCGGTCAGGGCATGGCCAACATAGCCACCAGCTTCGTCGGCGGTATCCCTGCCGGCGGATCGATCTCCGGCACCGCGTTGATCATGAGCGCGGGCGCTCGTTCCCGTTTGACCAACATCAGCGTTGGCCTTTTCGTTGCGTTGATCGTGGTGCTGTTCGCGCCGCTGGTGAGCCTGGTGCCGATGTCCGCCCTGGCCGCGCTGCTGATCGTGGCCGGCTTTCAGGGGATGCGCATCCCGCAGGCGTGGACCGTCTGGAACACCAGCCGCGTTTCCGGCGTGGTGATGATCATGACCTTCCTCGCGACGTTGATCATCCCGCTGCAATTTGCCGTGCTGGTAGGTGTCGCATTCAGCATTTTGTTGTATGTCGCCCGCCAATCCAACAAGGTGATCCTGATGCAGATTGTCCCCATCCCAGGCGGCTTGCCTGAGGAGCATCCCGCACCCAGGACGTTGCCCAGCAACCAGGTCACCATGCTGCAGATCTACGGCAGCCTGTTCTTTGCGGCCGCCAAGAGCCTGGAGGAGATGCTGCCGGCGCCGGATGGCACGAACCGCGCCGCGGTGTTGATCGGGCTGCGCGGCCGCGATGAGATCGGCAGCACGTTTGTCACCGTGCTCGAGCGCTACGCCAAAGACCTGCACGCCCACGACAGCAAATTGATGCTGGTAGGCGTCAGCCCGGACGTCTACTCGCAACTGGTGCGCTCCGGCCTGCGGGCGATTATCGGCGATGAGAACATCTTCCCCGCAACGGCCCAGCTGGGCGAGGCCATGAATCGCGCGCTGGCGATCGCGAACCAATGGCTCGACCAGCCTGAGCAGATCGCGGCTGATGCAGACACCCTGTACCGATAGCTAATCCAGCGCCGATGCGTCGGCCACCAGATCGGCCAGCACACAGGCCCGGTCTTCCGGGGAGTTGAACGAAAGATAGAGCGTGGCGTCTTCGTACTTTGGCTTGGCCCGCTTGCCGGTGCGATAGCCTCCCCACACGTCCAGCGGAGAAGTCTCCTGGGGTATCTCGCGGCGCACATCGATCCGGAGCGCCGGCCGGTGGGAGCGTCCGAACGCCAGCGCGCCGGGCAAGATCTGCCGAATCTCGTTGTGCTTGAAGAACATGTACCACATGCCGATCTCGTGGTCCGGCCATCCGCCCACTTCCAGAAAGCGTGAGGGCGGGCAGATAGCCATCACGGCATGTTCGCGCGTCTCGAAGCTGCGAAAATAGGCCAGCAACTCGGTGAACTCCTGGTTCTTGCCTTCCACCTCGAAACGACCGGTGGCCCGCAGCATCAGCTTGTCGCTGGGGTCCAGCATGACGGCGTCGGCGCGGCGGCCAACGGAGCCGCCTTCCGCCTCGAAGATCACGTAGAAGCGGCGCGAGGCCAGCGAGCGCAGCAGCAACAACGCCGCCAGCAGCAGACCGCAGACGGCAACGCCGGCAGCCCCTCCCGGCAGCCAACGAATGGCAAACAAGCCGGCAAGGATGATCAGACCGACCATCCCCCATCGATCCATAGGCGCGCCCATCCAGTGGTGGCGGCTGACCTGATAGCTGATCCAAAACAACCGGCCTGTGAGATTCACCGAGGGAAGACTCCTGTCTGTGAAATGGCTGTCGCACCGGCGGCCCCGGATTGGCAACCTCGCGGCGTACAGCGTGACGGGTAGCTAATGGTTACTCTCCCGACGCTGGCATACGGTTCAATTCGGCCAGAATCTGCTCGGCTGCCACGCTGTTACCGGCGGGACTGTAGTGCGTGTCGCGCGGCAGATACAGCCCGCCCTGGGCGCCGTGCGCCCGAAAAGCAGGCAACAGGTCGATGCAGCGAATCTGCTGCCTGGCGCAGTAGTCCAGCAGAAAACGTTGCGGCAAGGCGCGGTCGTAGTCGTCGGGGTTCAGTCGGTAGGCGCCGATCAACTGGTCGAACAGCGCGTCCTCCACCTGCAGCTGATCCGGATGGATCACCAGCACATAGTCGCTCCCCATGCGCGCAGCCAGATCGCGTGTCTCGTCCAACGTTGCCAGGGTTTGCAACCAGCGTGTCTGGGTCGCGCTGTCGGCTCGCATCAGATTGAGACGCTCCCGCTCGACCCGCAGGTAGGCATCCTCTGACACCGTGCCCTGTTGCTGTGCCAACGGTGGCGCGGCCGCTTCGGGCCTGTCTGCTACGACCCCGGCGACCGGCGGGGCCGCAACACGCTCACGCTGCCGCTGCCAGCGATCTTCCATCACCTGGACGAAGCGGGGCAACCACTGCTGAAGCCAGAAATTGCGCGGCCGCAACGACCAGAGACCCGCATACGCCGGCCGGAACTGCACCCCTTGCGACATCATCAGCGGCCGGTCAGGCAGGTTGAAGTCGTTGCCGACGAAGAAGCCTTGCAACACCAGATCGGCACGGTAGCGGGGGCCGTATCCCCGGAGGAGCGCCAGTTCGTCGACAGGCTCGTAGCCGGCGACGGAAAAGTTGACGACCTCGGCAGGCTTGCCGGTTTGGTTGAGCAGATCTTCGAGCACGAAATGGTAGTTGGCTTCGCCGCCGGCCTGCCCAAAGGAATCGGCCAGACCGAGGATGCGCAGCTCGTCGCCGCTGCGCTCCAGGGGAACCGTGTGCGGCCAGGCGCGCTCCACGGCCCGAAAGAACTGGCGATCGGTCGCCGGCACAAGGCGCTCAACCAGGATGCCGCGAAAGACTGCCTCGGCCAAGGCCAGGCCAACGAGAAGCGATGTCGCCGCCAGCGCCAGATTGCGCAGCCGCGTCGATGCCAGAATCGCCTCAGTCTCGCGGGCGCCGCGCGGCGATGCCAGCCAGAGCACGATCACCCCGGCAACCAGCGGCCCCAGCGACAGCAACAACTGCAGGTCGACGAAGATGTCGATCAACGCCAGCAGCGCTGCTGCGCCGACCAGCAACACAACGGACCCCGGACGAGCAACGCGGCTCAAGAAGCGATCCCAGCGCGCCTGCCGCGCCGCAGCCCACCACAACGCCGCCGTCAGGAACGCCGTTGCCAACAGCAGGCGCGTGTACTGGCGGCTGTAGCGCGCCAGGATCTCACCCTCCCGGCTGGTGTGAGCCAGCAGCACCACGAGAACGCCGGTCAACGCCAGCGGAAGCGCCCAGCGCAGGGCGTTAGTGGCTCTCCGCGACATTCAGCACGTCCGCCGGACCTGCATCCGGGTAGCATACAAGCAACGCGCCAGCCGACCGGCTAGCGCGTTGGAATCTACTCTAAGGAGACCGACAGTCCTTGTCCCAAAACGGCAGTGCATTTAGCGTTTCAGCGACTCCATGTTGAGCCCGGAACCGGCGGTCATGAGGGGTCAGGCGAACA
>JAWKOJ010000028.1:0-66535 GCA_041391245.1 Caldilineales bacterium
ACGGTGAACCGGAAATCCGTTGCCGGGACTGATTCGTTACCACCGTCTCGCGCACCCTCGCCTGGCGCGAAGAGCACCTGCGTTGCCTCCCTGGGCAGCGCCGCCCGGGCCAGCCGTGCGATGCAGTTTGCGTCCCTGTCCGACATGCCTGTCCTGGCGCGCTCACGATCTTTAATGGTTGGGTAATGTCGCGGTGGTGAAACGAACGTCGAGTCGCCGCCGGCGACTGCCGTAGGCTCGGGCGCGTCTTCATCGATGCAAAGCCTGGGGTCGATAACCTGCACAAAGGGGCCACCCGTAATGTGTTCCGGAGTCTTTGTTGGCCTACCTGGTGACGTGAACGTCGAATCGTCGCCAGGAATAGAACTTCTACAGGCCGCAACCAACAGCAACACCGCCGCGAGGCTGATCCCAAGAGCGAGCAAGTGTTTTCTCATCTCCCGTTGCTCCTTGTCCACCCACTGGACTTGTTTGCGACGATCCCATCGTTTACTGTATACCACAGGACGCGAGCCGGAATAGTTCACGGACGGCAAGTTTGCCCGCGTGGCCTGATGGCGGTACCATAGGGGCAACGTTCATCCACACCCCGGAATGGCGCTGAAGCGCCTACTACGAGCCAACATACGCGGAAGGACCCTGTGAAAGACAAACTACAAGAACTCAAATCCCGGCTGCGCGAGGCCTCCGATTACAGCTCGGCGGCCTCGGTGCTGTACTGGGATCAGACCACCTACATGCCGTCCGGCGGTGCGGAGGCCAGAGGCCGGCAGATCGCCGCGCTGCAGAAGCTTGCCCAGGAATGCTTCACCGACCCGGCGGTCGGCCGGTTGCTGGACGAGCTGCAGCCCTACGAAGAGAGTCTGCCCTACGAGGACGACGACGCCAGTCTGATGCGCGTCACCCGGCGCGACTACGAGCGCCAGACCCGGCTGCCGGCCGAGTTCGTGGGCGAGATGGCCGAGCACAACATCTCGTCCTACCAGACGTGGATCAAGGCGCGGCCGGCCAACGACTTCGCCGCAGTCGCGCCGGTGCTGGAGAAGACGCTGGATCTCAGCCGGCGCTATGCCGACTACTTCCCCGGCTACGACCACATCGCCGATCCGCTGATCGAGGACTCGGACCCGGGCATGACTGTGGCTCAACTGCGGCCGCTGTTCAGCGCGCTGCGCGGGCAGCTTGTGCCGCTGGTGGACGCCATCGCCGCCCGGCCCGTGCCCGACGATTCCTTCATCTACCGCGACTACGTCGAGCAGCAGCAATGGGACTTCGGCGTGGACATCGTGCGCCGCTATGGCTATGATTTCGAGCGCGGGCGGCAGGACAAGACGCACCACCCGTACATGATCCGTTTCTCGGCCGGCGATGTGCGCATCACCACCCGCTTCAGCAAGAACAACCTGATCGATGGGCTGTTCTCGACGCTGCACGAGGCCGGCCACGCGATGTACGAGCAGGGCGTCGCGCAGGCTTACGACGCGACGCCGCTGGGACATGGCGCGTCGTCGGGCGTCCACGAGAGCCAGTCGCGGCTGTGGGAGAACCTGGTAGGCCGCAGCCGACCGTTCTGGAGCTTCTTCTACCCGCAGCTGCAGGCAGTGTTCCCGCAGCAACTGGGCGATGTCAGCGAAGACGCGTTCTACCGCGCCATCAACCTGGTGCGGCCCAGCCTGATCCGCGTCGACGCCGACGAGGTGACCTACAACCTGCATGTGCTCATCCGTTTCGAGCTGGAGCTGCAACTGCTGGAGGGCGCACTGGCCATCAAGGACCTGCCCGACGCCTGGCAGGCAGCTTACCAGCAGAGCCTCGGCATCCAGGCGCCCGACAACCGCGACGGCGTGTTGCAGGACGTTCACTGGTACTCCGGGCGGATCGGCGGCGCGTTCCAGGGCTATACGCTGGGCAACATCATGGGCGCGGCCTTCTGGCAGGCGGCGCTGCAGGCCAACCCTTCCGTGGAAGAAGAAATGGCACGCGGCGAGTTCGGGAGGCTGCATGGCTGGCTGGCAGACAACCTCTACCGCTACGGCCGCAAGTTCACCGCGGACGAGCTGATCGAGCGCGTCACCGGCGCCCCGCTGAGCATCGATCCCTACGTCGCCTACCTGCGCGGCAAGTTCGGGGATCTGTACGGAGTCAACTGATGAAGTCGGACTTGTGAGGAGCGCGGCGGCCTGGTTACCTGCGAGCTGAAACGTGAAACGTGATCCGTGAATTCTTGCCCAACAGGCCGCAGTCACGTTTCACGCTTCACGACTCGGACCAGAAGCCCAGCCTTGCGGGCAAAGCCAGACTTCGAGCAGTGGCATGTTTGGCAGCACGGCACCAGGACGTGTAGAATGTTCAAAATCAACCAAAGGAGTGACAGGTACCATGCAGTGGAAAAATCCCCCGGCAATGACCATTGACCCCAAAAAGAACTATACGGCCAGCATTGAGACCAACCGCGGCACGATCGAGATCGAGTTCTTCGCGCAGGACGCGCCGATGACGGTCAACAACTTCGTGTTTCTCGCCAACGAGCGCTTCTACGACGGCGTGACCTTTCACCGGGTCATTCCCAACTTCGTGATTCAGGGCGGCGACCCGACCGGCACCGGCCGCGGCGGTCCCGGCTACAAGTTCGCTGACGAGCTGCGCGGCAATCCCCATCGCCACCAGACCGGCACTCTCTCGATGGCCAACGCCGGCGCGAACACCAACGGCAGCCAGTTCTTCATCACCCACTCGCCGCAGCCGCACCTGGACGGCCGTCACACGGTCTTCGGTCAGGTCACCAGCGGCATGGACGTGGTGAACGCCATCCAGCAGGGCGACGTGATGACGTCGGTCACGATCACCGAGAGCTGATCGTTCCCTGCTGCATCCGGCGCGTTTGTAGGCGCGGATGAACACAAGACACGCCAGCGACACTCAACGTCGCTGGCGTGTCTTGTTGTTTGGAGTGAAGTTGTCGGACCTGGCAGAAATGCTGCGCCCAGGAGCTTTCCTGACGATTTGGAAAATCGTCGTACGACAGATCCGGCGTACGACGATTTTCCAAATCGTCTTTGCTCCTCACGCTGGAGACACGGGCAACCACACGCAGCGTCAGCCCATGGCCTGCTGCACAAGTCGCAAGGCGGCCTCGCCGGGCTGCGGGCCCTGGTAGCTGCCCACCACGTTCCCTCGCCGTCGATGATCACCAACGCCGCGATCTTTTCGGCGTTCTTCACGCCAAACGCCTTGTACAGTGAGCCGTTCCAGTCGGGCAGCAGGAACACGTAGTCGGCCGGATCGTAGCCGTCGGGGATTTGGCTGGCGGCCTGGTCGTAAGCCTGCTCCAGCAGCGGTTTGACGGCGCGCTGCAGCAAGCGGGGAACGATTGTCAGGTCCAGCACACTGGCCAGGGTCACCTCGGCGGCGCTGGGAAAGACCGGCCGCACCGCGGTGTTGATCTCCACCGCGGCCTGGTAGTTGTCGCGCCCGTGGAAGAGCAGCCCCAGGACCGTGCCCCGGCAGTCACGCTGGCTGACGCGGCGGCCGGATTTGACGGCCGTCAGGGTGAACTCGGGAGCGGGCTGGCCTTCCGGAAAGAAGGACGGAGTTGAAGAGTCGGTCATGAATGGCTCACTATCATGTCAGTCGGTTGTACCAGAGATGCGTTTACAAACAGCTTCACCAGGTTGGCACGGTCAGGCTCCTGCCGGGGTGCAAGCAAAGACCGGCCGAAGCAGCCGCCTATCGATGGGCACGACCTCACCGGCCCAAGAGTTACGAGTCGATGGAGCCAGTGGGCTCTGCCTTGATTGGATCTCCGTTGGTCAAGCCCCGCCGTAGTTTACCCGATCAGCCGCGTAATGAGAAAACGGTGTTGCGCAGTTGGCCGGCCGAATCCAGCCGGTTTGCTGCGGCTTGGCGCATGGCTTACAATTGAGGCGAAGATCGCGAGAAATGCCAACAAGAGCGAGAGTGACTGATCTATGGCCAGAAGCACGATTCTGATCGTCGACGACACGCCGGCGATTCATGTGATGATCGCCGCGCTGCTGCGAGACGATCCTTATAAGCTTGAGCACGCTTATTCCGGTGGAGAAGCGCTGACCAAGGCTGTGGACGTCGCACCGGATCTGGTGCTACTGGACATAATGATGCCAGACATCGATGGGTTCGAGGTGTGCCGCCGGATGCGCAACACACCAGAGGTCGGCGAAGTGCCGATTATCATGGTGACGGCGCTGACCGAGCGGGCGTCGCGGCTGCGCGGGTTGGAGGCAGGCGCTGATGACTTTGTTTCCAAACCGTTTGACCAGACGGAGCTGCGGGCACGCATCAAGACCATCATGCGGCTGGACCGCTACCGGCGCCTGCTGGCCGAACGTGCCCGCTTCGACAGGCTGGTGCAACTGGCGCCTGATGGCGTACTGATCGTCGACGGCGATGGGGAGGTGCGCCTGGCAAACCCAGCCATCGTGCGCCTGCTTGGCCTGAAGGACGAGGGCGCGGCAACTGGCAGACCGTTCAGCGACTTTGTTGTTCCTGATGAGCGCGCCGGCTGGCTGAGTTTTTTTTGGCGCGCGATGCAACTGACCGGCGGCAGCCAGATGGGCGAAATGACGCTGAAGCGCGCCGACGGCCAGCTCGTGCCGGTTGAGATTACGGCCGGTGCATTCGAGTGGGAAAGGGCAGGGGTTGTCCAGATGCTGGTGCGCGACATCAGTGGCCGCAAGCTGGCTGAGAATGCCTTGAAACGACGCAATATCCAGCTGCAAACGCTGGCAGCACGGCTGGCAAATGCGCAGGAAGCTGAGCGCCAGCATCTGGCCCGCGAGCTGCACGACCGTGTGGGCCAAAGCCTGACCACCATTAGCCTGAACCTCAACATCATCGACCAGGCACTGGACGGTGGGCCGGCCGAAGCGGTACGCAGCCGCCTGAAGGACTCGCTGCAGCTGCTGGAGGAAACCACGCGTCAGGTGCGCACCGTCATGGCGGAACTGCGGCCGCCGATGCTGGATGACTATGGGCTGTTGCCGACGCTGCGCTGGCAGTTGGAGCAGTTCTCTGCCCGTACCGGCATCAGCAGTCGTCTGGACGTGGATGAACCTGTCCACCGGCTGCCGAGCGCCGTTGAACTGACACAGTATCGCATCTGCCAGGAGGCGCTGAACAACATCGCGAAACACGCGGACGCCAGCGAGGTGACCGTGCTGCTCGAGGCCGACGAACAAGAGTCAACACTGACCATCGAGGACAACGGTCGCGGGTTCGACGTACAGGGCGCGATGGGCGCGACCAATGATGGACACTGGGGACTACTGACAATGCAGGAGCGCGCCCATTCGGTGGGTGGTATCGTGAAGGTGATCTCGACGCCAGGCGATGGCACACGCGTCGTTTCCAGGGTGCCGCTGGCGACAGACCAACGTCAAGCGCGGGCGTAAACAAAGATGCTCGCAACCCGAAAGGGCGCGTTGTTGTGGCGCCTACAACGACAAAGGCCCTGGCTTTGATGCCGGGTCCTTTGTCGTCCTGAAGTCGAACCCGTGGATCGACTAGGGTTGGGCGACCGAGATCGCCGTGCCGGTGCTGTCACCATCCGGGTCGTGATTGTCGGCGGGTACATAGGCCAGCTCAATTGTGTTGCTGACCAATCCAAAAACTGTGTAGCTGGCAACGGCCACATTTTGCTTGAAGTCCGGGCTGGTAATCTGACACTGCCCAAGGGCATTTGTAGTACAACTGCCCATCGCATTGCGCTCGCTCCACAGCCCCTTCACAGTTACGTTGGGGACGGCCTGCTCTTCGCCATCATGAACGAGGACCGTCAGCGTCGCAGTCCACGTGTTGCGACTCACCCATCGTGTCGTGGCATCCAGGTCACCGACGTGAACCGAGTTTTCTTCCCGTTCCAGTGTGACCGAGGCAACGTTGGAGAACTCAGACACCCCCAGATCGTTGAAAGACTGGACCTTGTAGAAATAGGTCCCGCTGCCCAGGCCACAGTCGCTGTACGCGGTAACATCCGGCGGCAATGCGGCGAGTGTCGTCCAGTTGGTCTCGTCCACAGACCGCCACAGGTACTGGCCAGCTTCGTCGTCGCTGTTGTCGATCCATGTGAGTTCGACGTCCCGGTTGAGGGCTGTCACGGTGGCCGCCAGGTCCGATGGCGCTGCAGGGGGCATCGGAACCAAAGCCGCGGCTGCTGCCACGTCGAGCTCTCCCCCAGTGGCTGTCAGGCCGGCTAGTTCGGGGACGGGTCTGGTGGTTGCCAACAACAGGCTGCTGAGTTCGTCCGTCGTCAATTCGGGCCGCATGCTGAGCAGAAGGGCAGCTGCGCCGGTAACGTAGGGAGCGGCCATGGATGTACCGTTGCTGCTGGCGTAGCTCTGAAGCGGGACGGTGCTGACAATTGCCACGCCGGGTGCATGCAGATCAACGCTGGTCGGTCCCCAGTTGGAAAACCCAGCCGGATGGTCTGCGCTGTCGATGGCTGCTACACTGATGATGTTGTCAAGATTGAACGCTGCCGGGTAGAAGGGCGTATCGTCGATATTCTGTCTCGAATTGCCGGCGGCGGCTACGAAAAGATGGCCCGACGATCCTGCCTTGCGGATGGCGTTGCGCAGTGAGTTGGACAGTTCGCCGTTTCCCCAACTGTTGTTGGAGATGCGGGCGTGGCGATTGACGGCATACTCCAGCGCCATGATAGCGTCGGACGTTGATCCACCGCTCGGACCCATGAAGCGCAGGATCATCAACTGGCAGTCCCAGGTAACCCCGGTAACACCGATCTCGTTGTTGCCTTTGGCGCAGATCGTCCCCGAGACATGGGTTCCGTGGGCGCCTCCGTCCATCGGGTTGTTGTCGTAGTCGTAGAAGTCCCACCCATGGACGTCGTCGATGTAGCCGTTGCCATCGTCGTCGATACCGTTGCCGGGAATCTCGCCAGGATTGGCCCAGATGTTGTCTGTCAGGTCCGGGTGGTTGAAGTCAGCGCCCGTGTCGATGACTGCTACGACGATGTCATTGCTGCCTGTGCCCCTGGTCCAGGCGTCGGGTGCGCGGACCTTGTCCAAGCCCCACAGTTGACCGTACAGCGGATCGTTGGTGGGCGGAGGTGGGTCATCCTGCGTGTGAACGATAAAATCCGGTTCGGCGTACTCGACGAACGGCGAGTCTTTCAGCGCGGCAATTGCCTCTTCAACCGGGGTCTGGCCACTCAACCGCACGCGCACCAGATTGGGCACGAGCGTGTACTCGTAATCGACGGCGCCGCCCACTGCATCCAGGAGGCGCGCCTCAGTGATATGACCGGTGTGTGGACGAAAGCTGACCAACAAAGCACTCGGATCGTATATGACCGGGTCGGAGGGATTGGTCGTGGCTGAGATCGGGGTTGCGTTGGCAGTGACTCCTGACAGCATGGCCAGTGCTGCCAGGATAGACAGGACGTGGGGTTTCATGACTGGTACCTTTACGAATGAGTTCGATGGCGATTGGGACGCAACGCATCATGGGGTGGAGTTGTGCTCTTGTTCACTATGATATCAGTGAGGCAACCTCCGAGCAATAGGATATTGGTACCGATGTGAACACAGTTTGTGTGGAGCTACGCTGCGCAGGCGAGTACAGGCGGTTAATGCCCCCCAACTACACACACATTCGCGGCTCTGCGGACTGTGCCCGCATGTCTGACACGGGTAAGGATGTTATCGTCTTGCGCTGCGGCCAACAATGTCATACAATAGCACACAACAGTAGGCAATGAAGGGATGTATTGCGGGTTCTGCGACGGAGAGACAACCATGATCCGAGTTTACCTGGTCGATGATCACGCGGTACTGCGCGACGGGCTGCGCTATCTGCTGGAAGCACAGCAGGACATCACCGTTGTCGGGGATACCGGCACGGGTAGAGAAGCGCTGGTTGAGGTCCAAAAACACAAGCCGGATGTCGTCGTCATGGATGTCGCCATGCCGGACCTGAATGGGATCGATGCCACTGCTCAGATACTCGACAACAACCCGGATATCCGGGTGATCATTCTGTCGATGCAGGGCACGGCCGAGCACGTCTTCCGCGCACTGCAGGCAGGCGCACAGGGCTATCTGCTCAAGGAGTCGGCCGGCAGGGTCCTGGTGGATGCGGTGCGCTCTGTGCATTCCGGCGGTCGTTACCTGAGCACCGGCATCACGGAGACGCTGGTGGAGGATTACCTTCATCAGCGCACGGCCGCGCCGGAGCGCAGCCCGCTGGAGCGGCTCAGCCGGCGTGAACGTGAGGTGTTGCAGCTTGTCGTAGAGGGCCGCTCAAGCGCCGAAATCGGCGAGATGCTCTCCTTGTCTCCAAGGACCGTCGATACCTATCGCAGCCGGCTGATGCAGAAGCTGGAGATCGGCGATATGCCCTCGCTGGTCAAGTTCGCGATCCAGCACGGAATCATCGCTCTGGAGTAGGTTGCTGAAATCTGCTGCTCTTTGCCAGTTGTTCCCTCCCCCTTGGGCCGCGCCACCCACAGCGGCCCAATACTCTTCCTCTTGATCTCCTGACTAAAACTGTCAAGCTTACCTGACTGACGGGAGGAATCATAACCGTATAGAATGGGGGTGCATGTGCGTCGCAGCATGAAGCGACGGATTGTTCCGTTGACGGCGCATCGTCCAAGGATCTCTTATGATCAACGTACTGCTCGCAGACGACGTGAGCCATCATGAAAACGGCCTGGTCAGAAAACTGAACGCCGAATCCGATATTCGGGTGATTGGCGAGATCAGGTTGGATCGGCGTGGGGTTGAAGAATTCATGCAGTCGAGCCCAGACGTCGTGGTGATTCGCTCAGCAGCTTCTGTGGTCAGTGGCATCGAGACGACCATTCGGCTGCGCATGACGCTGCCCGGCGTCAAGGTGGTGATCCTGTCGTCCGGAACCAGCCCGGGCCATCTGATGCTGGCGCTGGAGGCCGGCGTACATGGCTACGTTGCCGGCGACGCCGATGAGGAGGCGGTTGCAGGCGCGATCCGGGCTGTGGTTGCCGGGGCTAACTATCTAAGCAAGGAGGCCGCCGATATGCTGGTGGCCGACTACTTTCAGCGACAGCGCAGCACGCAGCGCGGCGCGCCGATCGCCCGCTTAAGCCGGCGCGAGATGGAGGTGCTGCGCATGGTCGTTGAGGGCGAGTCGACGACCGCGATTGCGAAGACGCTGGACTTGTCGCCCAAGACGGTGGACACCTACCGCCGCCGCGTGATGCGCAAGCTGGGTGTGTCCAACGTGCCGGCGCTGGTAAAGCTGGCGGTGCAACACGGGTTGACATCGGTGTCATGACCGGCTTCATACATTATGATGACGAATGTCCCGCATGTTTTGTCAAACATTCCCGACAGACGGTGTCTATTGGCTGTGCTAAACTCTGAGTGCTGCAAACGCGATTGCGCAACGGACGGTTCACGTCAAGTCTCAAAGTCATTGTTATCGACTGGGTTGAGATTCTTGCTACTCAACCGGAAAAAGCACTGTTCGAGAAATCTTAAGGAGAAACAGTATGTCTAGAAGTTCACTCAGCCCATTTTCCCTGGCAAGGGTGGTGATGGTTATCGCGCTCATTATGGCCGTCTTCGCGACAGCCGCCTACGCCGCGCCCGCAGCGCCAACGTCGGGAGAGGACTCCACTCCGGAGCAATGCGCTAACGGTGGTAGTGGACAAAGTCCGTATTGCATCGGTACGAACCCGATCGGTTGGATCAACGCCAACGTTAACGGCAACAAAGGTGACTACGCAGAAGATCAGTTCGTTCCGGCCAGGCTCGTCATGGGCGGGCTTGTCAACGGCTATCGATACTGCTTCGGTCTTGGCTATGATATCTCGCAGGACAATCCCGGCCGGCCAGCTGTGGACTACATCGGTCAGTACAACTATACGCTGCCTCTTGCAAACCCTGCGGCATATACCATCCACGATCCCACCCCGACCGCCGGTGTTGTTCCTGCGGCTACCTCAACATGGCCGATTCCGGTCGACCCGGGACTGAGCACTCAGCGCGTTGGCACCATCGACGGCAATCCGTATACGGGGCCGGATCCGACCCCTGGCAATTTCCACATGTGGGGCGGCACTATCACCAGCGTTGGGTTTAACAATGCAGCAAACGATTTCTACTCCAATCCCAACTCCCGTGCAGGCGCTACAGGCATTGCATATGACTCGGGCACAACCGGCGAGCAGCAGTCGATCGAATTTTGCTTCACTGCAACTAGCACGCAAGCGGTGCTTGCCCTAAGCCTGCACCTGGCGAAACTGTCATATTGGAATGCACCGGCCTATCCTTCGGGATCTCCCTTCCACATCTCCAACGGCACTCGGGGCGGCTTGTTCACCCATGGCAGAACCAGCGAGACAGACTTCTACTGCCTTGACTGCAACGGCGGAGCCGGAACGCACGTGAACATCGGACGCAAGGAAGCGCAGTTGTCGGTAGACGCAGTCACCGTTCCTGCGGGCGTCACATTGGCCGATTTCTCGGCGGCCTGCACAGGCACGGCGCCCGTAATCACGTGGGAGACCGTAAGCGAGCTGACCAACCAGGGCTTCAACCTTTACCGCGGCCTGGATTCGGTCAACCCGGACACCCAGCTCAACGCGACGCTAATCCCGTCCCAGGGACCGGGCAGCGCCCAGGGCTTCATGTACACCTGGACCGATGACACCGCCCAGCCGGAAACCGAATACTTTTACTGGCTGGAAGACGTGGACTTCAACGGCGCCACCAGCATGCACGGACCGGTCTCGGCAATCTGCAGCGCGCCGACCGCAGTCACCCTGAGTGACCTGAACGCGGACAGCCCCGTCGCTCCAACGATCAGCGGCTGGCTGGTTGCACTGGCGCTTGGCCTCTTGCTGGCCGGATTCGTCGCCGTTCGGCGGATGCGAACGAACTAGCGGTACGCTCTCCATGCGCGGCAAATGGATAGGTTGCTAGTCTGAACGGCCTCTGCGACCTTCTACCTTGTTGATCCAAACAATCGCCGGACCTAAAAGATCCGGCGATTGTTTTGTTTGGAAGTAGGCACAGACAGATGGCGGAGCCGTTGATGGCGCCATGTCATGGCGATGAAACACTAGACACATGGCGTTACATATTTCTTGACAAATGAAGTCCGGTTCTCCTGACAGACAGTGGGACCCAAGGAGGTTATACTTACAACAGGCAGTGCATGAAGCGCATCGTCAGGTGGGTGCCATCCGGCGCTACGTTCATATTTTGCCGCTCGGCGCCTACCGACTATTCGCTATGTTTGGCGCTGAAGCTGTCCTAAATAGTTCGTGCCTGAAACACCACAAGGAGGGTTCCATGTCCACGAAACGACTGGGTTCACGGCGAGCCGTCAGGCTTGCAACCATTATGGCCATAGTTTCGATACTCGTTCTCGCACTGGCGGGTGTAGCTATGGCGTTAACGGCTGGTAACGTCGATGGCGTTTGGGGCAATCCCACGCCATCCAATACAAGTTCGTTCAGGTGGTGCTATGCGCCCGACAACACCACCGGATCTGCCGGTGCACCGACTGCATGCAGCACCAGCTTTGGCGTCACAAATCCTGATGTGAATGTTCAGAATCCTCCGGATAGCACCTACACCGATGAAAATCAGTTTCGATATGGAACCCCGACCAGCGGTTCGAGCAACGCCAATCGTAGCGGATACGGCTTCAATGGTAACAACAATGTCGGCTCCATCGCCGCCGACGTCCCGTTCTATTCTGGGCCGATTTACGCACTACAACAGTCCCATCACTGCCGACAACATCCTCACAGGGATCGGGTTGAGCATCACGGTCGATGGCATTCTTTGTGATGACAACAGCGTTCCAACTGAGGGCAGCACACAAACGTTTGACTACACATTCACGCATGAAGAAACGCCAAACGATCCCGCCAACAACCCGGGCGGCGTGTGCCCCTACGGCGACTCGACCGGAAATGGCTGTGATGACAGGGTGACGGTCAGCCAGCAGCCCGACACAACGTTCACCTGCCCCGAAGGCGAGCGCACCGTGCAGATCCTGGGTTTCATTCCGGGTGCAAACTGCGAGGCAGCCTACACGCCGCCGACGGTGAACACGTTCGTTACCGGCGAGGGTCAGTCCAATCCGGCCTGCCTCTGGGCGCGCATCTCAGATCCCACGAACCCGCTGGCGATCACGCTGGCGTCGTTCGAGGCCTCGGGACAGACCGACCGCATCGTAGTCTCTTGGGAGACGGTCAGCGAGTTGCACAATGCCGGCTTCAACCTATACCGGAGCCTCAACTCCTATGAAGCGGGTGAGCGCCTCAACGCCGAGTTGATTCCTTCGCAGGCGCCTGGCAGCGCTCAGGGAGCTAGCCTATCAGTACGAGGACCTTGATGTCAATCCTGGTCAAACCTACTGGTATTCGCTGGAAGACGTTGAGTTCGGCGGCAGCACAGCATTGCATGGGCCAGTCTCTGCGTCCCTGTCCGCACCGACCGCAGTCACCCTGAGCGATCTGAGCGCAGACGGGGGCACCAAATCCGTAGTCAGCGGCTGGGTGGCTGCGCTGGCGCTTGGCATCTTGTTGGCCGGGTTCGTAGCCGCGCGGCGGATGCGCACCCGCTAACGCAATCCGGTCGCCTGACACATCGGGTGGACGAAAGCATTCTGACGAAACGCGCCGGGCCAGCTTCTGGCCCGGCGTGTTTGCATTGGGTGAGTTGCAGCCGGCTGACCGGTGCTCCGCCAGGTCTGCGCACAGCTACCGCTCCGCGGGCTCGCAAGGTGATGCAGGCTCACGCGGCATCCAGTGCTTGCACCTGGCTGCGGGCTGTGCTATAATCTCGCGGTCTGCTGCGCTGGCAACGGCCAGCGTGTCCCCGACCGGTCCCTGCACCGGTTTCTCTCGCCATCAAGGAGGTGCGACCCCAGGGTCTGGACTGCGCACGATCGCTCGGCGGGAGCGACTTCCCCGACCACCCCTCTCCTGTTGGGTGGCGCCAGACCGTAACGAACCCTTTCTCCCCCCCGCCGCCAATTTCACTCTCACGCACGCTGAGGATCAGCGGTTTTGGCCAAGCGCCCGGGCTCATGAGAAGCCTGACCGAAAAGTTCTGTGTTCCCAGCAGTGCCCACTCCACCAAAAAGGAGTCTGCCGCAATGGCAAGCGTAAGTTATCGCAACGTGTACAAGCGTTGGGGCGATGTGGTCGCCGTTAACGACTTCAACCTCGACATCGCCGACAAGGAGTTCATGGTCTATGTCGGTCCCTCCGGATGTGGCAAGTCCACCAGTCTGCGCCTGCTGGCCGGCCTGGAGGAGATCAGCGATGGCCAGATCCTGATCGGCGACCGGGTGGTCAACGATGTGCCGCCCAAGGACCGCGACATCGCCATGGTGTTCCAGAGCTACGCGCTCTATCCCCACATGACGGTGTTCGACAACATGGCCTTCGGCCTCAAGCTGCGCAAGATGCCCAAGGACGAGATCAACCGCCGCGTTAACGAAGCGGCCGAGATCCTCGGCATCTCACAGTTCCTCGACCGCAAGCCCAAGGCGCTCTCCGGCGGCCAGCGCCAGCGC
This sequence comes from Caldilineales bacterium, assembly GCA_041391245.1. Taxonomy (GTDB): domain Bacteria; phylum Chloroflexota; class Anaerolineae; order JAAEKA01; family JAAEKA01; genus JACKBK01. The sequence goes on from JAWKOJ010000028.1 coordinate 13,579, forward strand.
GTCGCCGTCGGTCGAGCCATCGTGCGCGACCCGGCCGTGTTCCTGTTCGATGAGCCTCTCTCCAACCTGGACGCCAAGCTGCGCGTCCAGACGCGCGCCGAGATCACCAAGCTCTGGCAGCGGCTGGGGACGACCTTCATCTACGTGACCCACGACCAGGTGGAGGCCATGACCATGGCCACCCGCATCGCCGTCATGAAGGACGGCGTCTTGCAGCAGGTCGATTCGCCCCAGCATCTCTACGACCATCCCAACAACGTCTTCGTGGCCGGCTTCATCGGCAGCCCGTCGATGAACTTCTTCGATGCGACGCTGGTTGAAGCCGACGGCAAGGTCTGGGTCGACGGCGGAACCTTCCGCCTCGAGATGCCGGCCATCCACAATGAGATTGCGCAGAAGCACAAGGGCAAGGAGATCATCTTCGGCGTCCGCCCTGAGGATATCCAGACCCGCCAGTATGCGCCGCCTGGCATCCACCCGGCCTACATGGACGCCAAGATCGACGTTACCGAGTTGATGGGCAACGAGATCTTCGCCTATCTGCTCACCGGCAAGAAGACCTTCGTCGCCCGGCTGGACCCGCGCACCCAGGCGCATGTGGGCGAGAACATCGACCTCACAGTCGCCATGGACAAGATCCACATGTTCGATCCCAAGACGGAGCAGCGGCTGGTCTAGACGGCCAACGGGCCGGCTGGCTCGGTCTGGGGGCCGGCTGGCTCGGTCTGGAGACCGGCCATAGCAGCCGGTTGGCGAACGCTACCAAGCAACGTCCAAAGGGGCAAGGTAATCGGGTTTCCACCCGCCGCCTTGCCCCTTTCATGTTTCCCCCATGCTTGCACTTGTCACCGGCGCGACCGGTTTTGTTGGAGCCAACGTCGTCGAAGCGCTGAACCTGGCCGGCTGGCAGGTGCGCGCCCTGCATCGGTCCTCGTCTTCACTGGCTGCCCTGCGCGGGCTGGCATATGAACCGGCCATCGGAGATGTCACGGATGTTGAGTCGTTGCGGTCTGCCATGACAGGCTGCGATGCGGTCTTCCACGTGGCCGGGGTGACCGCCGACTACTGGGACCAGGACGTCGAACGGTTGCAGGCAGTCAACGTGGGAGGCACGCGCAACGTGGTTGAGGCGGCGCTGGCGGCCGGAGTCGACCGTCTGGTCCACACCAGTTCCCAGGCCGCGCTGGGCTTCCCCGACGGCGCCCAACCGATGAACGAATCGCATTCGTACAACCTGCCCCCGGCGGCCTATCCCTACGGCTACAGCAAGCATCTGGCGGAACTGGAGGTGGAGCGCGCGGTCGGGCGCGGCCTGCATGCGGTCATCGTCAACCCGACGGTGGTGCTTGGCCCGCGCGACGTCACGCTCACCAACAGCCAGATCATTCTGGAGGTGCAGCGCGGCCGCGTTCCCCTGGTTCCGCCGGGCGGGATCAACGTCGTAGATGCCACGGATCTGGGCCGCGGCCACCTGCTGGCTTTACAGCGTGGCCAACCTGGCCAGCGTTATCTCTTGGCCGGCCACAACATCAGCAACCTGGACCTCACCCGGCGCATCGCTGACGTTTTGGCCGTTCGACCGCCCCGCGGAACCATCCCTCGTTCGCTGATCCGTCCCCTGGGCGCGGCGCTGGACGGCGCCAACCGCCTTTCGCCGCGCCGCCTGCCCCTCCGGCGACGTGTTGCGCTGGATCGCGCTTCATCTATGCCGACAACAGCAAGGCGCTGGCTGAGCTGGGCTGGACGGTGACGCCGCTGCGGGAAACCATCGAGCAGGCGGTGGAGTGGCTGCGGGCGACTTTGAGCAGTAATGCCTGGTTCTGTTGACACCCCGCCATGGGAGCTTGTCGTAGACGTCCTGACACCCTGAACCGCGGAGCAGGCATCCTGCTTTGAAAATAGCGACTGGCCGGCTCCAGCCCCAGAACCGCGGATCGGTCGGAGCGCGGATCAGAGGCATATCCACGGCGAAGGCGAGCTCCGATGTTTTCATTGGTCGGGGTGTCGGGCGGAGCCCGTCCCGGCGCCTGACTTGAAAATAGACGCTTTGGCCGGTCTTCGCGAAGCACCCCGGAGTGGGCCGACCGTGCCACTTCCGTTTTCATCCATGGTTGTGCGAACAACGCATGGACGTCTCAGATGCCGGCCGAGAACGCTGGAAGCGTCCCGCATCCGAGGATGCCTCACTCCGCGGGCGGAATGTCAAGGGAGCCCAACAAACGGAGGAGCGCCTCAGGCGCTCCTCCGTTGTTGCGGAAAGTCAAGGGCCTGCCGGCCGCTGAACGTCAGCGATAGTCGCCGAAGGAAACCTCGGGGTTGGGAATCGCACCCAGGATGCGCACGGTATAGTTGTTGGGCGTGGACGACAGGAAGCCGGCCGGATCACTCTCAACCACCACGTAGATACCGGGCGCCAGACCGCTGAACTCGAACTGTCCGCGGAAGTTGGTGGTCGCCCGGGCGACCTCGGCGCGGTTCTGCGTGTAAAGCGTCACCACAACGTCGGCGATGCCCGGCTCGACGGTTCCATCGCGTGCACCATCCTGGTTGCGGTCAAAGTAGACGACCCCTTGAATGGACCCGGCTCCGGCCGGGGCTGCCGGCGTCTCTTCCGGCGCAACCGTGGCGGTCGGCGCTGCGGTTGCCTCAACCGAGGGCGTCACCGTGGTAGTCGCCTCGATGGACGGTGTCACCGTGGCGGTGGCGGCAAGCGTCGGGGTCAATGGCGACGGTTGGGGTGGGGGTGACCGTTGCGGTCAGGCCGTCGCCGGCTGTGATGGTCGTCGTCGCTGTCACGGTTGGTGTTGCCGCCAGCGTCGCGGTTACGGGCGCGGTGGCCGTAGGCGCCGCGCCGTCCAGGGTTGCCAGGAGAGCTGCCAGGCCGGTCAGGAAGTTGTCAGAGCGCTGTGCTGCCACGGCCACCTCTTCGACGCGCTCCGTCACTGTCGCCAACTCGCTGGCGACGACGCCGATCCGATCGTTGACGTCGGCCATGGCGGCTTGAAGCTCGAGGACGTTGACATCTGTCTGGTCCAGCCGCTGCTGAACCGTGTCAAGGACTGCGGCCTGCTCCTCTACTACCTTCAGGCGCTCGTCCATCGCTGCCTGGGTCTCGGCTAACCCTGCGACCGTTTGGCTGATGGCCTCCTGGCGCTGCCCCAACTGGTCCAGATCGTTCTGGGCGCTGTCCAGCGCACCCTGCAGGGCAGTCACGTCGTCGCGCAGCCCGGTGGTCAACTGGGCCAACTGGCCAGCCGTGCCTGACAGGTCGCGCATCTGGGCGCGCGAGGCGTAGTTGAAGCCTGAGTTGGCCGAGAACAGCACCGCCAGCGCCAGCGCCGCGCCCAACAGCGCGCCCAGCAGCATGGCAGCGATGGCGATGAGACAGCCGCTGGACGAGCTGCCGCCTGTCTGTTCGGTTGTCTCCACGGGTGGCGGCGGCGGCGGTGGCGGTGGCGTGGCCGGCTCCGGCGGCGGCAGGGCAGCTACAGCCTCGGCTGGCGCCGCGCCGTTGCTTGGCTCGCGGGCGGCTTGCTGCAGCGCGTCGGCTTCTTCAACGGCCACATCGGACGTAGCGTAGGCGCTTTCGACGGCCTTGTCGTAGGCGTCGGCTGCTTCATCGCTGTCGGTTGGCGCTGAGGCTGTTGCCGGTGGCGCTTCTTCTGTCTCGCCATCCGCCTGCGGGTCGTCGCCGAAGAACAAGTCAACGCCGCGACCGGGAGTCACGTTGCCTTCATCGGGTGGTGGTGTCATCTAGGATCTCCTTTGCCAATGAGCGATAAGCTTGCGCGCCGGGATGAGAGGGCGCGTATTCGAGAATCGGCTGGTGGGCTACGGTGGACTCAGCGAAGCGGATGCTGGTGCGCACAACGGTGTCGAAGACCCGCTCGCCGAACATGGTGCGCACCTCTTCCAGCACCTCTTTGGCATGGCGGGTGCGGGTGTTGTAGAGTGTGGGCAGGATGCCGATGATGGCAAGCTGCGGGTTCAGGCGGCGCTTGACCTTGTGCAGGGTGTCCAACAACATCGCCAGGCCGCGCAGCGCAAAGTACTCGCACTGCAGTGGAACGATGACGCCCTGCGCAGTGACCAGCGCGTTGATCGTCAACAGGCCAAGGTTGGGGGGGCAGTCGATCAGGACGTAGTCATATCCCTCGTCTATCGGCTCCAGCACCTCCTTCAAGATGCGCTCTCGGCCAAGGGCGCTAAAGAGTTCGATCTCGGCAGCCGCCAGATCGATATCGGAGGGGATCACGTCGATGGCGGGCCGCACGGTGCGAAGGGCGCTGTGGACGGGCGTTCGGCCGTCGGAGAGCAACTGGTAGAGGGTTGGCTGGGGCGGCGGTTCGTGTAGGCCCCAATAGGCCGTCAGCGCGGCCTGCGGATCCAGGTCCACCATCAGAACGCGCTGGCTCAACTCAGCAAGACCCGCGCCGATATTGACAGTCGATGTGGTCTTGCCGACGCCCCCTTTTTGGTTGCACAGTGCGATGACGACTGCCATGCCACGTCCCTTGCCATTGCTGGCGCTCGAGAAGACGGCGAAACGATGGCTTATTATACAATGGCAGCGAAGCGCGGCGCAAACGCCCTGTTTTCTCCTCCTATCCTCCTATGCTCCTACTCCTACTCCTACTCGTACTCCTACTCTTCCTCCTCCTCAACTTCCCCGACTGTCGTATCAGTGGCGCCAGAAAAAGTACGAGTAGGAGGCAGAGTCGCACGAGCGGTTGCGCCAGGCGGTATGCGCTCCGTAGCGCCCCAGATGCCGCCAATGATGGCGTAGAAGATCAGGTTCATGGCCAGATGGTTGAGATTGTCGAAGGTGCCGGAGGCCAGGAAGTAGGTAAGCGCCACGGCCGCGCCGGCCGCCAGCGCATCGCGGGTCCACGCGGAGGCGCTGGCACGGTAGCGCTGCACACCCTGCCAGGCCAGCAGCGCCATCCACGCCAGATATGGCAGCAGCGCCACCAGACCCCCGGAGACGAGGAGGAACGTGTAGGAGTTGTGGGCCGGTGGGTCGATGCCGAACAGCGGGTTAGGGTTCCATCCGTAACTTCGCCGCGCGATGGCGCCAAAGTTGTTGTAGCCCCGCCCGAAGATCGGGTGGTCTGCCGACATCTCCAGCGCCAGCCGCAGCACCGTCGTGCGGTAGCCCACCGAGTCGTCTTCCAGCAGCCGCTCGGTCACAGCCGGGCTGTTGACGACGGTCTGCCAGAACACGAGAGCAAGCGCACTGGCCAACAGCAGCAGCGGCAGCAGCATTCGCCGCATGCGCGGCCGCAACGCCAGCAACACCAGCAGTGAGACGGCCACACCCAGCCAACTGGCCCGGTTGTAGGTCATGTACACGCCCAGCGCGCAGATTGCCAGCGCCGTCGCCAGCGCGATCTGCCCCACCCGCCGCGACGTGGTGGCCGGGCCGTCCGCTTGCAGGCTCTGCATCAGCAGCGTCAGGCCGAGAGGGATCGCCATGGCCGTGCTGACGCCGATGGGCGCGGCGTTGCCCATCAGGCTGACGACCTTCTGAAAGCTGCGGCTGTAGCGGGCCGCCTCGCGCGAGTAGAGCAAGACCTCACCTGTGAGCTGCTCGCGGATGATCAACAGCGAAAACGCGACTGCCGACGCCAGCAACACGGCCGTCAGCCAGCGCAGATCGCGCTGGTTGCGCACGACCTGGCGGGCGATGAAGAGCGCGATGAAGGGCACGATGTAGGCGTCGAGGATCGTTTGCAATCCCTCCAGCTTTCCGTAGACGGTCTGCGGCACGGAGAGGACTAGCCCAAACAGGAAGAGCGCATAGGCCAGGTCGGACCAGGCCAACGGGCGCAGGGTGCGTTTGCCCAGCGCGGCCTGGGTGATCACCAGCAACAGGAGGAAACCGGCCAGCATCCGGCTGAGGCTGAGGTCAGGGATGCCAGAGCCAAGCTGCAGGTCCAGAGCGATGTGTTGGCTGTATGGCGCCAGCGCGATCCAGGCCAGAAAGCCAGCAAGCGGGCTGTACAGGCTGAGCACGATCAGACAGCCGGCCGCGGTCAGCGGCAGGATGATGTCGGTCAGCCGGCTGTCTGCAAGGCCGACCTGGCCGGACGCGGCCGCCATGAACGCCAGCGCCAGCAGACCCCCCAGCGCCAGCGCCAGCAGCGCCAGCAGCCAGGCCGGGATCCGGTCAAGCGCCGACGGGTGTGCGGAGCGTGTCATGCTCAGAGGTGGAGTTTGAATTCGGGGCCGATGCCAGAAAATCCAGGATGATCGGGTTGATGTATTCCGGCCGATCGAAGACGGCCGCATGGCCTGCCTCGGGCACGATCTCCACTGTGGCGTGTGGCATCAATTCAGCGCGCCTGGCGGCCTTTTGCGGGTTGTACAACGACTCGTGTTCACCCATGACTACCAGACACGGAGGCTCAAAGCGCTGAAGTTCCGTTTTTGGCGCCGGGCTGGCAAAAAACCTAATCACCTGTGCGCCTGTCAGAGCCTTGGTCGCCCGCGAGCTTTGCGGATCGATGCCCATCGCAACTGACAGGCGATAGTGGCGGGTCGATAGGGCCATGGCGCGGGCGAGACGCTGGTCGTAACGCCGGCCGTCGGATGATGGTGAAAAATCGCGGGTTGTCAGCCGGTCCTCGAGCGGATCGTCTTCCGTGTCGCGCTTCATCGCGTTGCCCACCCAACGACTGCCGCTGAAACGCGCCCGGGCCAGCCTCAGCGGACTGAGCAGGACGGCGCGATCCAGCCGATTTGGGAAGACAATGCCAAAGCGCAGGATGTACCAGGCGCCGCTGGAGATGCCAATCATGCTGGTGCGTCGCAACTCCAGCCCGTTGAGAACATCAGACAGCCACCAGACGAAGTCATCCCCCACGATGGAAGGGCAGACCGGAGCGCTGCGGCCGGGTTGGCCGACCGTGTCCAGCGCGTACACCCGGTGATGCTGCGCAAAATCGGCCATCTGATGATGCCAAAGAATCGCGCTGCCGGCCATTCCCTGCAGCATGATGAGGGGAGGTGCATCGGCGGAGCCGGCCACCAGCATGTGCGTCTGTCCGAAACGGGTTTCTACGAACTGCGAGCTAACCAGATCGCCGAACTTGGCGAGGTTGGTGTCGTAGAACTGGCGCATGAGGTCGTACGACTCTTCGGATTTGTAAAGCTTAAGGATGTCAGTGTCAGTCATTGGCGTGTTCCTGGTTCTGCCAGTGCGTCGTCGACAGTGCCCTGCCCGCCGGCCAAATGGGCGGTTGGCATGGCGTAAAACCGTCATGGATTATAGTTCGGCCCATAGCCTTCGTCAAAGTTCCACAAATCCGTGAGTCTTGGTCAGCCGGCCGCCTCTCCAAGCATCAGCGCCTGAACCCCAGTGGTCTGTAGCATACTCGTCATGCAACTGAACCCGCCACACACATTCCGTGCTCGGGCGAAATGGGGTATAATCCCATCGTCGCACATTGGGCGCAGCCGGACCGCACTATCCGGACTGGCCACAAGGAGAGTAACAGATGCAACCAGGCACGAGCTTTCACGGGTTTCCGACTTTCTCGATCTCCAATCGTTTTCTGCACGTCGGGTTCTTGGCAGAGGCTGGACCGCGCATCGTTCGTCTGGCGCTGGCGGAACGGGATGACAATCTGCTGGCCGAGGTTCCCGACCTGTCGTGGGAGACGACCTACGGCACCTTTCACATCCGCGGCGGGCACCGTCTCTGGCCGCGCCTGAGGCCATGCCGCGCACCTATGTGCCAGACAACGAGGGGCTGGAGGTCGAGCCGTTCGAGGACGGCGTGCGCTTGCGCGGGCCGGTGGAAGCGCCGACCGGCATCCAGAAGGTGATGGCGCTGACGCTGCACACCGACCGGGCTGCCCTGACCGTCCAGCACGCGCTTCGCAACGCGGGTTCGTGGCCGGTCGAGCTGGCGCCGTGGGCGATCACGCAGGTGCCGCTGGGCGGGGTGGCCGTGCTGCCGATGCAGGCGCCGGTACCGTCCCAGTATCTGCCCAACCGCCAGATCAACCTGTGGTCGTACACGCACGTGCGCGACACGCGGCTGCGTCTCGACGACGATTTGGCGCTTGTCGAGGGCAAATCACGCCGGCAGCCGTTCAAGATCGGCTACTTCAACCACGCCGGCTGGCTGGGCTATCTGGCGAAAGATGTCTTTTTCGTCAAACGCTTCGAGCCGCAGCCCGACCGGCTCCACACCGACCAGAACAGCAACTGCGAGGTCTACGTCTGGGATAGCTTCCTGGAGATGGAGACGCTTGGACCGCTGGTGAGCCTGGCGCCGGGCGCTACAACCACGCACACGGAGACCTGGGAGGTGCACTCTGGTTTGGACGTTAAGCCGTCTGTGGACGGAATTCGTTCCGCGGTGGCTGCGCTAAAGTTGGGTGGGTGACGCAGCAGCGGTACCACGGCGATTAAAGACCGTGAATGCCGGAAGGTGGTGCCGGCCGGAGCGTTGCCGCTGCATTTGTTGGTTCTTCCTTGTCTCTGGTATCTGCCTGCACCCGGTCGCGACCCGTCAACTCCGTGCTTCCCATTCGTTGTCTTAACCTTGTCATGCCAACACTCCACGACATCCTCGCCGCCCGTCCCAACGTCTATCGTTTCCTCCGTCCAACGCCGCTGCACCACTACCCTGGCCTGAGCCAACTCATCGGCGCGCAGGTCTGGGTGAAACACGAGAACCACCAGCCCGTCGGCGCGTTCAAGGTGCGCGGCGGGCTGAACTTCGTGGCCGGTCTGGGCGCCGCTGAGCGGCAGGCCGGCATCTTCACTGCCTCTACCGGCAACCACGGCCAGAGCCTCGCGTTTGCCGGCCGCGCCTATGGCGTGCAGGTGACCATCGCCGCGCCGGAGGGCGCTAATCCCGATAAGGTCGCGGCCATGCGCAGCCTGGGCGCAGAGGTGGTGCTGCACGGTGCGGATTTCGACGCCGCCCGCGAGTGGATGATGGGGGTCGCGGCCGAGCGCGGCGGTCTGTTCGTGGGTCCCACCGATGAACCGTTGATCTGCGGCGTCGGTACCTATGCGCTGGAGATCGTCGAGGACTTGCCCGACGTCGATGTGATCGTCGTGCCGGTGGGCGCGGGCAGCGGGGCGTGCGGCACTGGCATCGTCGCCAAGGCTGTCAACCCGCGCATCCAGGTGATCGGCTGCCAGTCGGCCCAGGCGCCTGCCATGCAGCTAAGCTGGGCCAGTGGCCGCCTGGTCAGCGCCGAGATGCGCACTACCGCCGAGGGGCTGGCTACGCGCGTGCCCTTCGAGAACACGCAGAAAGTCATGCGCGAAATGCTGGACGACTTCGTACTGGTGGACGACGCCGACATCGACGCTGCGATTGTTACCCTGCTGCGACATACCCACAACCTGTCCGAAGGCGCCGGCGCCGCATCGCTGGCTGCGGCGTTGCAGATCAGGGATCGGCTGGCCGGCAAAAAGGTCGTACTCGTCATGAGCGGCGGCAACATGTCCGTAGACAAGCTACACGACGTTCTTGAGAAAAGGCTCGCAGATACACGCGGATGAACGCGGATCAGAAGTTGCGATGAAACACGGCAAAATCAAGGCGGGCATTGTTATCGTCGTCGGCCTGGTGCTGGGCTACGTGATCGCTGCCCAGTTGAACGGCTTCCTAGGGATCGAGTTCATTGCCAAGGACCTGCCCATCGAGGTGGTTCCTGAGGCGGTGGCCGCTCCTGAGCCGCCCGCGCCGCTGGATCGATAGGCGCGGTCGTCCTGCCCGCCGGCGCTGCAGGATGACCTGTATGTGCACGCTGCCGAGAATCTGGCCGACGCCGTGCAAACGCACCGGCCAGCGTCCGGAGGTAATTGAGGCGGGCAGCGCACTGCCGGCCGGCCGCCCGATTGTCGTCGGCGCGAACTGCCGCCGCAGCTTGCCGGTTTTGGTGCCCGGAAGTCGCCTGAAGCGTTCGTGTTGGCGCTTCCCTTCGGCGCGACTGGCGGCCGCGCGGGCTGGGCGTGGTGGGCGGCAGCAAGCAGGGCGATGTCTACGGGATGTACCGGCTGGCCGACGACCTGCTGGCGAGCGGACGAGGCTACGCTGTTCGACTGTCGCGCACCACGTTGCTCAGCCATGAGCGAGCGGCTGGTGGACCTGAAGCGGTCGGCATTCCCCAGGACCCGGCCCGCTGGGATCCGGCTAACTACTCGCACCACCTGCGCGCCTTCGAGGATGTCTTCCTGGCCGAGGCGCCCTACGTGGACCGGGAGAAGTTCGCCAACGGTCAAAGACGCAGTTCGCCGACGTGCAGCGCATGATCGCCTATGGCAACAACGGCATCGTCATCCCCGGCTTCCTCGAGTTCATCAATTTCGACCAGATCGGCGACGGTTACCAGATCTCACCGATGACAGCGATTACCGGTACGCCGCTGGCGCTGCTGACGCCTACAACCAGTTGATCGAGTATGCCCAAGACGCCGGGATGCAGGTCTACCTCCTGACCGACATGCTGGCCCTGACGCCGCCGCTGGAGGCCTATTTGGAGGAGCAGTTCGGCGGTCTGGACACCAGAAACCCGCGCTTTGGCACGTCTATGCCAGCGGCCTGCAGGGATTAAGCGAGACCATGCCCGGGGTGGATGGCGTCATGCTGCGCATCGGCGAGGCCGGCGCGATCTACAACCTGCCCGGCTGGGACTACACCCAACGCTGGCCGTGCGTTCGGTCGAGCGACACAAGATGCTGAGGGCTTTCACACTGGTGCCGAACAGCACGACAAGGAGATCATCTTCCGCACCTGGTCGGTGGGCGTAGGCGAGGTGGGCGACATGCACACCAACCCGGCCAGCTATGCCCGGCTGCTGGACGGCATCGACTCGCCGAACTTGATCGTCTGCCAAGCTGGTGGGCGGCGACTTCTACAGCGACCTGCGCTAACGGGGACAGCTGCGCAGCGACAACCAGCAGCGCATCGTCCGGTTCATTCAACTGGAGTTCGAGGGATCCATGGCGTTCCCCGACTACATCGCCCCGCTGCACCAGCAGGCCATGGAGACGCTGCGCCGCGACAACCCAAAGATCGATGGCTTCTGGCAGTGGAACCAGAACGGTGGTCCGCAGCAGGCCGGCCCCATGTCCCTTTACCCGTTCTACGGCTTCTGGCTCAACATCGACGCCAACAGCTACGTCACCTCGCGGCTCGGCTGGGACCCGGACGCCGACATCACCGGCCTGACCGAGGAGTGGGTGCGGCGGACGTTTGGCAGCGATCCCGACGCCGTGGCTAACCATGACCGAGGTCTGTTCCTGTCGCGCGAAGCTGCCCGGAAGGGGCTGTACATCAGCTCGTTCGCCAGCCAGCAGGTCAACGCGCTGGGCCTCGAAACCACGCCCATGATGTGGATCTTCGAGTGGGACATCGTGGACGGCTCCAACTCGGTTCTCGCGCCATCTACCGGCCGGGAGCAATATCGACGGGGCTATCGCTGAGGGCTACAATGCAAGCCAAGAGCACCGTTCAGCGGATGCAGTCGCTGCTGGCCGGCATCGACCCGGCCCGGGTCAGCCAGCCAGGGGCTGCTGGCGAAGCTGGGCGACTCGCTGGCCTACGAGGCCAATCTGTTCGAGACCCTGGCGTCGTATCGCGGGCGTTCCTGCGCTACTACCAGTGGCTGGACACCGGCGATCCGGCGGCCTGCGCCTGGAAGGACGCGCTGGGCCGCTACCAGACGCTCAAGACAGAGCACCTTGACCTGTACGATGGCGACCGCGACTTCCCGGCCTACAACTTCTTCGCCGCCGACATCGGAATGGCGCACGCGCAGCGGGCGCAGGCCATGGCGTGGCTGGCCCGCCTGTGGCTGGTGCTCATGCTGGCGATGCTGCTGGCCGGCAGCGGCAGTTGGCGCGGCGGACTACCCCGGCAAGGCCGGCCTGCGCATCCTGGCAGGCGTTGACCGCGCCCTGGAACCCTCAGACTGCTCCCGGCCCGCGCCCGGCCGACTGGCTGACCAGTGTCGCCGCTCCCCTTCGGGCTGATCACCCTCTGCTACCTGACCTTCTCGTCGTTCCTGTCGCTCCAGTACTTGCGCTGACACTGGTGCTGCTGGGGTGTTTGTCGCCAGCCTGCTGCTGCTGAACTGGCGCAGGCGCAGCTGCTCTGGCTGGCGCGCTGGCTGCGTCGCTGCTGCTACCCACCGCCCTGCTGACGCGGTCGTGGCGGTGCGCGGCCCCGGCTTCTTCTGGTTCAACTTCTGGACTAACCCGGCCGGGCGAACGGTCTTCGTGACGCTGGACGTGGCTGCGATTCTGTGGATGTTCTTCGTGCTCTACGCCGTGCCTGGCGCGCCTCGCTGAACCGCTCGATTCTGCGGACGGTGGGCAACCTGCTGCTGGCTGCCGAGGCGCAGCCACCAGTGCGCTGGGATTCGTTCCGGCGCTGGCCGGCCTGGAAAAGACCCCTGACCGCCATCAACGACCAGATGGCTGTGCTGCCACGCTGGGCCTATCGCGCATCCTGGGCATCACGGTTCACCTCGGGATCCCGCTGGCGTTGCCGTCCTACATGATGGCCGCGGGGCGTTGTTGCTGGCGTCCCGGCGTTACTATTCGTGTTGTCGCTGTGGTTTGGCCGTCAGAGTCGGGTCGTTCTCATCCGGTTTCGATTGACACGGGTCATGTTCAGACGCATAAGGCAATCAGTTCCGGATTGGTTGCTGACACGTTCACAAAAAAGCGCTTCGCCGGGAGGACTTCATGAAGGCTCTGCTGCGTCTTTCTTGGTAGGGTTCCTGTCGATCTCTTTCTTTGGCTACGTTGAACCGGCTGTAACGGTCGATGCTTCGGGATCGACGCAAACCGATCCCGGCGATGCTTTGCCTGCGCAGTACGGGGCCGCTGCGGGTGACGACTGGGTGTGGACCGACCCCGGCGCCCGGGCAGTATGCGCCCGACCGACGATGGCGAGGTCGATTTGGGTGGGTACGGCTATGGGGTTGCTGCGCTGGGACAAGGCAGCAAGCAGCTGAAGCGCATCACGCAGTTCGATGGCTTCCCTCAGAATCGATCGCGGTGGTAATCGGCACGGCCGGTAATCGCTGGTTTTGGAGGGGATGGCGGCCTGAGCCGGCTGGACAACCAAGATCGCTGGACACGCTTCACCGCTGCCAACAGCGGCTTGCACAGCGATTTCGTAGACGGGATAGCTGTGGCGGTTGATGGAACAGTGTGGACCAGCCATGGACTGCCGGACGGCGCGCGGTATCGCGCTTGGCGCCGGATGGTACATTGGCGTCAGTTTCCGAACCGGTCTGCTGCGATTATGACGCACTACCCCGATATCCTCGGCACGCGAATCTCAACCCGCTCTGGCTCGTTGCAGGCGGCGAAATATGGATGGGTTATTGGGTTTATGATGGTCATCATTGGACAGACAGGTTGCCCGACTCTGATCATACCAGGCGCTCAATGTCGACGGAGCATACTTGCTCATTGCACCCAGAGCCACTGGCGTTGGACAGGACAGCGCCGCGTCTGGGCCTTGGTCAATGCGGGGAAGTTCAGAGATGGAGCAGTGACGGTTGGACAGTGCAATCGCCTTACATGTGTGGGGTCTCGTTCACCACGCTGAATGTTGGACCCGACGACAGGGTATGGATTATTATCTGTTCTCAGAAGATTCACCGTTGGAATACTTCAGTGTTCAGGAATTACGACCCTGCCACCGCTGACACCCATATGCCTTGAGCTATCCGTGCGAGGGCAATGTAGGCTTCTGATCCACCGACAGCCACCTATGTGTCGTCTGAAGGCATTTGGTCAGTTGGTCCCGATTGGCTCAGACAATCCAACGGCCAAGTGGCCAATATCGAGTTCATGCTGATGTTACCACCTGCTGATGCATCCCGATGGCAAGCTGTGGTTGCGGCTAGGGTCATCAGCAATCCAAACATTTGAGGATCAAGCGTCGGGGCAACTGAACGACGACCTGACAAGTACGATCGGGTGGTTCTCCCAACTGGACGGATGGGCTGCTTTGCCCAACGGTGATGTCTTTATCACTTGGTGGCAGGACGGCTACCATGGCCCGTTCCCGCGTCCTCCCATGCGCTGGCACGGAGATCGATGGATCCAATATGATCCGCCATTGCCGTCAGGCTGGTTCACAGGCGACGTGTTCGTCCAGGATGACCAGCACATCTGGTTTAGCGCCGTCTCCTATTTCGCCGATTCGGCCGCTGTTGTAAGTTTGGATGACAACAACACGCCGACGGACCTGACAGACGACACATGGACCGTATCTTTCACGGGTGAGGTGTTTCCTAGGAGCGTTGCCGTGGATAAGATAGGACGGGTCTGGCTGGGCTCATATAGCGGGCTGTATCTCCAGACCGGCGATGCATGGCAACCCATCGTACAGAATGAGGATGTATGCGAGCTCGTGCCAGCTGCCGATGGTGTATTGTTGGCCCTTTTGTCCGGGGACAATTCGAATGTCATCATCGTCGATGAGGCGGGCAATCACGTCGTAAGCAATGTGTATACGCTTGCCCGAGAAGACCTGGACTTGTTGCGCAGCACTACGCGGCCCAACGAGAAGTGGGCAGTTGCTCCTGATGGCGGCATATGGATCAGATGGAATAGTTGGCCCACCGATGGGCTTCGGCGTTACGATGAGGAAGGGGGCCGTGACTATCCTGCTCCGGTTGATAACATAACAAATGTGGTCGCAGGACCCGACAATCGCGTTTGGTTCACGGCTGATGGTACCCTGTGGCGCTTATCGCCACAGCCCGCGCGCGCGCCTGGTCGAGGATCGCCTGCACGCCAGCGGGCAGCGGCGCAATCTTGTCGACGGCGAAAAGGAAGTTGCCCAACGTGGTGCCGCGGGCGATGTCGCCTTCGGCGTTGTCCAGCGCGTCGACCAGAGTGGCCAGCACCGCACTGAGCGGCGCCCGCACTTGATCGTCGAGCGATGGCCAGATGCGCTCCAGTTCGGCCAGGAGCGCCGCCATCAGCCATACGCTGGATGCAGAGATCGCCGTGTTCCCCGAACTTCTACCGCTCTGGCTGCCGATGTTGAGGATGGGCAACTGAAAAACGATGGCCTGGGCGTTGAGCCCGGGCCATCGTTTGGTTGCCGATTGCGCTTCAAACAGTCTACGCCTTCGCGCCGAACGGCAGGAATTGCACAAGACAGGGTCCCCAAACACCCATGACGATAGGTACAACGCCGATCACCGCCACGATGACGCCGGCGGTTGAACCGGCCATTGGCCCCATCAGGCCCAGCCAGATCAGCACCAATCCGAGCACGATGCGCAAAATGCGCCCAATTCCACTTCGCATAAAGTTGAGAAAACCGGCCATCTTTTGTTCTCCTTGATGACTGTTAGGCAGTCCGCGCTGAACTGTCAAGGATTGGATGGCCGGCTGGCACATTTGGTTACAGGCAATCAGCGCAGCAGCCGCAAGCCGTTGAAGACCACGATCAGCGTGCTGCCTTCGTGGGCGACAACGCCCAGCGGCAGCGGCACACCCACCAGGAAGTTGGCCGTCACCAGCACCACAATGACGCCCAGCGCAAAGGCGATGTTCTGCCAGATGATGCGGTTTGCCCGCCGGCTGAGGTCGCGTACATAGGCCAGTTTCTCCAGGTCGTCGGACATCAGCACCACGTCGGCCACCTCCAGCGCCACGTCGGTGCCGGCCGCGCCCATTGCGATGCCGACATCGGCCAGCGCCAGCGCCGGCGCGTCGTTCACGCCATCGCCCACCATTCCGACGGAGCCGTACTGTTCGTGCAGCGCGCGGACGGAGTCTACCTTTTGCTCGGGCAGCAGCCCGGCGCGGAACTCGTCCACACCGGCCTGTTCGGCAACGGCGCGCGCCACGCGCTCGTTGTCGCCGGTGAGCATGATGACGTGCTCGACACCTTTGGCGCGCAGCGATTGCAGAGCCGCGCGCGCTTCGGGCCGGATGGCATCGGCCACCGCGATGATGCCGAACAGCGTGACATCGACCTCGGTCTGCTCGGCCAGCAGCATCGCGGTACGACCCTGGTTCTCCAGGTCGTCCAGCCGTGCCAGCACGTCCGGCGTAAGCACCAACTTGTTCTCGAACAGTTCCTTGTTGCCGATCAGGAAAACGCGTCCGTCCGGTGCAGTTGCCCGCGCGCCGCGCCCTGTGATCGCGTGCAAGTCTTCGCATGGGGCAAAGGCCAGCCCTTGCCGTTGCGCCTCGACGACAATCGCCTGCGCCAGCGGATGCTCGGAGCGCGCCTCCACCGACGCGGCCAAACGCAGCAACTCCGCTTCGTCGCAGCAGTCCAGCGGGATGACGTCGGTGACCACCGGCTTGCCGCGCGTCAGCGTGCCGGTCTTGTCGAAGGCAATGGCTTTGACGCCAGCCAGGTTCTCCAGGTGCGCGCCGCCCTTGAACAGGATGCCGCGCCGGGCCGCGTTGGCGATCGCGCTCAGGATCGCCGCCGGCACGGAGATGATCAGCGCGCACGGGCTGGCGACCACCAGCAGGGTCATGGCGCGATAGAACGCCGCCTCGAAGGGCTGGTTGAACACCAGCACAGGGATGACGATGGCCAGCGCGGTGGCGATGATGACGCCCAGCGCGTACTTCTGCTCGAACTCGTCCAGGAAGCGCTGCGTGGGTGCCTTCTGCTCCTGCGCGTTCTCCACCAACCGGATGATGCGCGCCAGCGTGCTTTCGCTGGGCAGGCGGGTTACCTCGACCTCCAGCGCGCCGGACTGGTTGAGCGTCCCCTCGAAGACGGAGGTGCCGGGTGCGACGTCCACCGGGACCGACTCGCCGGTGATGGTTGACTGGTCCACGCTGGAGTGGCCGCGGGCCACCACGCCGTCGATGGGTAGCCGCTCGCCCGGCTTGACGATCACCACGTCGCCCAGCCGCAGGGTCTCGACCTTGACCAGCATCTCCAGCTCGCCGCGGCGCACCAGCGCCTCCTCGGGGCGCAGCTTGATCAGCGACTCGATGGCGCGGCGGCTTCGGCCCAGCGCGTAGTCCTGCAGGGTGTTGCTCAGCGAGAAGAGGAAGAGCAGGATCGCGCCCTCGCGCCAGTCGCCGATGATGGCCGCGCCGATGGCTGCCAGCACCATCAGCAGGTCGATGTTGATGATCCCGTGGCGCAGTTCGGCCAGGCCCTTGCGCACGCCGTAGAAGCCCCCGGCCAGATACGCGATCATGTACGCGACCTGCGGCCACGGCTGCGGCAGGCCGGCCGCGCCGCCGATCCAGCCGACGGCGATCCCCAGCGCGGTGATGGCCGTCAGGACGGCCTGCTTGTGCAGCGGATCCCACCGGTCCCACGGCCAGCGGCTGGGCGCCTCAGTTTCCTCGACCGGCGCGACCAGCGGCCTGATCAGCCGGGCGCTGGTGGCGGAGGTCGCGTTGCGGGACACCGCCATACGGCCGGCCTGCACGGTGAACTCGTCCAGCCGGCCGCGCCGCTCCAGTTCCAGCTTCAGCGCGTCGGCGCAGGCCGTGCAGGCGTAGCCACCGTCGCGGTTGATGCACTGCTGGAAGGGCGTGTCAAGGTCGGTTGCCAGCGACGATGCAACATGCTCCAGCTCGCTGTCCGGCAGCACCTCCGGGTCGTATTCCAGAATCAGCTCGCCGCGGGTGGTGTCAACCTCGGCGCTGAGCAGGCCAACCGTGCGCGCCAGCGCGTTGTACAGCATCGCCGCGCAGCGGTTCAGCGCCCCCGGCTCGTGGTGATAGTGTGGTTGTTGGTTTAGGTCCAAGGTTGTCATTGTTGGTTCTGTTGCTCAAGGTTGGCAGGAAGGGAAACAGGAAAGAAGGGAAAGAGGGAAGAGAGATAGGGAGAAAGCCTCTGGTTTCCTTCCTTTCCTTTCTTTCCTTCCTTCCCCTCATCCCTCTCCCTGACACTCCCGACACACCCCATACGTCGATGCGGGTGTTCTTGATGTCGAAGCCGCTGGACGCCTCGATCTGCGATGCCATTTGCAGCATCGGCAGTCCCTCGAAGTCGCTGATCTGCCCGCACTGCAGGCAGATCAGGTTGGCGTGCGGCGCCAGGTTTGGCTCGTAGTGCGCCTCGCTGCGTCCCAGGCCGATCTCGACGATCGCCCCAGATCGCGCAGCGCCGCCCAGTGTGTTGTACACGGTCGCCACGCTGACCGTCGGCACCTGGACGCGCACCCGTTCGTAGACGACGTACGGCGTCGGATGGTCGTCGCTGGTCGCCAGCACGTCACAGATGGCCAACCGCTGCGGCGTCATCCGGTCGCCGGCGTGACGAAGGACGTTTTGTAGTTGTTGCGAACGATTCATGGCGCTATTCGTGGTTGTGGAGATGACAGTCACTTTCCGAAAGTGACTGTCATCTGACGAGTCGTTCCTTTTTTGGAACGATTACTTGTTTAGAACTGTTCTAAATTATATCCAGCTTCCGGTGCTGAGTCAAGGCAGCAGCCAGCCCAATGAGGTTTGCCAATCGTCTTTGCCTGTGCTATCATTTCACAAGTTTCGCCGCGGCCCTACGGTCTGCGGCGAATTGACGCCACAAGCCTGACAGTTCTGTCATACTCGGATCATCCTGCGTTCATGCAATCTTAATCTTCGTATGATACCCTCGGCTGACCGCCAGGATAAGCGCTCGCCAGGGCGCTGGGCGGCAAAACCGAGATCGAAGAAAAACTTGTGGCAAAGGAGAGTTAGTATGAGGACGCGACGGAAGATCGCGACAGTTTTCGTGGTTTTGGTGCTCGTCGCCATTGCCGCCACGTCGCTGGCAAACGCAGGTTCGTTTACGAACCAGGAAAACCCGGACGCCGCACCGACTCCGAGTGCGCCCGGGTTCTATATCGTTGGAAGCAAGAATCTCGAGCCGCTGGACTTCAACCATTCCGGCGACCTGCAGTCCTTCACCTGGGCACTGTTGAACCCGGCGCAAGGTCAGTATAACTGGACACCGATCGACACCTATCTCAACCAGCACTACTGGCCGCCGGGTCCAGGGCAGCCGGGCAAGAAGGTGGGTATCACCATCACGACCTATGACGGCCGTTACGACGGGGGCGCGGAGGCCATGCCGGCCTGGGTGCGCCAGCAGGCAAACACGACCCTGCCCGGCGTTTTGACAGAGTTGGTCAGGAACGGCAACTTCGAGTCCGACCTCAACAGTTGGTCAACCGAAGCGCCGGCCGCCATTACGACCTCCAATCCTCATGGCGGCTCCAAGGCGCTCCGGCTGGGCGGCGCACCCAACACCACCGCCCGGCTCTTGCAGTACAACGTGCAGATACCGGCGGTGCTCAACGACGGCGACTTCACCTACTGGTGGCGCACTGAGGCGACCTCCCCCGATCCTGACGACCGGCTGATCGTGGAGATCCTCGACGGCGCTGACGTGGTTGCCACCGTTCAGAACCAGTCGAACCTGACCACCCAGGGGTGGCAGCAGAAGACGTTCGACATAGTTCCCCACGACGACCACTACGCGACGCTGCGCTTCACTGTCATCAACGACGGCGACGCGAACACCCTGTCCGTGGTGTTTGACGATGTGGGTCTGACCGCGCAGCCCATGATCCCCCGCTACTGGGACTCGGCCTACCTCAGCCGGTACAACGAGTTTATCCAGCAGTTGGGCGCGCGCTACCGCAACGAATCGCGCCTGGAATTTGTCGGCATCGGCAGCGGCATGTACGGCGAGACGATCCCGGTAAACAACGCAGATGATCCCGCCCTGCTGGCAGCCGGCCTGACTCCCGACGGCTGGATTTCGACCGTCAACACGATCACTCAGTACTATCGAGATGCGTTCTCCCAGGGTGGAACCCTGCGTAAGATACTCATGCTGCAGGCCGCCCCGTTCTTCCGTGAAGCGGGCGAGCGGCGCGACTTCTCGGCCTTCGCCGCGGCGCGCGATGTCGGTATCTCCAACAACGGTCTGTACTTCGACTGGAACTTCGCCGAGACCTATCAATACAACGCGCCGTCCAATATCTGGCGAACGGCCTACTACGACGCCATTCTGGAGCACGGCGACCGCGTCCCCACTGCGTTCGAGACCTACAGCTACATGCTGGGCACGTCCGCGTCGGCCAGATACGGCGGCGGCCCTGCCGATCTCTTCTACTGGGGCGTGCTCAACGCGCTGGACAAGCATGTGGACTACGTCCGCCTGTCCTCCTACAGCGGCTGGTACCTTGGCGCCAACGACACACCGGTAACCGCTTTCACCAACATCATGCTGTGGGCCAAGCCGTACCTGGGAGCTACCATCAATACCACGCCTTCGGTGTGGGTCGCGATGCGCGATCACATGCAGCCGATGTGTTATTGGGGAACCGAGTGTGAGGGCTTCAGCCAGTGGCCGGTGCTGGAGAACTTCCAGTTTTGGCTCTATCAGTACGACAACGCACCCAACGGCAAGACGGTGCCGGAGACCAGCGTTGACTATGTCCAGACCGGCGGCGGCGGTGTTCAGCCCTCGCTGGGACTTTGCCCGGCCGGCTCGCAGGGTCCGGACAGCTATCCGTGCTACGACAACGCGCACAACCCGCAGTTGCCGTCGGTCAAGGAAACGATGATCATCCGGCGCACCGACCAGGCCACCAACAACTACCTGATGGCCTTCGACGCCGACGACCAGTACGTCTACAATCAGAGCTACGAGGCCGAGATCACGGTCACATACTGGGATCACGGCACCGACAAGTTCCGTGTGCAGTACGACTCGACCAGCGGACCCAAGTACGCCAAGCCGGTGGGGTCCAACAACACGTGGGTGACCAAGCAGAACTCTGATCAGGTTCGCACGGTCAAGTTCTTTGTCAACGATGCCCGCTTCGCCAACAACATGCCGGGCTACACCGACTTCATCATCGACTCGCGCGATGAGAACGGCAACATGGACGGCAACGAGTGGATCCACATGGTGGACCTGAAGAAGGTGGACACCAACGTGCCGACCGCGACGCCGTCGCCGACGCGCACACCGTCGCCGACCTTCACGCCGACCAACACGCCCACCGCGACCCCCACATCGACGCGCACGCCCACGCCGACCGCCACTGCCACGGCGACCAATACACCCACCGCAACGCCCACCGGCACCGCGACTGTGGGCAACATCGGCGGCATCGCCTATGTGGACAGCAACGGCAACGGGTCGCCCGACAACGGCGAGCCGCGGCTGGGCGCCATGACCGTCGAACTGAAGAACAACGGCGGTGCAGTGATTGGCACGACAACCACCAACAGTGGCGGCGGCTACAACTTCGTCAATCTGGCCCCCGGAACCTACAAAGTCAGCCCGGTGGCGCCGGACAACTACTTTGCCCGGCCAGCGGAACATGTTGTGAACCTGAACGCCGGTGCAGCCGTGACTACCGACCTGTCGCACTATCCATACCTCAAGCTCTACCTGCCTATGGTGAACCGAGGCTGATAGACGGCCGGCTTGTACAAACGTCCCGCGGCAGGCTTGCCAGCAAGGCGCAACCCTGCCGCTTCCGAAAAACCAGGCACTTGGTGCCGCCCGAGGCGCGGTGTGAATGAATTGTCATTTGCACTGCCCTCTATATTCATCCAGAATTCATGAAGACATCGTACGCTATGGGTGAATGCGAAAGTCACGAATCTGGAGGCACGACGATGCTGGAAGCACCACCCCGAATGGCTACCTGGTACGAAGAGTCTTACCATCCCGTGGAAAGCACGCGCGATCGTTCGATACCCTACGAGCGGCTTAAGCGCGTGTTTGACGTTGCACTGGCCACGACGCTGCTGGTGTTGCTCTCGCCGCTGCTGGTGCTCATCGCGGCCGCCATCAAGGTGGACAGTCGCGGACCGGTGCTCTTCGTGCAGCGTCGAACGGGGCGTTACGCGCGGCCGTTCAACTTCTTCAAGTTCCGCTCGATGAGCTACGGCGCCAACCACGCGGAGGTGCATCGCGAGTATGCCCGCCGCTATGCCAGCGGCGCGGACGATGTACTGGCCACCAAGGGTCTTTACAAGCCGCAAAGCAACGGCCAGGAGGTCACTCGCGTGGGTCGCTTCCTGCGCATGTCAAGCCTGGACGAGCTGCCGCAGCTTTACAACATCCTGCGCGGCGATATGAGCTTCGTTGGGCCGCGGGCCTGGGCCGACTACGAGCTGGAGAACTACAAGGACTGGCACTTCCGCCGGCTTGAGGTTCCTCCCGGTCTCACCGGCCTGGCGCAAATCAGCGGACGCAGCGCGCTGGCGTTCGACGAGATCATTCGCCTCGATATCGAGTACATCGACAACAGGTCGATCCGCCAGGATATCTCCATCATGCTGAAGACCATTCCGGTGGTGGTCGCGGGCAACAACTCCGGCTGAGCATCCGCTAGCCGCTGTCTTCGGGGAAACCTTCCAGCAGTCGCCAGACTCCCGGTCTCGGGCTTTCGCGTTCCCAAGCGGGCTGGCTCCCTGTCACCCAATTGACAATCGATGCGGAGATGTCAGAATCATCGCGCTATGCGCGCGCCCGTTCGGTGCGCGAGCAGCACGGCGCAACGAGGAAAACGATCGTATGAAACTCAAGACCCTTATCTATCTGGCAGCCATTGCGGTTGTCGTTCTCGCGTCCGGTGGCCTGGCTGCCCGGACACAGGCTGATAACCAACCGCTGGACGTTCCGCCCGGCGCCCAGCCCGGCTTCTATATCGCCGGCAGCCAGAATCTGAACCCGGCGCAGTTTCACAACGCTGGCGACCTGCAGTTCTTCTGGTGGCGGGTGCTGAACCCCGACCCCGGCGTGTTCAACTGGTCGTCCATCGACACCTACCTGGCCCAGCATGCTATCAACGGCAAGAAGGTGGGCATATCCATCGTGACCGCGGAAGGGCGCAGCGGCAACGGCGGGCTGCCTTCGCCGGGTTTCGTGCGCGGCAACCCTGCCGTCTGGTACAACGGCGTGACAACCGACCAGATCTACGGCGGCGGTTTTGAGAACGGGCTGGCCGACTGGTTCACCTCAGGACCGGTGACGACGGTCAACAACCCGGTGTTCGCCGGCAGCCTGGCGGCCAAGCTCGGCGGCAACACCGGATCGACGGCGCTGCTGCGCCAGTACACGTTCCGAATTCCGGCGTATCTGAGCAACGCCACCATCAGCTACTGGTGGCGCATGGAAACGGCGGAAGCGCCCGGCAGCGCATCGGACACGTGGCGCGTCGAGCTGCTGGAGAACGGCAGCGTCATCAGCACCATCCAGACCAACACCAGCGCCGGCGCGCGCGACGTCTGGCAGCAGCACACGCTGGACCTGACACCCTACGAGAATCGTTGGGTTGAACTGCGCTTCACCCTCAACAACAACGGCAGCGCGCCCACCAGCCTGTTCGTGGACAACGTGACGCTCAACGTGACGCCGCGCATGTTGAGGTTCTGGGCGCCCGAGTACAAACAGCCCTACCAGACCTTCGTCCAGGCTCTGGCGGCGCGCTACAGGAACGACAGCCGCGTCGAGTTCATCGGCATCGGCACCGGCATCTGGGGTGAGACGCGGGCCACCGACGAGATCGACGACCCGGCTTCGCAGGCGGCCGGGCTGAACTCTGATCTGTGGATCAGCACCGTCAACGCCATCACCGATATGTACATCTCGGCGTTTAGCCAGGGCGGGGCGCTGACCAAGAGCGTGCTTCTGCAGATGGCGCCCTTCCAGTTCGTGCCGCGCGAGCGCAAGGAGTTCTCAACCTACGCCGCCGAACACGGCGTTGGCCTGTCGCTCAACGGTCTGTACGCCGACACCAACGTCGCGCTGGCCTGCGACCGGCCGGGGGTTGATTACAACTGCGCCGGCTCCTACGACCAACTCGTGCAGTTCAGCAACCGCGTGCCCATCGGCTTCGAGACCTATGGCTACATGCTGCCTACCAAGACCGAGTTCTTGTGGGGGCTGCTCAACGGCATGGACAAGAAGGCCGATTACATCCGCATGTCCGAGTTCGGCGAACGTCTGGTGCTGCCCGGCGGATCGCCCAACACCGAGTTCACCAACCTGATGAGCTGGGCTAACCAGTGGATCGGCAAGGATCTGACCGACACGCCGTCGGTCTGGGTCGCCATGCGCGACCACCGCAATCCCCTGCGCTACGGCGACACCGGCGATGTCGAGTACACCAGCGAGTACCCGCAACTGGGCAACTACCAGTTCTGGCTCTACCAGCGGGACGATGCGCCCAACGCGCGCACTGTGCCGGAGACCAACCAGGCCACGGAAGGCGGCCAGCCGGTGGGGCTGGGGCTCTGTCCAGCAGGGGCGCCTGGCCCGGCGGGCTATCCCTGTTTTGCCAACGCGCATAACCCGGCTCTCCCCGACAGCGCGTCCGAAGCCTGGGTGATCCGGCGCACGGATCAGGGCAGCAACAACCCTCTGATGGCCTTTTCCATCGACGACGGCTACATCTACGGCCTGAACAACCAGGTCGAGATCAAGGTCACCTACTGGAACAGCGGCGCCGACCGCTGGACATTGAAGTACCTGGACAGCGCCGGCGTGCAGCAGGCCGCGATTCCCAGCGGCGGCAGCGATCCCTGGGTGCAGAAGACCAACACCGGCGCGTTCGTGACGGTCACCTTCCAGCTCAGCGACACGCAGTTCTCCAACGGCATGGCCGGCGGTGTGGACTTCGTGATCGACAGCCGCAGCGACAGCGGCGCCAACGACGGCAACGAGTGGATTCACTTCGTCGAGGTGAAGAAGCTGGGCGGCCCGGATCCGCTGCCGACGCCCACCGGCGTTGCGACAGCAACTCCCACCAATGGACCGACGCGCACGCCGACGCCTACCTGGACGCCCTCGCAGACTCCCACCGCCACCTCGACGGCGACCCAGCAGGCGACTGCCACCTCGACAGCTACCAACACGCCCACTGCCACGGCGACGCGCACGGCCACGGCTACACCCACCAACACGCCGACGCGCACACCGACCGCGACCGCGACGGCGACTCACACAGCATCGCCGACTTCGACGCCGACCAACACGGCCACGCCGACCCGCACGCCGACGGCTACACCGACCGCGACTCTGTCGCCTTACGGGGCGATCCAGGGCATCGTCTTCCATGACGTGGACGGCAACGGTGTGTACACACTGGGAACCGACCAGGCGCTGGCCAACGCCCGCGTCGAACTACGCAATCCATCGGGCACGCTGATCGGCCTGCAGGTGACGACCAGCAGCGGCCGCTATCTGTTCGACTTCCTGGCGCCGAACGTTGCCTACCGGGTGACAGAGTTCGCCCCGTCAGGTTATGTTGCGGCCCCCAACAGCGACAACAGCTACTTCGTGACCGCTGGCTATCCGGTGACGGTGGACTTCGCCCATCGACCTGTTCGCTCGCTCTTCCTGCCGATAGTAGTCAAAGGACAGCAGTAGCGCCGGCTTCGACTCCGGCAGGACCTGCGCAGTTGCTCTGACCGGTCTCCTGCATGCCCGCATCCAGTTCCCTGCGATGCTGCGGCCGGTCTCCTGACCAGACCCGACGCTGTGCGGCCGGTCTCCTGACCAGACCCGACGCTGCGGCCGGTCTCCCGACCGAGCCGGCGATGGCATGGTGGAACACCGGCCAGAACCCTGAACTGCGTGAATCGCGCGACCTTCCCGCCTCATCGGCTGCACGGCTGATGGGGCGGGTGTCGTTGCCGGTCTGACGGAATCGCCAGCGACGGGCTTTGGTGGTAAACTGCGCCGCGGCTACTGGCTGCGCAACCCTGTTCGGAGCGAATGTTTAATGATACGAGTTCATCCCTCGGCTGAAGTTTCCCCCCTGGCCACGGTTGGCGAAGGCACGCAGATCTGGCATCAGGCGCAGGTAAGAGAAGGTGCACGGATCGGCCGCGAGTGCATCCTCGGCAAAGGCGTCTACGTAGACTTCGACGTGGTGGTCGGCGACCGCTGCAAGCTGCAGAACGGCGCAATGCTGTATCACGGCGTGGAACTGGCCGATGGCGTTTTCGTGGGACCGGGCGCGATCCTGGCCAACGACCTGCTGCCGCGGGCCATCACACCCCAGGGCGCACTCAAGACCGATGCCGACTGGCAGGTCGGGCCCATTGCGGTTGGCTACGGCGCGTCGTTGGGGGCAGGATGTGTGGTGC
Source organism: Caldilineales bacterium (assembly GCA_041391245.1). GTDB lineage: Bacteria > Chloroflexota > Anaerolineae > JAAEKA01 > JAAEKA01 > JACKBK01. Next base: position 39,681 of record JAWKOJ010000028.1, read on the forward strand.
TGCCACACGTCACCATCGGGCGCTTTGCCATGGTTGGTGCAGGCGCAGTCGTGACCCGCAGCGTGCCCGAGCATGGCCTGGTGCGCGGCAACCCGGCCCGGCTGGCCGGCTATGTCTGTGCCTGCGGCGAGCGGCTGGTGGAAGCCCATCCGGGACGCGGCCTGTTCCACTGCCCGTCCTGCGGCCGCGAGTATGAGTTCGCGTTGGAAGGAGAACGGGCGTGACGCAACCTGTCCGCACCGGCGTCATCGGCGTCGGCAACATGGGGCAACACCACGCACGCATCTACGCGTCCAGCCCCGGCAGCGCGCTGATAGGCGTCGCTGACACCAACCGGAGCGGGCCGAGGAGATCGCCGGCCGCTACGAGGTGGAGGCGTTCACCGACTATCGCGACCTGTTGGATCGGGTCGAGGCCGTCAGCATCGCCGCGCCTACGACCTTGCACCACCAGATCGGATTGGACTGCGTGGCGCGCGGTATCCACCTGTTGATGGAAAAGCCGCTGGCCGCGTCAGCGGCCGAAGCCACGGAGCTGGCCGCCGCGGCCGCCTCGTCCGGGCTGATCCTGCAGGTCGGCCACGTCGAACGCTTCAACCCGACCTTCGTTGAGCTGGCCAACGTGCTGGCCGACCACACCATTCTGGCGGTCGAGGCTCGCCGCCTCAGCCCGTTTGCCAGCCGCGCAGCCGATGTCAGCGTGGTCTACGACCTGATGGTGCACGATCTCGACCTGATTCTGACGCTGGTCCGCGATCCGCTGGCGACCATTCAAGCCACCGGCAGCCGCATTCGTTCGCCGCAGCCCGATCACGTCATGGCGCTGCTGACGTTCGCCAACGGGAAGGTCGCCAGCCTGTCGGCTAGCAAGGTGACCCAGCACAAGGTGCGCCAGATGGCCGTCACCTGCGCCGAGGCCTTCGTCGTCGCCGATTTCCTGACGCGCACCGTGATGATCCACCGCCAGTCAGCTGCCGACTACTTCGCCCAGCACGGCGAGGTCCTCTACCGGCAGGAGGGCCTGATCGAGCAGGTCTATGTGCCGCAGATCGAGCCGCTGCACGCCGAGTTGCACCACTTCCTGGCCTGCATCCGCGAGGGGCGTTCTCCGCTGGTAGGCGCGGCCGATGCGATGCGCGTCATGGCGGTCGCTGATGCCATCGAGCAGAAGGTGATGAACGGCGCGGGTGGTGGTCTGTGATCCGTAAACGGTGTACAGGGAACTGCGAGCAGATGCCGGCGCCCGGAAGGGTTGGGTGTCTGCCCTGTATGATCCTGTTACTGGCAGCCGGCTGACTCTTGTGGGGCGCTGTCGATTGGCTGCGCGCCGCCCTCGTTCGACCGGTCCAATAGACAAAAAAAGACGCCCGGAACTGGGTTCCAGGCGTCTCTTGTGATCGGCGACCTGATCGCTAACGGTGGACGACCACTGTCGCGCCGTTGGGAGTGAAGTTGTACAGCCACTCGGCCTCGGAGGGGCGCATGTTGACACAGCCGTGGCTCATGGGATGGCCGAAGTTGTTGTGCCAGTAGGCGCCGTGGATGGCGTGGCCGCGGTTGGTGAAATACATGACCCAGGGGACGTTGGGCAGGTCGTAGCCGGGTCCGGTCATGCGCTGCGATCGTACCTTGTACTGGATGTGGTACGTTCCTACAGGTGTCGGGAATGTGGAGCCGGTGCTGACCAACGTGTTGAACACGGGCGTATTGCCCTCGTAGGCCGTCAGCGACTGGGTGCTCAGGTTGATGTCGATCCAGCGCGCTCGCCACGCTGCCGGCGTTCGAGACCACCGGGTTGCTGGGCGCGGCGGCGCTGGCATGAGGGCGGCGCGCTTCGCGCCTCCACTGCTTGTCAGAACCAGCCTCTGGCCAACATAGATGTGATTGGGGTTGCTGATGCTGTTGGCTCTGGCTAAGGCTGCGGTAGAGGTGCCGTACCGTTGCGCAATGCTGCTGAGGTTCTCGCCTCGCTGGACGATGTGTATGCCGCCGCTGGCCGCTCCCCCTCCGCCACTGCTGTTGCCTCCGCCGGCGCCAGGAATGACGAGACGCTGGCCGGTGTAGATGAGGTTGGGATTGCTTATGCCGTTGGCCTGGGCGAGCGCGGCGGGGCTCACGCCGTAGCGCTGGGCGATCATGCTCAAGTTCTCGCCGCGCTGGACGATGTGAACGCCGCCCTGGTAGTCTGGGGCCGCCGCTGCTGGCATCACCGGCACGAGAAGCGCAACCAACAGCACCGCCATGAGGATGAGTTTGAGACGAGTCCTGGAAACCATGGGGTCCTCCAATATCTGATAAATAAGAACGGGCGATGATTGGACCGATAGCTTATGTCTGGTTGTACTGCAATTCGCAGCCCTTGTCAAATTTCCTTCAGTCAGGTGAATACGTGCCGGCCCGGCAGAGTTCGTGACGTGGAACTGGCAAACCCCGGCGCTTGTGGTATAATTGCAGAACCTTCTGATAATGTCAGACAGAACTGCTTGAACCCCGAAGTGTGTGAGTCGATTCTTATGACCCCCAAAACCTCCCTGTCGCCTGTTCATATCCTGCTGTTGGCCGGTCTTTGCCTGTTGTTGCTGGCCGCGCCAGCTATTGCATTGGCCCAGCAGCCGCCAACACCGGAGGAGATCAACGCAGTTGCCATGATCTGTACTGCCCGTTGTGCAACGGCGTGCGTCTTGACACCTGCGAGCTGCAAGCCTGCGAGCAGATGCGCCAGGTGATCGGCGAGAAGCTGAGCGAAAGGCGTGCCGAAGGCCCAGATCATGGACGAGTTTGTGGCGCAATACGGACCAGTAGTTCTGGGCGAGCCGCCGCGTGAAGGTCTGAACTTGTTGGGAGGCTGGATTCTGCCCATCGCCCTGGTGTTGGCGGCGGCCGTGGCGGTCGGTGCAATGGTGTACCGCTGGAGCGCCACCCGGCGCCAAAGCCTGTGGCTGTCACGCCAGCCGAGCAGACGGCCGGCGATGCGTATCTGGCGCGGGTCGAGGCCGACCTTGAGGAATTGGATTAGTGTATGATGGAGCGTTGAAGCAATGACGAATAACATCGATGGTCAGATCCCGCCTGCTGAAGACAAGCGGCGTGGCTTCGGCAAGTATCTCGTTCTGATCGTTGCGCTGCTGTTCGTGGGAATCCTGGGATATGGTCTCCTGACTGCCGGCGATGACCGGGTGGAGGCCGGCAAGGCGCCCGATTTCAGCCTCACGTCGTTCGACGGCGAGCAGTATCGCCTTTCCGATCTCGAAGGCAAGGTGGTAGTTGTCAACTTCTGGGCGACCTGGTGCATCAGCTGCAAGGACGAGGCCACCGAGCTGGAGCAGGCGTGGCGCGATTTCAAGGACGAGGACGTTGTCTTTCTCGGCGTGGACTACCTCGACCAAAAGCCGCTCAACCTGGAGTGGATCGATCGCTACGATATTACCTATCCCAACGGCGACGACATTCAGGGCCGCATTTACAACGCCTACGGCGTGCAGGGGCTGCCGGAGACGTTTGTCGTCAATCGCAACGGCGAGATATCCCAGGTTTTTGTGGGCGCTGTGACACGCGACCAGCTCACAGTGGCCATCCTCGACGCACTGGCTGAAGAGCCAAGCTAGATGCATATTGCGAACTGTGTGACGAAAGGACTATCATGGCTGATCTTGGCTTGCTTGCACTCGTTATAGCTTTTGTGGTTGCCTTGTTCGGCATTGCCTCCAATCTCATCGGCGCCCGGCAGGGGCGCTACGAGTTGGTTGTGGCTGGCCGCAATGCGCTCTATGTGGTGAGCGGGTTCGTTGCTCTGGCCAGCCTGATCCTGATCATCTCGCTGTTGCGGCGCGATTACAGCCTGGCATACGTGGCCAACGTGGTCAGCAACGACCAGTCGGTCTTCTTCAACATCGCGGCGTTCTGGGGCGGCCAGGCGGGGTCGCTGCTGTTCTGGACGCTGATCCTGTCCGGCTACGCGACGGCCGTGACTATCGGCCAGTGGAAGCATCAGCCGATCCTGCGGCCCTACGTCACCGCGGTTCTGCTGGCCGTGCAACTGTTCTTCCTCACCGTGCTGCTGTTTGCTGCCAACGCTTTCAACCGCCTGTGGCTGATGCCCGACGGCACGACGCTGGGCGCGACGTTTGCGCCGGCCGGGGCAGTGCCTGCCATGATCAGCGACGGCTCCGGGCTAAACCCGCTCCTGCAGAACTACTGGATGGTCATCCATCCGGTGATGCTCTATCTGGGCTGGATCGGGCTGATCATCCCGTTTGCGTTCGCCGTCGCGGCGCTGGTTACCCGACAGTTGGGCAACGGCTGGGTGCGGGCAATCCGGCGCTGGACGCTGGTGCCGTGGATGTTCCTGACGGCGGGCATTTTGATGGGCTCGCAGTGGGCGTACGTCGAACTGGGTTGGGGCGGCTACTGGGCCTGGGATCCGGTCGAGAACGCCAGCTTCCTGCCGTGGCTGACCGCAACCGCCTTCCTGCACTCGATCATGATCCAGGAACGGCGCGGCATGTTGAAGGTGTGGAACCTGGTGCTGGTGTTCCTGACTTTTGAGCTGACCATCATCGGCACGTTCATCACGCGCAGCGGGGTGATCGAGTCGGTGCACGCGTTTGCGCTCTCAAACATCGGACCGCTCTTTTTCTCCTTTATCGTGTTGAGCATGTTCGGCTATCTGGCGTTGCTGTGGACGCGGCTGCCGCTGCTGCGAAGCTCGAACCAGCTCGACAGCGTGCTGAGCCGCGAGTCGGCGTTCCTGTTCAACAACCTGCTGTTCTTGGGTATCGCGTTTGTGACGCTGTTCGGCACGTTCTACCCCATCATCTCGGACCTGTTCAGCAACTTCCTGCCGGTCGAGAAGATGTCCTTTGCGGCGCCCTGGTTCAACAAGGTAACCGGCCCGCTGTTCATTCTGTTGATTGCGCTGATGGGCAGCGCGCCGCTGTTGAGTTGGCGCCGCTCCAGCACCGAGACGCTGCGCAAGAACTTCACCTTCCCGCTGTTGTTCGGTCTAGGCACGATGATCCTGGTCTATCCGCTGGGCATTCAGCGGATCTATCCGATGCTCTCGTTTGGCGTGGCGGGCTTTGTCCTTGGCGGGATCTTGCAGGAGTTCTACCGCGGCGGCAAGGTGCGCCGGCGCAACAAGGGTGAAAGCTGGCCGGGCGCGCTCTACCAGTTATTGCGCCGCAACCAGCGCCGCTACGGCGGCTACATCGTCCACTTCGGCGTCATTCTGATCATGGTTGCCATCATCGGAGCCAACGCCTATCAGACCGAGGCGCAGGCCAATTCGTGCAGGTCGGCGAGTCGATGCAGATCGATGACTACAGCCTGACGCTGGGGATGCGCCAGACTCCCGGCTCCACCTTTGACAAGGTGGAGGCCATCCTGCTGATCAGCCGCAACGGCAAACAGGTCGGCGAGATCTCGCCCGGCATGAACTTCTATAACACAATCGGAGGCCGCGATCAGCCGACCAACGAGATTTCTATCCGCATGGGACTGCGGGAGGATCTGTATGTGGTGCTGGCAGGCTGGGAGGGCAACGGCGAAAGCGCGTCCTTCAAAGCCTACGTCAACCCGTTGATGAGCTGGATGTGGATCGGCGGCGTGGTGATGATTCTCGGGACGCTGGCGGCTCTCTGGCCGCACGAACCGCAGACGCAGCGTTCCGAGGTGCGCAACCGCGTGCCGCGCAGCGCTCAGCCTGCATAAACGGTGAGTAGAACCCCATGGTATTCGTTATTATCGTCGGCGCGCTGGCTCTGATCGGCATCGCCGTTGCCGCCATCGCGCTGCCCCTGGTCCGGGAGCGTGAAGACCCGGAGGGTGTCGAGATCATGGAAGACCTCGACACCGTGGCCGATCCGCTGGTAGAGCTGGAAACGCAACGCGACGCCGTCTATCAGGCGATCCGCGAGCTGCGCTTCGACTTCGATGTTGGCAAGGTCTCGGAAAGCGACTACAACATCTTCGACACGCAGCTCAAGGCGCAGGCCGTGGCGGTGCTCAAGGAGATCGATGCATTGCAGGCGGCTGAAGCGGACCCCGAGCTGGACGCGCTGCTGGAGGCTGAGATCGCTGCGCTGCGCCACGTCAACGGCAACGGCCCGCCGAAACCTATGCAGCGCGAGCCAGTGCCCGCCGGCGCCGCTTCGATCAACTTCTGCCCGCAGTGTGGAACCAAGGTGCAGGCAGGCGACCGTTTCTGCGGCAAGTGCGGTAGTACTCTACAGTAACACCGAAAGACCGGTACCGCTCGACAACAATGTCATGGACTAGAAGACCGTGCGACCTAATTTGGGCGCACGGTCTTTTTGTCTGTTGGAGGCACCTAGTCAGGGTTCGATTCCGACAATTACCAGTGGAACCCCAGGAACACCACGACCTTGACGGACGACATTGTAGAGTTCGCCCTCGTAATAGGCAACTCCTGAACTCATCTCAGTTTGAAGTGCCTTCATGGGAAGTATTTCCACACCGACGTCGATCTGATCACCTACGTAAAAGGCAAGGCTTGACGAACAGGTCGTATGTCGCTAGTGGATCTTCACCAAACTGAACCTCGACAGCGACGCGATCTTTACGTGACCGATTTGCACATGTTCCATAATCGGAAGTTCGCCCGGGGCTTGACCAATTGCAGCTTGCTGTTCGTGACTCTTTATCCCCAACGTCCTTCGAGCTAACTTTTCCCCGCGAGTAACCCAATAATCTGCTGATTCTTCTCTCCATCCGTTGGATGCGAATAGCGTACTGAACTCCGCCAAGTTTCTGGGCTGTGAAGCCACTCTTCTTCATGTGATGCACTTTTTTGTACTGCGACAGTACACTTCTCTCAGCATCGGCGGCAGCAACAATAGTCTGCAACTCGCTCCAGATGTCTGGGCTTCAGGGAATATCAGATACTCAAGGCCGTTGATATGAGAATAGGTCTCAGAAATCTTCATTCAGCGTAACCTTCGTCAAAGTTGCACTATGCCTTATGTCTTCAATCGTCTGTACCATCCGTACACATCGTTGTATTCCAGGAACGTACATCTCGTTGAGTCCACTAGTCCGAAACGTAGGTCGATTTAGTTGCCGCCAATAGGCAGACCGTCTAGCACTGTTTGAGACAATACTGTATCGTGGGCGAAGATTTGGCGCAAGAAGGCGGATGTCATTGAGTCCCCGCGAAGCCCCGAGTAGATTGGTGTGGAGGTTCTACTTCGAAAAGTGCTCAACTCGTTTTGAACCCTCATCCATATGACATCCACCTCGCGCAGGACGTTGCCAGCATCTGATCCGTATGGTGGATCAGGACGGCACTAAAGCGAATCAGCGAACGACCAATCTAGTTTAATGCGGTATCGTTTGAAGTGAACTGTACGTCATGTCCCTTTCGCTATTCCGATTGCGCCGAGTAAATGTCTGCGCCTGCGAGTGAGAAATATCTGGCACTTCTCCGATATTACTCAAGTGTATTGCAGCCTCAAGCGCTTCCCATCCGAAGTAGCCTCTACACCGAAGCGTCCGGACCGTGCAATATACAGATCGGTGCCGTTCGTTGATATAGACCTGGACCTTGTATTGTCCATCAGGTGCTGGAGTTGCTATTCGTTACTCCTTTCGAACTCTGAAAACGGGACAAGCAATGGCTCAGACTGATCACTCCATAGGAAACAAATGAATGATGAGCGCCCTCAATAGTCTGAAGGTCCTCTTGTCTGAGCCCGTAGAATGTCTTGTATCCACTGTGGAGCTTCGAATATCGAATGTATGGGTCCCCGATCATGTTTACCTATTTCGTAAATGGACTGCGAACGAGGTAGTTTGTGTAGCTTTCCAAAGCGATTGGTTAATTGTTCAAGGAAGTGAGTCTTTAATGTCGCCGGTCATGGCACTATCTCCTTGATTTGAAGGCTGCTAGAAAACCATGTCACTAGAATACAAGCAGTTCAATTATGCTGCCGATGCCAAACTTTGCAACAATCGTGAGAGAGTACCGTTGAAAGTAAACACGCCCCTGGGATTTGTCCGAGGGGCGTGCGTTTGTATCCCAGACAGGACTCGAACCTGTGACCTCTTCCTCCGCAGGGAAGCGCTCTAATCCACTGAGCTACTGGGACATGGTGGCGGGGAGGGAGGGATTTGAACCCTCGAGGGACTTTAAAGGCCCCTACCCACTTAGCAGGCGGGCGCACTCGACCGGGCTATGCGACCTCCCCGTATTCAGTTATCGGTAATCAGTGATCGGTGATCAATGCATGGTGAACAATCCGGGTTCGACAGAACAGGACTGTTTACTGATCACTGAATACTGGTTACTGGTCAGGCGGAGGGAGAGGGATTCGAACCCCCGGTGACATTGCTGCCACAGCTGTTTTCAAGACAGCCGCCATAGTCCACTCGGCCATCCCTCCGGGCTCTAGCTCCTGTCCCTCAAGACCGCTGCATTGTAGCACAGGGCACGTTTTCAGTCAAAGCAGAGCACCGGTAGATTGGTAGATTGGGAAACTGGCAGATTGGGAAATAGGCTGGGAAACTGGTAGATTGGGAACTTGGTAGATTCGGTACCCGACACGATCGCCCTACCAACCTACCAATCTACCAATCTACCGGATCACCTCCACCCCGCCCATGTAGGGCCGCAGCACCTCCGGCACAACAACGCTGCCGTCAGGCTGCTGGTAGGTTTCCAGGATTGCGATGACGACCCGCGGCAGGGCCAACCCCGATCCGTTCAGCGTGTAGACGTGGCGCGGCTTTGCGCCTTCCTCAGGCCGGTAACGGATGTTGGCGCGCCGGGCCTGGAAATCGGTGAAGAGCGAGCACGAGCTGACCTCCAGCCACTCCTGCACGCCGGGCGCCCACATCTCCAGGTCGAATTTGGCGGCGGCCACGAAGCTCAGGTCGCCGGTGCACATCTGCACCACGCGGTAGGGAATCCCCAGCAGGCGGCAGATCTCCTCGGCGTCGGCGATCAGCGAGGCGAGCTCGGCCTCGCCTTGCTCCGGCTCAACGAACTTCACCATCTCCACCTTGTCGAACTGGTGGCCGCGCTTGATACCGCGCACATCGCGCCCGGCCGACATGCGCTCACGGCGGAAGCAGGGCGTGTACGCCACGTGGTAGATCGGCAGGCTGCCCGGCGGCAGAATCTCGTCGCGATACAGGTTCGTTACCGGCACCTCGGCGGTCGGGATCAGCCACAGGTCGTCCTCGATGTCGCGATAAAGCGTTTCAGCAAACTTGGGCAGGCTACCGGTGCCGAACAGACACTGCTCGCGCACCACGAATGGGACGTAGACCTCTTCGTACCCCTGGCGCAGGTGAACGTCCAGCATCCAGGTGATCAGCGCCCGCTGCAAGGCGCGCGCCGAGACCCTTCAGCACGTAGAAGCGGCTGCCCGACAGCTTGACGCCGCGCTCGAAGTCGATGATGCCCAGCGCCTCGCCTATCTCCCAGTGCGGCAGCGGCTCGAAATCGAAGCTGCGCAGCGTGCCTTCGCTGCGCACCACGACGTTTTCGCGGTCGTCCACGCCGACGGGCACGCTGGGCAGCGGCAGGTTGGGGATGCGGCTCATCGCGGCAAACAGTTCCTCGTCGATGATACGCAGGCGGTCGTCCAACCCCTTGATCTCGTCGCCGACGCCGCTCATCTCGGCCCTGAGCGTCTCGGCTTCCGCTCGCTGGCCCTCGCGCATGAGCTGGCCGATGCGCTTGCTCTCCGTGTTGCGGCGGGCCTTCAACTCTTCCACCTGCATGAGCAGTTGCCGGCGTTCCTCGTCCAGCGCCAGCGCCCTGTCTACCGGGGCATCGGTGTCCTGCAGCGCCGCCATCTGCTGCCTGACGAACTCAGGCTCCTCGCGAAGCAATTTGATGTCTAGCATAGGTCCTCCATCCAGCCATACAAAAACGCCCCGTCGTCTTCCAGGACGAGGGGGCGCTCGTGGTGCCACCTGGTTTCGCCGCAGCGTCGCCGCAGCCTCAGCGGGCCTATGGGCCCAGGCTCGCTAACGGGAGCCGCTCGCCCGACCATACTTGGCGCAGCCTCCGCGCCGTTCCGTTCGGGGACTCGGGAGTGGATTTCGTCTGCCGCGGCTGTTGCCTCGCACCGACCGGCAACTCTCTGGAATTCGACCGTCAGACTACTTGTCTCCGTCAAGGTCGTGGTTGTTCAATTGGCGGGATTATAACACGGGCACTGGGAGGCGTCAAGCAGGGAAAGGAGGGAAATAAGGGAAACGAGGGATGAAGCGCTCCTTGCTTGTTCCGCCTGTTTCCTTCCTTTCCCTGCTTTCCCTTCTTTCCCTGCCATCCCTGTTCTAATCGAACTCGATCTTCCTGCTGCGCATCGCCACGCTTTCCGCCAGCCCGATGCCGATCATCAGGGTCAGCAGCGAGGAGCCGCCGTAGCTGATGAAGGGAAGCGTGATGCCGGTCACGGGCAGCAGGCCCAGGTTCATGCCGATGCTGACGATGCCCTGGAACATGATCATGGCGGCGATGCCGACCACCAGATAGCGACCGAAGTTGTCACGGGCCTGGTCGGCGATGGTGAACAGGCGCAGCAGCAGGACCGCCAGCAGCACGATCAGGATCAGCGCGCCCACAAAGCCAAGCTCCTCGGCGATGACGCTGAAGATGAAGTCGGCGTAGCGGACCCGTAGAAAGTGGAGCTGGCTCTGGCTGCCCTGTGCGAATCCCTTGCCCAGCAGCCCGCCGTTGCCGATGCTGATCAGCGCCTGGGCGACGTTGAAGCTGGCATCCGGGTCGCTGGCCGGGTCCAGGAAGGTCAGGATGCGCGTCTGCATGTATGACTGGAGATTGTTCCACACAACAGGCACCATCAGCGCCGCGGCTACCGCGGTCGCGATGATGTACGCCCACGGCAAATCGGCCGCGAACAGCATGATCGCGCCGATCACGATGAACACCATGGCCGTTCCCAGGTCAGGCTGGAGGTAGATCAGCGCCACCGGCAGGCCGATCAGCACAAACGCCAGCACCACCCATTGCGGCTTGTGCATCTGGTCGTGGCGGCTGCTCAGGTACTGCGCAAAGACCAGGACGAACAGCACCTTGGCGATCTCGGCCGGCTGCACCAGCACGACACCGGCGTCGAACCAGCCTGCCGTGCCGCCGCGCACCTGCCCCAGCACCGCCACGGCGGCCAGCCCTGCCAGCATGATGATCAGCAGCGGCCACTGCAGCGCGGTCAGCAGGCGGTAGTCGAAAGCAGCCGTCGCGATCAACAGAACGATGCCGATCAGGACGTAGGCGATCTGCCGGACAGGATAGGATCTGTAGGTCGGGACGTTCAGCGTTGCGCTGTAGACCATCGCAATCCCGAAGAGAGACATGGCCAGCGTACAGGCCAGCAGCACAAAGTCGAAACGACGCAGGTTGAGACGCATTATTCGCCGCCCCCGGCGCTGCGGCGTCAGCTGGCGCCGGCACCTGGTCAGGCAGCGCCTGGTCGGCAGCAGGGTCAGCCGCCTCGGCCGGCTGCGGCGGGTTCTTCAGCGCAAAGTAGCCGCGCAGGATGTCCTGTGCCACAGGCAGTGCGGTAGCCGATCCCTCGCCGCCGTTGTACACAAAGACCACCACCGCGATCTCCGGATCCTCGAAGGGGGCGTAGGCTGTGATCCAGGCGTGGGTTGGCAGCCGGTTGTTGGGCAGTGTGCCGATCTTGGGGTCGAAGAACTCCGCCGTGCCTGTCTTGGCCGCGACCGAGACGCCCGGCACGCTGAGCGCCTTGGCAGTGCCGTTGGGATAGTTGACCGCGCCCCACATGCCGTCCTGCACAACGGCCACGTAGTCGGGATCGACCGGCAGATCGTGGATCAACTCAGGCTTGAAATCGTCGACCACGTTGCCGTTCACGTCCACGATCTGGCGCACGATTTGCGGCTTGTACAGATGGCCGCCGTTGGCTATCGCTGCGGTCGCGTTGAGAACCTGCAAAGGTGTTGCCAGCATTGCGCCCTGGCCGATCGCCATGTTGTACGTGTCGCCAGCAGCCCAGGTCTCGGCGTAGGTCAGGCGTTTCCAGCGCGGCGTGGGCACCAGTCCGGGGTTCTCGCCCGGCAGGTCGATCCCGGTGACATCGCCAAAACCGAACTGCTGGGTGTACTCGACCATCTTGTCGATGCCGACCCCCTCGAACGTCTTGCGGTAGCCGCCCGCTACCTGGTACATGAACACGTCGCAGGACACCGCCAGCGCCTCACGCACGTTGACTTGATAGTGCCCGGTGCCGTAGGTGTGGATCCAGCAGTAGAAAGGCTGGGCGTAGCGCGGGTCGTCGGGGAAGAACCGATTGTCCACATAGATCAAGCCATCGACCCGCCCGTCGAAGCTGTCGCCCAGCCGTGTGCGCTCATCGATGACCCCTTCCTGCAAACCGGCCGACGCCGTCACGATCTTGAACGTCGAGCCGGGCGGATACAGCGCGCTGATGGCGTGGTTCAACAGAGGACGGTTATCGTCGTTGATCAGCGCGTCGTACTCGTCGGCCGTGATGCCGTCGGCAAACAGGTTGTTGTCGTAGGACGGCAGGCTGACCATGCCCAGGATCTCGCCGTTGCGCGGATCCATGGCGATGGCAACACCGACGTTAGCCTTGACGCTGTCAAGGCCCTTTTGCAGCGCGTCCTCCATCAATGCCTGCAGGCGCGCATCCAGCGTCAGCACCAGGTTATCGCCCGCCTCGCTGGGGAAGATGTCGCCAACCGTGCGAACCTCACGTCCGTTGACGTCGACCTCGATGTTGCGGCTGCCGTTTTGACCGCGCAGCGCTTTCTCGAAGGTTAACTCGACGCCCGAAAGACCGACCTGGTCGTCAGCGCGGTAGCCCTCGGCCTCGTAGTCTTCCACGTGCTCCTGCGGAATCGGTCCCATGAAGCCCATGACGTGCGAGGTCAGCGTCCCGCTCAGGTACTCGCGCACCGGTTCGATCACCAGCTCGACGCCGGGGAGATCGTAGGATGCTTCGGCGATCGCGAAGGCCGTCTCCTCGCTCACCGGGCCGGCAAACACCACCGGTCGATAGGCGCCGCCCTGCAGCCCATCCTCAACCTCTTTCATGGCCTGGGCGACGGTCAATCGCTCGCGAAACTGAGGCGGCGGGCTGCTGCCAAGCTGCGGTGGCCCGCCTGCCTCTGTGTCGGTCACCGTATCCGTTGCATGCACCGGGATGTCGTTCTCGCTGAACGTGATCAGGCCCTCGAGCCGCTTGATGACGGCTTCGGCTTCAGCCTCGTCGTCGGGCAAGTTGCCGGGGATGACGGCAATGTTGAAGCTGGGCCGGTTGCGCACAAGCACCTGGCCGTTCCGGTCGTAGATCACGCCGCGCGGTCCGGTGGTTTCCACCAGACGAAAGCGATTCTCGTTGGCGCGCAAACGGAACCCTTCGCCCTGGAGAAACTGGAGCTTCCAGAGTTGGGCTATCATGATGACAGCAACGATCACGACCAGGCCGCGCAGCAGCATGATCCGCAGGGAGGGGGGCAAGGGGCGGCTAATCACAGACTTTACTCCACAGGAATGCGTTCTCGTCCAGTAACACGATTTACCCAACCTAACACAGGAAACACAATCAGCATCAAAACCATGTTCGCCAGGATCTCAGGCAGCACCAGCCGGGTGAGCGTGTCAGGAAGCGAAACAGGCCGCTGGGCGAGCCAGAGCAGCGCCACCTGAACGAGATCCTGTGCAACGGTGGCCAACGCCACCATGGCCAGCGCCAGCAGCCAGTGGCTGCGGTAGATCGTGCCACTGCCAAAGCCAGCGATGCCGGCGGCCGCCAGCAGGCCCAGTGTGTATCCGCCAAACGGCGCGCTGGATAGCAGGTCCAGCCACAGCCCGCCGATCAACGCCCAGATCAGCGCGCTGCGGACGCCGCGCAGCACGCCCCAGGCTACCACGATTACCAGCATTGGATCCGGCGGCACGGGTGAGATGCCCAGCGCTGGAATTAGCGACACCTGCACCAGCGCCACCAGGCCAAGAGCGAAGAACAGCAGGTAGGGAGCCAAGGGCTGCGGGCCTACTCAACCGGAATCCGCTGTTCGGACAGCGGCACGAAGTTGGTGATGACCAGCACGGTCTCCAGCGTGTCGAAATCGACGGTTGTGCGCACCACGCCGCGCTGAAACATCTCGACGTCGTTCTGCAGCACCTCGGTCACCTGGCCCACCGGAATGCCGGCCGGGAAGTTGCCGCCCTCACCCGAAGTGACGACAATGTCGCCCACGGTGATCGTCTGGTCCTGCGGCAGATAGTCCATGATCGGCTCTTGACCGGCCCGGCCGCGCAGAATGCCGCGCACCCGCGCGTTCTGCAACATCGTGTTGACGTTGCTGTTGCTGTCGGTGATCAGCAGAACCCGCGACGCATTGGTATAGACATCGGTGACGCGGCCCACCAGACCACGCTCGGTGACCACGGGCATCCCTGACTGCATGCCGTGGGCGCTGCCCAGGTCGATCACAATCGACTGTATAGCGCTGTTGGGTTCGCTGCCGACGATCCGGCCCACCACCTGGGTGCCGCGGTAGTTGAAGGTCGAGTTGGCGCGCGCAAACTGCAACAGACCGCGCAGCCGTGAGTTCTCGCTTTCCACCTCGTTCAGGCGCAGGTTGTCCACGGTCAACTGGGCAACTAGCTGCTCCAGCTCCTGATTACGCTCGCGCAGCGTGGCCAGATCGCCGACACTGCCGGTGGCCGTGCGCAGCCCGTTGCCAATCTCGCGCAAGGCGCGCTGGGCCGGCAAGGTGAAACGCGTCACCAGGCCGCGCGGTCCATCGGCAAAGCGTGCGCTGATCAGAACCACCGCGATGGCGGCCACAGCGACTACAACGAGCCACAGCCAGCTGCGTTGCGAGCGTTTTCGGGTTTCCATGATGCACGGGAGTGCTCCGCCCTGCAGTGGCCACTTGCGGGCGCTCGGGCGGAACAGGCACGAAGCGCCCTGTGCTGCACCTCACGAGGCGGCTAGTGGATCGTGCTGCCGCGCTGCATCGATGCCAGCACCTTGCGGAGCGTTGGCAGTTCCTCGAGAATCTTCTCTGCCCCGCGGGCCACGCTGGTCAGGGGATCATCGGCGACGCGCACGTTCATGCGCGTCTCGGCGGAGAGGCGGGTGTCCAGGCCGCGCAGCAGGGCGCCGCCGCCGGCCAGCACCACGCCGTCCACCATCAGGTCCGCGATCAACTCTGGCGGGGTCTCGTCCACCGCATCGCGCACTGTCTCGACGATGATGCTGACGGACGGCGAGAGCGCTTCACGGAGCTCAACACTGGAGACGTCGATGGCTTCCGGCAGGCCCGTTATCAGATTGCGCCCCCGCAGCGTGACCGTCATCTCCTGTTCCAGCGGATAGGCGGACCCGGCCGAGATCTTGGCTTCCTCGGCCATCCGCTCGCCAATCAACAGATTGTACTTCTGGCGAGCGTACTGCATGATGTCCTCGTCCATCTCGTCGCCGGCGACGCGGATCGAACGGGCGACGACAATGCCGCCCAACGCGACGACCGCAACCTCGGTGGTGCCGCCGCCGATGTCAACGATCATGCTTCCTTTGGCGTCGGTGACGCGCAGGTTCGCTCCGATGGCCGCGGCCATCGGCTCCTCCACAAGATAGGCCTCGCGCGCGCCGGCGCTGACAGCCGCGTCATGCACCGCGCGCTTCTCGACCTCGGTGACGCCGCTGGGGATGCCGACCACGACCCGCGGCCGCGGAATCCGCAGCACCATGCGATCATGCACCTTGCGGATGAAGTAGTGCAGCATCTGCTCGGTGATGTCGAAGTCGGAGATCACGCCGTCGCGCAGGGGCCGGATGGCGATGATGTTGGCCGGCGTCCGGCCCACCATCTCCTTGGCCTCCGAGCCGATGGCCAGAACTTTCTTCGTTTTCTTGTCAATGGCGACAACAGAGGGTTCGTTGATTACGATGCCCTTGCCGCGCACGTTTACCAGGGTGTTGGCCGTTCCCAGGTCGATGCCGATGTCCAGTGAGAACAGGCCGAGTAGCCAGTCAAGCGGTCGGAACACGCTGTCTGTATCCTACCTTTGCTAAAAAGTAAACAAGTCAGGTTGATTGCCTGACCTGTGGATTGTGAAGCCTATGCACAACTTGGCGCGCATTATACCATGTGTCATGCAAATGGAGAAAGAGACAGGAAAGGATGATCGAGCGGCCCCGACTGTCACGCAGCCAGGTCGGCGAACATGGCGGTCATCCGGGCTTCAATCGGGCGGCGTGCTTCCGTCGTCAGAAAGGACGACCGCAGCGCGTTGAGCGACAGACTGTGCAGATCGTCCGCAGTCAGGGCGAATGTGTCTGTCAGCTTGTCGAACTCCTGCGTCAGCGTGGTGTTGAACAGCGGCGGGTCGTCGGAGTTGACGGTGACGTTCAGGCCCATGCGCAGCAGATGGATGAACGGGTGCTGGTCGATGCTGCGGTAAACCTTGAGGCAGACGTTGCTGGTCGGGTTGACCTCCAGCGTAATTTGCTGGTCGTGCAGATAGGCCAGCAGGTGCGGATCTTCGATGGAGCGGACGCCATGGCCGATGCGGTCGGCCTGTAGCTCGCGCACCGCGGCCCACACGCTCTCCGGTCCGGCAACCTCACCCGCGTGCGGTGCGGAGCCAAGCCCGGCAGCCTTGACGCGCTCGAAATAGGGTGCGAACTGCAACGCGGGCGAGGTCGCCTCGTTGCCGCCCAGCCCCAGCGCCACCACGCCGCGATCCGCCCAGTCCAGCACCAGTTGCGTTGTTACCTCGGCCGTTGCCGGCATGTCCAGATTGCGGTGAATGTCGAGGATCCAGCGCATCTCGACGCCGAAGTCGCGTCGCGCCCGCTGCCGCCCGTCCTCCAGCCCGGCGATGATATCCTCGGCGTGCAGCCCCTTGCCCTGGATGAGATGGGTGTACGGCGTGACTGTGGCCTCGCGGTAGAGGATGTTCTGGCGCGCCATGTCCGCGCCTAACTCGTAGGCAATCGTCGCGAAGTCGTCGGCGCTGCGCAGGCAGCTCTGGATGGCCATGTAGACATCGACGAAGTGCGGGAAGTCGGAGAACTGGTACCAGGCCCGCAGCCCGTCGAGCGAGTTGGCCGGCAGCGCCACGCGGTTACGTTCGGCCAATCGCAGCAGCGTGGCCGGCTCGATGGCGCCCTCCAGGTGGATGTGCAGCTCTGCCTTGGGCATCTGTTGAATGAAAGTTTGTTGTGACATAGGAGGTTCGTTCCGATTGAACGCGGGGCTAAAGGCAACCGCTGTTTGCGCAGATGGCATCGACAACGGGTCCAAGGTCGAGAATTGATTCGATGTGGAAGTTAGCAGGGTCGTCCGGGTTTCCGTCCACCAGCACCGTCACCATGCCCAGCGCGGCTGCCGGCTGCAGGTTGCGCCCGCTGTCCTCGATCATGACGCACTCGTCGCCGGCCGTGTCCAGCAGACGCAGGCAGGCGGTGTAGGCCGGCAGGTTGGGTTTGCTGACGTAGTTCACCGCCACCACGTCGATAATGCGGCTGAAGTGGCGGCGGATGCCCAGGCGTTGCAGCACTCGCTCGGCGTGGGCGCGGTCGGCGTTGGTGAAGATGACCTTCTCGGCCGGCAGGCTGGCCAGCAGGCTGTCCAGTGCCGGGTCCGGCCACAGCGCGTCCAGCGTCAGGTTGTGGACGAACTTCAGATACTGGTCGGGATCGATGGGATGGTTGGCCAGCAGCCCTTGCAGCGACGTGCCGTAGTCGTGGTGGTAGCGTCGCGCCAGTTCGTCCGCTTCTTCCGCCGCCATGCCCAGAGTCTCGACAATGTAGCGGCGAATTTGCCGGCCGATCTGCGGCATCACCCCCGCGCTGCGCGGATAGAGCGTTTCGTCCAGGTCGAACAGGAGGTAGCGGATGGGCATGGGTGAGCGGGTAGCAGATGGCAGATAATATCAAATGGCGTGAGCGGCCAAATCGTGTTGGACGCGCCGGCGCGCCGCCACAAGAAACACGGCGAAAACAGCGGCGGCCGCCAGTGTGCCGCCCAGCAGCAGCACCACGATGCTCTGTGGGCCGCGCAGGTCGAAGGCCTGGCCCATCAGCCAGGGGATGGTCATGCTGCCCAGGCTGCTGCCTACCATGAAGGCGCTGGTGACGCGGCCGGTGATAGGCATGGTCGCCCCGGCCAGGTTCATCAAAGACGGGAAAACGTTGGCCATGCTCAGCCCATAGCCGGCTGCGGCGATCCACACCACGCCCGGCACCTCGGACCAGCCCAGCAGCAGCACCATGAATACGACCAGCCCGGCTAGGTCCATGGTCAGCATTGCCCGCGGGCTGAGCCGCGCCGCCAGCGGGATCGACAGCAGCCGTCCCAGCGTCAGCGCGCCCCAAAACAGCGAGGTCAGATAGCCGGCCGTCACGGCGTTGGCCGCGCCGGTCTCAACGCCGTAGGTGTAGATCCAGCCGCCGAACCCCAGTTCCGTGCCGACGAACAGGAAGAAGAGCACGGCGATCAGCGCTGCCAGCGGCCTGCTCGTCGGCCGGTTGTCGGGCGTCTCGCTATCCCTGGGCGCCACCGGGCTGGGCGTGCGCGCATAGACGATTGCGGGAACCAGCGTCAACGCCGCCAGCAGCCAGTAGGTCCAGTTGATGTCGCCGGTTCGCTCGATGACCTGGGCCACCACCAGCGGCGAGATCAGCGCGCCCAGGCCGAAGAAGAAGTGCAGCGCGTTCATGCGCGGCCCGACGCCGTCGCGGTATACCCAGACCAGCAACGTGTTGCCGCCGACGTCGATTGAGCTGGAGAAAAGGCCGACCAGGAAGAACAGCCCGGCCAGCGCCGCCAGCAGGCCACTGAGCGGAATCAGCGCGATCACCATCGCCATCAGCGTCAGCGCCACGGCCAGATATGGGTGCGCCGGCCGGCGGTCGAAATACCAGCCGCTCAACAGCGAACCCAGCAGATAGCCGAAGGCCTGGGTCGTGAAAAGAATGCTGATCTGCCCGACCGTAGAGCTGGTGTGCTGTGCCAGACCCGGAATGGTCGGGCCAAGGGCAGCCGCGGTCAGGCCAAGAACGATGAATGAAAGAAAGTAGGCGTTGGATTGGCGGCGCTTGAGGCCCTGGCTGGTCAGACCAGACTCTTGGGGAGTGATTGTGGACATGGGTAGGTTGCTTTGCAAGGTCAGGCGGCGGGCAAGTCGGGTGTTGCAGGTGTCTGGAAGTGCCTGGTCGTCCATCACCCTGCCCATTATAGACCAAGCGCCGGCTGCCCTCCAAGCCCGGACAAAGCGATTTGTAGATTCACCGGTGTGTGCTAGAATATCCCCTAATCCACCGCCGCCTGGCAGTCAGTTCGTCCCTCAGATGCCCTGACCGGCGTGCGGCTGCCGTCCCCTGCTTTGCCCAGCGCCATTCCGCTTCAGGAAGCGGGCAAGCCCTCGAGTCGAGCGTAGCTCGAAACATCATCAACCAGGAAGGAAGTGCTCCGATGTCAAGATTCTCTCCCCCGCGCGGACGACGCCAGCCAACGGCGTGGTCCCTGATCACGTTCGTGGTCATTGTTCTTCTCCTGATAGCCGCCCCGATGAGTGCGCTGGCCCAGGAAGGCGACTCGCCGGCCGTTGCGCCGCCCTACGTCGTCACCTTGCAGCCGGGCGAGTCGACGGAAATCGCCGTCTACGGCTTCTGCCTGAACTACAGCCTGCCGTTCCCCAACCAGGTGCTGGACCCGATCGATCTGGCCGGTGAGCCGCTGAGAAACGCCGCAATCTACAGCCTGGAGACGGGCTACGTGGACACCAACACCTGGGATGTCCAGAAGGCGATCTGGTATCTCTCCGACGAAACCCGCCTTGACGATCAGGACTACACCGTTGCAGACGAGATCATCGAGCACGCCAACAGCGGCGTGACGCCCGTCGATGTCGTCGAGGGCGTTCCGCACATGATAGATCTGATCAAGGAGGGCGTTCTCGAGGCGCAGGTGAACGACTTTGTGAACATCGCCGAGGATCTGGGATCGTTCTTCGGCGGCGGCACCCTGGTGATCACCAACGTCAGCGAGGAACCGCAGCAGTTCGTCGTCTCCTACGGCACGGTCGGCCAGGACGACTCTGAAGGGGTAAACCAGAACATGCTGATCTTCCCCTCCGAGCCCTCTCCCGAGCAGCCGCCTGCGATGCAGGAAACGGTAACGACCGAGGTGCCCACCACCGGCGCCCTGTTGCCGCCGGCCGGCTTCGCCGCACTGGCGTTGATCGGCGTGGCACTGGCTGGCGTGGTGGCCATCCGCATGCGCCGCCGCCCCGCGGGCGTGGCATGAACCGACGCATTCCGCGGGTCGCGGTCCTGCTTGCCCTGGCTGTGCTTCTGCTGCACGGTCAGGCGGGCATGGCCGCACCCGCGGCGCCCCCATCTGCCGGACCGACCCGCATCGAGATACCGGCGATCGACCTCGACGCTCCGGTAGAGCCGGTGAGCTACAGTCTGGTCAATCGCTCGGTTGCCTGGCAGACGGCGGACAACGCCGTGGGCTGGCACCGGTCATCGGCCATGCCCGGCCACCCCGGAAACGTGGTCATGTCGGGCCACAATGCCACGCGCGGCTCGAAAGTCTTTCGTTACCTGGACAAGGTCAAGGTCGGCGACAGGATCACGGTGACCGTTGACGGCGAACGCCTTGACTATGTCGTCACCGACCGGGTGATCTTTCTGGAGATGTTCGTGACCGAGAAGCGGCGCGCCGAGAACGCGCGCTGGCTGAGCCAGTTCGGGGACGAGAGGCTGACGCTGGTTACCTGCTATCCGCGCTTCACGAACACCCACCGGCTGGTGGTCATCGCCCATCCGGTCGACGCCGCGGCGGGCAGTGCAGCGCCCCCGGCTGTCAACTTCCCGTTCAGGTAAGCCCGCCTGAGACTCCCCCGCGCGCTCAGCCGGATGGCAGCAGGCCGCGTTGGGCAGCCACCGCGATGGCCGCCGCGCGCGAGTCAACCCCGAACTTGTTGTAGACACTGGTCAGGTGCGCCTTGACGGTGCGCTCGGTGATGCCGAGGTCGCGGGCGATCTCCTTGTTGCGCAATCCCTGAGCCGCAGCCAGCAACACCTCCCGCTCGCGTTCGGTGAGATCGAGCGGCCCGTCAGCATCGGTCGCGGGAGCCGGTGAAGCCGTATGCGCCAGAACCCGCTGCATGACCTGCGGCGACAACAGGGTCTGCCCGCGTGCTGCGGCGCGGATCGCGTCCAGCAGCGTGGCCCGGTCGGTGTCCTTGAGCAGAAAGCCGCGCGCGCCAGCCCGCAGGCCGCGCACCATCAGATCGTCCTCGTCGTAGGTGGTGAGGATGATAATCGCGGTCGCAGGCACCTGTTGGCGGATCAGGCCGATCGCGGTCAGGCCGTCCATGCCGGGCATGCGTAGGTCCATCAACACTACATCGGGCGCAAGTTCCTGGCACAGCTGCACACCCGCCGCGCCGTCGGCCGCCTCGCCGGCCAGCTCGATGCCGTCGGCCGTCTCCAGGATCAGGCTCAACCCTCGCGCACGATCAGGTGGTCGTCCACAACCAGCACACGGATCGGGGATCAACGCCCGTGGTCATCGGGTTCCTCCGCTGCAGACGCCGGCAGGCTGAGGCGCACGGTTGTGCCGCGTCCGGGCGTGCTGGCAATCGCCAGCGTTCCACCGGCTAGCCGCGCCCGCTCGCGCATCCCCACCAACCCGTAGTGGCCCGCGCCGACGGAAGGCTGCTGCGCGGCGTCAAACCCGACGCCGTCGTCGCGCACGGTGATGGCTACCTGGTCGTCCACCTGCACGGCGCTCACCCAGACCTGCTCGGCCTCTGCGTGCAGGGCAATGTTGCTCAGCGCCTCCGACACGATGCGGACGGCGTGTTCGACAGCCCGCTGCGGCATGGCTGCGGTCAGCGAGACCTCCAACGCGCACGGGATGCCGGTTGCGACGCTGAAGCGATCCACCTCCCGCCGGATCGCCGAACCCAGATCCTCGGCCGCGGCGTCGCTGTTGCGCAGGTCGCCGATTGCCTGGCGGGCCTCGGCCAGGGTTGCCCGCGCCCGCACCATGGCCTGGTCGATTATTTCGCCGGTGCGGGTTGTCCGCCCGGCCTCCAGTTGCGACCTGGCCGCCTCCAGTTGCAGTATCAGCCCGGCCAGCCCCTGCGCCAGCGTGTCGTGCAGCTCGCGCGCCATGCGCTGGCGTTCGGCGATCAGCGTCAGGTCCTCGACCTGGGCAGCGTACTCGGCCAGTTGCAGATGGGCGACTTCCAGCTCGCTCAACAGCCGCTGGGCCTCGGCTCTGGCCTCAGCCTGGCGTGTGTAGAGCACGACGTAGACGACCACAAACGCGGTCGCCGGGATCGCCAGCAGCAGCCAACCGGACGAGATCTGCTCGCCTGTTGTGCGCAGCGTGATGGCCGCGGAAAGCGCCAGCAGGCACAGCACGACAACGGCCGCAGCCAGCCGGTTGCGCAACATGCCGACTGCCAGCCCGATGAGCGCCGCGAACAGCCCGAAGCTGACCGCCAGATTGCCGGCCAGCAGCGCGATGGCAACCGCCAGCGCCGTCTGCACGACGAGGTAGCCGGCATGCCAGGTCTGCGACGCGGGCAAGCGCAACAGCCCCCAGTACAGCGCGCCGTGCAGCAGCATCAGAGTGGTGAACACCGCCACCTGCGGCATCGCCCGCAGTCCCGGATCGGAAGCCAGCGACAGGGCGTACAGCGCCGCCAGGACGACCGTCACGATGACGAGGAACGGCCGGGTGTCGCGCGCATCCATGGCGTCCGGCGGTGTCCCGGCCGGCGGCTGGCTCTGAGTTGCCTGAAGGGAGGAGCGGTTCATGGTGTCATCATTGTACCGCGGGCAGGAAGTTTTGTCATTGTCCGGCAGTACACTGTACCTTTGGTCGGCCAGAATCGCCCGGTCGAACGATGACGCGGCGGCCGTCGCCCGCTATACTTGTGTCAGATGGCCGCAAGACGGCGCAGCACCAGGCGGCGCGACGATACTGTCACCAAACCGCGAAGAAGCTGCACACTCGACAGGCCAGCGATCTGATAGACTGGAGTAAGCGATCTTCTGAAGTCACCGCCAGGCATCGTTTTGTAAGCAGCTACGGCAACTTGTCCGGTCGGCACGACCCGCGATGGAGCACCCAACAATGAACGATCCAATCATTCAAGTCAGCAACTTCAGCAAACACTACGGCGATTTTGTGGCCGTAGACAATGTCAGCTTCGCCGTGCAGCGCGGCGAGATCTTCGGGCTGCTGGGCCCCAACGGCGCCGGCAAGACCAGCACGCTGGAATGCCTGGAGGGCCTGCGCCAGCCCGATGCTGGCACGCTGCGCGTGGCCGGCGTCGATCCGACCCGCGAGGCGCGCAAGCTGCGCGGCAAGATAGGGGTCCAGCTTCAGACCTCGGGCCTGCCGGAGACGATCAGCGCGGCCGACGCCATGAAGTTCTTCTGCGCTTATCAGGGCATCGCCCCGCGCTACGACCTCATCGAACGGCTTGGCCTGGGCGAGAAGCGCAACGCCGCCTACGCCGACCTGTCCACCGGGCAGAAGCGGCGGCTGGCGCTGGCGCTGGCCGTGGCCCACGAGCCCGAGGTGTTGTTCCTGGACGAGCCGACCGCCGGGCTGGATGTGGCGTCGCGCGTTGAATTGCACGACCTGATGCGCGAGCTGCAGGGCCGCGGCGCCACGATCCTGCTGGCCACCCACGACATGGCCGAAGCGGAGGAGATGGCCGGCCGGGTGGCGATCCTGCTGCAAGGCAAGATCGCGGCCACCGGCTCGCCACTGGAGATCACCGCTACCGGCGACGGCCTGACCAAGGTGTCGGTCCACACGGAGCGGAACAGCCTGGAGCAGGTCAACGGCTCGTTCCCCGGTGTGCAGCAGCGGGCGCTGAAGGATGAGTACGTCGTCTACTTCAGCTCGGACGTCGGACCGACGGTCTCCGCCGTGATCAGCTACCTCGAGGCACAGGGCGACTCGCTGATCGACCTGCGGGTGGAGCGGCCATCGCTGGAGGACCGATTCCTGGAGATCACCAACGCGGGCCAGGCGCGACGGCTGCGCCCAGACCGGCCCGAGCAGACTGCAAGCAATGGAGGCCAGAAATGACTGCGTTTGCCAACCACACCTTCGTCGAACTGCGCAGCAACCTGCGCAACCGCCAGTTGCTGTTCCTGACCTACGCCTTTCCGCTGGCCTTCTACGCCATGATGGGGTTGGTCATGACCCAGATCAACCCGATGTTCACCGAGTCGATGATCCCGGCAATGGTGATCTTCGCAGTCATGGTAGGTACGTTGATGGGGCTGCCCGATCCGCTGGTCACTGCGCGCGATGCCGGTATCTTCCGCAGCTTCAAGATCGGCGGCGTGCCGGCGGCCAACATCCTGGGCGTGCCGACGCTGACCACCTTTGTGCATGTCATCGTGGTAACGTTGATCATCCTGGCCACGGCCACGCCGCTGTTCGGCGCCCCTGCGCCGGCCAACTGGGGCTGGTTTGTCGTGATCACCCTGGCGACCATCCTGGCGCATGCCGGTCTGGGCGTGCTGATCGGCGTCGTGTCCACCAGCTCGCGCACGACGCTGCTGTGGACGCAGCTGATCTTCCTGCCCTCGATCCTGCTTGGCGGGCTGATGTTCCCGTTCAGCATGTTGCCGG
Organism: Caldilineales bacterium; assembly: GCA_041391245.1. Taxonomy (GTDB): domain Bacteria; phylum Chloroflexota; class Anaerolineae; order JAAEKA01; family JAAEKA01; genus JACKBK01. The sequence continues at coordinate 64,358 of JAWKOJ010000028.1, forward strand.
CAGGCGCGCAGACCTTCGCCCGCCTCTTTCCGGCCACCTATGCGATGGACGCGTACACCGGCCTGGCCTACGGCGCCGAGACTGTGTTCAGCCCGTTGGCGTCGCTGGCGCTGCTGGTGATCGGCGGTGTGCTGGCGCTGGTGCTGGCGCTGCTGCTTTTCAACTGGGACCGCAACAACCGCACGGCGCGGCTTAACCCCGCCTTCGGCCTGGTGGCCGTCCTGCCCTATGTGGTGGGTGTGATCCTGCTGTGAACGAGGACGAGCATTTTCCGGCGGAGGTGGCGGTTCACGCCGTGCGCATCGGAGGATGCGCACTCCGCACAATCAACGTCGGCTCTTGGCCTCTTGGTAGGCGCTGAAGTTCCCTGGGTACTCGACCAGCGCGCCGTCCTCCAGCTCCACAATCCGATCCACCACCCGGTCGAGAAAATAGCGGTCGTGGGAGATAATCAGCGCTGTGCCGTTGAAGTCCGCCAGCGCGTTCTCCAGCACCTCGGCCGAGGCGATGTCCAGGTTGTTGGTCGGCTCGTCCAGCAGCAGGAAGTTGGGTCCGCCCAGCATCAGCAGCGCCATCTGCAAGCGGCTGCGTTCGCCGCCCGACAGCGAGCGCACCGGGCTGCGCGCCTGGTCGTAGGTGAACAGGAAGTTGCCCAGGAAACTGACGGCGCTGCTCTCCGACAAGGGCGCGGCCCAACGCACCGTCTCGATCAGCGTCTTGTCGTAGTCGAGCGTCTCGTGCCGCTGGGCGTAGTAGCCGACCTCGACGCTGGGGCCGATCCTGATCTGCCCGCCGCCAGGCGTCTCCTCGCCCAGAATCGTGCGAAACAGCACCGACTTGCCCGCGCCGTTCGGCCCCACCAGCCCGACCCGCTCGCCGCGCCGGATCAGCAGGTTCAGCCCCGCCAGCACAATGTTGTCGTCGCCGGCCTGGTCCTCGGCCGGAAACACCTTGTCGAGGTCAATGATCTCCAGCACCTTCTCGCTGCCGCGCCAGCCGGCCAGTTCCAGCCCCATGCGCCGCCGCTCCATCACAGGCCGGTCGATCAGGTCGATGCGTTCGATGCGCTTCAGGATCGCCTTGCCGCGCTTGATCAGCTTTTCGTTGTCGTGCGAGCGGCCCCAGATTAGCAGGCGTTGCGCAGCCTGCTGCAGGCGATCCACCTCGCGCTGCTGGACGTTGTAGAGCTGCTGCTGGCGTTCCAGCCGGGTCTGCTTCTCGAAGGCATACTCCGAGTAGTTGCCCGGGTAGCGGGTCAGCCGGCCGTCCTCCAGTTCGACAATCTCGTCGGCCACCACGTCCAGCAGGTAGCGGTCGTGTGAGACGATCACCACCGCGCCCTTGTAGCCGCGAATCATGTCCTCCAGCAGCGCCTTGCCGGCCAGGTCCAGATGGTTGTCCGGCTCATCCAGCAGCAGCAGGCTGGGCTGGACGACCATCAACTTGGCCAGGCCGACCAGCTTGCGCTGCCCACCGCTGAGCGCAGCGATGGGCAGATCGAAGTCGCTATCCGCGAACCCAAGGCTGCGCAGCGTCGCCTTGACCATCCCCTGGTAGCCCGGCCCGCCCAACTGCGTGAACTCCTCCACCAACCGCGCCTGCTGCTCCAGCGCCCGCTGCAATGCCTTGTCGTCGCCATAGACCGCCGGGTCGCCCAGGCGATCCTCGACGCGCGCCAGCGCTTCCTCGACCTCGCCCAGCCGTCTCGAGGCTGTCATCGTCTCTTCCAGCAGCGTGCGGCCGGCGCGCAGGTCAGGCTCCTGGCGCAGGTAGCCGACGGTCAGACCCTTGCTGCGCACCAGGAAGCCGGTGTCGCTGGCAAGGTCGCCGGCCAGCAGGCGCAGCAACGTACTCTTGCCCGCGCCGTTCGGCCCCACAAGCCCGACACAGCGGTCGTCGTGGATCTCCCAAGACAGCTCGGTGAAGATCGGCTGCTGGATGTAGGTGACGCTGACGCGGTCAAGGTTTACAGCAATCATGGGGCAGGTGGCTGAGGGTGGGTGAACGGTCCGGAGCGTGATCGAGGAGTTGATGGCTGGCAGGGAAGCATCGCGCGCTTTCCGATCCGCGCCTCGGCAACATCCGCGGTTCTGCGCCGCGGTCTACACGACCTCGATGACCGGCCGGTCGCTGGCCGCGACCTCACCGATGAGCCAGGCGCTGTCGAGACGGTCCAGC
>JAWKOJ010000029.1:0-65785 GCA_041391245.1 Caldilineales bacterium
ATTACGTCGTGCGCGGTCAACAGAGCCTGCCGCCAGACCTGTAGTGGCTGCGTAGTCAGGGACTCGATGTCTGTGAAACCTTGGCGTACGCCGCTGCGTAAATGAGTCAGGAAGTCCCCGTCTCACAATCAAGGAGGCAGCTATGTCCACAGACACCCGAAACCGCAATATCATCATCGTCATTGTCGTTCTGTTTGCCCTGGCATGCTGTTGCCTGCTGGCCGCGGTCGGCATTGGCGCGGCTGTGCAGGCTGGCCGGCAGGCCGCGCAGACTATCGACCGTTTCGAACAGGGAGATTTTCCTGCGTCCACGACTCTTAGCCGCAGCTTCGAGGTCGACCAGCCGGCGGAACTGGTGGTCGATCTGGACATCGGCGCGCTGGAAATCGCCACCGGCGAGGACGGTGTTGTGCAGGTGGACGCAACTGTCAAGGCATTTGGCATCAGCGACGCCGAAGCGCAGGCCATGCTCGACAACCTGCAACTGACGGCTACACAGTCCGGCTCGCAGGTTCGCGTGACTGGCAAATGGCGCGACGCAAATCCGTTCAGAGGACGCTCGCCCCAGGTCGATGTGCGCGTCGTCGTACCCCAGCGGACCGACATCGCGGTCGATCTGGGCGCCGGCAGCGTGGATGTCACCGGCGTCGAGGGCAACGCCGATATCAAGGCCGATGTCGGCAAGGTCACCTTGCGCGACCTCAGCATCCCTGACACCATGACCGTGGAAAGCGGCGTGGCCGAGGTCGACTTCTCCGGGCCGCTGAACGACGGCAGCCAGTACCGGTTCACCAGCGACGTTGGGGCGATCCAACTGCGGCTGCCGGCCGACAGCCGGTTTGCCATCGACGCCGCCAGCGATCTGGGCGCGGTGATCGTCGATTTCGACGTCGTCGGCGAGACGACACGCGAGCTGACGGGCGCGAGCGTGAAGGGTGTGGTCAACGGCGGCAGCGACACGGCGCTCTATCTGCGCTCGGATGTGGGCGCGATCTACGTGCGCCAGCAGTAGCATCCTGGCAAGCGGCGAGACTCAAGCGTTGGCTGCTGCCGGCTGCGGATCCACCAGGTAGCGCGAGGCCATGGCCGCTGCCAGCAGCGCCAGCGCGATGCCGATGCCCGCCCAGCGAAACATCATCACCGCGCCGACTCCCTGGTACAGCCAGCCGCCGACCAGCGCGCCAGTGGCAGCGGCCAGTCCCATGGTCACCCCTGAAAAGACACCCTGCGCGGTCGCGCCCATGCCGCGCGGCGCAGCGCTGTTGGCGTAGGAAACGCCGGCCGTCCACAGCGCCGCGAAGGTAAATCCGTGCAGCAACTGGATGACCAGCACCGCCCAGGGCGTCGCGACCACCGAGTAGGCCAGCATGCGAATCACCATCGCGACGATGGATGCTCCCAGCATGCGGCCCGTTCCCCAGCGCTCCAGCATCCGGCCTGACAGGGCGAACACCGCCAGTTCGCTGATGGTCGCAACGGTCAGCGCCAGCCCCATCATCGTCTCGCCGGCGCCCAACTGGTTCATGTAAAGGAACAGGTAGTTGTTGAGGATGCCGGCGCCCAGTCCGGCCACAAACACGACGATCAGGAACAGAATCCAGCGCCGTCGGGCCATCAGCACGCGAAACCCGCGCCAGAACGAGCCGCCGATGCTGGTCTCGCTGATCGGCAACCGCAGGATGATGACCAGTCCCAGCGACATGATCAGCGCATAGCCAAAGAACGACCAGCGCAGCCCGTGCACCTCCACCAGCCGCCCGATCAGCGGCGCCGACAGTCCCCAACCGACAGAACCCCACAGCCGCAGCCGCCCATACTGGCTGCGGCGCGCGCCCAGCATCTCCATGGCGGAGTTGTCCACCAGCGGATTGATGGGCGCAAAGAAAAAGGCGTAGCCGATGATCAGCACGCCGAGCAGCAAAAACGAACTTGCCAGCGAGACGGCCAGCACACACACAATGGCGCCCGCCATGGCCAGCGCCAGCAGCCGGCGGTGCTGGTGGGTCGCGTCGGCCAATCCTCCCCAGAGCGAGGCAGCAAACAGCGCAATCAGCGGCGGGATGGCGGTCAGCACGCCGATCTGGCGGCCATCGAGCCCCAGGCCTTCGTAATACAGGGCGACGAAGGGCGCCAGGGCGGCCAGTCCGGCGAAGAACAGGAAGTAGAAAGCCTTGAAGAGGTTGTCTGCCTGATGGCTGGCGTGGTCGGATGGTTCGGTCAAAGCCGGGCCTTGGAGGTCTGTCATGATCGCAGTGTGGGGTCTCGTCCCGGATCAGGAGCCGGCGTGCATGCGCCGGCTGGCGTAGATGACGTCGTCGTGGATCAGATAGCCCGCCTTGCGGAACAGCGCGAATGACGCCTCATTCCAGTCCTCGATCAGCGCGGCCCAGACATCGATGCCCTGCCCCCGGAAGTGTTCCTCGCACAGGCGGATCAGGCGGACGGCCAGCCCACGGCGGCGATAGTCGGGGTCAACCGCCAGCCGGTTGATCCAGCCCTTGCGGCTGTCGTGGGTCGCCATCGCAATCGCCACCAGTCGCTGGCCGTCCCGCAGGCCGATCGGGGTTTGCACGCCGGTCGCCATTTGCTGCGTAAACGCAGCGAGGCTGTCGCGACCCTCCGGACGGATGTGCAGCCCGGTCCGCTGCCAGAGATCGATGATCTCGCCGTGGTGCTCGACGCCCAGATGGACGACCTGAAGCTCATCGGCCGCGTTCATGCTACCGCCTCCGGCGAGTACGGCCATTCCTTCAGCAGATGGCTGACCAGCAGCTTGAGGTAGAAAACCGGCACGAACCAGGCCATGCCCGGCGTTGGCGGGAAGACGGTCAGTCCCAGGATCAGGCCGATCAGCACCAACGCCATCGCGAGCGGCCGCTGTAGATAGAGGCGCGTGCGCAGGATTAGCAGCGTCGCCAGCAACAGGAACCCGTAGATCACGAACCCGAACACCCAGTCGCCGTCGCGAAAAAGCCAGGCGACCAGGAACGGGTGCAGGTGGAAGGCGACAAACCTGAAGTGCTGGCGAAACCCCTGGCCCGGCCGGTGATACCAGCGCTTGGCGGCCGTCGTGGCGTTGGTGACCACGCCGCCCACCAGGTCCAGCGCCAGCAGCACGGCCACACCAAGCTGCACCGCCGACCAGCCCAGGTTCTGTGCGACGACGTAGAGTGCCAGCGCGGCGGCTCCCAGCACGGCCGAGCTGATGATGAGCCAGAACTCGGCGCGGGTTGCGCCGGGGCCGATGAACCGGTCCCATTCGCCTGCCAGCCCGGCCCGCGCTGCCGGCGGCTCCGGCCACAGTGAGTCAATGTCGGTGATCAAAGTCAGCACTCCTGCCCGCATCTCACGCGGCGCGCTTCTCCAATGCTACGAAGGGCAACTGCTCGCCCAACTGGCGGTAGCCCTCCTCCGAACCGTCCACCTCGAACCCCATGAATCCGGCCAGGCTGCGGGCCGCCCGGGCATTGCGCCGAGCATAGTCAGCCATCTCGTCCGCGGCCTCTTCAGGTGTTAGCCGGCGCGCGTGTACGGCCAGCTTGCGACGGCCGACCTGGATGGTAACGTCCGGCGTCTGCATGAGATTTTGGAACCACTGCGCCTTTTCACCAAATCCTGAGGCTACAATGTAGGTGTCGCTGGCTGGATCGTGGCGAACTACCTCGACTACCACCTGGCGCGGCTGGCCCGACTTGCGACCGATATGGTTCAGCAGCAGGAATCGTCCACCCAGAAGCCAGCCGAGCCGCGCCTTGTAAAGATAGATCGGCGCCCGAAAAAGCAGCCGCGACAGGCCATCGGGCAGTTTGGGTTGATGTGTTTGTACCGCCATGGGTTTTGTCCTTTCCCGTCCGCCAGGCCGGCAGGCGATTACGCAACGTATACTTCCGGGAAGATAGCACAACCCGGGCCGGTGTGGCAAGCGCTGGCACGCATTGCCCGACGCGCCGCCATTCTCCATCAGACCTCCACAGGCTCTGCCCAACCTCCCCATGAGTCGGTGCTAGAGTCAGCATAGTAGTCTGAATTCGCCACGATCGTGTTGGCGAACCTGACAACAGAAACGATCGCCAGCCGTACGGCTGGCGAGACAACACTCAAATGAAGGAGAACGAACAATGATCAAGTTGACAAACACACTACTGGCAGGCGCTTTTGCCTTCGGATTGGGCATCGCCGGCGTTGCCGGAACTGCAACCGCTTCGGCTGCTCCCGCTGACCGCGGCGGCCCGGTGCGCAACCAGGCGGTGACAGCTCCGGGTGTCGCCGCTGGCGACCTCACGCCGGACGAGATCGATGGTCTGGTTTTCATGCGGGAAGAAGAGAAGGTTGCCCGCGACGTCTACCTGACCCTGGGCGACCTGTGGGGCGCACAGATCTTCACGAACATTGCCCGCAGCGAACAGTCTCACATGGACGCGGTCTACACGCTGCTGGACCGCTACGACATCGCCGATCCCGCCGCCGGCAGCGCCATCGGTGAGTTCACCAACCCGGACCTGCAGGCCTTGTACGACAGCCTCGTTGCTCTGGGCAGCCAGTCACTGCAAGATGCGCTGACGGTCGGGGCGCTGATCGAGGAAACCGACATCGCTGACCTGATCGACGAACTGTCCGCGATCGAACACGCCGACATTCAGGGGGTGTACGAGAACCTGGAGAACGGCTCCAACAACCACCTGCGGGCATTCACATCGACCCTTGAACGGCAGACCGGTGTGGCGTACGAACCGCAAGTGCTGGATCAGCAGACGTACAACGGTATCGTCAGCGCATCGACCAACTCCGCTGCAGCAGGGCAGCGTGGGCGAATGAACAGACGGTAACATTCATAACTACCAACCAGAATCGAAACACCCCAGGGTCATCCCTGGGGTGTTGTTCATTTTGACGGCCAGATCGCGTCTTCAGTCAGACGATGCGTATACGTAGACCCACGTACCAGGGTTGTTACGGCTGGCATAGACATAGCGGGTGTCGGGGAACGGAAGCAGTGGCGTCGTCCAGTTGAACATCCACTGCGCGTCCTTGGGACTAAGATTCACGCAGCCGTGGCTGCTGGGGTAGCCGAAGCGATCGTGCCAGAACGCGCCGTGCAGGCCGACATCCTTGTTGAAATACATGATCCACGGCACATCCTGCAGGTAGTAGTAGTCGCCCTTCTCGACCTCGCCCCCTTCCATCGCACCGGTCTGCAGCTTGATCCAGACACGGGTCAGCCCTTTCGGCGTGAAGAAGGGAGGCCGTCCCGTGGAGACCAGCGTGGCGTAGACCATGCGATCACCCTCGTAGGCCGACATCACCTGCTGCGCCAGATCTACGGCCACCCAGTGATCATCGGCCAGTATCTCGGCCGGCCGCGTTACCGGATAGATGACGCGCACATACGAACCATGCACGTACTGGTCCTCGCCGATCTTGTACCACAGACTGTCGTCAACCTTCACAGTCTCGAGGATATCGACCGTGTCGTAGCGGTGCAGCGACGCAACCGGGGCGTAGGTCGCGCCGGCCGTGGGGCGCACGTTCAGTTCCGGCGCGATGACGTAGCCGATAGGGTACTGTGGTTGCTCCTCGACCGGCATCCCCTGAAACAGCGATGGCGGACTGGACAACACGTCGCTGGCCAGGACGTACTCCTGGTCGGCGATGCGATACCAGAGTTGGCCGTTCTGTTCAACCTCCTCGTCGATGCTGACCCAGGAGTCGGGCGGCAGCAGGGTGTCTACCGGTGTCTGGCTGGCCGGATCGCCGGGAACTGCGTATACGGACACCGGTTTGTCCCATATCCTGACATAGCGATAGGGCAGCAATGCCTCATCACTTGCCGGATCGCCTTGCTGCGCCAGGGCGTGTCCTGGCAGCACCGATCCCAAAATCATCAGGCACAAAACAATGATTGACCAGAGCTTCATTCGTTCAAGGCGTTGTGTCATAGCGGTTTTCAACCCGTGATTGATCGATACTCGATAAAGGATCGTCGCGCAAGTCAGTCAAAACGTCAGGTGTGTCTCCGATTATACCCAGTCAAGGTATCCTTACAAGAAGCATCCCACGACAATTGCGACCCGTAGGCGAATCGACCCCTTGTCAAAGGGGAATCGTCGCGGTATAATGAAGCCAGCGAACACGAACTCGCGATGGCTGAGACACGTCCCGCCGGCGTACCAACACCGGAGTCTCAGTTCGCACGGCAAGGCCAGCGGGTGTCGATTGACTGAGTCCTAAACAGTTGCAGGCAAGTTTTCGCTGTTTGTTCACTCCCGCTTCCGATTATCCGCCGGACATGCCGCTTCTTTCGAGAGGAGGTGATTGATCCCCACCAACACGGTCGCCATCTCGCCCCGATGTGTTCCGGGTGACGAGCGTTTTCTCGTATATTTTCACTTCAATCACACCTTGGAGGCTATTCATGATTACTGATTCGTTTCTATCGATCGCATGCGCTGGCATGATAGGCATCCTGTTCGGCCTGGCGCTGACGTTTCTCGGCTATCGCATGTTCCTCATCCTGCTGCCGATCTGGGGCTTTTTCTTCGGATTGATCTTCGGTGCGCAGGCTGTGCAGACCATCTTTGGCGATGCGTTCCTGGCAACCGTGACGAGTTGGGTGATTGGCTTCATCGCCGGCGCGTTCTTCGCCGTCCTGTCCTACCTCTTCTTCGCATTCGCGGTGGCCGTCATCGCCTTCTCGCTGGGCTACAGCGTCATCGCAGGCATATGGGCGGCGCTCGGCCTGAACTTCAACCTAATCGCCTGGGTGCTTGCGGTCGCGGCCGGCGTCGTGATGATCTTCCTGACGCTGCGCTTCCGGCTGGCAAAGCTGGTAATCGAAATCGGCACAGCGATCCTGGGAGCCGGAGCCGTTTTCACATCGATCCTGCTCATGTTCGTTCCCGCGACCCGGGTGATGGAATCGCCGCTGCGGGCCGCCATGGACCAGTCGGTGCTGTTGGTGATCCTTTTCGTGGTGCTGGCCGTTGTCGGCTTCGTCTACCAGTATCGCGTCAACAAGATGTGGGAGATCGACTCTTACAATCGCTGGGAGGTCAGTCAGACCTAGCTTCCTGGCCGGCGCAAAAAAACGAGCGCGCTGCTCTCTCTTGGAGGGCGGCGCGCTGTCGCGCAACGGACTCAACAGATCCCGCATTATCGGGACAAGAGCGAGTGCAGTTCCTCAATCTGCTCCAGCACGGCCCTGCGCGATGTCCCGCCGTAAACGTCGCGCCGTTCCACCGACTGCCCGAAGTCGAACACGGCGAAGACATCCTCGCCGAACTGGGGGCTGATGGCCTGATAATCGGCCAGCGGCAGGCTGCCCAGCGGCACCGCCAACGTCTCGGCGCGCTTCACAGCCCGTCCCACCAACTCGTGGCTTTGCCGGAAGGGCAGGCCGCGACGCACCAGGTACTCTGCCAGATCGGTCGCCAGCAACTCGTCGCCCAGCGCCGCCTGCATGCGCTGCGGATCGATGGTCAGCGTTTGCACAACGCCCGTCGCTATCGGCAGCGAGACCAGCAACGTTTCCACGCTGTCGAACAGCGCCTCCTTGTCCTCCTGCAGGTCCTTATTGTAGGCGGCCGGCATCCCCTTCAGGGTCGTCAGCAGCGCCATCAGGTTCCCCGCCAGCCGCCCGCTCTTGCCGCGCAGCAGCTCGAGCGAGTCGGGGTTGCGCTTCTGCGGCATGATGCTGCTGCCGGTGCTGAACTGCTCCGCCACGCGCACAAATCCGAACTCGCGGCTGCTCCACAGGATCAGATCCTCGGCAAGCTGGCTGAGATGCACCCCCAACAGAGCGGCACAACTCAGGAACTCCACCACATAGTCCCGGTCGCGCACCGCGCCGATGGAGTTCGGGACTGGCCCGTCAAAACCCAGGTCGGCCGCCAGGGCGCGGCGGTCAACGGCAAACGGGTTGCCGGCCAGCGCACCAGCCCCGAGCGGCGACCGGTTGGCGCGCCGGCGCACATCCGACAGTCGCTCGCGGTCGCGCTGCCATGCCCAGGCATGGCTGAGCAGCCAGTGCGACCACCGCAGCGGCTGGGCCGGCTGCAGGTGGGTGTAGCCCGGCATCAGCACGTCGATCTCCGCCTCAGCGCGGGTCGCGGCGACCCCGATCAGGTCAGCCAGCAGGCTGTCGAGTTCGTCGATCCGGTTGCGTAGCCACCAGCGCTGGTCGGTCGCGACCTGGTCGTTGCGGCTTCGCCCGGTGTGCAGCTTGCCGGCCGTCGGGCCGATCAGCTCGCCCAGCCGGCGCTCGACCGCGGTGTGGATGTCCTCGTCGCCGGCCGCGATCTGGAAACTCCCGTCGCGCCATTCCTGCGCCACCTGCTCCAGGCCGGCCACGATCAAATCGCTCTCGTCGATCGTCAACAGCCCGGCGCGGGCCAACGCCTCCGCGTACGCCATACTGCCAAAGATGTCCTCCAGCCACATGCGTTGGTCGAACGGCAACGAGTCGTTGAACTGGCGCAGCAACGGGCTGGCGGCCTCATCGAAGCGCCCGCCCCAGAGAGTGGACATGGTAAACCTCCCCCGCGTCAGCGGGCGATAAGTGTTTGCAGGGTTTCCTGGTTGGCGGCGGGATCGAAGATGGCGCGCACCGGGATCTCGAAACCAGCGACGGTAAAGCTGCTCACCAGCCCCGTCGCGGCTTTGATGACGAGATCGTAGACATCGCCGTTCTCGGTCAGGTGATACTGTTCCAGCATTTCCGCCTCGGGGTCGATAATCCAGTACTCGCGCACGTTGTGGGCAGCGTAATCGTCGAACTTGACGCCGCGGTCAATGTGTTCGGTGCTTTCCGATACGACCTCGACGATCAGGTCGGGCGCGGGGAAACGCATCTGGTCGGGCGTGAAGCGCGCCGCCTTGTCCGTGCCGAAGTAGCAGATGTCCGGCTCGTAGTCGTTGCGCGTCAGCGAGATCATGATCTTCTCGAAGCCCACGTAGCCGAGGCCGCGCCTCGTCACGTACGTGTCAAGCAAGATCAGCAGCCGTTTGGCCACGGCGTTGTGGCGCAGCTTGACCGGCGAGTGAAAGATCACCTCGCCGTTGATGAACTCCGCCTTGTCGCCCTCGCTGATCGACGCGTAGAACTCGCGCCGCCCCTGCGCCTCGTCGGCCAGCACGGCATCGATGCGGCGGGCGATGAAGGCCAGCCGCGGCGAGTCAAGAAGTTGTTTCAGATCCGAGTCCAACACGATTGTCATGGCGCACCTCCGCTGAAGCGCATTATACCGTAGAAGTTCCCCGGGTTCAACCGCCCAAATCTGCCAGCCTCGCGCTGGTCACGCGCATGAAATCGGCTGGCGCGAGCACGATCTGCACGCCGCGCTCGCCAGCGCTCATCGCGATCTGATCGAACTGGCGGGCGCTGCTGTCGAGGAAGACGCGGAAGCCCTTGTTGACCAGCGCCAGCGCGCTGATGCCGCCCTTTTGCAGGCCGGTCAGGCGCTCGGCGTCGGCTTGCGTCGCCATGCGAACCTTCTTCAGACCGGCTGCCCTGGCCAGCGCCTTCAGATCAAGCTCGACGTCGGATGGCACGACGGCCAGTATCGGCTTGCCGGCATCCGGTTGCGTGACAAGGGTCTTGAATACCTGTGCCGGCGGCAGGCCAACGGCTTCTGCCACCTCAACTGCACTCACGTGGACGTCAGGGTTGTAGCGCAGCGCGGTGTGGGCCACCTTTTTGCCGTCCAACAGGCGCATAGCCAGGGTTTTGTCGGAGGATGTCATGTCAGCAGTTCCGGTAAATGAGATGCCATCTTTTCCGAAAGGATGGCATCTCTGCTGAGGCTATTCCCACGCGCTGGCGGCATCCAGCGCGGCCATCTCCTCAACGGTCAGGTGCACGCCGCACGCACCGAGGCTGTCGTTGAGTTGTTGCACCGAGTTGGCGCCGATGATGGGCGAGGTAATGACCGGTTGGCTAAGCTGCCAGGCCAACGCCATCTGGGCAACGGATTTGCCGCGCGCCTGCCCCATCTTTTCCAGGGCCTCCAGGCTGGTCCAACTGCGGTCGTTGTCGTAGCGCTTGCGGATGCCGTCGGCGCGGGCGCTGTCGGGCCAGTCCTGGCCGCGGCGATACTTGCCGGTCAGGAAGCCGCCGGCGAGCGGGCTGTAGGGAATCACGCCGATTCCCTCCTCCTCGCAGAGTGCCTTCAGCCCGCGCTCGAACTCGTCCCGGTGCACCAGGCTGTAGTGCGGCTGGATCGAGTCGTAGCGCGCCAATCCGTGCTTGTCGCTGGTCCACAGCGCCTTGGCCAGCCGCCAGGCCGGGTAGTTGGAGCAGCCGACATAGCGCACCTTGCCCTGCCTGACCAGGTCGTCCAGCGCGCGCAAGGTCTCGTCGATGGGCGTCTCGGCGTCGTACCAGTGGGTTTGATACAGGTCGATGTAGTCGGTGTCCAGCCGGCGCAAGCTGTCCTCGACGGCTGCCATGATGTGGCTGCGGCTGAGGCCCTCGCCGTTGGGGCCATCCCACATGCGGCCGCGCACCTTGGTGGCCAGCACAATCTGGCGGCGGTTGCCGCGGGCCTTTATCCAGCGGCCGATGATCTGCTCCGACACGCCGCCGGGGTTGCCCGCGAACCAGCGCGAGTAGACGTCGGCGGTGTCGATGAAGTTTCCGCCCGCCTCGACAAAGGCGTCCATGACCGTCCAGCCTTCCTCCTCGCTGGCCGTCCAGCCCCACTGCATGGTGCCGAGGCACAGTTCACTTACTTTAAGGCCGGTGCGGCCTAGCTTGCGGTATTCCATTTTCGACTCCTGTCTGCATGGCTCACGGATTGACGCGGATAGCACGGATCAGAGGTTCAATTTCAGATCCGCGCTAGCCGCGTCAATCCGTGAGCAGTTTCTATGTCCGGTAGTGCGCGTTGAGGGTTACGTAGTCGTGGGTCAGATCGCTGGTCCAGACAGTTGCCTGGGCCACGCCCGCGCCGAGGTCCAGGCGCACATCGAGGTCGCGACATGCAAAGATGGCGGCTGCATCGGTCTCGGCATAGGGCAGCGGCGCACCGCCGGCTACCACTTGCAGCGGCTGGCCGCCGTCCCCCGCGAACCAAAGCGCCACGCAGCCGGGATCGATGCTCACCTTGCTGTTGCCGGCGGCCATCAGCACCCGTCCCCAGTTAGGATCGCCGCCGTAGACCGCCGTCTTGAACAGTACGGAGGTCGCCACGGTCCTGGCAACCTCTTGAGCGGCCAACTCGTCGGCTGCCCCGGTGACGTGGATGGTCACGAACTTGCTGGCGCCCTCGGCGTCGCGCACCATCTGCTGCGCCAGGCTCTGGCATACCTCGGTCAGCGCCTGCTCGAAGGCCGCCGAATCGACCTCGCCTGCCAGCCCGTTAGCCAGCACCAGCAGGGTGTCGTTGGTGCTCTGGTCGCCGTCCACGGTGATGGCGTTGAAGCTGCGGTCGGCGGCGCGGCGCAAGGTGGCTTGCAGCACATCAGTCTCGACGGCCGCGTCGGTGACGACTACCGCCAGCAGGGTCGCCATGTTGGGATGGATCATGGCCGCACCCTTGGCGAAGCCCAGCACGGTTGCCTGCCCAACTCGCCGGCTGGCGGTCTTGGGCTTGGTGTCGGTGGTCATGATGGCCTGCGCGGCCAACGCCAGCCCTTGGTGGCTCTGGCCGGTCTCCGACCGAGCCAGCCCGTCCACAGCCGCGCTGATGCCGCCTTCGATCTTGTCCATCGGCAGCGGCAGCCCGATCACACCGGTCGAAAGGACCAATGTTGAGTTTGCAGGCAGCCCGGTGGCTGCCTCCACCAGGCGCGCTGTCGATGCTGCATCGGCCAGGCCCTGTGCACCGGTGCAGGCGTTGGCGTTGCCGGCGTTGATGACCACGGCCTGGATGCCGCGCGGGTTCTGCGCCAGAGCGACTTTGTCGAAGAGCACCGGCGCGGCCGGGAACTGATTCTGCGTGAAGACGCCGGCAGCGTTGCACGGCCGGTCGCTGACGACCAGCGCCAGGTCCAGCGCGCGGCCGCCGTAGGCCGCTGTTTTTGGCTTGATGCCGCAGGAGACGCCGGCAAAACGGAAGCCGGCAGCGATGTCAGGTTGTGTCGTTTCGTTCATCTGCACAAGTGGACTCTTTGGTTTGTTGTTTTGCTGGACTAACTTGAGGAACGCGGTCGCGTCACTCGGCGCGCTCGACCGACCCGGCCAGTAGCTCGGCAAGGTGAACGGCCCGACAGTTGCTGCCGCGGCGGCTGAGCATGCCGTGCAACTGCATCCAGCAGCCAGGCTCGTTGGTGACCACGACATCCGCGCCCGTGCCTTCGATAGCCTTTGCCTTGCGCTCGGCCATCGCGGCGGAGATCTCAGGCATCTGCACGCTGAATAGCCCGCCGAAGCCGCAACATGCGTCAGCATCCGACAGCGGCACCACCTTTGCACCGGCCACCTCTGCCAGCAGCGTGCGGGCCGCGTCGTCTGTGTGCAGCGCTCGCAGCCCCTGGCATGCCGGCTGGTAGGTGACCTTGCCGTCGAAGCGCGCAGGCAGGTAGCCCACCTGAACGACGTTGGCCAGATACTCGGTTAGCTCGTAAGTGCGCACGGCGACCGCCTCTGCCCGGCGCCGCCAGTCCGGATCGCCGGCCAACAGCGTGGGATAGACGTTGCGGACGACGGCCACACAGGTCGGCGACGGCGACACGATGGCCTCGTACGGCTCGAAGATCGCGATCCAGCGCCGCGCCAATGTGGTCGCCTCCGCGCGCCAGCCGGCATGCCAGGCCGCTGCACCGCAACAGGTCTGTTCAGCGGGAAACTCCACCTGCAGGCCCTGACGCTCCAACAGCGCGACCGTTGCTTCGCCCGCCTCAGGGCGGTACATGTCCACCAGGCAGGTGACGAAGAGGGCGATGGGGCTGGTAGATCGGGACATTGGTAGATTGGAAGATCGGGAGACAAGTAGACGGGTAGGAAGGTAGACAAGTAGGCAAGTAGACAAGTAGGTAAGTAGGCAAGGGGACGAGTGTGGTAACATCTGGTACCTGTGTACCTGTGTACCTGTGTACTTGTCTACTTGTTTCCCTACTTCCCTTCTTTCCCTACTTTCCAGCCTCCGCCAACAGCGGAATGATATGGTGCTGGAGCGGCGGGGTGGTGACCTCGATACCGGTCTCGGTGACGTAGACGTCGATCTCCAGCCGCACGCCGAAGTCGCCGGGCAGGTAGATGCCCGGCTCGATGGTGAAGGCGGTTCCAGGCAGCAGCCGGCGGGTGTCGTTGGTCTCCAGGTTGTCGAGATTGGCGCCGTTGCCGTGGCCCTCGGTGCCTAGCGAATGGCCGGTGCGATGCAGGATATACGGGCCGTAACCGGCTGCTTCGATGACTTTGCGGCAGGCGTCGTCCGCATCGCAGCCGCGCACCGGTCGTCCGGCGGCCATCTCGGCTTCGATGAAGGCCAGTGCGGCGTCCCGCCCGGCGGCCACGATGTCGCAGATGTGTTGATAGCGCTGTGACACGGCATCGGCGCACAGCCCAACCCAGGTGATGTCGGCGTAGACGGCATCCGGCTCCAGCCCTTTGGCCCACAGGTCCAGCAGCAGGAAGTCGCCGGGCTTGATGGGGCTGCTGCGCTCGGGTGTCGGGCCGTAGTGCGGGTCGGCCGAGTGGCCGTTTACCGCCACGATGGGCGCGTGGCTTGCCGTCAGGCCCGACTCGAGGATGCGCTGCATCATCCACTGCTGCACACTGTACTCGGTCAGGGCAACACCCTCGCGCAGCGAAAACGCCACATAGTCAAAGGTCTCGTCCTTGATGTGCAGCAACGCCGCCGCGGCCCGGTGATGCCCCGCCAACTGCTCCGGCGACAGGCTCGCTTCGACCGCCTGCACCAGATCGGCCGAGGTGACCACTTCCACGCCCAGCCCGCGGATCATCTCCAGCGTGCCGGCATCGACCCGGCTGACGTAGGGAATGGCGCAGTGGGCCGAGTATTCCATGGCAATGCGGCGGGCATCGCCGAACATGGCACGCAGTTCGTGCTCCAGGTCCTGCCAGCGGACGTACGAGCGCGGCTGCTTTGGCCAGTCGCGGAACGGCGCCAGTTCGATGGCGTGCACCAGCCACTGGGGCTCGCCGTGCGCCGGAATCCAGTACGCCCAGCGGCGGCTGAACATGGCGTCGCCCGGCAGGCCGGCGATGCGCGCCGCGATGGGGTTGGCGCCGCGGAAATCGAAGAGCAGCCAGCCGTCCAGGTGCGACTCGCGCAGAAGGGATTGAATAGCGGAGGTGTCTGTCATGGGTGGGTGTCCGGGTTCAGGGTGTTGGGGTTGGGTCGTGTCGTTGCCGCAGGCAATTGTACCACATGTGCATCGTCTTGGATCTATTTCGTCGGCCACTCCCACGGCAGCGTGTTCTGGTAGATCCACGCCGACGTGTGCAGTGCGCTGACGGCGGTCAGCATCAGCGCGGCTTGTGCCAGATCGCCGCGGTTGGGCAGCACGCGCGGCAGCAGCCGCGCCAGCAGCAGTGTGCTGGGCAGCGCGGCCAGGCTGAATAAATCCCAGTCCCGCTGGCCGCCGTAGTCGGGGTTCCACACAAACGTGAACAACCAGTACAACCCGGTGCAAATGGCCAGAAACACAAGCTCATCGCCCTCTGTGCTTGCTTCAGTATGCGTTTCTGTAGCAGACCGGGAATTCCCTTCCAGGCGCTCGCTCTCTGTCGCCGTAGCGCCGCCAGCCATCGCCCCTTTGCCCCGCGTCCGCCGCCAATCCACCGTCACGGCTGCGCCGGCAATTGCCAGCCCGCCCAAGGTCACCGGCGCGGTCAGCATTTGCTCGTTGAGCCAATCGCGCAGGTGCGGCCACGAGAACATGGTGTAACGCTCCCAGCGCGTGCTGACCGCGGTCAGCGGCACGAACCAGCGGGCATCCCCGCCGCCTGGCCGATCGGTAGTCGCCAGCGTCGCCAGCCCGTGCCCGCTCAACTCCATCAGCACGACCACACCCAGCGCCACCGCCGCCATCGGCACAAACACCTGCGCCAGCCCGCTCAGCCATACTCGTTCCGCCGGCCTTCCAGCTTCCCCTCTTTTCCCTGCTTTCCTTGCTTTCCCTCTCTCCCCTTGTTTCGCCCACACCCACAGTACAAACAACAGCGCCGGGTCCAGCACCACCGTCGAGGGATGCAGCCCGTTGGTGACCGCCAGCGCCAGCGCCGGCTGCCACAACGCCCGCCGGCCGCGCAGCGTCTCCAGCGCCAGCCAAAGGAACAGCAGGATACCCACCGCCGCCAGGGTGTAGTTCTCGGCGTAGGCGAAAAAAAGCTGCACCATGCCCAGCGTGCCCATCAGCCCGACGATTAG
This sequence comes from Caldilineales bacterium, assembly GCA_041391245.1. Classification (GTDB taxonomy): domain Bacteria; phylum Chloroflexota; class Anaerolineae; order JAAEKA01; family JAAEKA01; genus JACKBK01. The sequence continues at coordinate 15,330 of JAWKOJ010000029.1, forward strand.
AAACTTTTCCGTTCGGTTCTTGCCGATGCTGTCGGCCAGCCGCAGCAGCAGGTAGATGTAGAGCGCGCCGGCCAGCGGGCTGACGATGCGGTAGACCGGCCAGGCGTCCGGCCAGCCAAACAGCGCGTTGCCCAGCGCCCACAGCCGGGCGTGCAGCCAGACCGTCAGGGGCGCCTGCCACGTGGCAGTAAGCCGCAGCGCAGGGTCGGGCCAGGCCAGGCCGTTGACCAGGATATAGGCGTCGCCCCAACGGGTGTGGACGATGCGGAAGAGGAGGAAGGAGATGATGGAAAGGAGGGAGAGGAGGGCAAACAGGGTGCGGCGCGGCAAGCGGGATGTGAAGCGTGAAACGTGATGCGTGATACGTGACACGTAATGCACCAACCGGACGGTGACTGGCCGTATGCAGACCAGCGCTCCCAGACCCACCAATATCCAGCGCCAGACCGGCGAAAGATAGGTAACCGGCCACAGTCCCCATGCGGTTTCCTCGGTCAGCAGCGGTGTCAGCAGGGTGAGGCCAAGCAGCAGCAGGCAGTAGACGCGCAGCGCTGCCAACACCCCAGAGGTTCGATTGTTCGCAGGTGTGACTTCGCCCGTCATCGTCTACGCCGCGCGCAACCGGCGGATGGCCAGAGGCAGCCGCGTTACCAGATCGCCAGCCACCACGCCCGCCTCGCCCAGGTCGCCGCGCGCCAGCTCGCCTGCCAGCCCGTGCAGATAGCCGCCCAACACCGCCGCGTCGTAGGGCGCCAGCCCCTGGCTGAGCAGGCCCACAATCACGCCCGACAGCACGTCGCCGCTGCCGGCTGTCGCCAGCGCGGGGTTGGCGAAGGGCAGCACCGTCGCTCTGCCATCAGGATGCGCGACCACGGTGTGTGCACCTTTGAGCAGGACGACTGCGTTCCACTCGCCGGCCTTGCGTCGCGCCAAACCGATGCGGTCCGCGCCGACCTGGGCCGTCGTACAGCCGCAGAGCCGCGCCATTTCGCCGGGGTGCGGTGTCAGGATCACCCGTTCGGGAAGCGTCTCGTACCAGCCATCGGCCCGCGCCAGGGCGTTCAGCGCATCGGCGTCCAGCACCAGCGGGATGTCAACCGCTGCAGACAGGAACTCCTGAACGAAGCGCACCGGCTCCGCCTCGTGCGTCAGACCCGGGCCGACCAGCAGCGCGGCATAGCCCGCCAGGCTCTCGGACAGAGTCTGCGCTGCCCGAGAACTCAGCGTACCGTGGTGCTCCGGCAGCATCAACCAGGTCGTCTCCGCCAACCCCGCGGCGAGCACGGGGTAGATGGACGGCGTGACTCCTGCGGTCACCAGCCCGGCGCCGCTGCGGTAGGCCGCAGCGCACGAAAGGTGGGCCGCGCCGGTGTAGTTCACCGACCCGGCAACCACCAGCGCCTTGCCGAAGGTTCCCTTGTGCGCATCGGCGGGCCGCACGGGCAACAGGCGCCGCATCGCAGCCGGAGTCACCAGTTCAAGCGGGACAGCGCGGGCCAGGCCTGGATCGGTGCCGATGTCGGCGATCTCCAGCCGGCCGCATGCGCCTGGCCCCTCCCCGACGAAGTGGCCGATTTTGGGATTGGCGAAGGTCACGGTAAGGTCGGCAGGCAGCGCGGCCGGATCCAGCGCGCCGCTGTCGCAGTTCAGACCGCTGGGACAGTCGACTGCGATCACCTGCGGGAGCGGCCTGGTCGACTCCGGGGCCTGGTTGAGAAACCGATAGTCGGCCGCGGGATGCAAGGCGCGCGCGGCGCTTTCGGGACTCAGGTCTGCCTGCTCGCTCACCGTGTTGCCATTGGCTCCCCGTCTGTCGTCCACGGCCTTGGCACGGTGAACCACGGCCAACAGCTCGGCCAGGCTGCCGCCGATGGGGCGCGAGACACCCGTCCCCAGAAGCGCGTCGATCACCACGTCCGCATCGCGCAGCATGTTCGCCAGCTGGCCGAAATCGGGGTCGTCCTCGGCGTGAACTACCGGAATGCCGCGCTTTTGCAGCGCGGCGTAGTTTGGATCGTCGCCGGGCGTGCGCTTCCAGCAATAGACGCGGAGGGCGCGCTGCTTGTCCCACCGGTGCAGATAACGCGCCGCCACCAGGCCATCGCCGCCGTTGTTGCCCGGCCCGACCAGCACCAGCACCGCCCCGTTCGAGTCCCATGGTTGCATGTGGCGCAGAAGCGCGGCGGCCACCGCTCGCCCGGCCAGCTCCATCATCGCATCGTAGCTGTGGCCGGCCGCGTCCGATGCCTGCTCGATCTGCACCATTTGGGCGACGGTGACGATTTTCATAACGGATAATGGGCAGTGCTTAACGGTTAATGGTCCGAGGGCGAAGGAGAATCGGCGCGTTGGACGAGGTACCAGGCCAGCAGCCCGACCAGCGCGGCACAAGTCAACACGATTGCGACGTAGAACAGCTGAATCGCCGTGGAGGTGGAGTCGCCGATGGCGTTGAGCGGGTGGCGCAGGACGCCGGTACGGGCATTGAGCAATAGCACGGCGATGCCCAGCAGCGCGTTGGCCAGCCCGCTCAGCCGGTCGTCGTTCACCAGCCGGCGCACCAGCACGACGATGATGCCGACGCCGATGATCTGCAGGCTCATTCGGGTGCGGGGCTCATCGAAGGCGATCCACATGCCCCAGGTTTCGTGGGTTGGAATGACGCTCAGGGCGAAATGAGTAACAAACGCGGCCAGACCGGCCACCTGTACGGCGTTGGACCAGCGCAGCAGCCCTGGCCGCGGGCGGACCAGATACACCAGCCCAAGCACACCGGCCAGCATGATCGCGTAAACGCCAACACGCGCCAGCGCGCCTGCAGATAGATGATCTTGATCAGGTTGCCAAGCTGCGCTTCGGCCGGCGACATCATGACCAGCCCGGCGAGCAGCGCCAGCAGGAGCAGCGCGGCAAGGCCGGCGCGCTTTGGGGTAAGAATCGGCGTAGGTCTGTTGGTAGCAAGGGAAGTTGATGACATAGCGCGAGTATACCACACGGCCATGGCCGCGCCAAGGTGTCCCCTCTGTTTGACCGCAGTCAGAGCGTCGGCTACAATGACATGAACCACAAAACAAGCAGCGATTCACAGAAAAAGGCAACCATGATTCGCACCGTACCAGAGACTATCAACGAGGATATCGACCTTTACATACGCACCTACTACTCGCTGTTGCGCAGCAGCCAGCCGATCCGCGTCCGCTCGCTGGAGGACACCCACGCCGGGATGCGCGCCAGCCTGCATCCGCACGCTGCCGACGATGAGCCAGACGTGTCGGCACTGGCCTACGCGTCTGCCCGCCTGCCCGCCTGCATGCATCGCGTCGAACTGGTCCTGCTCGGCCAGTCAGACGAGGTGTTCTACAGTCGCGGTGGCCTTGATATCAGCGACTGGAGCCGGGTCTATGCCATTGCCCGGCGACGCAAGATGTTCTACGATGGCAAGGGCACACTCGCCTGCTACATCTCCAGCGTCACCGACATCGACGACCTGATCCCGATTCTGACGGCCTACCAGATCGAATGGAACAAGCTGCACCAGCGCTTCCAACAGACTGACACTGCCCGCGCGATCCTCAGCCGGCCCGAGAACTCTGATCTGAGCCAGGACGACCTGGCAGCCGTCAAAGACGAGCTTGGCCTGGACGACCATTCGTTTCAGACGCTGCAGCGCGCCTGGGACGGCAACATGCACGAGGCGCTGCGCTACCTGGCGAACGAGCCGCTGGACCTGAGGTTGAACCTGCTGGCCGGCTCGGCGGCCGACTACCGGCAAGCGGTGCAGGCCTGGTGGTTCAGCGTGCAGGAGAACGCGGGTTTAGGGCTGCTGGTGGACCGGTCGATCTACTTCGTCTCCAGCAACCCGCATTCCCTGCCCAACCTGCTGAGCGGGCACATCAAGCTGTATCGCGAGCAGATGGTCGACTTCCTGCGCCGCGAGAACCCTGAGGGGCTGTGGGCGGAATGGGAACGGCTGGAGCGCGAGGGCAACCAGGATGCCGCCGCCAATCTGCTCTATTACGCCGACCGCGCCCATCGCCGCTTTCACCAGCAGCATGCCGCCAACATCCAGCAGCAGGAGGCCCGGCTCGGTATCCATCGCATCGACGATCCCAACTACCTGGATGTTGGCGCGCAGATCATCGAACTGGGCAAGCTGGACCCCGCACTCTTCGACCCGCGGATCTACGTGCCAGGTCTTGAGCGGCTGGCAGAGAGCGACGCGTTGCTCTTCAACATCGACTACCCGCTGGGGATGGCCGCCTACAGCCTCTTCTCCCAGGTCTCGGCGTCGATCCCGGACATCCTGGGTGTCTACATCATGGGCAAAGCCGCCACCCTCAACGGTCGCGTCGGCGATGTCATGCTGCCCAACGTGGTCTACGACGAACACTCCAAGAACACCTTTCTGTTCAAGAACAGCATCGAAGCCGCCGACGTGGCGCCCTACCTGCTCTACGGCACCGTGTTCGACAACCAGAAGAGCGTCACCGTCCGCGGCACCTTCCTGCAAAACCAGCGCTTCATGGATGTGTTCTACAAGGAGGGCTACACCGACATCGAAATGGAGGCCGGCCCCTACCTCAGCGGCATCTACGAGGACATCTACCCGCAGCGCTATCCGATCAACGAGATCGTCAACCTGTTCATCAACGCCCCCTACGACATCGGCATCCTGCACTCGCGTCGGACCGGCCCTATGGGCGGCCAGAGCCTGCTGAGCAAGAACCTGAGCTATTTCGGCGTCGATGCCACCTACGCGGCCAGCACCGCAATCCTGCGCCGCATCTTCCAGCAGGAGCTGCGGCGACTATCTGGTTGACACACTAGTCAATGTGGTGTACAGTGTTTCTGTACATGTCTGGCCAAACAGAGGCGACCTTTCCATGACAATCCAAACGACCTATACCCAGGCCAGAGCCAGCCTCGCCGCGCTTTTCGACGCCGTCGCCGACGACCGAGAGATCGTCATCGTTCAGCGGCGGGGCGCTGAGGACGTGGCACTCATTGCCGCCGATGAGCTGGCCAGTCTGCTGGAAACACGCCATCTGTTGCAATCGCCGCGCAACGCGCAGCGGCTGCTGGCAGCCCTGCAGCGAGCGCAAGAGCGTTCCGTTGCTCCGCAGACGGTTGAGGCAATGCGGCGAGAAGCCGGCCTTGACGCTGACGAGTAGTCGAACCAAGGCGTGACTCGTCATCATGCGAGATGCCGTCTTCCAGCCGGAGTTTCGCGAAGATCTTCGCTTCTGGGTCGAGACCGATCGTAAGATCGCCTTGCGGGCATTCAAGCTGATTGAAGCAGTGATGCGAGATCCGTTCGGCGGCATCGGTAAGCCAGAGCTGCTGAAATATTTGGCGCCGGGAGTCTTGTCGAGGCGCCTGACTCAGGAGCATCGCGTCGTGTACCGGGTCAGCGATGACCGCATCGACTTCCTTCAGGGGCGTTTCCACTATTAGCCGTGGCATTCCTTTTTCTATTCCTCCTGCTTTTTTGGCTGCTGCTCTACCTGCTGGCGCGCGCACTGGATAAGCGCCGCGGCAGTCAGTTGCGGCTGGATGTGGCGGCTGCGGGCCTGCTCGCGCTGGCTGTCGTCGGGATCACCTGGCGTCTTTGGTTCGACGGCGCCTACATGCCGGCCGACGGCGGCGACCTGGTCTCCTTCCTGCTGCCCACCTACCGCTTCGCTGCTGAAAGCCTGCGTGCCGGCCAGTTTCCGCTCTGGAACCCGCATCTCTACAGCGGCGCGCCTCATGTGGCCGACAGTCAGGCCGGCTTTCTCTACCCGCCCAACCTGGCGCTCTTCCTCCTGCGGCCCGACTTCGGCGTCAAGACGCTGGAGGGGCTGAGCGCCCTGCACCTCTGGTGGGCCGGGCTGGGGATGTATGTCTTCGTGCGCAGCTTGAGGTGGGGCGAAAACGGCGCGGAGCAGGCTGGCCGGCTGGCCGCGCTGGGTGCGGCGATCGCCTTCGCCTTCTCCGACTCGCTCTGGATCCACTTCGGCAACCTGAACTACGTGGCCGTGGCAAGCTGGCTGCCGTGGGTGATGGCGTGTATTGTGCGGGCGCTCGGGGAGGTGGAGAGCGGGAGAGAGAGCGCGGAAGAGGGCAAGGAGGGAAACAAGGAAGGAAGGGGACACAGGCGACAGTCTGATCCTATGCTGATCACCGATCACCGATCACTGATTACCGATCACTGGCATGGGCCGCGCTGGGCGGGGTGTTGCTGGGGGTTGGGACGTTGGCCGGGCACGTACAGGCCAGCCTGTTCATCGGCATAGCGGCCGTGCTGTACGGGCTGTTCTGGCTGTATTTCGAGTTGCAGATAACCGCGACGGGCAAGGCGCTGGTGCGTCTGTTGCTGAGCCTGTTGGTGCTGGCGGGCGTTGCGGTGTTGCTGGCGGCGCCGGTGCTGGTTCCATCGCTGCAACTGGCCCCCTACCTCGACCGGGCGGCGTGGAACTACCAGGAAACGGTGGGCTATTCCCTCGCCCCGCCGCAGTTGGTGGGACTGGTCGCGCCGGGCTTCTTTGGCCGCGGGCCCCAGCTGCATTGGGGTCTCTGGCCGCGGGTCGAGGCCGGCTACATCGGCATTCTGCCCCTGGCGCTGGCCGCGCTGGCGATTCTGGCCCGCCGCAATCGGACCACGTGGACGCTGCTGGGGGTGAGCGGCGTCGCATTTCTGCTCAGCCTGGGCATCTACAGCGTGCCCCACGGCTGGCTGACGCTGATTCCCGGCTTTGACCTGCTGCGCGCACCGGCCCGACTGGTGTTGGTCATGGATTTCGGACTGGCGGCGCTGGCCGGCATTGGCCTGCAGGTGTTGATCAGCCCCATCGGCGCTGGCGATGGCGGAACGTGGAAGGCGCTGACCCGGCTGAGCGATGGGCTGGGCTGGATCAGCAAGGCAGTGCTGCTGGTTGTGGTGCCGTTGACGTTTCTCGCGCTGCTGTTGACCCAGACTCTGGACCCGACCCTTTTTCTGCGGGTCAGTGTTGCAGCCATCGCCGTGCTGCTGTTTGTCGGCTTCCTGCTGGCGAGCTGGGCGTTGGTCGGCGCGCGGCGGGCCGGCTGGGCGCGGCCGGTGACCATCGGCGTGCTGGCGGTGCTGCTGATCTACCTCGACCTGGCCAGCACCGGCGCCTACAATGACCTCAGCTACGAGGATCCGGCCCAGGGCTTCGAGCGCTCTGAGATTGTGGATTTCCTGGCGCAGCAGGAACAGCCCGTGCGTATCGACGCCCGCACCGGCATCGACGCGCTGTGGCAGCCGGACACCGCGCTGCTCTACGGCTTCGACGACGTGTGGGGCGTGGCCAATCCATCGCTGCTGGCAGCCTACAACCGCTATTGGGAGGGGATGGGCAGCCGCTCAACCCCGCTCTACGATTTCCTCAGCGCAGGCTTCCTGATCGGCAGGAAGGATGTGGAACTTGACTGGAGCAAGTTCGAGCTAGCCTACGACGGCGACCCGAACCTGAACGTCTATCGCAACAAGACCGCGCTGCCGCGCGCCCAGATCATCCACGAGGCGCAGATTGTCAACTCGGCTGACGAAGCCTGGGACGCGATCCACCGGCCAGACTTCGACCCGTCGCAAGAGGTTGTTATCGAGCCGGCAGGGGTCACCATGTCCTGGGGCGCAGACGGACCACCGCGCCAACCTCCTCCCAACGCCACTGAAAGCGTAGCCATCCTTCACCAGACGCCGACTGAACTGGCGCTGGAGGTCAACGCAGCAGCGCCCGGATACCTGGTGCTGAGCAACGCCTGGTTCCCCGGTTGGCGGGTTCAGGCCGGCAACAACGAACGCTGGGTCAACTACGGCGCAGGGGTGATGCGTGCCAACACGGCGTTTCAGGCAGTTCCGCTTGTGGCCGGCGCCAACCAACTGCGGCTGGTCTTCGATCCGCCGGCGTGGACATTTGGCTGGCTGCTGGCGGCCCTGCTGTTGGCGCTGGTCGTAGTTGCCGCTGTCGCGTCGCTGAGAAGACGCAGGCAGCCATAGGACGTGTCCACGAGAACAACAGCCCTCTGCGATCATCGTTCAGGTAGCTGTTGCTCCTTAGCGTGTTGACGTTCGGCCTACCCCAACCAGCCAAGGCTATTGCCTATGCCGACCTGGCAAGAACCATCCCCCGTTGACGTTCCCGACACGCTGCGCAGCGCCGTCGGCGGTCATCCGCTGGTGGCAGAAGTGCTGGCGCGGCGCGGCATTTGCTCGCCTGACGAAGCGCTGGCTTTCCTCGACCCTGATCGCTACGCCGCCGCGTCTCCGTACGAACTGACGGATATGGATCGAGGTGTGGAGCGATTGTTGCGGGCCATGCGCGACGGACAGCGGATCGGCGTCTGGGGCGACTTCGACGTGGACGGGCAGACCTCCACGACCGTGCTGGTATCCACGCTCCAGGCGCTGGACGCGGACGTCACCTACCATATCCCGGTGCGCGACCGTGAGGGACACGGCGTCACGGTTCCCGCCTTGCGGCGTTTTCTGGATCAGGGCGTCGATCTGGTGCTGAGCTGCGACACGGGCGTCGCGGCCCGCGAGGCTGTGGCCTACGCGGCCGGCCGCGGCGTCGATTTCGTGATCACCGACCACCACGACCTGCCGGCAACCTTGCCGGATGCGGCCGCCGTCATCAACCCGAAGCGGCTGGCGGATGATCACGCACTGGCAAGTCTGCCCGGCGTCGGGGTAGCATACAAGCTGGCCGAGGCACTGTTTACTGCCGCCGGACGGGCTGGCGAGGAGATACAACACCTCGATCTGGCGGCGCTGGGCATCGTCGCCGATGTGGCGCGGTTGGCCGGCGACACGCGCGCGCTGGCGCAGCGAGGGATTGCAGCGCTGCGCCAGCCCCAACGGCTGGGATTGCAGGTCATGATGGAGCTGGCCGGAGTCGATCCGACATGGCTGACCGAGGAGCATATCGGCTTCGAGCTGGCGCCGCGGCTCAACGCCATGGGCCGGCTGGACGACGCCAACCCGGTCGTGGAGTTTCTGACGACGAGCGACCTGGGGCGGGCGCGGATCCTGGCGACGCAGCTTGAAGGGTTGAACGAACGGCGCAAGCTGCTCACCGACCAGGTGTTCCGCGGCGTGCTGGCGCAACTGGAGCGCGAGCCGGCGCTGCTGGACGACGCGGCGCTGGTGCTGGCTCATCCGCAGTGGCCGGCCGGCATCATCGGCATCGTCGCCAGCCGCCTGGTCGAGCGCTACCGGCGGCCGGTGGTGCTCTTCAGCGCGCCGCCCGGCGAGGCAGCGCGCGGATCCGCTCGTTCCGTGGAGGGCTGCGACATCAGCGCGGCCATCGCGGCTCAGGCCGGCATGCTCCTCAGCTACGGCGGGCATCCGATGGCTGCCGGGCTTTCCCTGCCCGCGGAACGCATCACGGAGTTCCGGCGCCGGCTCTCACGGTCCGTCGACGCGATGCTGGGTCGGGCAGCCAAGTCTGAGCCGCTCGCCGTGGATGCCGAGCTGCCGCTGGAGGATATGACGCTGACGCTGGCGCTGGAGATCGAACGACTGGCGCCTTTCGGAGCGGGCAACCCGGCGCCGGTGCTGGTCAGCCGAAGCCACGCGGTGTCCAGCAGCCGAACCGTTGGACGGTACCAAGATCATCGCATCCTCGATCTTGAAGACGATGCGGGCAACGTGCAGCGCGTGTTCTGGTGGCAGGGCGCGGGCTGGCCGCTGCCGCAAGGCCGCTTCGATCTGGCCTACCGCGTGCGCGCCAGCACCTACCGCGGCCAGCGCGCCGTTCAGCTTGAGTGGGTCGATGCGCAGCCGCTGGCGGAGATCCCTGGCGAGCTCAGCGGCCCCGCCTTGCAGGTCCTCGATTGGCGGGCCGCGGCCGATCCGCAGGCCGGTCTGGCTGAGCTGCGACGCGCAGGCGACGTAATCGTCTGGGCTGAGGCTGGCCAGCGCCGTCAGGTAGGCGGTTCGGACCGAACGCAACTGGAGCCGGCCGCCTCGCTGGTTGTCTGGACTGCGCCCGCCAGCCGCTCCGATTTGCTGGCAGCGCTGGAGCGGGTGCAGCCGCAGCAGGTGGTTCTGGTCGGCGCCGATCCGCAGTTGGACGGGATGGAAACGTTTCTGGGGCGGCTGGCCGGCCTGATCAAGCCGGTGTTGGCAAGCGACGGAACGGTTTCGCTGCGGTACCTGGCCGCGGCGACGGCCCAGCGCGAGGTGACGGTGCGCGCCGGGCTGCGCTGGCTGGCAGCGCGCGGCCATCTTCGTGTTCTGGAAGAAAGCGACGATCGCGTGCAGCTCGCCCGCGGAGAGGGCGCGCCGTCCGCTGAACTGGCCGCGGCAGCGGCCGAGCTGCAAGCCCTGTTGAATGAGACGGCAGCCTATCGCCGTTTTTTTGCCGCGCCGAGCCGGCGTCGATCCTGCCGTCTCGTCAACCGTGATTTGAGAGGAGTTCACATGCTCACATGCGAACCCGGCATCTAAGACGACCATGCGCTACTCGCACAACCATGGATGAAAATCGAGGCGGCACGGTCGGAGACCTGCCGCAGCAGCGTCTATTTTCAAGTCAGGCGCCGGGACGGGCTCCGCCCGACACCCCGACCAATGAAAACATCGGAGCTCGCCTTCGCCGTGGATATGCCTCTGATCCGCGCTCCGACCGATCCGGTTCTGGGGCTGGAGCCGGCCAGTCGCTATTTTCGAAGCAGGATGCCTGCTCCTCAAATCAACGTTGGCGCTACACTACCAGGAGTTGAAACCCATGGACGTTGAGATGGAAGTGATGGAGACGGTGCGCCGCAACCTGCAGGCGATCTGGGATGCCGATCCGGATGGCTATGAGGAAACCTGCGCGCCCGACGTCTCCTTTTTTGAGTGGTACGTCACGACGCAGCGCATCGACGGCATCGACTTTCACCTGCGCGAGATACTGGTGCACGCCGGGGCGCTGGGCGGCGGCAGCGGCGCTCGCACGGAGCATGAAATCCTGCAGCCGCGGGTGCAGATGTACGGCGATACTGCAATTGTCACCTACACCCTGCTGGTGCGATCCATTCGCGATGGTGTTGTCAGCCGCACGCAACAGAACGAGACGCGCGTCCTGCACTGCTTCGAAGACGGCTGGAAGCTGGTGCATTGCCACAAATCCCCCTGCTGGCGCGCTCCCCACGACCCGCCTGCGAGGTAAACGATGGACGGTACACTACAACCCGGACTGGCCGGCACGGCTTCGGTTCAGGTCACTCCGGCCAACACGGCCCAGGCGCTGGGCAGCGGGCTGGTGCCGGTGTTCGCCACGCCCGCACTGGTAGCCCTGCTGGAGCAGGCCGCGGTCAACGCGCTGGCCGGCGCGCTGCCGCCCGGCAGCACGTCAGTCGGCACGCGCATCGAGGTGCGCCACACGGCTGCCACGCCGGTGGGGATGACGGTTGCTGCCACGGCGACGTTGGTGGAGGCGGACGGGCGGCGGCTGCGTTTCGAGGTCGCCGCGCGCGACGACGCGGAAAGCATCGCCGAGGGCGTGCACGAGCGAGTCGTCGTGGACGAGCAGCGCTTCCTGGGCAGGGTAGACCAGAAGCGCGCCGGCTGAACTAGGACGTCAGCGCGTCCTACTTGCCCCACCACGCCGGGTGGGAATACCGGGCGTCGTCTGTGGTCAGGCGGCGTGCGTTCTGGCCATCCGCGCTCATGATGTAGAGAGTCTGAGTTCCGTCCCGGTCAGTAGCGAAGACGATCTCCTTGCCGTCTGGCGACCAGGCCGGCTCGCCGTCGTTGGAGTCCGCCTGACTAAGGTGCGTCGCTTCGTTGGTCTTGACATCCAGCAGCCAGACGTCGGCCACACCGTCGAGCTGGTTCATGAACGCGAGTTGTTTGCCATCAGGCGACCAGGCCGGCGTGAAGTGGCGTCCCTCAACAGCTTCGGTGACGACCGTCGCAGGCGCGCCCTCGACCGGCTCCTGCACGATGATGCGGACTTCGTCGCCCACTTCCTGGTACGCGATCTGTTTTCCATCAGGCGACCAGGCCGGATAGAGCGCCTGATCTTCAGGGTCACCGGTAATGCGCTGCACGTTGCTGCCATCGGCGTTCATCACCCAGATCTCGAAGCCAGCATCGACCTGCTGACGCCCGCCCTCCATCTGCACTTCGTAGCTCTGGGTGGACGCAAAGGCGATCTGCGTCCCGTCGGGCGACCATGAAGGCATCAGGCTGGCGTAGGACGGATCGGTCAGTGGTCGCTGGTCAGTGCCGTCCGCGTTCATCAGCATCAACACCGGCGACCCCAGCCGTTCAGATGCAAAGGCGATCTGCGAACCGTCAGGCGACCAGGCCGGCGTGCCGTCCCAGCCGGGGTCATCGGTCAGGCGGGTCAGCTCGCTGCCGTCGGCGTTCATCACGTAGACATCGCTGTTGTCGTTCTCTTCGCGCTCGAATGCCAGCCGGCTCGCGGTTTGCGTGGTTCCAATGCCGCTGCAACCCGCCAGAAGCAGGGCTGTTGCCAGGCCGGCAAGCGCCAATCGTCGTATCATGTCGCACCTTTTCTGCGGGAAACTGTCCTTCCCGGCACGTTGTTCTAGCAGTGAAGATTATACGCCCGCAAGCGCGATTGCAGAAACCTACCTCAGGCAGCGCTTTGTAGGGCGCGTTGGCTATGCTATAATTCCCGGCAATGACCAGAGACAACGAACTGCTAATCGACGAGACGACGATCAACGTTCAGGCAGGGGACGGCGGCAACGGCGTGGTGGCCTTTCAGCGCGAGAAGTTCGCGCCGCGCGGCGGGCCGGTTGGCGGCAACGGCGGCAAGGGCGGCGATGTCATCCTGCGCGTTGACCCGGGCCTCAACACCCTGCTGCCGTTCAGGTACAAGGTGCATTTCAAGGCCGGGCGCGGCGGGCACGGCGGCGGCAAGAACAAACAGGGCCGCACCGGCGAGGATGTCGTCGTCGCGGTGCCGATGGGGACGCTGGTCTACCTGCGCGACACGGGCGAATTGATCGCCGACCTGGTGGCTGATGGTCAGGAAGCGGTCGTCTCCCGCGGCGGCCGTGGCGGCCGCGGCAACGCGGTGTTCAAGAGCTCCGTCAACCAGGCGCCGCGCCTGGCTGAGCGCGGCGAGCCAGGCGAGGAGCGCTGGCTGCGGCTGGAGCTGAAGCTGATCGCAGATGTCGGGATCGTCGGCGTGCCCAACGCGGGCAAATCGACGCTGCTGTCGGTGGTCAGCCGCGCCAAACCCAAGATCGCGGATTACCCCTTCACCACGCTGGCGCCCAACCTGGGTGTGGTGGTCGTCGATCACAAGGACTTCGTGATGGCCGACATCCCCGGCCTGATCGAGGGCGCGCACACCGGCAGCGGTCTGGGACACCGGTTCCTGCGTCACATCGAGCGTACCCGGATGGTCGTTCATGTGTTGAACGGCATCAGCCCGGACCCGCTGGGCGACTTCGAGGCCATCAACAGCGAGCTGGAACTGTTCAACCCGGCGCTGGCCGACAAGCCGCAGATCGTCGTCTTCAACAAGATGGATCTGCCGGACGCGCAGGATCGCTGGCCCGAGGTCCGGGATGCGCTGATGGCGCAGGGCGTGCAGGAGCCGTTGGCGATCTCGGCCATCACCGGCGAGAACGTCCAGACTTTGTTGCGTCGGGTGATTAACACTCTCGAAGAGCTGCCAAAACCGATCCCGGTTGCCGCACAGCCGGTTGTCTTTCGCCCGGAGATGGACGAGGACTATTTTGACATCGAGCAGGCGGGCGACCACTGGCGGGTCACCGGCGTGCGCATCGAGCGCGCCGCAGCCATGACCAACTGGGACTACTACGAGGCGCAGATGCGTTTCCAGCGCATCCTGGAGGCCATGGGCATCAGCAAGGCGCTGGAGGATGCCGGCGTGGAAGACGGCGAGGTCGTGATCATCGGCAACACCGAGCTTGTCTGGGGCGAGCAGTAGCCATGCAGGCGCGGTCGTCAGCGCGATCCACGGGCTGGCGCTGGTGAAGCTGGCCGACAACGATTGACATGACGTACGTTCTTCCGTACAATACGCTCGTCGGATAGAAACAGCTGACAGGAAAAGCAAGATGACTGCAATTACAGCAACCAAGGCGCGATCGTCCCTTTACCAACTTCTGGATATAGTTGCTGAGTCTCATGAACCGGTGTTAATCACAGGCAGGCGAAGCAATGCCGTTCTGATCTCGGAAGACGACTGGCGGGCAATCAACGAAACCCTCTATCTGCTCAGCATCCCAGGGATGCGCGAGTCGATTATCGAGGGGATGAACACGCCGTTTGATGAATGCGACGCCGAGGTCGAGTGGTGACGTGGCGCCTCGTGTACACGAAGCAGGCCAAGAAAGACGCCAAGAAGCTGTCGGCATCAGGGCTGCGGTCGAAAGCGGAAGAACTGCTTGCGATCTTAGCCACAAATCCTTTTCAAAATCCACCCCCTTTTGAGAAACTGGTAGGCGATTTGGCGGGTGCTTACTCACGTCGGATCAACATACAACATCGATTGGTTTACCAGGTCGATGAGGATGTGCGCGAAGTTAAAGTAATTCGCATGTGGACACACTACGAATGATTGTATCCCTGTTGTTGAGGAGATGATATCGGATGACTAACACAACACACTTTGCACCCGAGGCACTGGAAGACCTGCGCAAACAGATCAAAGGCGCCGTGTTTGCGCCAGGCGACTCCGGCTACGACGGAGCCCGCATGACGTGGAACCTGTCGGTGCAGCAGTTCCCGGCCGTCGTGGTGATGGCTACGGGTGCGGCGGACATCGCCGCGGCAGTGCGATTTGCGGCGCGGCAGGGACTGAAGGTCGGCGTCCAGGCCACCGGCCACGGCGTGATCCGGCCGGCTGACGGCAGCCTGCTGATCAACACCGCTCAGATGGCCGGCGTGCAGGTCGATCCGGCGGCGCGGACGGCGCGGGTCGAGGCCGGCGTCCAGTGGGGCGCAGTGCTGGAGAAGGCGCAGGCTCACGGCCTGGCGCCGCTGCTGGGATCCTCTCCCGGCGTCGGCGCGGTCGCCTATTCGCTGGGCGGCGGGCTGGGCTGGCTGGCGCGGAAGTATGGTATCGCGGCGGACAGCGTACGTTCCTCGACGTCGTGACGGCTGACGGGCGTACCCTGCACGTCAGCGCCGACGAGAACGCCGACCTGTTCTGGGGCATGCGCGGCGGCGGTGGCGGATTTGCCATCGTGACCGCGATGGAGATCGGGCTATACCCGGTAACCCAGGTTTTTGGCGGCAACCTGGTCTATCCGGCCGCGCTGGCAGGCGAGATATTGCACCGCTACCGTGACTGGATCGCGACGCTGCCGCCTGAGTTCAGCACCTCGGTGGCGCTGATGAACCTGCCGCCCCTGCCGATGGTGCCCGAGTTCCTGCGCGGCAAGTCGGTTGCCATGGTGCGTGGCTGCTACTGCGGCCCGGTCGAGGAGGGCCAGGCGCTCCTCCAGCCGTGGCTCGACTGGCAGGCGCCCATTGCCAACCTCTTCCATCCCATGCCCTTCAGCAGCGTGGCCGAGGTCAGCAACGACCCGCACGACCCGGTGCCGGGCGCGACCACCGGCGCGTGGCTGGACGAGCTGAGCGACACCGTGATCGACGCGATGGTTCGCTACGGCGTTTCTGTCAACGGCTCCTCGCCCTTTATCTTGACCGAGGTGCGCCATGTGGGCGGCGCGATGGCGACGGTGGATCGCGACAGCAACGCCTTTCCCAACCGCGACGAGTCCTTGCTGCTCGACGTGATCGGCATGACGCCCACGCCCGAAGCATACGCTTTCGTTGACAACTATGCCCGCGAGTTCAAGCGCGCGGTGCAGCCCAACATCAGCGGCATGTATGCCAACTTCGTGGAGCGTGACGAAGCTCGCACCGCTGCATCCACAATCTATCCGCCCGAAACCTTGCAGCGGCTGGCAGCGCTCAAGACGAAATACGACCCCGGCAACCTGTTCGACTACAGCTACCGGTTCGGAGACGGCGCAGACGCAACATGATCTACGACTTCGACCAGGAGATCGACCCGCTCGGTAAGAACTCCGTCAAGTGGGAATGTACGCCCGGTGACAGCGGCCCCGTGCCGTGGGATAAGACCGACCCGGCGCTGGGAGATGACCGCGTGCTGCCGATGTGGGTAGCAGATATGGACTTCTGCAGCCCGCAGCCGGTGATCGACGCTTTGGTGGACCGGGCGCGGCACGGCGTCTACGGCTATGCTGTGCCCACTGAGACGTACTATCAGGCAGTGGTTGGCTGGATGGCGCGGCGCCATGGCTGGCAGATAGAACCGGACTGGATCTGCACCACGCCCGGCGTGGTGCCGGCCCTCTACGTGCTGGTGCGGACCTTCGTCGCTCCCGGCCAGAAGGTGCTGATCCAGCCGCCGGTGTACCACCCGTTCTATCGGGCCATCACCGACAACGGCGGCGAGATCGTGCGCAACCCGCTGATACTCGAGGACGGCCATTACCGCATGGACTTCGACGATCTGGCTGGCAAGCTGGCCGATCCCGATCTTAAGCTGGCGATCCTGTGCAACCCGCACAACCCCATCGGCCGGGTGTGGCCGGCTGACGACCTGCGGCGCTTCGGAGAGCTGTGCGCCGAGCACAGCGTGCTGGTGATCGCCGATGAGATCCACGGCGACCTGATCCTGCCCGGCGAGACGTTCACGCCGTTCGCCAGCCTGGGCGAAGACTTCGCCCGCAACAGCATCACCTGCACCGCGCCCAGCAAGACCTTCAACCTGGCCGGCCTGCACACGTCGAACATCATCGTGCCCGACAACGAGTTGCGGGAGCGCTTCCGCCAGGCATTGGGCGTCAGCGGCCTGCCGTGGCTCAACCCGTTCGGCATCACAGCGCTGGAGGCGGCGTATGCAGAAGGCGAGGAATGGTTGGCGCAGGTGCTGGCCTACCTCGCCGCCAACGTGGAGGCGCTGGACGCCTACCTGCGCGACCACCTGCCGGCCGTGCGACTGATCCGGCCGCAGGGCACCTATCTGGCGTGGCTGGACTGCCGCGGGCTGGGCCTGTCTGAGGAGCAACTGATGCAGTTGCTGCTGGACGAGGCCCGGCTGCTGGTCGAGGAGGGCAGCATCTTTGGCCCCGAAGGCGAGGGCTTCGTGCGCGTCAACATCGCCTGCCGGCGGGCGACGCTGACCGAAGCGCTGGGTCGCCTGGCAGCCGCCGCGGCAGCCGTCGGATTGGCGCCCGCGTGAGTCGGGAAGAGGCACCCATGCGGCTAGGCATCCTCGGCGGCACCTTCGACCCGATCCACATCGGCCACCTGATTCTGGCGGAGGAGGCCTGGTACCAGCTTGGCCTGCAGAAGGTCCTGCTGGTACCGGCCGGCGATCCGCCACACAAGCGCGGCCGGCGGCTGTCGCCAGTCGAGCACCGGGTGCGCATGATTGAGCTGGCCATCGTCGACAACCCGCACCTGGAGCTGTCGCGTATCGACGTCGACCGCCCCGGTCCGCACTACACCACCGACATGGTGCGCCAGCACCTGGAGCAGTACGGCTACGGCACCGATCTGTACTTCCTGATGGGCCTCGACTCGCTGGCCGACCTGCCCAACTGGCACAAGCCGCAGGAGTTGGTGGAGCTGTGCAACCTGGTGGCGCTCAGCCGGCCGGACTCCGGGTTCGACTGGGATACGCTGGAGGACAAGCTGCCCGGCGTGCGCTGGCGGGTGATCTTCCTGCCGATGCCGGAGCTGCAGATCTCCAGCACCATCCTGCAGCAGCGGGTGCGCCAGGGCCGGCCGTTGCGCTACCAGGTGCTGCCGCAGGTCGAGAGCTACATCCACGAGCAAGCGCTTTATCAGCAGGGATGGGAGGACGACCTGCCGGCCGGCTCAACCGAATAGTTGCTGCCGATCTGCGCTCGGGTCGGTCTCCCGAACGAGCCCTCCGGGTCATGCTCCCATCCGAAGCTCGCCTGCAACTTGCGCCCCTCAACTGCGCGGCCGTTTCGCCAGTTTGTGCCGTTGCGGAAGACGGCACACCGAAACCCTGAGACTTCATGGCTAAGATGGGGTTGTCCCCGGCGGCCTGTTCGCCGACACGAAACCCAGAAAACGACGAGAAATCAGAAATGCCCCCTGAGACAACTCTTTATACCGGCGTCGGCGACGACGGCTACACCGGAGTATTGGGCCGCGAGCGGGTCGCGAAATACGACCTGCAGCCCGTTGCCTACGGCACACTGGACGAACTGTCGGCCGCGTTGGGCCTGGCCCGCACCGGGGTCAGGCACCCATGCAGCAACGACATCATCGTCGAGGTGCAGCGCGACCTCTACCGGGCGATGGCCGATCTGGCCACGACGCCGGAAGCAGCCCAAAAGACAGGCGCCTGGCTGGCTGGCGAGCGTGTCGTCTGGCTGGAGGGCATCATCGACGAAGTGGGCAGCGAGGTCGAGATCCCACCGGCCTTTATCGTCAGCGGCGACAGCTACGCCGGCGCGCTGCTGGACATTGCGCGCACCATCTGTCGCCGCGCCGAGCGGCACGTGGCGAAGCTGCACCACCAGGCCATGCTGTCCAACATCGAGGCGCTGCGCTACCTGAACCGGCTGTCGTCGCTGCTGTTCGCCATGTCACGGCTGGAGGACAAGGCGGCCGGTGTCGAGGAATTCACTCTTGCCAGATTGGAGAAACGTTGATGAGTCCTGTACTAGGCGCCCACGTATCCGCTGCTGGCGGCGTCAGCAAAGCCTTTGGGCGCGCCCAATCCATCGATTGCGACACGTTCCAGATCTTCACGCGCAACCAGAACCGCTGGGCCAGCAAGCCGCTGGACGAAGCGGAAATCGAAAAGTGGCAAACCGCCGCGGATGAGACATCCATCGCTCCGGTTATCTCCCATGCGTCCTACCTGATCAACCTTGGATCGCCCGACGACGCCCTGTGGGAGAAATCTATCGACGCGCTGGTGGATGAGTTGCAGCGGGCCGAGGCGCTGGGACTGCTGGGCGTGGTGCTGCATCCCGGCGCACACATGGAGCAGGGCGAGGAAGTTGGCATTGCACGCGTGGCCGCCGGGCTGGACCGCGCCCACGCGGCCACCGACGGGTTCAAGACCCTGACGCTGCTGGAGATCACCGCCGGGCAGGGGACGACCCTTGGCTACAAGTTCGAGCACCTGGCAGCCATGCGCGCTCAAGCGGCTAGTCCTGAGCGGCTGGCTGTTTGCTTCGATACCTGCCACGCGTTCGCGGCCGGCTATGACTTCCGCGAGCCGTCCGGCTATGCCGCCATGATGGACGAGTTCGACCGTACCATCGGGCTGGACTTGCTGGTCTGCTTCCACTTCAACGACAGCAAGGGCGGGCTGGGCAGCCGCAAGGACCGCCACGACCACATCGGCCAGGGGGCTATCGGCGTCAGCGGCTTTGCGCATATCCTCAACGACCCGCGCTTTGCCAGCGTGCCAATGATTCTCGAGACGCCCAAGAGCGACGACATGCACGAGGACGTGGAGAACTTCGCGGTGCTGCGCGGTCTGATCGAAGACTGACGACAGTTGGCTTGACCAGACTCATCAAACCGTAACCTTCACTGCCAGTCTTCCGTCGTATACTGTAACAGAACAGTGCGCATCGTCTACGTCCTGCTCTCTCCTACCTTCGGCATGCACCAGTACACGGCCGATCTGGCGAACCGGGTGGCCGCGCTGGGGCATGATGCGGTTCTGGTAACGACCACCACCTACGCCAGGGATCGCTACGCCCCGTCGGTGCAGGTCGCTGCTCCGGTAACTACCCATGGCACCGGTTTCAAGCCCGAAGGGCTGCGCCTCGATCAGTACCGGCGTGTGGTGCACACGCTGCAACTGCTGGCGCCGGATGTGGTACACATCACCGGCGTGCATCTGTGGAACGTCCCACTGGTTCGTTGGTTGCGCCGACGCGGCGTTCCGGTGATCCACACGCTGCATGACCTCGATCCGCACCATGGCGTGCCGTTTGGTCGGCTCATTCGGATCTGGAATCGCCTGATCATCGGATCGGCAAGTCACTTGCTGGTGCATGGACAGATCTATGCCGAGCGCTTGCTTGCGAGCGGATGCGAAGCGGACCGCGTTTCGTGCGTGCCGCTGCTGCACCTCTTCCTTAGCTACGAAGGATTTGCCCGGCTGGCAGATAATGGAGTAAACTATGGCGGCTGGGCTTTGTTTTTTGGGCGGCTGGAAAGCTACAAGGGTGTTGCGCATCTGATTGCCGCAGAGCGCAAGCTGGGCGCGTCTCAGTCCAGGGTGACTCTCGTGCTTGCCGGATCAGGGCCCCTTGGTTCTCAAGCTGATATCGCACCGTCGATTGACCTGCGCAACCATCGCATCGACGACGACGAGGCGATCGACCTTTTCCAAAGCTGCGGATTGTTGATCCTGCCTTATCTTGATGCATCGCAATCGGCGTTGGTAGCCGCGGCGTACTACTTCGCCAAGCCTGTAATCGTCACCGATGTGGGTGCGCTTCCCGAGTATGTCCAGCCCGGAGTCACCGGCTGGGTGGTGCCGGCTGGCGATGCCGGCGCATTGGCTGACGCGTGGCGCGATGCGATGTCCAACCAGGATCGGCTGCGCCGCATGGGAGAGACAGGCAGAACGTGGTATTTCGACCAGCGACTGCAAGAGCAGGCCGTGCTGGTTGCCATGTACGAGAAAGTTGTGAAGGAGCGGCAGGCGCCGTGAAACTTGACACTGCGACCGGAAAACGGGGCATTGCCGCCGAGAGAAGACGATTCGCTGTGCCGCGCCTGCGGCTGCGAACGTCCGAGCGGAAGATCGTTCTCTGGCTGGTGGACGTTGCAATCATCAATGCTGCGCTGGCCATTGCCTGGCTGCTGGCTGCGGAGTCCGGCTTCACGCTTCAGAACATCACGTCCCCCTACAAGTGGTATCTGACGTTGACGTTGGTGTGGTGCATCAACGCGTTCGTGTTTGACCTCTACAACCTGGCCCGCTCCGCCAGCACGACCAACATCGTCCGCAACGTCACCCTCGCCGGAACCTCCACCGTCCTGATCTACACCCTGATCCCCTGGTTCACGCCGCCGCTGCAAAGCCGTGTCCTGCTGTTCGTCTTCGCCGGCCTGGTGCTGGGTGGTCTGATCCTCTGGCGGACGATGTACGCTCAAGTATTTATCCAGCCTCAGTTTCGCCAGCGGGCGCTGATTGTCGGCGCAGGCTGGGCGGGACGTACGCTTGTCAACGCGCTTAGCAACGTTAAGGACGATGCCAACCCGTTCCGAGGAACCGGGTACGAGCTTGTCGGCTTCATCGACGACGACCGAACGTTGGCAGGAGCGGAAATCGAAGGCGTGCAAGTACTGGGTGGCCGCGAGGTGCTGGCGCCGATGGCGGCCGCGCTGAACATCGACGAGGTTATTCTGGCCATCACCCAGCGGCACGCGATCGCCGACGACCTGTTCGATGAACTCTTGCGCTGCCGCGAGCAGGGCATTCACGTGACCTCGATGTCCAGCGTTTACGAGAATCTCACGGGCCGCGTGCCGGTGCAGCATGTCGGCCGGGACCTGTATCTGGCGCTGCCGTCGGGCGACAGGCCCTCGGAGCGCGTCTACTTTGGCGTCAAGCGTCTCATTGACATTGCGATGGCGTTGCTCGGACTGGTGGTTCTGGGCATTGTCGCGATCGGTGTGGTGATCGCCAACCGGTTGAAGTCGCCCGGACCGCTGTTCTATCGCCAGGAACGGGTAGGGAAAGCGGGCCGGAGCTTCTGGGTCTACAAGTTTCGCTCCATGATACCGGATGCCGAAGCACGGACGGGCGCCGTCTGGGCCGCGGCCAACGACGACCGCATCACACCGGTCGGACGTTTCCTGCGCAAGACCCGCCTGGATGAGTTGCCGCAGTTCATCAACGTCCTCAAAGGCGAAATGAGCGTCATCGGGCCGCGTCCTGAGCGCCCTGAGTTCGTTGAGACCCTCGCCGAGACCATTCCCTTTTACCGCGCGCGCCATGCCGTGCGGCCCGGCATCACCGGCTGGGCGCAGGTAGGCTATCGCTATGGAAGCTCCGAGGACGACGCGCATCAAGCTGGAGTACGATCTGTACTACGTCAATCGCATGAGCCCGCTGCTGGATATCCGTATCCTCCTGCGAACCATCCAGGTTATGTTCGAACTTAAGGGACGGTAAATCTGCATGAACGAGATCGATCTACGTACACCCATCCATCATCCCTCGACCGCATCTCGAGTCTTTGGCAGCGACGCCGTGGTCATCAGCCCGGCGGAGAACATGGTGCGCATGCTCAACCCCGTTGGCTCGCGCATCTGGCAGTTGACGGACGGGAACAACACGGTCGAAGATATCGCTGTGACGCTGACGGAGGAGTTCGAGGTCGAGCTTCCTCATGCCCGGCAAAGCGTGGCGACCTTTGTTGAAGACCTGATTGGCAGGAATCTGATGGATTGGTCGCAATCCTGAGCCGCGGTATTGCACCTTGACAACTGAACAGCTAGCTGTTTCATCACATTCCTCACGCCGGTACTTCGAAGCGCTGCTGGAGTGGCTGGCAAACCGCTCGCCGTGGCTGTGGCGTTTGCTGGCGTTTGGACTGGTTGCGGGGATGACCGCGCTGGCGATCCGGCAGGCCAGCATCAACATCGATGGGGTGCGCTACTTCTGGCTCGACGACGACCAGATGATCTCGATGCGCTATGCGCGCAACCTGGCTGAGGGAAATGGGCTGGTCTGGAATCCGGGCGAGCGCGTGGAGGGCTACAGCAACTTCCTGTGGACGCTGGTCATGGCCGGTGTGCATTTGCTTCCGCTGCCCGATGCTACCACGTCGCTGGCCGTCAAGCTGATCAATCTTGGGCTGGCGTTCGCGGTGCTGTTGCTGGCCGAGCAGTTGCTGCGACGTTTTCTGCCAAAGCCGGGTTTGGCGCTGCCGGCCGTCCTGCTGACGCTGGCTCTGTGCGGCGACTTGCTGTACTGGTCGGCCAACGGCTTCGAGACGACGCTCCTGACGGTCATTTTCCTGGGCGTGGTGGTGCGGCTGCTGGACGAGGAGCAAACCGGCCAACCGCGCCTGTTTACCTATCTGCTGATGGGGCTGCTGCCGTTGGTGCGCAGCGACGCTCTGCACATCTGGCTCGGTGCAGCCATTCTGGCCTTCGGTATCAGCGGGAATCGCAGGAAAACAGTGGTCTACCTGGGAGTCTCGCTGGCGCTGCCGGTAGTGCACGTGTTGTGGCGGCGCTGGTACTACGGCGACTGGCTGCCGAATACGTATTACCTGAAGGTGTATGGCATCAAAGGTCTGCCGCGCATCGGTCTCGGCTACGTGCGATTCTTCGTCCACAGCTATGCCGTAGCTCTGCTGCTGGCTGTAGTTGGAGCTTTCCTGGCGGCGCAGCGACGCTGGTGGTTGTTGCTGGCTGGCGTCGGCATCACCATGGGCTACAGTGTAATGATCGGCGGCGATATTTTCGAGTTCTCGCGCTTTTTTGCGCACGAGGTTCCCGTGATCCTGGTACTTGCGGCTGTGACCGCGGTGCAGTTCGGAGCGCGCTGGAACCCGGTTGGTTCGTTCATTGTGCTGGCAGCGCTGGTTGTTTCGACCCTGGCTGGCGCCGGCGTTTTGTATCCCGACAAGATATACACCAGAAACGGCGCCCTGGAATATTCGACGGTGGCCGGTGTGTTGATCGACCGATACACTGCACAAGATGCACGCGTGGCTGTAATCGCTGCCGGGGGCGTACCCTACTTCGGCCGGCGTTACAGCATTGACATGCTGGGCAAATCGGATCCGGTGATTGCAGAGCGAGCGCCGACGTGCTGCAACGACATGATTGGACACAACAAATTCGATGTGGACTACAGCCTGAGCAAGCATCCTGATCTCTTCGTCCCCATGCTCTCCGATGAGTTGAACCAGTTCGATTGGTGGCTGGAATATCAGGAGCGGAGGTATGGGATGTCCTATAACATTGCCGTGGTTCGGAATGAGACATTTCGAAAGGAATATCTTCCAAACCCTGTTGGGATAGAGTATCTGCTGGAAGTTATTCCGATCTATGTACGTAGCGACTCACCGGAGATGGCCCGCTATCGGGATTGGCAGGCGCCGCTTGTGGAACGATAAGTATATGCGAGTTGTTGTTCTATAGATGTGAAAACGTGAAGATTACCTGTGTTCACAACGTAACCTGGAATTTATCGGTTGGCGTAAAAGCTCAGGCATGAAATGTTGCGTTGATCACCTGTGAAGGGGCATTTCGAGTTGTTAAGATTGAGTGACAATTCTTTGATCTCGATTGACACCAAATTGGGTTCATGCTAGAATGGCTGTCAATCCGGTTACTTCACTCGAGGTGGATCCATCTTTGCGTTTTGCTTGCTGCCGCAGGATATGAAAGATGTGCCGAGACATTATCGCCTTGTGTAACAACATGAACTATCACACGATATGATGCAAGACACGCGACCGCTGGAGCGGGACTTCGCCGGATGCGCCTTGCCAGAGCAAGCCAATGATCCATACGAAGCATTGCGTCTTAGGTTAAAACAAGGGGCGGTGCCGTTGACAGTGCTGTGGGAGATGACGCATAAGTGCAACCTTGATTGCATTATGTGCTATAATGTGCCCCTGGCGAGTCGAGAGTTGAGTACAGCGGAATGCTTCGAGCTTCTTGATCAGTTGGCTGAGGCAGGAACATTGTTTCTGGTGTTGACCGGCGGAGAGATCCTCACCCGGCGTGACTTCTTCGATATTGCTGAGCGTGCCCGGCAACTGGGGTTTGCTCTCAGTCTGAAGACAAATGGCACGTTAATCACTCCCGAAAAGGCTGACCGTATCGCTGCGTTAAGCCCATTGCGGGTTGACATCAGCTTGTTAGGCGCAACCGACAAGATGTTCGACAGGATCGCTGGCAGCAAGGATACTTTGAGCAGGGTAGTTCGTGGTGTGAAGCTGCTGCAAGAGCGCAACGTGCGGGTCAAGTTGATGTCGTTGCTGATGGACCTAAACGTGTCCGAGCGTGAGCAGATGATCGATCTGGTGATGGATCTTGGTGTCGAATACGAGCAGGGGTTCAAGATTTCGACGGCTGACGACGGAAGCGATAAGGCAGGGAGTCATCAGCTCAACCTGGATCAGATGAGGCGGGTTCTTGAGGAGGATCAGACACCGGTCGTGCAACGTGACATCACACCTTCGTCGCGGACTTGTAGTGTCAGCTTGAGTTCTTGCCTGATCAGTCCCTATGGCGACGTCCTTCCTTGCATCGAGTTGCGCATTCCTGCCGGAAACTTGCGCAATCGGTCGTTTTCTGATCTCTGGCACAACGGTGGTATATTTCGTCAGCTGCGCAAGCAGCACGTTATGAAAAACCTGCCTGACTGCTATGAGTGTTCACTCAACCGATACTGTGAAGGGCGTTGCTCGGGCCTGGCCTACAAGGAGCATGGCGACCTTTACGGCGGGCATTTACTGGCATGCCAGCAGGCACAGGCGCGCTACTCGGCGATACATCCCGGACAGCCGATTCCTGTAACGCCCCTGCAGGTGCGTCTGGGAAAGAAGCACGTTGATACGAGCCGACCCGATGCACTTCCGATACCGTTGCTGGAAAGTGTTGAGAAGCCGGTGTTCTCGCATTGATAATGCATGACGACATCCGTTGCGTGCAACCATCAGAAGGAGTTCAAAATGAAGGTTAATACCTCAAATCATCCAAGCATTGTCGTCTCCGCGGCGTCACTTCAGCCGTGGCAAGAACCCGCCGTGGCGTTCGAACGCATACTGTCGGCCGAAGGCCAGGATGGCATCGGCCCGCGCAATGGTCCGCCATCCGGTCTTTTGGGGCCGCTGTCTACATCCGGCACCACAATTACTCCTGCCACGTGCTGACGGCAGACGGCAACACATCAGCCCGTTGAAAACGGGAGTGGACGACGGTTACTAGCCGTCCTGTGGTACAAGACTCCTTTGGCGAGCTTGTCCGCACAGCAATTGTTCGATTCCGAGTGGCTGATGATGTAGAGGTTCCATCCCTGTCAATAACCGATCGTTGATCATAGCTGGCAATGGGTCGTCGCGTAACTGAAGGCGCGACGACCTATTGCTATTCAGGTTGTTTTGGTCGCGAAAGTGTTGCCCAGGCGTGATTGCCATTGGCTCTGCGCCATGAACTCATGTGCTCGTGCATCCACCGCCCGCTCGCAATGCGTGGTGGTTGCGGACTTCGCTCGCATGACGACACTGGCGCAGGGCAATGACTGTAGTCTGATATTTCGTTGAGTTTACCGCAGAAGAGGTTTGTACGATGACAGTTACCAAGATTGAGCTATTCGTCCTGTTCTTAGTTGTGATAATGACGGTTTCACTGGGATTTGTGCCGGCAGCGTCTGCCAGTCAACCGGTCGATTTTCGCCAGATTCGCACTGAGAGTTATTCGATCTCGTCGAACAGTGTGTCTGTGCCGGGCGCGTCGCTAGACTACACTCCCGGCAGGCCCGTGTTGCCAATCAAGGGCTATTCAGTACTTGTTCCGCAGGGAAGCAATTGGGAACTAAGCTACGATTCCCCAGAAGAACAACTTCTCCCGCAACTGGTCACGCTTCCTCCCGGGCCCAGCCCACTCCTAAACCTGAACACACCCACAAACTGGCTGAATGATCCGGCATCAGTACCTTCATCGGTGCCGGTGACGGAAAGTCCTGACCCTACCATCTACAACGTTAATGAATTCTATCCTTCCGCGCCGGTGATTGCCGGCGACCCTGTGCGGCAGGATGGTCAGACATACTTGCCCATTCGCGTATTCCCATTCCAGTATAACCCGGTAACACGCCAATTACGCTATCATCCGGTACTGAACATCACTGTTCATGAAAGGCCGGTCTCGGGACAGCCTAACCCGACCACCGAGTCGATTGAGATGGCATCGCCATCATCGGCTGTCCCTGAGGGCGCGTCAGGCGTCCAACTACGTATTCACACCACGCAGCGAGGTGTTTACCGTTTGACCTACGATGACTTGGCCAGCAACGGCGTCGATGTCGGACCAGGAGGCTCAAACCCGAACGACTTTGCCATGTTTTACAAAGGCCAGCCGATAGCGATCGATGTTACGGGCGCCGGTGACAATAGCTTTGACCCCGGTGATCTCGTCGTGTTCTATGCGGTGCCATACGATCTGGGTCGATATCAAGACTACAATGTCTACTTCTTTGCCGAGGATGCGCCGGCCTTTGCGTCTCGCATGACAACACGGAGTGTGACCGCACCATTCACTCCGGCGACCGCATCGACCATCACCCAAACTGCCCACGTCGAAGTCAACGTCGACTATCGAACCCTTTACGAACGCCCCAACAACGCCGATCACTTTTTCGATACGCAACTGTACGCGACATCGGGCACTCCCCAGGTGACGCGCTCCTACAACCTGGCTTTGGATGATCCGGTAACGACCACAGGCGTGATCGATTTGACTGTCCTGATTCACGGTGGCAACGACGATTTCGCGTTCAACCCTGACCAATCTGTGGATGTCAAGATCAACTCTCATTTGATCGACCGCTACCAATGGGACGGAAGCGTCGATTATCTCATCTCAGAGACCTTGCCGGCGTCGACATTGGACGCTTTGGTCAACAATGTCAGCCTTGTGGCCGATCTGACGGCATTGCCTGGTATCTCATCGTATTGGATCTCGCCAGACTGGGTTGACCTTGCCTACCCGGCTTGGGCAGACGCTGAAGGCAATGCTCTCTACATCGCCAGCCTTACAACGGCAGAGAGTGATGTTGTGGCCACTGGATTTACGGCCGATGATGTGCAAGTCATGGATGTGGCGGATCCACAAGCGCCTGTTCTGTTGACCGGATCTGGTTTGCTGAACAGCGGCGGGGATTACACGGTCTATTGGCGCGAACCCAGTGCTGCTTCCACGTATTATCTGGCTTCGCCTGCTGCCCACCTGACACCCAGTGCGATCGAGTTCGATACGCCGTCCGACTGGGCATCGAACGCTCATAGCTTCGACTACGTAGCCATCATCGGTACCGAACGTAAGGCAAGCGGCACGACTGCCGTTGGAGACGAACTAAGCGCTGCAATCCAGCCCTTGTTGGCTCATCGGGCAGCGGAGGGTTTTACAGTAGCTGGAGTAAGTCTTGAAGACATCTACGATGAATTCAGCTATGGGTTCATCGATCCAGAGGCGATTCGCAGTTTCCTGAGCCATGCTTATCATGATTGGAGCGGTCCACCGTCTTATGTGTTACTAGTTGGCGACGGTCACCCCGGATATCGAGGCGAGTTTAACACGAGTCTGCGAATCCTTGTTCCTCCCTATCTGGTGCATGTAGATCCGTGGATTGGAGAAGTTCCGGCTGACTCTCGCTTCGCGAGCGTTGATGGCGACGACGATATTCTTCCTGACATGGCGATAGGCCGTATCTCCGCCAACAGCGCCGCAGATGTGACGGCCGTAGTAAACAAGATACTCGCCTACGAAGATCCCTCTGCGACTCCGGATGGCGATTGGCAACGCCGTTCAGTGTACGTAGCTGACAACTGCACAGACCCGGCGGGCAACTTCCACGCGCTATCCAACAGCGTCCGTCAAGATTGGCTGCCGGCTTATTACGATGACCATATCGTGTATTACGACGCTCCGCCAGCCAATTGTCCCGATCCTAGCTACAGTTCTGGCACTGATATGGGGACAGGAATCAAGAGTCAGTTCAATGCTGGCGCGCTGTTCCTGCAGTGGTTTGGTCACGGTTCGACAGTGCGTTGGGGATCGGTAAACATGTTTCGCAACACCGATGTTGCAACTCTGCTGCCGACGAACCAGTTGCCCTTGACCATGCACAATGCGTGTTGGACGGGATATTTTGTCTTGTGGGTTAACAACCTGCAGACTCTGGGCGAATCTCTTGTCAACACTCCCGGCCGCGGCGCCATCGCCGACTACTCGCCCAGCGGGCTGCACATCGGCGCAGCGCTGCTGACGCTTGATCAAGGTATGCACAAGGCGATGTTCCAGGATCGCATCCCGCGCGCCGGCGATGTAGTCAACGCCAGCAAGTATTACTTCTTTGACAACAGCCTCGGTTACTACGACCTGATCGACAGCATGATCTTTTTTGGCGATCCGGCGCTGAAACTGCGTTTGCCCACTGCTGACTTTTCCGACTCAACCATGGACGTCAGCGACGCAACCGCCGATCCAGGCGCCACGTTGGACTACACGGTCACAGTCTCCAACACGAGCGTGTTCACTGCGCCCAATGTGACGCTGACTGCCGATTATCCGCAGAATCTGGTCACGGTAGTTGACGCAGGCGGCGCAGTGGACAACGGCGATACGTTGACCTGGACCCTCTCGGACGTGCGCGCTGCCGACGCCGACTCGGTAGTCAAAACGTTTTCCCTGGCTGTCAACAATGGCCTCCCACCCGGATTATACAATGTGACGGTGCCGGCCGAAATCGCGAGCGACCTGTCGTCCGCGGTGCAGCTTCAGGTCAACACTGAGGTGAACGCAGCGCCGCTGATGGTTAACTCGACTCTGGATGTCCAACGGCCGTGGATTCCACCCGGGTTGCCAATCACAGTAACAGCAACCCTCTTGAACTACGGCACCGCTCCATCTCTGGGCACACAGGTCACACTCACCCTGCCATCCGAACTGGGAGGGCCGACCTGGATGGCCGCGTCAACCGGACCCGACCCGGTCTACGACCCCGGCGCCCGTCAGGTTCTTTGGACTGGCGACGTGACCATTGGGAGCGACGAAACAGTCTCGTTCAGCAGCGTCGTGTCTCCCACGCTGACGGCCTGTGGAACCTTCACGGTAACAGGGGAAGTGACCGACACGCTGGGCGTGCTGACGCCGCTCGATGTGGTCGTCAACCTTGCAGTGCCTGACGTCAACTGCACGGGCAACGTCGATGTGATCGACGTCCAGCTTGTGGCCGGCCGCTGGGGCGCGACGCTGGGACAGCCGGAGTTTGTGTACCAGTACGATCTGAACGGCAACGACGAGATCGACATCAACGACATCATCATTGCCGCCAATCTCTGGCAGTGATGCCTGGGATGCCTGCATAGAAAAGCCCCGGCCGATCTGGCCGGGGCTTTTCGTTGGCTGAGTTAATGTCCGCCGCGCCCTTGCGGCGGGTGAAGTTATCACGCCTCCAGAATCGCGGTGACAATCAGTGGCTTGCGGCCGGTGCGGTCGTAGAAGTAGCGCGATAGGGTCTCGCGGGCCACCTCGTCCAGGCCGCGCTTGCTGACGCGGCTGGTCTGGCGCAGCGCTGCCGCCAGCCGCTCCTGAGCGCCTCGCAGCAGCTCGCCGGCTTCCTTCTCGTACACAAACCCGCGCGACACGATCTCCGGCTCGCCGTCCAGCTCGCGCGTCGCAAAGTTCCAGACAAACGCCACGCTGACGAAGCCGTAGCTGGCCAGGATCTCCCGGTCCCGCAGCACGGACGGCCCCACATCGCCGATGCCGCTGCCGGCCACGAAGACATAGCCGCCGGGCAGCCGCTCGCCGACCACCGCGCCGGCCTCGTCGAACTCCAGCACCACACCGTTTTCGATAAGCAGGATATACTCTTCGGGGATCCCCAGGCCGCGCGCCAGCCGGGCATGGGCGTGCAGGTGGCGCAGCTCGCCGTGGATCGGCACGAAATACTCCGGCTTGGTCAGCGCCAGCAGCAGCTTCATCTCCTCCTGGCTGGCGTGCCCGCTGACGTGCACCTGAGCCAGCGGTGGATAGATGACGTCGGCGCCGCGGCGGATCAGCCGGTTGATCATGGCCGAGACCACTTCCTCGTTGCCGGGGATGGGCGTCGAACTCAGGATCACGGTATCGCCAGCAACCACGTCGATGTCGCGGTGTTTGCCGGTCGCCATGCGCGCCAGCGCGGCCTCCGGCTGCCCCTGCGCGCCGGTGGTGATGATCACCTGCTTGTCGGGCGCGACCCCTTTGATCTTGTCGAGATTCACCAGCGTGCCGCGCGGCACATCCAGATAGCCCAGCTTGCGGGCCGTCTCGACGTTCTTGCGCATGCTGTAGCCAGCCAGCGCCACCTTGCGCCGATGCTGATGCGCAATGTTGAGGATAAGCTGCACCCGGCCCAGCGACGACGAGAAACTGGAGACGATGATCCGTCCCGGCGCGTCGCGAAAGATGGCGTCGAAGGCACCGGCGATGCTGGACTCCGGCGGCGTCCAGCCCGGCCGCTCGGCGCCGGTGGAGTCGGCCAGCAGCACCATCACGCCCTCGCTGCCCAGCTCCGCCAGCCGTCCGAAGTCAGGACCGTAGCCCTGCACCGGTGTGTAGTCGAACTTGAAGTCGCCGGTGTGTAGCGCCAGTCCCACCGGTGTGCGGATCGCTACCGCCATGCCGTCGGGGATCGAATGCGTCACCGCGATGAACTCGACCTCGAACGGGCCGATGGCGATCTGCTCGCCCTCGCTGACAGTGACTCGTTCACACGCCTTCTGCAAGCCGGCCTCCGCGAGTTTGTGCTCGATCATGCCTTGCACCAGCCGCGAGGCATAGATCGGGACCGACAGATTGAGGTCCTTCAACAGGAAGGGCAGGCTGCCGATGTGATCTTCGTGGCCGTGCGTGATTACCAGTCCGATGATGCGGTCCACCTTGTCGCGCAGATAGCTCCAGTCAGGCAGGACCAGATCGACGCCCAGCATGTCGTTGTCCGGAAACATTACACCGGCGTCAACGATCAGAATCTGATTGTCGTACTCAAACACGGTCATGTTTTTGCCGATCTCCCCGAGACCGCCCAATGGGATAATTCTTAAACTTGTTGTCATTCTGTTCTTTCCTTTTGTTGTTGACTTCTTGTCGTGAAACGTGAAGACGTGAAGCGAGATGCCGGTTTGCCCGGTCACTTCTCACGATTCATGTTTCACGATTCAGATCGCTCTCAGCCAGCTTCAGTTTTACAAAAACCCACGGCAGCAGCCCGATCGCGGTCAGCGATACCAGGGCGTAACGCACCGTGCGCAGACTCTGCTCCAGCAGCCACGGGCTCGCGTCGGGTATCAGCCGGCCGCCTGCGTACACCAGCCCGACCAGCGCGATGCCGACGACGTAGCGCAAGGCGCGCTGGCCAATCGACCCCTCGACCTTGAACTGCACCCAGCGCGCCTCAAAGACTGCACCGAACCCCGCGCCCATCAGGATGCCGCCCGCCACAGCGCCAAACATGTTTGGGTAGTTGCCGTCGCGGCCAGGCGGCAGCAGCAGCGCCAGCGCCACCGGTCCCAGCACGCTCAGCGCCAGCTTGCCGGCAGTTGACAAGCCGTTCCAGCGCGCCGCCAGCCGATCCTCGTAGCGCAACCAGACGACCAGCACGATCCCGCCCAGCAGCCAGCCGGCCAGCACGTCCTGCGGAAAATGGATGCCGAGATACAGCCGCGACAGGCTGATCAGCAACGCCATCACTACCGCCACCACGGTGAACCAACCGCGCTGCACCTTGACCGCCAGATAGCCCCACAACACTACGCCGGTGGTCTGGGCGTGGTTGCTGGGCAGCCCGTAGGTCGGCTCCTCGACCAGTTGCCGCACACGGGCCGGATCGGGGCGCGGCAGCTTGAGCAACGACTTGACAAACTCGTTGACCCACGACGACAGCATCATCAGCACCAACAGGCGGATCCCCCAGCGGCGGTTGACGCACCAGTAGATCAGCGTCAGCACCACCATGTAGGCTTCGGCGTTGCCCAGCCAGGTGACGGCCAGGAAGAACGCGTCCAGCGGCGTGCTGCTGAACGACTGGATCCAAAGGATGAGGTCTGTGCCCCAGGTTTGAAGGCCGAGAAACTGTTCCATGGGGAACCGCCTTGACGTGGTGCGTGTTGCGTATTGCGTAGCGATGGAGGAGTCGCCCGCTACGAGTTCTTCACTTTGATGTGGAGCCGGACGGACAACGAAACAGCTTAGCGCGCTCGCGCCGTTACGTGCTACGCACTACGCACTACGATTTACGCTGCGAACCACCGCCAGCAACAACTCAGTGCCTGCCACCATGTCGGCAATCGCGATGTGCTCGCTTGGCGTGTGTACCTCTTCCATGCCAGTGCTGATGACGACGCAGGCAATGCCGGCCGCGTTGTAGATGTTGCCGTCGGTGCCGCCGCCGCTGCTGCGCAGCATGACCTCGTGACCCGACTCGCGCGCGGCCGCGGCCGTGGTTTGCACGATGGGCGTCTGTTCTGACAGCCGGTAGGCATCGTAGGCCCGTGTGACATCACAATCGACGCGGGTGTTGTGGCGCGCCGCTGCTCCGTTGAACGCATCAAGGATCGATGCAGTCAGCTTTTCCAGTTTCTTCGGATCGCGGCTGCGCGCCTCGCCCACCACCCGCACCCGGTCGGGCACGATGTTGCGCGCCGTGCCGCCCTGGATGATACCGATGTTCGACGTGGTCTCGAAGTCGATGCGCCCCAGTGGCATGGCCGCGATTGCTTCCGCAGCGACGCGGATCGCGTTGATGCCCTTCTCCGGCTCCGAGCCGGCATGCGAACTGACACCATGGACGGTGAACACCAGACTGTCTTGCCCCGGCGCGGCGATGACCAGATGGCCTGTCGGGCCGCCGGCGTCCAGAATCACGCCCTGGCGTGCCTTCAACTGGCTTGTGTCCAGATGGCGCGCGCCGTACAGCCCCTGCTCCTCGCCGACGCTGATGACGACCTCCAGCGGCGGGTGTGCCAGGCCTTGCTCGCGCAGTGTTTCCAGCACTTCGAGAATCGCGGCGACGCCTGACTTGTCGTCGCCGCCGAGAATCGTGTCACCCGCGCTGTAGATCACGCCGTCGCGGATTACCGGCTCGATGCCGATGTCGGTTCCGACGGTGTCCATGTGCGCGCTGAGCAGCAGCCAGTTGTCGCCCTCGCCTTCGAGCAACCCGATCAGGTTGCCGATTTCGTCGAAGGTTGTCTTCAAGCCCAATGCCTGCAGGCGGCCGGCCAGATCGCGGCCGATTACTGCCTCCTGCCCGCTGGGGCTATCGATACGGACCAGTTCCAGGAATGTGTCGATCAGGCGATCTTGGTTGATCACGAAACTACCTCGGGATAGGGTTGATGAAAGAGGGGAGGACCGAACTGCGGGTACTCTACGACAGGGAGATTATAACACAGGAACGGCTTGCAGCCAACGACCGGCCCTCAAGCCGGTGTCTCAATAGGGTCTCCTAGGTTCGCTGAGTACCCAGGTATGTGTGGTAATTGTCTCGCGTAATGATCTCAAACGATGTTCCAGGATAGGCTTCCTGAAAGGAAGCAGGCAACCCCGGCCGCGCGGTTTGCTCCATCTGCACTCGTACGTGTGAAGCTGGTTGACTCGCCAAATTAGCGCAAATTCGGAGAT
Source organism: Caldilineales bacterium (assembly GCA_041391245.1). Taxonomy (GTDB): domain Bacteria; phylum Chloroflexota; class Anaerolineae; order JAAEKA01; family JAAEKA01; genus JACKBK01. Next base: position 49,738 of record JAWKOJ010000029.1, read on the forward strand.
TAAAGTCTCCGAATTTGCGCTAATCCGGCGATTATGGCTTCGAGAAGAATTCCTCAAGCAATTTGTCGAATTCAAAAGCAATTGACAGTTCCTGGAGTTCATCGTGCCTGAAGAACCTCAAAGCTTGTCCTTCACCAATGATCATCTCACTGACCCTCTTGTGAGTTTCACCTGTGTAAACATGCTGCTCAATCGTTGGCTTGAAGTCCTGTTGTCTCCTTTTGTAAACCTTCCAATGAGACAACTGCAGGCGTAAGCCGGTCTCCTCAACCAATTCTCTTTGAGCAGCATCATCGGGCGTTTCATTGGGATCGACTACGCCACCAAGTAGACTCCAATAATTGGCGAAGGAGATATGGGGATTATCATCACGTAACTGGAGCAACACTTGACGTTGCTCATTGATGACAATGACAGCTACGCCTTGCGGGTCGGGTATCTGCCCGGCAAGCCATTTCTCCTCGAACTGCTTAACCCATTCTTGAAATTCCAGTGGATCAGTGGGGTGGGAATCATTCATGAGGCGTCCATCGCTCGTGCCCTGTGGGTTGACAAATCAACCATCAAACCACAACGCCGCGCTTGATCACCGTCTCTACCAGATTCGTTCCGTATCGGTACCCCAGATGCCGATAGTCGGGGATGTCCAGCACGAGGATGTCGGCTTGCTTGCCCGCTTCAAGGCTGCCCAGGTACTGGCCCAGGCTGAGGGCGTGCGCGGCGTTGATTGTGGCGGCGTTGATGGCTTCGGCCGGCGTCAGCTTCAGATAACGGCAGGCCAGCGCAATGATGACCTGCATCGACTCGCACCAACTGGTGCCGGGATTGAGGTCGCTGGCAAGCGCCAGCGCGCCGCCGAGTTCGATCAACCGGCGCGCGTTGGTGTAGTGGGTGTGAGCGAGGCCAAAGGGCGTGCCGGGCAGCGACACGGCGATCGTGTCAGACTCCGCCAGCGCCCGCAACTGTTCGTCGGTGGTACACACCAGATGGTCGGCGCTGACCGCACCCAACTCCGCCGCCAGCGTGGCGCCGCCCAGTGGCTCGAACTCGTCGGCGTGGATCTTAAGTCCCAGCCCCATCTCCTGCGCTGCCAGCAGGATACGCCGGCTTTGCGCTACGTCGAACGCACCCACCTCGCAGAAAACGTCGCAGAAGTCGACCGCACGGATCGTGTATTCGCCGTCAGGCGACTCGATGATGTAGCGCAGATCGGCGATGGCCGGCAACATCTCGTTCACGACAAGATCGACAAAGGCATCGGTTCGTCCGGCATACTCGGCCGGCACGGCGTGCGCGCCCAGGAACGTGGGCACAATGTCCATCGGGTGCTCGCCATCCAGCAGGCGGATGGCATCCAGCATCTTCAGCTCGGTCGCGGTGTCCAGGCCGTAGCCGGTCTTGATCTCGGCGGTGGTGGTGCCGTGCATCAGCATGGTGTCCAGCCGCGGCAGCGTCTGCGCGACCAGGTCATCCAGCGAGGCAGCCCGGGTGGCGCGCACGGTGTTCATGATCCCGCCGCCGGCCTGCATGATCTCCAGATAGGTCGCACCGGCGATGCGCAGCTCGAACTCGCCGGCCCGGTCGCCGCTCCACAGCGCATGCGTGTGCGGGTCGACGAAGCCTGGCGTCACCACCTTGCCGGCCGCGTCGATGATCGTCGCTCCGTCGGGATCATCGAGTTGCGCCAGTACGTCCGCTGTCGGTCCGACGGCGACGATCTGGCCGGCCAGGCAGGCCACCGCGCCATCTTCGACCAGACCGGGGTCGGCCAGCGCTGCACCGCGCTTTGGGCCATCAGGGCTGGCGCAGGTCAGGAGTTGGTGGGCGTTAAGAATCAGCAGGTCGGCGTCCATGGGGCAGCCTTTCTGGTGGCGGGGGATGGGCGAGGTGACTGTCACCTCGCATCGTAGCATGTCATCGCCGCTGCGTCAAAGCCGGCGGGCGGCAACGACGGGTGATTTGCCCTTCGCGCCCACAGTGCGCGATAATGCGGCAGACCCGAACCGGGCGAGCCATGCTCGCCCTTTTTGAACGCTATGAACCGGCAAGAGCGCATCGACATGATCCTGGACCATTTTGAGCACCCGCGTTTCCGCGGGCGTCTCGACGTATCCGGCACGACTGTCACCGGCGGCAATCCCGGCTGCGGCGATACAGTGACCGTCTACATGAACGTCGCGGAGCCTGGCGCCGGCGTGCAAATCGCCTTCGAGGGCGACGGCTGCACGGTCAGCCAGGCAGCCGCGTCCATGGTGATGCAGATGATGCAGGGGCGCACCCTGCGCCAGATCGATGAGGCGACGGCCGAGCCGCTGCTCGAAATGATCGGACCGGACATTGCTGCCGCGCGCCGCAACTGTTCGCTGCTGGCATTCAATGCTGTCAAGGAAGCCAGCCGACAGCTTCAGCAGCCGCAGATGACGACGAAGTAACCGGTTCGTAGGGGCGACTCCAGTCGCCTCCGACTCAGGGGCGACTGAAGTCGCTACTACCAACGTGATTGACTGGATGACAGTGATGACGAGCATTGAGACGATCCGAGCCGATTTTCCCATCCTGCAGCGTGAGGTCAATGGACAGCCTCTGGCGTATCTGGACAACGCGGCCAGCTCGCAGAAGCCGCTGGCCGTCCTACAGGCTATGGATGACTATTATCGCCAGACAAACGCCAACGTCCACCGCGGCGTGCACACGCTGAGCGAGGAGGCGACGCGGCAGTATGAAGGCGCGCGCGCCCGTATTGGCCGCTTCATCAACGCCCCAAGCAGCAAGGAGATCATCTTTACCCGCAACGCAACCGAGGCGATCAACCTGGTGGCCTATAGCTGGGGGCTGGACAATCTCGGGCCGGGCGACGAGGTGTTGATCACGGAGATGGAGCACCACGCCAACATCGTGCCCTGGCAGTTGATCTGCGGGCGCACCGGCGCGACCTTGCGCTATGTTCCCATCGGCGCGCGCGGCGATCTCCGGCTGGATCTGCTGGACGAGCTGTTGACTGAACGAACCCGGCTGTTTGCGTTCGTTGCAATGTCCAACGTGCTGGGAACCATCAACCCGGCCGCCGAGCTGGTGGCCAAGGCGCACGCAGCCGGTGCGCTGGCGCTGGTGGATGCGGCGCAGAGTGTGCCGCACATGCGGGTGGATGTGCAGGCGCTGGACTGCGACTTTCTGGTGTTCAGTGGCCACAAGATGTGCGGGCCGACCGGCATCGGCGTCCTTTACGGCCGCCGCGAGCTGCTGGAGGGGATGTCGCCGTTCATGGGCGGCGGCGACATGATCCGCGAGGTGAAGATGGAGGGGTCGCGCTGGAACACGCTGCCGTGGAAGTTCGAGGCCGGCACGCCGGCCATTGCCGAGGTCATCGGGTTGGGCGCAGCGGTGGATTACCTGCAGGCGCTCGGCATGGACTGGGTGCGCGAGCAGGAACACGCGCTGACCACCTACGCGCTGGAGAAACTGGGCCAGGTGGAAGGGCTGCGCATCCTCGGGCCGACCGACGAGCCGCGCGGCGGCGTGGCCGCCTTCACTCTGGACGACATCCATCCGCACGACATCGCCGCGATCCTCGACTCCGAGGGGATCGCCGTCCGCGCCGGGCATCACTGCGCCCAGCCGATCCACGACCACTTCGGAATTGTGGCAACGGCGCGCGCCAGCTTTTACTTCTACAATACGTTTGAAGAGATCGACCGGCTGGCCGCAGCGCTGGAGAAGGTACAGTCCGTCTTTAGTTTTTAACCATGGATCAACTCTACCGCGAGGCAATCCTCGACCACTACAAGTATCCGCGACACAAGGGACATCTGGACGAGCCCGACGTGTCCTACCATGACCACAACCCGTTCTGCGGCGACGAGATCACGCTGGAATTGGTGATCGAGGATGGCGTGGTGACTGATGCCGCGTTCGACGGCCGCGGCTGCGCCATCAGCCAGGCCTCGGCGTCGATGATGACCGAGGAGATCATTGGCAAGTCACTGGACGAATTGCGCGGCTGGGGCAAGGACGACATCCTGGACCTGCTGGGCATCGAGATCGGGCCGGTGCGGCTGAAGTGCGCGCTGCTGCCGCTGAAGGCGCTCAAAGCAGGCGTGTGGGGCATCGAGGAATGGCCGCATGAGGAATAGCGACCTGCGCATTGCGTGTTTGTCCGTGGCGCTCTGCAGCAGGTGCACGTTTCATCATACGAGTGAGGCAAAGGCAAACGAATGACTAAGTTGGTTGAAGTGGCCGCCGACGGCGAAATCCCGGTGGGCGGCAACAAGGTCGTGACGGTCGATGACATGGAGATCGCAGTCTTCAACGTCGACGACGAGCAGTTCTACGCGGTCGATGACATTTGTACGCACGACGGCGGCCCGCTGGCCGAGGGCGAGGTGGTCAACACCTACGAGATCGAGTGCCCGCGGCACGGCGCGCGTTTCGACATGCGCACCGGCAAGGCTCTCTGCATGCCGGCCTTCGAACCGATTGAAGCCTACGAGGTCGTCCGCAAGGACGGCAGGATCTATATCGAGATTGACTGGTGATGGCGGGTTGTTCAGCCGACTGCATGTCGTCGTTCGCGCCGAGGCGAGAATGGCAGCGCGCTGGTTTGGATGATCGGTGAGCAAGCTCGCCAAGATTTGAGGAGAAAGTGAAATGGCTATTTCTGATCGAGAAGTACGCGAGGCGATTCGCGCCAGCGTGATCGACCCGGAGATCGGGCTCAACATCGTGGACCTGGGATTGATCTACGGCGTCGAGGTGGACGAGAGTTCGATTCTCATCGACATGACGCTGACCAGCCCTGGCTGCCCGGCCGGGCCGCAGATCATCTACGACGTGAAGAACACCATCAAACGCCGGTTCCCCGAGGCCAGCGAGGTCGCAGTCAACATCGTCTGGCAGCCGTTCTGGTCACCGGAGATGATGAGCGAGTGGGCCAAGGAAGAGTTGGGCATCTTCTAAGCCCGACAGCCAATCCCGGATTATCACACAGATCGAGTGACACGCAGATGCATTTTGACCCATCTGTGTTTCACTCGATCTGTGAGTCATAGCTGGCCGCACGACAGCTTCCATCGTTCGTCTCACACACTTTCGTTTGACCTCTCGCCCATTTCGCACCCTTTTGCTGCTCTATCTGGCCGGCCTGGTCGTCTATGGCCTGCTGGCCGGGCCGCGACTGATCGCCCGTCCACCGCACGAGCACATCGCGTTGGCCGAGGCGCTGCTTCACGGCCGGCCGGATATCGACCCTGCGCTGTCGTTCCTCGACCTTGCCGAGTTCGGCGGGCATCTTTACGTTCCCTACCCCCCGGCGCCGGCGCTTCTCTTCCTGCCGGCGGTCGCTCTCTTTGGGCGCACGGTGTTTCACGGCGTCCTGCACGTCCTGCTGGCCGCAGCCATCCTGCCGGCGTTCTACCTGGCGCTGCGCCGCTTCACGTCGGAGACGCAGCACGGTGAGCGCGAGCGGCTGTGGTTGGTGGCGCTGCTGGCCTTCGGCACACCGGTCGCGGCGCTGGCAGTCAACAGCAACGTCTATTACACCGGCCAGATCGCGGCGGTCTTCTTTTCGTGTCTCTATCTGGCGGCAGCATGGCGCGGGCGGCAGCCCGTCTGGGCGGGTCTGGCGCTGGGCGCTGCATATCTCTCACGCAGCGCTGTGATTCTCGCGTTTCCGATCGTCCTGGCCGAGATCTGGCGCGCCCGCCCGGCCCGCGGGACCGGCGCCTCGTTCTGGCAGAGCCGCAGCGGCGCGCTGCTGCGCTTCGCAGCCGGGCTGGGCGTGATGCTGGCGCTGTCCGGCCTGTACAACTGGCTGCGCTTCGGCAACCCGCTGGAGCTGGGCTACGGCTATCTCGGCTGGCGGACCGACCCAGAGATCGTGCGCTGGGGACTGTTCAGCTACACCTACCTGGAGCGCAACCTGCACGCCGCGCTGACCAGCCTGCCGGTGCTGCTGCCGGCTTTCCCCTTCGTCACCTTCAACCCCGAGGGGCTGAGCCTGCTGATCACCACGCCAGTGCTGTTCTTGCTACCCTTCCTGCGCGGCTGGACGCGGACAGCCTGGGCGGCGCTGCTGAGCAGTGGGCTGATCTTCATGACGGCGCTGCTGTACGCGAACACCGGCTTCGCCCAGTACGGCTATCGCTACGCTGCCGACTTCCTGCCTTTCCTGATCCTGGCCATGGCGCTGGCAGGGCTGCGGGTTCTCGGCTGGCAGGTCAAAGCGCTGATCCTCTTTGGCGTCGTGGTATGTCTGTGGGGTGCGGCGCACGCCGGCTGGTATCCGTTCACGGCTGAGTTGGACGCGCGCATCAAGCAGCACACGCTGCTGCGCTACCGCTAGGCCCGCCTCTGTTCGTAGTAGGCGCTTCAGCGCCATGGCATCCTGAGGCGCTGAAGCGCCTACTACGAACAGCACCCGATGCTCCAGCCTATCTGTGCCAAGCCACCAAGCCGGCTCACATACTTGACGCCAGCGGTCGGGCCGTGCTATGCTTGCGCAATCCTTCGGCAACCACTATGTAGCCGGCAATGAAAACCCCTACGGAGGTGTCAGTGAGCAGCGCAACCAACATTCTAGGCTGGCGGGAGATCCTCGCCCGGGTGATGGACGGCTTCGAGCGTCAGGAGGATGTCAGTCCAGCCTGGCTGGTCAACCCGGCCACCAACCGTCCCCTGAAACTGAACCAGTTCTACCCGGAAGTTGGACTGGCGATTCGTTTCGTCGGTTTGACGGCCAAACGCCAGCCGCGCCAGAGCGACGAGGAGGCGCAGAGCGAAGCCGAGCGCGATGAGATTCGCGCCGAGCTCTGCCGCCAAAACGACGCCGAGCTGCTGCTGCTCGATCCTGATTACCCGCACCCGCCGGAGCAGTTCCAGCGCTTCCGCAGTAGCTTGAGCCGGCTGTCACGCACGCTGGCCCAGAGCGACCGCCCGGAAGAGGACAAGCTGGCATTCATGCCGAGGCTGGCCGACGCCCGCTCGCGGCTGGACGACATCAGCCGGCGCGTGCGCAGCCCCGAGGATCTGGCGTTGTTCGCCGACCTATGGCGCGACCGCGAGGCCGACGTGTTTGCCGCGGCTCGTCAGGCGACCCCCGTTCCCGCCGGCCCGGTAGCCAGCTTCGAACCAGGCCAGGTGGTGCGCCACGAACGCTACGGCAAGGGCGCAGTGATCGCTGTGGCCGGCGGCGGCGCCGATGCGCAGGTCACCGTCCACTTTGCCGACGACAGCCAGCGGACCTTCCTCGCCGGGCTGGTGGCCGGCAAGCTGGCGCTCCAGTGAGCAGTCATCAGTAAGCAGTAAGCAGTGATCAGTGATCGGTGAACAGCCATCGGTGATCGAATGTGTCGAGGTGGTTCGTGGGAGCTGCCTGAAAACGCCAACTGCACCTGCTCCTGCCTCTGATTACTGATCACCGATTACCTTCCGACATAGTGTGCCCATGACCAACCAACCAACTCCCTACGCCATCCTGAACGGCGAACTGCTGCCGGCCGAGCGGGCCGGTTTTTCGGTTGCCAACCAATCGCTGGTGGACAGCTTTGGCATCTACGAGACGGTCAAGGTGGAGGGCGGCCGCTTCTTTCACCTGGCCTGGCACTTGCAGCGCCTGGGCGAGTCGGCGCGCATCCTTGGCCTCGACCTGCCGGCGTCGCCGGACGAGATCGGCGTCTGGTGCCGGCGGCTGGCAGCGGAGTCGACCGGTTTCGGGCTGTTGCGCATCGTCGCCTACGGCAGCGACGGCGTCCATGGCCCCCAGTGCGGCCTGTACATGAAGCCGCAGCCGACCCTGGCCAATTCGCTGTTCGATCCCGGCGTGTGGCTGGTGAGCAGCGAAGGCGAGCGCATGTGGCCGCTGGCCAAATCCACCAACTGTCTGGCTCAGGCGCTGGCGCGCTTCAACGCCCAGCGGCAGGGCGCGTACGAGGGGCTGATCGTGGACCGGCATGGAAACATCACCGAAGGCAGCACCTGTAATTTGCTGGTGGTGCGCGGCGGAACCTTGCTGCGCCCGCTGGCTGCCAGTGCGCTGGAGGGCGTGACCGAGAACATCGTTGTGGAGTTAGCGACAGCAGCAGGTGTATCCGTGGAGCGAACTGCCTTCCGCGGGTGGATGTGGCCGGTTGGGACGAGGCGTTCATCACCAGCACCAACCGCCGTATCATGCCTGTGCGCCAGATCGATGACACGCCGCTGCGCACCAGCCCCGGGCCGGTGACGCGACAGTTGATGGCAGCGTTTCGGGAGTACGAGCGGACGCGCGGCTGGGGAGAATAACGCCGCTCGTCATTGGCGGGGAGAACCTCCAAGTAACAAGAGGGCCGCTGCGCCGCGACCATTCCGGGGTATCTGAACGGTGACGCATAGTGCTTGTGCTTTGCCCGCTGCCGTGCTACAATTGGGCTAATTGACACACCGCGTCATAACCTGCCCACGGCAGTCACAACAGGAGAAACCACGATGCTAGACTTCCAGTTCAACGACGAACAGCGCATGGTGCGCGATCTGGCTCACCAGTTTGCCGAGAAGGAGATCATGCCGGTCGCCGAGCACTACGACACCAGCGGCGAGTATCCCTGGCCGATCATCCGCAAGGGCCTTCAGCTTGGCCTGATGAACGTCAACATCCCCGAGGAATACGGTGGCCCCGGACTGGACGTACTCGGCGAGTGCATCGTCAACGAGGAGCTGGCCTGGGGCTGCTCCGGTATCCAGACCGCGATGATGCTCAACAGCCTGGCAAGCTGGCCCATTATCCTGGCCGGCAATGACACCCAGAAGCAGAAGTACCTGGGCGAGTGGCTGATGGACAACGGCAAGATGGCAGCCTACGGCTTGACCGAGCCGAACGCCGGGTCGGACGTGGCCGGAATCAAGACCACCGCGATCCGCAAGAACGGCGCCTACATCCTGAACGGCAGCAAGACCTGGATCACCAACGCGCCGGTGGCCGACTGTTTCGTGATCTTCGCGAAGACCGACCCCGGTGCGCGCCACCGCGGCATGTCCGCGTTTGTCGTGGAGAAGGACTGGCCTGGCGTCAGCACCGGCAAGCCGATCCACAAGTTGGGCCAGCATGCCGCCTGGACGGGCGAGGTCTTCCTGCAGGATGTGGAGGTGCCGGCCGAAAACCGGCTGGGCGAGGAAGGCCAGGGCTTCATGATTGCCATGAAGGTGTTCGACCGCAGCCGCCCCACGGTGTCGGCTGCCGCGGTGGGTGTTGCCCAGCGCGCGCTGGACGAGGCGGTTCGTTACGCCAACGAGCGCCACGCCTTTGGCAAGCCGATCTCCGCCAATCAGGGCATCAGCTTCATGGCAGCGGAGATGGCGATGAACGTCGAGGCAGCCCGCTTGCTGGTCTACAAGTCGGCCTGGCTGGTGGACCGCGGCGAAAGCAACGTCAAGGAGGCGGCCTTTGCCAAGGCGTTTGCGGCTGACACGGCGATGAAGGCCACCACCGATGCAGTGCAGATCTTCGGCGGCTACGGCTACAGCGCCGAGTACCCCGTCGAGAAGCTGATGCGCGACGCCAAGATCTACCAGATCTACGAGGGCACGTCGCAGATCCAGCGGGTGATCATCGCCCGCGAACTGTTCAGATAGTTCTTGTGAAGCTCGACTTTTCCGCAAAGTCGAGCTTCTTTATCTGCCGGCGGTGATGCAGGAAGCACAAGCCATCGCCCGCCATGACGCTTTCCAGAATGCAGGCCCTTGTCAGGACGACGACGTCGCCGGCGACCACCTGGCGGCTCGCTTGCTGCAGATCCTGGACAGCGCTACGGGCGCCAGCGTCTGATCGGGTGCATTACCCGAATCTCAATGGCTGGCAGCCAACCCCCGCGACATAATCACTTCGCTGTCGGCGTTGGCCGGCCGGCCGGTGCTGGCCTGCACGGCGCCGGGATCGTCGATCACGCCGCGCTGGACCATCTCCTCGGCCATGCGTTCCTGCAGCGTTGACACATCCTGCCCCACGTACACGGTGACACGCGCTGGCCGGGTCTGGCGCGCCGCCATGAAGCCGGAGCCGTCTGTGTAGACCGGCACCACGTGCCGAGCCGGTTTGTGAGACTCTGTCGCCGTGTAGGTGACGAACTGGTCGGTTGGCCTCAGGAAAGCCCGCACCCCGGCCCAACGCGCCGCAGCCAGCTTGCGGATCGACATGTCGTACATGCTCTTGAGCCGGCCGCCCTGCACCAGCAGATCGCCCACCAGCCGATACATGGCCAGCACCTCGCTACCCTGTTGAATAGGAAGACGCAGCGTTTGGCTGCCCACCGGCGCCATCACCTCCGGGCCGTGTCCGTTGGTAAAGGCGAAAACCGGAATATCGTCCGCGGTCGGAAAGCGCAGGGAGAAGTCGGGCGCATAGATCTGGAGGTCGGCCTGGGAAAAGAAGGATATCTCCAGATCCCGCCGGCTGGTGATGCGTCCGATGTGCTTGAAGTGGTTTGCCAGCGCAATCCATAGTTCAGCGACGCTGGGCGCCGCAAACACGGGGCCGCCGGGATAGCGGGCGATCAGTTCGCCCTGTAGCTGATAGATCGGCCAGGCGCGGTCGCCCACGTGGAACATGTAGCGCGGCAAGCGCTCCTGGCGCGCCAGCGCTTTCATGAAGACATCCACCAGGCCCGACAGCCCGTCGAGACTGACGTTTTCCAGCGGAAGTCCGGCGATCCACGCGGTGTAGAAATCTTGTGTCGCGCCGGCATTAGTTGTCTGCACGTAGACCGGCAGGTCAGTCACCCGCCCATCGATGCCGTAGGACGAAAGGTCGATGCTGGCCAGCAGACGCGGCGCATCCGCTGCGCCGGCGTCGTAGTTGGGGTTGTCACGATAGCTGATTGGAAATTGGGACATTGATTACCTCCATGGACGGGGTAGAGCATTGGTTCAGCCGCGAGCCGCCACCGAACTGGGAACCGGCGCCGGCTTGATGCTCGCAGGGCCGGTGTACTCAGCGATGCAGACGCCGTGCAAGCGCCGACGCCGGCGAACTCCGGATAACTCTCGATGCCGTGATACGTCAGGTCCAGACCGATGGCCTCGGTTTCCTCGCCCACTCGCAGGCCGATGGTCTTGCTGATGATGAAGAACATGAGCAGCGAGACCGGGAACACGAAGGCAATGGCAGCCAGCACGCCGACCGCCTGCGCGCCCAGCAACGTCACACCGCCGCCGTGGAGCAGGCCGCCCTCGACGCCCACAGGCCACACCCGCCAGCGGTGCCGAAGATGCCGCAGATGCCGTGTACCGGGAACGCGCCCACCGGATCATCGATGCGCAGCCGCTCCAGCAGTTCAACGCCGTAGAACATCAGCACGCCGGCGACCACGCCAATGGTCAGCGAGGCGTAGGGTGTGACGAAGGCGCAGCCCGCCGTGATCGCCACCAGGCCGCCCAGCCTCACCGTTGAACGCCATGCTGGCGTCCCACTTCCTGGTGTACAGATAGGCCAGGAACATGGCCGTGATTGCGCCGGTGGTGGCGGCGAAGTCGGTGTTGACCACGATCATCGACACGAGCTGGAAGTCGCTGATGCCCAGCGCGCTGCCGGGGTTGAAGCCGAACCAGCCAAACCAGAGGACGAAGGTGCCCAGCGCGGCCAGCGGGATGTTGTGGCCGCGGATCTGTTTGTGGGCGTTGCCGAACTCCTTGTCCTTGCGCGGCCCCATCAACAGCGTGCCCGCCAGGCCGATCAGCGCACCGGTCAGATGCACCACCGTGGAGCCGGCGAAGTCCAGCATGCCCAACTGGGCCAGCCAGCCATCCCCAGATCCAGTGCCCGATCAGCGGGTAGATGAACAGGCCGACGATGAAGCTGTAGACGAGGTCAGCGCGGAAGCTGGTGCGCTCGGCCATCAGACCGGAGGCGATGGTCGAAGCGGCGGCCGAGAAGCAGAACTGAAAGAAGAAGAAGGCAAGAGCGGAGACGCCGGCGATTTCAGCCGGTATGCCCCGCAGGAAAAACCATTCCTGGCCGAAGAACGCGTTGCCGACGCCGAACATGATGGCGAACCCGGCGATGAAGTAGCCGACCGTGGTCATGGTGGTGTCCAGCAAGTTCTCGGCCATGATGTTGACGACGTTCTTGGAGCGAACGAAGCCCGCCTCGAAAGCCAGCAGCCATGCATGAAGAAGACAAGGAAAGCGGCCAGCAGCACCCAGCCGGTGTTGATGGCGGCCATGAGGTCGGTGACTGTCGGCGGCTCCTCACCCTGTGCGCTGGCCATGGTTGTGGTCAGCAGAAGCAGAAGCAGCAGCAATACGGGGATGCTCAGGCGGCGAGTTGCTTTGAACATGCGGGTATCCTCCAGAGTTGATCATGACTCGCCGGCGCCTATCGCCAGCGTCGCCGCCATGATAACAGCCCGGCCGCGTCATTTCTAGTACCCGAACGGGTCATTTTTCCGCGGAGCCATCTACCCGTCTTTGCTGGCGCGTCTGATACGCAGATGCTATAATCCAAAGGAAGAGTCATCAGTGAGTTTTTTCAATCGCTCGCCAGAGGCAGGTATCCCATGAGTATGGTGCAAACAATTGATTTGATCGCAACCAGCCCCGATGTACGTAGTGGCCGGGCGTACATAGTCGGTACGACTGTTACGGTTGCCGACGTTGCCATCGCCAAAATCTACCATGGCCTGGACGGCGATGGCATAGCTGACTGGTACGGTCTGACGCTACCGCAGGTCTGCGCAGCGCTCTCGGCCTATTACGAACACAAGGATGCTATCGACAGCCAGATTCGCGACCAGATTCGTCGCGCTGAAGCTCTGAAGGAAAGCCGTACTGGCAACAATGATCGGGGATTGGGTGAGATTCTTTGAGTTGCCCAGTGCGCTTCTGGATGCAGAGGGCCGCACAATCGCGTAGTACGTCTAGAGTCGGGGCAATGTGCGAACTGATGCTGAAGACCGTGTAGATACGGTCTTACCACCCCAGAAGTAGGGGTAACGAGGCGCGTCGCAAGGTGCGTCTCGTTTTTATTTGTGGGTACGCGTCGTCCTCGAATGCCACCACGACCACAGCAACTTTCCCGTCCCGGAGTTCGAGGTTGGGCAACCAACCTGCGTTGCCAGGACCCTCGATCCGGTTTCCCACCTTTATCCTACTATTTCAGATACAGCAGTCCGGTCCACCGGTTATGATAAGGATCATCCACTCCGGGAGGCTTCGCGCTACCAGAGAGCGCCATAGTAGCTCAATCCCTCTCCACCCTGGCAGCGCGGTCTCGTGGTACTGGCCCGTGAAATGCTTGGCTGTTATGCTGTTGTATGGCACCCCGCAGCGCGCACCATACGGATAGTAGAAGTACTTGACGTTCAACACGCCGTTGCGAGCGAGCGCTGATGTTGACTTCAAGTGGTCGCTCAACATGAAGACGCCATTGTTGGTTGAAGTAGCCCGCCCTTCTCAATCCGCCGCCCTCGTAATACTTCGTCATCGCGCCGCCCTGGTACGTTCGTAGACACCGGCGATATAGACGGTCGTGGTTCCACTGACAGTTCCCTTGACGCGGTTGCCGTCGGCGTCGTACAGGAACGTCGCCAGGGTCGTTGTATCTTGCTTCACCTCTGTCAGGCGGTTTTCGTAGTCGAAGGTGAAGGTATAGGTCGTCCCGCCGATGGTGCGGGTCGTTTGGTTGCCATTGCCGTCATAGCCGTACGTGTTGCCGTAGGCGCTCGTCACGGCGTGCTTGTGGGTTGCATCGCCGTAGGTGTACGAAGTGCCCGCGTAGCTGGTCAGGTTGCCGACCGCGTCGTAGACGTAGGTGTGGTTGTACGGTCCGGAGCCGCCGGTCGCGTAGGCCGTGCAGCCGGCGTTCGATCACCGAGTTAAACTCACCCATAACGTTGTAGCGAACAGCGACGAGTCAATTTCAGGTGTTCCCAGACAATATCATGTTTTGCTTGAATGCTTGTAACTACTCACCCGGAAGAAGACTGACAGTCCTGATTGTGCGACAAGGTGACTGACGCGTCGATTGTAGCACTGGTACAGGACAAGGACTGTCAGTCGTGGCTGAGCAGTTACGAATGCTTAACAGTTCCAGATACGGGGTCTATTTCAATAATGAGTTCCGGACCTGTGGTTGATCCGACCGGTGAGTATATCACCTTCCACAGATTGTCCTGCAAGAGCCCCGTAACTAGACACTCCTGATCTAACTCCTGTTGGTACTGTCCTCCTCCATTAAGATCTGCGATCTCAATAGCTCCAGCGAAGTCAACTTTGTATTGGGCCAGATCAAGTTCACGTGCGCGTTTCAGACGTAATGCCTGTTCCTCAATCCGGATGGATACTCGGTGAGTTTCTTGGTCATATGACGCAATTGCATATTTTTTGAATGGGATGAGCCCGCTGTACTCAATGGCTTGAAAATCCATGCGTAGCGCACTCAATCGCGTTGGTTCCTGGCAGGATACAACCGACACCACTGTAACAGGGTAAGGAGAATGTTCCCACCCAAACTCGCGAAGCATTTCAGAGAATTCTAGCTGCCAATCCGGAATCGTATGTAGCCTAGCGAGATCGTCCGGATCGAGAAACACTTCCGTATTTGCAAGTATCTCTGGCGCCTTAACATTGTCATACTCGTCAGACAGGCCAACGATGAAGCATGATGCGCAGAATACCAGGACACACATACTCACTAACACAACTGCTACACCTGTTTTGAAAAAACGATTCTTGTCCATTGAGATAAACCTCCTCAGAACGCCTTACTTCTCCAAAAATCAAGGTCAGTACCCATTGGCAGCGTCCATCCGTTCTCAACCAGGTATTCAATATGTAGCAAGATCAGACGTGATTGCTCAACCCAATGATCTTTCGCGTACTCGGTTCCCAACATAGTGTCCCAGGATTGAATGGCACTGCTATAGAAGGTGTCGATAACCGTCATCATTTGCTGGTGGCTAGCTGTATTCTGTACCAGTGCAAGCAACATTAGTCGATCAGTGTTCGAAACCGTCTCTGATTTTGTAGATATGTAAGCGTCAGCCTCAAGAAGCTTCGCCGTCATACCCAACACAGCAACATTTGGGTCCAAGGGATCTCTTCCGCCCAAACCAAAACGATCGAGTTCGCTAGGTTTCAACTGTGCGATGCCAACTGAACCGTCAGGTCGCAGTTTGCGATAGAACAGTTTTTCTAGTAGATCAGTTCCGAAAGGTCGATCCTTCGGATCGCTCGCCTGATGGGCAATAGAAGCGGCTACAATCAGTTGCAAACTTTCGGGAGCTTGTCGAATAAGCATCTCATAAGTAGCTACATCTTTGCGCCCATGCGCCAAGCCGATATCCGATATCGCTGACAAACCACTCTTCCAGACTTGGTATTGGGTTGAGGTTGAGCTACCCGAAGATGCTGACCTGCTAGTGGGATTGTTGTTCGGCTTCGCAGGTCCTGAACTTGGTGTTTTTGGAGGGTGGTAGGGGGTACCAGGATCCTCCTCAAAAATGTAGTGTCCACTCGGATCGACATAGCGCAGCGGGTTATTCCGCACGTAGGCCAGCCGGTTGAGATCCTGGGGATTCGACGGATTGGGCACGATCGTGTCCGCCGACAGAAACCGTCCCAATCGAGGGTCATACCAACGTGCATTGTAGAAACTCAGCCCCTCCCCACCAGGCAAACTCGTCTCGTGATACTGACCCGTGAAGTGTTTCGCGGTAATCGTGTTGAACGGCACACCGCGCCGCGCACCATACGGATAGTAGAAATACTTGACGTTCAACACACCGTTGCGCGCCACCAGCGCAGACGTCGACTTCAAGTGGTCGCTGAGCACGTAGAACACGCCGTTGTTGGTTGAGTAGCCCGCCCTTCTCAATCCGCCGCCCTCGTAATACTTCGTCGTCGCGCCGCCCTGGTATTCGTAGATGCCGGCGATGTACACCGTCGTCATGCCGCTCACGGTGCCCTTCACGCGATTGCCGTCCGCGTCGTACAGGAAAGTCGCCAGGGTCGTCGATCCCTGCTTCACCTCGGTCAGGCGGTTTTCGTAGTCGAAGGTGAAGGTGTATGTCACGCCAGCGATGGTGCG
>JAWKOJ010000030.1:0-61718 GCA_041391245.1 Caldilineales bacterium
CATCTGATCCTTGCGCGCCACCTGCACGGCCACCAGGTGTTCGGCAACGTTGCCGATGCTCGGGATGATAATGATGCCGACAAAAAATTCACTCATGCCGAGCTGTTTGGTGACCGGCTCCACGGAACCGACGAGAAACTCACTCATGACGGCGATTCCAACCACCGAGGCCATCAGGATACCCAGTGCGACGCGGCTGTTCCAGCGGTGTTCGCTGTGGCTGGCAGGCGGGGCTTCGCCGTCAGCTGTCTTGAGCTTGAACTGATAGAGGATGGAGAGCCCGTAGATGACCAGCATCACCGCGGCCGTCGTCAGGCTCAGTTCCTCCACCGCCAGCTTGTTCGGTTCGATGGCGACGCTGAAGATCGAAGGCACGCTGATCGCGATGACGGCCAGGATCAGCATGGTGGCATCGATGCCGGCATTCTCGCGGTTGAACTTTTGGATGCCGTTCTTGAGGCCGCCCAGCAGGATGCTCGCCCCCAGCACCAGCAAGATGTTGCCGATCACCGAACCGATCAGCGACGCCTTGACCAGCGTCAACTGGCCCGCCCGGATGGCGATGATGGTGATGATCAGTTCGGCTGCGTTGCCCAGCGTGGCGTTGAGCAGCCCGCCGAAGCGTGGACCGATCTTCTCGGCCAGCACCTCGGTTGCCTCGCCCAGCAGGCCGGCCAGCGGCACCACGGCCAGCGCCGACGCAGCGAAGATCACCAACGGCGGCAAGTGCAGCAACTCGGCCGCCACGGCGATGGGCAGGAAGATCAGCAGGAAGTAGATGGGACGCACGTTTCCTCCTTTGGGGCTGGTCTACAGGATGCTGCCGATGGCGTTGACGGCAAATCCCAGAATGATCAGCACGAACGCGAACGACAGAATGGAGTGCCATAGGGTGACGCGCCGCATCCACCAGGCATTGACCGTCACGTCGGATGTCTGGTAGCACATCGCGATCGTGTAGGAGAAGTACATGAAATCCCAAAAATCGACCAGTTCTCGGTCTGGAAACTCCAGTCCTCTCCGGTATGGAACAGGGGTTGCGCCGATGTCCGAAACGCTGGTGTCTGGATCAGACTCGTCGTAGTACAACCTGGCATAATAGAGGCCAAACTCGGTGTGCACCAGAAGCCAGGCGACGAAGACTGCAATGGCGCCGCCGATGAGATGGACGTGCTGGGCTGCCGGGCTTCGACCTGCATTGTTGGCAGAAAGGGCGACCGCACCCAACAGGCCCGCCACCGCGGTGATGACAACGACGATCAGCACACGGATTCCTGCCGGCTCCAACGACTGCTCGTGCTCCAGGGTCGCCTGCGGATCAGCCCGGTTGATGGCGACAAACGTCAGGATCAGCCACGCCAGGACACCGGCATCCCAGCCGGCAAGCAGCGCAGAATCCCAATATGCCGGCGACAGGGCAAGAACGACACCAACCAACAATCCGATGATCAGCGCGATCAGTGTTCGTGTGCGTAACCGGAACCAGCCTGGCATGTCTGCGACCTCCGCTGTTATGGTGTTGTCAGTGGTCGTGCAACCCCGCTCGCTGCGGCACCCGCGGCCCGTACTGAGCCGCCAGCTCCGGCGCCATGTCAGGATTGACATAAAGCGGAACCGGGGTGATATCCACCGGCTGGCGCTGCTTGCCGCGGCCCAGGGCCGGGCAGCCCCACGCGCCGTCGGGCACGTTGCGCCGGTCGTGTTTGAACAGGCCCAGGATGCCGCACGAGAAGCAGTGCTCGCGGCAGTCGTCCACCACCGCGCCCTTGAGCGAGTTCATGTAGTCCAGCGTCAGGAACTCCTTGCTGACGCCGGCGTTGACGTGGTCCCAGGGCAGCACCTCGTCGATCCTGCGCTCGCGACGGGCGTACCACCCGGATCGAGGCCGCGCCGGCGAACGCCTGCATCCATGCCTCATAGCTGCGGATGTCCTGCCAGCCGTCGAACTTCGCTCCCAACTGCCAGGCGCGCTCGATCACGTCGCTCAGCCGGCGGTCGCCGCGGCTCAGGAAGGCTTCGACCAGCGTGTCCTGTGGGTCGTTCCAGCTGAACTCCAGCCCGCGGCCGCGCAGCCGGGTCTGCAAATGGCGAATCTGCGCGTTGAGCGTCGCCTCGTCCTCGACCGGCACCCACTGGAAGGGCGTGTGCGGCTTGGGCACCAGCGTGCTGACCCCGATGCGCACCTTGGCCTTGCCGCCGATGTGTCGCCTGCCGATGGCCAGCACCTGCTGGGCAAGGTCGGCGATGGCATCCACATCCTCCATGGTCTGCGTCGGGTGGCCGATCATGAAGTAGAGCTTGATGGTGGTCCAGCCGCGGCTGTACACTTCGTCGGCTGTCTTGAGCAGGTCCTCGGTGGCGATCGGCTTGTTGATCACGTCGCGCAGGCGGTCGGTAGCCGCTTCCGGCGCAAAGGTGAAGCCGCTGCGCCGCCGGCCGCGCGCCAACTGTTCCATCAGGTCCACCGAGAAGCTCTCGATGCGCAGGCTGGGCAGGCCGACGCTCAGCTTCTTGTCGCCGTGTTTGGTCATGATCGCCTCGACCAGCTCGGCCACGCCGCTGTAATCGCTGCTGCTGAGGCTGAGCAGGCCGATCTCCTCGAACCCGGTGCTCTCGATTATGCGATCCACCGCGTCGAGTACCTCCTGCACCGGCCGCTCGCGCACGGGGCGGAAGATCATGCCGGCCTGGCAGAAGCGGCAGCCCCGCGTGCAGCCGCGCTGGATCTCGATGGCGGCGCGGTTGTGTACCGTATCCACGAAGGGCACGATGAAGTTCGTCGTCGGTTCGGGCATGGTGGGCAGGATGCGCTTGACGACCGACGGCGGCGCGGCATCGTCGATCGGCTCGACCTGCGCCACCGTGCCGTCGCCGTGGTAACTGACCGCGTACAGGTGCGGCACGTAGACGC
This sequence comes from Caldilineales bacterium, assembly GCA_041391245.1. Lineage (GTDB taxonomy): Bacteria > Chloroflexota > Anaerolineae > JAAEKA01 > JAAEKA01 > JACKBK01. Next base: position 2,912 of record JAWKOJ010000030.1, read on the forward strand.
CGCGGATCTGCGCCAACCGCTGCCAGAGTGCGAGGCGGGGATGTTCGGTAAACGATGACCAGTGATCAGTAAGCAGTGATCGGTTGTCAGTGACCAGTGATCTCTGGCCCGTGCTCTGACCCTCTGCTCCTCTGCCCCTCTGCTCCTCTGCTCTCTTTCCCTCCTTTCCCTCTGCCATTCGGCATACACTTCCACCACCTCGAACACCACCTCCTCCCCTTCACCGATGACCATCGCGTCGAAGAAGGCGGACATCGGCTCAGGGTTGTAGCAGCCGCTGCCGCCGGCGATGATCAGCGGATGCTCGGCGCTGCGCTGATCGGCCCGCAGCGGCAGACCGGCCAGGTCGAGCATGTTGAGCACGTTGGTGTAGAGCTGCTCGTAGGGAAGGCTGAAGCCGATGACGTCGAAGTCGGCCAGTGGGTGGCGGCTCTCCAGGCTGAACAGCGGAACACCCGCCGTGCGCAGTTCCTTCTCCATGTCGGTCCAGGGCGCATAGACGCGTTCGGCCAGCATGTCAGGCCGCTTGTTGATCAGGTCGTATAGGATCGCCAGCCCCAGGTTGCTCATCCCCAGGTCGTAGATGTCGGGAAAAGCCAGTGCCACCCGCTGCGGCGTTTGGTCCCAGTCCTTGACGACGGCGTTCCACTCGCCGCCGGTATAGCGGGCCGGCTTCTGCACCCGCAGCAGCGTGCGTTCAAGAAACCCGCTGATCCCGGCGGGCGTCATGTGAGGGTTCATCTGTCGCTCCTACTCGTTCTGCCTGGCTGCTCCAGAGTTGCCAACTTTTCGGAAAGTTGGCAACTCTCAGGTTGCGTCCAGGGCGGGGTTGGTACCCGCTGATGAAAAAAGGCACCCGGATGTTTGCCGGGGGGCAGCCGGTATTATACATGAATGGAGCATCCGGGCAACAAGCCGTGTCAGTATGGCGCGCGATGCCATTGTTCCTGAACGGCCTTGTCCCGGGCAATAACTGCCTGAATTACGCCGGATGGCTGGCGCCACGCGAACCGTCCTGTGTGCCAACACGTTAGTTCCGTGACACTTCCTCTGCTACACTGTTGCGCGAAAAGATGGACCAACAAAGAAGCTTCCAAACCATGAAGATGCTGTCGTGCTACGTGATCGAAGGGCCGATTCAAGCTCCAGACGGCAGAACACCATCGATTCGAGCGGTGTGGTTCATCGAGACAGGAGGCGAGATTTCTCGATTTGTGACAGCCTATCCCATGGCATGAGGTTGAAGATGAAAGAGCTTGACTGTGTCATTCTTACGACCGATCTTCCTGAACACGGGCTGAGAAAAGGTGATTTGGGCACTGTGGTGTTAGTGCATCGCCCAGGCGCCGGGTACGAGATCGAGTTCGTGGCGCTGGACGGCGAGACGATCTGCGTTGTGACGGTGCTTGCCTCGCAAGTGCGCGCCGTTGGCCGTCGAGAAATCGCCCATGCTCGCCCCGTCGGAATTCCGGCTTGATCCGACTTGCAGGAGAGCAAGGTACTCGCCTGACAAAATTTTCGCGAAGACTGCTCTCAAACCAAAATCGCGGCTATCGCCGGTGCAACATTGGCAATAGCCGCGGTTTTGGTTTGTTGATAACTGCCATCACTGGCCAGCGCCGAATCGTGCCGCGGCGCTTGCTGTGAGAGTGGAGGGCTATTTCCGCTTGTAGACGTGCGTGCTCTGGCCGTGGACGCCTTCGGCTGACTCCATCACTGTCTCCGACAGCGTGGGGTGGGGGTGGATGGTCAGCTCCAGATCGGCTGTGGTTGCGCCCATCTCGACGGCCAGCACACCCTCGGAGATCAGTTCGCCGGCGTTGGTGCCGACAATGCCGACGCCCAGCACCCGGTCGTCCACGGAATCGATGACCAGTTTGGTCAGGCCGTCGCTGCGACCCAGCGTGGTGGCCCGGCCCGATGCGCCCCAGGGGAAGCGGGCGACGCGCACCGGGCGCTTGCGCTCCTCAGCCTCCATCTCGGTCATGCCGCACCAGGCGACTTCCGGATCGGTAAACACCACGGCAGGGATCGCCCGCACGTCGAACGCGCTCGGCTTGCCTGAGATCACTTCCGCGGCCACGTGTCCTTCACGCGTCGCCTTGTGCGCCAGCATTGGTTCGCCGGCCACGTCGCCGACGGCGAAGATGTGCGGCACGGATGAACGCCGCTGTTCGTCGACGGCAATGAAACTCTTGTTGTCTACTGCCACGCCAATCTTCTCCAGACCGAGGCCGCCCGAGTTAGGCTTGCGGCCCACCGACACCAGCACACGGCTGAAGGTTTCCTCGAAGGGATCGCCCTGCGGGCTGCGGAAGCGCACACGGAGGCCCTCCGGCGTCTCCTCCATGCCCAGCACCTGTGTGCTGACCATGATCTTCTCGAAGCGCGAGGTGAGCTGTCGGGCCAGCACCTGCACCAGGTCCTCGTCGCCGGTGGAAAGAATCCTTGGCAGCATCTCGACCACCGTCACCTTGCTGCCCAGCGCAGCGTAGACCGTGCCCAGTTCCAGCCCGATGTAGCCGCCACCCACGACCAGCAGGGTTTCGGGAATCTCTGGCAAGGTCAGCGCACCGGTGGAGTCCATGATGCGGTCGGAGCCGATGTCGAAGGCGGGGATCACCGTCGGCCGCGAGCCGGTTGCAATGATGGCGAACTCGAAGGTGATCGTCGTCGTCCCGCCGTCGACCAGCGCGACCGAAAGTGTCTGTGCGTCCACGAACTCGCCGCGGCCCTGCACGAAGCGCACCTTGCGTTGCTTTGACAGCAGGCCGACCCCGCCGGTCAACTGGCCGACCACCTTTTCCTTGAAGTTGCGCAGCTGGGCCAGGTCGATGGTCGGCTCGCCGAAATCGATGCCCAGTTCCCTGGCCTCGCGCGCCTCGTTGAGCACCTTGGCTGCGTGCAAGAGCGCCTTGCTGGGGATGCAGCCGCGGTACAGGCAGACGCCGCCCGGGTTCTTCTCCATGTCCACCAGTGTCACGTCCAGCCCCAGATCGGCCGCCTTGAAAGCGGCCGGATATCCGCCCGGCCCACCGCCGAGCACCAATACTTGCGTCGTAATTACATTGTCGGTCATTGTTTGTTGTGTCCTTTGACGATTAGCGCCCTAAAGACACGTAACACGTAATGCGTAAACCATAATACGTAACCCGGAGCTGCCGTGCATCGCACAGACGCATCGTGTTACGCATCACGCAATACGAAGTACGTATCACGCATCACCCTTCCAACATCAGCACGAACGGCTTCTCCAGCGCCTCGCACACCCAGCGCAGGAAGCGCGCCCCGTCTGCGCCGTCGATCAGACGATGGTCGTACGTCACGGACAGGGGCATCATCAGCCGTGGCACGAACTGGCCGTCCATCCAGACCGGCTCCGTACTGCCGCGCGCCACGCCCAGAATCGCCACCTCGTCGCCGCTGACCAGCGGGGTGAAGTTGGTGCCGCCGATGCCGCCCAGGTTGGAGATAGTGAAGCCCCCGCCCTGCATATCGTCCAATGACAGCTTGCGGTCGCGCGCTTTTTGGGCGATGGCGTTCAACTCGGCCGACAGGGTGATGACGTTCTTCTTGTCCACGTCGCGGATCACCGGGACCAGCAGGCCGCGGTCGGTGTCCACCGCCACGCCGACGTGGACGTAGCGCTTGTAGATGATCTCCTCGTTCTCCAGGTCGATGCTGGCGTTGAACTTCGGGAAACGGGTCAGCGCAGCGCCGATGACCTTGAGGATGATCGCCGTCGGCGTCAGCTTGCCGCCGGCCGCCTCGGCCCGCGGGCCGTATTGCTTGCGCATCTGCTCCAGTTCGGTGATGTCGGCGCGGTCGAACTGCGTGACCATCGGGATCGTCGGCCAGGCCTGGCCCATGGCACGGGCGGTGGCGCGGCGCACGTTGCTCATCTTCTCGCGCTCGACCGGACCCCACTTAGTCATCTCAGCGCCGGGAGGCGCGGCCGGCTGAGCGGCGGCCTGCGCCGCCTGACCGCCGCCATGGGTCCGCACGTAAGCCTTGACGTCGTCCATAGTGACGCGCCCATACGGCCCGGTGCCGGAGACGTTGTTGATCTCGACACCCAGCTCGCGTGCAAAGCGGCGCACGGCCGGCGCGGCTGCCACCAACTCGGCTTGAGACGGCGGTGTTGCTTCCGGCGCGGCCGGCTCAGGAGCTTTTTCCGCCGCCGCGGCCGGCTCCGGGGCTTTCTCCGCGGCTGCGGGTTGGAGCGCGCGAGCGGGCGCCACGGTTACTTTCGCTGCAGGCTCGGTGGGCGCCTCGGGCTGCTTGGCGGGCGCGTCTGGCTTCGCTTTCTCGGCCGGCTTCGCTTCTGCAGCGTCCGCTTCGACAGTCAGCAGAAGCTGGCCGATCTCGATGTCCTGGCCCTCGCGGACGTGAACCTCTGTCACCTTGCCCGCGACGTCGGACGGCACCTCGATGACTGCCTTGTCGGTCTCAACCTCCAGCACGCCCTGGCCCTCGGCCACCGTGTCGCCCACGCCCACCAGCACGCCGACGATCGTTGCCTTGACAATGTTCTCGCCCAGTTCGGGCAGCTTGAATTCGGTTGTCACTTGATGATCCTCCAATGATACGTGCGGCGCAGTGCGTCATTGCGTGTTACGTAATCAAAGCAATTGTCTCGGCAACACGCTTTACGCAATGCGCAATACGCACTAAGCGCGCAGCGGATTCGGCTTCTCCGGGTCGATATCCAGCTCGCGAACGGCCTGTTCGACGGTGCTGGCGGGCAGGCTGCCCTCGCGGGCCAGTGAGTTGAGCGTCGCCAGCGTGATGTAGCGCGCGTCCACCTCGAAGAAGTCGCGCAGCGCGGCCCGGCTTTCGCTGCGGCCAAAGCCCTCGGTGCCCAGTGAATGGATCGGTTTGGGCGACCAGCGCGACACCGAGTCGGACAACATCTTGACGTAGTCGGATGCCGACACAAACACGCCGGGCGCATCCTTCAGCGACTGCGTGATGAACGGCACGCGCGGCTCCTTGTCCGGGTTGAGCAGGTTCCAGCGTTCCGTCTCCATCGCATCGCGCCGCAGCTCCTTGTAGCTGGTGACGCTCCAGACGTCGGCGCCGACGCCGTACTGATCTTCCAGGATGCGCTGCGCTTTGAGCGCCTCGTTAAGGATCGACCCGCTGCCCAGCAGTTGGGCGCGGTGGCGGGCGTCGGGCCGGCCTGACGGCTGCACCCGGTACATGCCGCGCAGGATGCCCTCGCGCACACCCTCGCCGTCCGGCATCGGCTGCATGGCGTAGTTCTCGTTGCCGACGGTGATGTAGTAGAAGATGTCCTCGCGGTCGGTCATCATGCGCTTGATGCCGTCCTTGATAATGACGGCCATCTCGTAGGCGAACGCGGGATCGTAGGCCATCAGGTTCGGCACCGGGTAGGCCAGCAGGTGGCTGTGGCCGTCCTGGTGCTGCAAGCCTTCGCCCGCCAGCGTGGTACGGCCGGCCGTCGCGCCCACCAGGAAGCCGCGGCAGCGCATGTCCGCCGCCGCCCAAACCAGGTCGCCGATGCGCTGGAAACCGAACATGGAGTAGTAGATGTAGAAGGGCAGCATCGGGATGCCGTAGTTGGCATAGGCCGTGCCGGCGGCGATGAACGACGCCATGGAGCCGGCCTCGGTGATGCCCTCCTCCAGAATCTGGCCCGTCTTGGCTTCCTTGTAGTAGAGCAGGCTGTCCGAATCGACCGGCTCGTAGAGCTGGCCGACGTGCGAGTAGATGCCAACCTGGCGGAAGAGCGACTCCATGCCGAAAGTGCGCGCTTCGTCGGGCACAATGGGCACGATGTTCTTGCTCAGCCCCTTGTCGCGCAGCAGCTTGCTGAGGATGCGCACGAATACCATGGTGGTCGACACCTCGCGGTCGTCGGTGCCGTGGTAGAATTCGTCGAAGAGATCCTCGCCGGGGGTCGGCAGCGGGTCGATGACGCCCACGCGGCGCGGCAGGTAGCCGCCCAACTGCCGCCGGCGCTCTTGCAGGTACTCGATCTCCGGGCTGTCGTCGGCCGGGCGGAAGAAGGGCGCGTGGGTGACCTCCTCCTCAGTCAGGGGGATGTCGAAGCGCGAGCGGAAGTGCAACAGCTCGGCCTCGTTGAGCTTCTTCTGGCCGTGGGTGATGTTCTTGCCCTCGCCCGCTTCGCCCAGCCCGTAGCCCTTGACGGTCCGCGCCAGGATCACCGAAGGCGCGCCCTTGTGGTTGAAGGCGTGGTGGTAGGCGGTGTAGACCTTCTGCGGGTCGTGGCCGCCCAGTCGCAGCTTGGCCAGCTCGTCGTCGCTGTAGTTCTTCACCAGGTCCAGCAGTTCAGGATACTTGCCGTAGAAGTGCTTGCGGATGTACGCGCCGCCCTCGACGATGTATTTCTGGTACTCGCCGTCCACGACCTCGCCCATGCGCTGGGCCAGCAATTCACCGTGCTCGGAGGCCAGCAGCGGGTCGAAATCGGTGCCCCAGATGACCTTGATGGCGTTCCAGCCGTTGCCGCGGAAGTTGCGCTCCAACTCCTGGATGATCTGGCCGTTGCCGCGCACTGGCCCGTCCAGGCGCTGCAGGTTGCAGTTGATGACGAAGATCAGGTTGTCCAGCTTCTCGCGCGCCGCCAGCGAGATCGCGCCCAGCGTCTCCGGTTCGTCGGTCTCGCCGTCGCCCAGGAACGCCCACACCTTGGCGCCCTTGGCCGCTTTCAGGCCGCGGTCCTCAAGGTAGCGCAGGAAGCGGGCCTGGTAGATGGCCATGATGGGGCCGAGACCCATGGAGACCGTCGGCACCTGCCAGAAGTCGGGCAGCAGCCACGGGTGTGGATAGGACGAGAGGCCGCCGCCCGGCGCCAGCTCGCGGCGGAAGTTCTCCAGATGCTGCTGCGACAGGCGTCCCTCGAGGAACGCTCGGGCGTACATGCCTGGCGCGCTGTGGCCCTGGAAGAGGACGATGTCACCCTCGAAGTCGTCGGTGCGGGCGCGGAAGAAGTGGTTGAAACCCACCTCGTAGAGCGTCGCGGCCGAAGCGTAGGTCGAGATGTGGCCGCCGATGCCCGGCGACTCCTTGTTGGCGCGCACCACCATGGCCATCGCGTTCCAGCGCACCAGGCTCTTGATGCGCCGCTCCAGCGAACGGTTGCCGGGGAATCGCGGCTCGTCCTCGGGCGGGATGGTGTTAACATACGGCGTGTTGGCCGTGAAAGGCTCCTTGATGCCGAGCCGCGCAGCGTGTTTTTTCAACTCCTCGAACAACTCCAGCACGCGCTCCGGGCCGCCTTCGTGCAGCACGTAGTTGAGCGATGCCAGCCACTCCTCGGTTTCCACTTCCTGGACCTCAGGTGTGTATCCGTTTGTTTCTTCGACTCTTTGCATTAGTACGCACTCCCTAGCTTATCTGATGACAACTCAACGATTGCCTATGCAACCTGCAACCTGCAACCTGCAACCTGCAACCTGCAACCTGCAACCTGCAACCTGCAACCTGCAACCCAATCTACCACAACCTGCCGCTGCCGTCTGTCACTCAGCTTCTGATCACGCTGACGGTCTGGCGGGCGATCTCCAGTTCCTCGTTGGTGGCGATCACCAGCACGCGCACCGGGCTGTCCGCAGCCTGGATCTCGCCGAGGTCGCCGGCCGCGGCCGCGTTCTTCGCCGCGTCCAGGCGAATGCCCAGCCCGTCCAGGCCGTCGCACACCATCGCCCGCACCAGCGCGCTGTTCTGGCCGACGCCGGCTGTAAACACCAGCGCATCGACGCGGCCCAGCACGGCGAGATACGCGCCGATGTATTTCTTGATGCGGTAGGCGTACATCGTCAAAGCGAGCGTGGCCATTTCGTCGCCCGCTTCGTGGCGGCGCTGGATGTCGCGCAGGTCGTTGGCGCCGGCCAGCCCCAGCAGGCCGCTTTGCTTGTTCAGCAGCTTGTCGACCTGACTGACCGGCATGCCCAGCTGTTCGCTGAGGAAGAACACCACCGCGGGATCGATGTCGCCGCTGCGGGTGCCCATGATCAGGCCGGCCAGCGGGCTGAAGCCCATGGACGTGTCCACCGATTGGCCGCCGCGCACCGCGGTCATGCTGCAGCCGTTGCCCAGGTGGACGGTGATCAGGTTCGTGTCACCCGGCGGTTTGCCCAGATGTCGTGCGGCGACCGCGCTGACGTACTGGTGCGATGTGCCATGAAAACCATAGGCGCGGATCTTGTGCTCGTCGTAGAGCGCTGTTGGGATGGCGTAGCGGTAGGCTTCTGGCGGCATGGTCTGGTGAAACGCTGTGTCGAAGACAGCCACCTGCACCGCGTCCGGAAACAACTCGCTGGCAACCTCGATTCCAACCAGGTTGGGCGGATTGTGCAACGGCGCCAGCGGCGCCAGGTCGCGGATCGTCTGGCGCACCGCGTCGTCGATGACCGTCGGCGCGCTAAAACGCTCGCCACCGTGGACCACCCGGTGGCCGACCGCTGTGATCTCTTCCGGCGACTGAATGACGCCATGGTCCGCATGGAGCAGCAGTGCCGCTGCCTGCGCCAGCCCGTCGCGATGGGTGGCGATCACGGCGTCGCGTTCTACGGCTGGCTTGCCTGCCGGTCGATGAATCAGGCGGCCAGCCGGCTCGCCGATGCGCTCGACAAGACCGGTTGCCAGCACCGACTGCCTGGCCATGTCAAAGCATTGATACTTGATGGACGAACTGCCCGAGTTGATGACAAGGATCTTCATTGTTGATGAGTCGATGTTGAGGAGAGCGAAAGCAATCCTGCATTATTCATAATGAACTGGTTTGCGCCAAAGATTCGGCGTTTGCTGTGATCGATTCCATCCCCGTGCTACGCTTCAGCGTTGAACGTCGCGGCGTGTGGCGGATTGTAGCACAGGTAGCTTTTCGGGTCAACGGCGCGAAGTCGCCGCCCGGCGGAACCAGCGGGCGGCGACTGCTAGTCGAAACAGAAAAGCCTGCCAGGTGACAAACTCACCGGCTGCTTGCAGTCAGTTGGCAGGCTGGGCGACAGGGTTCTGGTAAACGATCTCGCCGTTCACCTGAACCATGGCCTCGTCGCCCTTGTTCCAGACGGTGACTCAGTTGACAGCTAGAGCTGGTTAGGACTGCGAAACCAGGCAAGTATAGTTCACCAACTTGCGATTGGCAAACTTCGCTGGGTTTGTACTATTCACAGTCCGGCAGAATGTTATTGGTTCCGGAACTCGGGCGACCGCTTTTCGATGAACGCCCGCATACCCTCTGATTGGTCTTCTGTTGCCCAGAGTGCGTGGTAGGTTCGTCGCTCGAACAGGAGTCCTTCATGCAAGCTTCCCTCCAGCGCCTGGTTCACCGCCTCGCGGGCAACCATGGCCGTCGTTTTGCTGTACGCGGCAATGGTGGCCGCAACTGCCATGGTTTCCTCCATGAGTTGGTCGGGTGCGATGACACGGGCGACGAGTCCCGCGCGTTCCGCCTCTTCGGCACCCATCAACCGACCGGTCAGGATCATATCCATGGCCTTGGCTTTGCCGACCAGCCGCGTCAGCCGCTGCGATCCACCCATGCCGGGTATGACTCCCAGTTTGATCTCAGGCTGGCCGAATTGGGCAGTCTCCGAGGCGTAGATCATGTCGCACATCATGGCCAGCTCACAACCGCCGCCCAGCGCATAGCCTGACACCGCCGCGATCTTTGGGGTTCTCAGCGCCGCGAACCGGTCCCAGCCGGCCAGGAAGTCCTCATGAAACATATCTATGTAGCTCTTGGAGGCCAGTTCCTTGATATCCGCGCCGGCGCAGAAAACCTTCTCCGATCCGGTGACCACGAAGCACCCAACGCCGGGATCGCGATCCAGCGTCTGCATCGTATCAATCATCTCGCACATCATCTCTGTGTTCAACGCGTTGAGCGCCTGCGGGCGGTTCAATCGCACCACCACCACTCGCCCGACTCGTTCGACCAGGATTGTCATAGTCACTCCTTGTTGGCGTCTCAGGGCATTGGCTCATCCGTCATTTCCGCGATAGCGGGAGAGACGCGCCGGGTAGGCATCATCACGAGTCCCAGATCGCGCCGTAGGCGGGAATGCCGCGACTTTCCATTCCCTGGACAACCTGCCACGTGAGTTTCTTGTTGGATATGCAGATCACCGCTTCGGCGTCGAAGTCGCGGTACGCCTCGTAGGCCAGCCGCACCAGGTCCGGCCGGCCGCGGTCGTTCGTGTTCCAGATCAAGGCATCGGGCTGGACGGCCAGAATCTCGTCGACCAGCGCGTCGCCGTAGGTCTGGCGCGGGCTGCGGGTCGACCAGACCAGGCGGGATGGCACTTCCTGTGACAACAGGTGCGGCAGGCAGGGGCCGATTCCGCTGCCGGTGGCGATCCAGACAACACGCTTGAAAAGCTTCTCGATGTTGCCGACGCCAGCCGTCGGTATCCCTTTGACCCAGACATGAGAAGGCGCCTCGTCGATGAAGTCCCCCGTCCAGTCTCCCGCCCGCGAGATGGTCAGCTTGAAGCCATCCTCACCTGGTGTAAGCACGTTGGCGAAAGAGTGCCATTCGACCAGCGGGCTGCGGCTGATGGCTGTGGACGACCCTGCAAACGGCGTGACTCCGTGGTTGAAGCGTGTCAGGGCGACGTGGGACGAGGGCCTCTCGATCGCCACCGGCACCCGCCGGAGCCGCAGCCATGGCAGCAAGATACTGCCTGTGAGGATGAGGAGCACCCAGAAACTGGGCGACGCGATCAATGCCTCGCCCAGACTGCCGCTGCCGCGTTGCTCTGCGATGAACATCAGGCCTTGCAGCCAGAACAACAGCAGCGCGGTCCAGCCGCCGAAGCGGTGCGTTCGCTCGAAGGCATCGTGGCGGCGGGCGCGGATCGAGGGCAGCGACATCACGATCATGAGCAGCAAAACCGCCAGCAGCGCGCCGGTGATTGCAACCATGCCCGTCGACACACCTGGCAGCCCGCGCGCCAACCGAATTGCCAGCGTCGCAACCAATACCGTAAACCAGATCGTTCCCGCCAGCGCACCCCCAACATGCAGGCCGCCAAAGTGGTACACCTTGCCCAACGTGCGGCGGATCGACAGCGGCCAGCTTGTCGGCGCGCTGGTCGCAATTCGAAACAGCAGATTGATGACGTATTGTTGCCGGACCAGAATCGCCAGTGCCAGGTTGGCCAATACCAGATCCGAGAGCGTTTGCAAGGCGATTCCCTGGCCGCTCAGCCATCCTTGCTGCGTGATACCATAGACCAGAACCGCAAGGTTGGCCATGATCACCAGCAGTATCAGGCGGTTGTAGTGCATCACGGCAGGATGGGCTGTAACCCGTCGCCAGGTGCTTTGCCTCTTTGGTAGTTCGTCTTCGGTGTGCTTGCGCGCCAGCCGGGCGTCCATAGTGTTGACCGTCATAGTTGAATCTGCAGGAATCTGTGGTCTTTGGGGAGTATTCGTTGATCCAAGGGTGACAGTCGCTGCCAGGAGTGACTGTCACCTTTGGGGCGTTCATCCAGCGTTCGCGGCAAGGCCATCCATCGCCTGGGGGAACAGCGACGGGTAGATCGCTGATGGCGCGGGCATGGCAGGCCACATGGTCTTGTCTTCCGGCTCTGATTCGGGTTGGTCGGCCACGAGACGCAACAACATCCGCTTGTCAACCTTGCCGCGGCTGGTCATCGGGAACTCGTCCATGGCGATGATCACGGCAGGAGTGCAGTAATAGGGCAGTGCCGCCACAACCAACGCGCGCGCAGTTTCGACATCCACTGTCGCCGGGCGCATGAAAGCCACCAGGTTGCGGCTGTCCAGCTTGAGTGTCACCGCCTGCGCGCAGCCCGGCGTCGATTCCAGAACTGCCGACACCGAGTCCAATTCGACGCGGAAGCCGCGGATCTTGACCTGGTCATCGGTTCTACCCAGGTGTTCCAGTTCGCCATCGGGTGTCCAGCGACCCAGATCGCGCGTGCGGAACATCATGCGCCCGTTGCCAAGAAACGGATCAGGCGCGTACCGTTCCTTGTTTAGTTCTGGGTTGTTGAGGTAGCCAGCAGAGACACAATCGCCGCCGGCCCACATCTCGCCTGTTTCGCCGATCGCACAAGGCTTCATCTTCTCATCGAGGACATAGACCGTGTTGTTGGGTGTCGGCTTGCCGATGGTGAGGCGTTCTGAATACGGGTGAAAGCGCTGCATCGTGTTGACGATTGTCGTCTCGGTGGGGCCACATGCGTTGTAGAAGATGCAGAAGCTGGCCCATTTCTCCGCCAGCGGCCGCGGGCAAGGCTCCCCGGCGACGGCCACCACCTTGACCTTGCGGCAGCGGTCCGCGTCGATGGTGCCCAGTACTGACGGCGTGGCGATGACGATGTCTGCCTGCTGTGCAGCCTTGGTGATATCTTTGCCGCGAATGATCAGCGTCGCGCCGTTGGCCAGGCAACCCAGGATCTCCCACGCGGCCATGTCGAAGGCGATGCTCAATATCTGCGCCACCTTGAGGCCCGGCCGCATACCGAGGTTGCCGGGCGCGGTGAGCAGAATGTTGCAGACGTTGCCGTGGGTCACTTGCACGCCGTTGGGTGTGCCGGTGGTGCCTGACGTGAACAAGATGAAGCAACGGTCGTTGCGGCCAACTTCCCGCTGCGGCACAAACCGCTCGACATCGCTTAGCGGCTCTTGCATTATCTCATCGATAGTGATGCAGACATGGCCGTCGGGCACCGGTACAAGATGGCGCAGGCTGGCGAGCGTCAGAATCACTCGCGTGGACGCCGCGTCGATGATGTGGCGCAACTGCGCTTCCGGCGCAACGCCCACATGCTGCGGCACATAGGCGGCGCCGACCTTGAGGGTAGCCAGAATGCCGACCAGCATCGGGATTGAGCGATGCAGGAACAGGGCAACGTTGTCGCCGTTGGAGACACCGTGAGCAGCCAACAGAGCAGCCAGGCGATTGGCCTGGGCGTCAAGCTCCCCGTATGTGATCGACTGGTCGAGGTGTTGCGCCGCCGTTGCCAGCGGATGCGCCGCTGCCTGGTCCTCAAAGGCCCTGTGAATGGCGCTATATGGCACCGTGACCAACGGACCCTGGCCGAAACGTTCGAACAAGTGTTGGTCGGCGGGCGAGAGACCACGCATGGCCTGGCGCCGAAACGAAAGCTGCGGGTGCTGCGCAGCCAGCCCGTTGTTGCTGGCTCTGTGCGTACGCGATCTGTTTCGTTGCCAGCCTGGACTGCTGACCACTGTTGGGTGGAGGAAATCTGCACCGGGAGTTGGATCGATGGAAGGAGGAAACTCTGGGGTCGTTGGAACTGTACCGGGTGTCGTTTGCAGAACATCTTGGGGCGACATATTGTTGATCTCCTTGCTGGTTCAGTTTTCAACCAACTCATCGTTCGAGGCTTGCTATCGCTGGCTTTCATGGCCGTCCGTCGATTGGTGGTTGGGTTGGAGTGGCCAGTCACGATTCTGCTGCTCAAGCCATGCTGCGTAGCGTAGCCTTTGTGTGTTACTTTCAGCTTACGAGAGAGTTACCTGCATATTACAAAGTGCCCACCATCTGCTTCCACAAAGCAAGCGCCGCCACAGCCGGAAAAGAGAAACACCCCGGCTGATTACCGGGGTGTTTTGCAGGCAACTGGATAGCGGGAATGCGCGCGTCTGTGCTTATCTCAGGAAACCTCGCAGTACAGCTGCAAAGTCCGCAGGATTATCCCAAACCAAGCCATGGCCGGCCTCAGCGATGACGGCGACGTCAACTCCCATGCCTGGCAGTGCGTTGAAATCGGGGTCGGGTAACGACTGGTCGCCGAAGACGTAGAGGCGAGGGATGGTCATCTGCACGAGCATTTCGCGCATGGTTGGCTGCGTGCCTGCGACGAGACCTGTAGCGCTGCGATGTAGCGCTCTGGCATCGGCCACTTGCACCATACCCAGCGGCACCGATTCCACTTCGTCTCCCGGTTCAAACCTATCCCAGAACATTTTCTGAAACGCAACAAAACCTTCTTCGACAAAGGCTTCCTCGGTCTGCGCCGCGATCCACGCGCTGGCCATGCCGCCGCCGGGGTCGAGATTGGCTTCAGCCAGCACGAGGCGACTTACCAGGTCGGGGCGGGTATGAGCCAGCGCGATGGCAACGGATCCACCCATGCTGTGGCCGACAACCACCGCGCCGCGGATCTGCAGGCGATCCAACAGGCCCGCCATTGTTGCGGCGTGCTGCTCCAGAGTATAGCTGAACCTGGCCGGCGCGTCGCTGTAGCCCGTGCCCAGCAGGTCAGGCATGATGCAGCGGCGCTCGCGGATTTCCGGTTCCGCAGCGATCCGTGGATAGGTTGCAGTGCTTGGCAGCCCCATCCCGGCCAGGAACAGGATAGCAGGTGACTCCCCGGGTGTGTCGATGTAGCGCAAGTACGCCCCATGCACGGGCAAGTAAAATGATCGCATGTTGCTGTACCTTATCAAACGGTCCTGTCGTCCTGTTGTCGGCAGCAAAGCACGAGGGTGGGAACGTCTATAGCACCGCCGGAGAAGCATAGCGGTTCAATCGTATGGAAAGGGTCGACCGCAGACACTTCCTAATCGTCCTGATCAGGAATTTCGGGTTTGCTGGTCAATGGACTCGTCCAGTACGATGAGACTGCGCCTCTCACCGCGCGTTGCACCGAGTACGTGCAACACGTCCTCTACCTCTTCCTGCGGAAAGTCTGCTTGCTGATACTGTTTGTCTGACATCGTTCCATTACCTCCTACAGTAAGTCTTCAAACAAGCCTCCCCCGACCCTGGACGGGTTGTCCGGCGCGAGACCAGCACTGTGTTCCCGCTGGGTCGAACAGGCTTTCGTCGATAAGGCGCCCCCGGTGGACACGCTTGTGCCTACATAAACGACGAACTGCGAAGGTTTGCGGCACCAGCCTGCGACTTCGATGCGTTCCGGACGTGTGGGAGGTGCGGCTACTGAACGGGGAACGTGAACAGGATGCCGAGGCCGGCAACGAAGATAATGACCCCGACCACCAGCATTGCAAGGTCGATTACCTGGGACTGAAACTTGCCGGCGATGCCGCCGAAGAACAGCACCGACGCGAACAACACCGTCAGCAGGACGTAGCGGTCCGAGGTTTCATCGGCCTGGTTGGCCCTTTCAAGCTCCGCCTCGGCAGTTGCCTCCCATTGCGCGGCCATGTCGTCCTGTTCCAGCGCGTACTCGGACATGACAAACGGGGAGGAGGGGGCGTCAGGATTGATGAGCGGCTCTGTCGCGATCCAGGCGTCGGTGGCGGTTCTGAGCTCCGCCGGAAAGCGCTGGTAGAGAAAATCCTGCAGCTCCTGGTTGTCCTGGCTGACGGCTGACGCCCACTCCACGAACAGAATCGCGTGAAAACCGCGGATCTGCACCGCTTCACCGGCGTAGTGCGCCGACTTGACCGTGGCTGCGTTGGAAGCGCCGCGCGCGGCCGCCTCGTCGCCGCCGTAGAGAGTTGACTGGTAGGCCGACCACGCAGTGGCGATGGTCGCCAGCGCCAGCAGCGCGGCCGACAGGAACTCAACCCAGCGGTCCATGCGGCTCATGCGGCCGTCGGAAGAAAGGAAGCGATCGGTAACGGAACGGCTCTCTGCAGCCTCCGGTGCCGTCGCAATGGTCTGTGAGGGGTCGGTGGTCATTGGTTCAAGTAGTAGTGGACATGCGGGCAGGTAGAGCGATCTATCAAACGGCGGATGACAAACTGTCACCCGCCGTCTTGGCCGATATGCCAGGTGTGCCTCGGGCTCAGGAGGCCAGTGCTTTCCTGTCTAGATCCCGAGAATCTGCGCCTTCTTGGCGGCGAATTCTTCTTCCGTCAGCAAACCCTGGTCCTTCATCACCGACAACTTCTGTATCTGCACCAACTGCTCGTCGAAGCTGCTGCCGGCCGGCTCGGCCGGGGCTTGGAGGGCTGCCTGTTGTGCCATGGCGTCCTGCTGGCCGGCGATGTATCCTTGCTGTGCCGCCAGTTCTGCCTGCTGTTGGGCCATTGCCTGCTGCTGGGCGGCGGCCTGCTGCTTGCCGCCGTCCATGGCTCCGCTTACGACCTTGGATGTGGCGGTGGCGGTGCCGGCAATCACTGCCGTGCGCGCCATGGTGCCCACCAGTCCGGGGCCGCGGCGTCCAACTACTACTGGTCCTCGTCGTCGCATGAGTAGAATCTCCTTTAGCAGTGCCTGTTACTTATTCTTCCGAAATACCAACCGCATCCAACGCCGCTTGAACCACAGGAGCCGGGATGCGGGCGTTGTCTACCACCCGTCCGTTGGAGGCGACGATTGCATCCCGCAGCCGGGTCGCCCAGACATGCTCGAACACCCAAATGCCTGCCGAGCTGTTTGGCTCCAGCTTTTCAGCCGCGATCAGCGCGTCTTCCTCGTTGAGCAAGCTGTCGATCTCGCCGTCCAGGTTTTCGAACGCAGCGGCTGCGCCATCGCCGATTTCCTCCAGCTCGTACCAGGTCACGTTGCCGTCGGCATCTTTCTTGACGAACAGCAGATCGATGATGCGGATCGTTCCGTTGTCGGTCAACTCGGTCAACGCAGGAACGATGTCGCCGCTGAACTGGTTGCCAGGAAATTCGATAACCATATACTCGACTGGTCCCATAGATGTGGTTCTCCTTAATGTTTGATGGCGTCTGCCGACGGCAGCCGGTCGATCGCACGGTTTGATTTGGGTCCGAGTATACTGATAACCCGCCAGAGTCGCAACTGTAATGGCGTGACGATATCGTGGCTGGACTGCTGGCGCAGGACAGCGCCGCATTCCCTGTCATCGTACAACCTATGTCGCATGTGCAAAATTGCCTCGATTCCCTATTGCTTTACGGGACCGCTTCTGATATACTTTTGCCGCGCTCAATTGTATCGGTGGACCACGCAGGCAATATCTTTGGTTCTCAGTGCTGCCCGATATTGTGGCAGGGAAAGAAGGAGGTTTCTTCGTACTTATGACTATCGACATTCCATTTTCTGGCAATCGAGTGTTGATTGCAGTTCTGGTTGTTCTGGCAGCGGTCGTGCTCGCACTGGCACTTCCCGCTGGTATCGCTGGTGCCCAGCAATGCCTGCCAGATGGCCTGAACTGCACAGCAAACGACCTCGACGTTCACACCTTCGTTGTCCTCCCATCCAGCCCGGACGTGGTCTGTGATTCCGAGGCTGACACCATCACCGTCGATCTCCAGGCGCAGATGGAGCCCAATGCCTCCTGGCGATACGACCTTGTTCCGATCATCTCCACGGATGGTCATCCTATTCCCGGCAACGACAACTGCAACGCCCAGATCCTTCAGCCCATCGAGGATGACGGCGACCCGTTCAACGGCACCAGCGGCGTTGGCCCGTTCCGCGACGGGGATGGCGACACCTGCGGCGATGTGCTGAAAACGGACGGTGTCACTTACTACAATATGCCGCGGCTGACCCTGCCCTGCGCCGATCCTGACGGCAACGGCATGGTCGAGATCCCCGGCTGCTTCGGCTGGACGCAGTCCGCGCAGGGTGCTCAAGCTGTGACCTGCAACAGCGTTGATGACATGATCGCCGAGTTCACGGCCGGCACGGCAGCCAAGTGCTGGTGCGGCGATATGGCGACCGGGATTACTATCACGCCAACGGCCGTGACCGTTAGCGACCTTGCTGCCGCTCCTGCCGCTCAGCCCTCGTTGCAGGGCTGGTTGATTGCGGGTCTGCTGGCAGTTGGCCTGGCTGGTTTCGGTCTGTACCGCAAGGCTAGCAATACGGCCTAATCCCGAACACCCGGCTGTCCAGGCATTACATTGAGCGTGTCGAAGCGTTGGCGTTCGACGGACCGCAGCCACCACCTGGGCAGCTGATTCCGCAGGTTACCAGCCGTCTTTGGCCTTTCCGGCCAGGGACGGCTGGTTTGTTTTGGAGACCAGCCAGCCGACTTGCCTCTAATGCTTGACCTGGGGTATAAATCAAGCCGAGGTTTACCCCATGCATTTCGACATCTTCACCCTCTTCCCCGGCATGTTTGCCGGCCCGCTGGACGACAGCATCGTCAAGCGCGCCCGCGATTCCGGCATCGTCTCGCTGGCGCTGCACAACATCCGCGACTATGCCGAAGGCAAGCACGCGGTCACCGATGACTATCCCTATGGCGGCGGCGGCGGCATGGTGATGAAGCCCGACGCGATCTTCCGCGCCGTTGAGACGGTGCTGGACCTGCCGCCGCGGCAGGCGGGTGGTGAAGCCAGCGAGCAGACAACGCCCATCATCTTGCTGACGCCGCAGGGCCGGCGTTTCACACAGCGCGTGGCCTGGGAGCTGGCAGAGCAGCCGCGCATCGCGTTGATCTGCGGCCGCTACGAGGGGGTGGACGAGCGGGTGCGCCGCCACCTGTGCACCGACGAGATCAGCGTCGGCGACTTCGTTCTCTCAGGCGGCGAGATCGCGGCCATGTTGATCGTCGACGCGGTTACACGACTGCTGCCCGGCGCTCTGGGCCAGGAGCACGGTGCGGACGAGGATCCCACGCCACCGGTCTGCTGGAGTACCCCCACTACACCCGCCCGCCCAGCTTCCGCGGCTGGCAGATACCGGAAGTGCTGGTCTCCGGCCACCATAGCAACGTCGAACGGTGGCGGCGGCAGCAGGCGCTTCTGCGCACCTGGCGGCGCCGGCCCGACATGCTGGAACTGGCCTGGCTGACCGGCGACGATCTGGCCTTTCTGGAGCGGCTGGAGGCCGAGCCGGAGCTGGCGGCGCGCATTGAAGAGGGACTGTGAATTTGCTTGCAACCTGGGCGTGTGCTATACTCTGCGCTTGCTGGTACAGCAGAGCAACTTACGTTCCCCGGTCGAGAACTGATGTGCGGGGGCCGAGAGAATAGCAGAAAAAAAAGACGACAGAAAGGTACAATGATGCAGCATCCCTTGCTTCAATCCCTAGAGCCCGACGCGCACCCCAATATCCCTGATCTGAGGATCGGCGACACCGTTCGCGTGCACGCCCGAATCGTCGAAGGCAGCCGCGAGCGTATTCAGGTCTTCCAGGGCGTCGTGATCCGTGTATCGGGCAGCAACAAGACCGCCGGCTCCAGCTTCACCGTTCGCCGCGTCGCTTCCCACGGCGTGGGCGTCGAGCGAACGTTCATGCTGCACTCGCCGCGCGTGGAAAAGGTCGAGGTGCTGCGCCACAACAAGGTGCGGCGCTCCAAGTTGTACTACCTGCGCGGACGCACAGGCAAGGCAGCCCGCCTGAAGGAAGTCGGCAAATAGAGCATGAAGGCCCCTCGCTTTGGGCCGGGCGCAGGGGCAACCCTGCGCCTTGTTTATTTCTGGAACTTCAAGTCGGTGAGCCAACGACCAACCCTGGACTTCGAGCGGGCCCTCTGGCAGATCGGCGTGCAGAATGTGGCCGGGGTCGATGAAGCCGGCCGCGGCGCCTGGGCAGGTCCGGTGGTAGCGGGCGCCGTAGTGCTGCCGGATCGCGCCGATGCTGCTGCAGCATTGGACGAAGTCAACGACTCGAAGCAGCTTTCGGCCACTCTGCGGGAGCGGCTGTACGACCGGATCACCGCCCACGCGGTTTTCTGGGCAACCGGCTCTGCCAGCGCCGCCGAGATCGACACCGTGGGCATCCTGCCGGCCACGCGGCTGGCCATGCAGCGGGCCGTTGCCGGTCTCGCCTGCCAGCCGCAACACCTGCTCATCGACCACGTGCGCCTGCCGGCCTTGCTCGTGGCGCAACAGTCGATCACCCGCGGCGACAGCCTCTCGCTCTCCATCGCTGCCGCGTCGATCCTGGCCAAGGTGACCCGCGACCGGCTGATGATTGACGCCGAACAGACCTGGCCTGGCTACGGCTTCGCTCGCCACAAGGGCTACGGCACGGCTGAACACATCCGGCAGCTGCGGCTCCTGGGACCCTGTCCGATCCACCGCACCTCGTTTCAGCCGGTGCGCGGCTGGCAGATGGCGCTGTTGCCCGGTTTGGCCGGGAGCGAACGGTGACCGATCAGCGGCGACGGCTGGGGCAGGCGGGCGAGCGGCTGGCCGAGCAGCAACTGGCCGGCCGGGGCTACCAGATCGTGGCGCGCAACTGGCGCTATGGCCGCCGCGGCGAGCTGGACCTGGTGGCACAGGACGGCGACTGTCTGGTGATCGTCGAAGTCCGCACCCGCCGCGGCCGGCGATTTGGAACTGCTGAGGAATCGGTGACGCCGCGCAAGCAGGCCCAGCTGCACTCGCTGGCCGAGGCATATTGCGCCGAGGCAAACTGGGACGGACCTGTGCGCATCGACGTCGTTGCGGTCTCGCTGTCGTCGCAGGGCGACCTCGTCGAGATCAACCATATCAAGGATGCCGTGTGAGGTAACACCCATGAAGAAACGAACGCGCGAATTGCGACTTGTAGCGGTGCTGCTGGCGCTGGTGCTGCTCCTGTCTGCCTGTACATCGGCGCCACTGCCGCCTCTCTTCTACATCTACAGCGGCGCCGGCCAGCCTGCTCAGCCGGCCAATCCAACGCCTGCCGCGACAGCGGTCGCCCAGGCGCCGGAAGTGGTGGCCGAGCCGACGGTCGCACCGACCGAAGCGCCGACGGCCACTCCCGCGCCGACCGACACGCCTACGGAGGCGCCGACCGCGACGGCCGTCCCGACGGACACGCCCACCGAGGCGCCGACCGCGACCAACGTCCCGCCGACGGCGACTGCGACGCGCCCGGCCGCGACCAGCACGCCAACCGGCGTGCCGCCCACCGCGACGCCGCGCCCAACGCGGGCAGCCGTCGTTGCCACGCCGACCCCGGAATGGCCGCAGACTATCGTCATCACCGAGGCTGAGATCGAGGACCTGGCGGCCAGCGGCAGCGTGCCCGGTCTGACCATCACCGGCCTCGACGTGACCTTCGGCAACGACACGATGACCGTCTTCTTCGAGAGCCTGAAGTACGGCTTCATCTCGATGCGCAATGTGACGGTCCAGGGACACTTCGATGTCAGCAACGGAACAGCGACCTTCGTCGCGGACAGCATCAGTCCCCGCAACCTGGCGACGACTCAGATTCCCGGCTTCGTCAACCAGGCGCTGGGCCAGCAGTTCAGTCAATGGTACGTGGAGGACATCACCATCACCCCCGGCCAGTTGAGCGCGTCAGTCAGCCCGCGGTCGTAACCGGCGGGTCAGAATTGCCAGCTTTGCAGAGTTGCCAACTTTTCGGAAAAGTTGGCAACTCTTCCCGCTATGCCTCATCCTCCCCTGATCGCCGTCTTGGGTCCCACCGCTGTGGGCAAGACGGCGATTTCTTTCCAGCTTGCGCGCCAGTTCGACGGCGAGATCATCTCGGCCGACAGCCGGCAGATCTACCGCGGGCTGGACATCGGCACCGACAAGATCGGGCAGGCCGAGCGGGCACAGGTGGCGCATCACCTGATCGACGTGGTGGCGCCCGACCAGA
The DNA here is from genome assembly GCA_041391245.1 of Caldilineales bacterium. Classification (GTDB taxonomy): domain Bacteria; phylum Chloroflexota; class Anaerolineae; order JAAEKA01; family JAAEKA01; genus JACKBK01. Next base: position 24,342 of record JAWKOJ010000030.1, read on the forward strand.
TCCTCACGCTGGCCGAGTACCAGCGGCGGGCGTTCGCAGCGGTCAATGACATACATCGCCGGGACCGTCTGCCGATCCTGGCGGGCGGCACGGGCCTGTACGCGCGCGCCGTGCTGGACGGTCTGGGCATCCCCGAGGTCCCGCCCAACGAGGCGCTGCGTGAGGAGTTGGAAGCGTATGCGGCTGCCAACGGCGCCGAGGCGCTGCACGCCCGCCTGGCCGCGCTGGACCCCGGTGCGGCGGCGCGCATCGACTACCGCAACGTGCGCCGCGTCGTGCGCGCGCTGGAGGTCTGTCTGGTGACCGGCCAGCCGATCAGCGTCTTGCAGCGCGCCACACCGCCTCCCTGGCGCATCCTGCGCATTGGGCTGACCCGTCCGCGCGCGGCTCTGTTTGAGCGCATCGACCGGCGGGTTGATGAGATGGTGGCGCGCGGGCTGCTGGCCGAGGTGGAGGCGCTGCTGGCGGCCGGTTACGGGCCGGACTTGCCCGCGTTAACCGGCCTGGGCTATCGCCAGATGATCCAGCATCTTCATGGCGAGTTGACACTGGACGAAGCGGTCGAGGAGATCAAGCGCCAGACGCGCCGCTTCGTGCGTCAGCAGGCCACCTGGTTTCGTCTGGATGACCCGCGCATCCATTGGTTTGATCTTGAGCAGCGTGGCTATGTTGCCATCGCAGCGTTCGTCGCAAGGTGGCTTCAGAACCCGGACGCCGTAGACTCCCCATAACGCGCTGCCGGCCGGCAGGGGGCTTGCTCGGGGCTTTCGCGCACCACATCCGGACAATCAACCTCAGCGGCCCGCGCATTTCACTGGCTCTACACCTACACTGTTCTGGAGGGAAACCGTTCAATTTCTTGATTCCTGGAATCCAAAAGATCTGGGAACAATCCAAAGCGCCCCATCGCGCCGTAAGGGTAGATGCATTGGACCGTTCCAACCCATCTTCCTGAAAGTCTACCTATTCCACCGTGCGAAACGACGCGATTCCCAACCGGAGACCTTTCACACTGGCCGCCATAACCGTGCGACAGACAGCTTCGAACGCCGTGGCGCTGTTTGGCCTGACTTCGTTGCTGGCGGCGCTGGCGTATCTGCGCACCGCAGCGCCGGGCGTCTTCACACTCGACAGCCCGGAGCTGACTGTCGGCGCACACAGCCTGGGCATCGTTCATGCACCGGGCTACCCGGTCTTCATGCTGGTCGGCCACCTCTTCCTGAAGCTGCCGCTGGGCGACGTCGGTCTGCGCATGAACCTGCTTTCGGCGCTGGCCGCCGCAGCGGCTGCGGGCATCATTACGCTGATGGTCTGGTGGCTGACGGAGCGCAGGCTGGCCGGTGTGGTCGCCGGGCTGGCCTTTGCGCTCTGCTACTACGTCTGGTCGATGGCGGTGATCGCCGAGGTCTACACGTTTCAGGCGCTCCTGTTGGTCGGCACACTGGCTCTGCTCTGGCAGTGGCGGCACCGCGCCAGCTTTGCCAGCCTGGCGTTGGCGGCTCTGCTGGCGGGCCTCGCGGCGGCCAACAACCCGTCCACGGTGCTGTGGTGGCCGGGCTACCTGGTGCTGGCAGTGGCGACCGACGCGCGCCGGACCTTGCGGCTGCGGCACTTCGCCGCGCTGTGCGGCGTGCTGCTCCTCGGTTTGTCGGCGTTGCTTTACCTGCCGCTGCGCAGCCTGGCCGAGCCAGCGTTCGTCTACGTTGGTTCCTACGATGCAGCCGGCCAGTTCAACGCAATGGATCTGTCCCGCCTGGAGAACCTCGTGTGGTACCTCTCCGGGCGCCAGTTCTCGTGGCTGGTCGCGCCCTACACGGCGGCTGAGCTGGCGCGCGAGGCTGGCCGTACCGTGGGCTGGTTGTGGGCCGGTTTTCTGGGGGTTGGCCTGCCGCTGGGGTTGTGGGGGCTCTGGACGCTTTACCGCCGCGAACGGTTTCTGGCGCTGGGGCTGGCGCTGGCCGCACTACCCCACACGCTCTTCTTCATCGCTTACGGCGCGCCGGACAAGGAGACCATGTTCCTGCCCCTGTTCGCGGTCTGGGCCATTTTCCTGGGAGCCGGGCTGGCGCAGTTGCAGTCCATGCTGCCGCAGCAGGGTAGGCCGGCGCTGTTGGCGCTGCCGCTGGCGCTGTTGCTGGTCAACCTGTCGTACGTCGATGTGAGCGACTTTCGTGCGCCGCAGGAGAACAGCGTGTCCCGGTTGGTGCGGGCTGATCCCGGCGCAGTGGTGCTGGCGCACTGGGGCGACGCCGGCGCAATGCACTACCAGCAGCTTGTCAACGGGCTGCGCGTCGATGTGTCGGTGATCAACGTCTTCTTCATCTCGCCCGAAGATCTGAATACCCTGATCGACGACTCGCTGGCCGAGGGACGCGCGGTCTACGCCACCTACAGCAGCGGTCTGCCGCTGGATCGCGTCAGGCTCGCATCGATCGGCAGCGATTTTCAGTTGACGCCGCGACCGCCGGCGACCAACTTGTCGGTCAGAAACCCGATTCTACAGCAAAGGAGTAAGCAATGACTGGATCACTTGGACGACTCGCCCGGGCCATCCTGGTCGTGCTGGTGCTGACCGTCAGCCTGGCGCTGCTGCCCTACTTGGGGCTGCCCTATCAGCCGCTGGAGGTGACAGCAATGCGCCTGGCGTCGGTCCTTTATCACGACGGCTGTCCCGACTACGACCACAACGGGATCATCGAAGCCTACGACATCGGCCAGGTGGCACTGCGCTGGACGTTGACCGCCGCCAACCCGGACCCGGACAACGACCCCAACACCCCCAACTACGGACCTGAGTACGACCTGGAGTTCGACGGCGTGATCGACATGCTGGACATCATGGACGCGGCCGAGAACTTCGGTGAGTTCTGTGACGATTGACCGTGAAACGTGACGCGTGACCAGGGGATGCGTGCGTGGCTGCATTGGCCGGCCAACCGCTGGGTGTGGGTGCCGGCGCTGGCGTTCGTGGTCACGCGCCTGGGCATCCTGGCTGTAGCGGCGCTGTCGGTGGCATTGATCCCTGAATCGACGACGCCGACGCCATATCACCTGCGCGGGCAGGACAATCTGCTGCTTGACCTGCTGGGCAGCCGCTGGGACACAGGCTTCTACGTCAGCATCGCTACTGAGGGCTACCGGTCCGAAGGTGTACCGCTGCCCTCTGTGGCGTTCTTCCCGATGCTGCCGCTGCTGATGCGGCTGCTGGGTGGGCTGACCGGCGATGTGGTGCCGGCAGGCATACTGATCAGCAACGCGGCGCTGCTGGCAGCCATGATGCTGCTGTATCGCCTGGTGGACCGGGAGTTCGGTTCAGCGACGGCCGGCCGCTCTGTCTGGTACATGCTTATTTTCCCCCTGTCCTTCTTCGGCTCGGCTATCTACACCGAGTCGCTCTTCCTCCTGTTCGCCATCGGCGCCTTTTACGCCGCGCGCCGCGGCCACTGGTGGGCCGCGGCGCTGCTCGGTGTCTGCCTGACGCTGACCCGGCTGGTTGGCATCATCATCGCGCCGGTGCTGCTGGTAGAGTGGTTCACGCAGCGGCGCAGCGGCGCGCCTGCCAAGCCGCGTATCTGGGGCGCGACAGCCGCGTTCCTCGCGCCGCTGGGGCTGCTGGCGTACATGGTCTACCTGCGCCAGTCCTTCGGCGACCCGCTGGCGTTCATGCACGCGACGGCTGCCTGGGCGCGCATCCCGCAGCCGATCCCGCAACTGGTAGGCGAGCTGCTGGCGGCGTCGGGCGGCCCCAATGTCCTCAACGACTGGATCGATCTGCTGGCCGTCGCCGCCTTCGTCGTGTTGGGAATCGTCCTGCTGGCGCAAGAGCGCTGGAGCGAAGGCTTGTTCGTCGCGCTCGGTGCGCTGATCCCCCTCAGCTCCGGCCTGCTGATGAGCCAACGCCGCTACATGTGGGTCCTCTTCCCGGCGTTTATCCTGCTGGCCCGTTGGGGCCACCATCCCTGGGTCGATCGCGCGATTACCTTTGCCTTCGTCCTGGGGCTGGCCGTGTTCACAGCGCTGTTCGCGGGCTGGTATTGGGTGGCGTGAGGGAGTGGGAGAGTGGGAGAGTGGGTGACAAGGTGACAGGTTGACAGGGTGCGGAGGTGTTTCCGGTTCGATCTCCTCTCCCTCAGGGACTGCTTGCGCCCCGGAGCGGGGAGGGTTAGGGTTAGGGTTCGCCTTCGTTTTGCACACAACCCCCGCCTGTGTCATAATCCACCCACCATGCTGGTCTACCAAATCCTCACGGTCATCGTCTTCAGCGGCCTGATCCTCCTGGCCGTCCTGGCGTTCATCGAGCCCGGCCCACTCAAGCGCCGCAGCCGCAATCGCCGCGGTGAGGGGCCGGTGGACGAAGACGTGAACAGCCAGGAAGCAGACAAGCAGTAGGCGCAGCGACCCTCCAGAGCTGACCAACCATCCAGCCTTGTCGAGATAGCCGGACTTGCCGCTCGAACCAGTTGCGCGTTCGGGCGGGTTTGCAATTGGTTGGCTCCCGGAAGTTCGACTATTGCGGCAAAGTCGAACTACTTTCGTTCGTACGCAATACGCACCACTCCTCACGTTTCGCGCCCGTTGACAGTCCGCATCCCCTGTGATACCATACCGGCCAATCCCCCACGGATTACCGTTTACCCGCCAAAACCGCCCAGCGCGCTGCCGCACCACCGTCACAGGAGCTGGTCATGTCAATCGCAGATCTGGAGATCGGACTGCATCGCCGCGATGAGGGCGCCTACGCCGTCGAGCTGCGCTACAACCTGCCTGCCGACGCGCCTGAGAACGCGGCTGAGATCAACCCGATCACCGGCGACGACGTCCAGATCTCCTTCGACTTCGAAGCACTGCGCGCGCTCAAGTCCCAGTCCGACGCCTACGGCAAGGCGCTGAGCGCCAGCCTGTTCACCGCCCCGGTAGCAGCCGCCTTTGCCGGCGCGCGCGCCTCCGCTGCCAGCGCCTTTAGCCCCTTGCGCCTGCGGTTGTTCATTGGCCCCAGCGCGCCCGAACTGCACAACCTGGCCTGGGAGACGCTGCAAGACCCGGCCAGGCCTGCCTCACTCCTCAGCGGCGAGAACATCATCTTCTCGCGCTATCTCAGCAGCGAGGACTGGCGGCCCGTCACCCTGCGCCCCAAACGGGAGCAGCGGGCGTTGGTCGTCGTCGCCAACCCCAACGATCTGGGCGATTACAACCTGGCAGCAGTTGATGTGGCGGGCGAGGTGGCGCGGGCCACCGAGGCGCTGGGACAGGTCTCCGTCAGCAAGCTGGCCGGCGGCGGGCAGGCCAGCCGCAACGCGATTCTGGAGGAACTGCGCAGCGGCTACGACGTGCTCTATCTGGTGGCGCATGGCAAGGCAGGCAGCGGCCGGCCGGTGGTGTTCCTGGAAACGCCGGAGGGAGCGGCCGACCCGGTGGCCGGCGAGCAGTTGGTCGCCGACATCAACGGCCTGGCCGCGCGCCCGGCGCTGGTTGTCCTCGCCTCCTGCCAGAGCGCGGGCGCGGGCGAGGACGCCAGCAGCCGCGACGAGGGCGCGCTGGCCGCGCTGGGGCCGCGCCTGGCGGGCGCGGGCATCCCCGCGGTCGTCGGGATGCAGGGCAACGTCAGCATGGAGACCGTCAAGCAGTTCATGCCGGTCTTCTTCCGCGAGCTGCAGCGCGACGGCGTCATCGATCGGGCGCTATCGGTGGCGCGCGGCGCGATCGCCGACCGGCCGGACTGGTGGGCGCCGGTGCTGTTCATGCGTTTGAAGAGCGGGCGGCTGTGGTATTCGCCGGGGTTTGGCGATCGTCGCGTCAGCATGGAGAAGTGGCCCGGCCTGCTGGCCAACATCGAGAGCGGCCGCTGCACGCCCATCATCGGCGCCGGGCTGCTGGAGACCTTGATCGGCCCGCGGGCCGAGATCGCCCAGCGTTGGTCCGAAATCTATCACTTCCCCATGGCGCCTCACCAGCGCGACGATCTGGCCGAGGTCGCCCAGTACCTGGCCGTCCAGCAGGGCGAGTTGTTTCCCCGCGAGGAACTGACCCGCTACATGCGCGGCCAGATGCTGCACCGCTTGCAGCAGGCTGGCGGCGCTCCGGACAAGGGGGCCTCGCTGGACGAACTGTTCACCGAGCTGGGCAAGGGGCACTGGCACGACGACTCGGACGAGCCGCACTGGGTGCTGGCCAATCTGCCGTTGCCCATCTTCATCACCACCGACCCCAGCTCGATGATGGAGGAGGCGCTGCGCACTGCCGGCAAGCAGCCCGAGGTTGCGCTATGTCCGTGGAACGACCGTATGGCGCTGACCCCCAACATCTTCGAGCGCGATCCCGACTACGAGCCGACCGCCGAGCGCCCGCTGGTCTACCACCTTTTCGGGCAGGTGGATGTGCGCTGGTCGTATGTACTCACCGAGGACGACTATTTTGGCTACATGTTGGGGATGGGCGCCAACCGCGAGTTGATCCCGGAGCGGGTACGGCGGGCGCTGGTCGACTCGGGACTGCTCTTCGTGGGCTTCCGGCTGGACGGCTGGGACTTCCGCGTGCTGTTTCGCAGCGTGCTGAGCCAGGGCGGCAACGAGCGGCTGAACCGGCCCGACTACAAACACGTTGCCGCGCAGGTCGATCCCGAACAGAGCAACACGCTGGAGCCGGACCGGGCGCGCGACTATCTCAAGGAATACGTGCAGTCGGCCGACATCAGCGTCTTCTGGGGCAGCGCGACCGACTTCCTGCGCGAGCTGCAAAGCCGCTGGCGCGAGCGCAGCGGAGGCGGGGCGTGACCAGCAATCCCCGGCCCAATCCCTACGTCGGCGCACGTCCCTACCAGCAAGGCGAGACGCTCTACGGGCGTAGCCGCGAGCAGCGGCGGCTGCTCAACCAGCTCATCGCCGACCGCATCGTGCTGCTCAACTCGCCCTCCGGCGCGGGCAAGACCTCGCTTGTCCAGGCTGCACTCATCCCCGACCTGGTGGCCGAGCACTTCAACGTCCTGCCCGTGGCGCGCGTCAACACCGAGCTCCCCAAGGAGCTGGCGGGCCGCGCCGACGTCAACCGCTACCTGCTCAGCCTGCTGCTCAGCCTTGACGAAGGGCTGAGCAAGGACCGCGAGCCGACGTCGCTGGACGCGCTGGCGGCGACCTCGCTGGACGATTACCTCGCCGCAATCGAGGCAGCCAACCCCGACAAAAGCATCGTATTGATCGTTGACCAGTTCGAGGAGATCGTGACCGTCGATCCCACCGACGACGCGGGTCGGCAGGTCTTCTTCGACGCCTTGAGCATCGCGCTGCGCAACCGGCGGCGCTGGGCGCTGTTTGCCATGCGCGAGGAGTTTGTCACCCGCCTGGACCCGCTGGCGCGGATGGTGCCGACTCGCCTGGGGATGCGCTTCCGGCTCGAGCTGCTTAGCCCGGAGGGTGCGCTGGAGGCGATTCAAGGCCCGCCCGGCGAGCAGCATGTGACGTTTGACTCCGAGGCCGCCGCGGTGCTCGTCAACGACCTGCGCACGGTGCGCGTCCAGCAGGACGACGGCAACTCGCTGGAGACGCTGGGCAACGCCGTCGAGCCGGTGCAGCTGCAGGTCGTGTGCCAGCGCCTGTGGAACGGCCTGGCCGCGGACGACATGGCCATCGGCGCAGACGATGTGGCCGCGCTGGGCGACGTCAGCAAGGCACTGCAGGCCTACTACGACGAGCAGGTGTCGGCAGTCGCCGCCGGGCAGGTGGATGAGGAGCGTGCGATCCGCGACTGGTTCGAGACACAGCTCATCACCGCGCAGGGTATCCGCACCCAGATCGCCCAGGAGCCGGGCGCAACCCGCGGTCTGAACAACGACCTGATCGGTGAGTTGGTTGACCGCCGGCTGGTGCGCATCGAGCGCCGCCGCGCCGTCAACTTCTATGAGCTGGCCCACGACCGGCTGATCCGCCCCATGCAGACCAGCAACGCAGCCTGGCGCGAGACGCATCTGGCGGGCTGGCAGCAGCAGGCGATTCTCTGGGATCAACAGGGCCGCCCGGTTGACCTGTTGCTAACCGGCAGCAAGCTGGCCGGGGCCGAACAGGAAGCCGCCGGTCGCTCTGAGGACCTGGCCGCACTCGACCGCGCCTTCCTCGATGCCAGCCGTGACCGGCGCCGCCAGCGCCGCCAGCGCACCATCCTGAGCGTAGGCGGCGTGTTGCTGGCAGTTGTGATCGTGCTGGCCGGCCTGCTGATCGTTCGGGTGGTCAGTCAGGCCAGGACGGACGCACGCAAGCGTGAAAGCGCCCGGCTGACGGCGCTGGGCGAGAGTCTTCAGTACAGCGAGCCGGACCTCGCCGCACTGCTGGCGGTGGAGGCTGAGGCAGCGTGGAACGACCGCGAAGGAACTGACCCGGTGCTCAAGGTGTTGACGGGCAACCCCCGGCTGCGGCATATCGTGCGACTGGCGGCGGCTTCTTCGGCCAAAACGGCGCTGGACGGACACTTCGCCGTTCCTGCGGCGGGACAACCGAACCGCGCCGCGGTGGACGCGGTCGCCATCAGCCCCCGCGACGGCACGGTCGCGGCAGCGTCCGACAATTCGGTCTACCTGATCGACCGCGCCAGCGGCAAGCTGGCTGGCGGCGCTCCGCTAACGCTGGACAAGAGCAGCGCCGTCGATCTGGCGTTCAGCCCGGACGGCCAATGGCTGGCGGCCGCCCAGCAGGACGGCAACGTCACGCTCTGGGATGTTGGGACCGACCCGCCAACCAGCCGATCCTTCAAGGCCGTCGCGGGAACAATCAACAGTCTCGCCTTTGCGCCTGCGGGCGACCGGCTGCTGGTGGTCGGCAAGAACAACGTCACCAGTTGGCCCGTAACCGGCGGCGAGGACGCCCAGGGCACGACCGTGCTGGCGGGGGTCAACACGACCAGTGTGGCCGTCTCCCCTGACGGCAGGACCACCGCTGTCGGCCACGACGACGGTACGGTTTCGCTGCTGACCGACGCCAGCCGCACGACCAGGACGCTGGCAGGTCCCGCCGGGCGCGTCAAATCGGTGGCGTTCAGCCCGGACGGCGCCAGCATCGCGGCTGCGATCCAGACCCGTCTCACCGACCTGGGCGAAGCGGAAGTGCTGGTGTGGCCCACCGAGGGTGGCGATCCGAGCAACTATTTTGTGAGCGACAGCGGAGCGGTCAACAGTATCGCCTTCGTCGAGGACGGAAAGGCGCTGGCTACTGCCGGGCGCGACAACCGGCTGGTGATCTGGGATCTGGACACCGGTCTGCCCGAGGGGCCGCTGCCGGCGGGACACCGTTCCGAGGTCCTCGATCTGGCGTACGATCCGAACACGGAGACGCTGGTTTCCGGTGACGGTCAGGGCCGCGTGTTCATCTGGCGCTTCGATACGGCGAACAGCCTGGCGACGCCGCTCGAGGGCCACACCGACCAGGTATACACCGTCGCGTTCAGCCCCGGCGGCGCTATGCTGGCCAGCGGCGGCAGGGACGGCACCGCGCGCCTGTGGGATGTTGCCAACCAGACGTCGCAGATTCTTGGCGACCCCGACCAGATCGTGGTCGCCGTCGCGTTCAGCCCCGACGGCGAGCTGCTGGCCGCAGGCGAGTCCAGCGACATCAAGCTGTGGCAGGTCAAGCCAGATGTTAAGCTGCTGCAAGTGTTGCCCGGCGCCGGTCCGGGAACGCTTACCGACGTGGCATTCGCTCCCGATGGCAAGACCCTGGCCAGCGCTGACCGGTCCAGCGGTGCGATTACGCTCTGGGATTTGACGCAGACGCCGCCCCGGTCCAGGATACTAACCACCGATGAGCAGGGCCCGCTGACGCTGGCGTTCTCTCCTGACGGGCGGCGGCTCTACGGCGCCAACCTGCGCGGTGACATCTGGGCGCTGGATGTCAGCACCGGCCAGCAGGTGCAAAGCCTGAACGCCGAACAGGACGTTCCGATCCTTGACATCGCCGTCAGCAGCGACGGCAAGCTGTTGGCGGCCGCCGGCGCCAACAGCGCCGTTTATCTCTGGGATCTGGAGGAGGGATTGCCCTACGGCGCAGGGATTCTCGCCGGGCACAGCCTGCCCGTGAGCGGCGTTGCGTTCAACAGGACGTCTGACCGTCTGGCGTCGGTAAGTCTGGACGGCCGGCTGATTCTATGGAACGTCGATAGCCAGCAGCCTGTCGGCGTGTTTCAGGGTCACGACGGGCCGATCAATGGGGTAGCCTTCAGCACCGACGGCCGTTCAATCGCAACCGCTGGCGACGACCACATCGTCAATCTGTGGGCGGCCACGCAGGAACAGTGGCAGGAAGCCGCATGTGAGCTGGCGCGCCGCTCGTTCACGGACGACGAGATCGACCGGTTTTTTCCAAACGGTCAGACGCCCGGCGCTTGCAGTGGGTTGGCAGAATCCGCATCGCAGTAAGGCAGCCGCACGCGCGAGGTGACAGTCACTTTCCGAAAGTGACTGTCACCTGAAGAGCGGTTCCACCCATGAAACACCTCTCTGCCTGCGTTTAACGAAGTGAACTTTGTTGTAGGGTGAGGCAGGACGAACAAGGAGGACAAGCTATGAAACGTATCAATCAAACCACCGCACGCGGGCTGGCAGCCGGCACGGCCATCGCGTTGATTGCCCTGCTGGCACTGCTGGGCATGGCGAGCGCGCCACCTACCGAGGCCAACCAACCGGAGGCGCAGATCACGGGACTGTTCAACCCGGACTTCGGCATTATCCTGCAGCTTGCGCCGACGGCGACGCCGCGCCCCCTCGATCTGTCGGGCATTCTGATCGATCCCAATGCCAACGTCCGACCCTTCGTGACCGTGCCGCCGGTCCTGGCGATTCCGTCGCCGGCTCCGACCCCGGAGCCGTGCGGGCAGGCGATGTCGATCGGCCAGACGGTGAACGGCGCTCTGGCAGGCGGGGGCCAGCTCTGCGAATACACCTTTGAGGCGCGCGCCGGGCGGGCCGTCAACATCGCCATGCGCCGCACGAGCGGCACCATCGATCCGATGTTCGAACTACGCGGCCCCAGCAGCGGGCGCATCGCGATGAACGACGACAGCGACGGCCGTGGCAACAGCGCGCTGCAAAACTACACGCTCAACGAGGCGGGGACGTACACGGTTGTAGCGCGCGCCTTCGACCCGGCTGCCACCGGCGCGTTCACGCTTAGGGTCAGCGGCGGCCGGCCCAACCAACCGACCAGCCCGAGCCTGGCCGGCGCCGACGAAGTTCTCTGCACGGGTTCGCTGGCCTACGGAGGGTCGGTGGTCGGCCAGGTCCCCTTTCCCGGCGCCGAGTGCCGGTACACCTTTGATGGAATACAGACCAACACGGTTGCTCTCACCGTGAAGGGTCTCGAGGACGGCCCGTTGCCCGACATCCAGTTGGTCGACCCCAAAGGCAGGGCCGTATCTGGAACTGCGACAACGCTGGACGACGGAACCGCGATGCTTTCTGAGTTGCTTCTCCCGAGTACTGGCAGCTACACGGTCGTGCTGACCGATGCCAGCGAGGACGGCACGGGTCCCTTCGAGTTGGGCGTCATTCGCCAGGATCCGTGCAAGGACGTCCTGCCGAACTCAGCGCTGCGCTCGCAGATCTCAGAGGACAACCCGGTCTGCACCTTCGCATTGCAGAATCCGAACCCGTTCTACGCCAGACTCCAGGTCACACCGCTGAGCGGCGACCTGCAGCCCGTGGTCCGATTCTACGGACCCAACGGCGAGGTTATCGACGAGTACCTCGCCGACGGAACTTCGAAGCGCGTGCCTGAGAACACCTGGACGATCGTCGTCGAAGGGCAGGACGGCACAACCGGCTTATTCAAGATTGAGCTTACCGGCGGCGCGCAGTATCTGCTGTCCGACGAATTTTGCGGCGGCAGTATCCGCGCTGGCCAGTTTGTCCGCGACACCATGGGGCCATTTCTGCCGACCTGCTCGTATACTTTCGACGGACAAGCGGGCGATGTGGTGACCATCCGCATGACGCGTCAGAGCTTCCCGCAAAACGATCTGGACACCTACCTGACGTTATTGGACCCCGAAGAGAATCCTGAGGCCACCGACGACGATGGTGGCCTGCCGCCGACCAACAGTCTGATCAAGCAGCACACGCTAGAACAAACCGGCCGCTACACGATAGTCGCCGGGTCATACAACGATGCCTCGACCGGGCCGTTCTATCTGACGTTCTGGCAGCGCAGCCCGTAAACAACGGCCGCATTCCGCCGTAGGATAGCCCCTCGTGGACGTTCCTGGTTTCTCCGAACGGGCACAGGGCCCTATCCTGCACAGCGCCATAACGGCAGTCTGCTGTAGGATAGCCCCTTGTGGGCGTTCCGGTTTCCCCGAACGGGCACAAGGCCCTATCCTGCGGCAGAGCAGCCGATCGGCCATGATACTGACAAGATCGCGAGTTCCATGACACCACTCACCCACGCCGACCTCGAGATTCGCATTCTTGAGCGCAAGGAGGCCGGCTATCCGGTCGAACTCTCACTGAACCAACAACGGATGTTTCGGGGCGGTTTCATCTCCCCCGAGATTGCCAAATGGACGCCGCCGCGCCTGGACGCCGAGGCGGGCCGCGAGCTTTTCAGCCTGTTGGTGCAGGATCCGATGGTCCGCAGCGCCTGGGACATGATCCGCGGCGCGCGCCCGCAGCGGCGCATCAGGCTGAGCATCGACACTACCGCGCCTGAGCTCTATGCGGTGCCCTGGGAACTGATGCAGGAGGTTGACGACAACGGCCTCGGCATCAGCCTGGCCGCGGGGGACGCTACGCCTTTCTCCCGGTACATCGCGCTGTCCCAGGACTACGGCGAACCGGTGCGCGCCTATCCGCTCAAAATCGCGGTTGCGATTGCCAGCCCGGCCAATCTCAGCGACTATCCGGGCGATCTGGTGAGGATCGATCCTGAGCAGGAGTGGAACGCCATCCAGGAGGTGGTCGACGGCCTGCCTGTGGAGTTGATCCGCATTCCCCAGCCGTGTACGCTGGAGGCCATCGATGCGGCGCTGGGCAACGGCGCCCACGTGCTGCACCTGGTTGCTCACGGCGCGCTGAGCCGCCAGGGCCGGGCTGTGATCCTGCTGGCCAACCGCAACAACCAGGTGCGCCATGTCTACGCCGACGAGCACGCCAGCCTGCTCGCGTTGCACGCCCGCGACACAGCCAGCCGGCCCGATGCCCTGCGTCTGATCTTCATGGCCAGTTGTCAGAGCGCCACCGCCGACCCCACCGACGCCTTCCGCTCCTTTGCGCCCCGGCTGGTGCAGGCGGGTGTGCCGGCGGTGCTGGCGATGCAGGACCTGGTGCCGATCAACACGGCGCGCGCCTTCACACAGGCCTTCTATCGCCAGCTTCTGCGTCACGGCGAGGTCGATCTGGCCTGCAACCAGGCACGGGCCGCGCTGCTCAGCGGCCAGTGGCCGGCGGCGCATGTGCCCGTTCTGTTCATGCGGTTGACCGACGGCCGGCTTCTGGCCTCCAACCCGGCCCGCACAGCGCTGGAGAATATCCTGGCCGACCCGCGCTTCAACTTTTTCGACCCGGCCAAAGGCAAGTACATCCCCCTGCCGGTGGAAGCAGTTCACATCACCGGCCACCAGGACGTCAGCCAGTTTCAGGCTGCCGCCGGCGAGTCCACCGCGTCTATCGACATCTGGGATGCTCTGGAAGAGGTCCTCGACAGACACGTTCCCCACGACGACCACGCCGACGCGCCGCGCGTGCTGGCGCTGCTGGGCGGCTATGGCAGCAACCGCGGGACTCAGCTCAAGCGCATCGTCTGGAACACCGCCCGGATGTCGTTCGATGCAGGCGAGGCGGCCTTTGTGCTGCCCGTGTACGTGGACCTGGAGACGATGCCCAGCACCGCGTTGGGCGACAACGATCTGATTGAAAAGCTCGTCGCCCAGACTCTGGAGCGCTTCTGGCCGGGCGCGACCGGAGCGATCTCCGATCTGCTGGCAGGTCACGAGCCGTTGCTGCGCTTCGTGTTCAACACGGACGACAGCCTGCCGGAGCAGGAACAGGACGCCTGGATCAGCCGGATTCGGACATTTATCAACAGCTATCCGCAGCACCAATATGTTGTGGGCGCGAATCTGGAAACCTTCGACTCCGTTTGGTTCACGGGGCTCGACCAACACCTGCTGATCCTGCAGCCGATGTCCCGCCGGCGCATTCGCCACTTCTTGCAGCACCTGCCCGCGGACGACCGCGGCGGTCTTCCCCTGCTGGAGCGTCTCGATCTGTACGGCATTTACGACCTGGCGGCTGTGCCCTGGTTCATGGTCAAGCTGCTGGACCATGCACGCGCCGGGACGTACCCCGAATCGCGCACGCAGATGCTGGGCAAGATTGTAGAAGACGCGGTAACGGGCACGGTTGACCGGATGATCAGCAGCAGCCAGGCGCCGACACTCAACCGCCAGGGGCTGCGCAGCCATATCGACCAGATCCTGAACAAGCTGGCCTGGCAGATGCAGAGCGGGCGGGCGCGCCAGTTGTCGCTGGCCGATGCGTTCGCCGTCATGAAGGAGGTCCGGGGCGACCGCGAGTATAGCCTGGAGCGCATGGTCGAGGCCCTGATCGCCAACCGGCTGCTGACTACCTACGGCGTCGACTCGCTGCGTTTCGCCTACAGCCGCATCCAGGCGCACTGCTGCGCGCGAAATCGTCGCCCGCCCCGACCGGGAAGCGACGCTGGACGACATCACCTCGACCCTGGGACGCCTCTCCCGGCTGCACTGGTGGGAGGAAACGCTGGTCTTCAGCGCCGGCCTGCTGGCCGGCGACGCCGATGCGATCGTGCCGTTCCTTGAGATCCTCGTCTACGGCATGAATTTGCTGGAGAGTGAACGCACCTTCCTGGCGCGCTGCCTGTCCGAGGGCGTCCAGCAGCCGCCGCCGCCTGCGATTGCCATCCTCAACGACACCGTGACCTCGGCCCTCATCTGGCGGCTGCAGAGCGGCAACGAGCCGAACTCAGCCCAGCGCAGCCGCGCGGCCGAGTTGCTGGGCCAGATCGCCAGCCCAACCGCGGTCGCTCAACTGGCCAACACGGCCTACTACCCGACCCGAACCGACCGCCGCGGCGGCTCAGCCTACGACTACAGCAACGTCCGCATGGCGGCCATCATCGGCCTGCTGCGGATGGGCGAAACGGACCAGGAGGAACTGCTGGCCGGAATCGACCTCGTGCTTTCGGAACTGCTGTTTCTCTGGCAAAACCGCGACGTGTCGCTGCTGATCGAGTGGCTGGACCAGGACCTGAACACCAGCGCCCAGGGGCTGGCAGCAATGGCGCTGGGCGATCTGTACATGCAGCTCAAGCTTTCGCCGGAAGGGCTGCCGGCGGCGCAGCAAGCCATCGATGCGCTGGCGGCCAAGTTTCTCACCGGCGAGATGGACGAGGCGACTCACTGGGCTGTGGCCTACGCGATGGCTACCATCGACCTGCCAACTGTGCGCCAGACGGTGCTTCAGCCGTTTCTCGACAACCTGGATACGCTGCTGCGGCCCGGCGTCTCGGGCTTGCAGCAACTGAAATGCCTGACCTACCTGATCGGACTGGTGCGCTGGCAGGACCAGCAGGCGCGCACGTTTCTACTGCAACGCGGCATCCGCGACACGTCAGACCCGAACCTGATGGCCGTGGCCATCGACGCCCTGGCCCGTCTGGCCGACACCCGCGACCGGCCACTCATGGAGTCCATCGCGCTGGGCCAGCCGTCGGTCGAGGCAGTGCCGCATTTCGCCGGCCTCACGAAAGCGCACCAGCAGTACGTGCGGCGCAAGGCCATCGATGCGCTGGCAAGCCTTGGCGACGCGACCAGCCTGGCCAACCTGCGCCAGAACCGTGACGACACCGCAGGCTGGAGCCAGGACCTGGAGCAGGCGCTGTATCGCACCAGCGAAGAGATCTTCTGGCGCAAGTATCGCGACGACGGGCTCAGGATGGGAGGCAGGCTGTGAACGAGCTGGTTTTCAACGGGATCAACGCCGTGACCGGCGGCTATCTCACGCCGCCGACCACGGCAGAGCGGCTTTTGGATGATGCGATCGACGAGCCGTTGGACAAAGGGCACACCGCCGATCTGAAGGACGTCGGTGGTGATCACCTCATCGTCGCAGAAGACCCGCGGCAGTTGGATCGGGTCGGCTGGGCGGTCATTACGGCAGCGGACGATCCCGACGCTGAGGCGGCGCTGAAGCAGCTCCAACCGCTGCTGGATCTGCGCCGCGAGATGGCCGGTGAACTCTCTCGCGAGTTCAAGTACAAAGCCGGCGAGACCAACAATCGCTTCACCGCGCGCTATGGCAAGTCGGCTGGGCCGGTCAGCCCGGACAAGGTTCCGTTCTACCTGTTGATCGTTGGCAGCCCGGAGGCGATCCCGTATCACTTCCAGTACGCAATGGACGTGCAGTACGCGGTGGGCCGCATCCACTTCGACACGCCCCAGGAGTATGCCAACTATGCTCTCAGCGTGGTCGCCGCCGAGACGGGCGGCATACGTCTGCCGCGCTCGGCGGCGTTTCTGGCCGTTTCCCGCGACCAGGCAACGCAGCAAAGCGCCAGCTTCCTGGTCAAGCCTTTGACGGAGTGGATGGCCGGCAACGCTTCCGACTGGACGACCAGCCACATCGCCGGAGACGCAGCGACCAAGGCGCGTCTGGTCAACCTGCACGGCGGCAGCGAGTCGCCGGCCTTCCTCTTCGCCGCCAGCCATGGGATCACCTTCCCGGCCAACCACCCCGACCAGCGCCGGCGCCAGGGCGCGCTGATCTGCGCCGACTGGCCTGGCCCGGACGAATGGGTTGACAAGCCGTTGCCGCCGGAGTTCTACTTCGGCGCGGACGACGTGGCCAACGACGCGCACCTGGCGGGCTTGATCAGCTTCACCTTTGCCTGTTACGGCGCAGGCACGCCCAGGGAAGACGATTTCGACCAGTTGCGGCTGCAGAAGTTCACCCAGTTGGCTGAACGGCCGTTCGTTGCCGGGCTGCCAACGCGCCTTCTGGGTCATCCCAACGGCGGCGCGCTGGCTGCGATCGGACACGTTGACCGGACCTGGGGATATTCCTTCCTGACCGCGGAGAACCGCCGCGAGACCGAGGTGTTCACCAGCATGCTGAACTGGCTGATGCAGGGGTATCCCGTCGGCGCGGCCATGGAGTTCTTCGGCAGCCGCTATGCCGAGCTGGGCAACGAGCTGTTGCCTGAGTTGACCAGGGCGCAGGAGATCGAAAAGAAGATCAGAAACCCTGAGTTCGTCGGCCTGCTGACTGCGCACATGGACAGCCGCAGCTATGTAATCGTGGGTGATCCGGCGGTGCGGCTGGCGGTGGGGTCGGGTGATGGCGAGACGGTGGAGGCGCCGATTGTTGTGGCGAGCCAACCCGCCGCCGCTGCCGACCAACCGGCCGCCCCAATCCCCACGGCTGATCAGCCTGACGCTGCCGTGTCACCTGAGACCCTGATGGCGCGGCTGACGGAGTCGATCACGCGCCTCGACGCGGCCGAACGGCAGCGCAGGGCTGCGATGGACGAGGTCCTGGCGACCTTGCATGAGCTTGCCGCGGCGCTTGGCCAACGCTGAGGTGGTACGTGCATGAATAGTCGGCTGGATGACGTTCAACTGAAGTGAAGGCGGTGGTTGGCGAGGAGTCGCCCTCACCCCCGGCCCCTCTCCCTCAGGGAGAGGGGAGAGTCGAGGAGAAACCGGAAAGGAAAACTCTGATGGCGGACAAACAAGGGACACTTTTGACCAGTATCGACGGATTTCCGGCGGACGCGGCTGAACAGTTGGCCGGGCTGTGGATTACCACGGCTGAAGAGTTGATCGCGGCGGCCGAGGGCGACGGCGTCGGCGGGCTGGCCGAGTTCCTCGGCGCGACAAGCGACGAAACTGAGGCGCTGGTGGCGCGGGCGCAGGCGGCTGTGCCGGACTTCAGCCCGGTGCGCGATGTGCTGCAGACCTATGGCACCGGTGCGCTGGATGAAATGGAGGGCGCGGACCCGGCTGACGAACCACCCAGGAGGCCGCGCCGTGCTGCCGCCCAGCGTCAACCTGATCGACAAGATGCCGCCAGTGCGCAACCAGCAACATCGCGGCACCTGTGTCGCCCATGCCTGCGCGGGCGTGCGCGAGTACCTGGAGGTGACACCGGCGCTAACCTGTCGGAGCAGTTCCTCTACTGGGCGTGCAAGGACCGCGACAAGTGGCCGGGTGAAGGAACGTGGATCAACATCGCCATGGACGTGCTGAAAGATACCGGCGTCTGCGTCGAGAAGGTCTGGCCGTACAATCCGGACAAGGTCGCCGGCAACGAGGGCCAGGGCCGCCGCCCGACGGTGCAGCCGAGGCTGCCGCGGCCTTCCGTGTCGAGGACAGCGACAAGCTGCAGCCGCGCTGGGTTGATACCCTGAAGAAGAAGCTGGCCGAGGGGCTGCCGGTCGCCTTTTCGGTGCCTGTCTTTCGCTACTGGCTGACAGAGCCGGCCAAGGTGGACGGCAACATCCGCGTGCCGCTCTCGTCCGACCCAACATCGGCGGGCATGCGATGATCATGGTGGGCTACCAGGACGACGTTGCCGTGCCGGGCGGCGGCTACTTCATCGTGCGCAACAGTTGGGGCGAAGGCTGGGCCAGCGACAGCGACCTGGCGCCTGGCTATGCCCGCCTGCCCTACAAATATATCGCCGACAACGGCCGGGCAGCATTCGTTGCCACAGCCGCCGCCCAAGCCCGAACCCAAGCCCGCCAGCCGGAGCCCAAATCCAACTCCAACGCCCGACGCTCCCAAGCCTGATCCGCAACCGGAGCAACCAAAGCCGGGCAACAACGGATTGCTTGACTGGATCCGCAAGCTGCTTGGCGGCAAGCCACAGTAGCCGCTCCTGGAGACCAATCCTATGAACCACAAATACGGCTTCCACGTCAACCGCACCGGCGACGACGTCTTGGAGGCGATCAAACGCATCAAGCCGGCGGTGATCAAGGCGCTGGACTCCAACGTCGGCTTCTGGACGCGCGTGCGCGCGGTGCATCCGGACGCGTTCCTCATCGGCCGCATCGTAGCGGACCTGGCAGAGCAGGAGCGCTTCGCCGACAACCCAAAGGAGAACGGACGCGCCTTCGCCGACCGCATCCTGCGCCAGGAGGCCGCCAAGACGACTTTCCAGGGCAAGCCGCTGTTCGACGCCTGGGAGTCATACAACGAGGTCTTCCCGGAGAGCGCCAGCCCGGACCGCAAGCGCAAGTACGACGAGTTTCAGGTCGCGTTCGGCGAGAAGATCAAGGCTGCCGGCTTCGAACCCATTGCCATGAACTTCGCCACCGGCAACATGCTGGGCAAGGACTTCCTCGACTACTTCCCCGGCACGCTGGAGACCCACACCTACCTCGGCTTCCACGAGTACGACTGGCCGACCATGTGGCGTCTGCACAAGGAGAACATCGAGCAGAAGAACGAGGGCGGCATGTGGCTGACCCTGCGCTACCGGCGGGTGATGGGCGACGTGCGCCGGGCGTATGGCAACCGCCACCGGGTGATTATCACCGAGTGCGGGATGACGCAGGGCGTGGTGGGACGGGAGGACGTGGGCTGGCGGGCCGATCCCAAGGTGTCCGAGGACGACTATTGGCAGTCCCTGATGTGGTATAACGACCATCTGATGCAGGATGACTACGTGGACGGCGCGCTGCTGTTCGTGGTCGGCGCATCGGGCGGCTGGCCGAAATGGGAAAGCTTCGAGCACCTGGGCGGCATCATCGACCGGCTGGCAACCATGCAAACCCAGGAGCCAGTTCCGACGCCAGACCCCGAACCGGCCGAGACGCTGGAGCAGGCGCTGCTGGCGGAAGCCCAGCGCCGCCAGGTGATTGAATTCAACCCCAACGCGGCTTTGCAGAAGCAGATTTTCGCCGCCGGGTTTGTACCCAATTCGCCTGAGTTCGAACTGTCCCACCAAGGCATTGCATACGTCGCCCAGCGCGCCGAAAACCTGCAGACAGGTGAGGTGCGCGTCTATTACGTGCCGGTCGGCGACTGGGGCAACATTGCCTACCAAAGCCCATCCACCGGCGAAGCGCTGGTTTGACGCGCCATCCCATCCTGCACCGAACCGACCGAACAGCAATTGGCAACAATCCACAAAGAAGGAGCATCCTCATTCCACCGGAGATCTATGACAAAGAGGGGAATCGCCGCGATATGGCCTGGCTGCACGACAAGTTTGGCAACGTGCAGTTCCTGGACGCCGGCGCGGAGCGCAAATTCAAACTCGTGCGGTTGGATGAAACTGAAGGACCAGCCACACTGAAGGTGCGGGTGATCGACGAGCAGGGAATCGCCAAATCCAGCCAGCCGGTAGCCAACAGTTGGCCCGACGACTCACTTCCTGATCTGCGCAACCAGGGTCTCAAGACGCTGTGGAAAGACCGGGCGGTCCACCAGTCCACCGACGGCGCCGGCTTCACCGGTTTCGGCTTGGGCACCGGCTCCTACATTCGCGACCTGGCTCAAGGCGGTCCACACACCGTCTGGGTTCTAAGTCCTTCACTGCCCAGCGATGGCATGTCCGGGATCGGTATGCTGGGAGGCACCAACCATGTGGGACCGCTTTTCCTCACCTTCCAGATCAGTGAAGAAGGCGGAGACCCCGGCGGCGGCGATCCGGGCGGCGGTGGTCCTGATCCTTCCTACGAAGCCTTAATGGAGAAACTGGAAGCCATTCACGCCGACCTGCGTTTGCTGATCGAGTCTCTGAGCGCGCCCCAGTCATAGGTCCGGGCATAGCCGTTCAGCCCAAGACCCCGGAAGTCGTCGACTCGATTTGGCCAGAGTGCCCCGTGAATCAGGCGTGACTGGACATCGCGGCGCCGTCTGTCTGTTGATTCTCGCGTAGGGAATCCTTGACAAACGAGATCGGCCCGGCTATCCTGTTGCCCATGAACGAACAGAGTGTCCGCGCGTTGCTGCGGATGGTCGCCGACGGGCAGGTGTCCATCGACTCCGCCGTAGACGACTTGCGCGCTCTTCCCTTCGAGGATCTCGGCTTTGCCACGCTCGACCATCACCGCGGGCTGCGCTGGGGTTTCCCCGAGGTGGTCTTCAGCCAGGGCAAGACGCCCGAGCAGGTCGCCACCATCTGCAACCGGCTGGCGGAGCGCAGCGCTCAGGTGCTGGCCACCCGCGCGACGCCCGAGCAATATGCAGCCGCGGCTGCCCTGACCCCTGATCTGCAATATCACCCTCTGGCGCGCGCGATCTGGCTGGACCGCGATCCTGGCAGGCCGCGCAAGCCGGGCGTCGTTCTGTGTGCCGCCGGCACCAGTGACCTGCCAGTAGCCGAGGAGGCCGCGCTGACGGCCGACCTGATGGGGCACGCCGTCACCCGCGTGTACGATGTAGGCGTGGCCGGGCTGCACCGACTGACGCCGCACGTGGCGACGCTGCAAGGCGCCAACGTCGTCATCGCGGTGGCAGGCATGGAGGGCGCCCTGGCCAGCGTGCTGGGTGGGCTGGTACGCTGTCCTGTGATCGCGGTTCCGACTTCGGTTGGCTACGGTGCAAGCTTCGGCGGGCTGGCCGCGCTGCTTGCCATGCTCAACAGCTGCGCCACCGGCGTGGCGGTCGTCAACATCGACAACGGGTACGGCGCAGGCCACCTGGCGGCGGTCATCAACGACCAGTCGCAACCACCAGCGGGCCACAAGAGGCAAGCGGATGAATCGTGAGTTGAACGAGAAACTGGCCGATCTGCGGCGGATTGTCCGCAGCTGCGACTCGGCGTTGGTGGCATACTCCGGCGGCGTGGACAGCGCGCTGGTCATGGTGATTGCGCACCAGGAGTTGGGCGACAAGGCGCTGGCGTGCATCGGTGTTTCACCCAGCTACCCGACGCGGGAGATGCGCGCCGCAGTCGAACTGGCCGAGCAGCTTGGCGTGCCCTATCGCCTGATCGACACAGAGGAGCATCTCGATCCCAGCTACGCTGCCAATGCGGTCGACCGCTGCTATTTCTGCAAGACCGAGCTGCACGACCGCCTGCAAGCTGTCGCAGTCGGGGAGGGCTGGGCTGCCGTGCTGGACGGCAACAACGCCAGCGACCTGGGTGACTTCCGCCCGGGCATGGCCGCGGCCCGCGAGCACAACGTCCGCTCCCCGCTGCTGGAGGCGGGGATCGTCAAGGACGAGGTACGCGCCCTGGCCCGCCACCTGAACCTGCCCGTCTGGGACAAGCCGGCCATGGCCTGCCTTTCGTCGCGGGTTCCTCACGGCACCGCCATCACCCCCGCGCTGCTGCGCCAGATCGAAGCGGCCGAGGACTGCCTGGTCTCGCTGGGCTTCGAGCAGTTCCGCGTCCGCCACCACGACGAGATCGCGCGCATAGAGCTGCCTCTGGAAGACCTGCCGCGCGCCGCCAGCCTGCACAGCGCGATCCATGCTGGCATTCAAGCCGCCGGCTACCGTTACGTCACCCTCGATCTGGCCGGCTTTCGCAGCGGCTCGCTGAACGGCGCCAACGGCAACTCCCCAACCGCGATCCCGTTGCTCGAGATGTAAGCGCCGGTGACGCGCAGACTGCAACATGATCGTTGCAGTCCGCTCGAACCCTCTCGTGTTCCAGCAACCCGCCTGTCATCCGCCATGATTGCCTATCTTGACCTACCGGCCGGACTTTCCGGGGATATGTTTCTTGGCTGTCTTGTGGACGCCGGCTGGCCGGTGGACGACCTGACGGCTGCGCTGGCGACGCTGCCGGTGCCCGCCGGCTCGTGGACGCTGCATGCCGAGAGCGTGATGCGCGGCCCGATGCGCGCGACGCTGGTCTCGGTCGAGGTCCGCGAGGATTCGTCGCATCGCAGCCTCAGCGACGTGCGCCAAGTCATCGAAGGATCGCGGCTGCCGATGTGGGTGCAGGCGTACGCCATTGCCACCTTTGCCCGTCTGGCGACCGTCGAGGCGCGCATTCACGGCCTGCCGGTGGAGGAGGTGCACTTCCACGAGGTCGGCGCGCTGGATGCGATCGTCGACGTGGTCGGCGTGGCGGCCGGGCTGCACGCGCTGGGCATCACGACCCTCTACGCCTCGCCTGTTCCGCTGTCCCGCGGCTGGACCGATACTGCGCACGGCAGGCTGCCGCTGCCAGCGCCGGCAACGCTGGAACTGCTGGCCGCGGCCGGCGCCCCCACCGTTCCGGGGCCGGGACCTGGTGAACTGGTGACACCCACCGGCGCGGCGCTGCTGGCCCAGTTCGCCACCTTTGTCCAGCCGGCGATGAAGTTAACCCGTGTCGGCACAGGCGCCGGCCAGCGCGATCCGGCTGGCCCAACGTCGCGCGGCTCTGGCTGGGCGAGAACGGGAACGAGGGAGGGTTGGTTGAGCTGGTGACCAACATCGACGACATGAACCCAGAGCTGGTGGCGGCGGTGAGCCAACGCCTGTTCGCCGGGGGCGCTCGATGTCTGGCTGGCGCCGATTCAGATGAAGAAGGGACGGCCGGGTGTGTTGCTCAGCGTGCTTGCGCCGGCCAGCCTAGAAGCGGCGCTGGCAGAGCTGATGCTGCGCGAGACGACCACTCTTGGCGTTCGCGTTCACGCCGTGCATCGCCACGAGGCCGAGCGCGAGTTTCGCCCGGTGCAGACCGCGTACGGCTCGATCACGGTCAAGCTGAAGCGGATGGGTGGTGCAGTTGTGGCCGCCATGCCCGAGTTCGAGGATTGCCAACGCGTCGCTGACCAACGGGGAGTTCCTGTGCGTGTGGTCTATGAGGCGGCGCTGGCCGGCGGGCAGGCTCTGGTAGCTCGACTGGGAGAGTCTGACTAGGGGAATATTCTCTGCCGGTTAGCGTTCGGGCAAATCTGTGATACACTAGACGGCATGACGCTGCCGCATCAGATTAGCACGGCCTCACCGATCCGTTCGCTGCGTTTGCGACGGCGGTTGCCGGTTGTCTTGCTGGCAATCCTGCTGGTCAACCAGGTGTTCAACCCGGCGCGCATTTGGGTCGGGGTCATGCTGGCGCTGGCGGTGATGCTTGGACTGGCCTATCTATGGGCCAGGCAACTGCGGGACCACCTGTACGGCGCGCTGGCACAGCGGGGCACATGGATACTTGCCGGCGACCTGTTGAGCGAGACCTTCACGGTGGAGAACCGGTCGTCATTTCCGGCACTGGGGGTAGAAGTCGTCGATCACTCCAACCTGCCTGGCTACCAGCCGGACTGGGTGGCGAGCGTGGACGTGCGCGGCTCGCAGTCCTATGCGCGCCAGGGTCGCTGCCAGCGGCGCGGCGTGTTCACCCTTGGACCGTGGGAGCTGCGCACCGGGGATCCCTTGGGAATCTTCTCGGTCAGCGTCGAGATGCCCGACACCCACTCGATCATGATCTACCCGCGCGCCATGGTTTTGCCCGATCTGCAACTGCCGCGCGGCGAAGCAGCCGGCGCAGCCCGCACCCAGCGTCCATCGCGGCTCTACACGACCACGGTGGCATCGGTGCGACCTTACGTGCCCGGCGATCCGCTGCGCGCCATTCACTGGCGGCAGACAGCCCATCACGGCCAGTTCATGGTCAAGGAGTTCGATCTGGAGCCCTCAGGCGACCTCTGGATCGCGCTGGATCTGGACGCCAATGTGCAGCGAGGCGAGGGAGCGCGCAGCACGTTGGAGTATGCCATTACCCTGACGGCTTCGCTGGCAACGGAGATGCTGGCCGAAAACCGGCGCGTGGGGCTGGCCGCGCAGGGTTATCTGATCCCGCCGCAGCCGGGGCAGATGCAGCTCTGGCGCATTCTGGAGGCGCTGGCGCGGGTCGAACCGGTGGCGGGCGCGCCCGCTGCACGCCTGCTGGACGACCTGCGCCAGACCGTGGGGCGCGGGCGCACCGTGGTTGTCATAACACCATCAGCGGAACCAATCTGGGTCGGCCATCTGCTGCAGTTGGCCAATCAGGGCAACGCGCCGGCTGCACTGCTTCTTGATGCCTCCTCCTTTGCGCAGGATGACGCGACTGGCGCTGAGAGCGAGGGCTCCGCAGCTACCGCAGCGCTGCGTGCGATGCTGGCCGAACAAGGCGTGCCCAGCCACGTTATCGACAGCGGATTCGAGTTTCGCCCGGTGCATACCATCACCCGGACGCGCACCGAGCTGCGGACGCTGTCAGCCACCGGGCGGGTAATCCGGGTAGAGGTGAGCGAGGAGGTTTAGTGGACCAGGCGCGCGGTTTGCACCTGGGCTTCACTCAACACAGCCATGCTGGAACTGACCGTCCGTTTCATCAGACGAATTGCGCCGCGCGAGGGGTGGCTGCTGTGGCTCCTGGCGCTGACGCTTGCCATGCTCGTCGTCGTGTCCGCAAACGAGGCCGCCTGGGTGCCGGGGTTGGGCGTCGTGCTGTTCCTGGTCGTGCTGGCCGCCTTCGGATGTGGGTTTGCGCTGGCGCGGCTGGCATACGACCCTGAAATCCATGCCAGGCGGGCGCGTCATCTGCCGGTCTGGCTGGCGGCGCTGTTGATGGCGGTTCTGGGGGTGCTGGCTGTGTCACTGGTCGTCGGCTGGGGCGAAGCGCCCGATGTGCCGGCCGGCACGCCCTGGTTTCTGCGCCCGGTGGAGCGGGCCGGTCTGGCGCTGGCCGAAACCGCGCAACGATTGGCGCAGTGGATCGTCGACGTCCGCGCCGGATCGGCCGCGCAGGACGACGCGGTTTTCCTGTGGATTATCGGCATCGCGGTCTGGGCGGCGGTGGTTTGGGCGGCCTGGGAGTTCTTCCGCGGCCACAACGCGCTGGCTGCCTTCTTGCCGATTGGCATACTTCTGGCGACCAACGCCTATTTCTTCTGGAACGGGCGGCTGTGGCTGCCCTTCTTTCTTGGCGGCGCCACGCTGTTGATCGTCCTGGCAGAGCGATATTGGTCTGAGGAACGGTGGCAGCGCCAGGGCAAGGATTACGCCCGCGACATCCGCATGGACATGCTTTTCGTCGCCGGTGGTCTGGCGATGTTGGTCACGGTGGCCAGTTTCGCCATGGCGCGCGTGGTGGTTCAACCGACTGCGGCCTGGTTCGAAGAGCTTGCCAGCGGGCCGCTCGACAAGATTCAGGCCGGGGGCGAAGCGATGTTTCCGGGACTGCGCCGCGCGCCGCGCTCGTTGCTGGCCAGCGGGGGCGGTTCAGGCGGCATGCCGCGGGCCTTCCTGCTGGGCAGCGGTCCGGAACTGGGCGAGCAGCTGGTGATGCAGGTGTCCACTGATGAACTGGCAAGCCTGGCACCGGGCCAGCAACCGCCGCCCGAGATGAAACACTACTGGCGGGCGCTGACCTACGACATCTACACCGGCCGCGGCTGGCGCAACACGCCGGTCACGCTTGAGCGGCGGCACGCGGGCGAGGCGTGGCTTGATGAGGTGCCTCCGGGCCAACGGCTACTGCGCCAGCAGGTCGAGCTTGACCGTGGCGGCGACAGGGCGTTCTATGCGGCCGGCGAGCCGCTCTCGGTCAACCGGCCCTACGACACCATGGTGCGCATCGACGCGCAGGATCCCGGCCTGGAACTGGTCGCAATCACCGGCACCGGGCGGCGCTACCAGGTGCTGTCGGCCATTCCCGCGCTGGATGAGGAGGCGCTGCGGGATGCCGGCGAGGCATATCCGCCCGGCATCGCTGAGCGCTACCTCGCGCTGCCCGACATACCGCGCCGGGTGGCCGCGCTCGCCGGCGAGGTGGCCGCCGGCGCCGAAACGCCCTACGATCAGGCGCTGGCGCTGCAAACCTATCTGCGGACCTTGCCATATGACCTGGATGTCGCGCCTCCGCCGGGCGGCCGCGACGTAGCCGACTATTTCCTCTTTGATTTGCAAGCGGGCTACTGTGATTACTATGCGACCGCGATGGTCGTCATGGCGCGCAGTTTGGGCATTCCGGCCCGGCTGGCTACCGGCTATGCCACGGGCGACTACAATGCGCAGGAAGGCGCGTTTCTGGTCTACGAGGACATGGCGCACAGTTGGCCGGAGCTTTACTTCCCCGGTGCGGGCTGGGTCCCGTTCGAGCCGACGGCCGCCCGCCAGGTCCTTGACCGGCCCTTGGTGGCGGGCAGCACGGAGTATCCGTACGCTTCCGGGGAGATCTCCAGTCTGGCAGCGTCTGACCTTCAGACCTTCCGGGAGGATGAGGTCGTGCGCCGCCGGGCCGGCGGGCTGGTTGTCGCGTTGGCTGCGCTGGTCGCAGCCGGGGCTGCGCTGGTTCTCTGGCGTCGTCGTCCGGAGCCGCCGCTGGAAGCGATCTACCAGGCGTTTGGCCGCTGGGGCGGACGGCTGGGCCGGCCGGCGGCCGCTGGTGAAACGCCGGCGGAGTACGGCCGCGGGCTGGCAGAGCAACTGGGGGAGACGGCTGCCAGGTCCGACAGATCAGGCCAGGTGATGCCGTTTGTCGCCCTGTTCGAGCAGGCGCAGTATGGCCCCGATGGCCAGCAGGCTGAACCGCTGCTGCGCGCTCGCTGGCGATCTTTGCGCACCAAGATGAGGACCATCTGGCTGCGACGCAAGTTCGGTACAAAATAGAGGCAAAACGCGCGCGAAACCGTTCTCGTCTGCGTTGAACAGGTTGAGGCTTGTTGCTGCCGGCGTGAACTATTGGCGTACCCCTGTCCCGGCCTGCAATCAGCAAGCGTGGCCATTCAACCAGAGGAGGATCGAATGACAGGACGGAATCGCCAATCAGTCGGAATATTGACCGTTGTCGGGATGCTGGCGCTGGCCCTGCTGCTGGCGTTTTTCAGCGGACCACAACCTTCGCTTGCGTACTGGTCCGGCCTGGCCGGGCGTGTTGAACGTGCAGGTGGACCGGCTCACGGCCAGCGGCATTGTTGGGCGGCTGCCAGGGCCGTTTCCCGGACAGGAGACGATACGGCGCCCTCCCTGGGCACCTTCGATATCTTCATCGAACCGGACTTCCGGCCATTGATGGCGGGGTATCCTGGCTACAATGCAACAACCTTTGTGCTGACCAGCCCGACCATGTACGACCCCACCACGATCATTGGTCGCAGCGCGCCCCATCTGCACGGCAGCCCACCTGATGTCAATGGGACGCCGGTGGGAACGGCCGGTGTTGTCATCGCCGACTCGGATTTTGTCGTCGAGCCAGCAGGCTTTCAGGGGCCGGACGGCACGCGCGAGGTGCACACGCGCATTGCGGACTTCAACCTGGCGGCGTTTGGTGGGCTGGTTACTGTGCGGGCAGGGGATGCTGCCCCCGTCCGGCCGACAAGCCCCGGCGAGGTACAGTCTCTCAGCGGGGCCAGCGGCGATCCAAACCTGGACTTTCCGGCTGAGAGCTTCTTCGATGTCTTCGTAGAGGTAGATCTCCCGCCCTTGGGCAGCTTCCCCGGCGGCACGTTGTTCAACAACGAGCCGCTGCTGGTGATCAATGACGAACTGCCAGATTTTCCGCCGCGCGTGGTCTATATCCACGGGCAGACGCCTGTTGTTCCGGTGCTGTTCCTGCAAGATGACCCGGGCGGCGCCTGGCTGGCTGGCGACCTGTTCGGCTGGCTCAGTCTGGCAGGCCACGGGATGAACTACACCAATACCCAGCCGGATGTCGATGAGTTCTATGACATCATGCGCTTTGTGCCGTCTCTGCCGCTGGCTTGTCAGGAGTTTCGTCCCGAGGATCACGACGGCAACGCAATTGTCGATCTCGGTGATATCATCCTGATCGCCAATCGTTGGCCGTTGAATGCCGATATTCTCGGGGTGCAACATACCGCGGCCGCGTTTGGACTGGGTTGTCTCGTCGACCCGCCGCCGCCGCTTCAGATCCCGGCCGGCGCCGACGTGTTTCATTCCCCGCCGGGACAGACGATGCAACATCTGGAGTTGCCGTTGAACTTCTTTGGTCCCGGATCCGATCCATTTGTCGGTACAGTGAATCTCGGCGGTGTGCAGGAAACGCCCCCTAGCGTACAGCCGTTCCAACCTGTTGGGCCGTTCCAGCATGTGTCCGAGAACGCCACTCACACGGTTGTGGATGCCCGGCAGACGACTGCACAAGGCGACACGGTCGTTCAGCGACTGGGCGATGCCGAGCTGCATTTCCCAGGTTCGCCGGCCGCCGCCGAGACCGTTCCCATCGAGATCGTCAGCATGAACCTGCAGAGCGTTGAGCCGATTGTTGTGACCTACAACGGCGGCCAGAACCCGGAACAATGGGCGGTTCAGCTATTCGTCGAGCCTACCGCTCAGCAGCAATCAGGTGCGATGACCGTGGTCCGCACCGGTCCGAACCAGGGCGTGTTCACCATGGACCTGCCTGTCAACAGCCAACTGGTATTCAACCGGGTCGATGGGCCGCCGCAGCAGGTCGGACCGGTCCCCCACCAGGAACACTTCTACACCGGTTTCGGCACGAACTCGCCTCTCGGGCCGGCCTTCGATACCGGCGCACCGGTTCCGTGGACCTTACCGTGAGGAATCGGATGGTAAAGATAATGCAAATACGGCTGCTCAGCGGCAGCCGTATTTGCATTTGTCCAGGCGGCGGTCCCACCCTGCCAGAGTGCGATGAGATGGTATGAAGTCGGCAGGGCGGGAGCCGCAGCTTGAAAATGGAGCGGTGGATGAATGTTTCCGCTCCGTGGAAGGTGATGACTGTAGGCGCTGACCGGTTGTGGTGTGCCAGCCGGCACCCCACGATGTCAGACGGCCGGTGAGGCGAGTTGGCGGATCTTCTGGCCGGTCTCCCGCCAACTGATCTTCGACAGGCCCAGTTTCTTGCGCAATTGCTCTGGCGCCATGCCGGTGCGGTAGTCGCGCACCGCAGCGGTCCAGCGCATTACCTCGAACGACACAGACTTGTGCTCAATACCCGCCAGGTTGCCGGCGTCGGTTAGGACATATTCCAGATTGCGGGCGGTGCATTCGAACAGGTGGGTTTCCGGCTTGTACTGCGCGATATACTGGCGCATGGACGGCAGGAACTGGGGCGTCAGGACGAGCTTGCGCTCCTTGTGTCGCATACGTGCGTTCTGATAGCGGATGTAAAGGATGGGCGCGCGCGGGTCGGTGCCGTCGATGTGTTCGAGCTTGATTCCCCTGCACTCGCTCTTCTTAATGGCGGTCTGCAGGATGAGGCTTACAAGCACGTAGGGGCGGGGGTCGGGCTTGCGCGCCCAGAGCAGATCGCGGGTGTAGCGCAGCAGCCGCTCCACCTCGTTGTCGTACAAGATTGTCGGCAGGGGCGTCGTGACGGGCTGGTGCGCAATAGGCGCGGCGGGGTCCTGAGCGATGACGTCGGTGTCATAGAGCCACTTGAAGAAGACCTTCAGCGTGGTCAGCCGGCGGGCATAGCTCTTCGGGCTGCACGGCGTGCCGCGCTCGTTGAGCAGCCACGTCAGATAGTTCTCCAGGTCGTGGGTCGAAATCCGGCTCAGATTTGAGTTGGGTGGGATGTACTTCATGAACAAGCGAAGGTCGCCCATGAAGGCTTTGACAGTGTTCTCGGAGAAACCCTGGCGCAGCATGTGGCCGTGAAACGCGCTGACCGCTGACGATAGGGAGGATTTCGCCGTCAGCGGCGCCAGCGTAGCCACTGGCGGGGTCAGAGAACCGGTACGACCTGGGGGTGGGAACAGTGCAGGTTGATCGATGGTCATGGTCGTGTACCTCATTTGGTTGTTAGAAGTTACCAGAACCCGTTACGCTGGCAACTTTCGCGTAGTATACGAGGATAGTCTAGCACGAAAAAAGCGTTTTGTCAAGCGCCTGCAAAAAACGTTTCGACAGGCCTGGGATAAAGCACAAACCTCCCGCAGACGCTGCCCCGGGATCGTCGGGGTGATTCCGGCTGCCGCGTTTGGGAGGTTGATTGCAGGTGTTGTCGTCGCAGAACGCGCTACGCCATGGCGTTTTCCTCGCCGGAGTCGCGGACAAAGAGGGCAGCTGAGCGGGTATTGGCGACCAGGTCGCGCATCATTGCGAAATCCACTACCTCGGGCATCCCAAAGATGTTGAGGTCGGCCGGATGCTCGTCAGCTACCACGTCGGCAAAGGCCCCCTGCTTAATCACAACATGTGCATGGGGCAGGCGCGCCAGTTCGGCGAGGTTCTTCAGGTAGACGTCCGCCTTGTCCGCCTGCTGCTGATCCGGCACGACCGTCACCAGGGACAGCTGACCGATCCAGTTGCGCCGCAGCATGTAAGCCGACAGCAGGGCGAGATCCAGGTTGCCGAGATGCATGCTAAGCTGCCAATCGGGTCCCTGATCCCGTACCCAGACGTTGATCGCCTGCCGGCGGCCCAGCCGCGCCTTGGGGTGATCGGCGAAAAGCTGCACGCCAAGCCGCCGGGAACGAGCCATGGCAATGGCCCGTCGCTGGGCGTCCTCGCGCTGGTCGTCGCCCGCGGCTGGCATGGTCAAGAACATTGCGTTGGGGCGGAAGAACACGCCGCTCAGCGCCTGCATGCTGGTGAGCAGGCCCTGTCCGTAATCATCGCCGACGATGATGGTGTGCTTGGCGTACAGGCCTTTCTCGCGGAAGGCACGCTCCAGGTTGGGCAGGCGGGTCTGCAGGCGTGCCTCTTCACCGGGCCGCGAGATACCGACTACGTGTAGCGATCCGCGCGGATAGGCCAGGTCAAAGATCAGTTGGAAGGTGCCGCGCAGGTCGGCCGGGTCTTCTACGGGAACCATGACGTTGGGCTTCCAGGCCCGTTCCTGCGCGATCGGCAGGTCGTTGACCCGCTTGGCTGCCCATTCCGCCAATGCAACGAAGAGACCGCTGCGCACGTCCCCGAAGGGCGCCCGCAATTGGCGGCGCAGCAGGATAACGTAGAACGCGAGGACAAGCGCGACGGCTGCCAGGCTGAAGGCAGGCGCCACGACGAACATTGCAAACACACAGCCCAGAGCGCCGATCAGCGGCAACACGCGTGGAATGCGCAGCAGCGGACGGAAGCTGACGAGGCCCAGGCTCTGCTCGATGAACACCACCAGATTGATCATGCCGTAGGTGATGAGGAAGAACATGGTGATCAGAGGGGCAATGGCGTTCAGGTCGCGCAGGAAGAGCGCCAGAACGACGATCACCCCTGAAACGATCATGGCGGTGCGCGGCTCGCCCTTGTCCGTCTGCTTTGCCAGCCGGCTGCTGCCCGGCAGGATGTCGTGCAGCGCCAGCGCCTGCAGCACGCGCGGCGATCCGACCAGTGACGACAGACCGGACGAAAAGGTTGCGCCCAACAGACCTGCCAGCACCAGCGCGGGGATCAGCGCCCGCTCGATCATGATGGCGTAGTTGCCGACCAGCTCATCCGGCGTGGCGACCCGAGAAAGCCAGTAAGCCAGCGCCAGGTATATCACGGTGCTGATGGCGACGGCCGCCATCGTGCCAACGGGGATGCTGCGCCGCGGGTCTTTCAGCTCCCCAGACATGTTTGCGCCGGCCATGATGCCGGTTGCGGCGGGGAAGAACACAGCAAACACAACCCAGAACGTGGTTCCGCCAAACCCGTTTTCAGGCGATCCGGGAAAGCTGCCAATAAGCGTTGGTTGGTATTGCATGGCGCCGGTGAACACGGTGGCGAACACCGATCCCAGCGCCAGCACGAGGATGGCGATGATGATGTACTGAATACGGAAGGCCAGTCCGGCGCTGACGATGGCGATGGCGAAAAGGATCGCAAACGTGGCCAGGTCGACCACCAGGGGGATGTGATTGGGAAAGATGCTCATCCAGCCGTCTCGGAAGCCGAAGATGTACATGGCAACCGCGAGGGTCTGTGAGAGGTAGAGCGGAATGCCGATCGCTCCGCCAACCTCGAGTCCCAGGGACTGCGAGATGATGGAAAACGCGCCGCCGGCCCCGATGCGGATATTGGTGGTCATCGACGACATGGACAGCCCGGTCAGCGCGGTGATTGTGACTGCGATCAGGATGATGAGCCAGGCGCCGAGCAGGCCGGCGTTGCCGACCACCCACCCCTCGCGCAGGAACATGATCACGCCGAGGATTGTCAGCAGTGTCGGGGTGAACACGCCGGCGAAGGTGCCGAACTTGTTGCTTTGCGACGCGTCGCGCGCCTCGACCTGTTGTTGCAGCGTGGATTCGCCGGACTCGGCCACGATGTCGCTCATGGTGCTCCTTGCAGGTGTGTGGAGACGATGTGGAGAAAAGACTAACGGATTATACAGCAGCCAATCGCACGTGACAAGGCGAATCCGCACCGTTTGTATCGCCAGCGCATCTTGCCCGGTCACCGGCCGGCCTGATTTGACAACCCCCAACGCCAGACATATAATTTCACAAGTCAGGCCCACTAGCTCAACTGGCAGAGCAGCCGGACTCTTAATCAGTAGGTTCGGGGTCTGGAACCGGGTGGTCACAGATATACATAACTGTTGGATTGCGACACACAGACTCTGCGTCAGTGTGTCGTTTTCGCGATTCTGGCCTCCGTCGCGCGTACACGCCTA
Organism: Caldilineales bacterium; assembly: GCA_041391245.1. GTDB lineage: Bacteria > Chloroflexota > Anaerolineae > JAAEKA01 > JAAEKA01 > JACKBK01. The sequence goes on from JAWKOJ010000030.1 coordinate 57,808, forward strand.
CTGATACTTGTACTTGAAGCCGTGGGGTGTTGTCGACCGTCGACCATCTGGATGACCCCGCGCTTGCCGTCGATCAGCCAGTCGGGATCCTCGGCTTGCAGGCGCATTGCGTGGCCTGGCGCGAGGCCGACCATGATCTCGCCCTTGAGCGTGCGCAGCGTGACGAACGGTGCGGGGAAGTAGGCGGTGACCTGCTCAAGGCGGGTCGCGTGGGGCCAGTGCTTGTCGCCCAGCAGCCGGCGGTAGTTGACGTCCCCTTTGACCACCACCAGTTCAGACGCTGCCAGCTCGGCCGCGAGGTGCTCCGGCATCTCGTAGAACATGCGGAAGCTGGCCCAAAATGGGTCGGTACGTAGCGCCAGTGCGCCGTGTGATTGCGCCTGTTCCAGCCGGCCGGCCAGCGCGCGCAGATCATCGTCCTCGTGGCGCGCCATCTGCGCGCTGACCGCGGCGATGTCCTCGACCATCGCGTCGGAGACGAAGAACGGCCGGTCCTTGAGGTGGAACACGACCCGCTCTGCCCAGCCGTGGCTCAGCAGAAAATCGGCCAAAACCAGGTCGAAGGTCGAGTCCAGGCCCACGTTGTCGCAGATGAAGTCGACGCGGTGGACGCCGCGCGCCAGGAGGCCGTGGACGGCTGCGGTGTCGTCGATCAGCAGCAGATGCCGCTCGCCGCGCGTTGCCAGCCCGGCCTGCGCCTGTTGGGTGATGGTCAAATTGCTGAGATCGGCGCGGTTGCCCCACAGGCTGGAGTGCAGCAGCGCCTCGAAACGCTCGCCCGGCGGCAGGCTGGCAAGCTGGCTCCAGCCGGCGGCCAGTTGCGCCAGACCGGCCGCCTCCTGTTTTCGTTTTTGAGGAGCGAACGGATCGAGTCTCTGCAGCGGTCCCGGCTGGAAGTAGCCGGTAGCCTCCAGCAGCTTGCGGTAGAAAAATGTCTCGGCGAAGTACCAGCGCGTCTCCTGCCAGCGCGCCCCGTCGAGGTCTGCCAGCACGCGGTTCCAGTCCTCCCGGTCGGGCGCATCTTCGGCCAGCGGCTGCATCGGGTGGGTCGCGATCTCGTCGCGCAGGTCCTCCAGCGCGGCCAGCACGCTCGCCGGGTAGTCGTTGTCGGCGATGACCTGGGCGATGAGTTGCGGCTTGCGTGCGACGATGGTGCCGCGGGCAAAGGATCCCGGCTCCCACGTCATCAGCGGCGGCGGCCAGTCGCTCTCGCGCAGCAGGCGATAGCGGACACGCACCAGGTTCGCCAGCGACCCGTCCGGCGCGATCCCGCTGACTTCCTGCAAGACCGCGTCGACACCGTCCTCCGCCAGCCGCTCCTGCATGGCCAGCGCCAGCGGATCGCGCGCGTCGTCGAAACATAGCGCGGCCGCGACCGCCCAGCTGAGGGCTTCGGGCTGCAACGCAGTCCGTTCCACCAGCCGCGCCGCGCCGACCAGCCGGTCAGTCGCTTCAGCTTGCGCAGCGGATCGCGCTCCAGTCGTAGCACTGTATCGCCCAGCGCGGTTGGCGAAACGGCGGGTCAGGTCGGCGATGTGCGCGTCCAGCCAGGCCGGGTCCACGCCGTGCGCCGCGACGATACCGGCCTTCGACTCGGCCAGCGCCTCCTCGAACAGCGGGCGAATCGTGGGATCCTCCAGCGCCTGCCAGCCGAACTCGTGGCCGCGCCGGTAGCCCAGATAGGCCAGCACCGCGTGGCCGCAGTTGTGGATGTACAGCTTGCGCGCTGTGTAGGCGGGAAAGTTTTCGCACGCCTCCAGACCGACTACTGGGGGCACCGGACCGATCCAGGCGGCGCGGTCCACCGGCAGCTCCTTGTACGGCTCGACGATGATCAGCGTCGGATCGACCGCCCGCTGCTCCGGCGACAGCGGCGGCACCATGCGTCCGATCACCGTGTCCACGAAGCCGATGTGGGTGTCCAGGAAATCGCGCAGGCTCGCGGGCAGGTGCTTCGCGACCATGCCGCGGAAGGTGGTCGCCGCATCTTTGAGGTTCTCACAGATGATGATGTTGAGCGGCGCCTGGTTGCCGGCCGTCGCCCGGCGCGCGATTCCTGCTGCAACGGCCGGCGCGACAAAGGGCAACGCCCGCACGCCGACGGCCGTGGTGGCGATGCTGGCTGTCGCCACCGCATCTGCCACAGCCTCGGTGTCCGTCGCCAGCAGTCCACGCACCGGAGCCACGGTGGCTTCCTCGTGCAGGTCGTTGTCTACCAGCCGGATGGTGTAGCGGCCGCGCGCGGCCATGGCCGCGATCAACTCCGCGTCCACATCCGCGAAGATGACCTCGTAGCCCGACTCGGAAAACAACTGGCCGAGAAAGCCTCGGCCTACGTTGCCTGCGCCAAAGATGATAGACGATTTCTTCATGATGTTGTTGGAGTCAGAATTGCTCGCGGATGGCACAGATGAACGCGGATCGATCCTGAATTCTATGATCCGCGAGATCTGCGTCTATCCGCGAGCATAAGCTGGAGAATAATGAACCCGTCAGGCTACAGCATCGACCGCAGCAGTTCTTCCTCCGCCTCGACCGTCCACACCTCGCCGGGACCCAGACGGGCGTACACCTCCGGCAGCCGCTCGCGCAACTCGGGCAGCGGCGTCAGGCCCAGCCCGGTGATGTGCGGGTAGACTACGACCTTGCCGGGAAACGTGCCCTGGCTGACGGCGAAAATGCCGTCGTAGACGCCGTCCAGCCCGGAGACGGCGGCCACGGTGCGGTTGGTGTTCAACACACCTTGCTCGACCAGCACCAGCATGGAGCGCATGTCGGCGATGCTGGAGCCGCTGCTGCCGACGAAGCGGATCTGCCGGCCGTCGATCACCGGGTTGAGGTCCAGCATGGCCTCGGTGCCGCGCGTCAGACCGGCGAAGACGTTGATGACGCCGCCGGGCGCCAGCATGGCCGCAGCCTCCTCGATGGCCTTGATGCTGGGCGCCAGGATGACGATGTCGTCGAAGCCCTCGCCGCCGGTCAGCTCAACCAGCCGTGCGCGAAAGCCATCCGCGCCCAGCGCTTCCTCGGTCAGGCAGACCAGCTCGGTGCCGCGGTCGCGCGCGGTGGCTGCGTAGCGTTCAGCCAGCAGGTCAATGCGATCCGAACTGCGGTTGCTGGCCACGATCAGGGCCGGACGCGGGCCGACCTCGATGGCCCGCTGGACGTGCATGTGGCCCATGGGCCCGGCCGCGCCGATCATCCAGCAGCGGCCGCCGTAGGCCAGTTTGGAGCGGATCGGCCCGTAGCTGGCCGCGATGTCGTGGCTGGTCGTGCCGATGATGGTCATGTGGTCGTAGTGCAGCCAGCCGGTGTCGATGGCGGCGCGCTCGGGCAGCGGGACGTCGCTGACGATGTTCAGGATGCCGCCGCGCGCCAGCGTACAGAAGGCGTTGGCCAGCAGGTCGCCGTCGGCGGGGCCGAGCACGATCAGATCGTCGACGCCCTCGCCGGTGCCGGTGTCGGGGCCGCAGCAAGGCACCAGATCGGCCAGCGCGTCACGAAAGTCGCACGCCTGCAGCCCATCCATCGTGATCACATCAATGCCCAGCTCGGCGGCGCGGGTCCGCAGCCAGCCGGCAAACGTTGGCGGCACGTCGGTCAGGATGACCGTGTCGGGGTGGCTCTGACGGTCGAAGCCGCGGCTGATGGTGTAGTCGTCGCGGCGAGAGGACTGACAGTCCTGGTCTGCCGGTAGAGTCGCTCCCGACGCGGCGGGCTGCTCGTGCGACGAATCAGGACTGTCAGTCCTGCCCTGTACCCCGACGATCCAGGCGATGCCGCCCGGTTTGATCGACTGGCGGTAGCGGATGCGGTAGGCCGCCTCGACGCAGGCCCATGGCTCGGTCAGCGCGGCCTGCGAATAGCCCGAGTCGGGCGGCGCCGGCAGCAGGTAGCAGCCGTGGTCGCCG
>JAWKOJ010000031.1:0-57538 GCA_041391245.1 Caldilineales bacterium
ACTCCTCGCGGAAGGCAGCGCGTTGCTTCTCGATCTCGTCCGCGGGCACATCCTCGCGGCGCACCCACTGCGGGCGAGCAGCCACGACCTGCATCGCCAGGTCGCGGACCAGGGTCTGGAACTGCTCAGTGCGGGCCACGAAGTCAGACTCGCAGTTGACCTCGACGATGGCTGCCACCTTGGAACCCATGTGTACGTAGTTGCCGATCAGACCTTCTGACGCCTCGCGGTCCGCCTTCTTGGCGGCTGCGGCCAGGCCCTTGTTGCGCAGTATCTCAATGGCCTTGTCGAAATCGCCGTTGGTCTCGTCCAGTGCACGTTTGCAGTCAAGCACGCCTGCGCCGGTCTGTTCGCGCAATAGTTTGATCTGTTCTGATGAAGTAGCCAATTTAGTTCTCCTCTGTTTTGTTTCGTACAATCCAGGGCGCCGAACATGCGGCGCCCTGGATGAAATGCTCATTGTTTGTCTGACCTAGTCGTCGCTGTCGTCGTCAGCGCTGTCGTCCTCGTCGGCGTCCTCTGAGTCCTCAATCTCCACAACTTCTTCGATCTCCTCGATATCAGAGTCGTCGTCGTCGTCGGAGTCGAAGCCACGGGCAATCTTGGCCAGGGTTGACGGTCCAAGGAAAGTCGCCGGCTCGCGGATCTCCTCGGAGGGCAGTCGCTTGTAGTCGTCTTCCTCTTCGGCTGCGATGACCTCGCGCATATGTCCGCCGTCGGTAGCTGCCTGGGCAATGACGCCCGCGATCAGCCGGATGGCGCGGATGGCGTCGTCGTTGGCCGGGATGATCAGCTCGATGGGATCGGGATCGCAGTTGGTGTCCACCATCGCAACGATGGGGATATCCAGCTTGTTGCACTCCTGCACGGCGATGTCATCACGGTTGACGTCGGTGATGAACACCAGATCGGGCAGACGGCGCATCTCGCGCAAGCCGCCCAGGCGTGTTTCCAGCCGTTCGATCAGCCGATTGAGATCAAGCGCCTCTTTCTTCGTCAGACGTTCGAAGTCGCCGCGGTCGCGCTGTTGCTCCAGCTTGATCATGTAGTCCACCCGTTGGCGGATGGTGGAAAAGTTGGTCAGCGTGCCGCCCAGCCAGCGGTTGTTGATATACGGCATGCCGCAGCTTTCCGCCGCTTCCTGAACACTCTGCTGCGCTTGCTTCTTGGTTCCCACAAACAAGACGGTACCGCCGGACGCCACCACGGAGCGCGTGCGACCATACGCTGTCTCGATCATGCTCATCGTTTGCTGCAGGTCGATGATGTGGATGCCGTTACGTTCTGTGAAGATGTACGGCTTCATCTTGGGGTGCCAGCGACGGGTGCGATGGCCAAAGTGGACACCTGCCTCGAGCAGGTCCTTCATTCTTACTACTGCCACGTTTGTTGTCTACCTCCTGGGTAATGCGTTATTTTCGTCCGCCCTTGCTTACGCCCGGCTGACTCCGCCCGTGGTCGGCGGAGCACGCAACCGGACAACAAGCGGCGTGCGTGATACGAGCGCGCCACGCGCGCTCGTCGTGGGAGTATACCATACTGCCGAAGCGAGGAGCAAATATCACCCCGTTCAACTCCCCTTCCGCAAGCTCCTCCTTTTCCTCTTCCTCCTACTCCTACTCGATCTCGTTGCCCATCGCGGAGCGGAAGCCTATGAGTAAGAGGATGAGGACGAGTATGAGCAGGAGGAAGAGAGGGAGCACGAGCAGGACTTGTTGATCGGCCACCCACATGCTATCATCTTCCTTGTTTCCCTGCTTCCCTTCCGCCCATGGCCCTCCACCTCTCCACTTCCGACCAATCCATGCTTGCCGGCGACCGCGGCCCGGCCGCGCAGATGGCGATGTCCATCCTGGCGCGCATGGCTGAAGTCTACCGCGCGCCCGAGCTGTTGGACATCAGCGCGGCGCACATCGACAGCACCATCTACATCGGCGAGGCCGGGCTGGAGTATGCCGAGCGGCTGGCAGGGCTGGGCGCGCGCGTCGCCGTGCCCACCACCCTCAACGTCAGCGGGTTGGACGAGCAGCACTGGCAGGAATGGCCCGTTCCCCGCGACTGGGCCGAAAAGGCACACCGCCAGATGGTCGCCTACCAGAGCATGGGCGCCGTCCCGACCTGGACCTGCGCGCCCTACCAGACGCAGTGGCGGCCTGCTTTCGGCCAGCAGGTTGCCTGGGGCGAGTCCAACGCCATCGTCTTCGCCAACTCGGTGCTGGGCGCGCGCACCGAGCGCTATCCCGACCTGCTGGACATCTGCTGCGCGGTCACCGGCCGCGCGCCGGCTGCCGGCCTGCACCTGACGGAGAACCGCGCCGGGCAGGTGCTGTTTCGCCTGATCGACGTTCCGGCACGCTTACAGGCCGATGACGCGTTCTATCCGGTGTTCGGCCATCTGATTGGCAAGATCGCGCAGGATCGCATCCCAGTGATCGACGGACTGGCGGTCTCACCTGAGGAGGACCAACTCAAGGCGTTTGGCGCGGCCACGGCTTCCTCGGGCGCGGTGGCGCTCTTTCACATCGTCGGCGTCACACCCGAGGCGCCGACGCGCGCCGCCGCATTTCAGGGCAGGCCGCCGCGCCAAACCGTGGACGTGACGCTGGATGACCTGCGCGCTGCCCGGCAGGAGCTAAGCACCGCAGCCGGCCGGCAGCTGGACATGGTCGTCCTTGGCAGCCCCCACTTCTCGCTGGCCGAGTTTCGCCAACTCGTACCGCTGTTGGAAGGTCGCCGCACACACCCCGACGTTCAGTTCCTCGTCACCACCAGTCGCGGCGTGGCGCAACTGGCCAGAGCAGCCGGCTACCTCGACCCGCTGCAACGCTTCGGCGGCCGCCTGACCGTGGATACCTGCATCCTCGCCACGCCGATGCTGCCGGAGGACGTCAAGGTGCTGATGACCAACTCCGCCAAATACGCCTACTACTCGCCTGGCCTGTTGGGCACGACCGTCGCCTTCGGCAGCACCGCCGACTGCGTCAACAGCGCCGTCGAGGGCCACATCGTCCGCGACGACACCCTCTGGCGCTGACCAAAAGCCGCTCACGGATCAACCCAGAACTCACCGATTCTCGCAGTAGTACACACATTACGCTCCGCCCGCCACGCAATACGCAATACGCATTACCTTATACGCATCACGCACCATGCACCTCACCGCCACCCCCATCATCCCTGGCGCCGCAGCCGGCAACGCGCTGGTCAGCAGCGAACCTCTCTCGTTCTGGGGCGGCTACGACTACCACACTGGCGAGATCATCGACCGGCGGCACCCGCTGTCAGGCGAGATCGCGGCCGGCCGCGTGCTGTGCCTGCCCTTCAGCCGCGGCTCATCGACCACCACGGCGGTGCTGTTGGAGGCTGTGCGCGCCGGCACCGCACCGGCTGCCATCATCACCACCGGGGTCGACACCTTCTTCGCGCTGGCGTCGGTAGTGGCCGGCGTGCTGTACGGCCAGGAGACGCCGGTAGTCGCCCTGGACGCAGCTGACTTTGCCCGTTTGTGCACCGGCGACCGGGTGCAGATACGGGCGGATGGCGCCGTCCTCATCGAAACCGCCGAGAAGGAAGACCATGACTGACAACCACCGCGCTGACCGGGTGCTACAAGCGTTGACCGACGGCGTCGTCACCGTCCGCCCCTGGCAGCCTGACGACGCGCCTGCGATCTTTGCGGCAATCGAGGAGTCGCGTGCCGCGCTGCAACAATGGCTGCCCGCAGCCGGCGGTGTCACCCAGATCGACGAGGTGCGCGCCTACATCGCGGCGACCCAGGAGCTGCGCGACTCGGGTACGGCGTACGACTTTGTCATCGCCGATGCGCGCTCGGGCGACGTGTTGGGCGGCTGCGGTCTGACGCAGATCAACCGCAACCATCGTTTCTGCAACCTGTATTACTGGGTGCGGACCGGCAGCGCGCGCCGGGGCGTGGCGCGGCGGGCAATCAAGCTGGCGGCGCGCTTCGGGATCGAGGGGATCGGCCTGACACGCATCGAGATCGTCGTGGAGCCCGAGAACATCGCCAGCCTGCACGCAGCCGAGGGGGCCGGGGCGCGCCGCGAGGGGCTGCTGCGCAACCGTCTGACCGTGCACGACCAGGCCAGGGACGCGGTCATGCTTTCGCTGATCCCAGCCGACTTCGCATGAGCCACTTTCCAGTCGAGATCTGCATCGACGCCCGTGACGACGCGGCCGTGCGCACCGCAGCCAGCGCGGCCCGGCTGGGCGGCGCCGACCGCATCGAGCTTTGCAGCGCGATGCACCTGGACGGGCTGACCCCCGACCCGCGGCACATCGGGATCGCCCGCGACGCGTTTCGGGATCGCCCCGGCCTGCTGGTCATGGTCCGGCCCCGGGACGGCGACTTCTCCTACGACGCGGACGAAATCGACCTGATGGCCGGCCAGATCGAACTGGCGCACCAACACCGCGCTGACGGCGTCGTCTTCGGCGTCCTGCGCGCCTCCGACAGCAGGATCGCCGTCGCGCCCATGCGCCGCCTGGTGGATGTCGCGCGCGGCCGCGATCTGGCCGTCACCTGCCATCGCGCCTTGACGCCGCGCCCGACCCGGACGGGGCTCTCGACACGCTCATCGACCTCGGCATCGACCGGGTGCTGACCAGCGGCACATCGTGGGGCCAACCAGGCAGCGCACTGGACGGCCTGCCGCGGCTGCTGCGCGGTGGAGCGGGCAGCCGGCCGCATCGAGGTTGTCATCGGCGGCGGCGTCAACCCGCGCAACGCACCCGCGCTGGCTGCGGCGTTCCCGGCCGATGCCCGCATCTCGTTGCACGCCTACTCCGGCGCGCAGCACGCCGGCGTCACCACCGCAACTGCCGTCCGCAAGCTGATCGGCGCAGTCCCGTAGGGCAATTTTCCGAATGGCAACTTGACCGTCGCAAGGCGACGCTCTGACCGTTGAACGCCGCGGCCTGACCACCCGTGAACGCTCTGACCGAGCCAAACGAACGCTGCGACCGATCCAACCGGAACGTTCCAATGACCACCCAAACCTGGAACCCCGACGACTACGCCCGCAACGCCGGCTTCGTCGCGCGCCTGGGCGAGCCGCTGATCGACCTGCTGGCGCCGCAGCCGGGCGAGCGTGTGCTTGATCTGGGCTGCGGCGACGGCGTGTTGACCGAAAAGCTGGCCGCCGCCGGCTGCATCGTCGTCGCTGTAGACGGCAGCACGGAGCAGGTGGCCGCGGCGCGCGCCCGAGGGCTGGACGCGCGCGTCGCCGACGGCCACGACCTGCCCTTCACGGCCGAGTTCGATGCCGTGTTCAGCAACGCCGCGCTGCACTGGATGCGCGCCCCGGATCGGGTGATCGCCGGGGTAGCGCGGGCGCTCAGGCCGGACGGCCGTTTTGTCGGCGAGATGGGCGGGGCGGGCAACATCGCGGCCGTCTGGGCTGCGCTCACCGCCGTGCTGGCCCGGCGCGGCGTCGATGCGGCCGCGCTCAACCCGTGGTACTTCCCGTCCGCGGCGGAATACCGGGCGCGGTTGGAGGCGGGCGGTTTCATGGTCAGCAGCATCGAACTCTTTCCGCGGCCGACCACGCTGCCGGGCGACATACGCGGTTGGCTGGAGACCTTTGGCGGAGCGTTTCTCTCCTCCGCAGATGCAGCCGCCCGCGAACAGATCATCGACGAACTGCGGGAGATCCTGCGGCCGTCGCTCCAGACCCCCGACGGAACGTGGGTTGCAGACTACGTGCGGTTGCGATTCGCAGCCACAAAACGGGGCGCGCAGTGAACGAGGACCCCGGAGCGCCCACAAGGGGCTATCCTACAGTCCGGACCGGCGAACGTAGTGACCCGAGGAGCGCGGCGGCTCCTGTAGGATAGGGCCTTGTGCCCGTTCGGAGGGCTAGGCGGCGGCGCTGGCTTGCAGGTCGAGGTATTCCTGAAACAGGCCCGGAATCGCGCCGGCATACTCTGTAACCAGCGACCGATCGACGGCGGAGATGGCGTGATGCCAGCTCAGCGCGGAGCAGAGGGGCGACAGGCGCGACGCCAGCGCAAACGTGGATCGCAGCGCAGCGGCCGGCAGGAAACGCGTCCACGGCTCAAGATACGCGTCGCGCAGCCGGTCGAATTCTGGCGCGCCTTCCGCCAGTTGCAGGCTGATTTCCACGCTGACGAAGGCCGTTCGCAGCGAGAAGAAGGGGTGCGACACGCTGCTGTCGCCCCAATCGAACAGCAGATAGTCGTCGCCATCGATGAAGATGTTGGCGTCGTGCAGGTCGCCGTGGTTCAGAGAAGGTGGAACGCCGCAATCTGCCAACTGCCGGCACTGGTCGGCGATGGCCGGCGTTAACCCGCGCAGCTTGCGGTAGGTCTCAGGCGACATGCCGTCGGACTTGCCGACCAGCAAGACGTCAGGATTCTCCAGCAGTTGCCCGGCCAACCGTGCCAACGCCGCCGGCCGCCGGTCCGGCGCCCCCAGCGCCAGCAGTTGCTCTGTCCGGCCGGCCAGATCGATCTGCATCTCCGCATAGCGCGGCAAGAGCCGCTCCCAGTGGTTCAGGTCGCGGTCGGCGCGGATCACCTCGCGCAGCCGCGTGCCGCCGTCGACCATCAGCATCCAGCCCTGCTCCGGGTCGGTAGCCAGGACGCGCGGGATCTGGTCGGGGTGTGCGCGGTAGAGCATCTCGACCAGCGCCGGTTCGTAGGCCAGCAAGGGGGTGCACGCCTTGAAGTAGACCGCGCCGTCCGCGGTCGGCACCCGCAGCACCGTGGACCATGGGCGCACGTGCGGCTGCTCGATATCGCCCGCGGCCGCGATGTCAAGCCGCGCCAGTTCCGCGCTGATCCAGGCTACGGCCCGTTCCAACCAGTCAGCTTGCGTCCAGGGAGGCTGGGAAGCGGAAGATGTCATGGGACCCGGGGGCTGGTCAAGCGACAATGTCGGCCAGCGTCTCCAGCACGGCGTGTTCGTCCACGTCCCCGAACGTGTCAACGTCGCCGACCGCGCGCGGCAGGACGAAGCGCAGCCGTGCGCCGACCCGCTTCTTGTCGGTGCTCATGGCCCGCAGCACCTGCTCCGGCGTCGCACCGGGGTAGCGGATCGGCAGCGCCAGGTGCTGCAACACGCCTTCGACCCGATCCACCAGCGCCGGATCGCACAACGCCAGCCGCGCCGCCAGCCGTGTCGCCGCAGCCAGGCCGATGCTGACCCCCTCGCCGTGGCGCAGGCGGAAATCCGACAGCGTCTCCAGGGCGTGGCCGAAGGTGTGACCCAGGTTCAGCACCGCTCGCCGCCCTTGCTCGAAGGGGTCCTCCTGCACGACCTGCACCTTGACCTGCACCGCGCGCCGGATCAGCGCCGGCAGGCCGATGATCTGCCCCGTCTCCAGCGCCTCGAACAGGTCGGGGTCGCCGATGATCCCATGTTTGACGACCTCGGCCAGCCCGCTGCGGAACTCGGCGGCCGGCAGGGTGCGCAGCGTCTCCGGGTCGATCACCACCAGCGCCGGCTGCTTGAACGCGCCGACCAGGTTCTTGCCCTGCGGCAGATCGACGCCCGTCTTGCCGCCCACGCTGGCATCAACCATCGACAGCAGGCTGGTGGGAATCTGAACGAACGGCACGCCGCGCAGGTAGCTTGCAGCCGCAAAGCCGGCCATGTCGCCCACCACACCGCCGCCCAGAGCGACCACCGGGCTGCGCCGGTCCAGCCCGGCCGTCAGGAAGTCGTCGTAGAGGCCGGCAATCGTGCCGAGGGTCTTGTACGCCTCGCCCTCCGGCACCTCGGCGATGATCGGCTCGAACCCCGCCTCGCGCAGCCCGCGCAGCAGGGTCTCTGCCTGCGCCGCACGGACATCGGGGTTGGTCACCACAGCGGCCAGGCCCGGATGCAGTCCGGCGCGCCGCATCAGTTCACCGGCCTCAACCAACAGCCCGTCGCCGATGTAGATGTCATAGCTGCCGGTCTGGTGTGCCACGGTGGTGCGGCTGTGCTGCGGATCGACCCGGCGGGCCAGCCGGATGACCGCCTCCGCGACCTCCTCGACCGACAGTCCGCTGGTGGAGAGGTGATGCGGCAGCGCACCATAGGCCGCGGCCCGCTGCTCCATCAGCGCGGTGATGCGTTGGGCGCGGTCGGCGGTCGCCAGCAGCGGGCGGTCGGTCGCGAATTCCAGCCGCCGGGCAATGTCGTCAGGGCTGGCAGTCAGGCAGATGACCACGCCGCTGCGGCTCATCAGCTCGCGGTTGCGCACCGGCACCAGCGCGCCGCCGCCGGTCGCGATGATCAGGCTGTGCTCCTGCGACAGCTCCAGGCAAAGCTCGGCTTCCATGGTGCGAAAGGCCTGCTCGCCGTCGCCGGCAAAGATGGCGCTGATCTCCTTGCCGGTTTTGCGCTGGATCACCTCGTCCATGTCGATGAAGATGCGCCCCAGCCGCTCGGCCACCGCCTTGCCGACAGCGGTCTTGCCCGTGCCCATGAAACCGGTAAGGACGATATTTTGGTAGGTCATGAAGAATTCTTGAAACAGGTGTATCGGTCAATGAGATAGTTCAATCTGCCTGCGCCTCTCCTGCGAGGCCCGCCGGAGGCCGTCCACTTCGCCGCAAAACGGCTCCTCGTCTTCTATCAGTCCGTGATGGGCGCGATCAAGTGCGGCCTGGATGTATTCTGTCAACATGTTCCATTCCTTTGCCAAGCGGAGCGCGGCGTATCGTTGCTCATTATACGTAACCTCCGGTCCCCGCCAAGCGCATTTGACCGTTTGTCGCCCGGCAGGTTTAATGGCCGGCAATGGCAACGATCATCGACGGCCACAACCTGATCGGCACCGGGCTGGTGGCGGGCGTCCAGCTTGGCGACGCCGACGACGAGCAGCAGCTCGTTCAGCGGCTGCGGGCGTACGCGGCCGCCCGAAAATCGGATCTCATCGTCGTCTTCGACAGCGGATTGGGACCGGCGCCGGCCGGTAACTTGTCGGACAACCGCGTGCAGGTGCGGTTTGCGCCCCCAGGCGTCGAGGCCGACGAGGTAATCTTGCAGATCGTGCGCGCCAGCAAGCAGCCGGCCACCGTGACGGTCGTCACCGGCGACCGCAAGCTGGGCGGTCTGGTACGCGCGGAGGGCGGCCAGGTGCGCTCCGCCACGGCGTTTGCCCGCCAACTGACGCCGGTGCGCCGTCCGGCAACCGGTGAACTGGAGGAGAGCTTTGACCCGAAAGACCCGGCGTTCGCCGACATCTTCGCCGGGTTTGCTGCGGTTGACAAGGATGCCGCGCGTTTCGGGGGCGAGATCACGCTGGACGCCGACATGTGGATCGAGCGGCTGTACGGCAGCGATGTGGAGGAGGCCAGCCGCGCCGCGCACTGGCTGGGCCGGTTCGGGGGCGCTGATGCGCTGGAGCCGTTGTTCGATGCCCTGACTCACCGTTCGGCCACGGTGCGGGCCGCGGCCCTGCTGGCTCTGGCGGATCTGGGCGACCGGCAGGCCGTCCCGCAGATCGCAGAAAGACTGTCGGAAGATACATCAAGCCTTGCCAGGGAGGCCGCCGCGCAGTCGCTGGGCCGGCTGGGCGGTCCACAGGCAGAACGCGCCCTGAACGCTGCCCTGGCCGATCCCAAGAACAAGGTGCGCAAAGCCGCCGCAGCCAGTTTGCTCCAGATCCAGGCCCGCCAATAGGTTGAGGTCTCTACTCAAAACCGAAGCGCCAGGGGAGGTTGTCCATCGGCAGGTCTTCCAGCCGCGCCTGGCGCAGCGCATCGAAGCGCGGCCGCATCTCCGCCAGGCTGTCGCCGCCCAGCTTTTCCAGCAGCGCATCGGCCAGCACCCAAGCCACCATCGCCTCGCCCACCACGCCCGCGCGCGGCACCGCGTTGAAGTCGCTGCGCTCGTAGGTGGTTCGGTCCGGCTGGCCGCTCGCCAGATCGACGCTGCGCAGCGGGTTGAGGGTCGTCGAGATCGGCTTCATGGCAGCGCGGATCAGCAGGGGCTCCCCGGTGGTGATGCCGCCTTCCAACCCGCCGGCCCGGTTCGTCCGCCGCACCAGCCGGCCTTCCGCCCTTCCCTCCGTTTCACCCTGTGCGCCTCCCAGGAAGATCTCGTCGTGCACCTCGGTGCCATACTTCGCCGCGTTCTCGAACGCCGTCCCGATCTCGACCCCCTTGATCGCGTGAATCGACCCAACCGCGCCCAGCAGACGCCCGCTGAGCCGCCGGTCGAAGTGGACATGGCTGCCCAGTCCCGGCGGAAGCCCCAGCGCAACGATCTCGAAGACGCCGCCCACCGTGTCCTTGGCCTGCATGCACTCCCAGACGCGCGCCCGCATCGCCTCCACCGCCGGCAGGTCGGGGCAGCGCAGGTCGTTGCCCTCGGCCAAATCAAAGCGCTGTTCGTAGCTCAACGCCGCCAGCCGCCCGCGATCCGCCTCCACCCCGCCAATCATGGTCACGTAGCTGCCGATCTGCACGCCAAACTGGGCCAGCAGCGCCTTGCAGACCGCGCCGACCGCGACGCGCGCTGCGGTCTCCCGCGCGCTGGCCCGCTCCAGGCTGAGGCGCAGGTCGCGGTAGCCGTACTTCACAGCGCCGGTCAGGTCGGCGTGCCCGGGCCGGGGCGTGGTCATCGGGTCTATGTCGCGCTCACGCCACCTGGCGAAGTCCTTGTTCTCGATCAGCAGGGCGATGGGCGCGCCGGTGGTCTGGCCGGCCATCACGCCGCTGAGGATGCGCGCCCGGTCGCTCTCGATCTTCATGCGCCCGCCCGCGCCGTAGGCAGTCTGGCGGCGCGCCAGATCGTCGGCCAGATCGTCGGCCGACAGGGGCAGCCCGGCCGGCATACCCTCCAGAATCGCGGTCAATGCCGGTCCATGGGACTCGCCGGCGGTGAGAAAGCGTAGCATGGGCTAACCGCCGATCTGCCAGGTTACCGGCGCGCCTATCGCCGGCGGCAGCGCTTGAGGCAGCGGTTGTCCATCGAGAGCAAGTATCATGTGAACCTCATCGGGTTGCGGGGGAGCAGAATCCCCGGTGCATGCTGGGCAAATGCGGGTGGCAGCGCGTGGGTAGCCAGGAGCGGATCTCCTGAGCGGCCCGCGTGCGGGGAGTTTGCCATGGATCACGCGGCGTGTCAATTGATTGGCACGCCCGTTTGGCCCGACCCATCGCGCCGCAACGCGGGCGGTGGAGTGAGCCGGCGATTGAGCTGATCATTCCATAGACGGCGAAGGTAACTGTCACCTCGTATGGCAGGATGATCGTGAGACGACAAGAGAGTTGCCAACTTTTCGGAAAAGTTGGCAACTCTCTTTTTGACTCTAGACGGGCCGATCCGTTGATTATTCCGGCGCGATATCGACGTCGGCGCTCATGCCCCAGCGCAAGCCGGCCGGCTGCTCGTCCAGGCTGACGACCACCGTGTACACCACGTCGCCGCCGACGATATTGGCCTGCGACGCGATGTGCCGCACGGTGCCGGCGATGTCGCTGTTCAGCGCCTCAACGTACACGTTGACGGGCTGGCCGACCGCCACGCGGGCGACGTCGCGCTCGCTGAGATCGGTGGTTTCGACCTGCAAGCTGTTCAGGTCGGCCAGGGTGACAACCGTCTGTCCGGGACCAACCATCTCTCCCTGCCCGACCGCCAGGTCTGTGATCGTGCCGGCAAAGGGCGCCCGCAACTCCGTGCTGGCCAGGTTGGATTTCGCCAGACTAAGCGCAGCTTCTGCTTCCGCCACACTTGCTGCGGCGGCAGTGATATCCTGTTCGCGGGCGCCGGCAGCCAGCAGGTCAAGGTCGGCCTGTGCGCTGTGAACCTGCGCCTCAGCCTCGGCGATCTGGCCGGGCGAGGCCGGGGCACGCAGCTTGTCGAGCGCGGCCTGCGCCTGCTGGACTTGCGCGCGCGCCGCGGCTACGGCGGCCGCGTCCGGCGCTGCAAACAATGCGTCGTAGCGCGCCTGGGCCGCGGTTTGATTGTTGGTGGCTTCCTGCAACTGCCGGCTTTCCGGCCGTAAGCCGATGTCGCTATTCCCGGCCACGCGGTCATAGGCGGCCTGCGCCTGCTGCAGGGCAGCGTTGGCGTTGGCCAGGGCAGCCTGGGCCGCAATCCTGTCCTGCTCGCTGGGGCCTCGGAACAGGTCTTGCTGCGCCGCCTGGGCAGCGGCCAGTGCTGCCTGTGCTGCGGCGATGTCCTCGTCCGCAGCACCTTCGGTGACCTGCGTCAGGCGCGCCTGCGCAGCCTCGAGGCGTGCCTGCGGCAGCAAGCTCCTGGGGCCGCGCGCCTTCCTGCAACCCACCTAGCTGGGCGTTGGCTTGCATCAGGGCGCTTTGCGCCTGTGCGACCGCGGCCTGGGCCTGCGATTGGTCCAGCGTCAACAGCAGCGCGCCGGCCTCTACCGTGTCGCCTTCGGACACAGCGACAGCCTGCACGCGGCCGGCGGCCGCAAAGCCGAGGGACGCCTCGCGCGCTGGCGCGATCACGCCGGAAGCAGTGGCGTTTCCACTGGTTGCCCGCAGGGGGATCGTCGGTACCGCCGTTGCTGCCGGCGCGGGCGCCGGCGTGGGCTGCTGCGCACAGCTCGCCAGCAAAGCCGCCAGCGCCACGCCTGCCAGCGCAACGCGGAGGCTGCGCCGGCCTGTGATGTGCCCGTTCACTGGTTGGCTCCGTTTTCGACGATCTGCCCGTCGCGCATCCTGACCACGCGGTTGGCAAAGGACATCACGCGCGGGTCGTGGGTGGCGAAGATGAACGCCGTCCCGGTCTCCTGGTTGAGGCGCTGCATGATCTCCATGGCCTGCTGGCCGTTGGCGGTGTCCAGGTTGGCGGTTGGCTCGTCGGCCAGCACCATCAGCGGATGGGGCGCCAGCGCACGGGCGATGGCGACCCGCTGCTGCTCGCCGCCGCTCATCTGGTCGGGCCGGTGGTTGACCCGATGCGACAGGCCGACCGCGTCCAGCAACTGCAAGGCGCGCTCGCGCCGCTCCTTGGCGTCGATGCCGGTCAGCAGCAGCGGCAGTTCGACGTTCTCGTAGGCACTAAGCACGGGGACGAGGGCGAAGAACTGGAAGATGAAGCCGATCTCGTGTTTGCGCAGGTCGGCGCGCTGGTTGGCCTTCAGCCCGGTGACGTCCTGGCCGTTGATGCGGATCGCGCCGCTGTCTGGCTTGTCCAGGCAACCCATCAGTTGCAGCATGGTCGTCTTGCCGGAGCCGGAAGGCCCGACCAGCGCCATGAACTCGCCCTCTTCGATGTTCAGGCTGACGTCAGAGAGGGCGCGCGTGACGACCTCGCCGATGGTGTAGGTCTTGGTGACATTTTCAAGCTGGATGATTTCCATCGAGATGCTCCAGAAAGGGACGGCTACAGGGCGCGCAGTGCTTCCACCGGCTCCAGCCGTGATGCGTAGCGGGCGGGATAGAGCGCGGCCAGCAGCGTAATGATCAGGGTCCAGATTGCCAGCGATGCCATGCCGCTGACGTTGAAGGTGGCGCGCACCGTGGTGCCGATTGCCACGCCCTGCATCATGGACCCAACGTCGGCGATCTGCATGCCGGCGGTGGCCAGGTAGGCGACGCTGGCCGCGCCCAGGATTATCCCCAGGACTGCGCCAAAGACGCCCATGATGGCGGCTTCTACGAGAAACATCAGCGCGATCTGGCGGCCCTTCATGCCCAGCGCAGCGAGAATCCCCATCTCGCGCACCCGCTCGAAGACTGCCATCAGCAGGGTGTTGGCGATGATCACCGCCACGACCAGGATGACGATGCCGTAAAGGATCACATAGAAGCCGGTGGCCGTCTCCATGGTCTGCAAAAAGACCTCGTTCAGTTTCAGGTAGGTCAGCGCCTCGACCGTCGGGCTGCGCAGCGCGGCGGCAACCGCGTCGGCGTTATTCTCGTCGTTGAGGAAGATGATCACCGCGCTGGCGTGGCCGTCGGTGGCGGTGTATGCCTGCGCCTTGGACAGCGGCATCAGCACCGCGGCATCGTCGTAGCTGAAGAAGCCGGTGGTGTACAGGCCGCGAATGGTGAACGCCTGATCGTCGGGCTGCCCGTTGGCGTTGACGATGGCCAGGTTGACCCTGTCACCGACGCCCAGGCCCAGGCTGTCGGCCAGGCGCTTGCCCACCAGGATGCCGCTGCGGTCGTCCGGCGCCAGAAAGTCGCCGGCCACCAAGGCCTGGCGGAAGGGATCGTAGACCGCCGACGTGGTGTCGATGCCGTAGATCTGCAGGCCGGTCGACTCGTCGCGCGTGTTGAGGACGCCGCTGGCCCATAGCACCGGGGCGGCCGCTCTGACCTCGGGCATGGCGGCTGCCTGCGCGGCCAGCGCCTCCGGGTCTGTCAGCAGGTCCTTCCACTGCAGGCTGGACGTGGTCCGGTCATATGAGTCGGCGCGCAGCTGCACGTGGCCGGTCTCGAAGCGAATGGTGTTGTCCAGCGAGTCCTGGACGATGCCGGCCACGAAGCCGTCCATCATGATCAGCAGCGCCAGGCCCAGCGCGACGGCGATGACCGAGAACAGCGTGCGCCGCCGGTTGCGTCCCAGGTCGCGCCAGGCAATGGTCCACAGTTTACCGATGGCCATGGGATTTCCTCCACAAAACGACCTTATACATGGTGCAGCGCCTCAGCCGGCTGCTTGCGCGACGCCTGCCAGGCCGGATAGAGCGAGGCAATGGCCGCAATCAGGACGACAGTGAGCAGGCGGGCCGCCATGTTCAGCGGCGTGACGGCGGGATAGAGACGATCGCCCATCAGCGCTGTGATGCCGCCAAAGCCGGAGGCGAAGCCCATGCCGATGCCGACCCGGCCCAGCCAGAGCATGAGGACGACCGCGATGATGCCGCCCACCAGCGCGCCCAGCGCGCCGATCAGCGTGCCCTCCACCAGAAACACGGCCATGATCTGGCGGCCCTTCATGCCCAGCGCGGCCAGCACGCCCATCTCGCGCGTGCGCTCGAACACCGCCATCATCTGGATGTTCAGGATGCCGATGCTGGCGATGAAGATGACCACCAGGCCGAAGAAGCTGGTAAAGGCCAGCTTGGAGGCGATGGTCTCGCGGATCTCGGGCCGCAGGGTGTCGAAGGTGTCGATCTCCACGTTGGGCAGGGCAGCTTCCAGCGCCGGCAGGACGGCCTGTTCCTGGCCGACGCTCTGCAGGTTGATGGCCACCTCGGTCACTTCGTTGCGCAGGTTGTAAAGGCTTTGCGCCTCCGCCAGGGTGATGAACACCGTGCCCTTCTCGGCCTCGGGCACGCCCAGGCTGTAGATGCCGACGATGGTCATCGTCCGCTGGCGCATCTGGTCGTTCCGGCCGCGGCCCATCAACGTCACCCGGTCGCCGACGCCGGCGCCCAGCAGCCGCGCCATCTCCTTACCGATGACCACCACATCGCCTTCGCCGTCCTCCAGGAACCTGCCCTGGACGATGTTCTCGGCCTGCAGGCTGTAGGGCGCTTCGACGCTGGGCTCGATGCCGGTGATGGTCACCGGGAACCCGCCCTCGCGGCTGCTGATGATGCCGCCGGTGTTGATCCGTTTGGCTGCGGCGACGACCTGTGGTTGAGCTGTGGCGGCCGCGATCACCGCGTCCGGGTTCTCCAGCGGTGTGACAGGCAGCCGGCTGGCCTTTTCGCGGTAGCCGGGGACATGTGCCTGAATGTTGCCGCCGTATAGCCGCACGGCGTTGCCAAAGATCGCCTGATCCGAGCCGACGATCACGCCGTCGAAGAAGAGCAGCAGGATCACGCCCAGAACGATGGCGACTACGGCAATGGTCGTACGGCGCCAGTTGCGCCACAGGTTGCGCCAGGCCATCTTCAGATATTTGACCATCTGACAACCTCCTGTAACTCCGAAACGATACAAGTGATGGAAGGACGGGACATGCGCCGCCGGCCTATTCGAACCACGGATCGAGGTCTTCGATCTCCATGAAGGGCAGCGAGCCGGGCGCCGCGCCCAGCAACCGTTCGATTGCGTCCTGAGAGACCATGAGCCGGCGGGCGGCGACAGAAGACGCGTCGCCGTTTGGATTCTCCTGGATGAGCAGATACACCAGGCCTTCGGAGAACGCCGTCATGACCTGCATGACGATCTCGCCGATCTCATCCGGGAAGTCGGTGCGAAAGCTGCCCTCGTCCACACCTTGCCGGATGATGCAGGTAAACAACGGCATCGCGCGGGCCAGCGATGCAGCCGTCAGCTTCCGGCGCAGCAACGTGTTGTCGTCGCTGTAGAGCGGACGCAAGATATCCAGCATGAACGCCTTGCTCTGCGTCTTCCAGGCCGCGATGACGTCGAAGATGCGCAGGAACTTGGTCGTTGCGTCCAGATCGGGACTGCTGGCAATCGGTTCCATCAGGGCAATGCCTTGATCGGCAAGTTGCTCGACCAGGCAGTCCAGCAGCTCGATCTTCGAGCCAAAGTAGTGGTAGAAGGTGCCCTTGGCGATGCCAACCTGGTCGATGATGTCCTGAACAGACGTGTGCTCGTAGCCCTTGGCATAGAAGAGCTGCTGCGCCGCGTCCAGGATCTCAGCGCGCCGGATGTCGGGTTCTTTAACCGTTCGTGTCATGGTGTTGCGACTTGTCAATCCTTACTGACCGACGGTCGGTCGGTAAGGGGATGATACCACATCCATCACCCGGCGTCAAGAACGCGCGGCAGGCGCTCAGGACTTCCCGTGTCTTGCGCGCCGACCTGCTGCTTCGTCGTGAAACATCCCCCGAAACCTGTCTCAGTTCCAGCTACACGCTCAGGTTGCCAGCCTGGCCAGCGCGATCGCCCCCAGCACCCCTGCCCGGCCGGCCAGAGCCGGCGGCACAATGTAGCTGTCGATGCGATTCAGTATCTGCGGCGCCTGCACGTAGCCGTTCAGCAGGGACTGGACCTGGCTGCGCACCAGCGGGAAAAGCTGTGGCACGTTCATCACACCGCCGCCCAGAATGATCCGTTGCGGCGAGACGGTGCAGATGAGGTTGGCCAGCGCCAGCGCCAGATAGCGCGCTTCCAACTGCCAGGCCGGGTGGTCGTCAGGCAGGTCCTGCGCCGGCTTGCCCCAACGCGCTTTTATAGCGGGGCCGGACGCCATGCCTTCCAGGCAGTCGCCGTGGAAGGGGCAGATGCCGGGGAACGGGTCCCCATCCGGGTCGTGCGGCAGACGCATGTGGCCCATCTCCGGGTGCACCAGGCCATGCATCAACTGGCCGCCCAGCATCCCGCCGCCGCCAACTCCCGTGCCGATCGTCAGATATAGGAAGGTGTCCAGCCCGCGCGCCGCGCCCCAGCGGTGCTCACCCAGGGCCGCGCCGTTGACATCGGTGTCGAAGCCGACCGGGACGTTCAGCGCGCGGCTGATGCGCCCGGCCAGGTCGGTGTTGGCCCAGCCCGGCTTGGGTGTGGTGGTGACGTGTCCGTAGGTCGGCGAGCGCGGGTCGAGATCAACCGGCCCGAAGGCTGCTATGCCGGCAGCTGCCAGTTCGACCGGCTGTGACTGGAAGAACTCGATCGCGCGGCCGATCGTTTCAGTTGGGTCGGTCGTTGGAAACTGGGTCTCGGCCAAAAGGTTGTCCGGGCCGGAGCCGACTGCGCAGACAAACTTGGTGCCGCCGGCTTCAATTCCACCATAAACTGCCATGTTGGGAAACTCCTCGAGGGTGAGTTGGGAACACTGCCCCAATTCTACCCGATGAATGGCGGCAGACAAATGCCCAGCAACTTGCCCTGCCGACGCTGCTGCGTACAATCTAACCCGCCATGGCGATCGATCTTCGAATGCCGCAACCAGTGATTGCTGCAACCGGCGAAAAGCCGACCCTCATCGTGTTCCTGGAGAACGGCGGCCGCGTTGCGGGCGTTGACCTGCCGCGCTGGGCGTCGCGGCTGCTGGACTGGACGACTGAGGAGTACGGCAAGCTGGCGGTGCGGGCGCAGGCCCGCCGCCACTACCGCGAGATCGTGGTGCTGGAGGACGAGCGGGCCACCGGGTACCAGTTGTTGCAGGCGATGCTGGATGCCGGTGACCGCGAGATGGACATCCTGATGCTGGTCCACGGGCAGACGGGCTACGCCTGCGGCTGCGACGGCCGTCGCGTGGGCGCGGACTTCTTTGCGGCGCTGCGCGGGTTGCGCGCGGCCCGGCTGGCGCGTTTTCGCCTGCGCGCCGTCTACCAGATGAACTGCTACGGGGAATCGCTGGCGCAGGAATGGCTTTCGATCGGCGCGCAGGCGGTCAACGGTGCGATTGGCGTCAACTGGCTGCCCGAGCCGAGCCTGAGCGTCTTCCTCAACGGGTGGTTGGGAGGGCGGCCGTATGGGGATGCTGTGCAACGCAGCAACCAGGTCGCCAGCCGCGCCCTGGGCCAGGTGTGGCGCGGCCACAGTGCGCCGCATCCCAAGATTGCCTCCAGCCAGATGCTGGTCTTCGGGGACAAAGAACTGCGCAGCCGTTGAAAGCTGCGCAGTTCTGTTGAGCGGAATCGGTAGGTCGCCGCGCGCAGTAACCGGATCACTGGCTGCTGACGCCGGCCATCCGTTCCTGCAGTTCAGCAACATAGGCGGTGTGTTCAGGCGATACCAACCCAAGCTGCAAGACCCGCAGCATGGCCGCGATATCACCAGCCCACAGCGCGTCAACCGGCAGCCACAGTCCGGGGAACACCTCGCTACGCAGAATCCCTTCGGCGTCCGGCAAGAGCGGCTCAAAAACGCCCTCGCGCAGCACAAACCAGTCCACCCGTTGTTCATAGGCCTGGGCCACCAGGTATTCCTGCACGCCGTTGCGGGAATAGACGCGGCGCTTGCTGTGCAGGTCGTAGGCGACGCTGCTGGCCGCAACCTCGACGATCAACTCCGGCGGGCCGGCAATGTAGTCGTCCTCAGTAATGCTCGAACGACCGCCCAACACTGCATCCAATCGCAGAAGTACGTCCGGTTGCACTTCGTTTTCGTTGTCAAGCCGCACAGTGGCGTTATCGCCGCGGGTAACGCCAGGAGTAGCAGCACGATAAACACCGAGCCAGGTGACCAGATCACCGTGCGGTTGGCTATGCTGGACGAAGCGGACCGGTGACGGCATATGAACGACTCCCTCGATCAGTTCTGCTTTCTTAAGATCAGGACGCGCCTGATAGCGTCTCTCGAATTCGGCGCGTGACAGCCGGTCGCCGGCATTCAGCGGCGGCGGGTCGTCGATCTTGACAGTTGGACGCGGCGCAGTCCAAACAGGCAGCTGTGAGAGGTCTGGAAGTTGAATAGTCATCGTAGGTTCCTCAGGCGTTTGCGACTTGCCGCCCGATTCTACCACCTGCCTTGTGCGGCGTCAACCCTGCGTCAAGAACGACACCAGCGCCTCGATCTCATTGCTGTCCAGCCCAAGGTTCGGCATCTGTGTGCCGGGTCGCACGGCGTCCGGGTCGGCCAGCCAGGTGCGCAGAAACTGCGGATCCTCCGCCCGGTCGGTCAGAACCGGCCCGATCATCGGTCCACCGGCGCCGGTGGTAACGCTTGCATGGATGTGGCATCCGCTGCACCCTTTCGCCACGAACAGCGACCGCCCATACAACACCTGATCATCCGCCGCGGCCATGGCTGTGTCGCCGGCGTCAGGTTCGGTGAGGTCAACGTGTGGCAACGCGGGCAGCATGACGCCGCGCCCGGCTTGCAGGCTGGCTTCAAAGACAGCCCGCAAGCTGGCATGCGGAAACTGCCGGCGTCGCAGCGGGCACAACAGTCAGCGGCTCGTAGCTCACCCTTGGAAACCAGCCTGGTTGAACGCCCCAGTTCCACTGGCCAGCCACGGGAAACGTCACGTTCACCAGGAAGTGGCCGGTGTTGCCGTCCTTGACTGCGAATCGCAGCGACTCACCTGTGTCCGGGTTCTCTGCGAAAAGGAACACCGGGTTGGCGTCAAGATCAAGATCAACTTCGCGGAATCCGTGTTGGCGAATCGTCAGGCCCAGCGCCAGCGTTTCGCCGGCCCGCGGCGCGCGCGGCAACTCATCCAGCGTCACCGTCGCCCAGCCGCCGGCCAACGCCAACGGAGCGGCCAGCGCGGTGATGACGAGGGCCATCACCGCCGCCGCAAACCATCTGTTCTTCTGCATCCACATAGGTACCTCCATACCTGGTCGGTGGGTTGGATTCCGGCGTCGTAGCCGCCGGTGATCAGCACCGAACCGTCTTCCAGCGCCGTAGCCACCGAGAAGAAATAGTCGTTGTCCAGTAGTGTGGCAGTCATGCTGGCGCGCGGCGCAGCCATGCTGTCCGTGTAGCGAAACACGCCCGTCGCCGGGTCGAACAACTCAGCGCTGGCGCTGCGGTCGTATAAGCCCCATCCGCCAGGCCAGCCAGAAGTCGGCCAGGTTTATTCATGTCAAGCCTCCTTGCCACAACAGCGATGCCCTGCCGGTCTACTCGCCCACCGGGACCGGTTGCAGCGATGAGGCGATGCGCACCGCCTCATCCATGTCCAGCCAGGTTTCCAGCCGATAGGTGATGCCGTCCTCGTCCCAGACGAGCACGTTGGAGTCGACGATGCGCGCTGCGCCGCTGCCGCGGGTGAGATCGTAATACTCATGCCGGCCGGTGAGCCACAGCGCTCGTTGCTTGTTCACCTGCGTTTCCTGAATGGTCTGCGGCTGGCCCTTGCCGAGAAACGCACCCGGGCCGATCTCGTAGAGCGCAAAGCGTAGCCGGCTGGCGTCATCCGGCTGCAGCCAGACGAGGACAACCACAGGGCCATCGGTGTTCGACGTAAAAACCTGATCCGGTGCGCCGGCGTCATCGGGGTAGGCGGGCAGACGGATGGCAAAGCGGACCTGATCGGCAGCGTCCACCAGGGTCGTCTCGTCGCCCAGACCAACCGTCCAGGGCGTGGCAGTCGGCGGCGCAGCCGTGGCCGCTTGTGGCAGCGATGTGGCGGTGACAGCCGCCTGCGGCGGGGAGGGAGGCGTCGGCTCCTCAAGGAAGATGCGCACCGCTCCAATACGCAGCACCTCCAGCACTGCCGCCCGCACCTGCGGCACAGCCATCAAGCCCGCCAGGACGACGAGCAGGACCGCTGCCGTCAAAGCCAGGCGGCGGCGGCTGAACGCCGAACCAGCCGCCCGCGGCGCCAACTGCGCCATCACGCCCGGCGCCAGGTCGGACGTTGGCGGGTAGGGAAAGCTGCCGACCGCCTGTTCCAGCAAAGATTCCAGCGAGGTCATCGATTCGTCCTTCATGCCAGCCGCCTCTCGCGCAACTCGGGAAAGTCGGCTTCAACGACAGTCCGTAGCCGGTCGGTTGCCCGGCTGAGCCGCGACTTGACCGTGCCGGGAGCGACGCCCAGCGCCTCGGCGGTGTCGGCGACCGAAAGCTCTGCAAAGTAACGCAGATAGATCACCTCCTGGTCGTCGCGCCGCAGCCGGCGGATGGCCTGCCACAGCGCGGCCGCTTCCTCCTGTTGTGCCAGCCGTCCGGCGTTTGCACCGGCGACAACCGGCTCCGGCGCGGCCCGCGCGGCACGGGACAGCGCGCCTAAGAAGCGGGCTACGCTGCGGCGGCGATTGCTTGCCAGGTTGGCCGCGATGCGCAGCAGCCAGGGACGCACGGGTCGGTCAGGGTCGAAGCGGTCTATCGACCGATACGCCCGGATAAAAGCCTCCTGCGCCACATCCTGAGCGTCGTCGGCGTCGCCGGTCAGCAGATAGGCATGGCGAAAGACCACCTGCTGTTCACGCCGCACCAGCGCCTCCCACGCCGCGCCGTCGCCCTGCTGCGCAAGACGCATGAGTTCTTGGTCGTTCAACAGAAACCTTTCCGGAATGGTTCTTCACTTGTTAGTACACCGTCCCCCACCCACAGGTTCCAGTTTTGTTGCAAAACGACAAAAAAAGAGCGGCTGGCCCGTGAACCCGGTCACGTCAGCCAGCCGCTCTGTCGTTCGGCAATCGTCGGCCGAAGTTGCTCTATGTTTCGCTTGCCACCCGCATCGGCAGCTCCACAGGGATCGGCGCCTGAGGCTGGCGCTCGAAGCCCAGGATCTCCTGGTCAGGGTTGTCCGGGTCAGGCTCGACCACGATCAGCACCGTGTCGCCGGGCTGGAACTCGCCCCGCAGCAGCTTCTTGCTCATCGGCGATTCGACGAAGCGTTGCAACGTGCGGCGCATCGGCCGGGCGCCGTATTGTGGGTCGTAGCCCTTTTCGACCACCCAATCGCGCGCCGGGTCAGACAACACGATAGACAGGTCGTGCTCCGCCAGCCGGTCGCTGATGTCGCGCAACTGCAGATCCACGATCTGGCGCACATCTTCCTTGGTCAGCGTATGGAAGATGATGATCTCGTCGATGCGGTTCAGGAACTCGGGCCGGAAGGTGTCCTTCAGGCCACGCTCGATCTGGTCGCGCAGCTGGCGGTCCTCGGCGTCGAGGTTGTCCTCTTCCAGCCCACTGCGGAAGCCCAGCGCGCCGCCGCGCTTGGCATAGGACGTGCCGATGTTGCTGGTCATGATGATGACCGAGTTGCGGAAGTCCACCGCGTGACCCTGGCCGTCCGTCAGCCGCCCGTCCTCCATGATCTGCAAGAGCGTGTTCCAGACCTCTGGATGCGCCTTCTCGACCTCGTCGAAGAGAATCACCCGGTAGGGACGCCGCCGCACAGCCTCGCTGAGCTGGCCGCCCTCGTCGTAGCCGACGTAGCCGGGCGGTGCGCCCATCAGCCGGCTGACGGTGTGGCGCTCGCGGTACTCGCTCATGTCGATGCGCAGCAGCGCGTCCTCGTCGTCGAACAGGAACTCGGCCAGCGTCTTGGCCAGCTTAGTCTTGCCGACGCCGCTGGAGCCCAGGAACAGGAAGGAGCCGATGGGCCGCCGCGGGTTTTTCAGACCGGAGCGGGAGCGGCGCAGCGCGTCCGACAGCACCTCGATAGCCTCTTTCTGGCCGACAACCCGTTTGCCCAACTCGTCTTCCATGCGCAGCAGCTTCTGGGCTTCCTCTTCCAGCAGACTGGTCATAGGAATGCCGGTCCAGGTTGCGACGACCTCAGCGATGTCGCTCTCGCTGACCACCTCGTCCAGGCCGGTCTCGCTGCGCCACGCGGTGCGGGCGACGTCGAACTCCTGCTGCAGGGTGATGCGCTCGACCTTGAAGCTGGCGGCGCGCTCGTAGTCGCGGGCCGCCCAGGCCGCTTCTTCCTCGGTAGTCAGCTTGGCGAGCCGGTCGCGCAGCGCCTTGAGCGCGTCGGGCATAGTATAGAGAGCAACGCGCAGCTTGGCGGCCGCCTCGTCGATCAGGTCGATGGCCTTGTCGGGCAGCTTGCGGTCGGTGACGTAACGCTGCCCCATGCGGGCAGCCGCCACCAGCGCCAGGTCGTCGATGGTAACCTTGTGGTGGGCCTCGTAGCGGTCGCGAATGCCGCGCAGGATGTCGATGGTGTCGTCGACGGTCGGTTCCTCGACGTAGACCGGCGCGAAACGCCGCTCCAGCGCCGAGTCCTTTTCGATGAAGCGGCGATATTCGTCCAGCGTAGTCGCGCCGACGCAGCGCAGCTCGCCGCGAGCCAGCGCCGGCTTGAGCATATTGCTGGCGTCCATCGCGCCGGCCGCCGAGCCTGCGCCGACCACGGTGTGCAGTTCGTCGATGAAGAGGATGATCTCGCCCTCGGAGCGCTGTACCTCTTCCAGGGTGTTCTTCAGCCGTTCCTCGAACTCGCCGCGGAAACGGGTGCCGGCGATCATCGCGCCCATATCCAGCGCCAGCACGCGCTTGCCCATCAACGGCTCGGGCACGTCGTCGTCGGCTACTTTCTGTGCCAGCCCTTCGACGATGGCGGTCTTGCCGACGCCGGCCTCGCCGATCAGCACGGGATTGTTCTTGGTGCGGCGGGCCAGCACCTGGATCACGCGCAGGATCTCGGCGTCGCGGCCGATGACCGGATCGAGCTTGTCCTCCCTGGCCATCTGGGTCAGGTCGCGGCTGTAGCGCTCCAGGGTGCGGTACTTGGTCTCGGCGCCCGGCTCGGTAACCCGCTGGCCGCCGCGAATCTCCTCCACCGCGTGGAGAACCCGCTCCTTGGTGACACCCTGATCGCGCAGGACGTTGCCCGAAGGGCTGTTGCGCTCGGCGACGATGCCGAGAAAGAGATGCTCGGTGGAGATGTACTCGTCCTTGAGCTTGCTGGCTTCCTCGCTGGCCACGTCGATAACCCGCTTTAGCCGCGGGGTGATGAACACCTGGGCCACCTGGCCGGTGTAGCTGCCGCCGGTTTTGGGGCTTTGCTCCAGATGTTCCTCGACCTTGCCGCGGATCACCGGCGCGGACGCGTTCACCTTGTCGATGATCTGCGTCACCAGCCCATCGGGCTGCTCCAGCAGGGCCAGGAAAAGGTGCTCCGTGTCGACCTGGCTGTGCTGGTAGCGCTGCAATATCTCATACGCCCGCATTGCGGCGTCTTGTGCTCGCTCGGTAAAGCGATCGAATCGCATCATGTCGTTTGTTCCTTGGTTGAAGATTTGTCTTGAAAAGTTGTTACGCGTCAGACTCTTTTTGGTCTCTATGTTTACGTAAAACGTGAAGACGTGAAACGTGATGCCCGGTCATTCGGTTGCTCCTCACGCAATACGTTTCACGCACCACGTTTCAGTGCGAAGCCTTGAGTCACGCCAGTCACGCCACCTTGCCTGAAATCTGACTGTCCTATTTTGCCATCACTCTCTACGTTCTTTGGTGGCTGCGGTTACGATATGGCGCCATGCTAACGCAAGTCTAACGGCCAGGCCAGCCTTCCCGCAGACACGCTGCGGGAAGGCTGGCGGTCGCTCATCAGTAGCGCAAAAACGCGCCGATGTGGCCCGACTCCTGCAAGGCATCGTCGTGCAGGAAGGTAACCTCC
The DNA here is from genome assembly GCA_041391245.1 of Caldilineales bacterium. GTDB lineage: Bacteria > Chloroflexota > Anaerolineae > JAAEKA01 > JAAEKA01 > JACKBK01. Next base: position 24,845 of record JAWKOJ010000031.1, read on the forward strand.
AGATCCTGCGTCATGGCCCAACGCACCAGACTGTCGGCAGCGTCGGGCAGGATGCGCAGGTCAGCCTCACACAGCGGGCAGACGGCGGCTTCCTCCACGCCGACGTAGCCGCAGTTGTCGCAGCGCACGGCATGCGCGGCGTAGCTCTCGTCCAGCACCAGATGATACACCCGCCCGGCAAAGCCGGCCGCCAGCGTGCTGGCCAGACCAAGTGTCGCAGGTCCGTCTTTGGAAGCGGTGGTGATCAGACGGTCGACCAGTTGCGCCTTGCGCGTCGCATCGACCTCGCGGATCAACGCCAGCGAACGCTCGCCGATCTCGCTGGGACTGGCTGTCACGTCGGCGTTCAGGGTCGCGACAAGGGCCTGCTGTGCTTGCTTCGACAACAGCGTTGTAAACTGGGCAACGTTGGCGTCGGTGCCCGCCAGGATCAGGCGTCGCATCTGGCCGGTGCGCACAAGATCGTTGGTGATCTCGGCGGCTTCTCTGAGGTTGCGATAGGCCGCCTCGTCTTCGTGGCGCTGAAAACGGGCCGACGCCCAGCCGCCCTGCTTATGCCGCTTGACATCTTCCCCAACAACATCGGTGATCCCTTCTACCGTGCCGAGGTTGAAGACGAAGATACGCCCGCCCTCCTTGTCCACCAGGACCACGCCATAGCGCCCGTAGGTGTCCAGGATGTCGCTCAGCGGCTTGATGTATGGCCGCACGCCGGTGAACACGGTGTCGCTGACGGGGGTCATCAGCGGAAATGCCTGCCACAGATCCTCGGCCTGGCAGCTAAACAGGACGAGGCCGCGGCCCTGGCGGTCGTACTCCTTTTCAACGAAACGCTCGACGCGGGCGCGATCCTCCTTGTTTGCGTTTCCGTCAACGGATTCCAACAGATGTCGCATCGCCAGCCGATATTGATCCACGGTCCGGCCGCGCGGGTCGACATCGAGATACAGACTGAGTACGTTAATGTCCTTTCTGGCGGCGTTGAACTCCACCAATTTCTGTAGTTCAGACTGATCGATCATGGAGAGTACCTCCTCGTTGGGGCAGCACTGGTTCGATTGTTTGGTTCTCGGCGAGGCACGGCGGGGTATCGTCACACATCTCGATTCTAGCATTGTCGCCACAACCTGTCAATCAGATTCGCTTCCATTCCACCCTGGTTGGGGCGACTGCTTTGCGCATGGTCCGCGCTGTGGTAGAATGCGCGGCGCGGGAGTCGTGGCCGATCTGCTGGCGACCAGCACCGGCCAACGCCCTGTCCGAGCCCTTTCACCAATGCGATTGCTTCTACTTTCAAACGCTTCAGCCGGCGCGCGCGGTTCCCAGCGCCGCTTGCCCGAGGCCATCTCTATCTTCGAGCAGGCCGGCTGGCAGGTCGAGTCGCGGGCGACCACAGCGTTGACGAGGCCGAGCAACTGGCCCGCACAGCCGGCGCGGCCGGTTTCGATGTCGTGGCAGCGGTCGGCGGCGACGGCACGATCAATGTGGTCGCCAACGGGCTGGCGATGGCAGATCCCGGCGAACCGGTCGCCGCGATGGGCATTCTGCCGGCCGGCACAGGCAACGTGCTGGCGCGCGATCTGGGACTGCCGGCGCCGGTGCCGGGTGTGCTCGACGTCCTGCCCGACGCGGCCGGTTGGCTGGTCCGGTCGCGGGCAATGGCGGTGGACCTGGGGCGGGTCTCCAACGCCGCCGGCCAGCGGGTCTTCGTCTGCTGGGCAGGCGTCGGGCTGGATGCAGCCATCACGGCCGAGGTTGCCGCCAATCCAGCCGCCAAGCAGTGGCTGGGCGCGCTGGCCTATGTCGCCAGCGCCGTCGGGCAGGTCAGGGAGATCTACCGGTCGCCGCTGTACACCGTACAGGTCGACGACCAGCAGTTTCAGGGCCGCGGGGTGCTGGCCGTGGCCAGCAACATCCAGCGCTATGCCGTGGTGTTCGACATGGCGCCCAACGCTGCCATGAACGACGGCCTTCTGGACGTGACGTTTTTCCACAACATCACAGTCTTCAACGGCATGGACAGGCTCTGGAAGCTGAGCACCGGCCAGCATATCGGCACGCCAGGCATCGGCTATGCTGCGGGACGGCGCGTGCAGATCGACGCCGACACGCCGCGGCCGGTTCACGTGGACGCCGAGCCGTTTGGTACGACACCGGTCACCATCGAAGTGTTGCCGGGCGCGATCCAACTGATGGTCCCGCCCACCGTCGCCGCCCGCCGGCTGGTCAAGCTTTCCGCCGGACAATGAACGACAAACTGCGACCATCCTTGTGCGCCGTGGCCGGTCTCCGACCGAGCCACGGGTGGCTCGGTCGGAGACCGGCCACAGCATAAGAGACCGGCCACAGCATAAGAGACCGGCAAGCATAAGAGACCGGCCACAGCATAAGAGACGGCCACAGCATAAGAGACCGGCCATAGCATAAGAGACCGGCCACAGGGCAAGAGAAGACACTTTCATCCAATGATCACCGTTTCGCAACTGGTCGGCCACGTCAAGGACCTGCTTGAGGTTGACCCCGGTCTCAGCAACGTTTGGGTTGAGGGCGAGGTCAGCAACTTCAAGCAGGCCGCGTCCGGCCATTGCTATTTCACCCTCAAGGACTCGCGGGCGGTGATGCCGTGTGTCATGTGGCGCACCGACGCTCAGCGGCTGCGCAGGCTGCCGGTCGACGGCGAGCAGGTTGCGATCCACGGGTACGTCTCCCTTTACGAGCCGCAGGGCAAGCTCCAGTTCTACGCCGACCGGCTGGACCTGGCAGGCCTGGGCAGGCTGTATCAGGAACTGGAGGCGCTCAAGACGCAGCTGGCCGCGGAGGGCCTCTTCGACGCGGAGCGCAAGCGGCCGCTGCCCGACTGGCCGCAACGGATCGGCATCGTCACCTCATCGAAAGCGGCGGCACTGCGCGATATTCTGCGCACACTGGCCGTGCGCTATCCGCTGGTTGATGTGCTGCTGGCCGCGGCCGCAGTGCAGGGCGTTGAGGCGCCCCCACAGATCGCGGCGGCAGTCGAGCTGCTCAACGCCTGGCATCTGGGCGTCGAGCCGGTGGACGTGATCATCGTCGCCCGCGGCGGCGGGGCGATCGAGGAGCTGTGGGCGTTCAACGACGAGCGGGTGGTGCGCGCCATTGCCGCCAGCGCTGTTCCCGTCATCAGCGGGGTTGGCCACGAGACCGATTTCACCCTGGCCGATCTGGTGGCTGACCAGCGCGCGCCGACTCCGACCGGTGCAGCCGCGCTGGCTGTGCCGGACCGGCAGGAACTGGCCGGCCAACTGCCGGCGTTGAGCAACCGGCTGCAAGGCGCGCTGACCCAGCGCATCGACCGTGAGCGCCGCCAGGTGGCCCAGACGCGCCGCTTGCTGGACCGGCTGTCCCCGGCTGTGCAGGTGGCAACCCGCCGCCAGCAGGTGGACGACATGAATCGAACGCTGGCGCGAACCACCGCTCACAGGCTGGCGGTGCTTCGCGCCGAGGTCGATGGGCTGCGGGCGCGGCTGGCGAGCCTCGACCCCAACGCGGTGCTGGCGCGCGGCTATGCGATCCTGCACGAACCGGCCAGCGGCGCTGTGATCTCTTCCGTCGCCCAGGCCACGCCCGGCACGCTCATCCGGGCCCGGGTTGCTGACGGCGAGTTCGATGCAACGGTGAGCTGACACCACAGGTTCAAAAGGTGCTGCAAGTGCTGCGGCCGGTCTGTGACCGTGCCGCCGGCGGCACGGTCACAGACCGGCCGCAGCGAAAACAGCGATAAATCCCAACAGTGAGTTGACATGACAGAATCTTTGCAAGACCTGAGTTTTGAAGACGCCTTCCAGCAGTTGCACGAAACCGTGCAAGCGCTGGAGGCGGGAGACCTGACCCTGGCCGAGTCGCTGGCCCTGTTCGAGCGCGGCGTTCGACTGACCAGGCAGTGCGACAATCTTTTGGAAAGCGCAGAACTGCACGTCCGGCAGATCGTCTCCGATGGCGCGGGCGGTTTCGAGGCCGCGCCGTTCGCAGGGTGGCAGCAGGAGGAGGAGCTATGACAGTCGAATATCACCATCGAATGCACCGGATGGAGATACTGACGGTGCGCCAGGGAGTCGTCGCAGGTTTGGTCGGGACGCTGGCACTGGCTGTGGTCGTCGCGCTGGGCAGCAGCGCGACCGGCAATGGACTCTGGACGCCCATCAACGCGCCGGGCGCGTTCGTGACCGGCGCCGACGCCGTGCCGGCCGGCTATGCGGGTCTGTTGAGCATCGCCGGCATCGTGACCATGTTCGTCCTGGGAGCATTGCTGGGAGCGCTGTACGCCACTGCCCAGGAACCGGTAGACACGCCTTCGCTGCTGATCATTGCCGTCTACTACGGCTTCTTTATCTGGTTCATCGCCACGTTTGTGGTAATCCTGTTCCTCAATCCGCTGGTGCAACAGGTCTGGCGGCATTGGTTCATTCTCGCGGGGCATCTGACATACGGCGCAGTGTTAGGTGTCGCTGCCATGCTGCGCAATCCCTGGAACAAGGAAACAAAGGAAAAGTAAGGAAAACTTTACCGCAATTTCACCCAACAGCCTATTGACTCTCGATTCCCAGGGTGCTATACTTCGGCACAGGTAGCATTTTCAGGCTGCCAGAGCACCAAATTCAGGAGTAAGCAAAATGGCCATGTCCAGGGCAGGAGAGCCCCAGGTACTGGAAGGCGAGTGGGAGTGCATGGATTGCGGATACATCGAGGAAGGCAGCTCCAACCGCCGTCCAAAGGCGTGTCCCGAGTGCAATTCGTCCGGTGAGGCGTTCGAGTTCTTCGAGTATGAAGAAGTAGATGACCTGGACGACGACGACCTGTACGATGACGACGACGACAGCTGGGATGACGGCGACGACGATGACGATGACGACGATTGGGACTGATCTAATCAAGTCATTTGAATAAGGAGGAGCAAGACGAGTCTCGTCGCGGAATAAATCGCCAATCGAAGACACCAAAACGGAGCAGGCAAGTCGCCTGCTCCGTTCTTTTTTCTCGTCCGTAGCAGGCGCTGAAGCGCCTGCTACGGACGGTTGTTACTTCGTCGGATTGGGTCGCTTCAGACGGCGACCAAGCTTCGGTTCATCGCTGGTAGCGCTGGCTTTGAACGGAAAATCGACCTCGGACGGCTCCACCGCCACCACCTGCAACAGACAATCGCAGCGGGAACAAAAAAAGGTGCTGTTCAATTGCGCGTTCTTGGGAAGATTGAGCGCGCTCTCGCACAGGGGACAGATGATCTGGGACATGAAATGGGGTCTCTCGTTTGGGGCGGCGACACGGACGACCTGAAGCGGGTGGTTGCGCGCATCGGGGCCAAGCGGTTACCAATCGGACCAACTCTTGCGACCGCGCAGCACAACGTCGTCATCCTCGTCATCGTCGTCCAGGTCGATCAGATCCTCCTCTTCTTCCTCGACTTCGGTGTCCAAATCCTCGTCCTGGTCAATTACTGCCACGCTGTCATCGATGGTTGCATAGGTCAGGCAAACCCCCTCCTCATCGATGTTGATGCGGGCCGCCGAACAATAGTCCTCGTCCCAGTTTACGCAGTCTGCCATCCGGCATCTTACAACGGGCATCCGTAACCTCCAGCTTACTCATCAGAATTGGGGTCCACCAAGGCGTACCCCTGTCCGCGCACAGTTTGGATATAGTCTTTGAACTCCGGGCCCAGTGTCCGCCGCAGTTGCATGATGTGCACCTTCAAGAAACCGCGCCTGTCGTCATCGTCGGCAGCTTCTGGGCCCCACGCCACATCGATCAGCTCGCGATGCTGGATCGCAGTGCCGGGAGACAACGCCAGGTGGTGCAAGATGCGGAACTGAATAGGCGGCAGGCGAACCCAGCGATCGTCCAGTGCGACCCGCATCCGCCCGCTATGGATTCGCATGCGACCAACCTGCGTGATCTGTTGCGCCCGTCGCTGGTCTGTCTGGCTGCGCAGATAGGCGATCAGGCCCGTCAGACGGATAGCATCCTCGCCGCTGCGGATCCGATCGCTGTCAGCGGTCGTCAGGAAGACCATCGGCAGTCGTTGTGATCTGCGAAACGCGCCGGCCAACGCCTCTGTGCCAGCCACCAGGCACTGGTGCTCCAGCACGATAAGGTCCGGGAACTGCGCCTCGATCTGTGGCCGGATCTCGGCCAGGCTGGCCAGATATGCACCGGTCGCATCCTGGGCAACGATCAGTGGCTTCAACTCGCGAAAGAAACGCGGATCGGTATGCACCACAAGCACATGCATGGAGTTCCCATTGGACCATCGCTGAACTTCGTACCTGGCAGGCCCAGACACGCCAGCATTTTATTCCATTTGATGGCATTGTCAATATACGCCCCAGCTATCACGATGTCAAAATCATGGCGCCCCCTTCATACCTGTGCTATAATCGATGCCCAGCCTGCCGCTGTTGTCAGAAACGTGCTGCCAGCCCCAGGAAGTGGCCGGACCATGCCAGCCTTCCGAAGCTTGGGGCACCGACGTCTCGTGCAGGCTGTCAGATTTATGAACACCTCCTCCAAGCCTCAAATCCAACCGCGCAGGAGTCGCCTCCGTCTGGCGGTTCTGGCAATCGCTGCCGCCGTCCTGCTGGTCGTAGTTGCAATTGTTGTCGCAATTCTGCTGAATGCCAACCGGCCCCAGGCGCCGGCCACGGTCTATCTGTCGCCGGCTGCTGCGCCCGTGGATGACGAGAGCCGGATCAACGTCAGCGGCCTGGGCTGGCGGCTGGCGAACAAGTCGCGATCTGTTTGGTAGCCGACTCGGATGCGGCGTGCAAGCGCGGATAACGCTGGTGGTGGAAGATGCTGACGAGACAGGCGCGTTTCAGGCCATCGTCGACGCCGGCCAGTGGTTGCAACAAGGGTTTACCACGGTTCTGGCGCAGGGTCTCGACTCTGGCCGCCTGGCGGCGCGCACCTTCCGCGTCCTGGTTGCACCCGACCGGCTCGTCGTTGCAGCGAACTCTCCCGAAGACTCCCCGCTCCTGGATGCGACACCCGATGCCAGCAACGGCACCGTCAATCTGCCCTTGGTCGTTTCAGGCGAAGGCGGCTGGCGGGGTGACTACTTCGACAACCCCAATCTGGCCGGTGAGCCGGTGCTGCAGCGGGTTGACAACAGCCTGTCCATGAACTGGGGCAGCGACGCGCCCGCGCCTGGCCTGCCGGTAGACGGCTTCTCAGCTCGCTGGACCACACGCGCCTTTCCAGGGCCGGCGCTACGCGTTCGACGTCTCGGCCGATGGCGGTGTGCGTCTCTACGTCGATGGGCAGATCGTCATCGATCGCTGGGCGGCTGAACCTGGACCCGTCAGCGGCAGCCTGGACCTGATGCCCGGGGAACACGATGTGGTGGTCGAGTACTTCAACGCCAGCGGGCCAGCGTTCATCAGCGTAGGCTGGTCTGAAAGCAACGATTACCCCGACTGGCGCGGCGAGTACTTCGCCAGCCCCGAGTTGACCGGCGCGCCCGCGCTGATACGCAACGACCCGGCTGTCAACTTCAACTGGGGCCGCAGTGGGCCTTCGCCGGGCGTCCTGGCGGCAGACAACTTCGCTGCTCGCTGGACACGCTCGTTAGAATTTGTGGACGGCGTCTATCGCTGGACTGTGATTCCCGACGACGGCGCCCGCCTGCTGGTGGATGGCCAAATTGTGCTGGACGCCTGGCAAGGACCGGCCGGCCAGGAAGTCACTGCGGAAACGACGCTGGCCGCCGGGCGGCACAGTGTGGCGGTGGAGCTGCGCAACAGCGAAGGCGCGGGTGGCATCGCCCTGAGCTGGAACGTGGTGATTGCGGAGGAAACGCCGACGCCAGAGATACCATCCCCTCCCACGACTGAGCCTTCAACCGCAACACCTGACCAGCCGACGGCAACGCCGGAAGCAACCAGCCTGCCCACGGCAACACCCACCGACACGCCGACCGTTGTGCCTGGCTCGACCGCTACGGCAACACCCACTGATGATCCCAACACCACGGCGACGCCCACGGCAACTGTAGACCCGAACACCACCGTGACTCCGACACCAACCGGCGCCACCGGTACGCCGACTCCGACGCCCACCAGCGGTTCAGCCACGCCAACACCCACACCCACACCGCGGATCACACCTGAAGGGAATGGGCGGAACATTGACGTGTCTCCCTTCCCGGCGCTGCCCGGCGACGAGATCCTCCTTACCAGCGGCAACTGGACACCAGGCATTCGAGTATCCGTTTCGATTGTCGAGTCCGGCCTCCCGTACAGTCAGGCCGTTGCCATTGAGGGTACGACGAAAACCACGCCCACCAACCCGGCTAACCCCGTTACAATTCAGTTCATTTTCCCTGACGACTCACGATGGGTGATCGGCACCGATGTGTGGATCTACATTCACAATGCAGATTGGACCGAATGGGGTCAAGGCGAGCTCGAATTGAATGAAGACCAATAGGCTCGTTGCCACCCGTGCGCGGTCGCGAACATTTGCTGCGCGCAAGCCGTGTCACTGCAAGATGCGCGCAACCAATGGCTTGTTTTGACGTCATGGTTGATGAAATGTTCTCATGCTTGATTTTCTCCCTCTAGACCGATTGCCGGAAAACCTGGCATATCTGCTCTACAGCGTTCGACAGATCGAAACTGTCTTCGACCTGCTGCTCGTTTCGCTGACGTACTTCGGGATTCTGATCGTGGTACGTCGCTCGCAGGCAGCAGTGTTATTGCGCGGCATCCTGATCCTGGCGCTGTTCGCGGTCGGCGTGTCTGCGCTGCTGCAACTGCCAACCTTTACCTGGGTGCTGCGGGCGGCGCTGGTGCTGGGCCTGATCGCCACGCCGCTGATATTTCAGCCAGAGCTGCGGCGCGGGCTGGAGCGGCTGGGCCGAACGCTGGGTTTCTTGCAGATACGCCCGACGGAGTTGGTGCACCGCGTCGTGCCGGTGCTGCTGCGGGTGACAACCAACCTGTCGCAGCGGCGGGTGGGTGGGCTGATCGTGCTCGAAGGGACGACAGAACTGAACGACGTGATCGGCACCGGCGTGCCGCTGCACGCTGACCTTTCTGCCGATCTGCTGGAGACGATTTTCCAGGACAAGACGCCGCTGCACGACGGTGCGGTGCTCGTGCGCGAGGATCGGGTGGTGGCCGCCGCCTGCGTGCTGCCGCTGAGCGAACACCCGCTGCCGGACGGCATGCATCAGGGAACGCGCCATCGGGCCGCGCTGGGCATCAGCGAAACGTCCAACTGTCTGGCCGTGGTCGTTTCCGAGGAGACCGGCGCCATCTCGGTAGCGGAGAACGGCGTGCTGCATCACGATCTGGATTCGACCGAACTGCGCGAGTATCTCTACCGGTTCTACGACCCGTTGCGGGCCAACACCAATGGCGTCAAGGGCCTGATTGCTGTCAGGCGCAGCAGCCGCAGACAGGATCGCCCGCGGCGCACCCCGCGGGCAATGTTGATCGACTCCTTTGGCCTGCTCGCCACCTTTCTGACAGCCATGCTGCTGGCGGTGGCGACCTGGCTGATCGTGGCCAATCAGGTCAATCCGCCGCAGAACGAAACCATTGGGTCGATCGCCCTGCGCCTGACAAACCAGCCGAAAGACCTGTTGGTTGTCAGCGACGTGCCGCAGACCGTTACCGCCAACATCCAGGCGCCCCAGGACGCGATCGCCGCGATTACTGCCCAGAGCTTTCGCGCCACCGCCGACCTTGCCACCCTGGGAGCCGACGTTCACCGGGTACCAATCTCGGTCACCAGCAACGACGAGCGGGTGCGCGTGATCTCGGTGGACCCGTCGGCGCTGGACGTCGAGCTGCAACCCAAGGCGAGCCAGACACTCACGGTTGCAGTCACCCTTCTGGACCGCGAGACCCTGCCTTTCTCGTACGACGTCGCCGGCGACGTGACAGCATCCCCGACACAGCTCGTCGTGACGGGACCGAGTGAAGTCGTGGACCAGATCGCCCGCGCCGAGGCCACGATTCAGTTGAAGGGGGCGCGCAGCACAGTGCGCGAGGATCGACCGGTCGTTCTCAAGGACGCCGCCGGCAACGTGTTGACCGGCCTCACCACGGACCCCGAAACGGTGCAGGTAACGGTGCCGATCAATCAGCGCTTCAACACGCGCGACACCGCCGTCCACGTGGTCATCACCGGCACCGTCGCACCCGGCTACTGGATCAGCAACATCAACGTCGTTCCCAATAACGTGACGCTGCTGGGGCCGCCGACCACCCTCGAATCCATCGGCAGCTTCGTCGATACGATCCCGGTGGACGTAAGCGGCGTCGCCGGCGAGATCGTGCGCCGGGTGCCGCTGGCTCCACCTGCCAGTGTAACACCCTTGAACGAAAGCGGCGTGACCGAGGGCAGTGTCGAGGTGACGATCTCAGTCGTTCCTCAGCAAGGAAATCTGCGTCTGACCGTCCCGGTCGAGGTCACAGGGCTGCGCCAGGGGGACACGGTCGGCCGCAGTCCTTCGTCGGTCGATGTGTTGCTGGCCGGGCCGCTGCCGATACTGAACCAGATCAACGCGGACAACAAGCTTGTGCGAGTCGTCGTCGATGTCACTGAACTGGCCCCGGGCGTTCACACCGTGACGCCGACGCTGATCTTTCCTGAAGGGCTGCGCACCACCGTCGTGCCCAACTCAGTCCAGCTTCGCATCGAGCGCCCGACTCCAACGCCAGAGCCGATTTCACCCAACTCTGGCTGATCGCCCCGTTGGACGCCGCTGTCTCCTCATGCGCATCCTGTTCGACGCCACGCCGCTTCAGACCGGCCACCGCGCCCGCGGCATCGGCACGTACACGCGTGAGCTGCTCCGGGCGCTGCTGCTGCTGGAAAGCGACGATGACTTCTTGCCCATCATCCACGGGACGCCGGACGATCTCTGCCGCGATCTGGGATTCGACCACCTGCCGCCACGTGTCACACCCTTGTCACTGCGTCGGCCCCCTTTTGGCCGTTTGAGCGGCTTCGCCAGCCATCAGATTGCACTGCCCGCGCTGCTGCGACGCCAGCGCGCCGACCTGTTCCACGCCCCTGGCTTCGTGGCGGCCCTGAGCGTGCCAGGCATTCCCTGGCGCGTGCCGCAGCCGCTGGTGGTGACGCTGCACGACTTCCTGCCGCTGCGGGTGCCCGAGTTGTTCAGCGGCAAGACCGTCAACCGCCTCTGGTATCGACGGCAGATGGCTGCCGCGCGCCGGGCAACGCGGTTGATCTGCGTCAGCCAGGCGACGCGCGCCGACGCCATCGACCTGCTGCGGGCGTCGCCCGACCGCTGCGTGGTCGTCCACGAAGGCGTCGAAAAGGACACATTTCATCCGGCCGCTGCGGGGGATCAGACGGCCGATCCGCCGACCATCCTGTTTGTCGGGGGCAGCTTCGCCAACAAGAATCGCAGGCGCGCGCTGGCAGCCTTCGCCCGGCTGACCAACGCGACCACGCTGCCGCACCGGATGGTGCTGGTCGGCCCGGACGACCTGTCCGACGCAGAACTGTTGTCGCAACATCCCGATCTCGATATCCGTCGTGTGCGCCGGGTAGCGCACGTATCACAACAGGAGTTGGCACACCTCTACCGGAGCGCTGATCTGTTCCTCTTCCCGTCGCTTGCAGAGGGATTCGGGTTGCCCGTGCTGGAAGCCATGGCCAGCGGCACGCCGGTGGTCACGAGCCGGGCCAGTTCACTGCCGGAGGTGGCCGGCGACGCCGCGCTGCTGGTCGATCCAACAGACACTGACGCCATCGCCGCCGCGGTCGGTCATGCGCTGGCGGATCCAACGCTGCATCGCCGGTTGCGGACAGCCGGCCTGGCGCGCGCAGCCCAGTTCACCTGGCAGACCGCGGCCCAGCAGACGCTGGCGGTGTACAGGTCCATGGCAGGCTGAAGACGTTCGACTCTTACGAAAAAGTCGGGCCTCTTTTTGTGCGAACGCGCGCCAGATGCTATACTGCCCAATCTGTGCATCGACACACAATGCTAACCAAGGAGTGAACGAGTGCTCGTTCTGACCCTGCTACACGCAGCAGCGGCCATCTTGCTGGCCGTCTACGGCGCCAACTCGCTGCTGCTGACGGTGCTCTATCTGCGCCGCCGCCGAACCAACCGAACCGAAACACCGCCGCCGGCCAACTGGCCGGCGGTCACTGTGCAACTGCCGGTCTTCAACGAACTCCATGTCACCGAGCGATTGCTGGCCGCGGTCGCTCGCCTGGAGTACCCGCGCGACCAGTTGCAGATCCAGGTGCTGGACGACTCCACCGACGAGACCACGTCGATTGCAGCCGCTTGCGTCGAGCGCTACCGTTCACAAGGGCTGGATATGGAGCTTCTGCACCGCACAGAACGGCCCGGATTCAAGGCCGGCGCGCTGGCTGCTGCGCTGTCTCAAGCCAGGGGCGAGTTCATCGCCATCTTCGACGCCGACTTCGTGCCGGAGGCCGATTTCCTCCTGCAGACGGTTCCGGCGTTCTCCGCCGACAGCCAGGCTGGCTATCTGCAAACCCGCTGGGCGCACCTCAACGAGGACTACTCACTGCTGACGCGCGCGCAGGCGTTGGCGCTGGACGGGCACTTCGTGGTCGAGCAGAGCGTGCGCCAGGAGCGCGGCTGGTTCTTCGGGTTCAACGGCACGGCCGGGTTGTGGCGCCGGGAGTGCATCGACGACAGCGGCGGCTGGCAGGCCGACACGCTGTGCGAGGATCTGGACCTGAGCTACCGGGCGCAGCTGCGCGGCTGGCGCGGCCTGTATCTGGGCGACGTGGCCGCGCCGGCCGAGATTCCGCCGCAACTGGCGGCCTTCAAGCGCCAGCAGGCGCGCTGGGCGACCGGGTCAATCCAGACCTTCCGCAAGCTGGGCGGCGCGGTGGCCGGCAGCAAGCGCCCGCTGAGCCACCGCATCGAAGGGCTGATCCACCTGGGCGCATACTTCTGCCACCCGCTGATGTTGCTGCTGTTGCTGCTCACCTTGCCCGTTCTTTGGTTCGACGGCTTTGCCAACAGTCCGGTGCGCTGGCTGCTGGCGTATCTGAGCGTGGCCAGTGTTGGCCCGCCGCTGCTCTACGCCGTGTCGCAGCACAGGTTGCACGGGCGCGAGGCCGGCAGGCAGGGCTGGCTGTGGCGGTTGACCGCGCTGCCGCTGCTGGTGCTGCTGGGCACCGGTCTGGCGCTGAACGACACGGTCGCAGTGTTCCGCGGCCTGCGCCGCCGTCCGGCCGATTTTCGCCGTACGCCCAAGTTCCAGCTTGAGCAGCGCAACGGCCAGTGGCGTGACAAGCCCTACGCCCTGCCGCTGACCGGGATGGTGATAGGCGAACTGGCGCTGACGCTGTACGCGCTGGCAACCGTGGCGGTGGCGCTGCTGCGCGGCCACGCCTACGCTGTTCCCTTCCTGATGCTCTACGTGCTGGGGTTCGGTATGATGGTCGTGGTGGGTCTGGCGCAGGGCCGGGCGGTTGGGTGGTCGCGCGCCGTTCAGCGCCGCTCCCGACCTGCCGGCGCCCGCGGACAGCAGGTTGGCTACCACGAGGTATAAGCGCACGAAGAACTGCCGCCAAACTTCATCGAGTTTGGCGGCAGTTTTTCGTGCTTCAGTTGTGGGGCTGGTGCTGTGTCCGATCAGCACCGGAACGCAGGCCTAGGCCGTTGCGTCATCGGCCGGCGCTTCGGTTTCCGCAGCGTCACCTGATGTCTCGGCTGCCTCTTCCTCGCCAGCATCGGGCGTTGCTTCGCCTTCATCTTCCGGCACGGCAAGCGTTGCAGCGACAAGCTCGCCCTCGTCGGTAACGACGTCGTCGACGATCAGCGCGCCCTCTGCGGTAATGACACCTGCTTCGGCAACGGCGCCTTCCTCGGTGGCGACGGCAACCTCGTAGGCGACGCCTTCAGCCGTCGCGATACCCGCACCCACCGCGACCAGATCGCTGGTGATGACTGCGCCGGTTACCTCGACCTGGTCTTCGTTGGCTGCGACTTCCTTGATGCCGAGGCCCTCCTCGGTCAGGATCAGGCCAATCGCCATGTTCATGTTTTCCGCCAGCCGGTCGGAGATTCGCTGCGCCAGGTTCCTGATGACGGTGCGCACGTCTTCGATGGGGACTTCATTTTGGACAGCCTTCAGAAAATCACGGCTGGTAATGGCGGCGACTGCCGATGTGCCGGGCTTGAGCGCGACACCGATCGTGTTCAGGCTCTCATCGCGGAATCCAGTGTCCCGGTGGGCAATCGCCGCGCCGACGGCTGCACCGGCGCCGGCGCCCAGCGCCATGCCCGCCGGTCCGCCCAGAATGCCGAGGATGCCGCCGACGATGGCGCCGTACCCGGCGCCCCTGCCGGTGCTCATGTCGCCGGTCTCGTGGTAGTGAACCTTGCCATTGGCGTCCTGGCGAATGACCGCTGCGTCTTCAAAGTAGAATTCCTCTTGCTTCTTGGCCCTCTTCATCTCGTCAAGCGCTTCGTCGGCAGCGTTTTCATCGACAAACGCAACGACAAGAAAACCAACGGCGGGAATGGCCTCTTGCGGGGCCTCGGCCTGCGGCGCATCGCTCGGCTGAACCTCGGTGGACTCGGTAGTCTCGCCGGACTCAGCTTCGGTCGGCTGCACGTCCGTCTGCTGTTCTTCGCTCATGATCTTTTCTCCTTATGTAAAGTTTGTGACCTTGATCCGGCAAGCGGATCGCATGAAATCATTCAACTGGCGTCGCAGCCAGGTACGACGCCAGTTTCGTTCAATAGGTTGTCAGCCGGCTGTGCGCCGCATGCTAGCCGTTGATGACCTTTGCCTTGGCTGCTGAGTATTCCTCGTCGGTCAACACGCCGGAGGCATGCAGGTCTGCCAGGTTCTTCAACTGCGCGCTCATGTCTGGAGCAGGCGCGGCCGCCGGGGCAGGGGCGGCAACCTGCTCCTGCTCGGGCTCGTCCTCGTAGTACTCGTCCTGCTCGTCCTCGTACTGCTGAGCCTCATAGGCCTGCTGGTCCTGTGCGGCGTATCTCTTTTCCTGATGGTGGCGAACTGCACCGGCGGTTCCGGCGACTACGGCTGTGCCTACAGCGACGCGCGCGACACGTCTGCGGCGCGCTGTCCTTCTCATACGTCCTACCATGATAGTAATCTCCTGTTTGTGTCAAAATGGGGAAACGTGATTTCGGTCAATCTGCTTGTTGCCCGGCCTACAGCCCCGACATATCTTCCCACGCTTGCTGCACTGCCTCATCGGGGAGACGCACATGCATCAGCAGCCGGCCGCCGTTGGGCAAGGCAGCTTCTCGCAGCTTGATTGACCAGAGGTTCTCGAACAGGAGCATCGCCACGCGCGAGTCGTTCTCCAGCTCTTCGGCGATCATTGCAATATCCCCGACCGACACCATTCCTGTGAGGTCGCCGGCCAACGGAGCAAGCATCGCTGCCGTGGCCGCATCCAGGTCTTCCACCTCCAGCGCGGTGACCTCACCCTCCTCGTCCTTGATTACCACGACAGCGTCAATCAGGCGGACGATGCCGCTGTCCACCAGCTCCATAAGGTTCGCAATCAACTCCTCGTTGAGGCCGCCGCCGGGAAACCCAACGGCCACAAAATCGACAGGTCCACTAATCATTGGGGAATTCCTTTCTTGAACTTCAAACCAAAGTGTCGGTCTGGCCCTGAGCGGCCAGACCGATTGTCAGCGTCCGGTATATCCGGGAAGCGACTGACGCTTCGCGCTGCTGGAGTACGACGCAATGTCGGCCACCAGTCCCAGGCCGATCCAAAGCCAGTCCAATCCGGTAACGCCACCCGGTGCGACGATCACATACATGAGTGTCATCCACGGCAACAGAACAATGCCGGCTATCGGCCAGATCCACCAACTGATGGGCCAGTTGAGAAACGCTGCCTGCCAGCGGACCGGGCTTACAATCCACCAGAGAACGTTGAGAACACGAGGGCCAAGCGTAACCAGTATGAGGAACGCGCAACACATAGGTCAAACTCCTTCGTTCGAACTGAATGCGGTATCCGGTCGCGAGCTTCCTGGGGATATGACGGCTGCTGACGCCGATGGAGAATTCAACCGGGACGACAGCGTCCATTCTACCACCAAGTGTGGCAGGATCAAAACCATTCCGATGCACTACGATCCCGCACAGCCGCGGCGGCGGAAGAAGGTGTGAGTTGCGCACACACGCCACCCCATTATTGTACCATCATGTCAAGCGCCCGACATCGCCCAAAGAGATGCAGAAAAGTACTACTTGAGATCTATCTGGCAGGGCCAGCCCACCCATCACCCTTCGTCGGGAACCTCAGCCGCCGGGATCGGGGCAGCAGGTGTTTCGACGGGCTTATCGACCACCGGAATCGGATTTGTGCCGCGCGGCAATGCAAACGGCTCCAGCGGCGTTTCCTCCTGCATCACCAGCTCGCCGCGCAGATAGGCGCCCTCGTCCAGAAGGAACGACGCCACCTTGATCTTGCCCCAGGCGCGGCCGCCTTCCAGCAACTCGACCCGCTGCGCGTCGATCTCGCCGTTGAACGCGCCGGAGATCGACACCGTGCGTGCGTTGACCGTCGCCATCACCTTGGCGCCGGGGCTGATGATGACGTTGCCCAGGGTCTCCAGGCGGCCGCTTTCCATCACGCCGTCGATGCGGATGCTGCCGTCACAGCGCAGGTCGCCGCTGAAGGTCGCCCGCGGGCCGATGGTCACGTCGATCACGTCCGGATCGGGTTTGCGTTCCTTGCTAAACATCGTTTATACCTTTCCGTTGCTCGGAATTGCCGCCGCACCCCGGGCGCGCATGATGGCTTCCTGCTCCTCTTCAGTGAGCATGTACGACGATCCCCAGGCCGCCAGCGGCTTGGCATAGATCCTGGTGCCGTCGCGCGTGTGCAGGCTGTTGATGAGGGCGCCGTCGCCGTTGTCATCGGCCAGCGCCAGCACAAAGGACTGGTCGCCGCCGGTGTTGCTGAAGGGGTTGTAGCGCAGCACCGCGACGTGCTGCACGTGGCCGCGGCCCAGTTGCTCAACGCGTTCCGCGGTGGCACTGGCCAGTTTCGCCTCGGCCAATGCCTCACGAACGTTTTCCATATGTTGGTTGAGGACGGCGTCAAGGTTGCCGCCGTCAGCGCCGGCTGTCAGCACATCGTACTGGGCGCGCAACGTCTTGAGCTGCGTCCATGTGTAGACAGTGAAGCCGAGTGCGCCGGCCGCGACCAGCAGGGCAAGGATTGCCCCAACCGGCGCGGCCTGATCAAGAAACTGCAACAAGAGAATCGTCTCCTTCGAAGATATCCGAGATCTTGACGCCATGGGCGGCCTGCTGAACAAGCCGCAACAGCGGAGGTTCGATCTCGTCTTTAGGCCGTTGCAACAGCGGGCTGACCGAGCGCCGCGTCCAGATGCGGAAGATGACCTCGGCCAGCAGGGGGGCAACGGATTTTACCACCAGCTTTGGGTGCATTTTTTCAGGCGGCACGTGGATTGTGTTGGTCACCACCAGTTGCTTGATGTAGTCCAGCCTGTCGAGGCGCTCCAGCGCGCTGGGCAGCAGGACAGGATGGGTGATGGCAAGGTAGATCTCCGGCCGGGCGCCTGCTTCGATCAGCCCGTCCAACTGGGTCAGGATGCTGCCGCCAGCGATCAGGTCGTCGATCACGATCGGTATCTTGTCGCGGATATCGCCGACCACGTGCGTGGTACGCACCTGGTTGAAGCCCTCGCGCCGCTTGTGCATCAGCACCAGCGGCAACTGCAGGAGCTCGGCAAAGCGGCTGGCCAGCTTGGTCCGGCCCACGTCCGGCGACACAATCACCGCGTCGCGAAACTTGGGATCGTCCTTGAAATGGGCGGCCAGCACCTTGCGCGCCGACAGCGGATCGACCGGGATGTCGAAGAACCCCTGCGTCGCCTCGGCGTGGATGTCCACGTAGATGACGCGGCTGGCGCCCAGCTCCTGCATCATGCGCGCCACCACGCGCGCGCTGATCGCCTCGCGGCCGACCGCCATGCGCTCCTGCCGGCCGTAGGGAAAGTAAGGCATGACCACGGTGATGCTGTGCACCGAGGCGCGGTGAAACGCGTCCAGGTAGAGCAATAGCTCCATCAGGTGGTCGTTGACCGGGGCGGAGCAGGGCTGGATCAAGAAGACGTCGTCGCCACGTACCAGTTCGTTGATCTGGACGTGGATCTCGCTGTCGGGAAGGTAGGTGGTCTTGCAATAGCCAAGGCTGTCCTGCTTCAGGACCGCCGAGATTTCTTCGGCAAGTGGGCGATTGGCGCTGCCACTGAACAAGCGCAGCGGATACTCAGGCATGGTGGCGACTCCTCCGTGACACGGCTGGCTGGCAATTCATCGCTCGCGGATTATATGTTATGATTGGCACTCGGTCAATTTGTAGCCCGTTTCGGAGGATTCCCTGTGCCGCCAACCAAGCTGCTCATCGCAACCCACAACCCCGGCAAGGTGCGCGAATACCGCGATCTGCTGGCCGATCTGCCTGTCGCCGTGACCTGGCTGGACGACGAGGGGGTGACTTTCGAGGTGGACGAAACCGGCGCGACCTTCGCCAAAAACGCGATTCTCAAGGCGCGCGCCTACGCCGCTGCCACCGGCCTGCTGACCTGGGCCGACGACTCCGGGCTGGAGGTCGATGCGCTGGACGGCGCGCCCGGTGTCTACTCGGCCCGCTACGGCGCGCCGGAGGTTCAGGGCGACGAGGCGCGTTTTCGCTACCTGCTGGCCAACCTGGCCGGCGTGCCGGAGCAGGAGCGGACCGCCCGCTTCCGCTGCGTCGTGGCGCTGTCAACACCTGATGGCGACGTGCAGACGGTGGACGGGACGTGCGAAGGACGCATCGGCTTCGACCCGCGCGGCGACAACGGCTTCGGCTACGATCCCGTGTTTCTGGTGGCCGAGTACGACCACCAAGTGATGCTGGCAGAACTGGAGCCGGCAGTCAAGAACCGGATCAGCCACCGGGGGCAGGCGGCCCGCAAAGCAAAAGTCAAGCTGGCGCAGATGCTGGCACGCCAAGAGGATTTGCCATGACCGACCGGCCTGGCCTATGTCGGCGCCGTCGGGTCCAGCACCAGCGTCAGCGACATCACGGTGCTGGGCGACGCCGCCAACGTTGCCGCCCGTCTGGCGTCTGAAGCCAGGCCCGGCGAGATTCTGGTGAGCGAGGCAACCTGTCAGGTCGCCCGCCTGCCGCTCGCTGACTGCGAGCAGCGCACGCTGGTCCTGAAGGGACGCTCCGAGACCATCGGAGTTCGCGTCATCACCAGCTAGGTGATCGCTGCTACGTCATCCCCGCGGAGGCGGGAATAAAGGGGACGGCGAGCAGAGCGTCAGCCCTGCCATATACGAGGACTTGATCTCGAGGAGGAACAGATGGAACAAGAAGCACAATCGACGCTGGATGTGATCTACGAGAACTGGCGCGGCTACAACGAGAAGCTGAAGAACTGCATCGCTCCGCTGACGGACGAGCAACTCCTGCTGCAACCCGCCCCGCATATGTGGCCGCTGGGACAGATCGTCCAGCACATTATCTCAGTCCGGGCAGGGTGGTTCAGCGGTTTCTTGCAGGACCCTGATGATGCGATGGACGCTTACATGCAGTGGGACCGGCGTGAATCACCGGCCCGGAACGCGGCGGAGATGGCGCGCGGCCTCGACGAGACGTGGGCGTTCATCGAATCGCGCCTGCAGCGCTGGACGCCCGCGGATCGCGCCACAACCTTCCCGGATGAGTGGAACGGCCAGGTCTATGAGCTGTCGCGCAGTTGGGTGATCTACCATGTGCTGGAACACGACCTGCACCACGGCAGCGAAGCCTCGTTGATCCTTGGCATGAATGATCTGAAGGGCCTCGATCTGTGACGTGAGTTACAGGGCCTTCTGTAGAAACGACTCAACTGCGCCGGTGACTTCCTCCGGCGCTTCCAGCGCCATCATGTGGCCGGCGTTGGGGATGGTGCGGAGTTGGGCGTCGGGCAGGTTGGCGAACAGGTATTCCCCGAACTTGGGCGGGGTCATGATGTCGGCGCTGCCGCAGACGACCAATGCCGGGGTGTGGATCGACGGCAGGTCGGCGCGCAGGTCGAAGGCGTCGCACGCGAGGTAGTCGCCATGCACCACAGCGGGCGACTCCTCCAGCAACTGCTGGAGATAGAGGCGCTTCTGCTGTTCACTGGCTGCTGGTCCATGACACCAGTCGGTGATCAGCCGCGCTGTGTTTTCGAAGTCGCTCAGCAGCCCGGTGAGGATGTCAGGTGCGACACGCAGCTTCGCTCCCGTGCCCACCAGCACGATGCCGGCCAGCCGTCCGCCATAGTGCAGCGCGAAATCCTGCACCACCGCGCCGCCCATGGAGTGACCGGCCAGCACGACCTTTTCCAGCCCTTCAGCTTCCAGGAACCCGAAGATCGCCTCGCGGTAGGCAGCGACCGTGCAGAACCCGGCGCCGCCCGACCTGCCGTGGCCGGGCAGATCCAGCGCGTAGACCGTCCAGTCCGGCAGGCGGCGCAGCTCGGCCGGCCAGTGGCGGTGCGTCCCGCCCGCGCCGTGGATCAGCACCAGCGGCGGCTTGCGGCGTGTCAGGTCGTTCTGGCTGAGTTGGCAGAACATCTGTCTTGCGCTCTTCTGGTGATCTTAAACGTGGCAGGAAGATGTCCGGCGCGGGAGCCTCGTCTGCGATGTGACCGTGCGTCAGGCCGGAGTCACATCCTGTTCCAGGACGTCGAACCGGAGCCCCGACGCCGGCGGCGACAACAACGGCAGCCGTTGCCGCTGCATCCAGAGACGGGGGCAGCCGTCGGTCTGGCGGACCAGCATCCATCGCCGCTGCAAACGCAGGCCCTGGTCAGGAACAGTAGCCGGCTCGATCTGATGGACAGGCGCCGTCTGCTGGGCCCGGTCGGCGGTGTAGTTCGCTCCGTCGCGCAGCAGCACTGCCTGGGCTTCGGGCATGAGGTCGGCCGGGCTGGTGCGCAGGTCGGCCAGCCGGCCCTGCACGAAGCGGCGATTCCCGTTGACGTCATCGATCGTGTATGGATGCCAGTAGGGGCGGAGACCGTACGCCGGGTTGTAGCGGTAGGCCAGCCTGGCTGAGCCGTCCACGCCCGTCCCATTGGGGGATTGCCCGTCGTCAGGACCGGTCAGCGACGACTCCGCGGTCGGGAGGTCCTTGCCGTTCAGACGGATCTCGACCGCCCACAACATGTTGGCATCTTCGTCCACGCCCAGCACCACCTCCTCGTGAACCGTGCCCACCAGCGGGCTGGTCACCGCCGGCCAGAGCAGCAGCGTGGCCGAATCCAGTCCGGTGTCGTGCGCGCCCGATAGCGCAAACAGGCTCCAACCGTCCGGCGGCGTCACGGTCCACGTGTCGTCGAAGGAATCCTTGACCACCACCTCCCGCAGCTGCACCAGGTTGCCGTTGGCCGTCGTGACGGGGAACGTAAACCAGTCGTCGGAATGGCTGGCGATCAGGTCGATGAGCAACATGGTTGCGAAATGTGCGCGATCGGGCGGAAAGCCCCCGATATCGACGCGGGCGTTCTCGATCTGCCACCAGCGGGGATGAGGCGCACCGGGATAGTGCATCCGTGACGGGATGACCTGGCGGTCCGCCTGTCCGGCGCCGGGAACGACGGAACCGCTGGCTGCATCCACCGAATACCAGTCGATGTGGCCGCCGTCATGCCGCGGCAAGACCAGGCCCACCGGACCGGCTTGGAATGTGGCGCTGTAGGCCAGTTCGGCAGGGTCCCACAGGTCACGCGGCATCTCCGGCGGCACCTCGGCAAACACCGTGTTGAAAACCGCATCCTGCGGCTGTGTCTGGTAGAGCCGGAAACCGTCGTAGCCATTGCCGTCGAAGCGATCATAGGGGAACGGCATAGAGGCCAGCAGCAGGCTCGGGTCGGCCTGATCGACCGGATGCAGGCCGGCTGCGGCTGCATAGGCTTTGCCCAGCCGCACGCGGCGGCCCGGCGTCCACCAGTCGTCCGGCTCGGACTCGACGATCGCCTCCGGTGGCACGATCTGCGGGTCCAGTTCCGGGTTGCCGTCGAAGGGCAGCAGCGCGGTCTCATCCAGCGCGTAGCGCACCTCGACCGGCGACGATGCATCCTCGCCGTGGTGTTCGCCCATCTGCCACTGGCGGCCGAGAAACCAGACCGGGTCGTGTACCTCGGCGCGAAAGCCGCGCTCGAGGTCGCCGAACGGCTGGATGCTTTCCAGGCGGCGGTACAGTTCGTAGACTCTGCTCATAGGATTCTCCCAACGGCCGGTGTCAGAAAGATGCCTGTATTGCCCATGGCAGGCAGCAGAACCGGTGAGACCGCACTGACATAGTCCACCAGGTTTTCGGGAATGGCCATGCGGGCGTGAGCCAGCTCGCGCGTCTCGGCCACGATATCCGTCAAAACAGCGCCGTCCATGATTTTACCCGGTATCGGCGGCACGGCCAAGAGAATCGCCTGCGGCGCGCGGGCGGCAGGCGCATCGAAGCCAAAGGCCGCCGTCGTGACGTGCGCCGTGGCAGGCACCACCTCGTTCCAGGCGTCGATCAGACAGAAGGCGACAGTCGTATTGGCGTTCTGCAAAGTTCCCGTGGTCCCGTAAGCGACGATCAACCCGCTATCGGGTACCAGGCCCGTCGTCGGGTCTGGCGGGGCATTCTGTTGCCAGGGATCGCCCGGCCGGTTGCTCCAGGAAGCCAGAACCGGCCGGTCGTCAAGCAGCTTGTCAAGCTGGAACGCCTCAAGCCGCGCCAGCGCCGGCCGCACGGGGGAGTTCACACTTAGCCACTCGGCGTCCAGGCTGCTCAACTCGCTGGGCGAGGGCTGGGGGCTGCGGGAAAACTGGGTTGGAAGCTGGCTGCGGTCGATCAGCGTCATCACGGGGAAGCGGCCCTCGGGCGACACCAGCTCAGCAATCGCGCGCGCCAGCTCGTCCACATCCATTTCTGCGGCTTGCGCCGGGTCCGGCGACCGGCCGAGCCGCTCGGTCAGCGCGTCGATGGCGTCGCGAACCTGGTCCGGCAGCGAGCGGCGGGCGCTGGTCTGCGGGACGATCCCCCAGCGGGCAGCGTTGCGCATGGCGCCCTTCTGGGCGTTGGTCGAGCCGGTCAAGGTGCCGTTCATGAAGGCGATCAGGGCAGTTGCGCAGGTGCGCAGGTCTTCCAGCCTTGACCGCAGATCGGCCAACACAGGCCCGGGGTCGGGAGCAACGTCTCCAGGCGCCACCAGGTTCTCTGGTAGCGCCGGCCGGCCGCCGATCATGGTGATCATCTCCAGAATCTGCTGGTGGGATGCGTCACCGGCTGCACCGGTGACGATTTCCAGCCCGCCATCCACATGATCCAGGACGAGTTGGTGCAGCAGGCCGGGTGAAAGGATGGCCGTGTCGTAGACGCGCAGTCCTATGTCGTCCAGCGTAACGTTGACCGTGCCGGTCACGTCGTCGATGCGTTGGACGACGTCCCAGTTGAAGGCCGCCGCGACGCTTCCCGCCGCGCTGGCAGTCTGGTTGAACAGCCAGCGAACCAGCGACGGATCGGCCAGCGCGGTTGGGCTGGCGGTGGCGGTGGGAGACACGGTTCCCGACGCGCCGGGCAGGCAGAACGCAACGGTAGTGGCAACTGACCGGCCGCTGCGCGGCGTCTGCAGTACCTCCAGCTCGGGCGGCGTGGCCATGCCGGCGGCGGCTTCCATGGCGGCACCGGCCATCTCGGTCCGTCCGGAGACGACGTGGTAGACACCTTCCGCGATCAGGAGATCGCCGTAGGCGTTCAGCGCCGCCCGCAAGGCGGCAAACTGGTCGAAGTGCAACGTAGTCAGCCCCAGATTGATCAGGTCAACCTCGGCCGCGTCGAGCACGGCCTTGCCGTTGCAAACGCGCCTCCCGCCATGTTCCTGCCGCAGCCGGTAGGTGTTGCGGAGCCGTTGGATCAGCTCCGGGGCAGCGACGATCCGTTCGACCTCGCGGCCCAGCACGGCGTGCAGATGCTGGCCGAGTCTGACTTCATCCGCCAGGCGCGCCGCCGTGCGGATGGCGCTGGAGGTCAGGTCCATCTGCCAGCGATCGGTCTGCGGATCGTTGATGGCCTTGTCGCGCAGCACGATGGATGTGAACGCCTGGGCGGGAGACGGGGCGTGCAGCAGCCCGCCTTCGGTCGGACCGGGCGTGCCCGGCTTCGGGTTGTCCACCCAGCCGTAGATACCGAGCCGCATCGGGTATTTGTTGTCGATGAGAGCTTCCAGGCGGCGCCAACTGTATCCCGTGATCCAGGGGTCGATACGGTAGATCGCCGTATCGAGCACTGCCTTGAACGCCCGCTCCAACGCTTCGGTCGGCGTCTCAGCAACGGCCTGCAGCGCATCTTGCAGCCGCAGGTAGATATCCGAGGCGGCGAGGCGCGGCGGCACCACGTCGAACATCTGCGCGTCCCGCTGGAGCTGCGTCACGGCGTCGGGCAGCGACAGGTGCTCCATCATAGGACCGATGTCCTCGCGCATCGCCCGCACCACCTCGGCTGCCGCCATGACCCGTGCCGCCCACAGCAGCCGGATCAACAGACTGTTGGGCATCTTGTCGTCGAAGGCTTCGTGCAGCAACGTGCCGTCGGCAAGCTGTCCCGGATGAACCTGCCGGATCATCTGGATCACATCAGCGAAGCTCACCCCGGCTGGCAGGTTGTCTGGCTCAACCAGTGGAATGGCGAGATCCTGGGGCCAGCCGGAGGCGATGAAGTGGCGTTGCGGGTCGATGGGATAGCTCAGCGGCACGCCGGCCAGATCCTCCCACCAGTCGATGGCGTTGTCGTACAGGAAACCGAAGGCGCCGGCGAGGAAGACACCCAGCAACTGCTCCAGCGAGGTCATGTTGCGCCAGGCATAATGCCGGCTCGAGGCGGTGCGGCTCAGCAGGTCCAGCAACCTGGCAGTGTCGGCGTTCTCGACGTTGCCGGTGGTCTCGGCTGCGGCGCGCCAGTCGGCGCGCAGACGTGCAAGGTGGCTCGCCATCACTGCTTCGAACGCCGGATCGCTGCTGTCGGGCGACCAGCGCGCCAGCGAACTGGTCGGCAGGAGACCGTACGGCACGCTGCCGATGCGAACCGCGGGCACCGGCCCTTCGGGGATCAGGTTGTCGCCCGCCCACAAGCCGGCCTCGTGGACGGCCGCGCCCAGCCCGAGGATGTCCTTGAAGGGGTGGCCCCACAACACCGGCCACAGAGCGCGCACCAGGTTCTGGTTCAGCATCCGGGCTGCCGTGTCGCCGCCCGGAAGCGGCAGCAATCGGTCGGGGTCTCCGGTAAGGGTCTGGCTGACCTGAGCGGCGCCGGTTTGGTCGGGCGGAGTGCGCAGGAGATCGAGCCAGACGCCGCCAGTCTGAGCCAGATCGGCCGCCGGCTCGCCGTGAACGGTGTTGGTGGGACTGCCCGGTGCGATGGAAGCCAGCAGCCCGGCATCCACATGGCCTCGAAACAGGCCGTCCGGAGCTTCCTGGCTGAGCCCCACAACATAGAGGGCGTCGATGTCGTCGGGCAACGACTGTCCCAGATCGATCTCTGCCGCCAGTCCGGCCGCCAGCGCCTGGTCGAAGGAGGTCCACCAGCGGGTGTCGTCGCCGGTCTCGAAGTCCGGCAGGCTAAAGTCCACCAGTCCATGGTCTATGGCAAGTTGGGCGGCAAGCTGCGGTCCGGCACCGCTGCGGGCAATCCACACATCGACGGTTTCGGGAAAGCCGCGCAGATGAGTTGTCGCCGGGTCCTGGTTGATCTCGGCTGGCCAGTCGATGGTGAACGTGCCGTCGCCGCCCATTACCGGCGGGAAGGTCCGCGCCAGCCAGTTGGCGCGCGGCCCGCCGTGGCGCGAGACGAACAGGGGCCAGGCTTTGGTGGCTGCATCGCTGTCGATATCGCCGTCTGCCTGCTGCCAGAATAATTCGACGCTGGTCAGCTCGTCCCGGCTGGCCAGCGGGTCGTGGTCGTCCAGCGAGGCGCGGTCGGGGATGATTCGCAGACGCAGACGCCAGGATAGCCCTGCGGTTTCCGGTGGATAGAAGCGAGTCTCCAGGCGAACCGGCAACAGAACACCGATGGCGGGGATCTGCGGCGGCGGGGGCTGTTCGCCGGCCATCTGGCTGCCGGTGTGCCACAGATCGGCCAGCACCGCGTCGCTGACCTCGGGCAGCGCCTTCAGTTCTATCAGTTCCTTGAGCGTGCCCTGCGCCCTGTCATCGCGAAAGATGAGCATGGCTTTGGCAAGCTCGTAGGTCAGCTTGCGCGGCGGCTTGGGCTTTAGCACGGCGGGATCGAACTCGTACCGCTCGACCAGTTCATTCGGATCGCGAGCGCTATTTATCCAGTCCAGGGCGGCCTGTTCAGCGGCACGGCCGCCGATGAGCAACCTGCGGCTCGGGCCGTCAGTGTTCTGCGGTTCGATGGGGGTTGGCATGCGTTTACTCCGGGATCAACTCGGCGCCGCTGATGAGCACCCGCGTCGGCACGTTGAGGGTCTGGGCAGCGTAGTCGCCGCCGTTGGCAGCAGTCGGGCCACCGTCCGAGCGGAAGCGATAGCCGGAAGCCGGTTCCTCCAGCAACAGCCAATAGCCGCGCGCCTGCTCCGGGGTCAGATCGAAGCCAAAGAAAGTGATGTCCTCGCCGATGGATCCCTGGAAAACAGGCCAGGTGCGCGGCGCGTCGTCGGGCGGCTCATGGCCGGGGCCAAACACCGGCTGGCCGCCGTCGCGTAACGCTTCCACAGCCGACACCAGGGTCGCTGGATAGCGGCGGAACAGGTCGCTACGGACCAGGAGCACCAGATTGGTGCTGCCGCCACCGGGGAAGTGGCCGGGATCGCCCAGGCTGGATCCGGCGTCCCACAGCGTGACATCGATCACGTCGTTGATGCGCGCGTCCTGGGCGACATCGACCCGGCCCCAGAACATCTTGAGGGGCGTGCAGCCCGACGCGATGGGGACGTTGCGCCAGCGCAGCTCCGACATCACCTGGGTATTGAGGCCGAGCAAAAACGCCTCGACGAAGGTCGAATTGCTTTCGAAGGCAAAGACACTGTCATCCTGCAACTGGCCGACGCCGGGCAACAGCCAGTCTGGATGGCGGTCGCGCAGGAACCGCCACGCCGGCAAATCGACGCCGGTACAGATCTCGACTGGCGCCAGCGGCGGATCGGGTAACCCCTCGATGCCGTCCAGCACCACCTCGACGATCCAGGGATTGTCGGAGGTCGGGTCGATGGCGGTCGTCAGGTCTTCGTCCAGCGTGTCGATATCCACCGGGCTGCACGGGCGGTCAGGCGGCGGCAGGTTCAGGTCATCGTCCAGTTCATCCAGCGAGTCGTCCTTTGGACCGATATAATCCTCGCAGTTCCACCCGCGGAAGATGTCCAGACTCGGTTGCGGATCGAACAACGTGACCAGCAGCTCGGCCAGTCCGATGAAGTCGAACTGCAGGCCGTTTTCGAAGGCGAACTGGATACAGGACAGCAAACTTTCCCAGAAGGCAAGGAAGATCGATGACCCCTGAATAGATCCGGGAAGCTTGTTGAAGAACTCATTCAAGGCAGCCATGACTTTGTCGATGTCTGCCTGGCTGTTGAGGATATCCACCAGCGGCGGGAGGCCCAGGATGTCCGTCAGATCATCCACGTGGCTGCCATTGGCCGGGCGCGCCTCGGGCAGCGGCGGACAGGTGTTGGCCTGGTCGATGATGACCTCCGGCGAAGCTGCACCCGGCTTTGCCAGCGCGGTCCGGGCCGGACCATAGCGCAACAGCCGTCTGGCCGCGCTGGAAAACAACGCCGGAGGCATGGGCCGTTCACCGCCTGCCACCTGGGACAGCACGGAGCCGTTGGCGGTTGCCATGCGGCGCATAGTTGGCCCGAACAGCAGCAGCCGGTGTTGCGGGCTGGCCGGCAGGCGTTGATTCCACAGCGCGCCGGCAGCTTGCAGCCCCGCGACCAACTGGTTGATCCGTTGGCCGGCCTCGCTCACGGCGCCGATCTGCTTCTTCACCGTTTCCACGATGGTATCCTGCAGGTCGATGCCCGCGTCGGCGCCCAGCCCGGCGCTGCCGCGGTAGCTAGGATTCGTGTTGGCCGGCTGACCCCAGGACGTCTGTTTGGGATCGTCGTTCCAGGCAGACCCGTAGATCGGCAGGCCGATGACGGGACGGCCGCGGTCGTCGGACGGAGGGGTCGTCAGGCCGTCCAGATCATCGACGACCGCCTGGCCGGGTACGCTGTCAACTCCTCCCACCGGACCCAGCGCGCCGCGCACCGTGACCTCCGCGGCCGGCTCGATTCGGTCATATGTTACCGCCGCCTGACCGTCGTCCGGATCGGGCTGTGCGGCGCGCAGCCGCGCGGCCAGCGTGCGGAAGTCGCCCGCGTCGCCCGTGCGAAACTGCCACCAGCGGTAGACCGGCACGACCACCTCGTTGGGTGGGTTGGTATCCCACCAAAGCTGGCCGTCAGCCTGAAACACCGGTACGATGGCGGCGATGTGCAGCCGGTTGACGGCCAGTGGGCGCGGCGACAAGAGCCGGGCAAGCGGTTTCCCACCCTCGGCATCGATCAGTTGGTTCAGTTGCGACGTTGACAGAGCGTCGATGTTGGGGTGATCCCCCGACAGCGCGACCTGAACGTGCGCCCACTTCGCCGCCTGGCTCAGTGGGTGCGCCTCAAGGACGGGACGGCGCAGCCTTACGAAGTTTTCGGGTAGGATCTCAATCTCGCCATCGCCGGTCGCAGGCTCTGAGGCGGTGCCAACCACCAGCGCGATCCACGGCCGCAGGTGTTTGCCCGCGTGTTCCTGCGGGGTGAACCGCCAGGGCAGGTCAGCCGCAGCCAGCTCCGCGTGGACAGAAAGCGTCGTTTCAGCATTACTGCTGTTGGGCGCCGGCACCATCCGCACCACAGCCCGACGAGCCAGCGCTTTCACGTCGCCCGGGCCCATGATCTGGAAATCGGCCGCACGCTGTGCAGAACCGGGGCCGTCACGCTCCTCAAGACGCACCGTTACCGAGCCGGGAAGGCGCGCTAACTGTGGGCTGCCACCGGGCGGATTTGCCAGATCAAATATGCCGGAGCGGGTCCAGGCCAGAAATGCCAGGGAACCGGACATAGACGTTACCTCCAGAACAGGATGGGACGTGTTGTGAGACCGTCCGCGCCGTCAGATGCGCAGGGCTACAATGTCGATATCGGGCAGCGCCATCGCACCGGCGTGTTTTGCACGCCGGTGGGCGTCGGTCTGGCTCAGGCCGGAGTGAGTGGCTGCGCCAGCCGCATCGCGCACACTCCAGCCGGATCGGCGCAGCCGCACGGTGCTCGCCTGACGCTGGAAGTCACTGCTGGCAGCCTGCCGCCCATCCACCGAGTCGACCATCAATGCCGGCACCGCCACGGCGGCCGGCGCACTCCCCGACCGCGGCTCCGGCAGGTAGTACTTGTTGACACCCATGTTCTTGCCAACCGGATCCGACGTCAGCTCGTCCAGCCCGATCCGGATGCCTGCCTCAAGCCGCTCGAAAGCCGGCTGGTTCAGCGCCTCGCTGTCGTTCAGGTCGCTGAACGAGCCAGGACTGAACCACTCGAAGACAGGCGCGATGGTTGCGCCAAGGACTGTGGCGACCACTGCTTCGGCCGCCGACAGAGGCGTCCCCTCGAACCGTTCGACCAGGCAGTTCAGCGGCGTCCGCTGTTGCGTCCAGACGAGCCCGCCGAAAGGCGGCAGCACCGGCACGCCGTTCTCCACCGTCGCTGCGTTGATAATCACGAGACGGTCGTCGCTGCCGTCGGACTCCAGGTTTCCGGGCGCTTCCAGCTCGGGCAGGAGGGCATCCAGCAGGCTTGCTACGGCCTGCACGACCTGCGTCACCGGGTTGCCAAAGCTGAAACTGCCGCTCCAGCAGAGGTCGAAGAACAGGATCTCGATGCAGAACTTGCCGTAGATGGTCACCGGGCCCGGGCCGGAGATTCCGCCAACCAACGTGACGCCGGCGATGGTGCGTGAGCCGTAGCGCACCCCGACCTTGACGCTGATCGCGACGTCGAAGTAGAAGGGAACGAACTGGATGAGCGCGTCGATGACCAGGATGCCTTCGGCGACCAGCTTGCCCTTCTTGATGCGCGCCTCGACCTTGAGACCGGCCTGAATCGAGTTGGAGGTGACGGCCAGATACGCCTCGGCCCGCAGCGTCAGGTCGTCCTTGAACTTGCCATCGTAGGCCAGCCCGACACGGTCCAGCTTGGGGAACACGGCCGGCTCCGGGTTGAACTTGGGATGAAATCCGCCGACGGTTACCATCAAATAGGGACGGGACCCCCACGACATGCGCACCGCCGCGGTTCCGGTCGCCTTGAAGATCTCCAGAACCTTGGATTTGTGGAGAACCGCGTCGATCGCAAGGAAGTTCTTGACGAGATCGAGAATGCCGACCAGGTTGAGGGTGATGTCCAGCAGCTTGCGGTTGCTTGCCTTGCGCTCCAGCCGCGCAGTTCCCAGCACGACCAGCTTGATCAAGCCGGCTGTGCCGTAGGCGTTGCCGCTGGTGGCGATCTCAGCGATGACCGCAATGTCGAACTTGACCTGCTTCAGCCAGAGGAAGCTGAAGGTAGGACCAAAGAGGTGGACGCCGCTGGTAACCGGGAACAGATAGTCCAGGTCGCCCAGGATAATCGGCGCGTTCTTGACCGGGTCATCGGCCGTGAGGATCGTGCCAATGGTGCCGATGGTGAGGCGCTGCCACAGCCGGTCGGTGTCCGCCCGCCGGTTGATGGCGATCAGCCCGCCAATGCCCTGCAACTGCAGGCCGTAGGGCAGCGTGATGCCGGGCTGGAAGCGGGTGCCCAGCACCATGATGAAGGAATCGGTGCCGTCCTCCATCGTCTTGTAGATGGCAAATGCCAGCACCTCAAACGTGCGAATCTTGAGGTACACCAGCCCGCTGAACTCCTCCACGACCGGCGGCAGGCCGTCGTAGCGGCTCAGGAAGCCGCCGCCCTGGATGTTGTCATCCTCGATGCCGATGCCGATGCCCACCCAGGGATCGATGCCCCACGCGTCAGGGTCGCTGCCGCCCCAGAGTCCAAACCAGACGCCGGCGCCATCCACGACGAGCAGGAACTTCCACAGCTCGACCGAGAAGTGCAGTCGCAGGGCGACCCGCCAACGCAGTTGCTTGCTGGTGCTGCCGTCCGGGTTGGTCACGGTGATGGTCTTGGCCTCGCCCACCAGCCGGACGCTGTGGAGCGTGATGCCCCACTTGCCAATGTTGAAGACCCACAGCGACTCCAGCCCGCCGGAGCGGTTCATGGTCAGACCGACGCCGTTGACGTAGCTGATGTCCAGTTCCAGGTCCAGGTGGATGCCGTCGCGCACGAACTTCTTGACCGGACCAAAGACGCCGGGCATGAGCAGCATGGACAGCCCGTGAACCTTTACACCGGCCTCGAAATACGGCTCGTCCTGGTAGAGCTTGAGCCAGGCGCCGATGTCGCGCACAACAAGATGCGAGTCGTGGAGCGAGCCGATCAGGATGTCCGGTTGGCCGGGTATGTCCTCGTTGACGAACTCGATGACCGCCGGATCATCCGGCCTTGACGGCAGGAACTGGCTGTTCGGGTCGATGAACGCGCGCCAGGCTGCCGCGCCGCCGTCGTAGCCAAACCCCATCAGCGTGGCCGGAGCGATCCGCAGGTAGCGCCGTCCCTCGTCCGGCAGTCGGAACTCTTCCTCTTCGGGGACGAACATCAGCCAGACCTCGAAGTCGGACACCCAGTCGCCGGACTGGTTCTTGTAGCGGTTGGAGCGCAACGCAAAGGTGAACGTCTTATCGGGATCGGCGTCGGAGACAAGACCGAACAGATGGCGATCCTTTTGCACCGGATCGTCCGGCGGCAGGGGCGTGTCCGGCGTGCGGATCAGCGTGAAGTTCACCCACTCGCGGGACTTGTCGCGGAACTGGGTCCAGACATGGGCGGGATCGCTTTGCGTCGGCGGGAAAGGCACCGGCGCGACCTTCAAGTCGCCGCTGAAGATCATCGGGATGGTATGAGGAGCCATCATGCCCAGCGCCGCAATGACCGATGGCACCGAACCGGTATCCTGGTCAGGTGGCGGATCCCCGTTTTGATCCTGATCAGGATCGGTGAGGCCCAGACCGTCCAGAATCTGGTCCGTAAGCCAGGCGGCGGCATCGACCAGCAACTCAAGCACCCGCTCCCAGTCCAGGTCGTAGCGCACCTCGCCGGGCGCCTGGACGTCGGGAACAGCGATGATCAAGCCCAACAGTGTCATCACACTGGCGAGCCGCGGCATGCGGTCCTGGATGGCGCGCACCAACAAGTCTTCAACTGCATGTTGCGCGTCGATGCCGCGGCGCGCCACGATGGCTTCGGCCAGCGCCATGAACTGGCTGCGCCACTCGATGACAAACCCTGCCCAGGCCAGGGTATCGGCCGCGCTGGCGACCTGCTGCGCCTTAGCCTCCAGTTGATCGACAGCGCTCCACACCTCGGTCCACGACTCGTCCGCGACCGGCTCGTCCGGATCCCAGGGCGCCTCAAGGGTGGCGCGTATCAGGTCGGTAAATACGCTGATAAAGTCGTCGGCCATGCGCGTTTGCCTTTCAGTCGTCTTATGCTCGTACAGGATGAAACGCTGT
>JAWKOJ010000032.1:0-56983 GCA_041391245.1 Caldilineales bacterium
ATTAGGCTGCCGGAATTGGCAGATTACAAAGGAAATTAAACAATGGCAAAGAAAAAACAAGAACTCGATATCGGTATCGTCGGTCTGGGCGTGATGGGGCGCAACCTGGCGCTCAACATCGCCGATCATGGCTTCGGCGCGGCCGGCTACGACAAGGACATCAGCAAGGTGGATCTGCTGCGCCAGGAGGCGGAGGACCGGCCCGTCGGGGCGGCCGACAACGTGGCGGATTTCATCGACTTGCTCAAGACGCCGCGCGCGGTGATGATACTGGTTCCGGCCGGTCCGGCGGTAGACTCGGTGATCCAGGACCTGCTGCCGCACCTGGAGGCGGGCGATGTAGTCATCGACGGCGGCAACTCGCACTTCCCCGACACCGACCTGCGCGCCAAGACGCTGGCGGAAAAGGAGATCCTGTATCTGGGCGTCGGAATCTCAGGCGGCGAGGAGGGTGCGCGCCGCGGCCCGTCCATCATGCCGGGCGGAACCATGGAGGGCTACACCCGGGTGCGCGACATTCTGGAGGCTGCCGCCGCCAAGGTGGACGGCGAGCCGTGCGTCACCTATCTCGGTCCTGGCTCGGCCGGCCACTACGTCAAGATGGTTCACAACGGCATCGAATACGGGCTGATGCAACTGATCGCGGAAACGTATGACCTGCTGAAACGCGGCGCGGGACTGAAGGACGAAGAGTTGCACGACCTGTACCGGCGCTGGAGCGAGTCGGAGCTGGCCGGCTATCTGATGGAGATCACCGCCAACATCTTCGAACGCTCCGACGAGCGGACTGGCAACCGTCTGATCGACATGATCGAGGACGAGGCGCAGCAGAAAGGCACCGGCATGTGGACGTCGCAGGACGCCATGAACCTGGGCGTGCCAACCCCGACCATCGACACGGCGGTGATCATGCGCAACCTTTCGGCGCGCGAGGACGAACGCCACCAGGCCAACGGGACGTTGAAAGGCCCGCAGATGAGCCTGTCGGGCAACCACACCGGTTTCAGCGACCGGTTGCGCAACGCCCTTTATGCTGCCATGATCCTGACATATGCGCAGGGCATGGCACAACTGCACGAGGCCAGCCAGGCGCATGATTACGGCCTCGATCTGGAGGCTGTGGCAAGGATCTGGCGCGGCGGCTGTATCATCCGGGCCGACCTGCTCGAGGACATTCGCGCCGCCTTTCGCCGCGATCCCGGTTTGGCCAACCTGATGTTGAACCCCGAACTGGGCCAGGCAGTGCAGCAGCGGCAGGCTGATCTGCGGGCCGTTGTCTGTGCAGCAGCGGAGCATGGCATACCGGTGCCGGGGCTGATGAGCGCGCTGAGCTACTACGATGGCTACCGCAGCGACTGGCTGCCGGCCAACCTGATCCAGGCGCAGCGCGATTACTTCGGCGCACACTCCTATGAACGCGTGGATGCTGAGGGCAGCTTCCATACGCAGTGGCAAAGCCCTCAGGAGCCGATCGATGACTAAAGACATATTCCCCGATCCTGCTGCGATTGTGATCTTTGGGGCTGGCGGTGACCTCACCTGGCGTATGTTGGCGCCGGCCTTGTTCGATCTCTACATGGATGGCTGGATGCCGGCGCAGTTTTCGTTGCTGGGCATAGACAAGAAAGAGATGACGGACGACGAGTTCGTCAGCCGTGCGTACGATGGTGTGAGCCGCTTTTCGCGCACCGGCAAGCCGGACGACGACCGCTGGAAGGCGTTTGCATCCAGCGTTGCCTATGTGTCGGCTGACTTCAACGACCCGGCTGCATATCATGCCCTGCGCGAGCGGCTCGATGCGTTGGAGGGCGACCAGAAGCGCAGCACGATCTTCTACCAGGCGACACCGCCGTCGCTGGTAGCACCGATCGTCGCCAATCTCAGCATGGCAGGCCTTGCGCGCGAGCGCGAACGTTCCCGGATCGTGCTGGAAAAGCCTTTCGGCCACGACCTGGCCTCAGCCAACGAGTTGAACGATATGCTGACCAAGCACTTCGACGAGCGCCAGATCTACCGCATCGACCACTTCCTCGGCAAGGAGACGGTACAGAACATCCTGGCCTTTCGTTTTGCCAATGCGCTGTTCGAGCCGGTGTGGAACCGGCGCTACATCGACCACGTGCAGATCACCGTGGCGGAACAGGTGGGGGTCGAGCATCGCGGGGGCTATTATGAGCACGCCGGCGCACTGCGCGATATGATCCAGAACCACCTGTTGCAGGTGCTCTGCCTGACCGCGATGGAGCCGCCGGTGTCCTTCGACGCCGACGAGATTCGCAACCGCAAGGTGGACGTGCTGCGCGCCATCCGTCCCATCCCGCGCGACGAGTTGCGCCAGTACGCCGTGCGCGGGCAGTACAGCGCAGGCTGGCTGGAAGGTGACCACGTTCCCGGCTATCGCGAGGAGCCTGGCGTTGACGACCACTCCAACACCGAAACGTTCGCCGCGCTGAAGCTGTTCGTGGACAACTGGCGCTGGCAGGACGTGCCCTTCTACCTGCGGACGGGCAAGCGAATGCGCGAGAAGGTGTCGGAGATCACCATTCACTTCAAGCCTGTGCCCCATCGGTCGTTTCCCGTCAGCGCGGAGGGCGACTGGCGGGCGAACCACCTGGCGATTCACATCCAGCCTGACGACGGGATTTCGCTGCGCTTTCAGGCCAAGCGCCCGGGGCCTCAACTGCGCCTGAGTCCGGTGGATATGCGGTTTACCTATCGGGAGGGCTTCAAGACGACGCTGCCCGACGCCTATGAAACGTTGCTGCTGGATGTGATGCTGGGCGATGCAACGTTGTTCATGCGCGCCGACCAGGTGGAAGCCGCCTGGCGGGTGGTGATGCCCGTTCTGGAAAGCTGGGAGGATACCATTGCCGCCGACTTTCCAAACTATCAAGCTGGCACCTGGGGGCCTGAATCTGCCGAGGCGCTGATCGCACAGGATGGACGCAGCTGGATCCATCCCGTCACCTACGCATAGATCAGGCGAGCGGTGGAAAGGACGAATCCAGTGATTCAACGAATCGGAGACAGCGTCGGCGCCAACCGCGTCGTCGTGGCACTGTCGGTTGCGCGATTTGGGGACGCGGTCGGCAACAGCATCCTCTTTGTGGTGATCCCTCTCTATGTTGCCAAGCTGCAATCTCCGCTGTTCAACCTGCCGGAGACGGTGCTGGTGGGACTGTTGATCTCGGTCTACGGCCTGGTGACCTCGGTCATGCAGCCGGTGATGGGCGGGCTGGTCGATCGCATCGGCCGGCGCAAGCTGATGATCGAAATCGGGTTGGGGCTGATGGCCGTCAGCACGCTGGCGTTCGTTGTCGCCACCCGTTACTCGCAACTCATCATGGTGCGCGGGCTGCAGGGGATTGGCGTCGCGATGACAATCCCTGCCTCGCTGGCGTTGATGACCTCCGGCACCGAAAAGCGCACGCGCGGCGGTTCCATGGGGATCTACAGCACCATGCGCATGGCCGGCTTTGCCATCGGACCGCTGGTCGGCGGCTATCTGATCGACCATGTCGGCTTCAACTCGGCCTTTTTCGCCGGCGCGGTGGCTATCGTGCTGGGACTGGTGGCTGTCCAGGTCTGGGTAAAGGATCAGGGTCCCCGGCCCGTCGAGTCCAGCGGCCAGCGGTTTCAGCTCTTCGACCGCGACCTGCTGACCATTGGCATTCTCGGATTGAGCTTTGCGACGTTTGTCATGGCGGCTGCGTTCTCCATGATGACAGCGCTGGAGAGCCAGTTCAACCAGCGACTGCAACAGACAACGCTGGCATTCGGCATTGCCTTCAGCGCGCTGATGGTCAGCCGGCTGATCTTCCAGATACCGCTGGGGCGGCTTTCCGACCGCATCGGACGCAAGCCGTTGATCGTCGCCGGGTTGGTCCTGATGGCGCCGGCAACAATGCTGCTGGGCGTGGTCATGACCTCGATGCAGCTCACCGGCCTGCGCCTGTTTCAGGGGCTGGCGTCGGCGGCCATCGCCGCGCCGACCTTTGCGTTGGCCGCCGATCTGTCCAGGGCCGGCGGTGAAGGACGGCAGTTGAGCATTGTCACCATGGGCTTTGGGCTGGGTATTGCAGTCGGACCGTTGATCGCCGGGGTGCTGGCGGTCGTGTCCTTCGAACTGCCCTTTGTCATCGGCGGCGTCCTGGCCTTGCTGGGCGCCTGGATCGTGGGGCACTACGTGCCGGAATCGGTCCATCGCAACCGCCAGTCCGGGGATGAGAAGGAGTGGAGGGGGAAAACATCGCCGGCTCACCATCGGTGAGCCAGGCACTTCGCCGCGCTTAAGGCAACCTTAAACTGACCTTGAAGCGGCGGTAAAGACACCCCATGGATTATGGGAGACAATGATACTGTGTTTGACGAAGCTTCACAGCCTGTTGCGTGGTGAAAGGATGATTGAACGATGACGAAGCTGCAACAACTCCATCAAGCCGGCCAGTCGGTCTGGATCGACTACATCCGACGTGATTTTGTGTGGCGGCGTGCAGCGCGTCCTCTGGGGCAACACCAGCACCAAGAACCCCGCATACTCCGACATTCGCTACGTGGCTGAACTGATCGGCCCGTACACGGTCAACACCATGCCGCTGAAGACCCTCAACGCCTTCTGCGACCACGGCACGGTGGCGGTCACCGTCGAGAACGACCTTGACGAAGCGCGTGACCAGTTGAAGCAACTGGCAGAGCTGGGAATCGACCTCGACCAGATCACCGGCGACCTGCTGGACGCCGGCGTCAAGTCCTTCGCCGACGACTTCGAGAAGCTGCTCAAAGCGATCGCAAAGGAGCGCCAGCGGCTGTCATCCAGAAACCAGCCGGCAGCGGCACCACAAGGAAGCAAGGTTTCCGAGCCGCAGGCGTAGGCGGCGTGGCGCGCCGGCCGCCGGCAAGACAGTAGAGCGAGAACAATGAAAGACTCACAACATGCACCCGGTCAACCGGGCATCGAGCCGCGCTGGACATCCAGCGCCAAGACCGGGGTCGGCACGGCGCTGAGCCTTTCCAGCCGCGTGTGGTTCACGTTGAGCCACGGCATCCTGAACGAGATCTATTATCCGCGCCTGGACCAGGCCTGCACACGCGATCTGGGACTGATCGTCACCGACGCCGACGATTTCTTCTCGGAGGAGAAGCGCGACGCGCGTTTTGAGTTCTCGACGGTGGCGCCAGGCGTGCCTGCCTATCACCTTGTCAATACGTGCCAGCAGGGACGCTATCGCATCGAAAAAGACGTTTTCACCGATCCCGACCGCGATGTGGTCTTGCAACATGTCCGCTTCACTGCCTTGCAGGGCGATCTGAGCGACTATCGCCTCTACGCGCTGCTGGCGCCCCACCTTGGCAACCGGGGCGCGGACAACACGGCCTGGGTAGGCGATTACAAAGGTGTCCCGATGCTTTTCGCTGAAGGACATGGTGTCGCTGGCGCTGGCGTGCAGCGTCCCGTGGCTCCACCGCTCGGCTGGCTTTGTCGGGTACTCCGACGGCTGGCAGGATCTGGAGCGGCACAAGGAGATGACCTGGACCTACGACCGCGCCGAGGACGGCAACGTGGCGCTGACCGGTGAAATCGATCTGCGGGCAGCCGGCGGCCAGGCTGTTCTGGCGCTGGGGTTTGGACTGAACTACGCCGAGGCCGGATTCCGGGCTCATGCCAGCCTGCAGGCCGGTGTAGATCAGGCGCGCGATGCCTACGTTACAGCCTGGCAGGACTGGCAGCAGACCATCAAACCGCTCGATGACGCGGGCAAAGACACCCGCGATGTCTACCGCACCAGCATGGCGGTGCTGCGCACTCACGAGGCCAAGCGTTTTCCGGGCGGACTGATTGCCAGCCTGTCGATTCCCTGGGGCTTCGACCGCGGCGACGATGACCTTGGCGGCTACCACCTGGCCTGGCCGCGCGATCTCTGCGAGGCTGCCGGCGGTCTGGCGGCGGCCGGCGCGCAGGAGGACGTGCTGCGGGTTTTGCATTATTTGCAGACAACCCAGGAGGCTGACGGCCACTGGCCGCAGAATATGTGGGTGGACGGGCGGCCTTACTGGACCGGCTTGCAGATGGACGAGACGGCTTTGCCTGTCCTGCTGGTCGATCTTG
Organism: Caldilineales bacterium; assembly: GCA_041391245.1. GTDB lineage: Bacteria > Chloroflexota > Anaerolineae > JAAEKA01 > JAAEKA01 > JACKBK01. The sequence continues at coordinate 6,107 of JAWKOJ010000032.1, forward strand.
CCAGCCGTGAAGACCTGCTCAGCAATGAGGAGAAACGAGGGCTGTGGCGGATGGTCAAGGGCGCCGCCGGTTTTCTGGTTCGGCACGGACCGGTTTCCCAGCAGGACCGCTGGGAAGAGGACCCCGGCTATTCCCCGTTTACGCTGGCGGTGGAGGTCGCAGCGCTGCTGGCTGCCGCCGACATGGGCGAACGCGAAGACGACCTGGCGGTCGCCGGTTACCTGCGCGAGACGGCTGATGCCTGGAATGCCAGCATCGAGCGCTGGACGTACGTCTCCGGCACCGATCTGGCGCAACAGGCCGGTGTCGATGGCTATTACGTGCGCATTGCCCCGCCCGATCAGGCCGACGCGGCGTCGCCGGCCGGCGGTTTTGTGCCGATCAAGAACCGGCCGCCTGGAGACAACTCCCGGCCCGCCAGCCGGCTTGTCAGCCCGGATGCACTGGCGCTGGTGCGCTTTGGTCTGCGCACGGCCGACGATCCACACATCGTCAACACCGTCAGGGTGATCGATCACCTGCTCAAGGTGGACACGCCCAACGGTCCGGCCTGGCACCGCTACAACGACGATGGCTACGGCGAACACGAGGATGGCAGCTCGTTCGACGGAACCGGGATCGGCCGCGCCTGGCCGCTGCTGACCGGGGAGCGCGGCCACTACGAGCTGGCGGCCGGCCGCAAGCAGGAGGCGCGCCGGCTATTGCAGGCGATGGAGGCTTTCGCCAACGAGGGCGGCCTGATCTCGGAGCAGGTATGGGATTCCGCGGACATTCCCGACAGGGAACTGTTCTGCGGCGAGCCATCGGGGTCGGCCATGCCGCTGGTCTGGGCGCACGCCGAGTACGTGAAGCTCAAGCGTTCGCTGCATGACGGCCGTGTATTTGACACGCCCCTCCAGCCGGTGGAGCGTTATCTGCGGGAGCACGCGAGTTCACCGCTGGCTATCTGGCGCTTCAGTCAGAAGCCGCGCACGATCCCCCTGCAAAAGACGCTGCGAATTGAGTTGCCTGCGGCAGCGGCCATCCGCTGGAGCGCGGATGGCTGGGAACACGTCGATGAGATCGACACCCGCGACACCGGGCTTGGCATGCACATCGCCGATTTGCCGACGGGTGAACTGGACGAGGACTCAACGATCGTTTTCACATTTCATTGGACAGAGTCTGATGAATGGGAAGGCGAGGATTTCGTTGTAAGAGTTGTCGAGAGCGATGGCAAATGACGCGGGCCTGGCTCGTTGTTGAGCCTGACCGCAGATAACGCGACGATGTGGTCCTGAAGCCGGACCAGCGCGGGTTGGAGAAGGCGGCTGCGGGGATCGGCGCAGCGTCGTCGGCCGGTGGCTACCGGCGTCCATGGCAGTGCTTGAACTTCTTGCCGCTGCCACAGGGGCATGGATCGTTGCGGCCCGCATGGGCAAAAGCGGCCTGCTCCTGCTCGGCCAGGATTCCCATGATCTCGTCGGCGTAGCGGTTCTGACGCAGCAGGCCAGCCATGATGCGCATCGGCTCGTCCACGTGGTGGAAGAAGAGCTTGTAGCCGGCACACAGGTAGTTCAGCCCCAGCTCGCCGTCAGGCGTGTTGATGAAGCGGTCCTTGGGACAGCCGCCATGGCAGGCAAATCGTACGTCGCACGTCCGGCAGTAGCCGGGCAGCGCGTCCAGCTTGTCCTGGCCGAAGCGCACCTGCTGCGGCGAGGCGACCAGCTCGATCATCGACTGCTCGCGGATGTTGCCCAGCAGGTAGTCCGGCTCGACGAAGTGGTCGCAGGAGTAGAGATCGCCGTTGTGCTCCAACGCCAGCGCCAGCCCACAGGTCGGCGAGTGGATGCACAGGCTGTACTGGCCGACATGCGCGCCCAGCGTGACGTCGAACAGTTGCACGTAGACCGTTCCCACATCGCGCCGCACCCATTCGTCGAACACTGCGTTGAGAAAGCGGCCATACTGCCCGGGCCGTATCGAACGGTCGGTGACCATCGTCCCGGATTGCGTGTAGAGCGGCCGGTCGTGCCACGATGACCAGGGCGCGGGGGCAATCGGTACCGGCTGGCTAGCCTGCAGGGTCGCGCCGCCAGCCAGCGCTGCCTCAATTTGCTCCGGCTCCACCCGCTCGATGATGGGGATGAACTGGATGAACTGCGCGCCCAGGTCGTCGCGGAAGAAGCGGTAGACCTCGACCGGGTGGTCGGCGTTGGCAGCATGCAGCGTGCAGAGGATGTTGAAGTCTACGTTGTGGCGCTTCAACGCATCGAGGCCGCGCATGACCTGATCGAAGGTGCCGCTGCCGCCCTTGTTGACGCGGTAGGCATCGTGGATCGCGCGCGGGCCATCGACACTGAGACCGACCAGAAAGCCGTGGTGCCTGAAGAACGCCGCCCATTCGTCGTCGATCTGCGTGCCGTTGGTTTGAATGGTGTGCAGCACCTGCTGGTCCGGCTTGCGGTATTTCTCGACCAGTTCCACCGAGCGGCGGAAGAAGTCCAGCCCCATCAACGTCGGCTCGCCGCCCTGCCAGGCGACGGTCACCTCGGGCGTCTGGTGTGCCTCCAGCAACTGCCTGATGTACAGCTCCAGCAGGTCGTCGGCCATGCGAAAGCGGCTGCCGGGATAGAGCATCTCCTTGGACAGGAAGAAGCAGTAGCTGCAGTCGAGGTTGCATACGGCGCCGGTGGGCTTGGCCAGCAGATGAAAGGCGGGCGGGGCGTTGCGGGGCAGGGTGAGCGGCTCAGCGGTCATTCAAGTTTCCTTAAGGCGGACGCAAAGTTGCCAACTTTCGGAAAAGTTGGCAACTTGCCATGGACGCGGTGCCATTCTACCCCGGACGCGAAGAGATGCCAACTTTGCGGCAAAGTTGGCATCTCTGGTTCGCGACCCAAGTGCTAGAACAGCCCAACCACCTTGCCGTTCTCGTCCAGATCCACGTTCATGAACACCGGCTTGCTGGGCAGGCCGGGCATGGTGCGCATCTCGCCGCACAGCGGGTAGATGAAGCCCGCGCCCACGCTGGCCCGCACCTCGCGCACCGGCAGCGTGAACCCGGTGGGCACACCCTTCCATGACGGCTCGTGACTGATGCTCAGGTGGGTCTTGGCCATGCAGATCGGCAGGCCGCCGTAGCCGGCCTTTTCGTAGGCCGCGATCTGTGCATCGGCTTCCGGCGTGTAATCGACGCCGTCGGCGCCGTACACCTTGCGGGCGATGATCTCGATCTTCTCCTTGATGGTGATGTCCAGCGGATAGAGGAAGCGAAAGTCTGCCGGCTGCTCGCAGGCTGCAACGACAGCCTCAGCCAGCGCCACCGCACCCTCGCCGCCCCTGGCCCAGTGGTTGGTGGGCACCGTGGCGAAAGCACCGGTCTCCTCGGCCAGCCGCTGCACCAGGGCGATCTCGTTGGGGGTGTCGTACTTGAACTGGTTGATGGCTACGACGACCGGCACGCCGAACTGGCGGGCGATCTCGATGTGCTTGCCCAGATTGGCAAAGCCCGTCTCCAGCAGCGGCAGGTTCTCCTCGGTGTAGGCACGGTCGAGATCGCGGCCGGCCACAACCTTGGGACCGCCGCCGTGCATCTTCAGCGCGCGGATCGTCGCCACCAGCACCACGGCGCTGGGCTTGAGCTGCGAATAGCGGCACTTGATGTTCATGAACTTTTCCATGCCGATGTCCGCGCCGAACCCGGACTCCGTCACCACATAGTCGGCCAGCTTGAGGGCGATCTGGTCGGCGACGATGCTGCTGTTGCCGTGGGCGATGTTGGCGAAAGGCCCGGCGTGCACCAATGCTGGCGTGCCTTCCAGCGTCTGCATCAGCGTCGGCATGATGGCGTCCTTCATCAGAACGGTCATCGCGCCGGCAACGCCGAGGTCCTCGGCGGTTACCGGGTCGCCTGAGTAGCTGCGACCAATGACGATGCGGCCCAGCCGTTGACGCATGTCCTTGAGGCTGGTGGTCAGGGCCAGAATCGCCATGACCTCGCTGGCGACAGCGATGTCATAGCCGGTCTCGCGCGGCACGCCGTCCTGTTTGCCTCCCAGCCCGACGACGATCTTGCGCATCACGCGGTCGTTGATGTCGACGACGCGGTTCCAGGTAATGGTGTAGGGATCGATGTTCAACGGCTTGAGGCCGGTAACCTTCTCGAAGCGCTCGCCGTAGTTGCGCTCATGCAGAATGCGGGTGTCGATGGCGGCTGCCAGCAAATTGTTGGCCGCAGTGACAGCGTGGATGTCGCCCGTCAGGTGCAGGTTGAAGTCCTCCATGGGGACGGCCTGGCTGTAGCCGCCGCCGGCTGCGCCGCCCTTGATGCTGAAGGTTGGGCCTTGCGAGGGCTGGCGGATGCAGGTAAACACCCGCTTGCCCAGGTGCGCGCCCAGGGCCTGGCTGAGACCAACGGTCGTGGTCGTTTTGCCTTCGCCCAGCGGCGTCGGCGTGATGGCGGTCACGTCGATGTACTTGCCCTGCGGGCGGTCCTTGAACTTCTCGATAACGTCGAGGTGCACCTTGGCCTTGTACTTGCCGTAGAGGTCGAGATCATCCTCGGTCAGGCCGACCTGGGCAGCGATCTCAAGAATGGGCCGCAGCGTGGCAGCCTGCGCGATATCGATATCGCTGGGAACGGGATCGAGGTAGGTGAACTGGGGCATTTTGGGGACTCCTTCTTTGCAGTCCAATGGGTGGGAATTCGCCGTCGTTGATTGTTTGCTGGTCGACCGCGGCGTCGATGGCGCGTCCGCGCGGAAACTGTGTCCTATTGTATCATATTTCCCAGCAGCGACCATGACGCAGGTCATGTTCGGGCGTTTACTCACTGTCGCAAATACGATCAACCGAGATCACGAGGACTCAAAAGGCCGAACGCTTGCGGCGTCCGGCCTTTGCAGAAGGAGAATGGTGACGGCGTTATTGAGGCGCTGGCGCTTCGGGGCGAATCATGCCCGTCATATCGACGTCAACTTGCTGGCTCAGGCTGGCCAGATTGTCGTAGAGGAACTGGATGACGTACTTGCCGTTGTGGGCAAAGGCGCCGGGGTCCTTCTGGACATACTGGTAGTTGTAGGCGGCCTTGAGCAGTCGCGGCGTCCAGGCGCTGTAGGCGCCCTCCTCGCCGTTGATCTCGCCGTTGCCGTCCGTGTCTTCGAAGAAGTACGGATAGCGGCCAGGGTTGTAGATGATCCCCTTGCCGATCACGTCGGTGGCGTAGGCCTGCATCGCCGCGTACAGCTTGTCGCTGTAGGTCGCGATCTCGCCGGCAATGCCCTCGGTAACGTCGCCGTCGCCGTCATAGTCGGCCGTCGACAGCGGCCCGCGGATGTCCTGGACGGTCTCGACGCCGGCATGGCAGGTGAAGCAAGCCTCGGTCTTCACTTCCAACTCGTGCGTGTTGTGGCACTCGGTGCAGTTGTCGAAGCCGGGCACGTGGTTGAACTTGCCGCTGTAGGCCAGGTCGGGATACTGGTACGCACCCTTGACCTCGTCGCCGAACTTGGTAGCGCCGGCAGCGAAGTAGTGGACGTTGGTGAAGCGCAGGGCGTTCTCCGGCACCGCATCCTCGTCCAGCCCGGCGACAGCCTTTTCGATGTCGTTGGTGGAGGCGCGGCCCTGGTGGCAGCTGATGCACAGGTTGCTGTCAGTGCTTTCCATGCTGACAGTGGCGCCGCTGGGGAAGGTCACGTCGGTGATCTCGATGCGGGCAAAGTCCTCGAAGTTGGTGTGGCAGGTGGTGCACTTGAAGCCGTTGGACACCGGCTGTGACGTGGTCACGCCTTCCGAAACGAACTCCGGCAGGCCATCGGCCGAGTGGCACTTGGCGCAGCTGGCAGGCACTTCGCCTTCCTCGTCCCAGTGGCGGAAAGCCTCTTCGGACCCGGCAAAGTGGCCAGGATCGATGCGATGCATGGCGGTCATGTCAATCGGCTCTGACACCGCCGTGTTCAGGTCGGCGATCGAGTCGTACATCAACTGGATGATGTACTTGCCGTTGTGAGCGAACTTGCCGGGATCCTTGCTGGCTACCTGGTAGTTGTAGGCAGCCCGCAGCAGCCGCGGCGTCCAGGTCGCGTAGCGCTCCTCGCCTTCGTCAACCTGTCCGTTGTCGTTGGCATCGGCGAAGAAATAGGGATATGCAGCCGGGTCGTAGGCAATCGATGCGCCGGCCACTTCAGTCGCGTAGGCCTGGATGGCGGTCAACAGGGTCTCCTGCACACCGGCGATCTCCTCGACCACGCCCTCTTCGACGTTGCCGTCGCCGTCGTAGTCAGCCTCGGAGCCAGCCATGCGGACCTTCTCGAAGTCCTCGACCGTGTTCACGTCGGTGTGGCAGGTCTGGCAGGACGCGATGTCGATCTCCAGCGTGTGGGGATCGTGGCAGGTGTTGCAGGTGTTGAAGCCATCTACGTGGTAGAACTTGATGTCGTAGGAGTTGCCGTCATACTGGTAGCCGCCCTCTGCCTCGGCGCCGTACTGCGTTGCAGCAGCAGCGAAGTAGTGGATGTTGCGGAAGCCAAGATCGGCGCTCACCTCGTCGGGGCTGTCGGTCAGTCCGGCGCTCTCGATGGAAGCATCGACGCTGACCTTGGACTCACGACCCTGGTGGCACTCCATACAGCGCGACTCGTCACCGAGGTTGGTGATCTCGATGCCCGACGGAAAGACCACGCTGGTCTTGTGGACCGTCACGTCGTTGTGGCAGGCCTGGCACTGCACCGTTTCGCCGATCGCGTGCGGTGAGTTGACCACGCCGGCCTCGCTACCGTCAGCGCCCAGAAAATCAAGATACCCACTGGAGCTGTGGCACTTGGCACAGGCTTCCGGCACTTGCGCAGGATCGTCCTCGTTCCAGTGGTTGAATGCCTCAGCGGTAACGTCGTTGTGCGGCGAGCCAACCCACTGCTCTTCAAAGGGTACAACCGCTACGACGGGCTCAGGACAAGCCTCCGGCTCGGGACAGGCCTGCGGTTCCGGACAAGCAGCAGCTTCGGCACATACTTCACACTCAGGACATTCGACCTGGGCGGCTTCTGGCTGCGGCGCGGGCGGGTTGGTTTCCTGGCTGCAAGCAACCAGCAATACCACTGCCAACAACAGCGCCGCAATCAAGAGAAATCGTTTCATAGCACTCTCCTTCTCCACTTGTTGCGAATGCCACCAACGTGGTGGCCAGATTGGAGCCGGGCGTCAGGCAAACCAAAGCTCAGCTCGGACGATGGAATGGGTGAAGACTGCGGCCAAACAGTTTGGCAAAAACCAGATCAACGGAGGGACGACTCTGCTGGCTGTATGGGACGCAGCCAGATCGCGGGGGCGATCTGTCATCACATTCTACACATCTTGCCGAAATATGCCAATGATATAGATCATATTTGGGGAAATTCACCCATTCGATGTGGGGATTTTTCCGCACGAGTCATCAGGGCACGGCGGCATTCGTGCCGTGGCGCATTTGGTGAAGTTGGGGAGAATGCCCGATTGAAAATCACTGCTGAACCCGCTACACTGATGGTAGTAACGAACCCGGTTCTCCCGCAAGCACGGTGAGAACCCAGCAACCTTCGATCTCTCGCCATGAATATGGCAAAAGGAGGTAAGTCATGTTCACAATGGAAACCACGGAAGTTCTGTATCTTCTGGTACTGACAGCGCTGCGGCTCGGTGCACCGATCCTGCTCATGGTGCTGTTGGCGTATCTGACCCGACGCGTTCAAACCCTGCAGCCCTGACGTGGTTGCCCTTTCGAAAGACATCACGAGGAGGCAAGCCATGCTCCACCGCATGCAGCCTATCTTGACAACCAACAGTGTGCGCTGGGTTGCCCTGTTGGTTGTCGCCTTGGTTCTGTTGGTTGCCGCGCCGGCCGCTCTAGCGGATCAGCCGGCGCCTCCCTCGCCGGTAGATCCGCAGACATGCGCCTTGTGCCACCAGTCCGAGGTGCGCGACTGGAGCGCATCGCCGCACGCCGGCGCGTTTCACGCGCTGTCCGGCCACGAATCAATCACCTGTACCGAGAGCGGCGACTCGGCGTGCGACTGCCTTTCCTGTCACACCAGTGGCTTCGACGGTGTTTCGTCGGCTCCGCTCTCCGACGGCGTTACCTGCGAAGCGTGCCACGGTCCATTGGTGGCCGGGCATCCTGAGACGGGAGAAATGCCTCTCGACGTCGATTCGTCCGTCTGCAGCACCTGTCACGCCGACACCCATGCACAGTGGGCAACCACACCCCACGGCGAGGCAGGCGTGCAGTGTATCGGTTGCCACCGCTCGCATACACAGGATCTCCGGCTGGACGACCAGGTGTTGTGCGAGTCCTGTCACAGCGAACGGCTGAAAGACAGCGGGCACATGGCGCACGCCCAGGCACAGGTTAGCTGTATCGACTGCCACACATCGCCAGCGGCAACTGCCGCAACGGCACTAGCCGACAACACCATGCCCTCGCCAAATCACCTCTTCTCCGTGGACACTGCATCGTGCGAGTCCTGCCATGGCGAGCGATTCCACGAGGATGCAACCGGCAGTGCCATATCCGATCAGACCTGGAACGCGGCCGTTTCTGAGGCTGCGGGCCAGACAGTGGCGCGGGAAATCGCAGCCGCCGAGTCCGTCGCAGAAGCCAGCAACCGGCAGTGGCTGCAGGGCGCTACCCTGGTGAGCTTCGGGCTGGGCATCGGCTTTGGCGGTGCGCTGGGCATCATATTTGTCCTGATCGCTGGCTTCTTCCTGCAGCGCATGGGGAGGAGCCAGTCATGAGCGAGGTGATGTCCCGCCGCACATTTCTGAAGCACGCAGGCGTGGGAGCGGCGGTGTGCGCCGCCGGCGGTCTGGCCGTGCAGCCGGTGCTCGCATCGGAGGGCACCTCATCAGCTAACGCGTGGGGCGTTTTGGTGGACCTCACCCGCTGCAACGGCTGCGACTCCTGCGCCCTGGCCTGCAAGCAGGCCAACCAGCGCCCGGATGAAGACCAGATACCGGAACACCTGAGCAGCGACGCCTACAGCTTCGTGGATCGGCGCGTGTACGTCGGCGACGCCGGGCAAGAACAGCAGATGCCAGTCAAACGCCAGTGTATGCATTGCCTGCACCCGGCATGTGTCTCGGCGTGCACGGTCGGTGCGTTGACGAAGACGCCCGACGGCCCGGTGGTCTACGACAGTTCCAAATGCATCGGCTGCCGCTATTGTCAATATGCATGTCCCTTCGGCGTTCCCACCTACGATTGGGCGAACCCGCTAGGCCTGATCCACAAGTGCCAGTTCTGTATCTCGCGCCTCGATGAAGGCGAGCGGCCGGCGTGTGTGGCCGGTTGCCCAACCGGCGCCCTGCGTTTCGGAACGCGCAACAACCTGCTGGCGCAAGCACACTCACAGATCGACAGCAACCCCGGCCGGTACATCGACCAGATCTACGGCGAGCAGGAGTTGGGCGGCACATCGGTCCTCTATCTCTCCGGGGTTCCGTTCGCAGCAATGGGACTACCCACGCTGGACACGCAGTCGCCCTCACGCTATGCCGAAGCAGTCATGCGCAAGACACCGGTCATCGGTCTCACGGTGGCAGCGCTGGCCACCGGCGCCTATTGGCTGACCAAGCGTCGTGAGTTCCTCTCCCAGCCGCAGGCAGTCCCGCAAGAGGTGAACCATGACCGTTGAAGTGCCACTCCGCCAAAAACAGCAGAGCGCAAGCGCCGTCCCCGTCCTCGACCGGCGTATGGTTGCGGCGCTTCTGGCTGTGACCGTAGCGATCGGCGCCGTCGCCGGCGTTCTGCGGCTGGTGCTGGGGCTGGGCGCCACGACCAATCTGAGCGACTCCTATTCCTGGGGAATCTGGATCGGCTTCGACTTTGGGTTGATCGCGCTGGCCGGCGCCGGATTCACCATGGCCGCAGTGGGCCATGTCCTGCGCCGCCACGAATACCACGCGGCTGTGCGCCCGGCGATCCTGGCCGGACTGGCAGCGTACGTCGCCGTGCTGCTGCTGCTGGTGCTGGACCTGGGACGACCCGACCGGTTCTATAACTTCCTGCTCTTCTGGAACCCGCACTCGCCCCTCTTCGAGGTCAGTTGGTGCATTCTGCTCTACACCGGTGTGTTGGTGCTCGAAACCAGCCCGTTCTTCCTGGAGCGCCTGCGCTGGCCGTGGGCACGCAAGGTGATGCGCATCGTGGCGTTCATCATGCTGCCGGTTGCCATCCTGGGTGTCACCCTCTCCACGCTGCACCAATCGACGCTGGGTACGCTCTACCTGAACATGCCGTACCGTCTGCACGCCCTGTGGTACACCCCGCTGCTGCCGCTGATGTTCTTCACCTCGGCTGTTATGGCCGGGTTGAGTATGGGCGCCATCGCCTACTGGGTGGCGGGGCGCATGGTGCGCAAGCCGGTGCAGCCGCGGATCATCTTTGGGCTGGCGCGCATCGCCGCGGTGGTAGCGTTGCTCTACCTGACACTCAAGCTGGGCGAAGTGATCGTCGCCGGCGACCTGGGGCTGGCGTTGGCGCTTAACCGGTACGCCGCTCTGTGGTGGTTCGAGTTGCTGGTCTGTGTTGCGCTGCCTGCTGCGCTGATCCTGCTGCCCGGACGAACCTTGCAACGCACCGGCATCGGCCTGGCGCTGATCATCGTCGGCGTGCTGATGAATCGCTTCGATGCCACCATGTTTGCCCAGATCCTGCCCTCGGGTGCCAGCTATTCGCCGAGCCTCATCGAATGGTTGAGCACGGCCGGCATCCTGGCAGCCGCCGCTCTGGCCTGGATGTTAGGCGTTCGCTTCCTTCCCATCTTCGAAACCGATGAGTCGGATCACGGCGCCACACTCCACACCGAGGTCTGAAAGTAAGGGCATCAGGCGCTTCATCTCGACAAGAGAGCCTCGACGGCGACCGTCGAGGCTCTCTTGTTTGATGCAATCCGAAACAACGCAGCTAGCGCGCCAAGCGCCTGGAGGTAACCAGGAACACTCCAACAACTGCCAGCAGCAGCATAGCCGCCGCGGGTAGCACCCAGGGAGTGTTGCTGCCGCTGTCGCTGGTCAGCGAGCTCAGCGTGACGGCGGTTGGAATGGCTCCTTCGATGATGAAGGGCAGGCCTTGCGGCGTGCCCAGATTGCTGTCGAGCACCTCCTGCCAGGCGCCGCTGAAGTATTGCTTGCCGTTGCCGGTGGTCGTCTGCCCGTTGATGGTGACCGGCGGCTGCCAGGGGCCGGAGTAGAGCGCGTCGCCGTCGGCCTGCCAGTCGAGCCAGTAATCGCCTGCCGGCAGGCTGAAAACGTCGCTGGTCGTCAGGAAAAACACCGGCCGCGACGAATCGGTCGGATCGGACTCCAGCCGGCGATACATGTTGGCCCAGCCTGTGCCCGTCATGCGATTGGTGAAGGTGTCACCGTACACGACTGAGCTGCCGGGGTCATCCGGCGGGCCGTCCCAGATCTGGAAGTTCAGGGCAGTAAACGGTGAGGGCGCCGTGGGTGGGCCGCCGCCCATATAGATGTAGAAGGTGATCCCGGTAATGTCCCATCCGCCGGCGTCAGCGACAGTAAAATCGTCGGCCATGCGGGCTGCCGACAGCGCGCTGGCGTTGAAGCCGCGGCTCACCAGGCCGGATGTGATGTCCATCGCGAGGCTCTCGTCCGAGCCGCCCGGTCCCGTGCCGGGGCTGTTGACCAGCGGACCGTTGTCCCAGAGAACTGCGCCGGGTTGATGGGAGAGGGTGAGAATGGGCCGGGGGCTGAAGCCGGGCCGGCCGGGCCGTCGTCGTTGGGCGGGTAGACCGGCGCTGCGCCGGCTGCTGAGACGCCTGCCAGTGCCAGCAACACGACAAGGACCAGCAAGGCAAAGGGTGTCCGTTTCATGGCTGATTTCCTCCGAAGGTGGGCTGTACCAAAAGGGAATTATCGAGACCTCCGCCGGGGTCAGGATGCGAAGCGGCGCAGCCTCCTTTTACGGTGGCTAGTCAGACAGACTGAAGAGTCGTTTTGCGAAGCGGCGTACGAACGGCCAAATAATACATGAGTTGCCGGAAAAGGGCAAGTCGAGTTTTTTGTCCCCGGCCTGGCGGCGCGGCAAGATGACCCGTTGCCCGCAACGAGTCCCCGCGACGACTCTTGCTGTCTTACGGCTGGTCGGGATGGCAGTCTGCGCAGATCCCCGGCGCGGCTGCGAAGGAATGGCCGGTCTCCGCCATGCCACTGACGGCGGCGCCGGCGTCGAACTCAGGCCGGGCTACATGGCAGCGGATGCAGCCAATGGCGGCCGCGTGGTGGGTTTGGTGCAGGTCGTCCACAGGGCATCACGCTCGTGGCAGCCGGCGCACAGGGCGTCGCTGTCGGTCTGCATGTGCGTCTTCTGGCTGTGGACTTCGTGGCAGGCCACACACGCAATGCCTGCCTGGCCGTGGTTGCTGGTGCGCCATTCGGCCACCGTGCTGCGATGGCAGGTGCCGCACAGGTCATCAACGGTGGCGATCTCCATGCTCTGGCCGGGATGATCGTCGCGATACGGCCATGGCATGACTCACCGCCAGTCCATGGCGGTGACAAACTGCCCGGTCTGCGCGTCATAGCCCGTGGTGTGGCAAGCAAAGCACTCCCCTTGCTGATCGACGCTCTGAAGATACGCCTGGAAAATGGGGTCGAACGAGGCGTTGGCGTGGGTGGTGCCCGCCCACGAATAGAACTCCGAGGGATGACATTCGGCGCAGTGCTGCGGTCCTTGATACGCGCCTGCGACGCTGCTGACGCCGCCTTGTGGATTGCCGGCAACCGCCCGTGTTCCTGGCTGCAACGCCGCCGTGAGCAAGATCGTGGCCGCGCCAATAGCTCCGTCAGCGGGATTTTGTCCATGGGCTGAGGCGACTCCACCTGGGCTTCACCGAAATGTCCATTGGTCAGCTTTCGCCGGTCTGGTTGCGGTCGGTTAGTGCAACACTCTTGATTCGGCCATTACGTAGGGCGCTGGAATATGCAGATCGCACGCCTTGCACTCAGAGGGCAGCCGGCCCTCGGCAATTGTGCGCGCTTGCCAGCAAGGGACGTTGGGCTGGTGGCTCGCGGCGCAGGCAGCGCGCATGGAATCGGTACAACCTTTGACCGCCCAGCACGGCTGGGCGCCAATCCCGCTCAACGCGACGAGGGGCTGCGTGGTCCGCTGGCCGACCGGCTTTGGCCTGTCTGACGGCTTGGCCGGAGTTGCAGCTTCCATGGCATTGCGCTGTTCCCTTGCCTCGGCCTGCCAACGGGCATCCAGCCGCTTGAGCAGCAAGCCCAGCCCCACCGTGAGGAGGACCGGTACGCCCAGGCGCAGCACAAAGAGCAATGCAATTGACCAGATGTTTGTCAGGCTTTCCATGACTCCAGCGTACCATGGTCAGCCCTCAGATTCAATCGGGTAATCACCCCATCTTTGCCGCAGCACGCGCCTGTTCACCGTTCACTGCCCGCTACTCACCGGGATCAGCCCCTTTTCGATGGCATAGCGCACCAGTTCCACCCGGTTGTGCAGGTTGAGCTTGCGCATGATGTTCTCGCGGTGGCGGTCCACGGTCTTGACGCTGATCACCAGTTGTTCGGCGATCTCACGATTGGTCAGCCCGTCGGCGATCAGGGCCAGCACCTCGTGTTCGCGCGGCGTCAACAGCTCGGCATCGGAGGGCGTTGTCTCCTCGGCCCGGCGCAGAAAGTCCTTCACCAGCAGCCGCGCCATGCTGGGATAGATGAACACCTCGCCCTGGTTGACGATACGGATGGCCGACAGCAGGTCGTCGGGCGCGGCCCGCTTCGGCACGTACCCGGGCGCGCCCACGCTGAGCATCTCGAAGAAGTACTCCTCGTCCTCGTGCATCGTCAGCGCCAGCACGGCAACCTGCGGGGTGGCTTCCTTGATGCGCCGGGTCGCCTCGATGCCGTTCATGTCGGGCATCGCCACATCCATCAGCACCACGTCCGGCGCAAGACGATCGACCAGATCGATAGCTTCCCGGCCGCTGGCCGCCTCACCAACGATCTGCACATCCGGCTCGGCGCTGAAGAGCATCCGCAGACCGGCGCGCACGATCTCGTGGTCGTCAACCAACAACAATCTGATTGGCGTCATTGTCCATCTCCAGCATAGCAGCCGGCAAAGGAACGGTCGTCCAGACCCGCGTTCCCTTGCCCGGCGTTGAGTCGATCAGGCACTGGCCGCCCAACAGCGATGCCCGTTCCCGCATTCCCAACAAGCCCCAGCCGCCCATCCTGTTGGCGTTCGCATCGAAACCCCTTCCGTCGTCCTCGATCAGCAGGCAGACGGTGCCAGGCGCAAACCGCAGCATGACAGTCACCGTCGTCGCGCCGGCATGTTTGGCGACGTTGGTCAGCGACTCCTGGGCGATGCGGAACAGCACGGTTTCAAACTCTGACGGCAGGCGTATCGGCTGGCCTTCGAGGATATAGGTGCCGCGGATGCCGCGCCGGCCTTCGAACCCCTGGACATACCACTTTAGCGCTGCGGCCAGCCCCATGTCGTCCAGGATCGGCGGGCGCAGGTCGGCGATGATCTGGCGCAGCTCGCCCAGCGCGTGCGTGCTGAAGCCCTTGATCTCGCGCACCTGCGAAGCCAGCAAGTCGTTGTCGGGCGTTCCGCGTTCCAGTTGCGTCTCCATGCCCCGCAGCCCCAACGCCATGGCCGTCAACGCCTGGCCGGTGGCGTCGTGCAGCTCGCGGGCGATGCGCTGCCGCTCAGCCTCCTGCGCCTCGACAATCTGATGCAGCAGGTCGGCCAGCAGCCGCTCGCGCGCCTGGGCATCCTCGGTCAGACGGGCATTGTCGATGGAAAGGCCAAGCTGCTGCGCTACTGCCAGCAACAACTCGATATCCTCCAGGGACATGGACTGTTGGCCAACGTCTGAGCACGCCGCCACCAGGCTGCCGATTACCTGCCCGCGGCTGGCCAGCGGCACGGCGGCCACCACAATCGGGCTGGGATGCCGCTGACAGGGCGCCTCCCCGGCCGCTTCCTGCAACGACACCTGCAGGATGTCGCCATCAGCATGCAGGCAAAGGGCCGATCCCAGAGAGGCGCAGCGCCGGCCCAGCGACTCGGCCTCGTCGCGCCGCCCAGCGTGGCCGTTCTGCGTGGCCTGTGGGGTATCGAACCCGCCGGCAGCCTGCACGCCGATCTCGTCGCTGTTTTGAGCGCGCAACATAATCAAGCCGGCATCGGCGAATGCCAGATAGTGCAACAGCCGTTGCAAGACGCCATCCAGCCGGTCCTGCAGTGCCAGCGGGCGGGCCAGCAGGTTGGAAAGCTCCAGCAGCAGACCCAACTCGCGGGCCGTCTGTCGCAGCTCCGCGTTGAGCCGCTGGCGCTCGCGGCTGATGCGACGCTCGGTCTCCAGCGCATTGGCCTGCGCGTCGAGCCGCGCCTGGTTGGCTGCCTCCAGCCGCCGCTCGTTTTCGATGTCAAATGCGTTCAGGGCGCGGATCATGAAGACCGCCAGCATCGCCGCCATGACACCGCGAAAAAGCTGAACCGGCAGACCGAACCACTGGAGAAACAGCTCGCTGTTGATCACCGTCGACGGGAAGAGCGCGGTCTTGCGGACGAAGATCTGGCCGACGACGCCGTATAGCAGCAGCGCCGTCGTCGCCCAGATCAGGTCGCGGCCGAACTGGGGCATCTGATGCTCGCGAAAGGTGCGTTGTTGTGTCAGCAGCGCCCAGGCGCCCAGCAGCGCCGCCGGAATTCCCAGCGCGTAGCGCGAGAGAACGTCAGCCTGTGCAACCACCTCACCCGGGGCTGCCCGTGTCACCAGCGCCGCGGCTGCGACGGCTGCCAGCCAAATGGCGATCATCGCTGCAACAGGAAGCCAGATGCGCGACCGTTTCTGGCTGGGACGGTTCACCAGCGTGAATCCGAAGGCGGCCAGGAGGGCAAACGATGCTACCAGCAGCGCCAGCCGCAATACCTCGTGGACCACAGTCGGCACGTAGCCACCGGTGAGGGTCGCGATCTTCTGATACATCTCGATCCATTCGTGCAGCCCGTGCAGAATGCCGAACAGCGCCAGGGGAATGATCGCGCGCGCAAAGGTGAACTCAGACGTGCGGCGGCTGGCCAGCAGCAGCGCCAATCCCATGGCGAAGAACGCCAGCCCATAGAAGAAGAAGACGGCGATGATGTTGCGCACGAAAAACGCCGAGATGGGATTCATAGCGATTCCCATGCTATCACGATTCGGCGCACTGTTGTATGACCGGCGTCATGAAAACCACCCAGAGGACGGTTGGATCGGTATTCTGACACCAAAGTTCCTGGCGTTCGTAACTTGCGTAATATTGCACTGGACGCAGAAATAGAACTGTGCTATAATTCACGTTGTCTTGTGTTAGCCTTACCGAACGACCCCGCGAGTGATTGACCCCTTATTGCGTTAGCATATTTGACCCCTGTCGCAGTTTTGTCGCAACGTGGATAACAGACTCAAGACGTCCCATCTTGATCTGTTCATTTCAAACCCGTTTCCCTTCTTGGAAACACAACCCACCTGCTTCTGCTGAATCGCAGAAGCCACTTGCAAAGGAGCAAGGAGGTCGTCTCATGCACAGGAAGTTGACCCTCGGACTGTCGTTCTTCGCAGTCCTGTTGCTGGCCGCAATCGTGATTGCCGGCTGAGAACGGCCAGTTCCCCAGGCCAGGCTGGACCTGTCGGTCCTGCTGGCCCAGCCAGTCCCGCTGGTCCTGCCGGACCGGCTGGCCCTGCTGGCCCCCTGGTCCTGCCGGGGCTGACGGCGCCACCACCATGGTAGCGAGATCCAATTCAGCTCGAAACCTGTTCGGTGTGTCACAAAGACGCCGGCACGGATCACCAGGCTGGCTACGACGAGCTGTATCAGGACGGTGTCATTCAGGTCACCGATCTGGCGTACTCGTTTTCCGGTCCCGATGCGAGCACGGTAACCTTCAACATGACCAAGGATGGCGCTCCCTTTGATGCCCGCGAGGCAGACAATCTGGCCATCTACTTCACCCCGTATGCCGACGGGAAGTTCCAGTTCGATCCGGCCCTCGAAAGACTGTCCCTGAAAGGGGACTTGACCTACGACGGCCAGGGCGGCATTACGAGTGTCATCACCGGCACTGAGGACTTCACCGATGTGCCGGGGATCGTTGTTGTGTATGGCAGGGATGAGACGGTTGGATCGCTTCCGGCCCGCGTCGCCGCTCAACAAGTACCCGTTTGCAGCGGTACTGGAAACGGGCGGCGGCGTTGACTATGTCTCTTCCGCCAACAACGACGGCTGCGTAAAGTGCCACACCGATCCCTATCTCAAGCACGGCTACATCTATGCCCAGGTAGACAAGGATCCTGCAACGGACTTCTACACCTGCAAGGCATGCCACCTGGACAACGGCGAGGGCGGCCACTACGAATGGCAGCTTCTGGTCGACGATCCGGCGCTGGCCGCTGCCTATCTCGCCGGCGAGGTTGAGCTGACGCCCGAGCAGATGGAGCAGTACGCCTATCCCACGACGCTGATGAACGACGTGCACATGTCGCACGCCATGGAGTTCCCCTATCCGCAGTCGATGGCCAACTGCGCAACATGCCACGAGGGCAAGCTGGATACCGTTCTGGCGGATGCCAACTTCACGGTCAGCACCTGCAAGAGCTGCCATCCGGTGACCGGCTCCGAGGAATACGGCACGGCCGAGCTGGCGCTGGCAACCATCATCCCCGCCGAGATCCACGGCTCCATGGACTTGAACACGGTGGACTGCATCAGTTGCCATGCCGAGGGAAGCCTGGCTCCGACCTTCCGCCAGATCCACACCGGGTATGACAAGGCGATCTACGCCACCGACGGGTTGAAGTACTCTGACGCCGTCACAGTGACCGTTGACAGTGCGACCTTCGACGGAACCACCCTCGATTTCGCGTTCAGCGTGGCCGAATCCCCGGCCATCGAGGGGCTGGATACGACGACCATCACGCCAACCGTGATGGTTGGCCTGTACGGCTACGACACCAAGGACTTCATCATCGGCGCCCACGAAAGGCTGTTCGATGACAACGGCGACGGCACGATCGACAACAAGGACCAGAGGACTCTGGAATACACTGTCGGCGAAGAGCATCCCCGTTTCACCACGGTGTCGGCGGGCGACGGCAAGTGGGAGGTCACGGCGGACCTGTCAACCTGGACCGACATGATCGCTGACAACACCGTCAAGCGCGTCGAGATCGCCGTCATGCCGGAGTTGGTCAACGCCGACGGCGTGCAGGTCGCCCTCAACGCGCCGTCGCGCACCTTCGACCTCGGCGCCAACGACTTCGCCGACGATTTTTACGCCCCCATCGCCAAAGTTGTGGATGGCTGCAACAACTGCCACGACGCGCTGGCGACCACCTTCCACTCGCCGGACCGCGGCGGGAACCTGGTGGTGTGCCGGATGTGCCACATCACCAAGAGCGGCGGCTCGCATCTGGAGATGGAGTCGCGGTCGCTCGACTCGTATGCCCACGCGATCCACTCGTTCCAGGCGTTCGACATCGGCGACATCGACTTCACCGATCCGGTGCAGGCCATGCACTACGAGCACCACGTCGAGTTCCCGTACCCGACACACGGAATCACAGACTGCGAGTCCTGCCACGAGCCGGGCACGTACAATGTGCCGGATCAGACCAAGTCGCTGCCCGGCTTGCTCTCGGCGGCCGATGAAGTGACAACCATGGACAGGAACATCGGCGCCATTCCGAGCTACGTCACCGGACCGGCGTCGCGGGCCTGCGGTGGCTGCCACCGGGCTGACCTGATCAAGGAAGATGAGGCCGCTGAACTCCTCGTCCTCAACCAGCACACCAAGCAGGGCGGTTATCTGGTCGAAGCGGGCGATGATCCCACCGCCACGCTCATGTCGGTGATCGATGAGGTCATGGCGAACTTCCAGCAGTAACGAACAATTCGCGGTGAGCCTCGGCCCACCAGTTTGCACAAAGAAGGGCTCCGTCGGGAGCCCTTTTTTGATCGGTGGAGAGCCTCTCCACCGATTGATTCCCGCGCAAACTAAGTTCCTAATTGTCACTGCGAGCCGTTGCGGCGAAGCAATCTCTCGGTTGCGAGGCGAGACACTTGCGCCTGCGCGCAGTGCAGGTGTTGCATCAGCAGCCCTCGCAACCCTGGCACCGCCCGCCAGGGCAGGTGTGACAGTTCAAGGTCGCTTTGTTTCTGAGGTGTTGATGAAACCCAAGAAACTATGTACTGGTCAATCAGATGGTGCAATGTGGCGACACTCGGTCGACTAGCCCGCCAGAGGCTGAAGCCTTCTGGCTACAAAGTGGAAGGCCCTACGGGCCTGAAGATCGTCAGTTTCGCAGGCCCGCAGGGCCTTTCACCTTGTAGCCTGATCCGCTTACGGTCGGGCGATCCCCGCCAACCTGCTGCCTCACGCGGGCGGACTCGGTCGGAGACCGTCCACACCTGCAAGCGCGCTCACAGCGCGGCCGCCAATACCTCCACCGCGTGCAGTGCCCGACGCCCCGTGAAGTGCTCGATCTGCTGGCGGCAACTGGCGCCGTCGGCGCAGACCAGCGCGTCGGGGGCGGCCTCGATGGCCGGAACCAGGCGATCGCGCGCGATGGACTCAGACACGGCGTAGTGGTCGACCGTGTAGCCAAACGCGCCGGCCATGCCGCAGCAGCCCGCGTCGATCAACTCGACTGGATCGCCAGGCAAAGCGCGCAGGGCAGCCAGCGACCCCGTCACACCGGTGGACGCCTTCTGGTGGCAGTGCCCGTGAAACAACACCCGGCGACCCAGCGGCTGCAAGGGCAGGTGCATGCCGGCCGCAAGCTGCCCCGCCAGCCAATCGTCGACGAGATGCACATGCTGCGCCACCACATCGACCCGGGGGTCGCCAGGCAGCAGGTCGCGATACTCCTCGTGAAAGGCGCTGGCGCAGCTTGGCTCGCAGACCAGGATCGGGTATCCCTGCGCGGCCAGCGGGTAGAGATGGACCACGTTGCGGCGCGCCTGTTGCCGTGCGTCCTCCACCAATCCCTGGCTCAGCATGGGCCGCCCGCAGCACGCGTGGGGCGCGATCTGCACCTCGCAGCCGGCCGCTTCCAACACCCGCACCGCCGCTATCCCGATGTTCGGATAGTTGAAGTTGGTGAACGTGTCGGGGAAGAGGAAGACCAGGGGGGAAGATGGAGAAGAGAGGGGGGAAGAGGGAGAGAGGGAGAGGCGGTTGGCGAACCAGGTGGTGAAGGGCTGTGATGCGAAGGACGGCAGGCTGCGCTGCGGGGCAAGGCCGGTTATCCGGCGCGCGGCCCATTTACCCGGCGGCGTCGCCAGCGTCAGGTTGGCCAGCGGCGCCAGCGGCGCGGCCAGCCGGTTCAGCGTGTGAATGTGGCCGAACAGCCGCGCGGCCAGCGGCGTCCCCAGGCGCGCATAGCGCTGCGCCAGCACCTCGGTCTTGATCTTGGCCATGTCCACCGATGAAGGGCACTCGACCTTGCACGCCTTGCAACCGAGGCACAGGTCCAGCGCGTCGTGAACCGCATCGCTGGTCCACGCGTCGGCGTCGAGCTGGCCGGAGAGCGCGGTGCGCAGCAGATTGGCCCGGCCGCGCGTGCTGTGCTCCTCCTCGCGCGTCGCGTGAAACGACGGGCACATGGCCCCGGTCAGCCGACGGCAGTCGCCTGACCCGTTGCACATCTCCACCGCCCCGGCAAACCCGCCGTCCGCCGACCAATCCATCACAGGCGTGAACGCAATCGTCTGGTACCCCGGCCCGTAGCGCAAAACCGCCGGATCCGTCACATGCCTGCTCGTTTCCCTCTCCCCTCTCTCCCCTCGCTCTCCCCTCCCTCTCCCGCTCTCCCCCTCCGGCACCTTCTTCCCCGGATTGAACAGATTCCCAGGATCGAACAGCCACTTGACCTCGGCAAACGCCTCCGACACCCGCGGCCCGAACAGCGCCTGGTTCAGATGGGTCAACTTGATGCCGTCGCCGTGCTCGCCGCTCAGCACCCCGCCCACCGGCTGGATCATCGCCAGCAACCGGTCCTGCATCTCGTCCATCAGGGCGATGTCGCGCGCCGTCTTCAGGTTCAGCAGGGGGCGGATGTGCAAGCAGCCGGCGCTGGCGTGAGCGTAGTACGCCGCCTCGACGCCGTACTCGGCGAACATGCGCTGGACGCCTCGCACGTAGTCGGCCAGATGTTCCGGCGGCACGGCCACGTCCTCCATGAAACCGGCCGGCTTGACGTCGCCCCGTTTGCTCAGCAGCAGGCTCAGCCCAGCCTTGCGCACCGCCCAAACATTGGCCTGCCGCGCCGGATCGACGACATCCACCACCGCGCCGTGAACACCGTGCCGCGCCAGATGCGCCCGCAGGTCGTCCAGCCGAGCGCGACCTTCCGCTTCGCTCCCGACGTAGAACTCCACTGCCAACACGCCGGCCGGGTCGCCGTCCACGAAGGTCAGCAGGCGGGCGAACTCCGGCTGGCGACGGCACAGATCCAGCAGCATCCGGTCCATCAGCTCCACAGCCGACGGCTGCAGCTCCAGAATCGCCGGCGTAGCCTCTGCCGACGCCACCAGGTCATCGAAGTGCATGATGCCGAGGACCGTGCCGGGCGGCCGCGGAACCAGCCGCAGGGTGACCTCGCTCATGAACGCCAGTGTGCCCTCCGAGCCGGCGATCAACTGCGCGGGGTTGGGCGCGGATGTGTCCAGCAGGCGGTCCAGGTTGTAGCCGCTGGCGCGCCGCCAATGGCTGGGAAAGTCGCGCCGGATGTCGTCGCCGTACCGGTCGAGAATGTCCGCCAGACCGGCTGCGATGGATGCCGTCCGCGCGCCCTGGGTCGCGGCTGTCGCGTTGAACCGGTCGTCGAAAGTGGCCTCCCTGCCGTCATTGAGCACCGCCCGCACCGCCAGCACATTGTCGGCGATCATGCCATAGAGGATCGAGTGCGCTCCCGTGCCGTTGTTGCCCACCGTGCCGCCGACCGTCGCCCGGCTGCCGCTGGCCGGATCCGGACCCAGCATCAGCCCGAACGGGCGCGCGGCGGCGTTGAGTCGATCCAACACCAGCCCGGGCTGGCAGCGTATCCATCGCTCGGCCGCGTTGATCTCCAGCACCTGGGTCAGATGGCGCGAGGTGTCCAGCACCACCGCCCGGCCAACGGTCTGGCCGGCCAGACTGGTGCCCCCACCCCTCGGCAGAATCGGCACGCGGTGGCTGGCGCAGACGGTGATCGCGGCGACGATCTCCTCGACGCTGCGCGGGATCACGACGCCGATCGGTTCGATCTGGTAGAGGCTGGCGTCGGTGCTGTACAGGACACGGCTGGCGGCGTCGAAGCGCACGTCCTGCACGCCGGCGCGCCGCAGGTCGGCGTCCAGCGCGCGGGCCGCGTCCGAAGGAGCGGTAAAGGCGTTGGCAGGCATGGGAGGTATCAGGGGTGATCGAGATCAGAACGGCGCTGCAAGGCAACCTCAAGGATGCGCGCGTGATCGAAGGCCAGCGGCGGCAGGTCGCTCACCGGCCACCAGCGCGCGTCGGCCGCGTCGTCGCCGGCGCGGATGCCGCGCGCTTGCTCATCGGTCACCTGCGCGACATACGAGACAGTGATCACGCGGGTGCGCGGGTCGCGGCCGGGGTCGCCGAAGGCGTGCAGCTGCTGCAAGGGCACATCGGCGAGACCGGTCTCCTCGAACAGCTCGCGCGCGGCCGCATCTTCGAGCGACTCGTCGATCTCCACAAACCCACCCGGGATCGCCCAATACCCTTCGAAGGGCCAGCGCCCCCGCCGGATCAGCAGGACATGAGGTGTCCCGTTGCGAATGGAGAACAAGATCGTATCGACTGTGACCGAAGGGCGCTGGTAGTCGGTCGCGTCGTAGGTGGTGGATGTCATGGAGCGCGGTCTGGGGGCAGGTGGGTATTCCAGAGGAGAACCTTTGGTGCTTCCTTCCGTCCGCGAGCCATATTCGGTTCCCCTGCGGATAGAAGGACAGGCACGCCGTACACGATGGATGCAGGCTGACAGATTGGTCAGCCTGCATCCATCGCGCGTCTGCTGCTCAAGTGCTGTCGCCGGGCGGTTCGTCGGCAGCACTGCGGGGCGTGCGGCCATAGATCAGCGTCAGATCCAACAGGCGCTCCCGGAGCGCCTCGCTCAGGTCGCCGTATTGGTAGCGCCACTGCCAGTTGCCGCCGGCCTTGCTGGGCACGTTCATACGCGCTTCGCTGCCAAGGCTGAGCAGGTCTTGCACCGACGTGATGGCCGTGTTGGCCACCGACGCCCAACCCAGCCTGATGATGTCCCAGGCCAGGTCGCTGGCATCGGTCTTGCCAAGATACTTCAATGCGAACTCGCGCTCGTAGGCCTGGGAGGAGTTGGCGTACCACCCCATGATGGTGTCGTTGTCGTGGGTGCCGGGATAGACCACCCAGTCGGGCGAGGTGAAGTTGTGGGGCAGGAACTTGTCGGTCGGGCCGCTGCCGAAGCCGAACTGCAGGATCTTCATGCCAGGGAAGCCGAACTCGCTCATCAGCGCGTCGATGCCGGCGCGGGACTTGGGCGTGAAGTCGCCCAGGTCCTCGGCGATGATCAGCACCTTGCCCAGCTCCGCTTCCACGGTGCGGAACAGGTCGGGACCGGGACCGGGCACCCACTGGCCGTTGATCGCGGTCTCCTCGCCGGCTGGAATCTCCCAGTAGTCGTAGAAGGCGCGGAAGTGGTCGACGCGGATGATGTCTACGGTGGTCAACATGGCGCGGAAGCGCGCCAGCCACCAGCGGTAGCCCTGCGCGGCCATCTTGTCCCAGCGGTAGAGCGGGTTGCCCCAAAGCTGCCCGGTCTCGCTGAAGTAGTCCGGCGGCACACCGGCCACCACGGTCGGCTGGCCGGCCTCGTCGATGTAGAACAGCTCGCGGTTGGCCCAGGCGTCGGCGCTGTCGTAGGCCACGAAGATCGGGATGTCGCCGACGATGCGCACACCGCGCGCGTTGGCGTAGGTTTTCAGGGCCAGCCACTGGCGGAAGAACTGCCACTGCAGGTACTTCTGCACCTTGACAGGCTCGCTCAGTTCGCTTGCCCAGCGCGCCATCGCTTCGGGCTGGCGGGTGCGGATGTCAAGGTCCCAGCCACCCCAGGCGCCGCCGCCTTGCGCATCCTTGATGGCTATGAACAACGCATAGTCGTCCAGCCAGCCGCTGTTCTCCGCGCAGAACACCTGGAAGTCCAGGTCCAGCTCCGGGCTGGCATGGTCGCGAAAGCGCTCGAAGGAGCGTTTGAGGAGCGGCAGTTTCCAGTTGATCACCGGGCCGTAGTCCACCTTGCCGGCGGGGAAGGCAGGAAGGTCGCGGTTCAGGTCGTCCCAGCTCAACAGCCCGTCGCCCACCAGTTGTTCGGGATCGATCAGCAACGGGTTGCCGGCAAAGGCCGAGAAGCACTGGTACGGCGAATCGCCGTAGCCCGTCGGTCCCAGCGGCAGAACCTGCCACAGGGACTGGCCGGCCGCGTTGAGAAAGTCAACAAAGCGGTAGGCGGATTCGCCAAGGTCGCCGACGCCGTAGCGGCCGGGAAAACTGGTGGGGTGGAGCAGAACTCCCGAAAGTCGTTTCATGGGTGGTAGTTTGCGTGAAAAGGACTGGCAGTCCTCGCCGGCGCCGCTCCGTTGCGGGGCGCTGCGCAAAGGACTGCCAGTCCTGAGAATTAGGTTAGCGGTTGTAGCGGCGCCGGCGGGCGGTGACGAACACCGCTGTCAGCATCGCGGCCAGGAAGGCGCTCACCATCGCGGTGATCGCGCCAATCGGCTGATCAGCGCTGCCAGCGGCAAGATCGGTCAGCGCCACGGCGGTCGGCGTCTGTACGGTCAGAGTCACCGGAACGATCACCAGGTTAGTCCCGTTGCCGGGGCCGCCGTCAGGATCGTTGCTGATGACACACAGGTTGCCCGTGTACACACCATCGGCCAGGCCGGTGCTATCGAAGGTCACGGTCACCTGAGTATTGGTGCCGCCGACGTTGGAGCCAGCGGTCGTATCCAGTGACAGCCAGGGGATGTCAGCCTCGGCCGGCGTCCGGCAAAACTGCACCCCACCGCCTACCGTGCCCTCCAGGATGAAGGGGAAGCCTTGCTGCGTCAACGATCCGCTGTCCAGTGCCAGCGCGAAGGATGTCGTGCCTGCCAACGACTGCAGACCGTTGCCCGTCGTCGCCTGGCCGTTGACGGTGATCGGCGGCGCCCACGGGCCACTGCCCAGCGTGCCGTCGGTCTGCCATGCGATCCAGTAGGTCCCCTGCGGCAGGAAGATACCGCCCAGCGGCACCACGTCGGCCATGATCGGCCGGTCGGTCGCGGTACCTGTCGTCGTCTCCGTCACGCGGTAGATGTTGGACCACCCAGTTGAGCTCAGCCCGGACCCGTTGAAGATCGCCGTGCCGCCAGCGCTGGGATCGCCGTCGTAGATGATCCAGTTGACGCCGGTCATGGTCGAGGTCGTGCTGGAGCCGGTCTGGTAGGCGAAGAAGGTCGCGCTGTCCACCGTCCAGCCGCCGGCGTCCGCCACCGTGAAGTCGTCGGCCACCCAGTTGTTATTGAGAACCTGATGCCCGAAGCCCAGGGTGTTCATCCCCAGGCTGACGCTCTGAAGGACGCTCTCATCAGCACCGCCGACGCCTGTTCCGGGGCTGTTGACCAGCGGGCCGTTGTCCCACAGCACCGCTTCCGGCGCCCGCCAGGTGGCAACGCCCTCGGGCGCGGCTACCGGCGCACCGGCTGGCGTCGCCCACGTTCTCGCTGGCCGATGCCGGGTCAGGCGTGGTATTGCCGTTGCCGAACGGCGGGGCCGTGGTGGCTTCCTCGTCGATGGTCCAGTCCAGCGTCCCGCCGCCGGTGTTGGCGATGGTCAGCGGCTGGTTGGTCTGCATGTTGGCCGGCTGCGTGCTGGCCAGGCTCAGCGGGTTGACGTCGATATTCGGCGGCTCCGGCGGCGATTCCACGGTCAGCGTCACCGGTACCACCACCAGATCCGTGCCGTTGCCCGGCCCCGGATCAGGATCGTTGCTGGTGATGCACAGGTTGGCATTGTAGACGCCACCTGCCAGGCCGGTCGAGTCGAAGGTGACGTCCACGTTGGTGCCAAGGCCAGGCGAAGTCGTCCCGGTGATGGGATCGGTACTGAGCCAGGGCACGTCGGCGAGGTTGGTGCAGTCAGCCTGCGGCGCCACATATTCGATGTACTGGGCGCTGACGCCGGTGATCTTGGACTGCACCAGGTTGCCGGAGCGGTCGATCTCGTGGACGCCGCTGCCGTTGGTGGTCAGGATGTTGCCGTTGGGCAGTTCGTACGCGCCGCGGTATCCGCCCAGACTGGACGGGTCGTAGACGCCAACCAGCGCGCCGGCCGCGGTCAACTCGACCACGCCCTCCTGCGTGCCGCCGAAGTTGCCGATCAGCACGTTGCTGTTTTCGGCGCCCGCCACCTGCTGCGGGAAGTTGTTGATGCCGGCCAGGCCGGCGATGAACGCGCCCGTCAGATCGTAACGCAACACGTTGTCGCTGTTGATGCCGGACACCAGCCAGTCGCCCGTGCGCTCATAGACGTCGAAGGGACCGTCCAGGCCGCCCGAACCGTTAGCGACGAAGTTGCCCAGGTAGTTGCCACTGGTGTCAAACTCGGCCACGGAGTCCTGGTTGGCGCCGCTGTTAACGGTTACCAGCAGGTTGCCGTTGGGTCGCAGGGCAATGCCGGTGATGTTGTCCAGGATGGCGGTGTTCAGGCCGCCGGCCGGCGCGAAGACGCCCAAGTAGTTGCCGCTAAGGTCGTATTCCTGTACGACGTCGTCGATCTGGTCCGAGACCAGGATGCTGTCGCCGCCGGCGCTGAAGATCGCGCTCTTGGGCGTGGACAAGTTGTCGGGATCGGCCGGGATGAAGTCTGCGTCCACCAGGTTGCCGGTGGTCGGATCGAACGCCATCACGCGGTCGTTGGTCGAGTCGGGGATAAGCAACAGGCCGGTTGTCAGCAGCATGCGCTGCGCACGGGCCGCCGCGGCCAGGTCGCGCGGGCCCGTGGCCGTCGGCGCGCTGTTGTCCTCGCCAGAAAGCTCGGCTTGCACCGTTGCCTGCGAGTCGATGCGGGTAACCGGCTGGCCGGCCTCTGGCGGGCCTGCCAGCGGCTCCTCGTCGATCATCCAGTCCAGCAGCGAGCCGCCGGTGTTGCTGATGGTCAGTGTCTGGATCACCTGCGTGTCAGGCAACTGTGTGCTGGCCAGGCTGGTCGGATCGACCTCTATGTTGGGCGGGACACACTCCACGTCGGTCTCCAGCGTCTGGCTGTTGTTCTGCGGGTTGGGATCGTAGACGTTGCTGGCGACCTCGACGTAGTTGCTGAGCACGCCCGGGCACTCAGCCGTGTCCACCGTCACCGAGATCAGCACCGACTCGATCACGTCGGGGGCGATGTTGCCCATGTCGCAGACCACGGTGCCGCCGCTCTCGTTGCACGTACCGGTGTAGGCCGCGGCGCCGTTGAACGACACGCCGGCCGGCAGCACGTCGGTGATGACCACATCGGTGGCCACGGTCGGGGTGCTGACGTTTTGCGTGGTGATGGTATAGTAGAGCGTCTCGCCGACCGTCACCGGGTCCGGGTTGGCGATCTTGCTGACGAACAGGTCGGCCTCGCTGGGCTCCAGGTTCAGCCCGATCAGCAACGGGTCGTGGTCAGAGGTGCGGTACTGGTCCGGGTTGTAGAGAATGACCAACTGATTGGCCGACTTGAACTCCTCGTTGTAGTCCAGCACGCTGGGCTCGTCGGCGTTGATGTGCCAGGTGGTGGCGCCGTTGACCTGCGAGACCATGCTGGGGCTGGCCATGCTGTGGTCCAGCGAGCCGGCCTGGGCAAAGAAAACGTAGGAGTAGGCGTCAGCGCCCTGGAAAGCAGTCTCCAGGTTTGTATAGCCGGCCGTCTCCAGCGCCGCGATGGGGTCTTCCATGGCGTAGGCGTTCAGGTCGCCCATGATGATGAAGTCGGGATCGCCGCTGTTGGTCGGGTCGGTACCGATCCAGCTCAACTCAGCGTTGACGGCGTTTTCGCGCGCCAGGTTCCAGCAGGCCTGCCCATCGCCCTGATCTGCGTTGGGATCGTTGGGATCGCTGGGACAGCCCCCCTTCGACTTGAGGTGGTTGACCACGACGGTGAAGCGGCCGTGGTTGCCAATCTCCTCAAAGGTTTGCGCCAGCGCCGGCCGGTTGAGGTCCGTGTTGAAGTTCGGATCGACCAGGCTGTTCAGGATGGCGAAATCGCCCACCGGCTGAACTACACCCGGCTTGTAGATGATGCCGACCTTGATGACGTCGCCGGGGATGAAGGTGCCAGCATCGATGTAGTCATACGTGCCGGGCGCCGTCAGCCCGTTGAGGCCATCGACCAGATCGGCCAGCGGCTCGACGCCCGGCGTGTTCTCCAGTTCCATCAGGCCCAGCACGTCGGCGTCCAGGATGTAGAGCGCTTGGAGCAGCTTGTTGCGCTGGCGGGTGAACTCGGATGAGTTATAGGCGCCGCGGCAGGCTTCGTTCTGGTCCGGTCCACAGATGGGGCCCTGGTCGATGAGAGTCAAGAAGTAGTTGAGCACGTTGAACGAGCTGACGCGCAAGGACGATCCGGCGCGCACCGGGTCGGGCGCGGGCGGCCGCGGGTTGGTGTCGGTGAATGTCGGCATCTCATAGGGGTAGATGCGGTAGAGGATGCCGGCGCTGGACCAGCCGGGCGTGCCCTGGGTGACTACGCCCAGGATGTTGGTCACCTCGTCGCCGCTGCGCACCGAGTTGTCGGCGGTCAACTGCGGCGGCGGGTAGATGATGGGGTCGGGGTTCTGGGCCAGGTTGCCGTCGTCCAGGGTGATCTGGTTGCGGTTGTTGGCGGCCTGCAGGTCGTTGGCCGGTGTGCCGGGATCGACCACGTTGGTCGGCTGCTGCAAACGGCCATAGGACAGGGTCAGGATGCCGCCGCGGCCCAGGTTGAAGTTCTCGCTGACGGTCATGGTCTGCGGCAGCGTCACCGACATGCCCTCGAAGCGCTCGGGATATACGGTCTCGGAGAAGGGCAGCGTCACCGTGACCGGCGTGGCGAACACCGGATCGTTGTCGCAGATCGTCACGGCCGTAATGGAGCTGAGCTGCGTCTGCTCCTGGAACTCGCTGACCGTGCCCGATACACGCACGTAGTCGCCGACGGCCACTTCGACGCCGAAGTTGTTGTCGTAGATGAAGATGCCCTCAGAAGTCGCGGGATCGGCGTCCTGCTCGCCGTCCGGCTCCTCCATGAAAAAGCCGCGGATGCTGGACACGTTCTGGTAGTCGGCGTTCACCAGCGCCTCGACGATCACCTGCTGTCCAAGTATCGGGCTGACGAGGCCGCTGCCCTGGATGTCGTGGATCGGGGTCGTGCCGCCGCCAAAGCAGCCGTTGGTGGTTTCGAAGGACCATGAGTAGTCCTCGGCCATGTGGTTGGGATCACCGTCCTGGTCGGTGACCTGGTCGGCATCAATGGTAACCGTACAGGACTCGCCGAGGTCGAAGTCGCTGTGCGGCAGGTCAAAGGTGGACGGGCCGCCGGTGGGCGTCACGTTCTGCACGCCGCTGCTGGAGCAGTCGATGCCGATCGTGCCGCTGATGACCACCGGCTCGCTGAAGGTGACGTCAACCGCAACGTCCACCGGGACGTTGGTCGCGCCGTTGGTCGGAGTGGTATCGGTGACGGTGGGCGGGTTGTCCACGCCGCAGGCATTGGTCGGCGAAGCGCTGTTGCGAGGCTTCGGCGCCCGGCTGTCGAAGTCGGCGGCGTTGTCGTCGGTGTCGGTGCAGCCATTTCCGGCGCAGAGCAGCGGTGGAGTTGCTCAAACCGGCGCTGCAGCGCTGCCTTCGAAGCAGTTAGCCGTGCCATAGCCGACAAATCGATGATTTGCGGTCCGGTCGGACAGGTGCCGGTCTGGGCGGTTGTTGTATTGACCAGCGCGACCTTGCCGTTGGTGCCACTCAGGTTGATGGCTCCCGCGATATCAGGTGTCACAGGTAATGGGTCGCCGCATGGAGAACCACCGCAACTTGTTCCAGCCGCACCTGAGACCAGGAGATATTTCCCGGATTGATAGTGCCGGACAGAGGAGTGAGATTTACCCAACTGCTACCACTTGATGATGCATATTGAACTGAGTAGCCGCTCACGTTGATCGGCGCAGCGCCGGCGTTGAAAATCTCGATGAAGTCGTTGGTGTACGTGGCGCCGGAGTTGCCGCCGCCGCCGTAGACCTGGCTGATGCGCAGATCGTTGGCCAGCGGTGCAGCCAGCGGTGCAGCCGGCGGTGCCGCGGCGGGCGCGGCTGCCAGTGAGACGGGAAGGACAAGCGCCATGAGCAGGCTGACCAGCACGGCCACTGCCACCAGCGTTTGTTTGGACGGTACGATGTCCTGCAACATTGATATCCTCCTGGGAGAATGCGCCTGTCGGCGTTGACGCGGCGCGCGAAAAAAGGTTTTGCAAAGGGGAATCGGGCTGAAACGTAATACGGCCAGGATTATAGCACGCGCGCCGCGCCGGGTCAATTGACGCGGGCCTTGTGGCTCAGAGGGCATTTGACGCACAGTGGCGTTTCTGGTACACTACCCGCCCACGAGCCTGGACATGTCAGCCGCCACGCGCGGCGACGGAGAGAAACACCGGTGGATCACCTTTGGTCGCCATGGCGTTTGGAGTACATCTTGGGTCCGAAAGATGGCGCATGTGTCTTCTGCAAGAAGGTCAGTCCGGGCAATGACCGGGAAGAACACGTTCTCTGGCGAGGCGACCGGGCGTTCATGGTGCTCAACCGGTTTCCCTACAACAACGGCCACCTGCTGATCCTGCCCTATGCCCACGTGGCCAGCCTGGAAGATCTGCCGCCAGAGACGCTGACCGAGATGATGATGCTGGTCAACCGCGGGCTGGCTGCGCTGCGCGAGGCGATGCAGCCCCACGGTTTCAACATCGGCGTCAACCTGGGCCGGTCGGCCGGCGCCGGCATCGAGAGCCACATTCACATCCACGTCGTGCCCCGTTGGGGCGGCGACACGAACTTCATGACGACGGTTGCAGAGACGCGCAACATCCCTGAACTGTTGGATCAATCCTATGACCGCCTCAGCGGCCTGTTGCGCAAACAAAAGAAGGAAGAGAAGGAATCTCACGCACCGGAGGTATCGCCACTGACATAAGACCAGTTTTGCAGCAAAATTGAATAAACAAAACAACATAGGAGATAGTATCGATGGCAGACGCAGACTCGTTGCAAAAGTCCATGCGATGGTACCGAATGGATCTCCACATACACACTCCGGCTTCGGAGGACTATGCAGAAAAAGAGATCACGTATCTGGACATCCTGAGGGAAGCAGACCGCAAGGGCTTGGACATTATCGCCTTGACCGATCACAACACTGTTGCAGGCTACGAGGCGCTTTACGACGAAGTTGATTTTTTGGAGCGGCTTGAGCAGCGCGGGCGATTGCAGGAGCATGAAAGCGAAGAGCTGGACGAATACCGCCAGCTCCTAAAGAAAATAACCGTATTACCTGGATTTGAGTTCACATCGCGTTTTGGTTCGC
The DNA here is from genome assembly GCA_041391245.1 of Caldilineales bacterium. Lineage (GTDB taxonomy): Bacteria > Chloroflexota > Anaerolineae > JAAEKA01 > JAAEKA01 > JACKBK01. The sequence continues at coordinate 37,739 of JAWKOJ010000032.1, forward strand.
ACACGCTGGGCATCTTCCCGGCAGAAGGCCAGGCCAGCATCCCCAAGCTCAAGGCGGTGCTGCACCAGCTTGGCATTTCCTATGAAAAGATGAACGCCGGCACGACCTCCGTGCCCGGCACCCAGGCCTTCCTCGAAGCATACAAGATTATCCACGAAGCGGGCGGCATTGCCATTGCTGCCCACATCAACTCGCCCACCGGCGTGCTGTCTATTGCCAGCAACCTGCCGACGGGCGCTTTGCGCATCAGCGCGACTCAGAGCCCGTTCCTCCACGCGCTGGAGTTCGCCGGCTTTCACAGTCCACAGCTGCAGGGATTCGCCAGTCCACACTGGTACGACGGCACCAATCTCGGCTACGAGCGGCGCATGTTCTGCCTGCAAGGCTCCGATGCCCACCGCACCACCCAGACCATGGACGGCGACATGCATCGCTGGGGAATCGGCGATCGGCCCACCGAGGTGATGCTGCCCGAGCCTACCTTCCAGGCGCTGCTGGACCTGTTCGCCAGCCAGGGCTTTGAGCGACTGCGGGTGCCCTTCGTTTCGGACGTGGCGCGCCGCAACCGCATCACCGACCTGCGCAACCAGGGCCCACACGACCAGTGGGTGATGTGCCCAAGCTGTGTTGACGACGCTACCCAGGTGTGCCGGCACGTGGTTGCTATGGCCAACTCCGGCGGCGGCGCGATCGTCTTCGGTCTCGAGGCTGACCCTGCCGCCCCGGTGGTGGGACTGGCAGATATGCAGGCTGACATGCGCGCGTTCCAGTCCGTCATCAGCGAGCGGGTCGTGCCCCAGCCCGAATGGTCGGTGGATGTGGTCAACTACGAGGGCCACGAGCTGGCCCAGATCGAGGTCCAGGCGGCCCGGCGCAAGCCCTGTTACATGCACGAACAGGACGACCGCGTCATCTACGTGCGGCGCAACGGCGAGACAGTTGTGGCCAGCCACGGGGACATCATCGACCTGCTGCACGAGGACGGCGAAGACCGCCAGGCGGACGGCGATTTCGACGATCAGGTTCACCTGCTGAGCCCGGGGATCGAACAACCCAAGTCGGGGGTCGAGGTAGTTGGTGTAACGCTGCGCGGCGACAGCGAGTATTTCCGGGTCGTCGATCTGCGCACCGGCCGCGAGAGCCAGGTGTCGGAGTTCACTGCGACGTCGGTTTGGCTGTATGCCATCAAGGCGTTTCAAGCCGCGCGTACTGCGAGCAGCGATTTCCACGGCCAGGTACGCTGGCGCGGCCCCATCGGCCTGCTGCGCATCTATCGCGACAACGAGCACTACGATCAGCACGGTCGGGCGAAGTGCGATCTGGTCTTCTCCTCAGAGGACGGCAAGGTCAAGCGGGTCTTCTACGCCGCTGCGGTCAGTTGGCTGGGGCCGTCGTGGAACGGGCTGTTCGAGGTTGAGCCACCTACGTCGGAGGCGCCCGCGGCGCTGCCCGGGGATGCGCGCGTGCGCTGGCGGGGCAACATGGGAGTCGAGGCGCTGTACCGGACGCCTGAAGGGCTGTATTGCAACCTGGTCTTTCGCAATCGCCAGGGTCGCGACCTGTACTACCGCCACGTGTCCTGCGACGGTCTGCCTGAAGAATGGCGCAGCCTGCTGGAGGTCGAGTTGCCTCGCTCCGGCCTGGAGGTCGTGGTGGTGCATGAGAACGGCTCTGGCCCGATGTACAAGTTCCACAACCTGGGCAACCGCCACGTCGAAAGCCGGCTGTGGACAACCGACATGCTCAAGGAGGGCAGCCTGCGGCACTACGCGCTGCGGATGCACCTCGACCAGGATCAGGTTCTGGACGAAGAAGAGACGACCTGGCTGGGCAATATCGGCTATCTGCGCCGCTCCTACACAGCCGCCGATCTGGTCTATCGCGACCCGGACGGCGTCGACCACATCTACTACGGCGCGCGCTGGGACGATCTCAGCGCCGAGTGGCAGAGCTTGCTGGCGTTGTAGGCGCGAACTGACTCTCAGAAACCGGGTTTCTCCGAAGAAACCCGGTTTCTTTTCCGGTGAAACATGGCAACACAACAAGCAACACCGTACGCCGGCCGCACGCTGCTGGCCGTTTTCGCCCATCCCGACGACGAGTCCTTCGGTCCCGGCGGTACTTTGGCGCGCTATGCTGCCGAAGGAGCGGACGTCTGGCTGGTGTGCGGCACAGACGGCGACGCCGGCACAGTAGACGCGGAGATGCTGGCGGGCCACGCCAACACCGCCCAGTTGCGGGCCGCCGAGCTATGCTGCGCAGCCCAGACGCTGGGGCTGAAGGGGGTCGATTGGCTGGGCTACCGCGACAGCGGCATGGCCGGTTCGTCTGATAACGAGCACCCGGAGAGCCTCTGCCAGGCGCCGATGGAGGAGGTTGTCGGCCAGATCGTCGCGTCGATCCGGCGTCACCGGCCGCAGGTCATCATCTGCGACAACCAGTACGGCGGCTACGGCCATCCCGACCACATCAAGCTGCACCAGGCGACCGTCGCGGCATTTCGCGCCGCGGGCGACCCTGACCAGTACCCCGGCGACGACGCGCCTTTTCAGCCGCAGCGCCTCTACTTCACGGCCTTTTCGGCCGGCATCTTCAAGTTTCTGGTACGGCTGTTGCCGCTGCTGGGCAGGGACCCGCGCCGGTTTGGGCGCAACCATGACATCGATCTGGTGGAGATCATGACCTGGGAGACGCCGATTCACGCGCGTGTGGATGTGCACCGCTATCTTGCTGTCAAGGATGCCGCGTCGGCCTGCCACGCCAGCCAGGGCGGCGGCGGTGGCGGCCCCTTCCGGGTCATTCCCGGCTTCCTGCGCAGGCGCTGGTTTGGCCACGACACCTTCATGCTGGGCGCGCCGGAGCCTCAGCCTGGTGCACCGATGATCACTGACCTGTTTGCGGGGGTTGGGTCGTGACGACTTAAGTGACCGGCACTTTCGGCTCCTTGCGCTTCGCTCCAGGAGTCTTTGAAAAGTGCCGGTCACTTTTTTTACAGATCACCGTTCATGAACTGCTGCCAAAGCGAGTCGCCGAGGGCAGCAGTGTTTGTTTGGACGCCGTAGCGCTCAAAGTACTGCGCCAGGCGGTCGATGTCGCGCTGCAACAGCCGGCGCGCGTGCGGGTTCTTCAGCGCCACCACAGCCTGGGGGAAGTCGATCACCACCGCCTTGCCTTGCCAGTACAGCACGTTGTACGGCGACAGGTCGCCGTGGACACAGTTGTGCGCCAGCATCAGCTCGACGTGCCACATCAGGCGTTCGAACATCGGCGCTGCCTCGCGCGGGTCGATGTCCACGCTGTTCAGGGTCGGCGCCGGCTGGTTGACCTCGCCGTAGTAGGCCATCAGGATCGCGTTGCCTTCGTGAGCGATCGGCCGCGGGACGTCGGCTCCCGCTGCGTGCAGCTTCTGCAACGTGTCGTTCTCGTGTTCGATCCAGGAGAAGGTGATGATCTCCTGGCCGAAGTCGGTCTTCTTGGCGACGGCGCGCTTCAGCCGCTGATCGCGGACGATGCCCTTGCCGTCGTCGTCCAACATCATCCGTCCCTCTTTGTAGATCGCGTCGTTGCGCAGGGTACGGTGGATGCGCGGCCGGTAGACCTTGGCAGCGATCAGATCCATGCCGGTCTTGGGATGGGCGCGGCAGCAGTAGACGTTGGCCTCCTTGCCGCCCTTCACCCGTGCCACCACTTCGGTGATGACCGTGTCGCGGTAAAAGATGGTCAGCGCGTCGCGCAGCATGCGCTCCTCGCTGGCGCCGGCGCCGTAGCTGATCGGCAGCTCGTCCTCGCCCTCGACCTGGCTGGCCAGCCACTCCGATGGTTCGGAGTCGCGCGGCTGGCGTTGCTTGTTGGCCGCCCGGACCTCGCGCACGACGCGCTGTTTCAGGCCGGGCAGGTAAGAGTACATCGTTTCGTATTCGTCGTAACTGTCGTAAAGCATTGGTAGGTGTTTTCTCCGCTGTCTGCGAGTGATAGAATCAAAACGGCCACGGATGTCCGTGGCCTTCGTCGTTCGATGCACGCGGCTGGCCTTGCGTCATGACCCGCACGAGCGGGGCGGCAAAGCAGCGGCGCCTGGAAAAACAAACGGCCACAGGAACGTGCGCCCGTGGCCGAGGGAAATCTGCGCTAGACTGCGAAGGGCATCAACACCACCGCAGGCCAGAGGCGCACGCGCTCAACTGAGCAAACTGAGCAAGGTATTGAACTTTAGCCATATGACTTGCGCCTCCTTTCTGCGCGATTGATTGGTGCGATGATAGCACGGCGGGTGCAGTTTGGCAAATCCGGGATACCACAGCGAATTTGGGCAGCGAATGGCGCCCCGGCTTCGCTACAACCCTGCCGCTCTGAACGCGGCGCTGACGATGGCCTGTGCCTCGTTCTGAATACGCTTCAGGTGATCCTGGCCGGCGAAGCTTTCGGCATAGATCTTGTAGATCTCCTCGGTGCCGGAGGGACGGGCAGCGAACCAGCCCGACTTCGTTACCACCTTCAGGCCGCCGATGGGCGCGTTGTTGCCGGGCGCGCGGGTCAGCTTGGCTTCGATACGCTCGCCGGCCATCTCCGTCGCTTCCACCAGCTCGGGCGACAGGTCGGCCAGCGCCTTGCGCTGGGCCGCGTTGGCCGGCGCATCCATGCGCTGGTAGACGGAATGGCCAAACCGTTCCTCCAGCACCGCATAGTGTTCACCCGGATCGCGGCCGGTCCTGGCCGTGATCTCCGCGGCCAGCAGGTCCATGATGATGCCGTCCTTGTCAGTCGTCCAGACGGTGCCGTCGGTGCGCAGAAACGACGCGCCGGCGCTCTCTTCGCCGCCGAAGCCGTAGGAGCCGTCCACCAGGCCGTCCACGAAATACTTGAAGCCGACCGGCACCTCCGACAACCGCCGCCCCAGACTGGCCGCCACCCGGTCGATCATCGAGCTGGAGACCAGCGTCTTGCCCACAGCCGCATCTGCCCGCCAGCCGGGCCGGTTCTGGAACAGGTAGTTGACCGCGACCGCCAGGAAATGGTTGGGGTTCATCAGCCCGGCGCTGGGTGTGACAATGCCGTGGCGGTCCACGTCCGGGTCGTTGCCGAAGGCGATGTCGAACTGGTCCTTGAGGCGGATCAGGCTGGCCATCGCATAGGGCGACGAGCAGTCCATGCGAATCTTGCCGTCCTTGTCCAGTGTCATGAACGAGAACGTCGGATCGACTGCCGGGTTGACCACGGTGACGTCCAACCCATAGCGCTCGGCAAGCGGCTCCCAGTAGGCCACCGCCGCGCCGCCCATGGGATCGACGCCGATCTTCAGCCCGGCGGCCGCGACGGCCGCCAGGTCCACCACCGCGCCCAGGTCAGCCACGTAGGGCGTCACGTAGTCGTGCATCTGGGTGACGTCAGACTGGAGAGCGCGCGCAAAGGGCAGCCGCTTGACGTCCTTCAGGCCATCGCGCAGGATGGCGTTGGCTCGGTCCTGAATCGCGCGCGTCGTGCCGGTGTCGGCCGGGCCGCCTTCGGGCGGGTTGTATTTGAAACCGCCGTCGTCGGGCGGGTTGTGGCTGGGTGTGATAACCACCCCGTCGGCCAGTCCGCTGCTGCGTCCGCGGTTGAACGTCAAAATGGCGTGGGAGATCACCGGTGTCGGCGTGTAGCCGAGGCCGGCCTGCAGCACGGTCGTTACTTCGTTGGCCGCGAAGACCTCCACTGCAGTCATCATAGCCGGCTCGGACAAGGCGTGGGTATCCATTCCAAGGTAGAGCGGGCCGGTAATCCCCTGCGCGCGGCGATACTCGGCGATGGCCTGGCTGATGGCCAGGATGTGATCCTCGTTGAAGCTGCGCTTGAGCGACGAGCCGCGATGGCCTGACGTGCCAAAAGACACCGCGTGGCCGGGAACGCCCGGATCAGGTTTGTCGACGTAATACGCGGCAACCAGGCGGGGGATGTTGGTCAAAATGGTGCGCGGCGCGGGCTGGCCGGCCAGTGGATCAAGCGTCATCAGGTACCTCCGTTGGGAAATGCAAAGGGACGGTGGGACAGAGCACCAGTGCATTTTACTGCGCTGGCGCTCTGTTGGGAAATCGGGGAGGAAACAGGGGCTGTTTGCCCGCTACGCACGTCGCATTATGTCCCCAGGTTGCCCCATAGGGCCTTGTAGTCTATAATGTCTTCCGTCTTGTTCCAAATGTAACAAAACCCCGCCGGTGTTTCTGCGCTGCTTGCACGCAGACAACATCCCAATCACTCCCTAACAGAAAGAAACCGGATGGCAGCACCAGTCTCAAGAAAACTCTCCAACTCGTTTGAAGGCGCACTGGCGGGTGGAGGTGATCCCGCAACCTCACCGCTGTACGTTTTTGGACCTTTCCTGCAGTTGATCGTCGTCGCCGGCGTTGCTGCTGTGACGTTTGGCGCCAGCATCTGGCTGGTAGTCCTGACCGTTGCTGCGGTATCGGCCATGTACCGGCTGGTGATGCGCTGGGTGGTCGATGGCAGCGGTGGCAGCGGGCTCAGCGAGGAGGAGTTTGGCGGCTGGGCAGTCAAAGTCAACGCCGGGATCACGTTCATCGAGTACACGCTGACCTTCCTCGTCAGCATGGCGGCCATGGTAACCTTCATCGCCGATCGCCTGCCCGTACTCAACCAGACGGTGTTCCTCAACGTCCAGTACCGGACGTTTGTGGCCATTCTGCTTAGCGTCCTCACCGGCTGGATCGTCAATCGCGGCCCCAAGGTGTCCGCACGGGTGTTTGGCCCTGCGACTCTGGGCGTGCTGATCCTACTGTGGGCGATGATCATTTTCTCGATCGTGCAGCGCTACATCCCCGGCGGCTCGCTGCAAGGGGTGCCGCTGGTGCCGTCCATCAACCTCGATGCATTCAAGTCCGAGTTCCTGTTCGAGTTTACGCTGGCGGGCTATGCACGCATTCTGGCGCTGATGACCGGTATCGAGGTGTTTGCCAATCTGGTGGCGGCCTATCAGGGCAACCCGGAGGAGAAGAGCCGCAAAGCCTTCGGCAGCCTGATCATCATCATGGGGACGACTTCGCTGACGATGTTGATCGTCGGCCCGGCGATCCTGGCCCTGTCCAACGTCGCCATCTCCAACGAGGTGTCGGTGTTCACCCAGACGATGGACCAGTTGCTGCCCAGCCCGTTGCCGCAGATCGGCACGCTGGTCGGCGTTCTCGTCCTGCTGTCGGCATCGGCGGCCAGCGCCCAGGGCTTGCAGAACCTCGCGCTGGGTTTGAAGGATCGCCACTACATCCCCTCGGTGCTGGGCCAGCGCAACCGCTTCGACGTTGCCAACTGGCCGGTGTGGATTGAGGTCGCAATTGTCGTTGTCTGCTTCTTCCTCCTGGGCACCAAGGAGGAGACCTATCTCTCCGTCTACGCGGCCGGGGTGTTCATCCTGCTGAGCATGACGGGCTGGGCGACAACCAAGCGGCTGATCCGACAGCTGCGCGCCGACTTCAAGGGCAGCAACATTGCGATCCTGATCGGAGTGATCCTGGCAGCGCTGCTGACCACCGGCGCGACGATCATCATTTTTGCCGAGCGTTTTACCGAAGGCGCCTGGCTCTACATCCCACTGGTCATCGGCCTGTACATCTTCTTCAGCTACTTCCGGCGCAGAATCGGCGATCCCAGCCAGACAATGGAGGAGTTGGGGCGTCGTGAGGAGGCTTTCTACGGCCTTGGTATTCCGCCAGGCGAAGCGGTACCAGCCGCGCAACTGGTAGACCCGGCAACCTTGGAGCCTCTGCCCGCCAGCGACATCTCGTGGCCCGGTCAGGCCGCTGTGATCCGCAAGATACTGGTGACGCTGGACGGTTCGGAGTTTGCCGAGCGGGCCTTGCCCATGGCGGAGGCAATCTGCCGCGTCACAGGCGCCGCTATGCTCTTGGTGTCCGTGTTGCCCAAATCTCGTTCTACCTCCGCAAGATCGACCGACCAGATTGACAGGGAAAACTACCTGGGCTCGGTCGCAGGGCGCATGAAGACGGCCGGCTTGAAGGCGGACTTCGTTGTGAGCGAGGGAAGCGTACCAGAGGCTGTCAGCGCGCTGATGAACCAGACCGAAGCCGACATGCTCGTCATGTCTACGCGCGGCATGTCCGGCATGGGACGGATGTTGACGGGCAGCACGGCAGACGCTGTGGTGCAGTCGGTTACTCGCCCGGTGCTGCTGATCCGACCGGAAAAGCTGGCTCCGGGCGAAACGCCAAGCTTCAGAAAGGTTCTGGTCACGTTGGACGGGTCAAGCTTCTCCGAGCGCATCCTGCCGTTTGCCAAGTCGCTGGCGGGTGCGATCAACGGCGAGATCATCTTGCTCACCGTTCCAGAAGTCCCGAAACCAGACATGTACGGCAGCATGCAGGATGCGGTGACCGACCTGCGGCGGGCGGCCGAGACCAGCGCCTGGCGCTACCTGAAGGGCGTGGCTATGCAGCTGGATCGGGAAGGTGTCAGCGTGCGTCCCATCGTCACCGGGTCGCGGCCGGCTACCACGATTGTCGAGGTTGCCGCGAACGAAAACGCCGACCTGGTGATGTTGGCCACCCATGCCCGCGGCGGGCTGGATCGCCTCTTCGTCGGCAGCGTGGCTGACCGTGTCGTTCACCATACCACCTGCCCGGTGTTCCTGGTGCCGGTGCGCGAGGAGCGCTCCTCTGGCTGAACCCAAGACCTTCCGGCAGCGTGACGGCCAAGAGGTCCGATCAGACGCCGGCTTCGGTTGCCGGAGGGTCTCAGCGCCTCTGGAGCTACGCGGTCAGAATCGACGGCGCACAGAGCGCGGTTCACAGCAATTTGACAGAACGTATCATCCTGGGTAAACTATCAGCCGTAGGAAGAAATACGTTCCTGTTTGTGCTGAACCAAGCCACCAGACGTTATGCCGGTGGCTGTTTTGTTGTATTACAAGAACCACTTCGACCTATTAATCTTTACCCGTGGCGGCACCGTCCGCTGCACACACGAAAAGGAGGACACCAACGTGTCTGAACGAGAAACTGGAACGGTCAAGTGGTTCAACGCAACCAAGGGCTATGGCTTCATTGCGCGCTCGAATGGCTCCAAGGACGTCTTCGTGCATCACTCCGAGATTCAGAGCTCCGGCTACCGCACTCTGAACGAGGGCGAGCAGGTCGAGTTCACGGTTGAGCAGGGCCCCAAGGGCCCTCAGGCGACCCAGGTCGTCCCGCTCTAGCACCCGTCGCGCGTACTGGTTGCCTTGCCGCCAGCCGAACAAGGTAGTCGGATTTCGCATCGACTCCAGGCCCATCTGCCATGAGGCAGGTGGGCTTTTCGCGTTCGGCGCATGGTCTGCAATGGACCCACAGATGCGGCGAAAGGGCCTCTCTGGCTGGCTGGCAGCCAAGAGAGGCCCTTTCGCGCCGGCATCGGATCACCCAGGCTGGCAGGTCGTCCGTCAGCGGTTGGAGCTACAATGACCTCGCCGGCGCGGGGTGGGTGTATCTCGATGGTTGCCGCCATGATCTGGCCATTCTCGTTGCGCAGCCCCCGGACCCGCGCGATCGCGCCGATGCGGACCAATCGTTCGTTTTCTGGCGGAAACTTGGTGCGATTGGCTAACTGCCAAAGTAATCCCGGTTATTGTCGGCCATTGCGCGATAAGCTACAATTCGGCAAAAGGAGATCTCCATGACAACTTCAAGCGTTCTCACCTCCTCAACCGATACCTACAACCCAGGCATCGTCGAACTGATCACCCAGATGCGCCGCAAGGGCCAACTTGCCTTCTTCATGGATGCCTGGCACGACTACGGCGATCTTGCACACCTGCGGCTTGGCACGCGCGATATGTTCCTGGTGGTGCATCCCGACGCAGTGCGCCATGTCAACGTCACCAGAAGCGACAACTACGACAAGCGGGAGAGCTATGACAGCGTGCGCGAGCTGCTGTTGGGCGATGGACTGGTCTCCAGCCGTGGCGACCTGTGGCGCAGGCAGCGGCGGCTGATGGCGCCCTTTTTCACGCCGCGCGCCATCGAACAGTATCTGCCGGTCTTCATCGCCGACACACAGGCGATGATCGATCGCTGGAACAGGCTGGGCGCGCAGGATCAGCCGGTCGAGTTGGGCGACGAGATGATGATGCTGACCGCGGCGGTTATCCTGCACACCATGTTCAGCACCGAGTCCAGCGATGACATGCTGGATATCAAGGCGGCAGTGGAGACGATGATTAGCTACACGGCCAGCGGGCAGCAGAACCCGGTCCAGTTGCCGCGCTGGATGCCCACGCCGGCCAACCGCCGCTATTTCAAGGCCCGCGAGCTGGTCTTTACCTACATCAAGGTTCTGTTGGACCAGCGACGCGCCCTGCCCATGGATCAATGGCCGGATGACCTGCTCAGCAAGCTGATCCTGACCCGCGACGAGGAAACGGGCGAAGCCATGTCGGACAGCCTGCTGCGCGACGAGTCGATCACGATCTTCGTGGCCGGCCACGAGACGACCGCGCGCACGCTGACGTTTATGTTCTACGCCTTGTCGCAGAATCCGCAGGTGGAGCGGCGCATGGTGGACGAAATCAACGGCGTGCTTGGCGACCGCCAGCCGACGGTGGCCGACCTCAAAAAGCTGCCATACACGCTGCAGGTGATCAAGGAAACGTTGCGACTCTATCCGGCCGCACCGATCTATGCCCGCGACGTTGTGGCCGACGACGACGTGTGTGGCGTACACATTCCCGGCGGCGCGCGCGTCATGCCGTTCCCCTACGCCACTCACCGTCACCCCGACTTCTGGCCCGACCCCGAGCGCTTTGATCCCGATCGCTGGACGCCCGAAGCTGAGGCGGCCCGCCATCCGTACGCATTTCATGCCTTCGCGGCGGGCAAGCGAATCTGCCTCGGCAACAATTTCTCGCTGCTGGAATCGCATGTCATCGCGGCCATGTTGGTTCCCCGTTTCCAGCTTCGCCTGGCGCCGCGCCATCAACCCCAGGTAGACATGGCCGGCACGATAACCTCGAAGAACGGGATGCCGATGCTGATAGAACGGCGGTGATCAACCTCCCAGAAAATAGCGCAGCATGATGCCGTGCACGATCTGCTCGATGGGCGCCTTGTCGTCGGTCAGAATCGCACCGGACCCCTCGGCCGGGCGGGCGGTGACTATCGCCTTGTCCGCCATTTCGGATAGCAGCGGCTGAGCAGCCGGGTCCAATGCCGCCGCGTTGGACCGAAAGTCGTCCAGGGTGGTCGGCTGCATCGTCGCCACCACCAGCGAGTTGCCCAGGCTCCAGCCCTCGGTCGACTCGTCCACAACATAGACCGAGGGAAAGACCTGCGCCATGGTCGCGGCCAGCGCGTTTACCAGCGAGTAGTCGTCCCTGCTGCGGGCTGCGTTGACCGCCACCACGCCGTCCGCGGCCAGGTGGTCGCGCACGATCTCGAAGAACTCCACCGTTGCCAGTTGGAAGGGGATGTAAGGGGGGCGATAGGCGTCGATCGCGATGACGGAGTAGCGGCGGTCGACCGGCTGCGCGGCCAGCCAACTGCGGCCATCCGCGGCTACCGCGTTGACGTTGGGGTAGTCGTCCAGGTGAAAATAGCTGCGGGCCGCGGCGATGATCTCCGGGTCCAACTCGGCCCCGTCTATCGGGATCGGCCCGTAGACATCGGTGTACAACTGCGCCACCGTCCCGCCCGCCAACCCGACGAGATATAGGCTCTGAACATCCCCATTTCCATTTCCCTTGTTTCCTTCGTTTCCCTGTTTTCCCTCCGCAAACAACGGCGCCACCAAGAAGTAGTCCCAGATTCCCTCGCTCAGCGCCGACTGCGGGTGGTAGACCGAGTGCAATCCGATCCCTTCGTTGAGCTTCAGCCACGTCTCCGGCCCGCGCTGCACCACCTGATAATAGTTGTAGAGCGACTCTCCTTCATCCAGCAGACCCGGCTCCGGCTTGACTGCGCCCTGCGCGCTGACCCAGGTCAATCCCAGCAGGACGGGGAAGAGCAGTACAGCCGGCGCGGCCGATCTGCCGCGCTCGAGCAGCAGCCCGATCAGCGCCACGCCGGCCAGCGTGCACGCCAGCAGCTCAAAGGTCAGCCGGGCGCCGAAAGCCGGGATCAACAGCAGCACCGGTACAAAGGTGCCCAGCAGGCTGCCGAGGGTGCTCAACGCGTAGAGCCGGCCGGCCACCTGCCCGCTGCTGCCAACGTCCGACACGGCCAGGCGGATGGCAAACGGGGACACGATTCCCAGCAGCAGCGTCGGCAGGCTGAACAGCAGCAGAATCGCGACGGCCGAGCCGATCAACAGTCCGGCGCTGAAGTTCTCCAGGTCGAGGGAACTCAAGGCGGCCCGCTGCAGGATCGGCCGTGACAGAACCGGGATCAGCGCCACCAGCAGCGCAGCTGCCAGGGCGATCCCGTACAGCAGCGCGGCTTGCGGACGGCGATCGGCGATCCGCCCGCCCAGCCAGTAGCCGATGCTCAGCCACGCCAGTACCAGCCCGATCAGCGCTGCCCACACCAGGATCGAGTTGCCGAACCAGGGGTCCAGCAGCCGGGCCGCGGTCAGTTCCACGCCCAAGGTCACGAAGCCGGCAACGAAAACCAGCAGGTTCAGATAGCGTGGATGTGAGATGATCGACCGTCGTTGCGTCATTAGCTGTTGATTCGGCCCGGCGCGTTTTGTATCGCCAGGTGCAGCTTGTCAGGGCTGAAGCCGCCGGCGCCAACACCCGTCCGCCAGGCAAGAGGGGCTATCCTACGGCACTGCCCAGCCAGCGGGCGCCGAGGTCGCGCTGCGCGTGTTCGATGATACTTTCGGCGTCGTCCGCAGCGCCCAGAAGCAACAGGTGGCTGGCGCAGTTGCAGTCCGACGAGCCGAAACCGGGCACGCAGCCTTGCGCCTGTCCGGTGGCCCACGCCGCCCAGATGCACTCCAGCCGCTGGGTATCCTCGACCACCAGCGCGCCCAGCAAGGCGGCATGCGGCAGCAGGTAGTCGATGTGCCAGTGGCGGCGGCCCGTACCTGAGACATACCGTCCCAGCCGCGCTGCCAGACCGCCGGGTCCCAGCGCGCTGCCGGCGTAGCAGTAGAGCCCGGCGTCGAACCGCACCTGTTGCGTCCGGCCGATCTGCAGCTCAGACGGCTGGGAAATCGTCAGCAGCAGCAGATACGTGCCGGGGCTGCGGGGAATCACGGTCCGCCGGCCAGGCCGGCAACGATCTTGTCGATGCGCCGCTGGCGGGTCTCAGGCGCCTTGGCCGTCTCGACCTGGCGGACTGCCTCCTTGCGGTTGGTGTACGACAGCCGGTCGAATGCCTCGGTCGCGCCGGCCTCGGTCAGCGCGGCCGCCAGATCGTCTGGTACCTCCACCGTGCGCGGCTCCGTGTCCAGCTCCAGGGCAACCTCCACCACGTCGCCAGCCTGTACGCCGGCGGCGGCCCGATGTTCCGCGCTCAGCGGCACCATGAATACGTCGCCATAGGCTGCTACGGTGGTGCGATAGGTGTAGTTGTTGAGCGTGACCTTGACCGGCGGCCGCTTCTTTGTCCCGAGCGCGGCCACTGCCTCGGCCGGCACCGGCAGGCCGGTGGCGTTGACACCCTCGGCCTGGGTTACTGTGGTGGTAAAGGTTGTCTTGGCGGCCATACGCGTTGCTCCAATTGGCGCAGAATCTCTGCAAGGCGTGACATCGTGCGGCGACAAATTATAGCACGAGGAAGTGTCGCGGACAACAGAGAGAGCGTCGAACTCACGGCGATCGGACCCAGCAAAAGCCAGGATTCCTTGCCCAAACCAGGCTTGCCGTCAGGAAATTTGGGGATTGACATTCCACATGGTTTGTGTGATAATCGCGGGCGAAAAGGTCAAAACCCGTTTTGCATCTGCGGGTACAACTTCATAACGGCATATCAGGCACTCGTTGACTGACTTATGAACGGTTTCGCTGTCTCTTGATCCTGCAAACCTCTTGAGCGCCCCTCGATGATTGGCATCGAGGGGTATTTGGTTTTCATTCGCAGCAGGTCAAACAGATTGCTTTGCCTGCCAAAATACATTTCCACGGGAGATTCGTAGTGAAACACATCAGGCTCGTTCTGGGTATTGTCGCTCTCATTGTCCTAGCCGCTGCGTTCCTCGTAACCATGCCAGACAGGGATTCTGGCGAGGTTGCCAGTTCACGGTTCGTCCCATTGGCTCGGAATGGTTTGTTGAACAGACAGGTAAACATTGCACCGCCCGGGCAAGAAAACACCGGCCCCCAGGTAGTTTCCTCGTCTCAAAACGACCTGTCACAACCGCTCAGCACGATTCCGCCGATCGCGCCTGAGCAGGAACGCCCCGACCCTGATCTCAATGAGCTGCGTCCACTTGGCGCGGACTAGCGAGGACACTGGTCCAAAGGACTTTGTCGATCCGCTTTTCCAGGGAGACACCGATCTGTCACTGCTCAGCATTGCGCGCCTATCCAGAACTTCGAAGGCGTAAGCAATGTCAACGGCGTGCTGCCGCCGGACACCAATGGCGATGTCGGGCCAAATCACTACATGCAGTGGGTAAACCTGTCGTTTGCGATCTACAGCAAGACGGGCGCGCTGTTGTACGGGCCGGCGGCAGGCAACACGCTGTGGAGTGGGTTCGGCGGCCCTTGCCAGACAACCAACAACGGCGACCCAATCGTACAATATGACCATCTGGCCGACCGCTGGATGGTCAGCCAGTTTGCGTTTCCGAATTACCCGAGCGGGCCGTTCTATCAGTGCATCGCGGTTTCACAAACCGGGGACCCAACGGGCGCCTGGTATCGTTATCAGTTCCAGATCAGCGCGACCAAGCTGAACGACTATCCCCACTTCGGCGTCTGGCCCGACGGCTACTATATGTCCATCAACCAGTTTGTAGGCAATTCCTGGGGTGGCGCTGGCGCGGTTGCATTCGAACGCGACAAGATGCTGCAAGGGCTGCCCGCCCAAATGGTTTACTTCGATCTGTACGGCGTGGACGCCAACCTGGGCGGTATGCTTCCATCTGATCTCGACGGCCCCGCGCCTGCTGCCGGCACGCCAAACATCTTTGCCCAGATGGATGATAACGCCTATGGCTACTCTCCAGACCAGCTCCAACTCTGGAATTTCCACGTTGATTGGGCCAACCCGTCTGCTTCGACCTTTGCGCAAGCAAAGGTGCTGCTCACTGCCGCGTTCGATTCCAACATGTGTGCCGGCAGCCGCAATTGTATCCCGCAACAGGGCACGACTCGAAAGCTGGATGCGATCGCCGATCGCTTGATGTATCGCCTGCAGTATCGCAACTTCGGCTCCTACCAGACGTTGGTCCTCAACCATACGGTCGACGTGAACAGCACCGACCGGGCCGGTTTGCGTTGGTATGAGCTGCGCGATTCGGGCGCAGGCTGGAACATCTACCAGCAGGGGACTTTCTCTCCCGACGCAAGCGGACGGTGGATGGGCAGCGTCGCCATGGACAGCAGCGGCAACATCGGCCTGGGGTATTCCGCCTCCGGCAGCACGATGTACCCGGCAATCCGGTACACCGGCCGCCTGGCCGGCGATACCCTCGGCCAGATGACCCAGGGCGAAGGAACGATCATCAACGGCACCGGCGCCCAGACTCATTCAGCTTCGCGTTGGGGTGACTACAGCAGCCTGTCCGTAGACCCGGACGGGTGCACATTCTGGTTCACAAGCGAGTATGTTCAGACGACGGGCAGTGCGCCCTGGCGAACGCGCATCGGATCGTTCGCCCTGCCGGGATGCGGCAGCGCTCCAACACCGACCGCGACCAACACACCCGTTCCGCCGCCAACCGCGACCAACACACCCGTTCCGCCGCCAACTGCGACCGACACGCCCGTTTCGCCGCCGACTGCGACCGACACGCCGGTGCCACCGACCAACACACCGATCCCGCCGACGGCTACCAACACACCTGTTCCGCCAACGGCGACCAACACCCCGGTTCCGCCGACGCCAACCAGCACACCGGTTTCAGCCGGTGACGTGATCTACGTCAGTTCAACGACCAACGGCAACTCGGGCGGCGTGGCATATAACGATGAAGACATCGTTGCCTATGACACAAGCACCGGCACATGGTCGATGTACTTCGATGGCTCGGATGTCGGCATCACGGGTGACGTCAATGCCTTCGCCTTTATGCCCGATGGCAGTATCCTCATGTCGCTGGATGTCGCGACATCGATCACAGGCCTGGGAAGCGTGGATGACTCCGATATCATCCGCTTCACTCCAACATCTCTGGGCACAAACACCGCGGGCACCTTCTCGTGGTACTTCGATGGCTCCGATGTCGGTCTGACCACCAACAGCGAGGACATCGATACTGTAGGCTTTGCCCCGGACGGACAACTGATTATCAGCACGGTGGGTTCCTTCAGCGTGAACGGCGTATCAGGGAACGACGAAGACCTGGTCGCGTTTTCTCAGTCATCTCTGGGAGCAACTACCAGCGGCACATGGTCCCTCTACTTCGACGGTTCAGACGTAGGGCTGAATAACGCCTCAACTGAGGAGATCAACGGCGCCTGGATCGATCCGGCGAACAACGACCTCTATCTCACAGTGCTGGGTGCATTCTCCGTTCCTGGCCTCAGCGGTGATGGAGCGGATATCTTCATTTGCGCCCCAGGTTCACTTGGATCGACAACGTCGTGCACCTACCGCTCCTACTGGGACGGTTCTGCCAACGGCTTTGCAGGCGAGATTGCTGACGGAGTCCGCATCGTCAAATAGAGCGGACAAAGCACAGCAGTAAGCGAAAAGATGGATGCGTTCTCGGCGCATCCATCTTTTCGTTTGACTGACCGGTTCGTTTCACAGCCCGGCTAGCCGACGCGGTCCAGGTTGATGGTTGAACAGTCACAAAACTACGCCGGCTACCGTTCAACCAATATGAAAGGAATCTGCAGGAGCATGACGATGAGAAGACACATTTCGGTCCTGGCTGTCGTTGCAGCCGGACTATTGGTCGTGTCGGCCTGTGCGCCGGTGGTAACCAGCCCTGAGAGCCCGGCATCCCCGATCGCAGAAGCGCCGGCCACTACCTCTACCTCACACAGCACGCCGGCCGTCGCAACCGTCACACTGACCGAACCCCTCGTCGCTGTCAGCCCTACGACGGCCATGGCTGCGACGCCGACCGAACCGCCTGCCAGCGCCACGGTCGAGCCGGAGACTGGCCAGCAGAAGACAGTCACTCCCGACGATCAGGGCCAGACGATCGATCTGCTTGTCGGCCAGCGCTTTCTGCTCGCGCTGGGCGACGGGTACACATGGCAGGTCGAGGTCAGCGACGAGAACGTGGTTAGCCGGGTGAGGAACATCGCCGTCGTGCGCGGCGCGCAGGGCGTCTACGAGGGTGTCAATCCGGGCACGGCCACTCTCAGCGCGGCCGGCGACCCGCTCTGCCGCCAGTCAAAACCGCCCTGCGGCATGCCTTCCATCGCGTTTCAAGTCACGATTGTCGTGACCTGACAGGCGAGGAACAGCGCCCGGACATCCAAAATGGTCAATCCAACAGGTCGCCTACCAGTCTACCGCCCCACTTAGCCGGATCGACATCGGCGACCGTCTGCGAGAAGGTCCAGATATGGCCGGCAAGATCTTCCGCGGTGTACTGCCGTTCACCGTAGGGGAAGTCGGCCGGTGAGCTGACGATCAGGGCGCCCGCCGCCAGCGCCTTGCGGTAGTGCGCGTCTGCGTCTGCAACGCGTACCATGATGGAGTAGCCTGCCGGGCTTGCAGACGCGGGGTCGCCGATCTGGCGCGACAGCGCGACCGCGCCGCCCCCGACCGCGAGCTGGGCGCGGTGGTTGCCGATGCGCAGCCGCTCGCGGAAGCCGAATGCGCGGCAGAGCCACGCTACTGCTTCAGACACGTCCGGGTAAGCGAGAACCGGAATCACTGTGCTGGCGGGCATTGACCGGTTGATTGGTAGATCGTCTGGGGGTGTCAAGTTGCAAATTCCCTGGTTGAGGCGGCTGGGTTGCCATTCAGCGTCAGCGGCAGAAGGATGTTTTCATTGCGCAGGCTTCCTCACGACTTGTCGTCGCCGATCCAACTGTCGTAGCCGTCTTCCAGCATGTGGTAGCGACCGTGGGCCCAGGTGTAGAAGCTGTTCCAACTCTTGAGCTTCTGGCCGTCGATCTCCACCACCACGCCTGCCTCCACCGCCCGCCGTATCTCACGCAGGTCCTCCACCAGCAGGCCCCATCCGGTGGGACGCCCCTCCTCTGACCGTTCCTCGTACAGATCGTCGAACGCCTGCAGTTCTTCTTGCGGGAGAACGTATTGCTGTACGGGAATGCGAATCACCACGCCGCTTCCCCGCAATGCCAGTGCGAAGTTGTCGTCGTCGGCGAACATTGTATCGAGGAATCTCCCGTCGAAGCCGAAGCGAGGTGCCGGCCAGCCCTGCTGGCGCGCCCAGTTGCGCAGGGCTTTTTTCTCCGGCCAGTCGATCTGCGCCGTGCCAGCCTGTTGCGCCTTTGCCGTTCGCTCCCGGTCCCCGGCTGCTGCCTCTTCCAGCGCCCATGCGGGCAGGTTCGTCGTCGTCACGCGCCTCTCCTCCGTGATGAATGCAGATAACCGGAAGATGGAAGTTACTCGCGGATTTCACGGATCACGCGGATAATGTCAGAAAATCCGCCGCTTGATCCGCGCAATCCGCGTCCATCCGCGAGCAATCCTCCGTCAGCTTGTGGCCCGATCATGCCGCGTGTTTTGCTCAGTACGGACCGCGGATGTGATCGTGGACCCTGGCTGTGTAGAAATCGGCCAGGCGGGCGTGCAGGTCCGGCGACAGCGACGGCAGGTCGGACACGGCCGCGTTGCCGCGCGCCTGCCTGGGTGAGCTGGCGCCCGGGATCACCACCGACACCGCGTCGCAGTCCAGGATCCAGCGCTGGGCGAACTGGGCGGTGGTCATGTTGGGCGGCGTGAGCGCCGTAACCTCCTGCGACAGGTCCACCCCCAGTTCGTAGGGCAGGCCGGCGAAGGTCTCACCCACGTTGAAGGCATCGCCGTCGCGGTTGAAGTTGCGGTGATCGTCCTCCAGAAACTTTGTTTCCCTGGTTAACTTACCGGTCAGCAGGCCGCTGGCCAGCGGCAGCCGGGCGATGATGCCGACGCCCTTCTCCTTCGCCCTGGGAAACAGCTCGCGCAGCGGCTTCTGGCGGAAGATGTTGAAGATCACCTGCAAGGAGGCCAGCCCCTCCTGCTCCAGGCA
>JAWKOJ010000033.1:0-53947 GCA_041391245.1 Caldilineales bacterium
CATGCCGACCAGGTCGGCGCTGAGCTTCTCCGAATGTCCCCAGCCCTCGACGGCATAGTCGGCGCTGAAGCCCTCGCGCAGGGTAGGGATCAACAGCGGCGCACTGATGATCGCTGCCAGCGCTGCCATGACAGCCAGCTTGCCCAGCAGCGAACGAGTCGAAGGCTCGCGGGCCGCGGCCGGTTGCTTGCGGCGTTGCAGCCACCAGTCCACCAACAGCACCGCAGCCATCAGTCCCAGCAGCACGCCGAACAACATGTCGGTCAGCAGACAGAGCGCGGCGAACAGACCGGCCAGCAGCGCGTCGCGGGTGCGTCCTTTGTCCAACAGCTTGACGAAGTAGAGCAGGAAGAAGGGCACGAACTGGGTCGTGACGATCATGTAGTGGCCCAGCGCCAGATAGACCGATCGGCTGGCGGCGAAGGCGTAGATCAGGCCGGCGATGATGGCGGGGGCGTGGCGCGTGGTCGGGTGCGTGGATGCGGAACGACGAAGGCGGCTGCTCAGGAGATAGACGACCAGCAGGTAGGTGCCGAAACCGCCCAGGACGGACGATGCCAGGTTGACGAGGTTGCTGGAGAGCGGGATGTTGCCGGTGGCCAGATGGATCGGCAGGGCCAGCGCGGCCGCCATCAGGTTGAACGTATACATCACCAGCCCCATGCCCAACGGGTAGAAGGTCAGGTCGGTGAAAAGCGGGCTGATGTGCTGGTCGATGAGGGCTGACTTGAGGTACCAGATGTTCCAGAGGAAGGTGTACTCGTCGTAGGCCCAGGTGTCGCTGCCGGGGACATGAGTCGCCAGCCGTGTGACCAGCGGCCACGTCAGCGCGACGGCCAGCCCGGAAAACAGCAGCAGGACGAGCAAAAAGGAACGCCGCGTGCGCGGCGGGGAAGGAGCGGATGACATCTGAACCAGGTTTCCTCAGCGCGTGATCGAAATCACAACGGGCGCATGGTACCACAGCGTCTGCCTGCGGGCAAAGGCATGTGTTGCTGTGATGGCGCGCTGGCGCCTGTCGATCGACCTATGAACCGGACGCCAGTCCGTGCTCAAAAGCGTAGGCCACGGCCTGCGCTCTGCTGTGCACCTGGAGTTTCTGGAAGATGTTCTGGATATGATTGCGGGTCGTCGATACTGAGATGGAGAGCGACTCGGCGATGGCCGCGGTGTTCATTCCCTGGGTCATGCAATCCAGCACCTGGAGCTCCCGAGGCGTCAGCGCCGCTTGTGGCAAGGTTGCAGGCCCTGGCAATTCGAAGTTTAAGGTGGGTGTCCCCTGAAGATTCTGAACGGCTGCCAGGATCTGGTTTGAGAGTGCTTCCTGTTGCTTCTGCAGCGTGCCGTCGCGGAAGAGATGCACGACGAGGCGCGCTCCATCCTGAGAAGTGACCGGAAACGGCAGGATGCTGACGTTGATCCAGCGCGGTGATCCGGCCCGCGACTGCGCACAGACCGTAAACGTGTCCACAGCCTCGCCGCGGCTCGACTGAACTGCCACGCGGCAGCGCAGCCGGCACCATGCATGGTTGTTGTCGTCCCGCCCCTGCAACACCTCGTGACAGGGCCGCCCCACAACCTCGTCGCTGCGGTAGCCAAGCAGTCGTTCGGCAGCCGCGTTCCAGTAGACGATGCGTTGATCGGCATCGATCACATACGCGCCATCCGCGCTTCGGTTCAGGGCATCGAAAAGTGGTTCCATCTCCCTCGTCTACCAGGCGGTGGTCTCCGTCGCCTTGGACCGGAGGCTCCGCCGCAGGTTACTTGTCAGACGCGGGCATTGTACCATTGCTGGCCGGCGCTGTCCACTGCCCGCGCCCGTTATGTCAGTCGCCCGGCAGGTGCAGACGCACCAACCGTTTAGACAGACCCCCGGAAATCAGCTATAATCCAGCACGCTAACGCGACGTTCGGCTTTCCTGCAAAGTCGGACCTCGGATGCACAATGACACGCCCACCAGAAGTTCAGCTTCTTGCGAGAAGTTGAACTTCTCGAACCACGGAGATGCTGACTTGACCTACCAGGCGCCGCGCGGAACCAACGACATCCTGCCAGAGGACTGGCCCTACTGGCGACACATCACCGCGACGATCGAACGGCTGGCGGGGCTGTACGGTTTCGAACACATCGACCCGCCCATCTTCGAGGTCACCGAGCTGTTCGAACGAGGCGCCGGCGCGGGCGCGGACGTGATGGTGCAGAAGGAGATGTACACCTTCGAGGACAACGGCGGAACCAGCATTACCCTGCGCCCGGAGTTCACGGCCGGCATCATGCGCGCTTACCTGGAGCACGGCATGAAGGTCAAGCCCTCGCCGGTGAAGCTCTACTCGGTCGGGCCAATCTTTCGCCAGGAACGGCCGCAGGCCGGTCGCTACCGCCAGCACACCCAGTGGAACGTCGAGGTTCTGGGCGAGATCGACCCGGCCGTCGATTTTGAGGTGATGTCTATCGCCTACGGCCTCTTCTCCGAGCTAGGCTTCCAGAACCTGGCGTTTCAGGTCAACTCCATTGGCTGCCCGAACTGCCGTCCTGCCCACATCGCCGCGCTGGTCGAGTATTTCTCTGCCCATCGCAGCCGCCTCAACGAGATCGACCAGAGGCGCCTGGAGCTCAACCCGCTACGGTTGCTGGACTCGAAAGAGGATAGCATGCAGGGGCTGATCGCCGACGCCCCCCGGAGCATCGACTACCTGTGCGACGAGTGCCGTGAACACTTCGCAACGCTGCGCGGCTACCTTGACGCGGCCGGTCTGAGCTACACCGTCAACACGCTGCTGGTGCGCGGCTTTGACTACTACACCAAGACCGTGTTCGAGGTCTGGGCTGAAGGCATCGGCGCGCAGGCCGCGGTCTGTGGCGGTGGACGCTACGACGGCCTGATCGAGCTGTTGGGCGGACCGCCGACGCCTGGCATCGGCTTCGGCAGCGGCATCGAACGCCAGATTTTGACGTTGAAGGCCCAGGGGATTGTCCCGCCGCCCCTGCCCGCGCCGCGGGTTCAGGTCAGCTATGTCGGCCGCGACGAAGTGGGCCGGCAAGCCAAACAGGCCGCCGTCTCGCTGGTCAGCGAACTGCGGGCGGCCGGCATCGGCGCCGTGTTGCCCTTCGGCGACCGCAGCCTCAAGAGCCAACTCAAGTCAGCCAACCGGGCCGAGGCGGCCTACGTCGTCATCATCGGCGAAGGCGAGCTGGCCAGCGGGCGATTGACTGTGCGCAGCCTGGCCGACGGTGAACAGACGGAGGTCGATCGCCCTGCCGTAGTCGCCTGGTTGCAGGAACGGCTGGCCTAACCCCCATGGAAAACAGTCAGCGGCAGCCGGAGTTGAAGCCGGTGCGCAACGTCGGCATCCTGCACCACCCGCGCAAGCCGGGATCGCTGGACCTTGCCGAGGAGATGGCAGCGTTCATCCGCGGCAACGGCGGCACGGCCTGGCTGGAATCGGCCTGGAACGAGGACGGTATCGTTGCCCGACTGGCCGACCAGCCGCCGCTCGACATGCTGGTTACGCTGGGCGGCGATGGCACGATCCTGCGCGCCGCGCGCACCGGCGCCCAGCACGCCGCGCCGATCCTGGGCGTCAAGCTGGGCCGGCTGGGTTTTCTGGCCGAAGTCGAGCCGGACAACTGGACCGCGCCGCTGGCGAGCATCATGGGCGGCGGCTACTGGCTGGAACGGCGCATGATGCTGGACGCCTGCCTGCGGCGCAACGGCGTTCAGCCCGGCGCACCCGAGGAGCATTTCCAGGCCCTCAACGAGGTGGTGGTCAGCCGCGGCCGGCTGGCGCGCATCGTGCGCGTCGCGACCTGGATCGACGGCGATTACCTGACCAGCTACGCCGCCGACGGCGTGATCGTGTCCACGCCTACCGGCTCGACCGGCTACGGGCTGGCGGCCGGTGGCCCGATCCTGCCGCCTGAGCTGCGCAACATCGTGATCGTTCCCATCGCCGCGCACCTGAGCCTGGATCGGGCGGTGGTGCTGGCCGAGGGGTCCACGGTGCGGCTGGAGGTATCCGCCGACCACCAGGTGATCCTCAGCGTGGACGGCCAGTTCGACGTCGAGATGTTCACGGGCGACACGGTGGAAGTCAACGCCAGCGCGTCATCGGCCCGTTTCGTGCGCGTCCGCTCGCCTGCCTATTTCTATCGCTCGCTGATGCAACGGCTGAAGTGGAACCTGTAGAAGGTCGCCTTTCGACGCGCAGCGAAGTTCGGCTTCTTCGGCGAAGTCGAACTTCTCATGTCCAGCGAGTGCAGAAACTCAGCCTTACCGAAACAGGTGAGTCTGGAGAAACCAGCCGAGAACGCCAGATTTTGTGGAGCATAAATTTTGGACGAACAAACGATCTCCCTGCGTGAATTGCTGGATCAAGCGGCTGCTTCAGCCAGCCTGGGCGACCGGGCGGAGGCTGAACAGCAGTACCGGCGCGCCACCGAACGCTCGCCCGGCAACAGCGAAGCGTGGTTGGGCCTGGCCGCATCAACGCAGTCGCTGGAGGAAAAACGCAGCGCCTACGAGCAGGTGCTGGTCATCAACCCCAACAACGGGGAGGCACGCATCGCCTTGCAGCGACTGGCGACTCAGGTGGACAGCCAGCAGGCTCAGGCGATCCAGGAGACGCTTAGTCGGCCGGTCGCGCAGGACGTTCCCAAACCGGCCAACAATGCCGCCAAGTCGCCAACCGTTGCGGACGATCACGTCCACGTGCCGGTCGACACCGGCGAGGTGACCTACTGCGTCAATCACCCGACGACAGAAACGACGCTGCGCTGCAATCGCTGCGGCCGTCCCGTTTGCCTGAAGTGCGTGAAGCTGACCGACGTCGGTTACCGCTGCAAGGACTGCATCCGCGAGCAGCAGAACAGCTTCTTCAACGCAGAAAACACCGACTATGTCATCGTCGCCGTGGTCAGCTTTTTGCTGGCTGCCGTTGCTGGGCCGATCATCGGCGCGCTGCTGGGTATCTTCGGGCTGTTCTTTGGGATCATCATCGCTGTCTTCCTGGGACCCGCGGTCGGCGGCATCGCTGCCACGATCATCAGGCGTTCCGTGGGTCGGCGGCGCGGCCGCTACATGGGAGCCGTGGCCGTGGTCGCTATTATCCTGGGTGTTGCGATTGGCGCCTTTGGCGGGCTTCTCTTTGGACGGCCCCCCAACCTGATCACCATGGGCGTGTTTCTCTTCCTCTCCCTCAGCACGATCTACGCAACGCTGCGGTGAACGGTGAACGGTAAACGGTGACCAGTGACCAGTAAGCTGAAAACCGCTTCACTTGCACCCTTTACCCTTCACCCTGCACTCTACACCCTACACCCGGCCACCTGCACCCTGCCATCTGCCACTCCCATGCTTTCTGAACTACACGTCACCAATTTCGCCATCATCGACGACCTGCATCTGACCTGGAATCCCGGCTTCAACGCGCTGACGGGCGAGACGGGCGCGGGAAAATCGATTATCATCGACGCCGTGGATATGTTGCTGGGCGGCAAGGCCGGCCAGGAGGTCATCCGCGCTGGCGAGGATCTGACCCAGATCGAGGGCGTCTTCTCGCTCGCGCCGCAGTTGGCTGTCTCCCTGGCGCCGGTGCTGGAACAGGAAGGGCTGGACGGCGACGATCCGGCCCAGTTGGTGCTCTCGCGCGAGCTGCGCCGCGGCGGGCGCACCGTGGCCCGGGTCAACGGCCGGGCGGTCGCGCTGGCCGTCCTTAAGGAGATCGGCGACCGGCTGGTGGACATCCACGGCCAGACCGACCACCTGTCGCTGATGCGGCCGCGCGAGCACGTCACCCTCCTGGATCGCTACGCCGGGACGATGGGTCAGCGCGAGCAGGTGGCCGAGAACGTGCGCCACCTGAGTGCCGTGCGCAAGGAACTGGCCTCCCTGCGGCGCGATCAGCGCGAGCTGGCCCGCCGCATCGACCTCCTCAACTTCCAGGTCGACGAGATCACCGCGGCCGCGCTGGAGCCGGACGAGGACGAGACGCTGGAAAGCGAACGCCGCCGCCTGTCCAACGCCGAACAACTGACGCGGCTGGCCGAGGCCGCCCGCAGTTACCTGGATCAGGGCACTGAAGACCAAGCAGGCGCGGTTGACCTGTTGAGCGACGCAGCCGGCAGGCTGGCACGCCTTGTTGCCATCGACCCGGATGCGGGCGACATGCTTGATGCCGCCGAAGCGCTCGCCGACCAGCTTTCCGAGCTGGTGCGCTCGCTGGAGACCTACGCCGACGGCATCGAGTTCAACCCCGAGCGGCTGGCCGAGGTCGAGGAGCGGCTGAACCTGATCTTCAACCTGCGGCGCAAGTACGGCGACACCATCCCCGAGATCATCCGCTTCGGCGAGCGGGCAGTGGCCGAACTGGAGCGGCTCAACAACGCCGAGGTTCGCACCGGCGAGCTGGAGGCCGAGGAGCAGCGGCTGCTGGCAGCAATCGGCGTCCAGGGAGCGGCGCTCTCGACCGCGCGGCGCGCTGCTGCGCTGCGCATGGCCGCCGAGGTCGTGCGCGAGCTGGCCGACCTGCGCATGGAGCGCGCCCGCTTCGACGTTGATTTCCAGTGGCGGGCAGCCGACGACGGCGCGCTGGTGGAAGCCGACGATGCGCCGTCGGACCTGCCAGCCGGCCGCTATGCCTTCGACACGAGCGGGCTGGACCAGGTCGAGTTTCTGGTGTCGGCCAACCCGGGCGAACCGCTCAAGCCGCTGGTCAAGGTCGCCTCGGGTGGCGAGACCTCGCGGTTGATGCTGGCGCTGAAGACGGTGCTGGGCCGGGCCGACGAGACGCCGACGCTGATCTTCGACGAGATAGACGTCGGCATCGGCGGAAGGGTTGGGTCTACGGTTGGACGCAAGCTGTGGGAGCTGTCGGCCCGCCAGGGACAGAACGGCGCCGGCCACCAGGTGCTGTGCATCACCCACCTGCCGCAGTTGGCCGGCTACGGCGACAGCCACTTCGCCGTGCGCAAGCTGGTCGTCGATGGCCGGTCGCGCACCGAAGTGGTCGATCTGAGCGGCGAAGCTCGGATCGAGGAGCTTGCGGCCATGCTCGGCACATCGGCAGGACGCAGCAGCGCCGGCCGCGAGTCGGTGGAGGAGATGCTGGCGGAGATCGATACGACCAAGGCAGTGGCTATGGCTTAGCCGCCTGTTTGCATCCGGCGCCTGCCGCAGTGACAAACGCATTGCTGGGTGCTGTTTCGAGCCGCCACTGCGCAACTCCAACAAAAAAACGGGCAGCCCTTGCTTCCGGGCTGCCCGTTTTGATTCACGATGCCGGGGTGTTAGCTGCCGGGCGCGAACTTCATGGTGCCGCTGCTGGCAAACAGGTCGATGTACAGGTCCTCGCCATCCATGAACCAGACCGCAGCCGCGTCGAGGTACTGGGTGAACGCATCGCCCTGAGAGTCGGCTGCACACTGGGCACGGGTCATCGCGCCGACCTTGATGGAGATCGACGAGCCGTCGATGGTGTAGCCGCCGGCGCCGCGGTTGCAGTCAGCCTGGATGCGGGCCACGCCGCTGGGCTGGAACTGAATCGTGTAGTTGGCCGGGTTGGCGATCTCCTGCATGCCGTTGACCGGATCGGTGAAGGCAACCCACTGCCACGGCTTGCTCAGAATATCGGCGGCCGAGGCTGGCTGTGTCAGGGTCGGTGTGACGACACCTTCGGCAGCCACCTCAGGCGCGGATTCGGTCGCGGCCGGCTGGTTCTCGCTCATGCGGAAGCGCATGTTGCCGGTGTCGGCGAACAGGTTGATGATCAGGTCGGGGCCGTCCATGACATAGGTGGCTGCGCCGTTCAGGTCGCGCACGAAGACGTCGGACAGCGTGCCCTCAGGACAGGCCACCCGCGTCATCGTGGACACGTCCAGCCGCAACGTGCTGCCGTCCAGCTCATACGTGCCGCCGCCCATGTTGCAGTCGATCTGGAAGTTGGCGGTGCCGTCGTCGTTGAGCAGCATGGTGTACTTGCTGGGATCATCGACGGTGACCGTCGTATCGTCGCTGTAGGCCGTCTCGACCCACTCCCAGAGCACGCCGACGATGGACTCGTCGGTCGGTCCCTGATCGACGGTGCCAACCGGCTCGCTGGCGGTTTCAACCAGTTCGTTGCCTTGCAGCTCGTAGGTGTTGACCACCTCCAGCGTGCCGCAGCACATCGGCTCGTCCGGTCCCTGCGTGATCATGTCCACGACCACCTGGTTGTCCACGATGTCCAGCGAGATGATGGACACGCGGTCGCCCAGCAGGATGGTTGCCACGTTGGTCGGCACGCCGTCCACATCTTGCACCACGGCCAGATCGTAGAAGACGCCGCTGCCGCCGCCGTTGCTGACGAGGATCGTCGCCACCGAGGCCACGCCGTTCAACTCGCCAGCCGCTGCGTAGTCGGTGCTTTCCACGTAGATGCCCACGGGAACGTCGGGCGAAACTGTCGACGTGTAGACGCCGTTGGTCAGCGTTACAGTGTCGGTCACGGCGACGTTGGTGTAGGTCATGTTGCGCAGGACCACCATGGTGGCCTCGTCTACCGGTTCGGAAACCGGCCCGCGCGTCTCGTCGCCCATGTCGCCCGTGTCAGCCGGAGCGGCCGCAGCCGCTTCACCAGCAGCCACGTAGCTCACAGCCAGCGCGCCGTCAGCCGTGCGCAGTTCCAGCTTGTCGCCGGCGATCGACCAGGTGGCGACGGTCTGCAGGGCAGCCAGATACTGCTGCTCCTGGTCCATGACGCCTTCAGGCTCGCCGCAGAACATCATGGTAGAAGCGCCCATGCCGATGGTGATCGAGTCGCCATCGACTTCGTAGGATGTGGTGTAGCTGTTGCAGCCCGCCGAGCCTGAGAGTGAGCCATCGTCGCCGAAGATCGCGGTGATCTCGGTGCCGTTGATCAGGCTGACAACTGCCTCTTTGCCGTTGTTGACCATGGTAGCCGACCAGATGGTGCCGGTCAGGCCAACGGACACCTGCGGCTCGAAGGCCATGATGATCTCGCCATCAGCGTTGAGCAGGTGCAACTGGTTGCCGACGATGGCGTAGCTTGCCACGTTCTCGAGACCGGCCAGATAGGCCTGCTCCTGCATCGACTGCGGTTCGGGACAGGCCATCATGGTTGCGCCCATGGGGCCAAAGGTCAGGCTGTCGCCGTCCAGCGTGTAGCTGCCGAAGTAGTTGTTGCAGCCGGTGTTGCCGCCCGCCTGGCCGTCGGCCATGGTCAGCGTGGCAGGCGACTCGCGGTAGGGCAAGGTCAGGTTGCCGGCGGAATCGAGGTAAGCGATGAGCTGCCAGGTGGTGCCTTCTAGCGGGGCGGCGGTGGTCACAGGTGTCTTGCTGACCACCTCGACCAGGCTGTACTTAAAGGCCGATGCATCGGCCGGGGATTGGGGACCGTGGTTCTCTCCACGGTCAACTGGTACTCGTAGCCCGGCTCGTATTCGAAGCCCTGGATTTCGTCGTAGAACAGCGTATACTCGCCGTCGGGAGTTTCCTTGACCTGATAACAGACCTGCGGCGCAACGCCAACACACGGCTCGCGGTTTGGGACCAACATAAAGGGTCATGGTCCCGCTGGCAGGCTCAGCATCCGGTGCGGGTTCTGTATCTTGCGTCTGGTCGGCCGGCGGCTGGTCGGGCGCCGGCAGTGTGGTGGGCATGGTGCAGGCTGCCATCAATCCTGCGACCGCCAGAACCAGAACGGCCAGCCATGCTTTAGAAAGTAGAGTTCGATTCATGAGACTTCTTCTCCTGTGGTGGGGTTGCGACCGGGCCGGTCGCCGGGTTCAATGTTTGCTACTGTGATAGACGTTGTGGACTGGCCGCACGGTACGGCCAGTCCACGGTTTCCATGCGGTTGCGGGCTGCTTTGTTCAGCGCCGTAGTCCTGCTCAACGAGAACTGACAGTCCTGATCAGAAACATGGACTGTCAGTCCTGTGCTTCAGAATCCTTATCCGGGGAACCAACCTGCCTCGGTCTTGGAGCACTTGAACGACTGCTTCGGAACGTTGGGATCGCAGCTCACCTGGAACTCGGTCCAACTGTCCGCGGTGCAGTTGCCCCAAACAGTGATCTGCGGTTCCGTTTCGATAGAGCCGCGGTTGGGGGCATTCCATGCACCGTTCGACTGGAAGCAGTTCACCTGATGGATACCCTGCTGAATGCAGGACGTATAGTCGCCGAACTGGGTCTTGACGCTGCTCTGCGACGTGGGTCCGCAGTTGGTTGGCGGCGGCGGCGGTGGTGGCGGCGGTGTCGGATTCGTCCCCGGCTTGACCAGTTGCCAGGTTACGAACACGGAGGCCGTCTGGGTGAACTCACGATAGAGCACCTGCACCGGCTGCCAACCCTGGTTCAGCGGGACGTCCACGGTCAGGCTTTTGCCGGACTGTCCGGCGCCGCGCGTGTCCAGGAAGGTGACGCCGTTGATGATGAGCGCCACCTCATCGTCGGCCTGCAGCGTAAAGCGGGTCGTGCCGGCGTTGAAGAACACCTGGCTGTCGAAGCGCGCCGTGAAGTTGTCCACTGGCACGCCGGCTCCGGGCGAACCAAAGCCCCAGTTGAACGCGATAAATGGCACGGTTTGCGTCAGCACCGGATTGCCAGCCCAGTTTGGGTTGTTGAAGTAGGCGGCTGTCCAGGTGTTGCCGCTCTGCGCGCTTACCCCAGTGGGTGCAGCCCCGCCAAGCAACGGGAGCAGCAGCACAGCAGCCAGAATTGCAGTGACAAGTAGACGTTTCATGGGTATCTCCTTGAAGATCAGGACTACTGGCCAGCTTCCAGCATGGCCGGAAGGGCGCTGCTGTCACCTGTGATGGTCAGCGTGCCGGCGACGGGCGCATCGGGGCTGACCCGCCCGACCCAGACAGCGTACGTTCCCGCAGCCGGGTTGCTCAGGATGACCTGCGGGTTAAGATTGCCCGTATCGGCCGCGTCGTCGCTGCAAGTGACCGACTGGTCCGGTCCCATGACAAGCAGGGTCGCGTCGCCGTCGCCCTCGAAGTAGACGTTCAGCGCATCGGTCGCGCCCGCCCATTCGAAGACGTGATCAGGCGCCTCGTTGACCAGGCCGTTGCAGGCTGGGTCATCCAGCGGCAGTTGGAAGGCCGGAATCGTTCCCTCGGCCGTGATCTGAATCGCGCCGGCGGGCGCGCCCAGCTTTTGCAGTTGCGTCTTGGCGAGACGGCTCTCGACGGCAGCCATGATCGCCTCAAGATCGACGGCAGGCTCTGGCGTCTCCAGAACTTCAGGCACAGGCGGGCGTTTGATGAAGCTGCCCAGATCAAAGGTGCCCAGATTGACGTCGGGATTGGTCGTCAACACCAGGATGCCTGGAATCAACTGGTTGCGGGCATAGCTGCCAATCCAGATGCGGTACTGGCCCGGAAGCGGGTTTGCCACCTCGACGACGGGATCCATCAGTTGGTCGTTGGCGTCGTCGTTGCAGTACACCTGACCGTCCGGCGCCAGCACGACCAGTGTCGGGTCATCGTCGCTGACGAAGAACGCCTCAACGAACTCAGCCTCGCCCGTCCAGTTGACGGTGACCACCGGCTGCCTGTTGACGTATCCGGCACATTCAGGGTCGATGACGGCCGCATTCAGGTCGCCGCCCCCGTTCACGCTGACGAAGGTCGGGTCAAGCGGGAAGCCAGCCTGGAGATCCAGCGTTACAAGGGCTGCATTCTCGTCGCCGGCCACGTTTGCCGCCAATCGCATGGTCAGACCCTCGGCGCCGTAGATCGACGTATCGTAGTCTGTCGCCGTGAGCGTGTCGCCGTCAAGCGTAAAGGTAATCACAACCGGCGAAAGGTACAACTGGCCGCCCCGCTGGCCGGTCAGCGTGACCGTCAACTGCGTGTCAGAGTCGGCGGTCCAGGTGCCTTCTTCCACGACCACCGGCTCATCGTTGTAGTAGTCGCTGGTCATCGTTGCCGTGAAATCCTCACCCAGCGCCAGCGAGCGCAGGATGGCCGAGCCATCAGCAGCAGGCTGAAGTGAGAGGAAGGTGCGGAACAGCGCCTCGGTGTCCTGGCCGACGGTCTCGTCGCCAGGTGCTGACGCCGCCTCTGGCGTGTTTTCGGCGGCGGGCGCCTCCGGCTGCATGGTCAGTCCTTCAGAGCCGTAGAGCGATGTGTCGTAGTCCACCGCCACCAACGAACCGTCTTGCATGCCAAACGTAATGACGACTGGCGTCGCATAAGGTTGGCCGCCCTGCTGGCCGGTCAGTGTGACAGTCACAGTTCCGTCCGCATTCCCCGCCCAGGTACCCTCTTCCACGATCGGCGGCTGATCGTTCAGGTAGTCGCTGGTCAGCGTTACCCTGCCATCTTCGTAGAAGGTCAGCGAGCGGTCCAGCCCAGGGCTGTCGGCCGCGGGCTGCGACGAGACGAAGGTCAGCGATTGAGCAACCGGGGTCTCGTCCGTTGGCTCGGCAGGTGCAACTGCCGTTGGCTCGGCAGTTGGGGACTCGCCCATCATGCCGGGCGCGAGGCGCAACTGGCCGCCGGTCACCGAGTCGGTGGCCACCAGCTCGTCGCCTTCGACGGCGAGGCGGATAGTGCGCGGCTCGACAATCGATTGACCCTCGGTTGTTCCAAGCGAGATCACCACATCACCTTCGCCGCTGAGCAGCCAGGTGCCGGACTCCATGAGCTGCGTCGCGTCGGCCAACTCTGTGACCAGTTCAACGCTGCCGTCGGGGGAGAGCTTGAGGCTCAACTCGTGGCTGTTGCCGGCGCCGTCGGACGCCTCGACGGTGTATGTGCCGGCCAGTTGCGGAACCAACTGCGACACCACACCGGCGACGGTCGGCGCAACGGCGGCCATTTCATCCGGGCTGACCGGTTGGCCGGCCACACAGCCGGCGGTTGCCAGGGCAACCAGCAGGATCGCAATCAGGATTGGATGCTTGAGCATCAGGGGAGACTCCTTTCGATGCAAGAATGTTGAGAGGCGTGTCTGGCGTCGTAGGATAGGGCCTTGGCCCGTTCAGAGAATCTTCGGAACGCCCACAAGGGGCTATCCTACGGGTCGTTGTGCGCTGTGTGCGTGTCCTGTAGGATAGGGCCTTGTGCCCGTTCGGGGGAGTCCCGGAACGCCCACAAGGGGCTATCCTACGGGTCGTTGCGTGCTGTGTGCGTGTGTCCTGTAGGATAGGGCCTTGTGCCCGTTCGGGGAGTCCCGGAACGCCCACAAGGGGCTATCCTACGGGTCGTTGTGCGCTGTGTGCGTGTGTCCTGTAGAATAGGGCCTTGTGCCCGTTCAGGGGAGTCCCGGAACGCCCACAAGGGGCTATTCTACAACCGGCGCTGTGCTACCATATGCAGGAGCCGGTGATGCCGGAGATGCTGGTGGTCGGCGCCCATTGCTGCACGGCGTTAATCGTGAACGGATACCAGAACTGATTGTTGAACCAGGTTCGGGTCGAGACCGGGAACGTGCCGCCAGACGGGCCGAAGTTACCGGTCAGCGCCCCGCCCGGGAACTGGAAATACGGCGCGCCGGGTATTGCCACAATTGAGCACTGGCTTGGCTGGCTCAAACCGTATGTGATGACAACCTGATCCTGCACGCCGTACTGCGGCGAGAAGGCGTGGATGTGCCCGGCTGTGCCCGCCGGGACATTGACGCTCATGATGACACTCCAGGTTCCCTGTCCGCCGCTCGGAACCTGCGAGCCCTGCAGCACGGTAGTCTGCTGGTTGAGAAGGACGTTGAAGTTGTTGAACGCCTGCACCACGATAGTTGTGTTGAACAGCCCTGCGCCGACGCCGCTGACCGTGAACGGGGAGGTGACTGTTGCGTTGGGAGCCGGGCTCTGGATGTCGATGAACGGCGTTCCCTGGCCAGAGCCGTAGGTGACCGACACCCGTACCGGCTGAACGTTGGACTGCGGTGAAGCGGCCTCCACGTAGCCGGCAGTGCCGGGCGCCACGTTGACCGCCAGCGATACTTGCCATGTACCAGCGCCGCCCGGAGCGCCGCCGGGAACCTGCATGGTGGTTGGAACTCTCGCCAGCAGTTGGCCACCGTTGGTGAACGCACTGACCACCACGTTGTTCTCAAAGAGGCCCGCGCCCGTGCCGCTGACGGTGAACGGCGAGACAACGGCTGCGTTGTTGGCAGGAGCCTGGATGGCGATGAACGGTGTCGTCGGGCCGGACCCATAGGTGACCGACACCCGGACCGGCTGGACGTTGGACTGCGGGGAGGACGCCTCCACGTAGCCCGCGGTGCCGGGAGCTACATTGACCGTCAGGGATGCCTGCCATGTGCCAGCGCCGCCTGGGGCGCCGCCGGGAACCTGCATGGTGGTTGCTACCTGCGCCAGTTGTTGGCCGCCGTTGGTGAACGCCGTGACCACCACGTTGTTCTCGAACAATCCGGCGCCTGTTCCGCTGACCGGGAATATCAACGGCACCACTTGCCCGTTGGTCGGGCTTGACATTGTCAGGAACCTGCCCTGCGGCGGCGGAGTCGGCGTGACAGGCGGCGGAGGACCGCCGGGGATTACCAGCCGCTGGCCGGCAAAGATCAGCCAGGGATTGCTGATGCCGTTGGCCGCCGAAAGCTGCGGCACAGTCGTGCAGAACCGCCGCGAGATGGAAAACATGGTGTCGCCGAACGTCACCGTGTAGACGTTGCCGTTGATCGGGCCTTTGGCGTGGGCCGAGGGTCCTCTGTCGCAGGGAACGCTGCCACCACCAGGTGGCGGCGGTGGCGGCGGATGGCCGCCGCAGTTGTTGGGCACAACCAGCACCGTGCCCGCCCGCAGCACGTTCGGATTTGGGCCGATGACAGCCCGGTTCATGTGATAGATCTGCTGCCAGGTCGTGCAGAACTGGCGGGCAATGCTGGCCAGCGTGTCGCCCGGCTGAACGACATAGGTGGTGGTCGTCTGGGCCGCCGCGGGAAGGACCAGCACGGCGCTGAGCACCAGCACAGCGATTAGCACAAGCGTGAATTTTCGCATCGATCCACCTCCTTCACTGTCCGTCAAACTCTCAGGGCTGACAATCCTTGGCCATCGACGAAGGTGCTGAAGCGACAAGTTCCGCACCGTTGCGAGACAGGGACTGTCAGTCGTCCCGGACGGTTACTCTTGTCGTTCGTAGCACATGAATAGCTGGCCCGGGCCGGCGGCGTCATGATACATACTGTGCAGACGCATGTCAACCGGCGTATCCAGCAGCCGGCCGTCCACGATGCCGGCAAAGGGCGAGCCGCCGATCAGCCGCCCCACCATCGTCAGATACAGCCGGTCGAGCACCTGACCCGCCAGCAGCATGTGCAGCACCCGCGGCCCGGCCGCCGAGTAGACCGTCTGGTAGCCAAGCGCTGCCATGGCTGCCATCAGCCCCTGGCCGGTAACCCGCGCCTTGCCGGCAACGATGACACGACTCATCTGATCTTCAAGTTCGCGCACACGGGCCGGATCGGCAGACTCGGCGGTGAAGACCACGACATCGCGGTCGCCGTCAACCAATGGGGCGGGAATCGGAAAGTCCAGACTGCCGCTGATGATCGCCAGCGCCGGCTGGGGCGGCAGACCGCGCTCGACCCGCCACGCTCGCAGGTCTTCGAAACGCGGATCGTCGTACACCCGCAGTATCTCCTGTGCGCGCCCGGCCGCGTAGTCGCGCAGATAGCGCCCGCTGCTGATGATCACATCGGCCTGCACCGCCAGCTCCTGGAAAAGGCGCCAGTCGCGGTCGTTGGCGATGTTATCCGGGACCGTCAAACCCGACCCGTCGCGGCGCGGCACGGCGATCCGGCCGTCGAGGCTCGTGACAAAGTTTGCAACGACAAACGGGCGGGCGGCCTGTGCAGCCAGTCGCCGCAGATCATGCTGGAGGTACAGCCCCTGCAACTGCTCGTTACCGGCAGGTTGCGGAACCAGTCTCAGCACATCGGCCGCGTCACTCATGAACCGGGAGTCCATCCCAACGCGCCAAAGAGCGAATTCGCAGTCAACGACAGGGCGCCGGCGATCGCCGCCAGTGCCAATACCATGCCGACAAGAACCGCGATCATTACCAACGGGAAGATAACAGTCCGCCAGCCGCGCGTTTCATGCGCTTCAGATGCTGCCATCCAGACCGCAATGAAGTGCCACACCGTGGTCACCGCGCACTACCGGCGATGGCCGGAACAAACGCCAAGCTCGATCAGCAGGATTACCTGGGCAAACCCAAGGGTGCGCATGGTGCGGGTGTATGTGCCCTTGCGGCTGAGCAACCGGCCGGCGGCGTAGATGGCCAACACGCTCAGGAACCAGCTGCCTGCGCTGCCCAGACCAATAAGCGGGTTGTGACCCGGGCTGCGCAGCCAACCAAAGACAAACGAACCCAAAAGACCCAGCAGCAAGCCCGGCCCTGTCATCAGCCGGCTATGGGCCACCTCGGCGAAGCTCTCCCGGTCCACGATAAAGGCGCGCAGCGCATAGGGCACCCACGTAGAAACGGCCTTGATGCCCTGCCATAGATTGTGCGGCGAGTACGCATCGGTCTCAGGTTGCGCAGGCCCGGCCGGAGGCTCAACGTAGGGCTGGCCTCGTCGATTGTTGAGAATGTGATAGACGTCGATGGCGTTGCGGGTGTCGGGCACCTCGATGGTGGGCGGATGGAAGATGAACGCATCGGTCTGCTCGCCGCCGATGCCGCCGTGGTTGCCGATCAGCTCTTCCAGCGCAGCGACGGTGCCATCAGGGTACACCGTGCTGATGACCATCAGGTCGCCGGCGTGGGGGAAGTCCATCACCCGCCGCACCTGCCAGGCGCGCTTCTCGATGGTGGCTGCACCGTGGCCTTCGGCCGGTGCATAGGGGATCAGAGGATCTTCGCCGGTGACCTCGCCCGTGTGCAGGTTGCGTCGGCCGGTCTTGCCGATGGCAACCGGTGTTCCGTCGTCCTGGTAGCCGCAGACCAACCCCAGCCCCTCGTGTTGCACCAGGGCATCGACCATGCCAGGGAAGGCGGCGTCCAGCTCGCTGAGCAGGATTTTGCGCGGATAGAGATCGAAGTAGACCTGGGCCAGATTGCCGCTGCCGTAGGCGGTGACCTCAGTGGCCGCGGCAGAAACCAGCGCCTCCTGCCGGTCGATGCCCTTGCCGAGGAGCTTTTGTCCCTGGCGGGCAACCGAGCGCGACGTCGCGCTGTCGCCCTGTTGTTGCACGTTGCCCAGTTCGCTCGAAAGGGCAGACAGGGAAGCCACACCTGTGTCACCGCTGCCCGTCTGGCTGACCCGAACGCCCTGGGGAAGTTGCTGCTCGATGAATTCCTTGAGCGTCACGCCGTAGCGCATCTTGAAGGTTGGGCCGAAGGACTGGCCGTGGTCGGAGAGGATCACCAATTCGTAGTGGCGGGGCGCCTTCTCCTTGATGACCTGGTGTACGCGGGCGATAATCTGGTCGTAGCGTTTCAGCTCACCGAAGGCGTCCTCCGTCCACGGGCCAGAGTGGTGCGCCACCTCGTCGTAGCCCGGCCAGGTGACATAGATCGACGGCGAGCCGCGCACGATGTCGAGGATGGTCAGGTTGGCGGAGATATCGCGCACCAGCACCGAAGTTGCCGCGCGCACGAAGGGATAGAAGTGTTCCATGCGGTTGAGCCGCGGGTAAACGTCCTTGCGTCGCTGCTGCCACCCTTCCCAAAGCTCACGCACAACCGACCCAAAAAACAGTGCGATGGTGCGCATGAAGAAGTACGGATGCATCATCAGCAGGCTGATGTCGCCGGCGCGTTGTTTGTCCACCGCCTTGTCGTCCGTTCTCAGGTCGGCCAGGGTCAGCAGCGATTTCGCTGCGTCGCCGTTGAGCATGTTGTCGATGCTGGAGCCGCCGCGCATGAGTCCGTCGCCCGAATAGCGGGCGTTCAGTTCGCCGGCGTCGTTGCCGGAAACATACAGCTTCTGCTTGTCCTTGTCGTACCAGCGAAAGGCGGGAATGTCGTAGTTGTCGCCAAACATGATTCCGGCCTGGCAGGCTGATGTCTGGGAAGGAATGCCACAGTCCACCTGGCTGACCAGGTAGCCTTCCTCGTCGATCATCTTCTGCAGGGTCGGCATGATTCC
Organism: Caldilineales bacterium; assembly: GCA_041391245.1. GTDB lineage: Bacteria > Chloroflexota > Anaerolineae > JAAEKA01 > JAAEKA01 > JACKBK01. Next base: position 18,071 of record JAWKOJ010000033.1, read on the forward strand.
GTCGGCCAATGCCTTTTCGAGGTGATGGACGCTCAGGCCGTCGATCTCCATCATGACCAGGCCGACGCCAGGCTCCGAAGCCGTTTCAAACGGCTCCCTGGCTGCGCGTTTCTCGATCAGGCCCTGGTAGTAGGATCCTTCCTCGTCGACTTCAATGACACCGGTCAGCACCACATTCACGGCTGCGAAGACGATGCCGCCGATGATCGCTGCCAGCCAACCCGTGATCTCGAACTCAGGCAACAGCGCCGCGGTCAACATCAGCGCCAGCGCGTTGACCAAAAAACCGATGGCAAACATCGCAAAGAAGCCCAGCGGACGCGAAATCAACAGGATGATCGGCCGGATCAGGAAGTTCACCAGCCCAAGGACGAAGGCCGCGGCGAAGGCCTCCACCACCAGGCCGGAAGCAGGTGCATTGGAAAAGCTGATCCCGGGAACGATAGCTGCCGTCATGACGAGCGCAACTGCGTCAACTACCCAGACAAGCAGAAAGCGCAACAGCGCGTGGATGAACCTGCGTATCGGTTTCATGGATGAACCTCAAGGGGTGAACCAGGATGACATTCTAGTAGGACGTGTAACATTTTACCAGATGCAACCCACTTGTACCAATGTATGGCAGTGGTTTCGGCCCGGGTTCGCTGGCGCTCAACCGTCGCTGGCGGCCGGAAACAGACGACCAGCCAGCCAGTGCCATAGCAGGCCGAGGGCGATCAGGGCGAGACCAACAATCCATATGCGCGCTTCAACCCAGAACGCCAGAAACAGGCAGGCGGCCAGCCCGCTCCACGCCAGCCAGCGCGGGTAAAGGCGCGCGCTGGACGGCAACTTCAGCGCGGCCAGATTGGTCAGCGCGTAGTAGACCAGCACCGTGAATGCGCTGAACGACCATGTCATCCTCACATCGCCGACCAGCACCAGTGCGGCGATGACGGCGCCCATGACCGGCACAGCGATCACTGGGGTCGCGCCGCGCTCGTCCAGCCGCGCGACTGCCGGCGGCATGTCGCGCCGCCTGCCCATGGCCAGCAGCACGCGCGACAGCCCCAGGATCAGGTTGAGCAGCACGCCCAGCATGGCGGTGACCGCGCCGACTGCCACCAGCGCCGGCACGCCCGGCACCCCGAAGGTGCGCGCCGCAGCCTCCAGCGGCGCCGCCAGCTTGCCGGCCGTCAACGCCAGGGCATCCGCGCCCACCGTCCCGACGCCGACAAACGCGACAGCCACATAGAGCCCCATGCTGACGACCAACGTGGCGATGATCGCGCGCGGGATGGTGCGCCGCGGCTCCCGCACCTCCTCGCCCAGCGTCGCGATCCGGCCGTAGCCGGTGTAGGCAACGAACATCAGCGCGCTGGCCTGCAGCAAGCCGGCCAAACGTCCCTGGCCCTGAACCGCGAAGAACGGCATGAAGTTCGACCGTTCGACGCTGGGCAGCCCGGCCAGCACGAACACGGCCAGCGCCAGCAGCGTTACGGAGACGATGGCCGTGTTGGCGAGATTGGAGCGGCGAATGCCGCCAAGCACGATCAGCGTCAGGGCCAGCACAGCCAGCAGCGCGACCGGCGTCAGCCAGCGCGCGCTTTCAATCCCCAGAAAGTCCAGCAGGTAGCCGGAGAAGCCCAGCGCCGCGGTGGCCGCCGAGGCGCTCTTGGCCAGCAGGAACACCCAGCCGGCGGTGAACCCCAGCGCGGGTCGCAGGTAGCGATAGCCGTATTCGTAGGTGCCGCCGCTGACCGGATGGCTGGCAGCCAACTGCGCGCTGCTAAGCCCGTTGCAGGTCGCAACACCGGCCGCGATCACTATCGCGATCAGCACCGACGGCCCGGCCGCGCCGGCCGCGATGCCCACGCTGACAAAGATGCCGGTGCCGATAATCGACCCCAGTCCCATCAGCGTCGCGCCAGCGACACCAAGCTCCCGTTTCAGTTGCCCTGACTGCATTCATGTTCCTTCTATGAGTTGGAGACAACAAAACAGCGCCCATGTCGTGCTGTCGAAACAGACGATACGGGCGCTGTGAGTTGCGATCGGCCGGGCACCTCAAGTCCTGATGGGAGGTGAGGCCCCTGTGGTCAGGTTACCGCGCTGTGCTGAAGAACATCGAGATGCTGCCTGCCGTGTCGGTCAGTGTCAGTCCCTCGTTGGTAGCCTGGAAGCGCGTCATCTGCGGCAACTGCGCGAAGTACGCGTTTTCCTGGTCCATGATGGTTTGGTCACAGGCAATCTGCGTGCTGCTAACCGGGTTGATCAGCAGCCGGAAGCCGTCGGCCACCTGATAGCTGGAGTTGTAGTTGTTGCAACCGCCGAAGCCGGTCAACTGACCGCCGACAAAGTTCGCGGTCACGTTGATGCCCTGTATCACACCAGCACCGTTCATCTGCTGCAGGATCCAGGACCCTTCGATGGAGGCAGGCGGCGGCACGGGCGTGTTGGTGGGCGGCGGCGGTACCGGTGTGTTGGTCGGCGGCGGCGGTACCGGCGTGTTGGTGGGTGGCGGCGGCACCGGCGTGTTGGTCGGCGGCGCCGAAGTCACGTTGGCAGTCTGCACCGCCTGGCTGGTGCCGCCAGGTCCGCGGGCCACCAGCGTGTAGGTCATCTGGCCTGTGCCGGGCGGGCAGTCCTGCATGCTGCCGACAAACGGCGCGCCATCCCACAGAACCGCGTTGTTGCGCAGCAGTTGCACGTCGTTGACGGATCCCTGGACATTCCACTGCGCCAGCAGACACTGGCCGACCTGCAAACTCGAGGGATTGAGCGAGAACTGGGTGATCTGGGGCGCGTTGGCCACCGGCGTCACGTAGATGGTGATCGAGCGGGTCTCCACCGTGCCGTTGTTCTGCACCACCCGCAAGTTGTAGGTGGTCGTCTGGGCGGGACACTGGGTGCTGCTGCCCTGGCCAGCCACGCCGTTGTTCTGCCAGTTCTGGCCGTCAGCATAGAAGTAGACGGCCTGGACGTTGGTTACGCTCCACTGGAAGGTGACGCACTGGCCCTGGTTGATGTTGGTGCTGTTGACGGAGAAGTTGATGTTGGCAACCGGCGTCTGGGTAGGCGCCACAGTTGGCTGCGGCGGCGCGGGGACGCGGATGCCGACCCAGATCGTCTCGCCAAAGGGAACATTGTTCGGGTTGCGCATCTGCCAGAAGCCCTGATACACGCCGGGTGTTGTCGGAGCGACCAGATTGACGCTGAAGTCGTATGTCTGGCCAGGCGCAACCGTACCCCTGACCGCCACCGGCTGGCCGCCCATCTGGGCCGCCGGCACGTTGCCATGGTCGTAGGCGAGTACGTAGTTCGAGTCCCAGGTGCAGGTGCCGCTGTTGCGCACGCGCCACGATTTGGTGAAGGACTGGCCGGGCGGGACCACCGGCGGGCTGGTCATGTTGCTGTCGTCGAACGTGAGGTCGGCGACCCAGGCCATGCCGTCGACGCAGGTCGTGACCGGTGGTCTGGGGGTGGCAGTCGGCGCCTCGGGTGCAGCAGTCGGCTCAGGCGTCGGTGTGGGAATCGGAACGATGTCCTCCGGGTCCAGATCCAGGTATTGCTTGGCAAGGTCAGCCACCACACCGTCGTTCTTGAGGGTGTCCAGGGCCTGATTGATGGCCCGGCGCAGCGGCGTCTGGTTCAGCGGTAGGGCGATGGCATAACGCTGTTTGTTCAGACCCTCGCCGATGATCTTCACGCCGCCTTCCGCCTGAAGCGTTTCTGCTGGCTGGCGGTCCAGCAGCACCGCGTCGATGAAGCCGCGCTTCAAATCGCGCACGGCCTGGGACATGTCGGCATACACCGACAGGTTCTCCTGCGGCAAGATGCCCGTCGCGACAAGATTGTCCTCGACGTAGTTCTGATAGACCGTACCACCCTGGACGCCGATGCGCAGCGGTGCCACTTCCTCAGCGGTGGTGATCTCGCTTAGGTCCGAGTTGGCGTTGACCAGCACTGCGTCGTCCCCGATATAGTAGATGTCGGAGAAGGAGACCTGCTCCTCGCGTTCGGGAGTTACGCTGATGGCCGAGATGGCCGTATCGATCTGGCCGAGTTGAAGCGCGCCGCCCAGACCTTCGAAGGCGAAGTCGTTGAACTCGATGGTGACGCCCAATTCCTCGCCGATGGCCTTCATCAGAGCGATGTCGAAGCCGTCAAGCTTGAACTTGCTGTCGTAATACTCGAAGGGTTCGTAGTCGGCGGACACACCGACGCGCATTACGCCGTCCTGTTGGATCTTGGCCAGCAGGTCAACGGGCGCTGCCGTAGGCGACGGCGGCGGTTCCGGGGTCGCGGTCGGGGATGCTGCGCCGCCACAGGCGGCAACGAGCAGGACTGTCAGCAACAGGATTGCCAGGACGAGGGGTTTGGTGGGTAAACGTTTTTTCATGGTGCTCCTCTACGATTTGCGCCAGTTCAATGTGTTGCGCGGTGTCCCACCTCGCCATGCGGGCTGGCAGGAAGTGGAAAGGGATGGTCGAAACGCAGGCATGAGTATACCGATATTCCAGTGGTCGGGCAAGATTGCCGCTGCCTGGCTTGGTCCTGGATCGGAAAAGCTCGCCGCGGACTTCCGAAGTTTCATAACAGCGTCTGCAGGTGTAACACGATCACTGCTCCGCCGGTGTTCAAAACACACTCAGTTTTGGGCCGCCGGTTGGCGCTTGCGCCGCAGCCGCAACGCTGCTTTCCAGATCTCCACGATGACGAACGTCAGGATGCTGATGGCCGCGACGATGGCCAACTCGCCGGCGGTCAGCGGCACGGTGGTAAAGATCTCCTGGGCCACAGGCAGATAGATGACCACAAGCTGCAGGGCAATGGTCAATCCGACCGCCAGCAGCATCGAACGATTGGTGAAGAAACCGATCTTGAACACCGACTCGGCCTCAGAGCGAGCCGCTACCGCTACGGCCAACTGGGCAAACACGAGCGTGGTAAACAGCACGGTTTGCCAGCTATGACTGCCGCGGCTCCACAGGCCGAACCCGGCCGCCAGAGCCAGCAAGCTGATGATGATCCCGATGACGAAGATGAACTGGACCATCCCTCGTCCCAGCACGCTCTCGGTAGCTGAATAGGGAGGCCGCTTCAGCACGTTCTTCTCGGCCGGCTCGACGCCCAACGCGAGGGCCGGCAGGCCGTCCGTCACCAGGTTCATCCACAGGATCTGCAAGGGCAGCAGCGCCAGCGGCATCCCCAGGAAGGGCGCGATCAGCATGACGATGATCTCGCTGGCGTTGCAGGTCAGCAGGTATTTGATGAAGCGCCGGATGTTGTCGTAGATCACCCGGCCTTCCTCCACGGCAGCCACGATGGTTGCGAAGTTGTCGTCCAGCAGCACCATGCTGGCCGCGCCCTTGGCTACATCGGTGCCGGTGATCCCCATCGCGACGCCGATGTCAGCCATCTTGAGCGCCGGAGCGTCGTTGACGCCGTCACCGGTCATGGACACGATCTGGTCCTGCCGCTTGAATGCATCGATCAGCTTCAGCTTGTGCTCCGGCGAGACGCGGGCGAATACCGAAACGTCCCTGGTGGCCTGCACAAGCTCCTCGCCGGAGAGATGGTCAAGCTCCTGACCCGTCAGGAATCTGTCGCTTTCGGTGATGCCGATCTGCTGGGCAATGTGGCGGGCGGTCAGCGGGTGGTCGCCGGTGATCATGACGGGGCGGATGCCGGCGCGCCGGCAATCGGCCACCGCATCCGTCACCTCGGGCCGCGGCGGGTCAATCATGCCAAACAGCCCGACCAGGACAAGGTTTTCCTCCAGAGCAGCATCGGTCGTCTTCTCCGGCGGTTCGTCCCAACCGCGCAGGCCGACGCCCAAGACACGCATTCCCTTGGCGGCCATCTGATCATGGGCAGCCAGGATCCTGGCCCGCCACGCTTCGTCCAGCGGCTGCAGGTCACCCTCCACCCAGACCCTGTTGGAGATGTCCAACAGACCGTCGATTGCGCCCTTGGTGAACGCAACATAGGGCGGCGTTTCTCTGACAGCGCGCCGCTGCCAGACCGGCGCGAGGCTGGCCGGCATGTCCTCGACGCCGCCCGGCGTGGCGTGGAGGGTGGTCATCCGTTTGCGCACCGAGTCAAAGGGCGCCTCAGCAACCCGCGGGAAGGCGATATCCAGCGCGTCCTTCAGAATGCCGACCTGCGCCGCGCCAGCACCAGCGCACCCTCCGTTGGATCGCCCACCGCGCGGCGTTGCCCGCCCGGATCGTCAGGCTGCGCCAGTGAAGCGTCGTTGCACAAGGCGCCGGCCACCAGGAGCAGATCGATTGAGGGCATGGCGCCGCGGGATATGTCGGTGTCGTCGGCGGGCTTCAGCGCCAGACTGTCGTCGTCTGTCTGCACAAAGTTGAAGGCGTGATTGGCGACATCGACGGCTGTGACGGTCATCCGGTTCAGCGTCAGGGTGCCCGTCTTGTCGGAGCAGATCACCGTCACCGATCCCAGGGTTTCCACCGCCGGCAGCGCTCGGATCAGTGCGTTGCGCTTCAGCATCCGCTGTGCGCCCAGCGACAGCGCGATGGTGACCGCGGCTGTCAGCGCCTCCGGCACTGCCGCCACAGCCAGGCTGACCGAGGTCAGCAGCAGTTCCTCGATGTCGTTGTTGCCCTGGGCCAGGCCGAGCAAGAAGACCACTGCCACCAGTCCCAGCGCAGCATAGGCCAGCAGCTTGCCCAGCCTGTCCAGCCGCTGTTGCAGCGGGGTCTTCTCCTCGTCCACGTTCTGGATCAGCGTGGCGATGTGGCCCAGCTCTGTTGCCATGCCGGTCTCGGTGACCATGAACTCGCCGCGCCCGTAGTTGACGACGGTGCCGGAATAGACCATGTTGCGCCTGTCGCCCAGCGCGCGCTCGGTCTCGAACACCAGATCCGCGTCCTTGTCGACCGGCTCCGACTCGCCGGTCAGCGCGGCTTCTTCCACCCGCATGTTGACGCTTTGCAGCACCCGCCCATCGGCCGGCACGATGTTGCCTGTCTCGAGGATCACCAGGTCGCCTGGCACAAGCTCAGTGGCCGACACCTCGGCCAGCGCGCCGTCGCGGCGCACGCGCACCCTGGGCACCGACATGCGCTTCAGCGCGGCCATCGACTGTTCAGCCCGGTACTCTTGCGTGTAGCCGAGGAAGGCGTTCAACACGATGATGATGAGGATCACCACCGCCTCGATCCAGTCTCCCAGGAAGGCCGAGACCAGCACTGCGATGAAGAGCAGAATCGTCAGCACGCCCGAAAGCTGTTCCAGGATGATCTCGCGGCGCGAGCGGCCGGCCTTCTCCACCAACTCGTTAGGGCCAACCTCCGCCAGGCGCCGCGGCCACGGACTGTGACAGCCCGTTTGCCGCGCCGCTGCCCAGCGACTGGACGACCTCGGTGACGGACTGTTGATACCAGTTCGGGTTCAAGGTGCTTCGATATCCTTATGCTGCGGTGAAATAGAGATCGACAGTCTGATCTCCCACGACGCCAGACAGGTGCAGCCGGGTGCCGTCGATCTCGTAGGCGCGTGCCCTGCAGGGCATTGAGGTAGAGCGTCTCCTGCGCCATCACGCCCTCGTCACAGGCCACGCCGCCCGTCGCCAACGGTCCGATGGTCAGCGACTGGCCGGCGACCTGATACGGGCCGCTGTAGTCGTTGCAGCCGCCGTTGCCGCGGACTGCGCCGCTCTCGAAGATCGCCGTGACCGCGGTCCCCGGCAACTCGTCCTCCCAGCGCCAAACGGTTCCCTCCAACGGGAGCGCCGGCGGCGGAGCCGTAGGTGTGGCCGTAGGCGGCGGCTGGCTGATCTGCACCTGCTGGGTGGTGCTGCCGGTCAGTCCGTTGCTGTCGGTCACGGTCAGCGAGACGGTGTAGTCGCCCGGCTGGCTGTAGGCATGCTGCACCACCTGGCCGGTGGCCGCCACACCGTCGTCAAAGGCCCAGAGGTATTGCGTTATGGGCGATTGGCCCGACGACTGGCTGCCGTTGAAGGTCAGCGGCTGGCCGACCACTCCCTGCGAAGGCGCGGTGATGACCGCCTGGGGCGGCTGCGGCGCGGGAGCGATGGTTACCTGCTGGGTTGCGGTGCCGGCCAGCCCGTTGTCGCCCGTGACTACCAGCAGGACCTCGTATGAAGCCGGCTGGTCGTAGACCTTGTCAACCTGGACACCAGAAGCTGTGCTGCCGTCGCCAAAACGCCATTCGTAGCTGGTGATGCGGCCGCCGGGCGGCGGGACCGAGTTGGCGGCGCTGAACTGCAGGCGCTGGCCAGCCTGCCCGGTCGTCGGGCCGCTGATCACGGCCACCGGCGGCTCTTCGGGAATCAGTTGCCAACTGACCGCGATCAGCCCGTTGCCGCTCCGCTTGCGGTACTCGACGCGTACGGGGTGAGCGCCCCGCGACAGTGAACCGCTGTCAGCCTGCTCCAGCCGCAGCCCCTGGTCGCGCCAGCTATCGATGAGAAGCTGGCCATCCAGCCAGAGCCGCACGCCGCCTTCCACGTTGACGGTGAAGCGATACGCGCCCTGCTCGAAGGCCTGGTCGCGCGTCCAGCGCACGGAGTAATCGTTGGGTGGCACGCCCGGGGCCGGAGAGCCGGCGCCCCAGTTGAAGTTGATCTGCGGATCATCTTGTACTACCACGGGCTGGCCCTGCAGGTCGGCGTTGGCGAAGTACTCGCCCCTCCAGCCGTTGAAGGTCTGGAGCGGCGTCGCGGTCGGCGTAGGCAGCGGCGGCGGCGTGGCAACTGGCACGTTGGCGACGTTGCTGGTGGTCACCTGGTCATCGGGCACCCAGCCCTGGTTGCCCTGAATATTGGGTGCGCTGATTTGCCACCAGGTGCTGGCGGCATTGCGGCCAATCACCTCCGCCGAAGCGCCGGCGGGCAGGAGGCCGGTGACCGGGTACTCGACGGCAGGGCCGCTGCGCACGCTGACGTTGGCCAGCGCGATCACGGCGGCCGATGCCGGGGTTACGGTCACCGTGGCCGTGGTCTCTACTGAGGGCGTCTCGGTGGGTGTGGCCCCGGATGGCCCGCTGAAGAAACGGCTGAGCAGCAGGATGGCGGCTATCAGAACCACGCCAAGCCCGATGATCACGCCGATCAATCCCCAGCGCAGCCCGGAAGACTCCTCCTCGTCGGAAGAGGGATCGGCGGCGTAGGCATCGGCCTTCGCCGGTGTTGCGGCGGCGGCTGCGGGGGGCGGAGGCGCCGCCAGACTCGCCAGTGTGGCCCGGTCAGCATCGTCCCGCGGCTGCCGCTGGACGCCAAGGCTGTCGCACAGGCCGACCAACTCCTGCTGCGGCAGAAAATCGATGGATGTGTCGGCGGCCTGCTCGATGCGCGACACGTCGCGCTGGCTGAGTTTGAACACCGCGCGCGCCGGCGTGTCGTAGATGATCAGGCTGGTCTGCGGCCGACGAATTACTCTGGGTGTGTTTTGCATTGTTTCGTCTCTGATTTCATAGCTGCTTGCTACGCGACCCGGGCGGCTCAGACAACGGCGCGCCTGGCGCACAACAAGCCGGGGCCATTCCGCCGTCGCAAAATGCATGCAGCGGGAATGGCCCCGGAAAAACAGTCACGCAAGAACGGGTAAACCGCACAGGGCCCTCGCGGGCACCTCCTCAGGCCAACATTGTAACGAAAAGGTCGCGGCTGGAATGTCAGCCTCAGCCCAAACCGGCCGCCCGCGGATAATCTGAGGGACGAAGGGTCGCGGCTGCGGGCCTGTCTTTCATCGCAGTGATGGGTTTAGTTCGTGTATTCGCTCATGCGATCGCGTTCAACAAGCGCCTGATGCCTGGCAATATAGGAGTTGGGCTTGGGATCGCGCGTCGCGCCCCAGAACCAGAGCACCGGCAGAACAAATCCGATGATGCCCAGCCATCTATAGCCCTTGCGGAACGTGACGGGCGCCACGGTGAACAGGCAGAAAATGTACAGAAAGAAGATGCAGGCCGCCATGCCACCATGGTAGATATCGAAAAAGTGTCCGAGAATCAACATGTCGCTATGCTCCTTCGCAAGATGAAAATAACTGTTAGTCCTCTGTGGGATCCCTGTGCCGCAGCCAGCGCCACATGAGCCGTAACACGACAAACAGACCGATAATGGTTGCGACGAGGTAACTCAAGTACGCCAACTGGTACATGAATTCCCAAAACTGGCCGGAATAGTTGCCCAGCGCAGCCACGCCCGTGGCTATCGCCGAGCCAATGATGATTCCTACAAGCACGATGGCAAGCACCATCAGGCGGCCGAAGCCGCTGAGCTTGGTTACTTCCTTCGAAAGGTCCGATGTATCGACGTAGACCTCGAAGCGGCCCTTGCGATATTGATTCAGCCAGCCCAGTGTCGCCTCCTGGAAGGTTGGCAGTTGCTTGACAGCCTCGCGGGCGGTCATGACAAGCTGGCGTTTGGCCTCGTCCAGGATCGCGTCGGCGTCGAAGCTCTTCATCAACAGATCGCGCACCATCTGCACACCGTCTGCGACGATGCCGCCCTCGGGGAAGAGCACGGTGGCAATCGCTTCGGCCTGCATCATGGCCTTGACAGCCATGGTGAGATTGGGATCCAGCCGCAGGCCGTACTGGCGCAGCAGTCCCAGCCCCTCGTTCACCAACTGGCCGAAATCGACCGACTGGGCGGTGAAGGTATAGCGTCCGACCTGCCGCTCGAAGGCCTTGTAGTAGCTCTTCTCGTCTACCACATCGACGAACGGCGTGCTCATGTTCTTGAGTATCTGCGCCATGCCCAGAACGTCGTTCTGTTGCACCGCGATCAGCAGTTGGATAAGGTTCAGGCGCTGGTTGCGGTCCAGCTCGCCAACCATGCCGCAATCGATGAAGGTAATAACCCCGGTGTCCAGGTTGACCATCAGGTTGCCGGGGTGCGGGTCGGCGTGAAAGAAGCCGTCGATCAGCAGTTGCTTGACGACAGCCCGCAGCGCGTTCTGGGCCAACGTGGGCCGGTCGAGGCCAGCCTCGTCGATCCTGGCCAGATCCGTGGCCTTGACACCGCGGATAAACTCCATGGTCAGGACGGTGGAGGTGCTGTACGCGGGGAAGATGGCCGGCACGGCAACGCCGGGCAGTTGTTCCATGCTCTTGCCGAGACGATAGGCGTTGTAGGCTTCGTTGCCGTAGTCCAACTCAGCCAGCACGCTGGAGCTGAACTGCTCCAGCATGCCCACCAGATCGATGGCCTTGACCTGCTCGGAGCGATTGGTTACCACCCGTGCAGCGTTCTGCATGATGCCCAGATCGGCCCTCATCTGACTCTGGATGTGTGGACGCTGCACCTTGACCGCGACTGCGGTGCCGTCGTGTAGTGTGGCCCGATGCACCTGGGCCGTGGATGCCGCCGCGAACGGCAACGGCTCGAAGGTCGCGAAGACTTCCTCGGGCGGCGCCCCAAGTTGCTCGACGATGATCTCACGCACGATGGACGTATCAAAGGGCGGTACATCGCTTTGCAGCTTTTCCAGCTCGACTTCCCAGTCCCGCGGAATCGTCGATGCCTGGCTGGAGACGATCTGGCCCATCTTGACGTAGGTGGGGCCAAGCTCTTCCAGCATCATGCGGATTTTCACCGGCAGCGGGATCGGCTCAACCTCGCGCGGCAGGCGCCAGGCCCATTTCTGCATCGACAGCCGGAAGTCGCGCACTGTCTCCCAGCGGTCGAATGCGATGTCCCAACCGTATCGCAGGAGCACGTTGTAAACCTGCTGCAAGCGCAGGTTCTCGCGCATCTTGTCAAGAGTGCTGCGTTTCATAGGGCGTTGTCTTCGCGAGTCGATTGATCTGCTGGCACTGGCTCGGCTGACGTTTGCTCAACATCGCTGCCAGAGAGAGAGGCACCCTCGCCGGCGCCCTCATCGGTTGCGGCCGAAGCTGGAGCTGCGACAACCGATGAAGCTCCGTTTGCCGCTGACAGGTTGACGTCAACATCGGTCTCCAGGACGCCCTCTTTTTCTTCCAGAATCTTGTTCAGGGCGTCTCTGCCCCTGCCCTGCTTGATCAGAGCACGCAACTCAACGTCCTCTGCCGGCACAATGGGAACGTTGAGACCAAACAGGGCTTCCAGCAAACTGGTGACGACGCCCAACAGAGCGCCGCCGACAAGCGCCCAGAATATGCTGCTGACCTGAAACCACTGAGGAAACAAGACGGACAGGAGCCAAAGGAGTAGGGCGTTGATGAAAACGATGACGATACCGTACGATGCGAAGATGACCTGAAACGTCAGGAACTGAATCAGCGGTTTCACGATCGCACTGAGGAGTCCCAACGCGACGGCGGCGATCAGCAGTATTGCGATCGACCTCGCTGCAAAATAGATATTTGGAGTCAGAATCGCAATGACGACCAGCGAGATCGCGTAGATGACGATGCGCATCAACATGATACGCCAGTTGAAATGGGTCAGCCAGGAGAAGCGTTTACGCATCTTGTTTCGCGTGGGAGCAAGCAAACGTCTCGACGACGCGGGGGGTGCCGTTGGTGCCATGGAACAATGCTACGAGCAGTTGCTATTGTAGCGCTACTGAGAATTGTTGTCAATGGCATTAGCAGGCGCGGCTTGCGTGCGTCTTACCGCGGCCATGATCTGGTCGAGGGCTGCCTCTGCGGCTGCCTCACCCGCGGCCACGGCGTCCGCCATGCGGTTGAACCCCAAAAGAACGTCGATGTCTGAATCCACGTCTGGTCGCAAGAGGACATCCGGCGGCCATTGCTGCAAGCGCGCCTCGGTCGCCGCCGAGGTCATGATTATGACGACGTGCCACAGATCGCGATAGGCGCGCAGCACGCGCTTTGGCCGCAGCGGTGCGACCACCGGCGGTTTCCCGGGCACATTCTGGGTGAAACTGGGCAGCACATCGACCGCAATAACCACATCCGCGCCCATCTTGCGCGCTACGTCCACCGGTACATTGTTGAGCATGCCGCCGTCAACCAGGCGCAGCGGGCCGATCTCCACCGGCTTGAACACCCCGGGGACAGAAATGGTGGCGCGCACGGCGTCGGCGACTCGCCCAGTGTTGAGCACGACTTCCCGGCCGGTATTGAGATCGACCGCCACCATCGAGAGCGGCCGGCGCAGATCCGAGAACCTCGTCTCGAGTCCGATGATCTCAGCGATGTAGTTGTAGATGCGGGCGCCGCGCACGATGCCTGTCTGGGACAGGTTGACGTCGACGACCCGGATCATCTCGGTGCGCCCGCTGGTTGCCTTGGCCGCCTCTGCTTCCATCTGCTCTGCCGAGAGACCGGCGGCGTACATGGCGCCGATCACGCCGCCCATGCTCGTTCCGGCTACCAGCCGCGGGAAGATCCCTTCCCGTTGCAGCACCTTCAGCACGCCAATGTGAGCCAACCCGCGTGCTCCGCCGCCACCCAGTGCAATTCCAACAACCGGCGCGAGATCACTCATATGATCAGCTCAACGGTGTTCAGCAGGGAAAATGAAACGAGGAGAAAGCCGCCATGCGGAGACTCTCTCCTCGTCAGGGACCGATTCGGTTTCCTTGCCCGGTCTCGCTATCTGGCGCGGAATGCAGCCACCAGCAAGACGATACCGCCAAAGATGAACAGAATGCCCAGCGCAAACGGCAGCGATGCAGCCGCGATCGCGGTGTTGCCGAGGATCAGCAGGCCGAACACGATGCCGATGACACCCATGACGCCGGCGCCCCAGCCGCCGCCGCGGAAGGCCGCGATCAGGGCGACGATGCCGTAGAAGATGGCCATGAAACCGATCACCCAGGTAATCGCCATGCCGACCATAAGCGTCGTCCCCAGGGCTTCTGCCAGGGGTCGATCATTGCCGATGAAGCCGCTCACGATTACGCCACCGGCCAACAGGGCAATGATGCCGATGAAGAGCCGCCATCCCCAGGCAGTCCGGTCGCGCAGCAGGCTAACAAGGTCGAGGATGCCGATGATGATCCAATAGATACCCAGTGCCAACGTCAGTGCCGCCGCGGTCCTTACTGGGCTCACCAGCAGGAAGAGTCCGAGGATGATGGCAAGGATACCTTCTACCAGTATAATCCACCACCTGGTGGACTTGGCTGGTGCAGCAGTCGCAGTCATTGCTATACTCCTTTTCGATGTAGGATATGAACTTTGTTCGGTGACGTGGGTCTCCCCAACAGGTGCAGTTGGGGATAGGTCACCGAGAGACGTTATGCGCATTATAACGCATGGTCCCCGCTTTTGGCAATTCCCTTGAAAATGCAGCAGCCGCTGAGGCGTCAGGCTGTGAAGCGGGTTTGAATGTAGCGGGTGGCCCTGCTGACCGTCAGCGACTGGCTGGAGTTGCCGGTGCGAATGTAGAACTCCTCCCTGCCCTTGAAGGTGAGATAGCATGGAATCGGCGACGGGCGGGCCAGCGCCACGGCAACGAGGACGCTATCGATCTCCTCGAAGACCAACTCGAGGTTGTGGCGCAGTTCGGCGCCGATCAGTTGGTTGAAGGCCATGTTGAAGGCGTTCTCCCAACCGTCAGGGTTCTTCTTGGGCAGGCCGGTGTAGTCGCGCTCGATGCCCAGCGGCTGGCCGTCGTCGCTGACGCCGATCAGCAGCAGCCCGCCGGCTGTGTTCATGAAGGCGGCAAGGGTCTTCATCACCGGCTCGTAGAGGTCCTTGTTGACGGCCTCGCGGCGGTAGTCCCAAAGCAGGCTGGCCTTGAACTCCACCTGGTTGTTTTCGCCCAGCGCTATCAACTCTCTGGCCGACCCCCACGTAGGCATCTGGCCGGAGCGCAACGCCTGTGTCGCCAAGTCTTCGATGCGCTCGACATATTGCGCCGGGTTCGGAACATTCTTGAGGCGAGCCGTCGCCTGGTCCACCGATGTGATGATCAGATCCCCGTAGTCCAGTCGCTTCCCCAGCGGACCAAAATGGATGTCGATGCCCGTGATCTGCGGTGTCTTGACGATGGAGGTCGCGCCGCCGAAGCTGGCGCGCCGGTGAACGATCTCCTGTGCGGTCACCTTGTAGGATGTAAAGTACCAGGATGCGAAGAGGGTGACCACGATTACGAACTGGACAAAGGCCAGCACGAGCACCAGCAGCAGCGCAAACGAGGGAACTACCCTGGCAAGCCCTGAGGCCTGATACTCCCGCTCCACGCCGAACACCAGCGCCAGAATCACCGGCAAAAAGGCAAAAACCAGCGTGACAACAGCGACACGTTTCAGAAAGACGAAGGGGGTCGGGCGAATGGTCATGGAGGCGTCGCCGGCTAGACCTCAAACAAAAGCTGCTGGCGGCCCAGCAGCTTTTGTTGGTTAGAACAGCTCCAATACGGGCAGCCGCAGTCTTTCAGTCGATCTTGGCCTGCAGGGTCGCTCGCTCGGCGGGGCTCATGCCGCTGTCTTCGCCCTCGACACGTGCGCGCAGCGAAGCTTCCACATCCGAGGGCAGGGAGGTCTGGTAAACATGTCCCTTGTGCTGGCCCAGCATGCTCATTACGGCGTTTGCGTTGGCGTCCTGGACAATCACAAAGAGCGCCGACTGGCCGTTTTCCAGCGACTCGCCGACCTCCTTGACAAAGCTCTTCTGGATGCCGTGATCTGTGGCTGCGCCGACGGCTGCGCCGGCCAGCGCGCCGATGACGATTCCCCCAATCGGGAAGACAATGCCGGCGATCAACAGGCCCAGCCCGCCGCCAATCGCTGCGCCCCACTTCACGCCCTTGTCCAGCTCGTTGTGAACACTGAGCTTGCCATCGTTGCCGCGGCTGACCATCGCCGCGTCGTCGATCCTGATCAGCCCCTGATCAGACAACTGCTTGATGGACTTGCGAACTTCCGCAGCCGTGGCTGCATCATCATACTTGATTACCACCAGATTTGACATTGCTTGCCTCCTGTCTTCATGCTGCCAACGCCGGATGTCTCCGGTTGCCGGCGTGTTTCCTGTCCTAACGATGCCTGCGAAATCATACCACACACCGGCCTACATGCCAACCAACGCGACAGCAGTCGTGGTAGCGTCGCCGGGTGGAAACAGGCTGTTGGTTTGCACGTTACTGTCGCCCATGAAGTGACAAGGTGACAGTAACTTTCCGAAAGTGACTGTCACCTCCCACGCGCCCACGCGATGCGCTGGTCGATGCGCCGCACCAGCCGATACGCTACTGGAACGTAGCCCTGGGTTGGCCAGAAGCTCGCAGACAGGAGATTGGTGCTGCGCCAGTCGGTCGTCAGCACGCTGAAGCCGGCAGAGCGCGCCGAGGCCAGCACGACACGCGACAAGGCCGTGCTGATGCGCGCCGGCGGAAGGCTGGCAGCGTGCCACCGACGCTCATATACGCTGTCCCGGCAGGAACCAACAGGGTTGTCTCCGTGGATTCGGCCGGCCAGTACGCCTGCACGCCGGCAATCTGCCCGTTGACAAAGGCCAGGTACACCACCACGTCTTCCTCATCCACCAACTCCGCCCAGCCGTCCTCCTGCTCCGGGACAACTTCAGGCAGCATGATGCCCCAGACCGGCGCCTGCACCTGATGGCGCCAGATGACGCTGGACATGGTCCGCAGCGCATCCTTGTCGTCGGGGCCGGCGCGCCGGATCTCGACGCCGGCCGGTGGGCGCGGCGGCGCGGGATCAACCAACGCCAGCGATTGCAGCGCCTGCACTTGCTCGATGCCGAAGCTCAGCGAGTACCAGGCGTCCAGCAGCACGCCGTCGGCCAGCGGCATCAGCGCAAAATGGAAGAATATACCCTCGTCGACCCACGGCGCGGCCAGCGCCGCGTACATCGACCGCACCAACGCATGTGTTTCCGCAGGGTCGGTCGCGCAGCCGGCCGGCCGGACCCAGGCGCTGCGTCCCCAGGTCGCGTCGATGGTCGGCCGGCCCAGCATGTAGCCCAGCAACTGGCTGTCGCGCACCGCCGCCACGCCGGTCGCGCCGGGCTCCTCCAGCGTCGCCGAAATCGCCGTTGCAGCAGCATCGGGCGATTCGAAGCCAGCAGGCAGGTCGGGCAGAGTCGCGCGGTCGCTCCGGTGACGCTGCGCCAACAGCCGACCGGCGTCATGAATCATTTCCTTTTCGAACGGGACAACCTCGAAGCGGCTCACGTCACCTCCGGTGCGCGGTCGTATTTCTTGTGAAGCTCGTTGGTCACCACCTCGGCCAGGCGGCGCACCGTCTCGTGGATGTCGGCAAAGGAGGTATAGAGCGGCGCGATGCCGAGGCGGATGTTGTCAGGCGCGCGGAAGTCGGGCAGGACCTTCATCTCCTCGATCAGCGCCAGGTCGATGCGCAGGCCCTCGACGTGGCCCAGGCTGACGTGGGAGCCGCGGCGGGCGGGATCGCGCGGCGAGTTGAGCGTGTAGCCCAGCGGCGCCAGCAGGGCCTCCCACAGCGCGATCAGGTACTCGGTCTGGCGCAGCGACTTGGCGCGCAGCGCGTCGATTCCGGCCTCCAGCAGCAGGTCTACCGCCGGCTCGATCAGCGCCGTGGAGAGCATCGGCTGTGTGCCGGTCAGGAAGCGCCGGATGCCGCTCACCGGGTGGTAGTCGAGGCCAAACGCAAAGGGCTGGCCCTGGCTCCACCAGCCGCTGATGGGGTTGAACAGTTGGTCCTGCAGGTCGCGGCGGGCGTACAGGAAGGCCGGCGCGCCGGGGCCGCCGTTGAGATACTTGTAGGTGCAGCCGATGGCCAGATCTGCGGCCGACCCGTTCAGGTCCACCGGGACCGACCCGACTGCGTGGCTGAGGTCCCACAGCACCAACGCGCCGGCCGCGTGCGCCGCCTCAGTCAGCGCCGCCATGTCGTAGAGGTAGCCGCTCTTGAAGACCACGTGCGACAGCGTGAGCAACGCCGTGTCGCCATCAAGCCGCGCCCGGATCGCATCCTCGGGGCCGTGGATGCCGTCGGGCGAGGGAACGATGTCGATACGATGCTGCTCGCCCAGTAGATCCGCAATGCCCTGCAGGATGTAGAGGTCCGACGGAAAGTTGAGGTCGTCGGTGATGATCGCTGACCGTCCGGGGCGGGCGCGCAGGGCAGCCACCGCCAGCTTGAACAGGTTGACCGAGGTCGAGTCGGCGACGATCACCTCGTCGGGCTGTGCGCCGACAAGGCGCGCGATCTTGGCGCCGATGCGCTCGGCCGCCGTCCACCAACCCTCGTTCCAGCCGCGGATCAGCCGTTCGCCCCACTGGCGCTGCACCAGATCCGCCGCCAGGTCGATGCTGGCCCACGGCAGCCGGCCCAGCGAGTTGCCGTCCATATAGATCAGGTCGGGATCGGCGATGACGAAGCGCTCGCGGAAGCGCGCCAGCGGGTCGGCGGCGTCCAGATCGCGCGCGTAGGCGATATCGGTTCTCATTGTCGTGAGGCAGCCCTTCTTTCTTGGGTTCTCCTACTCCTCCTCTTCCTCCTACTCCTACTCCTACTCCTACTCGTAGCTGCTCGGGCCGGTCTCCGACCGTGCCCGTTCTGCGCATCCATCGTCGCGTCAGCCCACTCCGTAATGCTTCGTGAAGACCGGCCGGAGCGCAGAGTCGCTTAGAGTTGAAGAAGGAGTAAGAGTATGAGTCCGAGTATGAGGAGGAAAAGAGCGAGTGACCAGCCTTCCCTCGTTTCCCTGCTTTCCCTTTCCACCCCTACCGGTTCCGCCCATACTTCTCGTGGCTCGACACCCAGTCCGACGACGAGATGGCCGACGCCAGGCTTATCTCGCCGGCCAGCGCGACCGCGGCCACGATCTCGGCGAAGCGGTTGACGGTGCCGCGGCCGTAGCAGCCCAGCATCTCAAGGCACTCACGCTGGGTCGCCAGGCTGGTGCCGCCGCCGTAGGTCGCCACGATCAGCGACGGAATCGTCAACGCCATGTACAGGTCGCCCTCGGCGGTCAGCTCGGTGTACAGGATGCCGGCCGATGACTCCGAGACGTTGGCCACGTCCTGGCCGGTGGCGATGAACATGGCGGTGATGCCGTTGGCCGAGTGCAGGCCGTTGTTGTTGGCGCCCGACAGGATTGCGCCGACGTTGGCTACGTTGTAGTGGTAGAACAGGCCCTCCGGCTCGACGCGCATGTGCTGGATCAGCACGTCCTTCTTGACCGTGGCCTCCGCCACGACGCGCTTGCCGCGGGTGTGCATCACGTTGACCTGCGACGCCTTCTTGTCGGTGGCCAGATTCGACTCGAGGTAGAAATGCCGGATCGGGCTTTGCTGGTAGTTGTCGATGACCCAGCTACAGGCCGCAAAGGTGGCGCGGCCGACCATGTTTTGGCCCGCCGCATCGCCGGTGCTGTAGTTGAAGCGCAGAAAAGCGAACTTGCTGGCCAGATACGGGTCGATATACTCCAGCCTGGCGACGCTGGAGGTCGCCTCAGCTTCCTCGCGGATCTTGTCCACGTTGGCGCGCACCCAGGCGACGAAATCGCGCGCGCAGCGGGCATCGTCGAAAACAAACACCGGCGCGCGCTGCATCGCATCGCCGATGACCGACACCTTGACGCCGCCCGACAGGTTCATGATCTTCATGCCGCGGTTGTAGGAAGCAACCAGCGTGCCCTCCGCAGTAGCCAGCGGGACGATGAACTCGCCCTGCGCGTGCTCGCCGTGGATGGTCAGCGGGCCGGCGAAGCCGATAGGCACCTGCGCCACGCCGGTGAAGTTCTCGACGTTGCCGGCAGTGATGTGCGGATCGAACGAATAGTTGGGAATGTGCTCCAGCTTCTTGCCCGTGAACTCCTCCACGAACTGCTGGCGGGCCTTGATGATCTCAGGCGAGTAGTTGTCCACGTTGTCGCGCGGTATCTTGATCCGTTTCTCCACCTCTTTGACGATGGACCCATCGACCTTGAGGGTCAGGCTGCCGAAGGGCTTGGCCTCGAACTTGACCTCGATGCGGTACTTGCCCTCGGCCAGCGGCGGGATGTCGGCCACGATCTCCAGCGACCGGCGCAGCGGAAAGTCGATCGGGTTGGCCTTGACAGCTTCCGGCGTCAGCACCGCTCCGGTGTCCAGCACAACCGAGAGTTTGTCAAGGGATACGGCCTGCCCGTCAAACGACACGCCGTAGAGTGCGGTCACCGTCGCGTCGCTCAACCGGTTCTTGAGGGCAAAGCGAACGCCTTCAGGACTGTTGCGCAGGCTGCCAAAGGTGTAAAGTTGCTTCAGCACCATGCTGGGGATAATGGCCATAGGATCGAAACCTCCTCGTCGAGTTGATGGGTTGTTGGGTCGTGGAAATCTGCCGGGATTATAGCACAGATCAGAACGGTCTGTTCAAACCGGGATCCAAACCGCGAAATCCAAGCCGGGCGGCCTGCTCTCACAGTGTTGGCGTGTCGGGCAGTCTGTGTTAAAATATCGCCATCGACCGGTCACCAACGCATTGATAAAGAAGAGGGTTCAATTGAGCAACGGAAATAGCAGCGTCTTGCGCGCGGCCATGGGGGCCGACGCGATCTCCGGTTGGCGCACCCAGGCACGACAAACACAGGTATGGCACCCGGAGCCTGCCCTCCCGCCGCCCGAACCGCAACCGGGCGAAGAGCCGGTCTACGGCTACCTGTCACTGAACGCCAAAGGTTTCGGCCACCTGCGCCGTCAGGCCGCGCCGGGCCGGCAAGACCCTTATCTGTCGGCCAACCTGGTGCGCGACATGGGGCTGCGCGAGGGCGACTACGTCGACGCGCTGGCGACCTGGGGCGACCGCGGCCCGGCGGTCAGCATCGTCTGGCGTGTCAATGGCCACGGCGTCTATGATCTGCGCCTGCGGCCGAACTTCGAGGATCTGACTGCGATCCACCCGGAGCACCAGATCACCCTTGGCTACCGTCCGGACGCGATCACGGGCCGTGTGCTCGACCTGATCGCGCCCATCGGCCGCGGCCAGCGCGGCCTGATCGTCGCCCCGCCCCAGGCCGGCAAGACCACCGTGCTGGAACACATTGCCCACGCGGTTGTGGTCGATCCCGAGTTGGAGTTACTGGTCTGCCTGGTTGGCGAACGGCCCGAGGAGGCGACCATGCTGCGCCGCTCGATCCGGGCCGAGGTGGTGGTGGCCGATCTTGACGCGCCGCAGGATGAGCAGGCGGCCGTGGTCGATCTGGTGATGGAGAATGCCCGCCGGCTGGTGGAAGCTGGCCGCCACGTTGTCGTGCTGCTGGACAGCCTGACCCGCCTGGCCCGCGTCCACAACATGGCAACCAGCGGCCGCGGCCGCACGCTGTCAGGGGGGATGGAAGCGTCCGCCCTGGTGCCTGTGCGGCGCATCTTTGGCGCGGCCAGGGCCGTGGAAGAAGGAGGCAGCCTGACCTTGCTCGCCACCTGTCTGGTAGACACCAACAGCCGGCTGGATGATCTGGTCTACGAGGAGTTCAAGGGCACCGGCAACATGGAGGTGCACCTGGACCGGCAACTGGCGCAGCTTGGCCTCTTCCCCGCGGTCAACATCCGCCGTTCCAGCACCCGCCGCGAGGGCCTGCTGCTGGACGAGGCGACCATGGACCTGGTGGTCGCCGCCCGCCGCCAGTTGGTGCGCATGCCCGACGACGCGGCGCTGGACGATCTTCTGGCCGCGCTCAAGGCCTACCCCGACAATCTGCAGGCACTGGAAGCGATAGCGCGCTAGGCGGTTCTGACGTTTCTCCGCGAAATGCGCATTCTCAAATGCGCGAGGCGGGGGGTGCGACCACCCGCCGGCATCTGAGGATGCCGGCTCCGCGTATTGCGTGCTCCTTCGCGGAGTGCGCATTCTCAAATGCGCAGGGCATGGAGTGCGATCACCCACCGGCATCTGAGGATGCCGGCTCCTCGTAGTGCGTGCTCCTTCGCGGAGTGCGCATTCTCAAATGCGCAGGGCATGGGGATACGACCACCCACCGGCATCTGAGACGACCATGCGCTACTCGCACAACCATGGATGAAAATCGAGGCGGCACGGTCGGAGACCGGCCGCAGCAGCGTCTATTTTCAAGTCAGGCGCCGGGACGGGCTCCGCCCGACACCCCGACCAATGAAAACATCGGAGCTCGCCTTCGCCGTGGATATGCCTCTGATCCGCGCTCCGACCGATCCGCGGTTCTGGGGCTGGAGCCGGCCAGTCGCTATTTTCGAAGCAGGATGCCGGCTCCGCGTACGGCACGTTCAAATCCAGACATCCACTGGCGCTGTCATGCTGCCGCCGGCGTCGCCGGTGTTGACGGTGCCGGCCGGCTCGATCAGCAAGACGCTGCACTCGTCAGCAGCAATCGGCCTGTGCTCCACCCCTTTCGGCACGACCAGCAACTCGCCGCTGTTCAGGTTGGCGGCGCCGTCGCGGAACTCGATGGTCATACTGCCGTCGAGGACGATGAACACCTCGTCCGTCTCAGGGTGGCTGTGCCAGACAAACTCACCCCGGATCTTGACCAGCTTTAGGTGCGTGTCGTTCATCCGTGCGATGATCCTGGGGGACCAGAGATCGGTGAACAGGCTAAGCTTTTGCTGGAAGTTGGTTGCTTGATAGATCATGGCGTTTGCGCAGTTCTGCCAAATCTCCTTGGCGACTCTCAATCCGGGTACGCACTTCATCTGCCTGATTCTCACGTGCCGCCAGATATGAGTCTACCTGGCTGCAGTGGCACAGATAATAGGCAATGACACCGTAGACAGCGACAAGGTCGGCTGCTGGAATGCTATGTTGCGCCTCACCGCCGGCCGAGCCGGTAGAGCAGGTAACCTACAAGCAAAACCCATGCCGTGGTGAGAAGAGAGGTGAGGACGATGGCCACCGTGCTGAAAGCATTTGATACAAAGGCACCCCCTACTGCAAGAAGCCCAAGGATGCCGGTTGCCACGCCTATGATGGCGGTGAGTTTGTTGAAGCCTCCCCGCAACATCACCAGACCGGTCACCAGGATCGCTACAGCTAAGGTGAGCGAGTTATAGACGAACAGGAGTTTGGATTCGACCACCGAGGACGGATAAACGGCGGCCGTGACAAGCGCCGCCCGTTGCGCCTCGTTTGTGGCAGCCGCATAGCCGCTGCTGAGGGCCATTCCGACCGCGTAGTTTGTCCAGGTAAGCGCCAGATCCAGGACGACAAACAGTCCAAAAAACGCGGCCGCTATCAGCATAACATGCTTATGGACGCCCTTCAACGCGACGTACAGCGACAGCGCGATGGGTACGAGAAGGAAGTCGGTCAATACCGAGAGACCAATGACCGCCAACCACGTCGTCCGATTAGCCGCAATGTATGCGAGCCACGCTTCAGCGCCACTCGGCCTGGCGCCCATGGGAACATACAGCGCGATGATAGCGAGATATGCGATCCCAAAGGCGAACGCTGCCAAACCGCCTACACGGTACAACCATTTCCCATTCGGGTCTGCTGCATCGACCGCCATTTCTTTAGCGCTCATTTACAGGTATCCTTTTCTCAAGATATCATCGGGACTCAAGATTCAAGCGGGTCTTGCAGTGCAAGCGCCACTGCCTCATCAAGACTCATCTGTGCCCCCTCGGACATGCGGCGATCCCGGTCGGATTGCCCCATCCCGCTCTCAAGATACGCCAGCGCCTCATCGAACTCGATCTGCTCCGGCGGGAGGCGGTTGACGTGAATCGAGGCGCGGATGGCCTGCGCCGCTCCCAGCAGCCTGGCCGCCCTGGAATACAGGCCCTGATGGACGGCGATAAACCCCATACATTCCAGTTGGTGGGCCACTGCCGGGATGTGCCACTGCTCCTGGTAGGCCTGGATCGTCCTCTGGTAGATCTGCTCGGCTCCGGCCCAGTCGCCTATCCTGCGCTTCATGTGCCCCGATCGCTGCGGGCCGTCATGGCCAGGCCAAAATCCCGCACCTGCTCGAACAGGTCGGCCGCCAGTGCCGCATACACCTCAGCCTGTTCCCAGTTCCCTCGCCTGATTTCGACCCGGGTCTGCTGTAGTGCAATAAAGGCAGTCAGCCAGGGGTTGTCAACTTTGTGTGCTAACTGGATCGCCTCCGCCAGGTATGCATCGGCCTTCTGCTGCTCGCCCTGCATGACAAGAATCGGAACCAGGTACCCCAACGTCATCAGACGCCAGAAATCCATACCGACCTGCTGGCTGAGAACCAGCGACTCTTGCGCGATTTCCTCCGCAGCTTCCAGCTCTCTCATGTGAAACATGGTAACGAGCAGCATGTTGAGGCCAACCACGCGTTGCTCGCTGGCTCCGGCTTTGTCCGCCAGTTCGATGCCTTCCTCCAAGATTTGACGGCCCCTGGCGTAGTCGCCGGCGAGCATGATGGCAGAGCCCAGCGCGATCACGGCTTTTGGCAAGCCCTGCCGTAATTCGGTGTCTTGCTCCATGCCAGGCTGCGCACGGACGCGCGCCACCACCTGTTCCAGCCAGCGAATGTCTTCTGACGAGAAATACCAGTAGCGGGCGACCAGCATCGATGCCCCTGCCATCCGCAAAGCCAGCTCCGGACGCGTATCGATTGCCCATTCGCGTGCAACCCTGGCATTGTCGGTCTCCGGCAAGAGCCGTTCAAGCCCGACCAGCATGTCTCGCCCCTGCAAGGCCTGCGAGACCTGTTCACCAAACTCAGTGAAGTACTCGGCGTGGCGGTCAGACAGGCGCTCTGCTTCCTCGGCCTCGAACAGGCGGTTGCGGGCATACTGGCGGATGCTCTCCAGCATGTTGAAGCGCACTGCCCCTTTCGGCAGATGTGTCACCGTGACGAGGGATTTGTTGATGAGATGTTCGAGCAGATCGAACACTTCGAACTCATCCAGCGGATCGTCGCCGGCAACTGACTGCGCGGCCTCCAGCGTCCAGCCGCCCGAGAAGACGGACAGCCGGCGCAACAGCACCTGCTCATCCTCATCGAGCAGATTCCAGCTCCAGTCGATCAGCGCCTGGAGAGTCTGCTGGCGAGGCAGCGCGGTGCGGCGTCCACCTGTCAGCAGGCGAAACCGGTCGTTGAGCCGGGCGGCGATTTGCTCTACGGACATCATCCGCAGGCGGGCAGCGGCCAGTTCCAGCGCCAGGGGAATGCCGTCGAGCCGGCGGACGATGTCCGCCATGGCCGGCGCGTTCTCCTCGGTCAGGGCAAAGTCGGGACGAACAGCCTGTGCGCGGGCCAGGAAAAGCTGCACTGCCTCGGAGCTGGCAACCTCCTCCAGGGCTGACGTTCCACGGGCCGGCACTGACAGCGAAGGAATCTGCAAGGTTGTTTCGCCGCCGATGAACAGCGCCTCCCGGCCGGTGACGAGAATCTTGATCGCCGGGCAATGCATCAGCAGATGTTCTGCCAGTTCGGCACAGTCACGAATAAGGTGCTCAACATTGTCGAACAGCAGCAGGAGCTTCTTACGGCGCAGGTGGTTGGTCACGGAATCCAGCAGCGGACGTCCGGGCTGTTCCTGCACGTTCACCGTCGCTGCCACGCGCGCAACGACCCGATCGGGGTCGGCCACAGGAGCCAGTTCGACCAACCAGACGCCATCGGGAAATTGATCTATCAGATCGGCGGCAGCCTGGAGCGACAGGCGCGTCTTGCCCGTCCCGCCGGGTCCGAGAAGGGTGAGCAAGCGGGTTTGCGCCAACAGGTCTTTGACTCTCTCCAGTTCCCGGTCGCGCCCGACGAAACTGGTAAGCTGGACGGGGAGGTTGTGCCGGAAGGTTTCCAGGGAAGTCAGGGGAGGGAATTCGGCCGGGAGGTCAGGGTGACAGAGCTGAAAGATATGCTCAGGCGCGGTAAGGCCCCGCAGACGGTGCTCGCCCAAATCGGTGAGCGTGACAGCGTTCGGGAGCGCGGCGTTCACCAATGTCGCGGTGACTTGCGAGATGAGGATCTGCCCGCCATGCCCGATACCCATCACACGGGCGGCGCGGTTGACTTGCGCGCCGTAATAATCCCCTTCCCGCTGCTGGCTTTCGCCGGTATGCAGGCCCATCCGGACCTTGAGCGGGCCAACTCCGTCGGGCCATGGCTTGCGAAGAATGGTCTGTTGGCCGGCCAGCGCCGCGCTGACCGCGTTCAGCGGCGATTCGAACACGGCGTGAAAGCCGTCGCCGGTCGTCTTGACCACCCGCCCGTGGTACTGGCGGATCACGTCCCGCATCAGCGCATCATGGCAGGCGGACGCTATCCGCATTTCCTCGGGGAAGCTTTCCCAGAGTGCGGTGCTGTTTTCGAGGTCGGTGAAGAGGAAGGTGAGAAGGGATGTCACAGGACAATTCCGGTTTCAATCGTGCATGGGTCTTTTGTCCATTAAACGTCATTTGGACGGGTTTCGCGCGGCCAGGAGACCGCACGAGACACCTGCCAGTTGGTTTTGACTGCGCCTGACGTATTGATGCCTTTTCATGACGCAGCACGCTCCCCGCGGCGACCCCGCGGGGAGCGTGTCTGTCCTCATCTGGCTGGACGCGCCTTGAGACTTTGACGCGAGCTCAGTCGAACACTTGCCGAAAGGCGCTTCGGCAGGCTCAGCGCCCGGGGTGGTTTGGCCTATGGCGCCAGACGGCGCCTGCGCTGCCGCCATGCCAGCGCGCCTCCCGCTGCCAGCACGGCTGCCAGCAGCATCGGCAGCGCCAGCGGCGGAGTTGAGGAAGACGCCTTCAGTCCGCTGACTAACGACTGCCGCTTCGGCGACGACGGTGACGCTGACCGCGCCGTGCATTGTCGTGTTGCCGCTGAAGTCCACATCCTCCAGCCAGTACCAGTAAGTCTCACCAGGCGTCACTTCGTAGTCCTTATAGTCATATGAGAACCCTTGCGCGCTCCCCGGACCCTGCGATGGTATATAGGCCAGCAGATCGGCCGCCGATGGCGGATCTGCCGTCCCGGTGCGATAGAGGTTGAAGCCGGCGTTGTTCAGTTCGCTAACCGTCTCCCAGGTAACCAGCACGATCCACCTGAGCAGTAGCATCGAAGCTTGCCAGGTCACCGCCGTAAGGATTACGATGTGTGTGGTAGAACGTGCAGGGACAGTTTTCGCCTGGCTCCAGATTGATACCGGCAATGACGTCGGTGGTGGTGTCATATGTGCTGGGCAACATCTGCTGGCGCTTATCGTTTCGCTGCAGACCAGTCCGATCAGACCAAAAGGCGGCGCCGGATCGTCCTCCGTTACCGTGTAGCTGCCAGGCGTGACGTTGTTGATCGGCAGCGAGGTGTCGCCGGTAACGTTGAAGCTGGCGTTGCCGGGGATGGTGCTGGTAAAGCCGAAGATGTCGCTGCCGTCTGGTACCTGGTCCTTGGCGATGGTGATGTTGCCCGGCTGCATGGCTGTGCAGGTGGGGTCGCTTGCGCCGCCCACGTCCGGGTCGTCGGTATCGACCGGGCTGAAGTCGGTGCCCGACACCGTGCCCTGGTTGCAGACCTGGCTGAAGATGCCCTGCGCGCTGGTCGGCGCATCGATGGTCACATCGAACACGATCGTGACGCTCTTGCCGGCCGGCAGGGTGCCGATGGTGACGTTAATGGTCTCACCGGACTCTGGCGCGCGGCTGCTGGCCGGAGCGCGGGAAATTGGTTGAGCGGTAGATTGGTAGATTGGTAGATTGGTCGATTGGTCGGCGGCCGATGCAGGAGTTGCTGCGCTGCGGACGGGAGCAGCTGGCTGATCGATGGGCAGGCCAAAGGCTGGCGCCCGGCCGGCGGCGCGCGGCTGGCCTGCATTGCTGCCCGTCGCGGCAGCGACCGTGTTGGTGGCTGTCGTTGCATCTGGCTGGCCAGCAGGACTTTCCGGCGCGCCGCTAGGTATCGGACAGTTGGAAAAGGCGCCGAAGTTGATTACGCCGCTGACAGTCGTCGTCGCTCCGTTGTTGACGGTGCTGAGATTGGCCTGGCTGGTCTGCACCAGGTTGAACACGCCGGGAGCAGCCTGCGACACGCGCAGGAAGGTCGAGCCGCCGATGTTGCTGAACTGGTTGCCGCGAATGTCGGAGCAGACCGTTCCGAGGATCGACCGCACCTGCAGGCCGCGGTCGTCGCGGATTCGGTCCATCGTGTTGTTGGTCACGGTGGCGTTGAGCGTGCCGGCAGTGACGCTTTTGATGACGAAGATGCCCTCAAATCCTGTAGACGATCCGTTGCCTACCTCCCGAACTGTGTTGTTGTTTATCAGCACGGTCACCGTGCCACCGCCCTCGTCGGCAACTCTGATGCCATTCCCGTCGATGGAACCGGATGCCGTGCTGTTGGCCTGTCCCACGAAGTTGCCCGCGATGGTTCCCACAAATGTGCCCGTGTGCGAGGCGGCAGCGAAGACGTTGATGCCAATGGACTGCACCTGGAGCGGGCTGTAGGCATTGTTGTTCAGGATGTTGAACGTCATGTTGCCGCTGCTGGAGACCGACACGCCGGGACCGACGTTGTTGTCGAGAAAGGTGCTGTTCTGGATCGTCACGGCCATGGTGCCGCCCGATGTGTCGGCAAAGATGCCGTTGGACTGGTTGCCGGTGAAGGTCGTGCCGTTGACGCTGAGGGTCATGCTAGCCGCGCCGTTCCCCTGGAACAGCAACCCTTGCGCGCCGGTACCCACCGGGTTGGGACCGATGGTGCCGCCGGTGACGTTGAAGGCGGTCAACGTGCCTCCGCTGTTGATGACCTTGACGTTGTGCTCGTAGGAGTTCTTGACCGTGGTGTTACTGATGTTGACGACCCCGATGACCTCCTCCAGCAGCAGCCCGGCCTCGTCTGGCGAGAACTGGTCGGCGTTGCCGTCCAGCGTGACGCCGGTCAGAGTCAGTCCGTTGATGCCCGTGCCGTAGATGCCGTTGCGGCTGTTGTTGTTGATGTTCATGTAGGCCAGCGAGGCGTTCTTGGTGTTGTTCATTATCACGCCGTCGGTGTTGCCGGTCTTGCCGCTGATGGTTCCGCCGGAGCCGGCCGTCGAGCCGTCGCCGGTTACGGTCAGGCCGCCTGCCGTGCCCGTGTTGACAAGCGAGATGCCCACGTTGCCCGACGCGCCCGACGAGACGCTGCGGAAGGTGATGCCGCTGCCGCCGATGGTGGTGTTGGCGATATCGATCGCCGTGCCGGTTGTCGAGTTGATGGTGTTGTTCGCGCCGATGACGTTGATGCCCGCCGCACCGCCAGAACCTACGAAACCGGTAGCGCTGGTGGTGGTGATGGCCAGCCCGCCGTTGCTGAAGGTGATCGTGTGGCCGCCGTTGTTGCTCAATGTGACCGCCTGGCTGCTGCCGGTGTTGACTACCTTGCTGCTGCCGGAGAAGATGGTCGAGCCGTCGGTATTGTTCTGCACCAGGATACCACTGCCGGTGTCGTTGATGGCGCCGGAGAGCGTCACCGTGCCGCCGGTGCGGCCAGTGACAGATGCCGAGCGGCCGAGGGTGTTGGTGATGCTTCCGGCGTAGATGACGCTGCTGCTGCCGCCGCCGTCGATGCTGACGCCCGCCACGATCGAGCCGGTGATGCTGCCGCCGTTCATGGTCAGGTCGCCGGTGACACTGGCCAGGTTGAGGCTGATGCCGACCGAGGCGTTGGCCGAAGAAACGCTGGCAAAGGTCGCGCCGCTTCCGAAGCTGGCCTGGCCGTTGACGAAGATCGCCGAGTCGTTGGTGGCGCTGATAGTGCTGGCCGTTCCGCCAAGGTTGATCACACCGCCGTTGGAGATGTTGAGGCCCTGGCCGTTGCTGACGGTGATCGCCAGGCTGTCGAACGCCGTGATCGTGCCGCTGTTGTTGCCCTGCAACAGGACGCCGAAACTGGCGCTGCCGATGCTGGTTTCGCCGAAGGAATAGCTGGCCGCGGACGGCGCGTTGCCGATGGAGATGCCCGCCAGACTGGCCCCGGCGATGTTGGTGTCTGCACCCGGACCGGGGTTGCTGACCGTTAGCGAGCCAGCCACGGTGTTGAGGCTGATGGCGTTGCCGGTGGTCCCGGTCGAGGCGATATTGTCGAAGATCGCATCCAGCGCGCCGTCGGAAAGGTTGAGCGCTGTGCCGCTGCCGCTGATCGATACGTTGCGCACGATCAGCGTGCCGAAGAAGTTGCCGTTGATGGCCGCGCCGCTGGTGTTGCCTACCGTCAATCCCTTGAGGATGTTGCTGTTGCCCAGGGTGATGGCGTTGCCGCTCAGATTGGTCAGCAGCGAGTTGGCCGTGGCGCCGGGCAGCGCATTGCTGTAAGGCGGCACGGTCAGCCCGGCTGCCGCGGCCAGATCGACCCCCTGGCCGATGAGCTGCTGCTGGTTCAACAGCGTGAACGCACCGGGATAGCTGCCGACGCCCTGGTAAACGAAGATGATGTCGCCTGTCTCGTCGGCTGCAACATTGTTGAAGCCGGTGATGCTGGTGAAAGGATCGCTGAGAACACCGGTGCCTGGGCCGGCCGCGGTGTTGTCGATGAACCAGATCACGTCGTTGACCGTGATGTTGACTGTGCCCGTGTCGTTAGGAGTGAGGGGGTCGTTGTCGGTGAGGGTGTAGGTGAAACTGTCCGGGCCTTCGTAACCTGGGGATGGCTGATAGGAGAAGCCGCCGTTGGCAGCCATGGCATAGGTGCCATGAGCGGTCGCCCCGGCAGCCGGAACGACGCTCAACGAAACGTTGTTGTCAGGATCTACGTCGTTGGCCAGCACGCCGTTAGCCGCGGGAACCGTGATGCCGACGTTGCCCAGCGAGCTGTAGCTGTCGTCGAAGGCGATGGGGGAAACGTGGGCCGCGCCGCTGAGCGTGGTGTTGGCGTCGATGGTGTCGGCGAAGGCGACGTCGGTGGCGTCGGTGCTGCCGCTGTTGGCGACGACCACTGTGTAACGAATCGTGTCGCCCGCGGTCGGACCGGCCGGCGGAACATCGTTTTGCAAGGCATCGGTCTTGGTGGCTTGAATCGAGACCGCATCCGGCGCCCGGGCCGGTTGGACTGCCGCTGCCCAGCGGCCGGCCAGCGCGGTATTCGAGCCTGCCAGCCGGGTCACTGAGTTGTCAGTGCGAACGGCGGACGGCGCCGGCGAGACTGCTGGGCTGGACGCTGCACCGGCCGGGCTGGCCGGCACCTGCGCAAGGACAATGGCAAGCATGGCGGCCAGGCGAGCCAGCCTTGACAGGGCGGTGAAGAAAGTTCTCACACTCATGGGATATTCCCTCCTGGGGTTGGGTTGTCAGAGTTGCCAACTTTTCCGAAGAGTTGGCAACTCTGACTCTCATCAGGCAAACACGGCTTCGTACTGCATCGCTGCTCCGTCTGGTCCTACCGGCACCAGGAACAGCGCCAGCGCGCCCAGACGGTCGTTGTCGAGCTGAAAGGTGCGCTGGGCCAGAACCGGCTGGGCAGGGCCGCGGAACAACAGAGCGAACGGGCGTCGGCGATTCTCGTCCGCGGCCGGCGGCCGCCCGAGTTCCGATACGCTGACCAGCGTAAGGTCGAGGGCCGGATAGGACGGATCGATCAGATCGACGCGCACGACAAAGGTTTCGTCGAGGTGGTCTTCAAACAGGCTGGCGGTTAATTGATCTGGCATGAGTCAATGAGCAAAGATCCTATCTGTGAGGATCGCCCGACCGTAAACGGATCGGGCAACAATGTGGAAGACCCTGCGGGCCTGGGCTTCGCAGCCCTGAAAGGGCTTCCACATTGTAGCCGGGAGGTTCTAGCTCCCGGCGGACGTGTCTGGCGAGACGACCGCCCGACCGCCATCCCCCGGCTGCCACTCCATCAGCCAGTAGACACCGTTGGATTCGATCTTGCGAAAGCCCATTCGCCGGTAGAGGCTCATGGCCGGGTTGTTGGACTCGACGTGGATGCGTATCGGCAGGCCGCGCGCCCGACCCTCATCCTGCATGGCGGCCAGGTAACGCGAGCCGATGCCCTGTCCGCGGCAATCGGCCAGGAGCGCGATGTCGATGATGCGGATCTCGTCCGGGCGTCGATCAACATACAGGCGGCCGATGGGCTGGCCGGCCAACTCGATGATGTCGAAGCTGGAACCGGCGAACTCCTGCTTGTAAAATGTGTGCTGCGCCCTGAACTGCATGACCAGAAACGCCTCCTTCTGTTGGGGCGTCCAGTCAAGCACAGCTAACTCCTCCTCCCGGGTACTGGCATACAAGTGATAAAGAAAGGCGTCGTCGTTGTCGGTGATTGGCCGAAGCGTCGTAATCGGCGTCATGCACGTCATGTTTTCTAGGGCAGTCGACAGTAATCAGTGAACAGTAGTCAGTAACCAGTGAACGGTAACCGGTCTGTCCCTGACCGACTGATTGCTGCTCACTGATTACTGATTCCGGCGTCGCATCCGCTAACTGCGCGATGGGTAAAGCCCGACCAACGCGATGATGAACGAAAGGCCCAGATACGGCTGCATGTTGTTGTGCGCCTGGCTGCCGCCGTTAGCGGCCAACGCGCCGGCGTTCATCTGGACCACCGCGCTGGATGTGTTTGTCTGGTAGAGACTGCCGCCGCGCGAGCGCCCCGGAACGACGTTGTTGGTCAGCGATCCCTGGTCGCCGTTCTCCCCCGACCCCGTCAAGGTGTGGGTGTGGTTGGGCATCTGCGCTTCGGTCAACGTGACCGTGCCGACGCCTGTGAGCTCGCCCAGAGTCCTGGCAGTCAAGCCTGGTCCGCGGCCGGGATGCATGGGAACTCGCCCTTGCAGGTTGGGCAGCGCGGTCGTGGTGCGGCCGTCGCCGCCGTAGGTGGTGCCGATCAGTGAGAAGAGCGCTGTGTTCTGCGAAATAGGGAGCAACTGGCCATCGCAAAACGCCCAGCCGCGCGGCGCAAAGTTGCCCGCAAAGATGCGGATCTCAGCAACAAAAGGTTCAGACATGGATAAGTGACTCCTGTTCTGTGAGTAGTGAAGCGTGAGCCGTGAACCGTAAACCGGGATCCGAGATCGGAAGTGCTTATCGGTGTCCGATTACCGAATACTGGTTACAGTTTACTGCTCACCGATCACCGCTCGCTACTGGCGCGAGGGATAGATTCCGAACAGCGCGATGATGAAGTTGACGCAGAGAGCCGGCATCAGGTTCATGTGCGACTGGCTGCCTCCCGCGGCGCTGACCGCGTTGGCTGCAAAGGCTGTGTCAGGCGTCTCCTGCACATAAGGTGCGACGACGGTAGAGCTGGCCAGAAAGTTGCTGGCCGGGTTGGCGTCGGCGCCGCTGTCCCCCGAACCGGTGGCCTGGTGGCTGTGTGATGCCAGCTGATTCACCGTCAACGTCACCATCTCCTGGCCGCCGCGGCTACCCAGCTGCCTGGGCGAGAGACCCGGTCCCTGTCCGGCATGGATCGGCACGCGGCCGCGCAGATCGGGCAGGCCGAAGGTGGTGCGGCCATCGCCGCCGTAGGTCGTGCCGAGCAGCGAGAAGAGCGCGTCGTTCTCCGAGATGGCCAGCAGTTGGCCGTCGCAAAAAGCCCAGCCCTGCGGCGCAAAGTTGCCTGCAAACATGCGAATTTCACCGACAAAAGGTTCTGACATGAGTGTCTCCTAGTTGCGCGAGGGGAACAAACCCTGCAAGGCGATACAGAAGTTGAGGGCAAGATAGGGCTGCATGTTGTCGTGCGCCTGGCTGCCGCCGGTGTTGGCCACCACGCCGGCCTGAATCTGAACCGGGTTGCTGGCGCTCGCCTGATAGATGCCGCCGGCCTCCCGGGCCAGCAGCGCGTTTCCAACATTGGTGGTGTTGCCGTCAGCGCTGGATGCCTGCAAGGCGTGGACGTGTTGGGGCATCTCAGCTGCGCTGAGGGTGTGAGTCTCCTCGCCGCTTCTCTGCCCCAGATTGATGTTTGGGCCGCTCCCGGAGTTGCCAACGTGCGCAGGTGCGCGGCCGCGCAGGTCGGGCAAGGCAAAGGTGGTGCGACCATCGCCGCCGTAGGTGGTGCCCAGCAGCGAGAACAACGACTGGTTCTGGTTGATGGGCAGTATCTGGCCGTCGCAGAATGCCCAGCCGCGCGGCGCGAAGGTGAAGCCGACGATGCGAATCTCGGCAAGGAACGGTTCGCTCATAAGTAGTACTCCTTCTGATGTGATTGTGAGCGTAGACCAAGGCGCTACAAGTCTCGATCCGCGCAAAACAGTGGCCTGCGCCGTACCATTTTGACCCGGCTTGCAGCGCAGAATCAGCCGGTGCTATGAGCGTCGCAGCCATGACGACTGTCAAAACGCTGTGTGAGGTTACGAAGCAATAGTAGGGGAAGCAAACTCAACCATCTTACCATACGAAGCAAACCTGAGCAACACTTTTTTTTCACATGCACCTTAAAAACAGGTTCGTTTTTTGCTCTCTGCTGGCATCGTAACCAAGAATACACGGGCCGGCCCAACAGGGCCGGCCCGTGCCTGCGACGATGGCGGGAATCTGAGATGACCGCGCGAGCGCCCACCCTGGCTGGTCAGATCAACGCCTTGGCTGCAACAACATCCTGAGCCATCGCGAGAAAGTCGGCAAGGCTCATGTTGCCGCGCCGTTCACCCGTGCGCAGCCGCAGGTTGACCACGCCTGCCTCCTCCTCCTTGTCACCCAGGACGAGCATGTACGGTATCTTCAACAACTGGGCATCGCGCACCTTGGCCTGCATGCGGTCGCTGTTGTCGTAGACCTCAACGCGCAGCCCGGCTGCTTCCAGCTTGCCCTGCACCTGATACGCGTAATCGTTGTTGCGATCCGTGATCGGGATCACGGCGACCTGTTGCGGTTGCAGCCAGACCGGGAACGCGCCGCCGTAGTGCTCGATCAGCACGGCGAAGAAGCGTTCCATGCTGCCCAGCAGCGCACGGTGGATCATGTAGGGCCGGTGCTGCTGGCCGTCCTCGCCGATGTAGTGCAGGTCGAAGCGCTCCGGCAGGTTGAAGTCGAACTGGATCGTGCTGAGCTGCCACTCGCGGTCCAGGGCATCCAGCATCTTCAGGTCGATCTTGGGACCATAGAACGCGCCGCCGCCGGGGTCGATCTCGTAGGGTATCTCGGCTCGCTTCAGCGCCTCCTCCAGCGCGTGCTCGGCCGCCTGCCACTGGTCGTCGGGGCCGACCGACTTCTCCGGTTTGGTGCTGAGATAGGCGTTGAACTCCGTGAAGCCGAAGCTGCGCAGGATGTGCAGGCAGAAGTTGAGCACCCGGTCGATCTCGGCCGGCATCTGGTCGGGGCGGCAGAAGAGGTGTGCATCGTCCTGCGTGAAGCCGCGCACGCGCGCCAGCCCGTGCAGCACGCCGCTGCGCTCGAACCGATAGACCGTGCCCCACTCCGCCATGCGCACCGGCAGATCGCGGTAGGAGCGCAGCCGGCTCTTGAAGATGTTGACGTGGAAGGGGCAGTTCATCGGCTTCAGATAGAACTCCTGCCCCTCGATCTCGATGGGCGAGTACATGTTGTCCTTGTAAAAGCCCAGATGCCCGCTGGTCTCCCACAGCCTGGCGCGGCCGATGTGCGGCGTGTAGGCCAGCACGTAGCCGTGCGCCAGGTGCTCGTCCTTGCAGAACTCCTCGGCCAGGTGGCGCATCAGCGCGCCGTTGGGATGCCAGAGAATCAACCCGCCGCCCACGTCCTCGGAGTCGGAACTGTACAGGTCCAAATCCTTGCCCACCTTGCGGTGGTCACGCTTCTTGGCCTCCTCCAGCCGCTCCAGATAGGCGTTCAGGTCCTTCTTGTTCTTCCAGGCCGTGCCGTAGATGCGCTGCAGCATGGGCCGCTTCTCGTCGCCGCGCCAGTAGGCGCCGGCCACGCTGAGCAGCTTGAACGCGTCCGGTGGAATCTTGCCCGTGTTCTCGACGTGCGGACCGCGGCAGAGGTCCTCGAACGTGTCGTGCTTGTACGTACTGATGACCGGCGCCTCCTCCAGCGGGTTGCCGTACTCGTCGAAGCTGCCGCGTTCCAGCCCCTCGATCAGTTCGATCTTGTAGGGCTGGTCGGCGAACAGCGCCCTGGCGTCGGCTGCGCTGACCTCGCGGTACTGGAAGGGAAAGCGCCCGCCGATGAT
>JAWKOJ010000034.1:0-48961 GCA_041391245.1 Caldilineales bacterium
TGCCCGATGCGCCGCTGCTGCAACAGCCCCCGCAGCGCGAGTTTCTCAACGCCGTGCACGACTTCTGGTACCACACGCTCTGGACCGGCCGCCACCTGCGGCGGGGCGAGCTGTGGTGGGCCAAGTCGGGCTGCGACGGACGCCTCAAGGCGCTGCTGCACCAGATGCTGGAATGGCACACGCTGGCCACGCGCGGCCCGGCCGTGGACACCTGGATGCGCGGCCGCTTCCTGGAGGAGTGGGCCGATCCGCGGGCCGTGGCCGAGTTGCGCGGCTGTTTCGCCCACTACGATGCGCAGGACATTGCGCGCGCGCTGCTGGCGACCATGGACACGTTCCGCTGGCTGGCGCTCCAAACAGCCGCGGCCTGGCAGTACGCCTATCCCGATGCGGCAGAGCAGGCGATCACCCGGCTCGTGCTGGAAACCGTCGCGCCCCTGACTCCCGCTTAGTCGGTCTATCATCTCCCGAAAGGACCAATTGACCTCATGAACGACCCATTTGTAACCGCCCGAAATCTGCGAACCGGGATTGCCGGCGCTGCGCTGACGGTGGCCGGCATCCTGCTCTCCGGCCCGCTGGGCCTGCTGATCGTGTCCGCCGTCCAGACATCGGGGCCGTGGCAGGGACCGGCGATCTATGTCCAGAACTTCCACCCGATCCAGACGCTGCCCTTCTTCTGCGGCTTCCTGTTGGTGAGCGGCTATGTGGTGATGATGGTTGCGCTGCACCAGATCGCCGAGGAACGTCTCAAAACGCAGACGCTGATCGCCGTGGTCTTCACCGCCATCTTTGCCACGCTGATCTTCTTCAACTACATCAACCAGACCACGTTCGTGCCCGCGCTGGCCCGCGCCTACAGCCCGCAGTTCGACCCGGCCATCACAACCTTCTCGCTGGCCAATCCCCTGTCGCTGTGCTGGGCCATCGAGATGTGGGGCTATGCCTTTCTGGGCATCGCGACCATGCTGGCGGCGCCGATCTTCAACCGCAACCGCGTCGAGCGCGCTACAGCTTTGCTAATGATCCTGAACGGCGTAATGAGCATCGCCGGCGGCGTCATCAGCGCGTGGGACCTGGGCTGGGTGCTGACGACGCCCGGCCTCGTCAACTACATGGTCTGGAACGCGCTGGTGCTGGCGTTGTCGATCCTGGTCATCGTGTCGCTGCGCCGGCGGCAGAACGAAGCAGCTACGGCAACCGGTCAGCCACCAGTCATGGTCGCACCGGTTCAAGGAGGAACCGCATGAGCAAGGTGACAAACCGCCCGATGCGCGACGACCAGGACTTCTGGTGCATGCGCGCGCTGCTGGTCGAAACGGCGTCGATCGCGCCGATCGGCCTGAACTGGGACATGCGCCGGCTGGAGGGCAAGCGCTTTTACAACGAGAACGTCGAGGAGAACCGCCTGCTGGCGCGTCCGGTGCAGCTTTGGGAGACCGCGGAAGGCCGGCTGGTCGGCTTCGTCTTGCCCGAGGGCCGCAGCGACGCGCATCTTAACGTCCACCCGGACTACCGCCACCTGGAAGGCGAGATGATCGGCTGGGCCGAGGCGCACCTGCGCCGGCCCATGAGCGACAGCGACGACATGCACCTCTACATCTATGCCAACGAGTACGATCTGCTGCGCGGGCGCCTGCTGGCCGAGCGCGGCTTTCATCGGACCGAGTTCTGGGGCATGATCAGGCACATGCGCCTCGGTGCGCAGCCGCTGGCCGCGCCGGAGCTGCACCCGGACTACACCCTGCGCGCCACGCAGACCGACGACCTGGACGACTGCCAGCGCATCGCCGATCTGCTCAACGCCGCGTTTGGCCGGACCTTCCACAACGCGGCGGAATACCAGAACTTCTGCCGCCTGTCGCCCAGCTTCCGCCAGGACCTGGACCTGGTGGCGGTCGCTCCTGACGGTTCGTTCGCCGCCTACGCCGGCGTGCCCTACGACGAGACCAACCGGCGCGGCGTCTTCGAGCCGGTCTGCACGCATCCTGAGCACCAGCGCAAGGGCCTGGCCAAGGCGCTGATGCAGGAAGGACTGCTGCGGCTGCGCGCGGTCGGCGCAGTCGATGTCACCGTGGACACCGGCGACATGACCCCGGCCAACCGGCTGTACGACAGCCTGGGCTTCACCGAAGCGTACAAGGGCTTCGCCTGGGAAAAGATATTCTGAAATCACGCTGAGGACTCTACGATGGAAAATGCAATGTCACTGCCAGCCGCCCGCCTCAACCTGAGACCCGGCTGTTTCGATCAAGATGTGGTCGTGATCACCGGCGCGGGCCGCGGCATTGGCCGCGAGATGGCGCGCGCCTTTGCCTGCTGGGGCGCACGAGTGGTGATTGCAGAGATCTCGGATCAGGGAGCGGATGTCGAGCGCGAGATCCGGGCGGCCGGCGGCCAGGCGCTTTATGTGCGCACCGACGTGTCGGACGTCGACTCGGTGGCGGCGCTGGCGCAGGCGACCCACGGCGCGTTCGGCCCGGCCAGCGTGCTGATCAACAACGCCATTGTCAGCCCGGTCGCGCCGGTGCTGGAGATGGATGTCGCCACCTGGGACCGGGTACTTGCCGTCAACCTGCGCGGCACGTTTCTGACGTGCAAGGCGTTCCTGCCGGATATGCTGGCGCAGAACCGCGGCACGATCCTTAACCTTGTTTCGACGGACGCGATGCCGGGCATCTCCGCTTACATCGCGTCCAAGCAGGGGATCATGGGGTTCAGCGGTTCACTGGCAGCCGAGGTTGGTCAAGGGGGCGTGCGCGTCGTTGCCTTCGGTCCGGGCATGGTGGACACGCCAGGCATTCGCAGCGTGGCCGAGAGCGGCTTGCCCGAACAACTGGGCTTCAGCCGCGAGCAGTTCCTCGGGATGTCGCTGCATCCGGCCTTCGATGGGCTGATGCCGGCCGGCTATGCCGCGGCGGCAGCGGTCTACCTGGTGGCCGAGGCAGCAGACGACTACCACGGCGAGAGCGTGGACGGCTACACCCTGCTGGAGCGATCCGGCCTGATCCAGGCGACGTCCGTTCCGGCCGGCATGGTGGCAGAGGCAGCACCGCCGGCGAGGGAGTCATGCTCGCTGGCGACAACGCTGGCGCTGTGCCGCGAGCTGGAAGATGTTCTGCGCACCACCGAGGAGGAGTTCAACCAGTTTCCGCTCTTCGCCAGGCCCATGGCGCGCAGCGGGTTCAAGCGCAAGGCCGGGCAGAGCGTGCAGGACTGGCGGCGAATGCTGGATCGCTTCGGCCAGTTGACCGGGCAGGCGGCAGCCGGTCAGCCTCAGCAAGCTGCACAGTTCGCCGCCGAAAGATCGCTGATGGCTGTGCGGCTGGAGCAACTTGTCAGCTACTTCGAGGCAGTGCCGGCCGAGACCGCGCGCTTCACCCGCGACCAGGAACTGCTGCGCAATGTCACCCAGGTGATGGCAGATCGCGTGGCGCTGGTTCAACAACTGCGCGACGCACTGAACGCCTGAATTTCTTCGCGATACAAGCGCGACGAAACCGAAAATGCCGGGTGAACAGGGCATGTTATACTGGGTCCAGGCAACCCAAGAGCAGCCCGCATTCCACAAGGCTTCCAGACACCCGGCTATGAACGCACCAACTCTCCCTCGCAAAAAACGCAACTACGAACTCGACTGGCTGCGCGTGCTGGCGATCCTGGCGGTCTTCTTCTTCCACACCATCCGCTTCTTCGATCCCGACGACTGGCACGTCAAGAACCCGACGACCTACCCCGGCCTGCTGCCGCCGGCCATGGTCGTCGTCAGTTGGATCATGCCGCTGATCTTCGTCATCTCCGGCGCGAGCACGTACTATGCCCTGGGCAGACGCAGTGGGGCGACGTTTCTCAAGGACCGGGCACTGCGGCTGCTCGTTCCGCTGCTGATGGGCGTGTTCACCCACGCCGCCTGGCAGGTCTACCTGGAGCGCCGGACGCACGGCGAGTTCACCGGCTCGTTCGTCGCCTTCATCCCGCACTATTTCGAGGGCTTCTACGGCCTGGGCGGCAACTTCGCCTGGATGGGCATGCACCTCTGGTACCTGTTGCTGCTCTTCGTGTTCAGCCTGATCTTCCTGCCGCTGTTTCTGTGGCTGAGGCAAGGGTCGGGTCAGGGGCTGCTGAGCCGGCTGGGCAGGACGCTGGCGTTCCCGGGCGGCGTCTACCTGCTGGCGCTGCCGGTGATGGTTTTGCTGGCAACGCTCAGCCCCAACACCGTGCTGGGAGCGCGCAGCTTCGCCAACTGGGCCATCGTTCCGTACATGGTGATCTTCGTCAACGGCTTTCTGGTCGTGTCCAACGAGCGACTGTACGACAGCGTGCGCCGGGTGCGCTGGCCCTCGGCAGCGCTGGCTGCACTGGCGACCGTCAGCCTGCTGCTTCTCTACGGGCGCTACGGCGAACCCGTCTACGGCACGGCGCAATACAGTGCGATGTTTGCCGGCTACGCGCTGATGTCGTGGGTCTGGATCATGATGATCCTGGGCTTCGCCGCCCAGCACCTGCGCTTCGCCAACCCGTTCCTGGCCTACGCCAACGAGGCGGTGCTGCCGTTCTACATCATGCACCAGACGGTGCTGCTGACGGTCGGCTACGTGGTCATTGGCAGCCGGCTGCAGCTGCCCGACGTCCTGACCTGGCTGATCACGACCGTTCTGTCGCTGACAACCTGCCTGGTGCTCTACGAGTTCCTTATCAGGCGCCACAACGTGTTGCGCGTCCTGTTTGGGATGAAACCGCTGCCGCGGCAGCCGTTGCCGCAGCTTGCTGAGCCTCATCCGGCTCAATGAAGGGAGAAACACCATGTCCATCAGGTTCCTTAGTTTCCTGGCCGTCGCCGCCCTGCTGCTGGCCGGCTGCGGCGCATTGCCCTCGTTCACCGCGCTCACCGGCTCGGGAAACCCCGTTACCCAAACCTTTGACTTCGCCGGCTTTGACAGCCTCGAGATCGGCAACGCGTTTCAGGCTGAGATCGTTGCCTCGGACAACTTCTCGGTCGAGGTGACCGTGGATGACAACCTCATTGACTACCTGCGGGTCGAGCAGCAAGGTGACACTGTGAAGATCGGCCTCGATCCCAACACAGCCGCCACCAGGGCCGACCTGCGCGCCCGCATCACCATGCCCGCGCTGGTCAACCTGGACGCCAGCGGCGCAACCCGCGCCAACGTGAGCGGCTTCAAGTCGAGTGCCAACACGAGCGTCACAGCGTCAGGGGCAAGCACGGTGCGCGGCGATATGGAGACGGGCGATATGACCGTCGATGCCTCCGGCGCCTCCACAGTCAACCTGAGCGGCAGCGGCGACTCCCTGCGCGCCACAGCCTCGGGCGCCAGCACGGCCGACCTGAGCAATTTCACCGTGTCGAACGCGGACGTGGACGCCAACGGCGCCAGCCGCATCAACGTTGCTGCATCGGGCAAGCTGGACGCCAAGGCCAGCGGCGCATCCACCGTGCGCTACAGTGGCAATCCAACGCTGGGCCGCATCGACGAGTCGGGCGCCAGCAACGTCACCGCGCAGTAGCATCACTGCTGAGACCTGCAACCGCCTAGACGCGGAGATCAGTAGTAAACGACAACCGCGACTCTGCCAACTCTGCGTCTCAGCGGTGAAGGCGTTGTGGCACGTCGTCAAGCGTCTCACGATCGCGCAAGGAGCAAGATCATGACAACCCAACCCAGTCGAACCCGCCGTGAACGTTCCGCCGGTCCGATCCTCGGCGTGCTGTTGGTGCTGATCGGCCTCTCTTACTTTGTGACACAGGTTTTCGCCTTCGACTGGCTGCGGATCTCGCAGTTCGGTCCCTACGTGGTCAGCGGCATCGGCGTGTTCCTCTTCGTGCTGGCACTGATCGCCGGCGCGCAGCGCGGCGAGACGCTGGTCGTGTTCGGCAGCATGCTGACCATGGCGGGCCTGGTCTTGCTCTATCAGACCCGGACCGATGACTGGCAAAGCTGGGCATACGCCTGGACGTTGGTTGCTCCTACATCCATCGGCATCGGATATCTGATCTACGGGCCGATCAAACGCCGGCAGGACCTGACCCGGCGCGGTATACGAATGACCATCGTCGGCGTGTTGCTGTTCTTCGTGCTGATGATCGTTTTCGAGATTGTCTTCTACCTGCCAGGTTGGTTGTCTGGCTTTACAAACCTGGTGCCGGCGTTGGTGCTGATCAGCATCGGCGTCGTTATCCTGGCCGGAAGCTGGCTTCGCCGCCAGTAACACCTATCCGGCTGTATCGACTGGGTCCTCCGTCATTCTGCCAGGAGAAAGCTGAGATGAAAACCATCAGCAAGGTGATGGGACTGCTGTGGCGAGGTGTTGTCGTCGGTGTTGCTTATGTCCTGGTGATGATGCTGGCAGGCGTGGTGCTCGGCGTTCTGGGATTGATCCCGCCCGGCACGGGTGGCGCCGCATCGAGTCTGTTCTGGACGTTGATCGCGGCAGTGCTTCTCGGCCTGTATCTGGGACGGCTTGCAGCCCACACGCCGGCCACACGCCGCCAGCATGTCCTTATCTGGACAGCGGTCATCTTCTTCAACATGGGCGCGGTGGTGCTGGAGGGGGCGTACTTCGCGCCCGACCTGGTGCCGATCCCGCTGCCGGCACTGGCGATCCAGCAGGCGCTGGCGGCGCTGGTGGCCGGCGGGCTGATTGCGCTGATGTTCGCCCGGCGCGAGGAGACCGCGGCTTTTCTGGCAACGCTGCGCGGCCGGCGGTGGTTCGGCTGGTTCTGGCGCTTCCTGGCCGCCAGCCTGAGCTATCTGGTCTTCTACGCCGTGTTCGGAGCGCTCAACTACAGCCTGATCACGGAGCCATACTACGCCAGCCATGCCGGCGGGCTGACCGCTCCGGCCGCCGCCACCGTGCTGGCAGTGGAATTGGTGCGCGCGCCGCTGCTGGTGCTGTCCGTCGTGCTGCTGATCCTGGCGTTGCGCACCGGTCGCCGGCGCACGCTGCTCGTCGCCGGGCTGACGCTGTTCTGGGTCGGCGGGGTCGTGCCGTTGACGTTGCAGATCGCCAGCCTGCCCGCGCCCCTGCTGCTGGCCAGCGCGGTCGAGATCTTCCTGCAAAACTTCCTGACCGGAGCGGTTGCCGGCTGGCTGTTCTGGACGCAGCGCGCCGCCGGTGATCCGATCACAGGCGGCAGCGGACAGCTCCAGCCGGCGCCGGCATGAAATCCACCGTGGACGAGCACTTCGATCAGGCCCTGGGCCTGGAGCGGCTGCTGTTTTTCAGCGACGCGGTGATGGCGATCGCGATCACGTTGCTGGCGATCGACCTGAAGATCCCCGAGATTCCTGCTTCGCTGGCGGCTCAGGAGTTGCCGCGCCAGCTTGACGCTCTTGGTCCGCGCATCATGAGCTTTGTGATCAGCTTCGTGGTCATTGGCATCTACTGGTCGTCGCACCATCGCTACTTTGGCTTCATCCGCCGCTACGACGGGCGGCTGATCGCGCTGAACATGCTGTTTCTCATGTTCATTGCGTTGATGCCATTCGTAGCCAGTCTTCTGGGCCAATACCCTTCCCTGCCGACCGCTCTGATCACCTACGCGGCTGCGGTGGCAGCGATCGGTTTCACGCTGGCAGCGCTGTGGTGGTACGCAACCAGTCAGCATCGCTTCGTGGACATCGATCTGGACGATCGTTTCATCCGTCAGCGAACACTCATTGCTACGGTCAGCCCGATACCGTTTCTCCTGTCGATCCCACTGGCGCTGGTCAGCGAGATTGCGGCGTTTGCGATCTGGTGGCTTGCACCGTTCGCAGCGCTGGGAACGCTGCGACTGATCGAACGCAGGCAGTCGGATGAGCGGATCGAGTCCTGAATAGCCCGGTTAGGCGACACATAGCGCGAACATTAGAACTGGAGTATAGTGATGACATCATCGGCAGAGATTCTTGAAAATGCGGGCGGCGCGCTGATGGTCGCGACCACGGTGATCCTGCGCCCGCTGTTGGCCGGCCGCTACCGGCGTTGGGGCGCAACTGGCGACGAAACCACGCGCACCCTCCCAGGCGACGAGCGCGTGCCGGCGCCGCTGGTGACGCAGACGCTGGCGGTGACGGTCAACGCCCCGCCGGCAGACGTCTGGCCGTGGCTGGCGCAGATCGGCCAGGAGCGCGGCGGCATGTACAGCTACGAGCTGCTGGAGAACATCGCCCGCTGCCAGATGCACAACGCGGACAATGTCGTGCCCGAGTGGGAACTGCAGGTCGGCGACC
Source organism: Caldilineales bacterium (assembly GCA_041391245.1). Lineage (GTDB taxonomy): Bacteria > Chloroflexota > Anaerolineae > JAAEKA01 > JAAEKA01 > JACKBK01. The sequence goes on from JAWKOJ010000034.1 coordinate 8,235, forward strand.
TGGTGCGGCTTGGCCCGCCCGGCTATCCCGTCCACAAGGTGGTGGACATGCAGCGCGGCCGCTGGCTGCTGCTGGCCGGCGCCGATCTGAAGACGGGCGAGGTGCCCGATCCGCCCAAGCCAGGCCAGGCCGAGTACACCAACTACTCGTGGGTCTTCTTTCTTCAAGAACGACCCGACGGCTCGACTCGCCTGATCACACGGAGCCACCTGGACTACGCCCCGCGCACGTTTGCGCTCAAGCTGATCTGGGAGTGGTTCACCGACCCGATTGGATTTGTGATGACCCGCAAGATGTTGCTGGAGATCAAGAAGCGCGCCGAGATGGCGCCTGTTCGCAACCCCGTGGCTGCCACGTAGCCGCGCGGGAGAAAAAGGAGAGTCCCGATGAGTAACCAGACACCGATCGACATTGCTTTTCCTGCCGCAGAGAACCTGCACCTGCGACTGACCGTCGGCGCGTGCAAACTGAACGTCCGGCCGGGCGACGGCCCGCAGTGGGTAGCAGGCATCTACGACGACCCCTCCAACGCCGTGCCGCTGCGCATCGAGCAGACCGAGGGCACGGTGCGCATCTCGCAGGCGTTCAACTGGCCCGAGAGCTGGGGCACGTTCCGCGAGCCGCCGGTCTTCGACCTGTTCCTTGGCAAGGCGCGCCCGTTCGTGCTGACCATTGAGGGCGGCGCCAGCGAGGCCGACCTGGAACTGGGCGGCGTCCCCCTCACGCGGATGACCGTCAAGTACGGCGCAGGCAAGCAGGAGATCTCGTTCTCCGCGCCCAACCCGGAGGCAATGGACATGCTGACGGTGGTCGGCGGCGCGGCCAGCATGGAGTTCGAGGGGCTGGCCAACGCCAACTTCGCCGACATGACGCTGGAAGGCGGCGCGGCCAACTACGAGCTTGATTTCAGCGGCGCGCTGCGGCGCGACGCGGCCGTCAAGGTCAACACCGCCGTGTCCTCGGTTGTGGTCGAAGTTCCGCCGGAGACGCCCGTCCGGATGAGCGCCGAGGCGATGATGGGCAGTGTGGACACCGGCGACGGCTTCATGAAGAAGGCCGGCGCCTTCTGGAACGAAGCTGCTCTGCGCGGCGCAACGCCGGCCGTCATCGTCAACGCCCGCGTGACCATGGGGTCGATTCGCCTGGAGCAGGGCGGCACCACGTCCAGCACGGCAGTCACGACGATATAGCTGCGAGATCAGGACTGGCAGTCCTCGGAAGGACTGCCAGTCCTTCTGACAACCATGCGACTCATCATCCTTATCCTGCTTCTGCTGGGGGCGCACTTCTCGTTGACCGCTCTGGCGCCGGGTCCATTGGGCAAGGGCAAGTTCTACTGGCCGTTCGGGCCGGAGTCGCAGCCGGTGATAGGAGTCCTCGGCAGCGCGGCGCGGCCGGTCACGCAACTGCTGGCAGTCGTCGCCGGGGCATGCTTCCTGCTGGCAGCGATCGGCCTGTTCAACGTCCTCGTTCCCGCAGCCTGGTGGCCGCCCCTGGTCGTCGCTGGCGCGGTGACCTCCGTTGTGCTGCACCTTCTCTACCTGTCGCAGTACGCCGTGCTGCCGCTGCTGGTGGATGCCGTGCTGCTGTGGAGCGTCGTAGCGCGCGGCTGGACCGTGCCCGTCGCGTAAGTCAGCCATGATGAACGACGAGCCGGTTGCGCCGGTCAGAGAAATGCTGGCGTTCTACGAACGCTTCTACACGGCCATCGCCGGGAGCCGGGCGTACGCCGAGTTCTGCCGGCGCGTCTTTGGGCGCAACTTCGGACAACACGGCTTCGCCGACATGGCGCAGGTGCAGGCGTTGATCGAAGCCCTTGCCATCCAGCCGGGCGACGACGTGCTCGATCTGGGCTGCGGCAACGGCAGCATGGCCGGCTACGTGGCCGAGGCGACCGGCACATCTGTCACGGGGATCGACATCAGCCTGGCGGCCATCGGGCAAGCGCACAAGCTCGCCGTACAGCGGCCGGGCCGGTTGTCGTTCCAGGTTGCCGACATCGCAAATCTGCCGTTTGCACCCGCCAGTTTCGATGCGTTGATCGCCATCGACACGCTCTATTTCACCGAGATCGATGCGACGATCGGCGCCCTCAAGCGCCTGCTGCGGCCCGGCCGGCGAATGGGCGTCTACTGGAGTCAGGGCGCGAACCCCATGGTTCCCATCGAGGTTTTTCCGCGCGAGACGCTGCCGCCCGACAACACCGATCTGGCGCACGCCTTGCAGCGCCACGGGCTGACCTACCGCGCCCGCGACTTCACCGTCGACGACCTTCGCCACGCGCACCTGAAGCGGGCCGTCCTGCTGGAGCTGAGGCCGCAGTTCGAGGCCGAGGACACGATGTTCCTCTACGACAACCGGATGGGCGAGGCGGAGGGCGTCATCGCAGCGATTGAAGCAGGCGCCCACGCGCGCTATCTGTACACCGCTGAGGTCGAAACATGAAACTGATCTGTGAGCCTGCGAGCATCGCCGGCATCCCGCTGCTGGCGATATATCCCGACGGTGTTCAGCGCGCGCCGATCGTTTTCATACTGCACGGCTTCGGCGGCGGCAAGCTGGACGGGCTGGAACTGGCGTATCGGTTTGCAAGTCGCGGCCTGTTCGCGGTCGCCTTCGATGCGCCGCACCACGGCGAGCGGTCCGACGGTGCATTTGAAGCCTTCGACGACCCGCAGCGCTGTGACTACCATGTTGAGAGCGGCTTCGATCGCTACATGTTCATGCACAGGGTGGTGGTCGAGACCGGCCGCGATCTGGCCGCGCTGCTCGACCACTTCAGCCGCGACGCGCGCGTGGCCATCGACCGTTGCGGTGTGACCGGGATATCGATGGGGGCGTTCAGCACGTTCTACGCAGCGGCCAACGAGCCGCGCGTCGCGGCGGCCGCGCCGATCATCGGCCTGCCGGCGTTCGCCGAGCGCTGGGAGGATGCGCTGTTGGAGGCCTCCACCTATGTCCAGTGGCGTGACCAACTGGACGCAGCGCGCCCGGCCTTCCAGCGCGACACCCGGTTCGTCCAAAGTATCGATCCTATGCAGAAGCTGCGTGATTTCTACCCCAGGCCGTTGTTCATGCTGTGCGGCGACCAGGACACCCACCAACCCAAGGTGTATTCGTTGCATCTGTACCGCCAACTGCTGCCGGTCTACGCGGCGCAGCCTGAGCGGCTGCTAATGAAGATCTACGACGGGGGTCGGCCACAACGTCACCGGGGAGATGATGGACGATGTGGCCGAGTGGTTCGCCAGGGGTCTGGCAAACTAATCGCCGGCGCAGCCGCGTACCGCGGTGGCGCCGGCGAATGTCTGAAACAGGAACGTTGGCGGCAATCGTTGCGCCCGCGGCCGATCCGCTGCGATCCTGGCCGTTCCATGCCCCGAACCGCGGCAGACGGAGGCGCCGGTCAAGCTAGCGCCTGGTTGCGTTGGCCAGACCGGGCAGCAGGTAGTCGCTGACGACCACCTCCCAGCTCATACGTTTGCCGACCTCCTGGCCTGCGGTCAGCAGAGCCTGCATCTCCGCATCGTTCTTGGGGAGCCGCTGCATGATCTGGCGCGCGACGTAGGCGCTGTTGTAGCCCTCGATCTGGTCGCGCTGGGCCGTGCCGATGTTGAGCGCATCCCACGGGCTGAAGACCTGCCAGCCCGGCGGCAGGCTGGTGTAGTTGGCCACGATGATGTTGTTGAAGTCGGGCAGGTCGGTCTCCTGGCGCGTCTTCTCCAGCGCCCGCTGGGCGAATCCGATGCAGCCGCAGACGTTGCTGACCACACACAGCGCGCCGAAGCTCAGCGGCTCCACCTGGGCGATGCCGAACGGCTCGTAGATGCTCTGGCCGAACTCCAGGTCCGAGCCGCGGCGAATGTCCATGAACTCCATGTCGGCCGGCATGCGGACGCCACAGCGGTCCTGGCTCCAGCCAAACTGGTTGACCAGCACGATCTTCAGCGCCCGCGATCCCCAGTTAAAGGCGGCGACGCTGTTGTAAAGCGATACCTCCAGGTCCACCAGGTCGCCGTTGTCCCAGCGATGGTGGACCGGCCAGCCGTACTCCTGCTCCCAGCGCATCACATCCTCTGACCGCCGGCCGGCCGGCAGCGAGGTGGTCAACATGTAGAGCACCGCCGTCTTGCCCTGCTCGGCCAGCAGCCAGTCCAGGTGCTCGGCCACGCGCACGTCGCGCCACATGGCCTTGCTGAGCACCAGCCGGGTGACATGCGTGAACACGTAGTCGGGGCGGAAACCCAGCAGGTTCTCGGCGTAGCTTTGCAGGCGCGCCTTGCTGATGAGCTTGTCGGCCAGCGACAGGGGGAACGACGGCACGCCGTTGTACACCAGGTCGATGTTGGCGCCGCGGAACATGCCGCCCAGAAAGCGCAACTCCTCCACCACCAGATCGCCGACGGCAAAGATGTTGTCGCAGCGCAGCGTCTGCTTGAGCAGCGCGTGCTTGTAGAAGTCGTCGCGGTTGCCGAAGACGCCGTCCATGGTGGCGTTGTAATAGGGCGCCGTCCACATCGCGTTGTAGAAGCGGGTATCGTGGCCGCCGTCGAACTCGACGATGTTGCGGGCGGTTGCCGTCTCATGGGCGTAGAAGATCGTGCGCCAGTCCCATGGATCGTTGAGCTGCGCCGCAAAGGCCAGCGGCAGCCCCATCCACTCGTGGGCCAGGACAAAACGGCTGTTGTCCTGCTTGCCGGGCGCGCCGTCGCCCGGACCGACGAGGCTGCGCAGCGCGGCGTAGCTGGCCGGCGCGGAGCGGACGAAGTCCTTGTACTCCGGGTCGTAGTCGTACTTGCCCGAATCGATGCCGTAGTGCTGCCAGAGGAAGTATCTGAAGTCGCCAGCCGGGCCGCCCTTGGCGTGGACCGAGTCGACCAGGATGACCTCGTGCTCGGCCGGGCCAAACTTGCGCCGGCCGTAAAGAAGCGCCACGCCGTAGTCGCTCTCGACCGCGCTGAGCATCGCTTCCAGCTCCGGCTCAGCGCGGCGGATGCCGAACACCGGCGCGTGGACCACGTCCAGCTTGTTGCGCGGCGAAAGCATCCGCTCGACCGTCATCGAGTCGTAACGGTTCATGGTGCCGACCAAAACGGTACGCTTCACCGCCTGGTTGTACGCTGCCGAGCCAAGCAGTCCGTCGAGGACTGCGCCGATGCCGCCGACCTTGAGGCCGGCCTCGTGGGTTGCATGAACGACAAGATCTATCATGGCTGATCCTTATCTGGTAGGTAATGTCGAGCAGTAGAACGAGAGGGTTGCAGTGACGCAGCGGAATTATAGCACATTTCGCCGGAAAGCATGGATGCACGCCTGACGTACGACCATCACGGACGGGGTTTGGCCCGCAGAAACGCGATGCACCCGCCGGCGGTTGCCAGCGGGTGCACCATGCAGGAGGAGGACGACCACCGGATGGGCGGAGGTATCAGGGAATCGTAACTGAGATCGAGGTGCCGTTGCTGTCTCCGTCGGGGTCATGGTTTTCTGGCGGCACGTAGATAAACATGTCAGCTGCCACGTTCAGCACCGTGAACGTGACCTCGGTCTGAGTAAGCCACAACGGCCCGCCGAGGAACTGGCACCGTCCCAACTCATCGGTCTCACAGGAAGCTACCTGGCCGTCGCCGCTCCAAACGCCTGTGACGGTGGCAAAGGGCAGCGGTTCGTCGCCCATGTCGTGAACCTCGGCGGTGACCGTTGCCTGCCAGAACGTCCGGTTTTGCCAGACGGAGTTGCTGTCGAGGTCGCCGATGTGAACGGTGATCGCCAGGGGCACGTAGATAACGGCGCTGGCAACGTTAGATGGATCCGATTGCCCACTGGCGTTGAAGGCCCGCACCTCGTATGCGTATGTGCCGCTGGTCAGGTTGGCATCGTCAAAGCTCGTCGCGTTGGTGCCGACAGTGGCGATGCTTTGCCAGTTGACCTGGTCGGTTGAGCGGAAGACCTCGAACCCGTGTTCGTTGAACGCGTTGTCAGCCCAGGCCAGACAGACGGTGTTGAGGTAGAGCACCGGGGCAACGAGATCGGTCGGGCTGGCAGGCGGCAGCGGGTCAGACATTTGGTCGAAAGCGCCGTCGATGTCGAGCACCCCGCCTGTGACACTGAGGCTGGCCAGTGCGGCAGCCGGGCGCGTCGACTCCAACAGTACGGTTCGCACCTCCTGGAACGTCAAAGCCGGGTTAGCGCTGAGCAGCAGAGCAACTGAGCCTGTCACCAGCGGCGCTGCCATCGACGTGCCGCTCATGTTGCCGTAGCCGCCGCCGGCAGTCGTGCTCAGAATCCCCACCCCCGGCGCGTGCAGATCGACGTTGACCGCCCCGTAGTTCGACGTGCTGGCCGGCGTCTCGTTGGACTGGATCGATCCAACCGAGATGATGTTGTCCAGTGGAAAGGACGCGGGGTACAGCGGGACCGCATCGATATCGCGGGCATCGTTGCCCGCGGCTGCGATGTAGACATGTCCGATAGCCTGCGCGTTCTGAATTGCCTCGTACAGCGGTGTGGAGTAGGCGCTGGATCCCCAACTGTTGTTGGAGACGCGCACGTCCTTGGCCACGGCGTAGGTCAGCGCATCCAGCGCGCCTGACGTGTAGCCGCCCGTCGGACCCATGAACTTCAAGATCATGATCTTGCAGCGCCACAACACGCCGACTACACCGATGCCGTTGTCGCCTTCCGCGCAGATCGTGCCGGCGACGTGGGTGCCGTGGGTGCCCGCGTCCATGGGATCGTTGTCGTGGTCATAGAAGTCGTAGCCGCGGATGTCGTCGATGTAGCCGTTGCCGTCGTCATCGAGGCCGTTGCCCGCGATCTCGTCTTCGTTTATCCAGATGTGGTTGGCGAGATCCGGGTGGGTGTAGTCGGCGCCCATATCGATAACTGCAACGACCATCTCACTGGTTCCCGTGTGGTGGTCCCACGCCGCAGGTGCATGGGCGTTGGCCAGTCCCCACATCTCAGCCAGACGCGGATCGTTGGGAGTCGTGTCCTGAGGCGTTATCCAGTAGTCAGGCTCGGCGTACTCAACCGCCAGATCCTTCTCCAACTCGGCAATAGCTGCCGGAACCGACGTGCCTGCCTCGTTCCGCAGCTGCACCAGCGCCAGTCCCGGCACGAGGTCGTACCGTTTGACGATGGTTCCTCCAACTGTGTCTGTGATACGAAGCTGCGTTTCCACTGAAGTTGCATCCGGGAATCTTACGAACAGGCGATCTGTGGCGTAAGACGCCGCCCATGTGCGTTGAACAGATTCAGCCCGGGCCGGGATGGAGGCAACCAACGCATTGATCGTTGCCAGGATGCTGAGGACGCATAGACGCACGCAGATGTGCAATCTGGTATTCTTGTACATTGACGTCTTTGACTTGCAGGATATAACAGGTTGTCGGGCAAGTTGGCTGCTTTGCCTGCGATGATTATAGAATGCACAAGCGTGCGCTTTCAATAGGAAATTGGTACGGCAGCGCAGCAGAGCACGGCTGACCGTGCAAAGTGGACGCTGCCACTGACATTGACTACAATACTGGCGACGTTTGACGCAACCAGTCCAACCATCTAGCCCCAGAGTGACTACATGATTTCCAAGATCAACCATATCGCTATCGTCGTCAACGATTTGGACGCGGCCCTGCAGGCCTACCACGACACGCTGGGCCTGCCGATCGGCGAGCGCAAGGTCATGCCGCAACAAGAGGTCGAGATTGCGTTCTTACCAACGGGCGACAGCCTCATCGAGCTGATCACGCCTACTACCGAAGACTCTGGCGTGGCCAAGTATCTGGCGAAGCGCGGCGAAGGGCTGCACCACATCTGTCTGGAAGTGCCCGACATCGACGCAGCGCTGGCTGACATGCTGGCGCGCGGGGCGCAACTGATCAACGAATCGCCCGTCGAGGCTGCTGAAGGCCGCGCCTTCTTTCTCCATCCCAAGGGAACCCACGGCGTGCTGATCGAGTTGCTGGAGCCGTACACGGACGGCGACGCTTAGCATAGCGGGCGCCGGCTGCTCCGCGAGCCGTGAAGCGTGAACAAGCTGGGTTGCGCTTCGGATGTCGTAAGGTGTGAAGAGAGGCTTCCCGCCTACACGTCATCACGTTTCACGCTTCATTCCGCACAATCCCCAAAAGACATCAAGGTGTGCCAATGTTTGGTCTCGTAGACTGGTCTTTCATCATTACCCTGGCCGTCATCCTGGCGGCGACGCTGATAGGTTCGTACCTGCGCTCCTCGCGCCGCGACCAGGCGCTGAAGGACTTCGACGGTTTCCATGTGACGGTGGAGAAGAAGAACAACCACATCATGTGGGGCGAGATGCACGTCTACAGCACCGGCTTTGAGCTGATGTACCGTTCGGACGTTCAAGATGACAATCACCTCGAAACCAGCTACATTCTCTACCGCGACGAGTTCCCAGACATCCAGGCCATCTATCGCTACACGCGCGGTCTGAACGACGAACTGCGGCGCAAGCGAGCCAGTGAGATGGAAAAGGCCTTTCATCCCGGCCTGCTGCGCCGGTTCGCACGTTCCTTTCAGAACTTCATGAGCACAGCCACCGATTCGATGGGCGAGGTGTTTGGACTGGTGATAGGACAGACGCGCAAACCCGCCAAGACAGTCATCACCGAGACCAGCCAGACCTATCTGACCGGCATCGGCAAGGACGTGGTCGGATACGTTGGCAACAACTATGATCCCTTGCTTGAGCGCTATGTGGGCACGCGCGTGGTCGCCGAGGTAGTTGAGGACGAGGCGGTTCACGAGCATGTTGGTGTGCTGAAAGAGTATTCCTCGGACTTCATAGAGCTGCTGGACGTCTACTACCCGTTGCCGCAGAAGGTGGACATCAAGGAGAGCGTCGCCTCGCAACTGATCGACACCATCGAACTGCAGGTAGATGGACGCACCGTCAAGCTCTTCAACCACGGCGAGCAGCCGGTTCACCTGGAACGGGTTGTCACAGGCGAGGTGGAGAAGGAGTTGAATGCCATCCTCGACAGCGGCGAGGAGATCACACTGTTCGTCGAAAGCGGTGAAGAGGGAGCCGAGGTCTACATGCGTGTCGCCACGCGGCTCGATCTGATCGTGCCGCGCACGCACGCCATTGTTCGCCACCGCGCCGAGCGCTACATGCCAGAGACGATCTTCGATGTTGGCCGGTCGCTGGTGCGGCGCGAAGGCGACGAACGGGAGATCGAGCGGCTGCGCCAGGTGCTGCGCTACTCGCCACACGAGGCGATTTCTGCCAGCAAGCTGGGCGACCTGCTGTTGCGCGATGGCAACTACGCCGAGGCCCACGCCTGGCTGGCCAAGGCCTTCGAAAACAAGCAGCGGCTGCCGGACGGCGGAACGCGGGTCGCCCAGAACATGCGCCTGGCTGAGCGGTTTCTGGAGCAAATGAGGGCCCAGCGAAAACTGGACATGGAGATGCGACTCACCACGCCCAATGGCCCGTCGCAGAACGGCGTTGACGACGGCGGAGGCATATGACTCGCTCGACCCTCCTTCTGGCCATCGAAACATCCTGCGACGAAACCGCCGCGGCCGTGGTCGCCGACGGACGGACAATTCTCTCCAACGTGGTGGCCTCGCAGATCGAGTTGCATCGCCGCTACGGCGGCGTCTTCCCGGAGGTCGCGTCTCGCCAGCATGTCCTGGCCATCACCACCGTGATCGCGGACGCGATGCAGCAGGCGGGCGCGGGCTGGGATGACCTGGCCGCGGTGGCCGTCACCGAGGGACCCGGGCTGGCAGGGTCGCTGCTGGTCGGCGTCAATGCCGCCAAGGGTCTGGCGTTCAGCAGCGGATTGCCGCTGATTGGGGTCAACCATCTGGAAGGTCACGTGTACTCAAACTGGCTGACCACCGTAGTTGGGGCGGGAGGCAAGGAAGAAGGGAAGGGAGAGAAAGATAGCCAGGCGCCAGATGCAGCTGGGTTTCCGATCCTGGTGCTGATCGTCTCCGGCGGGCACACGGAGCTGGTGTTGATGACGGGACACGGGCGGTTTCGCCGGCTGGGCGGCACGTTGGACGATGCGGCCGGGGAGGCTTTCGACAAGGCGGCGCGGCTGCTTGGCCTGCCCTATCCTGGCGGGCCGGTGGTGCAGCGGGCGGCCGAGGGCGGCGATCCGGCGCGCTTCGACCTGCCGCGGGCGGTGATGAACAACCCCGACCATCGCTACAACTTCAGCTTCAGCGGGCTTAAGACGGCTGTTCTGCGGCTGGTGCGCGAGCAGCAGGAACAGGTCGGCGACGCTTCGTGGCCGGAAGACGCGGCCGGGCAGGTCCTGCAGCGTCCCGACGATCTTGCGGGCAATCAGGACGGCAAGACACAATTGATCCGCGACATCGCCGCCAGCTTTCAGGCGGCGGTGGCCGACGCGTTGGTATCCAAGACGATACAAGCCGCCGCGGATTTCGATGCCCGTCACGTCTGCGTCTGCGGCGGTGTGGCAGCCAACGGCGAACTGCGCCGCCAGCTGGCTGAACGGCTGGATGTGCCGTACTCGATCCCACCGATCTGGCTCTGCACCGACAACGCGGCGATGATCGGCGCGGCCGGCTACTATCGCCTGGCCGCCGGGCTGCGCAGCGGCTGGGATCTGGATGTCAAGGCGCGCTGGCCGCTGATTTCCTGGTCCTAGGCCTATTGTTCTCCGATCACCGTCCGCTTTGGGCGGTCTCCGACCGGGCCAGCCCAAGAATCACCGCAATCACTTGACAATAGTCCAGGTGCGCCCTATAATCGCATCACTCATGGGTGTAACATTACACTATTGCACGCCGCCTTCCGTTTTCGCCCGAGTTTCGATTGCCGACTGGACAATGCATGTCTACCATGCGCACTGTCCTGCCCACCGTTTTTCCCCACAGGAGGAGTAAGTCGATGAAGCATTTCCGTTTGTTTACGCTGGCAGCGATTCTGATCATCGCTGCCATGGTCCTGACTGCCTGTCCCAGCGGGCAGACCGGCGACCAACCCGCGGCTACTACTGAGCAGGCTGCTGTCCAGGAGCCCACAGCGGCTCCCGAGCCAACTGCCACCCCGATGCCCGAACCGACGGCCGCCCCCGAGCCTGAGCCGACTGCGGCGATGGAAGAGCCCACCGAGGCGCCGGCCGAGGGCGAGATGATGGCGGAAGGGATCGCGTCGTTCGGCGTGGAGAGCTGCGACGGGTTCGACGGCACCATCCAGAAGGTGATCGCGCTGGACGAGATGACCGTCGAGTTCAAGCTGTGCAAGCCCGATCCGGCGTTCCTCTCCAAGGTCGCCTTCAGCTCCTTCGCCATCCAGCCCAGCGAGTGGATCGAGAGTGCGGCGGCCAGCGGCGAGCTGCTGGAGAAGCCGGTTGGCACCGGTCCCTACATGCTGGACTCCTGGAACCGCGGCGACAGCATCGTCTACAAGAAGAACGCCGACTACTGGGGCGACCCGGCCATGACCGACACGCTGGTCTTCCGCTGGCTGACCGAGGGCGCAGGCCGGCTGCTTGAGCTGCAATCGGGCACGGTGGACGGCATCGACAACCCCAGCCCCGACGACTTCGACACCATCCGCGACGATGCCAACCTGCAGTTGCTGGAGCGGCCGGCGCTGAACATCTTCTACCTGGCCATGACCGACACCTTCGAGCCGTGGGGCGACGTGCGGGTGCGCCAGGCCATCGCCAAGGGCATCGACCGCCAGCGCATCGTGGACACCTTCTACCCGGCCGGGTCGGAGGTAGCCAGCCACTTCACGCCCTGCTCGATCCCCAACGGCTGCGTGGGCGACGACTGGTACGACTTCAACGTCGAAGAGGCCAAGGCGCTGCTGGCCGATGCCGGCTATGCCGACGGGTTCGAGACCACCATCTACTACCGCGACGTGTTCCGCTCCTACCTGCCCGAGCCGGGGCTGGTGGCGCAGGACATCCAGGCGCAGTTGAAGGAGAACCTGAACATCGACGCCAGCATCGAGGTGATGGAGTCGGGTGCGTTCATCGCCGAGTCGTCGGCAGGCAACCTGGACGGGCTGTACCTGCTGGGGTGGGGCGCGGACTATCCGCACATCACCAACTTCCTGGACTACCACTTCGGGCGAGCCAACCCGCAGTTCGGCGATCCCCATCCTGAGATCTACGAACTGCTGGAGCAGGGTGCGCAGATAGCGGACGCGGCGGCCGCAGAGGCGATCTACACCGACGCCAACAATGCGATCCGCGAGTTGGTGCCGATGGTGCCCATTGCACACGGCGGCTCGGGCGTTGCCTATCTGGCCGACGTGGAGGGTGCGCAGGCCAGCCCGCTGGGCAACGAGTACATGGCGGCCATGAAGCCGGGCGACCGCGACACCTTCGTGTGGATGCAGAACGCCGAGCCGATCAGCCTCTACTGCGGCGACGAGACCGACGGCGAGTCGCTGCGGGCCTGCGAGCAGGTCACCGAGTCGCTGTACGCCTACGAGATCGGCGGGACGGCGGCGGAGCCGGCGCTGGCGACCTCGTGTGAGCCCAACGAAGACCTGACGATGTGGACCTGCACCCTGCGCGATGGCGTGACGTTCCACGACGGATCGAGTCTCGATGCGATGGACGTGCTGGCGTCGTGGCAGGCGGGGTTGGATGCGTCCAGCCCGACCCACGTCGGCAACACGGGTGCGTTCGAGTACTTCTCGTATCTGTGGGGCCTGATGAACGTCCAGGAATAGCCCGGACGATGAACTCAGACTGACGGTCTTGTAGCAGAGCTGCACCAACATCAGGTGCAGCTCTGCTCAACGACCATGACCTTCAGTCCTCGATACCCAGTCGATTTTTGCGGGGAACAACGGGGGCCTGAGCGGGCAATCGCTGGTGCTAGCGTGTCAGAACCTGCTGCTGGCGGCGCACCGATATTCCCGGCGACCCCTGTCGGGCGATCCTTGGCGAGAAGGCGACTCAGGAGACGTGCGATCGTTTCATCCGCGAGAAGGGTCTCGATCAGCCGATTCCCGTGCAGCTTGGTATCTACATGCGAGACGTCGCCAGAGGGGATTTTGGCAACTCGATCCGCTTCAACCGCTCCGTCGGTGAGATCCTGGTCGAACGTCTGCCGGTGACCATCGAACTGGGGGCGGCGGCCCTCTTCCTGGCCGTCATCATTGGCATCCCGGCCGGGTTGATCTCGGCTTTGAAGCGCAACTCCGCGATCGACGTAGGCACCATGGTGGGGGCGAACATCGGCGTCTCGATGCCAGTGTTTTGGCTCGGTTTGCTGCTGGCCTACGTCTTCGCGCTGCTGCTGAAGGGGACGCCCTTGTGGTTGCCGCCTACCGGTCGCCTGTCGGCCGGGCTGGTGGCAACACCGTTTTACGAGGTCTACAACCTGACCTTCACGCCCGACTCGGCCACGCACCGTCTCTTTGAATTCATTTCGAACTTCTACATCTTCAACTCGATCATCACCGCCAACGGCGAGGTATTGAAGGACAGCATTCGCCATCTGATCCTGCCGGCCATGGCGCTGGCCACCATTCCGTTGGCCATCATCGCCCGCATGACCCGATCGAGCATGTTGGAGACGCTGAACCAGGACTACGTGCGGACGGCTCGTTCCAAGGGGCTGCGCGAGCGGTCCGTTGTTATCGGCCACTCCTTCCGCAACAGCCTGCTACCAATCATCACCATCATCGGCCTGCAACTGGGCGTGATCTTCGGCGGCGCCGTGCTCACCGAGACGATTTTCGGGCTGGCCGGCGTCGGGCGCACACTCTTCGAGGCCATCACCGCGCGCGACTTCCCGATCATTCAGGGCTTCACCCTGGTTATTGCCCTCGGCTACGTAATTGCCAACCTTCTGGTGGACCTGTCCTACGGGTTTATCGATCCACGCATTCGGCTCGATTGATCAGCCAGCTGGCAACCTTGCATGACGACATCCAATAATTACGAACCAACCGAGATCGATCTGCAGCGACGCAAGGAAACACCGCTGCTTCAGGCCCTTCGTTCCTTTGTCCGGCAGCGTTCCGCGATCCTTGGCATGATCATCATCGGCAGCATTACGGTGATCGCCATCTTTGCCAATCAGATCGCACCATACCAGCCAGACCAGGTGCTGATCGGGCAAGAGGATGTGAAGAAGCGGCAGCCGCCCTGTATTCACTTGCTGGGCTGTCCGGAAGATCAACCGCAGCACCTCATGGGAATCGATGGCAACGTGCGCGACGAGTTCAGCCGGATCATTCACGGCTCGCGGATCTCCCTGACCGTTGGATTTGTAACCGTCACCTTTGCCATGCTCATCGGCGTCATCCTGGGAGCGATCGCCGGCTATACAGGGCGGTGGGCTGACGATGGCATCATGCGGTTTCTGGACGTGCTGCTGGCGTTTCCGTCGCTGCTGCTGGCGATTGCGATTGTCAGCGTGCTTGGACCGGGGTTGACCAACGCTATGCTGGCCATTGCAATCGTCACCATTCCGGTCTACGCGCGCGTCATGCGATCGGTGGTGCTGTCCGCCAAGGAAGAGGAATACGTCACGGCGGCGCGCTCCGTTGGCGTGCAAAACAACAAGATCCTCTTCCGCCACATCATGCCCAACGGCATCTCGCCGTTGATCGTCCTGGCGACGCTGGGCATCGGCACGGCCATTCTGGATGCTGCCGCGCTTTCCTTCCTGGGATTGGGCGCCCAGCCGCCAATGCCCGAATGGGGCGCCATGCTCAGCGCCGAGCGCAACCAGGTGTTCAGTGCGCCGCATCTGGTGTTCTTCCCCGGCCTGGCGATCATGCTGGTCGTGCTGGGGTTCAACCTGCTGGGCGACGGGCTGCGCGATGCCCTGGACCCGCGCATGAAGAACAGGTAGCTCAAGTGGCCCACGACTGACAGTCCTGGTCAACACATAGAGGCGCTGACGCATCTGTGGTACACCGTTTCACGACCAGGACTGTCAGTCGTACCTGGCCACGCCATCACGTTTCACGACTTCACGTACTACGTTCTGCCGCCACAGCAAACTCGAAAGAGCCGGAAGCAAGGAGGAGTCGTCATGGGTATCGCACTTGAGGAATCGGATACGACCATCAAGGCGCGGCGGTCGTTTGGGGAGCAGATGCGGGAGTTCCCCTGGTGGGCTGTCATCATCGTCGTCTTCCTGATCGGTGCGTTCATCTACATGATCAGGGATCCGTCCTATCGTAACGCGTTGAGCTTCATCGCGTTCCCGCCGACGGAGACGGAGATCGCGTTCGGAATCGAGGTGCGCAACGGGTTGATGATGACGTTGTACACGACGGTCATCGCCTACCTGATCGCCCTGGTTCTTGGGTTGGTCCTGGGCATCATGCGGGTCTCGCGCAACCCGATCATGTATCATCTCAGCACCCTGTACGTCGAGCTGATGCGCGGCGTACCCATGCTGGTGCTGATCATCTGGATCGGGTTTGTCGTTGTTCCCTATCTGCGCAACGTCGTCGGCAACGAATCGATCACCGGTCTGCAGGGCGCGCTGATCGGCCTGGGGTTTGGCTATGCCGCCTACCTGGCCGAGGTCTACCGCTCCGGCATCGAATCGATCCCCAGGGGGCAGATGGAAGCAGCCCGCTCGCTGGGTATGGGCTATCGCCAGGCCATGCAGCACGTCATCCTGCCACAGGCGATCCGCCGCGTGGTCCCGCCGCTGTCCAACGACCTGGTGGCCATGCTCAAGGACTCGGCCCTGGTCAGCGTGGTGGCGGTGCCGGAGATCCTGCAGATGGCGCGGCTGTATGTGTCGCGCACCTTCCGTGCTTTCGAGGGCTACAACTCGGCGGCGTTTCTCTACCTGGTGCTAACGCTGCTGTTTATCATCATCGTGCGTATGATCGAAAGGAGGTGGCGGGCCAGTGTCTGATCCAATCATCAAGATCACCGATCTGTACAAATACTTTGGCAGCGTGCAGGCGCTGCGCGGCGTCAGCCTGGATGTCGATCCCGGCCAGGTGCTGGTCATCATCGGCCCCAGCGGCTCCGGCAAATCGACCCTGCTGCGCTGCATCAACCACCTGGAGAAGCCGACCGCCGGCCATGTCTTCATCGAAGGCGTCGACCTGGAGGCCAAGAGCACCAACATCAACAAGATGCGCACCGAGATCGGCATGGTGTTCCAGCAGTTCAACCTCTTCCCACACCTGACCGCGCTGGAGAACATCACCCTGGCGCAGCGGGTCGTGCGCAAACGGCACAAGGAAGAGCGCGAGAAAGTGGCGCGCGAACTGCTGGAACGTGTCGGCATCCCCGAAAAGGCGGACGTCTACCCCGGCCAGCTTTCCGGCGGCCAGCAGCAGCGCGTCGCGATTGCCCGCGCGCTGGCCATGAACCCCAAGATCATGCTCTTTGACGAGCCGACCAGCGCGCTGGACCCGGAGATGATCAAGGAAGTGCTGGACGTGATGGTGGATCTGGCCGAGTCGGGCATGACCATGGTGTGCGTCACCCACGAGATGGGGTTTGCGCGCGCGGCCGCTCACCGGCTCATCTTCATGGACCAGGGGGTGATCGTCGAGGACACCACGCCCAGCGACCTCTACGACAACCCGCAGCAGGAACGGACCCGGCTCTTCCTCAGCAAGATCCTGCACTAACCCACGCCTCCCCGGTATTGAGGAGTCTTGAATCACAATACCGCCCACGCTCGTAGTAGGCGCTTCAGCGCCGTGGGTATTCTCAGGCGCTGAAGCGCCTACTACGAGCGTGACTCCTCGACACCTGGTTGTCGCAGCAACAGGCACCTCTCCTTGATCAGTTGGCCAGAACAGTTTGCATCGCACGAATTGGCGCGCCTGCAGGAAGACATGGCACGCACCCATCACGGCAACCCCCTGGGTGTCCATGATGTCGCCGTGCTCTCCGACCGCTGGCGGCCGGTAGTCCAGCCGCGCGCCAAACACGAGGAGCCCTTCGACCTGGTAGACATGGCCGGGGACTGCACGGGGGTAGCCGCGCCGCGCTGGCTCTGCCATCTTCTCGGTCTGTGTCATCGCACCGTCCATCTCGCCCTCCATGCGCCGCAGGGCTGGCTGGTGTTGCAGGTCCGCAGCCGGCGCGTTGACTGGCCCGGCCTGATCGACCTTTCCGTCACCGGCCACGTGCGCGCCGGGCTGAGTTGGGAGGAGGCCATGCATTGCGAAGCCACCGAGGAGCTGGGCGTCGACCTCGACCCGGCTGCCGGCATGGTCGAGCCGCCTGGCGCGGTCGCCATCGGCCAACCCTATCACCGCAGCGAAGCCGACAGCCACAACCCGCCGGTCCACATCTGCCACGTGACGCAGGTGTTTACGGCCACGCTCACGTCCGCCGGCTTGGCCGGGTTGCACTTCAGCGATGGCGAAGTGGTGGGTCTGTATCTGGCGAGCTTTGATGAGGTGAACCGGATGGTTGAGGAAACGCCGGATCGCCTTGCCCCGGGACTGGTCCAGTCCTGGCCGCATTATGCAGCGGTCTTCAATGGATAAAACACGTCTGTTTTGTGTGCGTATGATACGGTTAGGCGAGGACTCCTGACCGAGCAGCGCTCCGGAGCGGTCGGGAGATCACACGGAACACTAGTCGATCAAGTTTCAGTACAGGATGATCTTCGCCAGCCCTCGCAGCGCCGCGCACACCGGCCGGCGCAGCGCGCAATGATGGATCGCTGATCCTCTTGCGTACCGGCCAGCGCCAGCCTCACGATCCGAGACAACGGTCATCGTAGCACAATTTTCCAAATTGTGGCTCTGGGTTCACGCGAAGCGCACAATTTGGAAAATTGTGTTACGATCTTACCCTCTCATGGCTTCCACCATCGAACAGCTCGCCGAAAAACCCGTCCGCCTCGTGCGCATGATCGTCGCCGCGTTCCTGATGCGGTTGACGGTGGACACGACGACGCGCATGTTCTACCCGTTCCTGCCCGAGATCAGCCGCGGGTTGGGCATCTCGCTGGCGCAAGGCGGGCTGCTGATGTCGCTGCGCTCGTCGGCGGTCTTCCTCAGCCCGTTTTTCGGCGCCTACACTGACCGTCACGGCGCCCGCAATCTGCTGGCGGGCGCGCTCGTGGTGCAGGCCGGCGGATTGCTCTGGCTGAGCACGGCCGGCGGACTGGCCGCGGCCGTGCCGCCGATGCTGATGCTGGGGCTGGCGTCAGCGGCTTTCATCCCCAACCTGCAGGCGGCCATCAGCGAGCAGGTGCCCTTTCACCGCCGCGGGCGCGTGCTGGGCATCGTCGAGTTTAGTTGGGCCATCACCGGGCTGGTGATTCTGCCCATCGTGGGCGTGGTGATGACGGTGCAGGGCTGGCAGGCGCCGCTGCGGGTCGTCGCCCTGGCCAGTTTGGCGGCTGCGCCGCTGGCGTTCTTGTTGCCCAGCCAGCGCCCGGCCCTGGCGGCCATGCAAACGGGGATGCGCCGCGCAGTGGCCACCGTGCTGCGCTCGACCAGCGCCCGCGGCGGCATCATCGTCAACGGGCTGATGTTCATGGCCGCCGAGACCTTCTTCGTTACCTACGGCGCATGGCTGGAGCAGGCGTTCGGCATGCGCCCCGACCAGGTGGGCCGGGTTGCGGCCGCACTGGGCTTCGCCGAGCTGATCGCCTCCACCACCAGCAGTCTGTTCATCGACCGCATCGGCAAGCGCCGCGGCGTCGGGATCGGGCTGGTCGGCATGGCGGTGTTCATGGCGTTGTTGCCGCTGGCCGGCTCGCTGCTCTGGCTGGCGGTGGGCGTCATGTTCCTCTTCACCGTGGCCTTCGAGTTCTCCATCGTCTCCAACATCGGGCTGATGTCGGAGCAGGTGCCTTCCATGCGCGGCACGGTGCTGTCGCTGTCGGCGTTCGCTGTCGGGCTGGTGCGCGCCGGCAGCGCGACCGCCGGCGCGGCGCTGTTCGAGTGGCGCGGCATCACCGCGGCGGCGGCGTTCGGCGTCGCCGGGGCAGTGCTGGCGGCTTTCGTGCTCTTCCGCTGGGTGCGGGAGCAGGGCGACATGCAGCCCGCCGGGGAAACTGCCGGTGTCTGACGTGAACGTATCCCGCACGCCGCGCGACGACGTTCGCCTGGCGCTGTCGGGTCGCTGGCCGGGCCGGCTGCTGCGCGGCGAGCTGGTCATCGACGATGGCTTCGTGCGCGATTTCGTCGGGCTTGAAGGGGAGGCGGTGCCGTGGTCGGCCCGGCAGGCGGTGCTGCGCCGGCTGCGCCACGACCTGGTGGTGGTGCCGTTCTCGACCGGTTGGGGCAGCCCGGAGCAGCCCGACGAGGAGGACGCGATCTACCTGCTGCAACAGTGGCGTGCCGAGAGTGACCTGTTCGTCTTTGCGCTGACCAACGGCCCTTTCAGCGCGGCGGCCAAGGCGTGGGGTTGGGAGAGCGCGCTGACACGGCTGACCGCGCCCGGCCGCGCCGAGCTGGAGACGATGGCTGAGGCGACGGTGGAGCTGGCCGAGCAGGCCCGCGCGCTGGCCGCCCGCGGCGCGGACGGCATCCTGATCGGCGACGACATCGCCTACCGGCGCAGCGCCTACATCAACCCCGCCAGCCTGCGCAAGAGCTACTTTCCCTTCCTGACGCTGCTGGTGGAGAGCGTCCACGAAATCGGCCTGCCGGTAGTATTTCACTCTGACGGCAACCTGTGGGCGCTGCTGGACGACCTGCTGGCCGCGGGCATCGACGGCCTGCAGGGGATGGAGCCGGGGGCGGGCATGAGCCTGGCCCGCGTCCGCGAGCAAGCGGGGCCTGACCTCTGTCTGTGGGGCAACGTGGACGTGGGCTGGCTGGCGCAGCCGCAGCCGGTCGATGAAATCGTCGCTCAGGTGGAGCAACTCGTCCAACCGCTGGCCGGCACGCCCGTGATCCTGGGCACCAGCGGCGGGCTGATGGCCGGCCTGCCAGGCGTCAACGTGGAGGCAATGAATCGCACAGGATGATTTTGCGCCGCCTAATGACCGTGGTATAATTTTCTTTGTCGGGCGGTTAGCTCAGTTGGTTAGAGCGCCACGTTGACATCGTGGAGGCCACAAGTTCGAGTCTTGTACCGCCCACACAAAGCCCCTTCCTGTTCATCTGGAAGGGGCTTTGCGTTTTGGAGGAGACCGCCAGACGAAGAGCCTGCCGGGATGCAATTGCGTGAGCACGTTCGTAGCAGGCGCTTCAGCGCCTCAGAACGACGCTGAAGCGCCTACTACGAACAGCGGGACGATCAACCGGGCGACGTGTCGGCGGCGCTGGCAGCCTTCTTGCGGGCTGGCCTGATGCCGGTCTGCCGCTTCTTCCACGATGAGAACGCGCTCTGAACTACGATGAACACCAGCGTCAGGAGGCCGATCACGATGCGCGTCCACCACGAGCTCAGCTCGCCGTTGAAGATGATCAACACCTGGATCAGGCCGTTGACCAGGACGCCGAACAGCGTGCCAAAGACGTAGCCGACGCCGCCCGTCAGCAACGTGCCGCCAATGATCACTGCGGCGATGGCTTCCATCTCAAGGCCGTTGGCGTACAGGCCGTGGCCCGACAGCAGGTTGTTGCTGAATACCAGCCCGGCCAGCGCCGAACAGAAGCCGCTCAGCATGTAGACCTGCACCTTGGTGCGTCCCACGTTCAGCCCCATCAGGCGCGCCGACTGCTCATTGCCGCCCATGGCGTAGATCGTCCGCCCGAAGCGGGTCAGGTGCGCCAGATACATGGCGACCGCCAGCACGACCAGCGCGACGATGACGTGCACCGAGACGAACGACTTGCCGATCAGGTGGATGCGGGCCAGCGACAGGGTGCGATAGAAGGGGTCGGTGATGGTGATGGCGTCCAGACTGATGAAGAAGGACATGCCGCGGGCGAAGAACATCCCCGCCAGGGTCACGATGAAGGGCTGGACCTTGAAGTAGTGGATGATGCCGCCCATCAACCCGCCGAACGCCGCGCCCATCAGCAGCATCAGCGGGATCACCAGCAGCGAGCTCAGTCCAACCTTCTCCATCAGATGCGCAGCAGCCACGCTGGTCAGCGCAATGACTGCGCCCACCGAGAGGTCGATGCCGCCGGAGATGATCACCAGCGTCAGCCCGGTCGACGCGATCAGCAGAAAGGCGTTGTCGATGAACAGGTTGAAGAACGTCTGCGGGCTGCGCATGCCCGGATATTGAATCGCGCCAAGGAGGTAGCCGGCAGCAAAGAGGCCGATGGTAGCCAGCATGGGCACGAACTTGCGGTCGATCTTGAAGGTTCGCGTCATGATCGCACCTCTTTTCTGCGGCCAAACACGCGGCCAACCACCGATCGGAACTGCTCCGAATACAGCAGGATCACCGCCATCACGACCACGGCCTTGACAGCCTGGGCCGCCATGGCCGGCACACCGATGGCGTACATCGTGGTGGTCATGCTCTGGATGACCAGCGCGCCGATGATGCTGGCCAACAGCGAAAACCGACCGCCGGTCATCAGCGTGCCGCCGATGACAACGGCCAGGATGGCGTCCAGCTCGAAGCCGAGACCGGCGTTGTTGGCGTCGGCGCTCTTGACGTTGGAGCTGACGATCAGGCCGGCGATGCCGGCGCAGAAGCCGCAGAAGGTGTAGACCAGCAGCTTGATGTTCTTCTCGTTGACGCCGCTGTAGAAGCTGGAGCGCACGTTGATGCCCACCGACTCGACAAACATCCCGATGGCCGTCTTTCTGGTCAGCAGCCAGGCAGCCAGGCTGACCCCGGCCACGATGAACAGCGCAAACGGCACGCCTGCCAGGTATCCGTTGCCGATCACGAAGTAGGGCGTGTAGTAGACGGTGATGATCTGGCCGCCGGTGATGAGCTGGGCTATGCCGCGGCCGGCCACCATCAACACCAGCGTCGCCACCATGGGTTGGATGTTGCCCCGCGACACCAGCATGCCGTTCCACACCCCGCACAGCGTTGCAACGAACAGCGCGGCCAGGATGACCACCGGCAGCGGTGTTGCGGTGACGTTCTCGACCAGCTTATCGCTGGCGATCAACTGCTGTCCCAGGGCCGGGTTGATCAGCACCGTAGCCACGGCGGCTGAGATGGCAGCCACCGCGCCCACCGAAAGATCGACCCCTTCGGTAGCGATGACCATGGTCATGCCGACCGCCAGAATCATCAGCGGTGCGCCGCGGTTGAGGATGTCGATCAGCGAGCCAAACAGGTGGCCTTCCTTGATCTCCAGCCGGAAGAAGTTGGGCGTGAAGAGCGCGTTGAACAGCATGATCAGGCCCAGGGCCACCAGCGGCCAGAAGACCTGATTGGCCTTGAAACGGTTCCACAGTGAGTTCGATTGAGCCATGGTTAGCTACCTGCGATCGTTCGCATGATGACGTCTTCGTTCATCTCGTCGCCCGACAGCTCGCTGATCTTCTCCTGATCGCGCAGCACGACGACCTTGTTGCTGCAGCGCAACACCTCCTCCAGCTCCGAGGAGATGAAGATGCACGCCTTGCCTTCGTCGGCCAGCGCCACCACCAGCTTCTGGATCTCCGCCTTGGCGCCCACGTCAATGCCGCGGGTCGGCTCATCGAGGATCAGGACCTGCGGGTTGGTTGCCAGCCAGCGCGCCAGGATGACCTTCTGCTGGTTGCCGCCGCTCAGGTTCTTGACCGGCTGCTCCGCCGATGGGGTGACGATGTTGAGCAGCTTGATGTACTTGTCGGCGATCTCGCTCTGCTTCGCGCTGCTGAGGTAGCGGAACCAGCCGCGGCTGGCCTGAATCGCCAGCACGATGTTCTCGCGCACCGACAGGTCGTCGACGATCCCGGCGGCCTTGCGGTCCTCGGGGCTCAGCGCCACGCCGCGCTCGATGGACGCCAGCGGCGAGAACTTCCTGACGGGCTGGCCGCCGAGGGTCAACGTTCCCTGGTCGGGCTTGTCCACGCCGAACAGCAGGTTGGCAATCTCCGTCCGCCCGGAGCCGAGCAAACCGGCAAACCCCATCACCTCGCCCGCGTACAGGTCGAGATCGAACGGGTCAATGGCTCCGGTGCTGCCCAGTCCCCTGGCCTGCATCAAGGGATCGGCTGAAGCGTCATGGGCCCGCGCGGCCTTGTGCCTGGACACGTCGTCCAGATCGACGACGATGCGGCCCAGCATGTTGGAGATCAGCTCAAGCTGCGGCAGGGCGTCCGTGTCGTAGACGCCCACCAGCTTGCCGTTTCGCAGAACGGTGATGCGGTCGGAGATCTCGTAGACCTGGTCGATGAAGTGGGTGATGAAGATGATCGCCGTTCCCTGGCTCTTGAGCTTGCGCATCACCTGGAACAGTTGATCGGTCTCGTAGGCGTCGAGGCTGGAGGTCGGCTCGTCCAGGATCAGAATCTTGGCCGACGTGATGTCCAGCGCCCGCACAATGGCGGCCATCTGCTGGATGGCGACCGAGTACGACCCCAGCGTCTGCGTGACGTCGATGTCCACGTCGAGGCGCAGCAGAATCTCCCTGGCCTGGCGGTTCATCGCTTTCCAGTCGATGCGGCCGGCGCGGTGCGGCTCGCGGCCGATCATGATGTTCTCGGCCACCGTCAGGTTGGGACAGAGGTTGATCTCCTGATAGACGGTGCTGATGCCGAGCTCCTGGGCATGCTGGGGCGACTTGACCTGAACGACCTTGCCGTCCAGCGTGATGACGCCGGAGTCCGGGTGCTCGACGCCGGTCAACACCTTGATCAAGGTTGATTTCCCCGCGCCGTTCTCGCCCATCAGGGCGTGGATCTCGCCCCGTCTGAGGTTGAAGTCAACATCTTGCAGCGCCTGAACGCCGGGGAACGCTCTGGAGATTCCTGTCATCGTCAGGATGACTTGATCGGAGTCGGCCATGGCTTTGCATTGCCTTTCGGGAGACAGGCGCTTCAGCGTCGTGCGGCTCGCTGCGGCCTGCGGGGGTGCATGAGAAGGCTGCGTGGCTGCCTGAACCGCCGGACCTGTCTGTCAAGAAGCGGTGCAACGTCCAGCACTGCACCGCTTCTTGTCCTATGTCACAGGTTGACGGGCAGCCTGTTTGGAGCGTCTAGTACTGGCGCTGCGGCAATACTTCGGCGGCGTTGTCCGGGTAGTAGACGCTTTCGTCGGAGGGCAGCCACTTCGGCACTTCCTCGCCGTTCACGACCTTTAGCGCCAGGTCATAGAACTGCGGGCCAAGCAGCGGGTTGCACTCCACGGTGACGTTCAGCGTGCCGTCGATCATCGCCTGGAAGGCGCCGCGCACTGCGTCGATGGAGACGGTCTTGATGTCCTGGCCCGGCTTCAGGCCGTACTCTTCGATGGCCTGGATCGCGCCCAGCGCCATGTCGTCGTTGTGCGCATACATGCCCTGGATCTCGTTGCCGTACTTCTTGAGGAAGGCTTCCATGACTTCCTTGCCCTTGGCACGGGTGAAGTCGCCCGACTGCGAGTCGATGATCTCGATGTTGGGATTGAGTGTCTCGCGGAAGCCCTTGTAGCGGTCGTTGGCGGGCGCCGATCCGACTGTGCCCACCAGCTCGACGATCTTGCCGCCGTCAGGAAGCAGTTTGTTCATCTCCAGGCCGGCCTTGCGGCCTTCCTCGACAAAGTCCGAGCCGAGGTAGGATACGTACAGGTCCTCAGGCACATCAGCGCGCCGGTCGACCAGAATGATCGGAATGCCGGCGTCCTTCGCCTCCTGGAAGACAGTCTCCCAGCCGGTCTCGACCACAGGGGGCACGCCGATGACGTCCACGCCCTGGGCGATGAACGAGCGGATCGCCTTGATCTGGTTCTCCTGCTTCTGCTGCGCATCGGAGAACTTGAGGGTTACGCCCAACTCTTCCGCGGTCTGCTTGATGGAGGCGGTGTTAGCCGTGCGCCACTCGCTTTCGGCGCCAAGCTGGGCATAGCCCACCACCAGGTCCTTGTAGGTCTTGGGCTGGTCGGCGGGTGCGGACCCTTGCGCGGGCTGGCTGTCGGTAGTTGCCGGTGCGGCCGCGGGCGCTGCACAACCAACCAATGCAGCGAGCAGCGTGAGGACGACTATCGCCAGCAGGATCTTCGAGCCTTTCATGTTTCTCTCTCCTTTGAGGAATGTGGAGCGTGGGTGCTCATCGGTCGATGCTTCGACATGGCCGAAGCGACACCATCGTTGGCCCCATACTACCCTGTGACAAGCAATATCTCAATGGAGTTTTGTAGGCAAAGCATTGAAAAACATTGCCACTTTCAGTCCGCGGCTGCCATTCCCATGACCACGGTTCGATTTCTTTTGCTTTTGGTTGGTTTTCTTTCGATCAAGTCTTCCGACTTGGCGGGAATGACCAGGGTCACGCGCGTCCTCCAGGTACACGCTCTCGATGGACAGACCGTACTGCCATCCGTAGTACAAGCGAACACGCTTGTTGACGTTATCGATGCCAAAGCCGCTTTCCAGGCGGATCTCCTCGAGTCCTCGCTCACCTGGGCCTGCACGCGTGCCAGCGCATCCGGCGTGAATCCGATGCCGTTGTCCTCAACCTCCAACAGAATCTCGCCGTCGTTTCTCTGCTTGGCGCGCACGATGATGGTGCCGCCATTACGCTTGTTCTTGATGCCGTGGTACAGCGCGTTCTCAACCAGCGGCTGGAGGATGAGCTTCAGGATCGTGTTGTTCAGCACTTCTTCGTCGACCTCGATGCGGTAGTCCAGGATATCACGGTAGCGCATCGTCTGGATCACAAGATAGCTGCGGGTCCGCTCGATCTCCTCGCCGATGGTGATCCAGTCCCGCCCCTTGCTCAGGCTGAGGCGGAAGAAGCTGGACAGCGCGCTGACGATCTGCACCACCTGCTCGGTGTGTCCCGCCTCGGCCATCCAGATGATGGTGTCCAGGGTGTTGTACAGGAAGTGGGGGTTGATCTGCGCCTGCAGCGCACGCAGCTCGGCCTTTTTCAAACTCTCCTGCTCGCGCTTGTTGGAGTCCAGAAGCTCCCTGATGCGGCCGATCATGATGTTGAAACTCAGCCCCAGCTCGGTGATCTCATCGGCGTTCTCGCGCGTGACCAGGACCTTCAGGTCGTCCTTGGTGATGGTGGAGGTGACGTCGTGCAGCCGCTTGATGGGGATGTAGATGCTGCGGGAGATCGCCCAGGCTGCAGCAAACGAGAACCCGACGGCGGCAATCAACAGCGCAACGTAGAAGACCTCCCAGCGCGCCAGACTGTCGTGCATGACCGCGTATTGCGTCGCCGCTTCGTTGACCTCGAACAGCACGTATTCCTGCACCACATCCTGGACGACCTCGGACACGCCGCGGATGTTCTCCAGCACCGCCTCGTTCTCGGCTACGGTGCTGCCCTGGGCGACCTGCGCGCCCATCAGATCGACGTAGTGGGTCAGGGTCTTCATGGTTCGCATGATGATCTCGACCTGGATGCGGGCCTCGTCGGACGCGGCGTGCTCTGACATCCAGCGCAGCTTGTCGTCGACGTCGGCGATGATGTCGTACTGCCGGCCATCCACGAACTCTGTCTTGCCGGCGACGATGTTCCACATCTCGGTGTCGATGGCCGGCTTGATGTAGCCGTTGATGCTGTTGGCGGTCATGATGTTGTTGATGATGGCGTCGTAGCGGCGGCTGTAGTTCATCATCTGCCACATCAACAGAGCGTTGGTCATGCCAAGCATCAGGATGACGATTCCCAGAGCCATCAGGATCTTGATGCGAATCGAGACGGTCAGCGCGGCTGCTGCGCCGGCCAGCCGCCGGATAGCGCGGACTGGGAGCCAGTTGGCCGGGTTCCACAACGGCTTCGTCTGCCGCGTCGGGTCGCTTTCCAGCGTCTTGTTCAGCATGGCGTTACTCCTGCACCTCTGGCCGGCTCATGGCCGGACGCGTCCCGGACCGGAACGCGGTCGGGGAAACGCCCGTGTGTTTGCGGAAGACATAGCTGAAATAATGCGGATCGCCGTATCCGATCTGGTCGGCGATCTCGAAGGACTTGAGCGCGGTGGTTCGCAACAGCTCCTGGGCACGCTGAATCCGCACCTCGGTCAGGTACTCCTTGAAGGACTGCCCGGTTTCCTGGCTGAACACCGTGCAGAAATGCGATGGGCTGAGATGCGCCCGGCTTGCAACCTCAGGCAGCGACAGGTTGGAGTCGCCGTAGTGGCTGTCGATGTAGGTGCACGCCTGCTGGATCGTGCCCGTGTGAATGCTGCCGACCTGGGCATCGCGAAACGCGAGCGCGGCCGTCAGGATCGCTCGCACCTGCTGGCAGAGTTCATCGACGCCGCTGATCCGGGCGATCACGTCAAGGTCGGGAATGATCTGGTCGGTGCTGCCGCCCAGTTCATGGAGGAAGTTGGCCGTGGTCAGCACCACATCCATCAGGACGTAGTTTCTGACGATGGCGGACTCCAGAACCGTGCCGCCCAGGGGGAGGACGAAGGTGTCGAGGAACTCGTCCACGTCGTCCCTGGCGCCGCACTTCAGGTATCCCTCAACGGCCGATTGGTTGATCTTGAGCAGCTCGGCGTTGCTGACGCCGTTCCCGTTGCCGTTGTGATAGGGCGTGCTTTTCAGGGCAGCAAGCCCCTCGACAAAGGAGGTGCAGATGTCTGTGATCCGGTGTTTCGGCCCGCCGCTGCCCAGCACCAGCCGGCAGCCGGACCGCTTGGTCTGCTGAGCGAGCTGAGCGCGCAGCGCGTCGTTTCTGCGCACCACCGCGTCGGCGGCGTCCCCCTTCAAGATTAGGACGATCTCCTCAAGATCCTTCTTGATCAGGAACACGTCGGGATCGCTCTCCACCAGTTGCTCGACATCACGGTGGGTCTGCCGGTAGGCGTGCAGGTCAAAATGGGACTGGGGATCGGTCAACTCTATCTTGATCACGGCGACCAGGTAGGCTCTTGCAAGGAGGTCGAGGCCAAGCTGCTCGGCCTTCTCAATGGCCTGCGCCGATGACACCGCGCCTACGACCAGATCCAGCAGCAGGCGCTCGCGCAAACGGTCCTGGGTCTCCTGCACCTGGCTGCGCAGCTTGTTCAGCGCCTCGCGCGATTGGCGCTCGCGATCAAGCTCGGCCGCCACTCGCTGCAGCGCATGGTCGATGTCACGGACCGTCACCGGCTTCAGCAGGTACTCAGTGACCCCAAGCTTGATCGCGGACTGGGCGTATTCAAACTCGTCGTGGCCGCTGAGAAAGATGATCCTGGTGGCAGGCAGGCGCTCGCGCACAATGCGGGACAACTCCAGCCCGTCCATGAAGGGCATCTTGATGTCGGTGATCAGCACGTCGGGACGCAGCGTTTGCAGCAGCGGCAGCGCGATCTCGCCGTCCGGCGCCTCGCCGCACAGTTCGAAACCGTTCGCGCGCCAGTCCACACGGTCGCGTATGCCCTCGCGTGTCACGATCTCATCTTCGACAAAAAAGACTGTGTAGGTCATGGACGCCCTCCTTGTTCGATGGGAGCAAACAGACCGCCGCCCCGCGCGGCATTGGAAACCACTGCGGAGGCGGCGGCCTGTGTCAGTCAGTAGGTGGCGGCGGTGAGCCGCGTGCTTGTGGTGTTCAAGCGTTTGCTCATTCCGGGACGGTCGGCAGGTCGTTGTCGGTTTCCGGCGATCCGGCTACCGGTTCGGTCCAGAGCTTGCCGTCCAGGTAGTCCTGCAGGTTCTCCGGTGTCACGACCACCGACGGAGTCAGGATGACCTGGGGCACCTCCTCGCCGGCCAGCACCTTGTCCATGGTGTCGGTGACCGTCACGCCCATGCGGTACGGATCGACGCCCAGCGTAGCGCTGAACTTGCCCTGTCCCAGCAGGTCCAGGGTCGGCGGGTTGCCGTCGATGCCCACCGCGAAGAAGTCCTGGTTGATGACCTTGCCGAGCTGTTCGCCGGCCAGCGCCGCGCCGATGGCCATCTCGTCGGAGTTGCCGTAGAAGACGTCGATGTCGGGGTCCTTCTGCCAGGCGATTGTGGCCACTTCCGACCCCTTGGTGCGCAGCCACTCGGCGGTCTGCTCACCCACGACCTCGACGTTGGGGCAGTACTTCTCCAGGCCGGCCTTGAAGCCGCCGGTGCGCCGGTGCGAGAAGATGCTGTCGATGCCCAGCAGGATGTAGACCTTGCCCTGGGTCTCGGCCGCGGTCGTGTTGTACTTCTGGCCAGCAGCTCACGGTTGCGCCAGCTCTCGGCGCCGCCCCACTGGTCGTAGCCGATGTAGGACACCACGTCGCCCTCGAGAACGGGGTGATGAAGTTGTGGGCCAGGATCGGCACGCCCTTCTCGTTGGCAGCCTTGACGGCGGTGATGGCCGAGTTGGTGCCGATGGGGTTGATGCTGATGGCATCGACGCCCTTCTCCAGCAACTGCTGGACGGTGGTGACGAATGCCTGGAAGTCGCCCGCTGGCCGGCGCCTGCACGTCGATGTTCCAGCCATAAGGCAGCCTCGGCGGTCGCGCCGTCCACCATCGCCACGTGGAACGGGCTGGTCAGCGCGGGCGGCACGAAGCCGACCGTCTTCCCTGCGCCGGACATCGGCCCCATGGCTGCCGGCTCTGTCATCGCGCCTTCATCCGGCACGGTCGGCTGGTCGTTGTCGATCTCGGGGAAGCCAGCCACCGGTTCGGTCCAGAGCTTGCCGTCCAGGTAGTCCTGCAGGTTCTCCGGAGTCACTACCACCGACGGGGTCAGGAGGATCTGCGGTACTTCCTGCCCGTCAAGAACCTTTTGCATGGTGTCCACAACCGTCACACCCATGCGCACCGGATCGACACCCAGCGTAGCGCTGAACTTGCCTTCGCCCAGCAGGTCGAGAGTCGGCTGATTGCCGTCGATGCCCACCGCGAAGAAGTCCTGGTTGATGACCTTGCCGAGCTGCTCGCCGGCCAGCGCCGCGCCGATGGCCATCTCGTCGGAGTTGCCGTAGAAGAGATCGATGTCAGGGTCCTTCTGCCAGGCGATTGTACACTTCCGACCCCTTGGTGCGCAGCCACTGGCGGTCTGTTCGCCCACGATCTCGACGTTGGGGCAGTACTTCTCCAGGCCGGCCTTGAAGCCGCCGGTGCGCCGGTGCGAGAAGATGCTGTCTATCCCCAGCAGGATGTAGACCTTGCCCTGGGTCTCAGCCGCAGTTGAGCCATATTTCTTGGCCAGCAGCTCGCACGATGCCTGAGCCAGCTTCTCGGCGCCGCCCCACTGGTCGTAGCCGATGTAGGACACCACGTCGCCCTCGGAGAACGGGGTGATGAAGTTGTGGGCCAGATCGGCACGCCCTTCTCGTTGGCAGCCTTGACGGCGGTGATGGCCGAGTCGGTGCCGATGGGGTTGATGCTGATGGCATTGACGCCCTTCTCCAGGAGCTGCTGGACGGTGGTGACGAATGCCTGGAAGTCACCCTCGCTGGCCGGCGCCTGCACGTCGATGTTCCAGCCAAAGGCCTCAGCCTCGGCGGTCGCGCCGTCCACCATCGCCACGTGGAACGGGCTGGTCAGCGCGGGCGGCACGAAGCCGACCGTCACTTCGCCGCCTGCGGCCGGCTCGGCCGCCTCAGGCGCCTGGGTTGCCTCTTGTTGCGTGGCCGGCACCTGGGTTGCCGCCGGTTGCTGTACGGGCGCTGCGGTCTGGCAGGCGGCCAACACGACCATCACTACCAACAGCAGCAGAGTTAGTCCTTTTCGGAATTGCATTAGGAAGTCTCCTTTCTCCAACAGAAACGGGTTCCTGGGGAACTATCCCGCCCCAGGCGGGACAATCAACCCGGCGATCTCGCCGGAGGATCGCTCACAAAGTTGGCATCTCTTCGGAAGAGATGCCAACCTTCCACTGCGCACCCAACTCACGCGGCCGGCTTGCGCCGCAGGTGCAGCCAGGGAATCTCGCCGCGGCGGATCACGTCCAGCAACACGGCCAGCACGATGATGACGCCGATGACGATTTCCTTGGCGGTGGACGGCACGTCAAGATAGACCAGTCCGGCCTCCACAATGCGGATGATGGCCACACCGATCAGCGTGCCCCAGATGCCGCCGATGCCGCCGGACAGCGAGGTGCCGCCGATGACGACTGCCGCCACCGAGGCCAGCGTCATGTTGGTGCCGTTTTGATAGGCGCCCGACTGCAAGCGGCCCATGACCATGATGCCGCCCAGAGCTGCCAGAAAGCCGCTGATCGCGTAAATGGTCGCCTTGACCAGATCGACGCGGATGCCCGACAGCCGCGCCGCCGTCTCGTTGCCGCCGATGGCGTAGGTGTAGCGGCCGAACTTGGTGTGTTTGAGGACGAACCAGCTTGCGAAGTACACGACAATGGCGATGAGGAACGGCACCGGGATCGGAAAGGTGCCGACCCGGATGACGCCGGTGATGGCCGAGAGCGGGCCGTCCTTGAGGATGTTGATGCCGGCGCCGCGCGTCCAGACCAGGGCGACGCCCAGCAGGATGCTGCGGAAGCCCAGCGTCACGATCAACGGGTTCATGCGGAACAGCGTGATCAGCATGCCCTGGAACATGCCGATGCCGGCGCCGGCCGCCAGGGCGACCCCGATGGCAATTATCGACGGCAGCCCGTTGGCGATCTGCCCGCCCGCGATGCTTGTGCCTGCGATCAGAATGGCTGCCAGCACGCCGGCGAACGAGACCATGGCCTCCACGGACAGGTCGATTCCGGCAGTCAGGATGACAAAGGTCTGGCCGGCCGAAACGACGCCGATTGCTGCGACCTCCAGCGCCAGCAATCCCCAGGTGGTGGGGTTGCGAAACGGTTCTGAGAGGATCATGAGGAGGATCCACAGAACGACGAGGATGAGCAGTGGCCCCGTGTTCGACACGAAGCGGCGGGCGAAGTTGCCCGCGCCGCCACCCTGTGCCGCCTGGGTGCTATCAGTTGCTGGGTTTGTCATTGAATTGCTCCGCGGTCGGTCGACTCGATCTTTCTTCTACCAGGTCTGGCAACACTTCCGCAATCGTCTGCCGGTCTGTCGCCGTTGCCAGCTCCATGATTCTTTCCTCGCTGGCCTCGGCCCGATCCAGAAAGCCGCGAATGCGGCCGCCGGCGACCACCATGACACGGTCGCTCATGCCCAGAATCTCGGGCAGTTCAGAGCTGACCATGATGATCGCGACGCCCTGCCTGGCGAGGTCGTTCATCATGCGGTAGATCTCAACCTTGGCGCCGACGTCGATGCCGCGCGTCGGCTCGTCGAAGATCAGCACGCGCGGCTCCGTGGCCAGCCATTTGCTCAGCACCACCTTCTGCTGCGTGCCGCCGGACAGGTTGATCGCCAGTTGATCCTGGCCCGATGTCTTGATGGCAAGGCTGTCGATGTACTCCTGCGACAGGGTCGCCTCGCGCTTGCGGTTGGTGACCATGCCGCGCGTCAGACGTTCCAGGACCGACATGGTGATGTTCTCGCGCACGTTCATCTGCAGGAACAGTCCCTGGCGCTTGCGGTCCTCGGTCAGCAGGCCGATGCCGTGATGGACCGCATCGCGCGAGGATTTGATGGTGATCTGCTCGCCGTCCAGGTAGAACCTGCCGCTGTCGATGCGATCGGCGCCGAAGATGGCGCGCACGAGCTCGGTGCGGCCGGCGCCCACCAGCCCGGCAACGCCCAGCACCTCGCCGGCATAGGCCGAGAAGTTGATGTCGCGCAGAGTCATGCCGCGGTTCAGGTCCTCGACCCGCAGCACCTCCTTGCCGCGCGGCGCCACCTCCTTGGGAAACTGCTCCGACAGATCGCGGCCCACCATCAGGCGGATGAGGCTGTCAACGTTGAGCTGCGGGGTTGGCAGGGTCTTGATGAGCTGGCCGTCGCGCAGGACGGTGGTGCGGTCGCTGATCTGGAAGACTTCCTCCAGGTGATGGCTGATGTAGGTCACCGACACGCCCTGTTCCTTCAGCTCGCGCACGATGTCGAACAGGTCGTTGATCTCGCGGATGCTCAGCGACGAGGTCGGCTCGTCCATGATGATCAGGTCGGCCTTGTGGTAGATCGCCTTGGCAACCTCGACCATCTGCTGCTTGCCGACGCCCAGCTCGCCCACCAGCGTTCGCGGGTCAACGTTGAGGTGCAGCTTGGCCAGCAGCTCGCGCGCCTGCTGGTGCATGTCCGACCAGCGCAGCGCCACCCGGCCGCGCGTCAGCTCGCTGCCCAGGAAGATGTTCTCGGTGATCGACTGGTAAGGCACCAGGTTGAGCTCCTGGTAGATGGTGACGATGCCGGCGTCCTGGGCCTGGCGCGGGTTGCGAAACGCCACCGGCTGCCCCTTGAAGGAGATCTCGCCTGCGTCGGCCTGATAGACGCCCGATACGATCTTCATCAATGTGGATTTACCCGCGCCGTTCTCGCCCACCAGCGCGTGCACCTCACCCGGGCGCACGTCGAAATCGACCTCGCAGCGCCTGCACGCCGGGGAAACTCTTGGTGATGGCGCGCATTTGCAGAAGCGGCGGCACACTGGAAGCGGCCGGGCTCTCCGCCTTTGATGAAACGGG
This sequence comes from Caldilineales bacterium, assembly GCA_041391245.1. Taxonomy (GTDB): domain Bacteria; phylum Chloroflexota; class Anaerolineae; order JAAEKA01; family JAAEKA01; genus JACKBK01. The sequence goes on from JAWKOJ010000034.1 coordinate 41,633, forward strand.
TGCGGTCATGTCCATCGCTCGATCTGCCTCAACAGATCCAGTTCTTCCTCGTCGGTTTCTGTCGCGATCCACAGAAACAGGCCTTCGGGCCGAACCGCTTGCATGAAATCGTCCAACTCGTTCTTGTTCAGGTCTACGATGACCGGGACGCCGCGGGCCTGTATGCTGCGGATGAAAGGCACCCATTGCATGATTGGCTGGTCGGCGCCGACTCCCTGCACCCACTGGATGGCGTGAACTTCAGGCACGCTCAGGATGGCATCCAGGTGACGGGCGACGCGCTTTCCGTCAACATGGAAGATGTTGTGAGTCATCGTTCGAACCTCGCGCTGCAGGATCGGCAGGCCAAACTCGACAAAGAAGGCAGGCGAGATCAGGTTCGAGAAGTCGCAGCTTGGGATATGCATCCGGCCAAACGACGGAATGCCCATCCAGCTTACCGATGGCTGCCGGTGCGCCTTGAGCAGGGCGTCGTAATGGTCGTAGATCGTCTCGAAGTCGGCGATGGACAGGGCGGCCAGCCGGTGAACAAGTTCCGGGTTGTCGATCATGTCGATGCAAAGCTGCTGAGGGTCGCGCCAGGCAGCCACGCAGTCCAGACCCGGGTGCAGATCGGTGTAGCCGACCAAGCACCGGCCGGGGCAGCGTTGCAACGCATACGCGGTCAGCTCGTCCAGCTTGCGGGCATACTCGTTGCTCAGGTCAAGCCTGACAGCGTCCACATCGTCCCAGCCACGGACCAGCGGCTCGGACCACGACGTCACTTCGCCGAAGTGCAGCCGCGCCCCGTACAACGCCGCGTAGACATCCGGCCCCAAATTGGGCCAGTAGACTGGGAAAGTCTCGCCGTGCCAGCGCCGTCCTCTGATTGCTTGCAGATAGCGGTCCACCTGGCATTCCGGATCGTACCATCGGGCTTTGATCTCCTCGGGCGACAATCCGGCAAAGTCGGCCTCGTTGTCCAGAAACGCATTGTGCGCCATGAAACGGACGGGCGGCCGGTCCAGGATCTCGCCTTCAAACCAGGCGTAGATGCGCCGCATGGAGGCGTCCGCATCGGGCATGCCCTCGATGTCCAACTGCCACCAGGGCTCGGCCGTGGTCACGCTGGCAGCCGATGGCGCTACGACAGCGTCAGGCATAGGCGGCAACCTGTTCGCGGTACGGTGTCCGCCTCACCGTGTCCACCATCGCCCAGAAGTTCTCCAGCGGCGTGTCGAGCTGGATGTGGTGAGTTGGCCCGATGATCAGTCCGCCGCGTCTGCCCAGCGTTGCCAGCCGCTCCCGCACCTCGGCTTCCACGTCGGCCGGCGCGCCGAAGGGCAGGGTGTGTTGCTCGTCGATAGATCCCCAGAAGCACAGCCGGTCGCCAAACTTCCGGGCGACTTCGGCCGGGTCCATGGAGCGCGGCTGGATCGGGTTCAGCACGTCGAGGCCGATCTCGATCAGGTCGGGAATGATGGGCAGGATGTTGCCGTCCGAGTGATAGGCGACCTTGAGGGCCGGGTTGATGCGCCTGATCTCGGCGATGAACGCGGCCATGCGCGGCTTCAGGAAGCGCCGCCACGTCGCGGGCGAGATGAGCATCCGGTTCTGCGCGCCCACGTCGTCGCCGAGCCAGATCATGTCCACACCCAGCTCAACCAGGCGTTTGGCCGCCGCCAGGTGGTATTGGAACGGTATCTCCATGACGTGGTCGATCAGGTCCGGGTTGAGCGCCAGATCCTCCAGCGCCTGCTGATAGCCGCGAAGCGCCCAGGCTGTTTCCCAGATCGTGGTGACCGTCACGCCGACGATCCAGTACTCGTCGCCGAACTCGCGGATGGTCCGCGCGGCGTCCTCGTATAGCTCCGCCCGGCGCGGGTCGGGCGGCTGGTAGCTGTCGATGGCTGCGTCGTCGGCCAGCGGGTGGCCGACCATCTCGGTGTAGTGGCCGGTTCCAAACGGCGTCGTATAGGGCGCGTTTCTCCAGGTGACGCCCCATTCGTCGGTGTAGGTGATCCCGTCAGCGCTCAGGCTGTCGGTTGCGTAGTAGGAGTTGGCCCAGCCGACCGACGTCAGCAGCAGGTCCTCGTCCAGCGCCCGCTCCAGCGCGTAGGTGTTGCCGCCGCCGTGCGGGTTGTGGAGCTGGCCGTCTGCCATGCCCAGTTGCTGCCTTAGCCGCGCGGCAAACTCGGGCGTGAAGCTGACCTGCATCGGGCAGCGGTCAGGCTTCTCGTGGTTCAACGCCGTCTGTACGCGGTCACGATGTTTCATCGGAAGATGGAGGGGTGACAGGGTGACACGGTGAAGGATACTGCGGCACCGACTTCCGGTCACTGAATACTGATAACCGATCACTGGCCACTGATCACGCCAGCCGTTTGCGCAGGATGACCTGCATCGACACTGAGCCCACGATGATCAGGCCGTAGATCAACTGCGTCCAGAAGCCGGCCATGCCGGCGGCCACGATGCCCGCGTTGATGGCGCCGATGATGAACGCCGCCACGAGGGTGCCGAAGATGGTGCCGGTGCCGCCGAAGACCGATGTGCCGCCCAGGAACACCGACGACAGCGTGTTCAGCAGATAGCCTTCGCCCAGGGTGGGCCAGTAGTAGAGTACCTCCAGCGAGACGACCAGCCCGGCAAAGGCCGCGGCCAGCCCCATCAGCACAAAGACCATCATCTTGGTACGGCCAACGCTCACGCCCATCAGCCTGGCGCTGTCCTCGTTGTCGCCGACGAGATAGACATGCGCGCCGCGCCTGGTCCGGTTGAGAAGCACCCACAGCGCGCCCGCGATCACCAGCGTCCAGACAAACTGCATCGGAATCTTGCCGAACAGCCGGCCGACCAGCAGCGGGTGGAGAAATGTCTGCGTCGTCGGCACCAGGGAAGCGCCGTTGCCGCCGGTGATAACCAGCACAACGCCGCGCCAGAAAAAGCTGGTGCCGATAGTCGCCACCAGCGCCGGGATGCCCACCCGCACCACCAGCAGGCCGTTGATCGCGCCGGCCAGCAGGCCAGCCGCCAGCAGACCGATGAAGGCGAACACCACGTTGCCTGTGGCCGTGAGCACGGCTGAGAAGGCCAGCATGCCGAAAGACATGATTGCAGGGAAAGAGAGATCGATCTCCTTGGCAATGATCACCAGCGTCAGCGGCAACGCCATGATGGCGAAGAAGGGCGTCGTCGACATGAACGACTGGTAGATGGGAAAGGCGCTGAAGGTCTGGGGCGAGCCAATGAAGAATAAAACCCAGACGAAGGCTGCTACTACCAGAATACCGATTTGGAAGGCGTGCGCTCGTGCGAAACGGCTCAGCTTGCCGCCTTTGGGCTGTGGCCGGCCGGCTGGCGCAGGAGTGGCTGCTTGCGTTTCCGTACTCGAGGTCATGATCGTATCCTCTGATCCGCGCTAATCCAGACTGCCGGTCTCGGCAACCCGATACATCTTCTCCATCAACTGGTCGAGGGTGATGTTCTTGGTGGAGAACTCGCCGGCCACCGTGCCGCGATCGAGAACGACGACCCGGTCGGCCACCGAATAGACGTGGAAGATGTTGTGGTCGATGAAGATGCAGGACTTGCCCTGGCGTTTGATGTCGCCCACGAACGCAAGCAGTTTGCGCGTTTCGGAGAGCGACAGCCCCATGGTAGGCTCGTCCAGGATGATCAACTCCGCCTTGAAGTGCAGCGCACGGGTGATGGCGACTCCCTGCTTCTCACCGCCGGAGAAGGTTCTGACCACCGAGTCGGCAGTGACCGCTGTCGAGGTGAACCCCATCGACTCCAACATCAGCCGGTCCGTCTCCTGCTTCATGCGCTTGACATCCATCAAACCGTAGCGGTTGACCAGCTCGCGCCCCATGAAGATGTTGCGCCAAAGCGGCTGCTGCTCGGCCAGCGCGCGCTCCTGGTAGACCGTCTCGATGCCCAGATCGCGCGCGCGAGACACGGTGAAACCGCCGATGTTCTGGTCGTCGAAGATGATCTCACCGGTGTCCGGCTGGTGGTAGCCTGTGATCAGCTTGATGAGGGTTGACTTGCCGGCGCCGTTGTCGCCCAGCAGGCCCACGACCTCGTTGCGTCCGACGCGGAAGTTGATGTTGTGAACGGCGGCAACATCGCCAAACGACTTCGACACGTCGTTCATCTCAAGCAGGTAGTCACCCATGGAACGGTCTCCTTCGAGTCAGCAACGGAGGGGCAAACGGGAGCCGTTTGCCCCTCCGTTGAAGGCACTGACGTTCGGCGAATCCCCGTTGTCAGCATAGCCGGCCAGCGTAGGCCAGCACGGGCCGGGCGGGGATCATCTCGCCTAGCGAATCTCCTTCTCGATCAGCGGCGCCAGGAACTCGATGTTGTCCTTGGTGGCAAAGCCTGCGCCGGTGTCGATCATCAGGCCAGAAAAGCCGTAGACCTTGCTGAGGCAGAGCTGCAGGATCGGGATGTAGCCTTGCAGCCACGGCTGCTGGTCGATCACCAGGTCGGTCCAGCCGCCCCGAACGGCCTCCAGGGTCGCAGGCGACAGGTCGAAGCCGGCGCCGACGATGTCATCCGGGCCTTTGCCTGCGGCTTGCAGGTAGGTCTGCAAAGTGGCCGTCAGACCGCCGTGGTCGGTGACCACCAGTTTCACGTCAGGGTGCGAGGAGACGTAGCCGGTGAACGTGGGCGTGCCGGCGGCCGGGTCAGCGTTGGTGGCTGCGTCGATCTCCAGGTAGTCCACAGTCACGCCGGCTTCTTCCAGCGCGTCGATGACGCCCTTGGTTCGCTCGCCGCGGGACGGCTGCGACAGCAAGCCCCAAACCATGGCGCGGTCACCGTTGGCCAGGCTGAATCGCTTGACAGCTTCCTTGCCCAGGTTGTAGCCGGCTGTGTAGTTGACCGCCCCAACGTAGCCAAAGCCGTTGCCCTGATATTTGGCAAAGCTGGCGGGCAGTTCGGTGTTCTGGCTGGTGACCAGGATGCCGTCAGCTTCGGCCTTGTCGATCAGCGGGCTGAAGGCGTCGTCGCCGGGATGGCCCATGACCGCGATGCCGTCCGGTTTGGTCGCCGCGGCTTCAGAAAACTGCTGGATCATCTTTTGAGGATCCCAGTCGGAGAAGACGTACTGGACGTTGGCGCCGAGATCGGCCTCGGCTTGTTTGGCGCCGTTGTAGACGTTGTTGGCAAATACGCCGCCGGCCGGGCCGCCAGGGAAGAATACGATGTTGACGTCGCTGCACCAGCCGGGGGCTTCAGCGGCTGCGGCGGCGCTGGCCTGATCGCCGCTGGCGGCTGCTGCGGTGGGCGGAACCGGGGTGGCAGGCACAGTGCACGCGGCAAGCATCGCGAGCACGAGAACAAGCCCGATGAGAAGTGGCAGTCTCTTCATGGAAATGGCTCCTTCTTTGGAACATTGGTGGGGCCCGTCGTCGGACCCCCGGAGGAAGATGGGTGATAGTCTGGTAAACGGTGAAGCGTCGAAGAGAGAAGAGATGGATGCGGGTCAGTTGTCTCGGGGAATCTCACCTCCTCTGCGGAAGACTGGTCCCGAAGTGAAGCAGCAACGCATGGGGTGTTATCGTTACCGGGATCGTTCACATGTAGGATAACATACAATGTATGCCTTGTCAAGCACATTCTTACGGGCACCTCCGGGCCGGATTGGCTGCGCATGCCAGCCAAGAAATCTGACTCTTGACACCGATTCACTTGTGTGATATTCTACATGTGAACGATCCCGGTAACGATAACAAAGCAAGAAAGAGTTCGCGCCATGGCGGCACCGAGGAAAAGGCGGGTTACCATCAAACAGGTCGCAGAGGAGGCCGGCGTCTCCATCCAGACCGTGTCTCGTGTTCTCAACGACATGCCGCATGTGGCGCCCGAAACGCGCGATCGCGTCCTCCAGGTGATCGAGCGTCTGCAGTACCGCCCCAGCGCGCTTGCCCGCAGCCTGATCAACCAACGCAGCATGATGCTGGGGGTCATCACCGCCGGCCTGACCTACATCGGCCCGTCACGTTCCCTCGACGGCATTGCTTCGAAGGCCGAAGCCGAGGGCTACTCAGTCCTCCTGAACGAACTACCCACGTTTGATACCAACGACACGCGGTCGATACTTCACGGCATGCTGGCGCGCCAGGTGGACGGCGTGATCTGGGCCGTGCCGGAGGCTGGCAACAACCGGGAGTGGGTGCTGGAGCAGTTGCCCGATCTTCATGTTCCCATCGTCTTCCTCACCATGCATCCTCAGCCGGGCTTGCCTATTGCTGCCATTGACAGCCGCGCCGGCGGCCGGCTGGCCGTAGAACACCTCTTGCAGCAGGGCTTTCGCCACATTGGCCACGTAGCCGGGCCGCTGGTCTGGTGGGAAGCCCGCGAGCGCAAGGCCGCCTGGGAGGAAACCCTGCGCGCAGCCGGCATGGCGGTCGAGGATCGCATGTGGACCGAAGGCAACTGGTCCAGCAAGAGCGGTGAGTTGGCGGCCTGGCGGCTGCTGGAGCAGTATCCCGAAATGGACGCCGTCTTCGTCGCCAACGACCAGATGGCCCTCAGCATGTTGTCAGTGGCGCGCGCCAAAGGCCGCAGCGTACCGCGCGACCTGGCCGTGGTGGGCTTCGATGGACTACCCGAGTCCGCCTACTTCAGCCCTCCGCTGACGACCGTCTTCCAGGACCTGCACGAGCTTGGCTGCCGGGCGGTGCAGCAGCTAATCGGCATGATCGACTCGTCCCGCAACTCGGTGGCCCACGAGCCGGTCACCACATGGCTGCAGCCGGAACTGTTGGTGCGCGAGAGCACATCCCGCACCAGCGTCTAGCGAGGGCCGAGCAGACACCCTTCCCACATAAAGAAGCAAACACGGATAGCGTTGTTCTGCGACTCATCGGTGTTGCTTTTCATCCGTGAGACATATCTTTCCAGCCAGCACAATCGAATCCCAGGAGCATCTTTTCCTCCTTTCCCTGCATTCCCTTCTTTCTGTTTTCCACCTCTTCCCGACCTCGCCTCACAGCGACACACATTTTCCAGGAGGTATTCCTCGATGAAACCTGTTACTCTCGGCGTAATTGTCGGCAACCGCGGCTTCTTCCCCGGCCACCTCTGCCAGACAGGACGCGAAACGATCCTGCGCGTGCTGGCACAGGAAGGCATCCAGGCCGTGATTCTCGCCACCGGGGACACGCCCTACGGCAGCGTCGAAAGCCTGACCGACGCGCAGAAATGCGCCGATCTGTTCAAACAACACCGCGACTCCATCGACGGCGTGCTGGTGACGTTGCCCAACTTCGGCGACGAGCGGGCGATCGCCAACACCCTACGCTGGGCGGGACTGGATGTTCCGGTGCTGGTGCATGC
>JAWKOJ010000035.1:0-48470 GCA_041391245.1 Caldilineales bacterium
CACGCTTCGGCCCCAGCTTGACGGTGAACGTCTGAATGCCGTAGGCGCGGTCGCCCATCAGGTCGGGAATGTCCTTGTAGATGGCGATTACCAGGCCGAAGCCGAAGAAGAAGGCCGCCATCACCGCCAGTGTCGCCGGCGAGAATGCTGCCAGCCCGCCGAACACGGCGTTGTAGTGCAGCGCCACGCCCACATTGGCGATCACGCCGCGCGCCAGGGCGATGCTGATGGCGGCCCACAGCGAGAACCGCTTCAGCCGCAGCGGCGGCACCGAGTAGATCGTGCCGATGGTCATGATGATCAGCACCGTCGCCAGCAAGAACGCGCCCGCGATCCACGCACCGGCCACCGCGACCACCCCGGTCAACGCCACCACGATCCGCCCCTCGCGCATCGACATCTCCTGCGACGCCAGCGGCAGCCGCGGCTTGTTGATGCGGTCGATCTCCACGTCGGTAATCTGATTCAGCCCGACGATGTAGACGTTGAGCGCCAGGCAGGTGACCAGGGTCAGCAGCACTGGTCCCAGGCTGGCCGGCGACATCACCTGGCTGCCGCCTGCGATCAAGAACAGGGCCACCACCTGGATCGTGGTCGCGATGATCGTGTGGGGCCGGCTGAAACGAGCAAAGGCCGACAACATAGGGTGTTTCTCCCGGGTGACGATGTAGCCGCGGCTGTGGTGAACACGACCGCCTGGATGACTTTGGCAACGCCGCGCCGATGCGCAGCCAGCCCGCAGTGGGACGACTTCCTGGATCCTTTTTGCGCGCTGATTATCGCGCAGTCCCCCGGATCGCGCTAGTAAGCGAGACTCCCCCAGGCGAATCGCATGCTGGAATCAGCGGCATGAGTGAGCGTAGCGCTCACTCACCCATCCTCCTGGCCGCATGGTATACGATAAGGCGGTCGGCTACCGCTTGCGTGCCGATCAGAGCCGCCAGCATTGGTCCAAACAACATGTTCACGATTACCATGACCAGGCTAAGCGCCAACAACACGGTTGTCATCACCACCAGGGCAAGGGAGAACCACGGATGCTGCAGCAGCAGGACGCCGCCGTTGCGCAACGCCTGGACAACAGCAGGCTTCTCCTGCTGGAACAAGAAGGCCAGCGCAAACCAGTTGATAACGATCCAGACAGCCAGCGCGAGATACAAAGCCAGCTGAATCGTCACAGCCGCCTCAGGCGAAACCATGCGGGGAACGGCGCGAATATCCACTGCGACGATCAGCAGCACTGGAATGTTGATAGCAGCCCAGCGCCAGCCGACTCCGAAGTAACGCCAGACAGCGCGCAAGTAGTCACTGAACCCCAGCAGCCGCTCCTGCCCGACGATGCCGGCACTGATTGCGAAGAGGGCGACGGTTGCTGGCGGACCAGGAACGATCAGCAGGGCGAGGAACAGCCAGGCCAGGCTGCAGAAGATGACCAGGAATGCGTTGTCCCAAAGGGCAACGACGGCAGAGCGGACGACAGACAGTGCATCGCGCATGGAGGGAATCTTGAAGCGCACGACGGAGACGCAAGGATCGCAGGCTCTCAAACCCTCAGCGATCCCGGCGTCCCCGCGACATTGCGACCTACTCCTTCACGCCGCCATAGCTGACTCCCTGGATGAAGTAGCGCTGTAAGAAGAGGAAGATCAGCGCCATCGGCAGGGTCGTCAGCATCGAAGCGGCCATGAGCACGTTCCACTGCAGGTTCTGACCCATGTTGCCGCGCAGCAGAGCCAGACCCAGCGGAAGCGTATAGAGGTCCTGGTTAACCGTGATGACGATCAGCGGGTGCTGGAACTCGTTCCAACTGCCCTGAAACGTCGCGATAGTCAAGGCGATCAGCGCGGCCTGTGCCAGCGGCAGCACGATGCGGTAGTAGGTCTGGAAGATGCTGGCGCCATCGATGCGCGCGGCCTCCTCCAACTCAACCGGCACCGATTTGAAGAACTGGGTCATCAGAAAGATGCCATAGGCGGTCACCAGCTTGGGCAAGATCAGTCCACCGTAGGTGTCCACCAGCCCCAACACCTTCAACACCAGGAACATCGGAATCAGCAGCACAATGCCGGGAACCATCATCGTGCCGATGATGCCGTTCAGCAAGGCCCGCGATCCGCTGAAGCGAATGCGAGCCAGCGCAAACCCGGCCAGACTGGCAAAAGCCACCGTGGCCAGCGTCACAGTGACGGCGATGAAGGCGCTGTTGAAGGCCCAGCGCGTGACGCCGATGCCCCGCAGTTGCCGGTAGGCGTCCGCCGTCCATTCCGGCGACAACAGCCTGGACGGGTCAGCAGCAATGATCGGCAACGGTTTGAAACTGGTGAGAACGGCATACAGGAACGGGTAGAGAAACATTGCCGCCAGCAGAAACAGGATGCCGTAAGACACAATCGGGACGATGCGTCGTTTCAGTCCACCCGAATCGACTTTTGCGGCGGTGGTAGCGTTTGTTGCAGCAGTCATGGTCGTCTCCTCTTACTCTTCCGGTTTGCCTTCGGTGATCCGGCGCTGGGCCATCGTCACGGCAAAGATGATGAAGAACAGGACGATCGCGATGGATGCGCCGATGCCCATGGCCGAGTTGCGAAAGCCCTCGCGGTAGACCAGATAGGCGATGGTCAGAGTTGTTTTGGCAGGGCCGCCGCTGCTCATCACATACACCTGGTCGAAGACCTGAAACGTGCCGATCAAGCCCAGGGTGACAACGAAGAAGGTGGTTGGACGCAACAACGGCAGGGTGATCTTGCGGAAGGCCTGCCAGGCTGTGGCGCCGTCGATGGCGGCCGCCTCGTAAACCTGGATCGGCACGTCCTGCAGCGCTGCTACAAAGATCAACATCATGGTGCCGATGGTGGTCCAGGTGTTCATGATGATGATGGCCAGCAGCGACACAGCCGGCCCGCTAATCCAGTTCCACAGCGTAACGCCGCCGACTGTTACCGTGGTCATAAAGCTGGGAACGGTCTGCACAGTGATGCCCAATCCTCCCAGGATGATGTGAAACAGGCCTCTGGGATCGTTCAGCCACGGCACCGGCGGCCAGAGGCCAAAGGTGATGGTGCTCAGGAAATTGTTGATCACGCCGTCCTTTTGATACATCAGCATGAACAGCAGGCTGATAGCGATCGAGGAGGTGATGGAAGGGAAGTAGTAGGAGACGCGGAAAAACTGCTTGAAGCGCAGCCGCTGCTGATTGATCACCACCGCCATGACCAACGCCAGAATGGTCTGGGCGGGCACGACAAACAACGCAAAGTAGGTCGTGTTTTTCAGCGCCGTGTAAAAGTCGGTCTGGGTAATGCCAGACTGGATCAGCACTCTCTTATAGTTCTCAAGCCCCACAAAGTCCGCTTGCGATGGCGGGCTGATGCCGTTCCAGTTGGTGAAGCTGACTACAACAGAGAAGATGATGGGGAGGACAACAAAGATCGCAAAGATCACCAGCGCCGGAACCATGAAGCCCCAGCCGGCGATGGTGTTTTGACGCTCCTGTTGCTTGATGCCACTTGCCATGAGAAGCCTCCTGAGTCAGGCGCGGATGGGATGAAACTGGCGGGACAACCAGCAGACAGCGTGACAGAGATGACACAGTGACCGGGCCTGAGCTTTCTCCCAGACACCCAGTCACTGTGTTATCCTGTCAACATCGCTGGCTACTGCTGGCGGGACAGCACCTCGTTGCCGACTTGTTCTGCTTCAGCCAGCACTTGTTCTGATGTGGCCAGGCCAGCAAAGACCTGCTGCAAACCGCTGTTCATGGTATCGAGCACCGCCTGGAAGCCTGAGACGAACTGCCAGGGATACGAGTAGGAAGCGCCGTCGATGAACGGCTGTTGCTCGGGATACTGCTCGGACCAGGGGCTTTGAAGCGCTGTGCGTGTCGGCATGGCCAATCCCAGGCCAGTCCACGCCGCCATTCCCTTGTCTCCGGTCAGGTAGTTGATGAATTTCCACGAGTCGTCCAGGTGCTTGCCGCTGGAAGGCGCTGCATAGCACACTGTGAAGGACAGCGTAGCCTGCTGCGCCGGCCCCGTTGGAAGTTGTGACACGCCAAAGGCCAGGTCGGGGAACTGGTCCTTCAGGTAGGACATGATCCAGTTGCCTTCGATCACCATAGCGGCCTTGCCCTGGCCAAAGGCCTCTCCTGGCCACCCCGTGCTCACGTCCGACGGTTGCGCCGCGTAGCCCTTCTGTATCAGACCAGCATAGAAATTCATCGCCGCGAGAGCCTCAGGGCTGTTGATGGTCATCTCCGTGGCGGTGTCGTTGTACACGGTCCCGCCAGCCTGGTAGAGGAACGCCAACCAGCGCGCCATGTCGGGTGTGATCACCATGCCATAGACGCCGTTGTCCTTGTCTGTCAGCTTGGCGGCTGCATCCTCCATATCTTGCCAGGTCCAGTCCGTCGTGGGATACTCGAGGCCCGCAGCATCGAACATGGCTGTGTTGTACTCCAGCGCCAATGTGCTGAAGTCCTTTGGTGGGCAATAGAACTGACCGTCGGCCACGAAAGCTTCCCGCAAGTTTGGCACAAAGCCATCGGGGTTTTCGATCTTGTCATTGCCGTTGTCCAGAGCGCCGGCGCCCTGGAAATCGAAGAACTTGAAGGCGTCCACGTAGAACGCATCGGGCGGGCTGCCGCCGGCCAGGCTGACCTGCAGCTTGGTGTCGTAGTCAGGCACCTGGCTGAGGATCCAATTGGTGCTGGGGTTCTCAGCATTGTACTGGTCAACGATCTGTTGCAGGCGCTCGTTTTCAGCCGGCGAACTGGACCAGCCCATCAGTACCAGATCGGTCACGCTTCCGCTCGCAGCCGCTGGGGCCTCGGTCGGCGTCTCGGCTGCCGGCGTTTCTGCTGCCGGCTGTTCTGCTGGCGCTGCCGGAGCCGGGGTGGGCTCGGCAGTACCGCCGCAGGCGGCCAGCAGCATCGCAGCGACGATCAATAGCGCAAACAGGGTGTAACGAAAGGTTCGCATGGTTCGTTCTCCTCCTTTGGGAGCTTAATTGAGTCTTGAAACCGGTAGTCGTCAATCCAACGGACAAAGTCAAAGCAATCGGCGATTGCACACCTCCTGTCAATGCTCAGCCCACCCCCTTTTGCGAGGAAACGACCATGCCTTTATAATCCAGGTCGTGTCCCGAAAAGGGTGATGTGCCCTTGTGGATGCCGGCTGGATCACTCTGTCGTCCGGGAAGATGTCAGGAGTGGTCCAGCCGTTGTCGTTTATGAATGCCGAGGAGTTCGTTTGCCTGCTACCTGGCAGTTGTTGAAGTCCTCAGCCAGCACATTATGGCCGGATGTCCACCGAGTGAAGACGGCCACGATGGTATAGTTTGAACGCCAGGCGAGTCCAGTGGGCGGGCAATCTGGGGTGGATGGACCACCCTCCGTCGTCGGCCAGCAGCAAGCCACCGAAACCCATGACTGCCGCTTGCCAGAGCCCACCGGCGCTGGCCGCATGGATTCCGTCACCGGCGTTGTGACGAACATCCAGCAGGTCGGCCCGCGCTGCCCGCATGAAGTGTTGGTAGGCAGCTTGTGCGTCACCCACGCGACAGGCCATGATGGCGCTGATGCTGGGGCCGAGGCTGGAGCCGTGCTCATGGTCGGTGCGCGGATCGTAGTAATCGTAGTTAGCTCGCACCTCCTCCTCCGTGAACCAGTCTGGCAGCAAGTACTGCAACATCAACACGTCGGGCTGTTTGATTATCTGGGTCCGGGCGCAACCCTCGATATCCAGCAACGCCTGCATCGATCTGGTGCGGCCGGGATCGCGCAGAGTTGCAAAGTCGGCATCTTCCAGATCAAAGTAGCCTGCGAACTGCTCGATCAGACCGGTTGCCGGATCCTGCGGAATGTACAGGGCGTCGATCACCCGTCTCCATTGGTCCAGTCGCTGCGAACTCAGGTCGAGCGAGTCGCTTAGCTGCCGGTAGCGGTTGCCATGTTCGCGCCGCAGCCAGGCCAGCACATCCAACGCAGTTTGCAGGTGCCATCTGGCCATCGCGTTGGTAAAGGCATTGTCGTCGATGCGGTCATGATACTCATCCGGGCCGATGACATTGCGGAAGTGATACTTGCCGTCGTCCTCGAGCTGAGCCGCGCTGGCAAAGAAGCTGGCGCCATCAAGCACAATCTCAGCGCCATAGTCACGCATCCAGTCGTCATCGCCGGTAACTTTCCAGAACTGCATTACGCTATAAGCCACGTCCGCAGTGATGTGGATCTCGATGTCGCCGGTCCAGATGCGCACCAGTTGCGTTGGATCGGCGAAGTACGGCACCCAGGTGGGTGTGACCTCTGTGCCATCGCCTGCGCTCTCCCAGGGGAACTGCGCCCCGTCATAGCCGTTGCCGGCTGCCTTCCTGCGAGCGCCGGGCAGGTTGTGAAAACGGTAGAGCAGCATGTTGCGCGCCAGCTCCGGCTGAGCAAAAGAGAACATGGGCAGGATGAATATCTCGGTGTCCCAAAACACATGATGGCGATAGCCAAAGCCGCTTAGTGTCTTGGCGCCAATGCTGGCACGTTCGGTCCAGCGCGGCGCTGCGATGACCAGTTGGAAGATGTTGAAGCGCATGGCCAGTTGCGCCTCGATATCACCTTCGATCACCACGTCCATGTCCTGCCAAACCTGCGACCATGCCAGCTCATTGGCAGTGCGTAGCGTCAAATATCCGGCCGCGGCAGCAGTCTCTGCTTTTCGGCGGGCGACAGCCAACGGATCGGCTGCATCCAGGTCGGGGACAACCGCTACGAACTTTTCCAGCGCCAGAGTCTGGCCCGCTGCAAGGCTGGCCCGGAGCTCAACCGCCGGCTGGCCATCGGCGTCGCTTCCCGAAGCTGTAACGGCAACATCGGCAACCACTGTCACCTCAGCCGCGACGGCCAGATCGCGTTGTGTCCCTCTGGTGCGAACGTGCAGCCAGGCCTGCCTGCCATTTTCACCTTGAGCGACGTGCTGCCAATGCAACAGGCTTGTGTTCTCTACATGACCATCGATCCCGGCGCGCAGGCGAACCGCCGCATCGCCCTCCAGAATCCGTATTTCTGCTCGCACGGCCGCCGTATGCGGTTCGGCCAGGTGAACAAACCGCTCAAAATTCAACTCCACCAGTGGTCCGTCATCCGCCGGCCGCCAGCGAAAGCTGCGGCTCAGCACGCCGGTCCGCAAATCAAGGTGACGCCGGTAGTGGCTTATCAGGCTCATATCCAGGCGCATCCGCCGGCCATCGATCCAGACATCTACACCGGTCCAACGGGGTATGTTGGCCAACTCGGTGAAGTTGATGGGCATGTCATCCCAGAGGCGGTGAACGAAACAAGCCGGCATATCGCCAGGAGAGCCTTCCTCAAGCGCTCCGCGCACACAAAAGTTGCCGTTCCCGATGGTAAAGATTGTCTCCTTGTGTTTCTGTGTGGCCGGATCGAACGCATCCTCGACGACCGTCCAGACGAAATCCTCCAGGTCAGCCAGCAACTCTGCCAGCGTGACGCTGGCCAGGCTATCGTAGCGTACATGAGCGTGGCCGACCCGCTCTTGCGGGCCCAGTCCGACGGCCCACATGCCTGCCGCCAGTGCTGCGTCGATTCCTGCCGCTGCGTCCTCCACCACCGCACAGACTGCCGGCGGCACACCCAACCTGTCGGCAGCCCAGAGGAACAAGTCGGGAGCAGGCTTGGGACGTTCCACACTGTAGCCATCAGCGATCACATCCAGCAAGCTTGCGATGCCCAGACGGTCTATCACCGTGCGGGCGTTCTTGCTGGCGGAGCCCAGCGCAGTCCTGATTCCGGCCGCGCGCAGTTGCCGGATAAACTCCACCACGCCCGGCAAGAGATCACCCGGGCCAATGTCGTCCAGCATTGCAACATAGATGTCGTTCTTGCGCTCCATCATCGCGGCGATTTCGGTTTCTGTCGCCGTCCGGACATTCTCTGCCAGCACGATTTCAAGCGACGCCCGCCGTGAGACACCACGCAATCGCTCGTTGATCTTCCGGCTGAAGTACATCCCCTCTTCCTCGGCCATTCGCTGCCAGGAACGGTAGTGATATTCGGCTGTGTCCGTGATGACGCCATCCAGATCGAAGATGACAGCCTGTAGTTCCATCAGCACCTTCCAGTCACTGATCCTGGCCTCTGCTGGCCGGGTTCTCAGCTCAGCGCAGGCACAAGTTGAGCGCTTGGCCTTTCAATTGTCGCGAGTCCTCTTCGCAAGCGTATCAGGAACGGTCTGAATACCTTGTGGCGCTGGAAGCACGCACAACCAGAGTTGGCTGCATCAGCACCTGGCGCTCCTCAACAGGCTGGCCGTTGAGTTCGTCGATCAGCATGCTCACCAGTTGTTCGCCGATCCTGTTGACAGGCTGCGCCAGCGATGTCAGCGCCGGACGCATGTAACGGGCGATAGGTGCGTCGTCGAAGCCGATCACCGCCAGGTCCTGACCAACCTCAAGGCCGGCGTTCCAGGCAGCGTTGAGGACACCCAGCGCCATCAGATCTGAGGAAGCAATGACAGCGCTGGGACGATGACCGGGCGGCAACGCCAGAAGACGTTGCGTAGCGGCATAGCCTTCTTCGTAGAAGTTGCCTGCCAACTGCACCCACTCGCTGTCCACGGTCAATCCTGCCTCCTCCATCCCATTCAAGTAACCTTGCAAACGATAGTGGCCGGTCTGTGATTTCTCCGGCCAGGCTAGAAATGCGATCCGCCGGTGCCCCTGCGCCACCAGGTGACGGGTTGCTTCCAGGATGCCGGCTGTGCCATCGACGTCGATCCAAAGAAAATCCCAGTCCGGGTTGGCGCGGCCGAAAGAAACAAAAGGAAAATGATTGCTGACCAGCGCCAGAACGCGCTCGTCGTCGAAGTTGGTGTTGGTCAGGATGAAGCCGTCGACCTGACCGATCAGCATCATCTCTTCGTAGGCTGACAACTCCTGGTGTACGTCCACACTGGGGAAGGCCAGGATGCGGTAGTCGTGACGGGCTGCAGCCTCGGCAATGGATTGCAGAAACTTGTCGACGATCGGATTGAATTGTTCAGCCGGAGAAGGTCGCCATGAGTAGCCAATCAAGCGGGTTTCACTGGCTTGCAGATTGCGGGCAGTTATGTTGGCACGATAGCCGAGACGCAACGCTGCCTGCCGCACGCGCTCGCGCGTTTCATCGCCTACGCGCCGCGACCCGTTTAGCACATACGACACCGTGGCCGTAGATACGCCCGCTTCTCTGGCAACATCACGAATGGTAACACTGGGCATTATTTAAACGTTTAACCACTGCTTTCAAAAGAACGCCGTTGTTTGAACGGCGTGGAGGGACGGGACAACTTAAACGTTTAACTATTCCAAGTATACACCACGATTGCTGCCCTGTCAACCCCCAAACTTTCACGAAGTTACACGTCGAAGTAAAGCTGCATCTCGTACGGATGCGGACGGTTGCGCACGGGGTAGTATTCGACCTCGCGCTTGTGGGCGATCCACTGTGCCAGCATCTCTTCGCTAAAGACTTCGCCCTCGGTCAGGAATGCGTGGTCCGCCTCCAGCGCGTCCAGTGCCTCGCGCAGCGACCCCGGCAGATGGCGAATGGTTGCCCGTCGTTCGTCGCTCCAGCCGAAGATGTCGGCGTCGATGGGGCCAAAGCCTGCCGCGGTCGGGTCGATTTGCTGCCGGATGCCGTCCAGGCCGGCCATCAGTTGGGCAGCCAGGGCCAGGTACGGGTTGCAGGTTGCGTCGGGCGGGCGGAACTCCATGCGCGCGGTCTCCGGCTGGTCGGCGTACTTGGGGATGCGCACGGCCGCGCTGCGGTTGCCCAGCGAGAAAAAGGCGTTGACCGGCGCCTCGTAGCCCGGCACCAGCCGGCGATAGGAGTTGGTGCTGGGATTGGTGAGCGCCAGCAGCGCCGGGCCATGGGCCAGCAGCCCGCCGATGTACCACAGGGCAACCTGGCTCATGCAGCCATAGCCGCCGGAATCGTAGAAGACGTTCTCGCCGCCGTGCAGCAGCATCTGGTGGAAGTGCATCCCGCTGCCGGCCTCACCGTAAAGCGGCTTGGGCATAAACGTCACGGTCTTGCCGTGGGCGTGCGCCGTCATCTTGCTGACGTATTTGACCCACAGCGTCATATCGCCGGCCGCCAGCAACCCGACCAGCGGAGTCTCGATCTCGCACTGGCCCGGCCCGCCGACCTCATGGTGGTGGTACTTGACCTCAACGCCCAACGCTTCAAGATGCATCGACATCTCGGCGCGCAGGTTGTAGAGCTGATCCTTGGGCGGGATGGCATGGTAGCCGCCGTGCAACGGAATGTAGTGGCCATGGCCGCCTTGCGGGCTGTTCCAGTCGGCCTCCTGGGATTCCAGCCGGTAGCCGGCGCGGTTGGCCTGGTTCTCCCACGCCGCCTCGTCGAAGACGTAGAACTCGAACTCCGGCCCCCAGCGACTCTCGTCGGCAATGCCGGTCTCGACCAGATACTGTTCGGCCCGGCGGGCAATGTTGCGCGGGTCGTTGGGGAACACAGCCAATGTGCCGGCCTCGTGGGTGTTGCAGATGAAGCTGAGGGTCGATGCCTCCCAGAATGGATCCATGACGCCGGTTGCCAGGTCCGGCAGCAGCACCATATCCCCTGCCTTGACGCTCTTCAGCCCCACCGAAGAGCCGTCGAAGCCGATCCCCTGGGTCATCAGCGTCTGCTTGAACTGGCTGGCCGGAATCGTCAGGTGGTGCCACCGTCCCCACAGGTCGCAGAACTTGAGGTCGATCATCTGCACGCCGGCCTGGGCAACGTAGCCGCGCGCGTCGTCAAAGGTTTGGAACATCGTTGTTCTCCTGGTTGTAGAAAGGTGAGCATCGTTCCCGGATGCGGGCAAAGGGGCCAGACTGCTCGATCAGCGACCCAGTGTGGCGGCAATCTCTGAAGTGTATCCGGCGATATTGCTGGCGGTTGTGTTGATCAGATCCTCGCCAACGCCTTGCGAGCCGATGAGAACCCCTTCGACGCCGGCCAGCGCGCCGTAGATCATGCGCAGCAGCCGGCGCGCCTCGGTCGGGGTGTGGCCCAGCTCGGCCAGCGTTTTGTCGATCTGCACGGTATGCTGGCGCATGTGCGACTCGAAGCGATGCAGCCGGAAGCGCACGCTCAGCGGACCGCTCTCCCAGTAGACCGAGGGCATCGCCAACTCGTCTTCGCTGATGTCGGCTAACTCAGCCAGAATGCGATCGTGGATCATCGTGTGGAAATCGACGATGCCGGGCAACGGACCTTCCAGGATGGCGTCCTCCTCGGTGGCTTTCATGCCCAGAATCGTCTCATAGGTCACAAGATTCATCTTGACCGGCTCGCTGACGCCGGCCCGCAACTGGGTCAGCGCATTCACCAGTACGGTGAAGAAGCCCGCATCCGCGCCGGCGATGTGGGCCAGGGCCTGGCGCGCCGGCCATTGGCCCTCAGCCGGCGGCGTGTCGAGGATTGCGGCGGGCAGGCCGCGCAGCGCAGCGTAGAGGTCGCGATAAGTAGCCTGATACAGCGCCAGTATTCGCTGCGCCGACGAGCGCGGTTGCCCCGCGGCCGCGCGCGCCTGCTCCAATTGTACGCTGAGCGTACGAAGTTCCTCGAAGACGCGAAAGAAGGCGAAGCGCACGCCCTCCTCGTCGTAGGAACGCCACGCCCAGGGACGTTCCAGATCGGCGTCGCTGAGGTCTTGTACAAGGTCGGCAAACGCGTCTACCGCGTTTGCCAGGGATGGGTGTGTCACGGCACAATCTCCATTTCTGGCTCTCGCCTTTGGTAGTGCTTTCCGGTCGCTCGCTCAAGTTCCTCGATCTGTTCGGCCGAAAGCGCCGAGCATTGCCCGCTCGCGGCATAGGACAGCAACACGATACGCGCCGCCTCCTCAACAAGCAGCACCTTGCTCAACGCGCTTTCGGTGGACTCGGCTACCACGACCAGACCATAGTTGCGCAGCAGCACCGCTTCGTGGTCGACAATCAGCGCGGACACCGCGTCGGCCAACTCCTGCGTTGCTGGTGTCACGTAGGGCAGCAGCGGCACGCCTGCGCCAACGGCCAGGTAGAAGTCAGGCGTAATGGCAGGAATGCTGAGCCCGGCGCAGCCCAGCGCGATGCAGTTGGGGGGCTGGACGTGAATCACCGTGGCGACATCAGATCGGACCCGGTAGCACGCCAGATGCATGGCATGTTCAATGGCGGAGCGCCGAAGTTGCCACGTGTTCTCCGTGCGGACGTTCAGCGGCACGAAATCAGCTGAGGTGAGCCGGTCGAGCCGCGCGTCAGCAGGGGAGATATAGCACAGCTCATCCCAGCGCAGACTCATGTTGCCGCCTGAGCCGCGAACCAGATTGTTCGCCACCAGCGTACGCCCGGTCGCCGCCAGGTTCACGAGACGGGAATCCAGTGTCATTGAGTACTCCTCAAAGGAAGGAAACGAGGGAAACCAGGGAAAGGAGCGCAAGAAAAGGAAGGGAGAGAGCCGCGTCGCGTTCTCTCATTTCCGGTCCTTGCCCGTCTTGCCTTTCACCGCCGCCTGCTCTGCGGTTGTATCCACTTCTGGCAGCGCACGCGCCTCGCGCTATCTTACCACGGGTTGCGGGCTGGTGAAAGCGGCGGCACCAGGCGCGCCTTGATAATGAACACACTCTGGACGTGATGGTGGAAAGCCTGATTGCGCCAGTTTGTTTGACATAGAACTTCATGTTGTCTATACTGCTTTTACTGGCAGTCTGTTCTTGCTGCCTGGTTCTCAACGGTCAGAAAGCACATGGTGTAGTCGTTGTGATCCGCGTTCTTCTCGTAAACGAGTTCCGTCTCATGGCCAACGTGATTGCTTCTGTGCTGCAGGAAGAGCCGGATATCACGGTGGTGGGACGCGCGACGTCAATTGATCAGGCGATGATGGTGGCTCCGGTGTGCGATGTCGCTCTTGTGAGCAGCCGGCTGCCGGACAACGGCGCCGTCAAGCTGATTGCGCGACTGACTGATGCACACCCAAACGTGCAGGTGCTTGTGCTCGGTGTTGACGAGACGGAGTGGGAGATCATCCAATACGTGGAAGCTGGCGCCGTGGGCTACATCCTCAAGGATGATGTGGTCGAGGGGCTGCTGCATCACATTCGGGCCTCGTACCGCGGCCAGTCGATGGTCTCGCCGGAAATCGCTCATGCCTTGATGCAGCGCGTGGCCGACCTGGCCTCGGTGATCGATACGGCGGCCAGCATGCCTGATCTGGCCGAGTTAACCAAGCGCGAACAGGAGGTGTTGGCGTTGATTGGTCAGGATCGTACCAATCAGGAGATCGCCGACCAGTTGGTCATCGAGGTTGGCACCGTAAAAAACCACGTCCACAACATCCTCAGAAAGCTCAACGTCAGCAGCCGGCATGATGCCGTGGCCTATCTTGCGCTCATGAACTCCAGCGTGTCGGAGTAGCCAGGCCAGAACCCCCGATTGTCTTCGGCTTCGCGAGGAGTCAGGAAGCGTGCAGCAGATGCTGTACGCTTTTTTCTTGCCGAAGGCACGCCTGCATCGGGGATATATCTGGTTATGTACCTCTTTCCTGTGACCATGTATATGTACATTGGAAAGGCGGCGTGTTACTGTAGGTGTGAAATGAACTGCAGGCCCGTGCGACTGGCAGTTCGTTGCCCGAATCACACAGGAGAGACGAAGGTGACAAGACTCGACTACCCGGACGGCACAACCGGCCACAGGTCACGAATCATTCTGGTCAACGGGTCCCGTTTCTTGCGGGACATGTTGGAGCGCGTCTTCCGAAAGCATCCGGACTTCGAAATCGCCGGCGTTGCCCACGATGTCGTCGCTCTGGAGACCTTGCTCTGCACGACTGAAGCAGACTGGTTCGTCGTCACTGCAAAACCCAGCGACGACATTTCGCAAGAAGTGAGGCAGTTGCGTGTCCGCTTTCCCGAGACACGCATTCTCGTCATCGCGCCTGACGGCAGTGAAGTGTCGATCAACTGGCTGGAGCCGCGGGAAGTTTCCCGGAATCTGACCCCGGAACGGGCGCCTTTGAACGAGCTACTTTCGATGATGCGCCACCTCGATCAGGAAACCTTTTCGTGAAACCTGGATGCGGGCGCAACCCGGATCCAGATATACCCAAAGTTGTGCCCGCTGCTTGTATCCCTATCTATTGCATCCGGAAGAGTCTTCTTGTAGAGTCGAATCAAGCATTGTGTGGCGTTGCCGAAACAGCAGGCACGCCATCGACCAGAAACCAGAAAGGACACCAGAAAAATGTTGTGCTACGACCACATCAAGACAGGCGTTGAAAAACAGGCGGCTGCGGCATGCCCTATTTGCGGGCGCGGCGTTTGCGCCGAACACGCCAACGAACACACGATGCAGATTCAGCGCGAGTCGGGATGGACTACCCATTCGACTGTTTACATCTTGTGCAGCACGTGCTTGAACGCCATCGCGCCTTCAGGCTAGGAAAGGGAACTCTATGACTGACACCTATACATTTACAGCTCGCAGTGCTGACGAACCGCGCCACGTCACGACCTTCACGTTGATCGGCCACGAGATGGCCGTCGATCCGGGCGAGCCGCTGGTGGACGCCGGTTTGCTCCACAATGCCGGCGACAACGGGAGCAACGGACACGGATTCAACTTCAACATTGCGACCGACGACGCATTGAGCCAGGATCTGCAATCCTGGCTGCAGCCGGTCGCTTCCTGGCTGGTTCAACGTGCTGCCCAGCCGTTCAACATCTCAGACGTGAACGCCCAGGCGTCCAGGAACGGTCTGGACGTTCGCGCCTGGGTGCGGACCGGCGGACGCCGGCTGGTTCCAATGTTCTTCCGCTGGAACGAAGTAGACAATCCTGAGGCTACCAGCGCGTTCGTGAACGAGATCCAGCGCCGGAAGTCCGAAGGAGCCCAGATCGATCGCTACCCCGGACCGTTGGATTATTGGGCGACCTGGCTGGCTGTTGCTGCCGCCGCGGCCGGTATCTCGCTGTTGCTTGCGACCCGCTATCTGGTCAAGTCTGCCGACGAGAGCGAGATAAGCGAGATTGAGGTTGCGGGCGATCAGGCGGAGGGTACGCCGTCTTGAGCTTGTTATCAAAAGCTGAATTGAGGCGATTGGCGCAGGTTCGCAACGACCATTGCGTCTCGTTGTACATGCCTGCCCATCGCACCAATCCCGATAATCAACAGGACGTGATACGGTTCAAGAATCTTCTCACCGAAGCTGAGCAACAACTCGTCGCGGCTGGCATGCGAAGCCCGCTTGCGCGCCAGTTGTTGGCGCCAGGTCAGGAGATGCTGGGCAGCCGTCTGTTCTGGCGCTATCAGAGTGATGGGCTGGCTGTCCTGCTGAATCCCGATCTCGTGCAAAGTTACCGGCTGCCAATGGAGTTCCCCGAGTTGTTGGTGGTTGCCAACCGGTTTCACCTCAAACCACTCCTGCCTCTGCTCAGCGGAGACGAACGCTTCTACGTGCTGGCCCTTAGCCAAAACGAGATTCGGCTGCTGCAGGGCACGCGCTACAGCGTTGGACAGGTGGATTTGGAAGACGTGCCGGACAGTCTTGCCGAGGCGCTGCGTTGGGATGCCCCCGAAAGCCAGCTTCAGTGGCACACAGGAACTGGAGCCCCCTCCAGCGGTCAACCGCGAGCGGCGATATTTCACGGTCATGGCGGCAGCAGCACGCCGCAAAAGAAAGATCAGATTCTGCGCTACTTCCAGCAACTGGATGCCGGACTCACCGATGTTCTGGCCGCGCAACAGGCGCCTCTGGTTCTGGCAGGCGTGGAATACCTCCTGCCCATCTACCAAAAGGCAAACTCATACCCCTATCTGGTCGAAGCTGGGATCACGGGCAATCCCGAGGAAGTCAGCGATGAGGCTCTGCACAAGCAGGCGCTGGATATTGTGACGCCGATCTTGACCGCGGCCCGCCGCGAGGCCGTCAGCCGCTATCATGACTTGAAACGCGGCGAGCTGGCTTCGAATGACATCGCCGAGGTCGTGAGCGCCGCCTCACAGGCGCGAATCGATACGCTGTTCGTCGCCCTCAATACCCAGCGCTGGGGCAGCGTTCAACCGGGCAGCCCCAACGGCGTCCAACTGCATGAACCACCCGTGCCGGACGATGAAGATCTGTTGGACTTCGCTGCCATCCAATGCCTGCTCAACGGTGGCACGGTGTACGCGGTTGCGCCGGACGATGTGCCGGGCGGCGGCGTCCTGGCCGCCGTGCTGCGTTTCTGACACAGCCTGATAAGACTAGTCCGAACAGAACAATCGCGGGCGTCACAGCCAATCCGCGAGCTCCCCAGTAGAGTGCAGCACCAGTTCCGCACCCCCGAAGTCCCTCTCTTCACCAAACCCACACAGCACACCAACTGACAACACCCCGGCGGCGCGCGCGGCGGCGATATCCACCGTCGTGTCGCCGACCATTACCGCCTGGCGTGCAGTGACGTTCAACAGGTCCAGCGCGCGCAGCACCGGCTCAGGGTGCGGCTTGATGCGCCTGGTGCTGTCAGAGCCAACGACAGCCTGAAAGCACTCGTTCAAGCCCTGGCAGTCGAGATAGGCGCGCAGGTCGGCCTCGCCGCGCGTGCTGACGATGGCCAGCTTGTACTGCTTGCTCAGCCGCATCACCAGTTCCACGGTTCCGGCCACCGGCACGAGGCTGGCCCCGTTGGACCGATCGTCCAGCAGGCCCCAGCGCTTGGCCAGTCTGATAACCGGCCCGTCGACGCCGATCTGGTCGAGCAGCACCAGCCAGCGATTCAGGAAATCGTGGTTGTGCATGATCAGCCGGCGCGCGGCGCGGGTGGTGTCGCCGCCCGGCACGAAGCGGCGCACCCGATCCAGCCGCCGGGCCAGCTGCGCGACCGCCTGATCGTCGGTTTCCACCAGCGTGCCGTCAAGATCGAACAGAACCGCCGCGATGGACCGGCCGCGGAAGACACCGCGCCTGGTTGCCTGGGCCGGCTGCCTGGATTCGGGTACAGACTCGATGGGGTTTTGCAGGTTCATGGATGCTCATGCGGCCAAGGCTGAGAGCTCGCGCCGGACTGTCGCGGTTCGCCTAGACTGAAATGCGGCAGACACTGGCGTGCCTGCCGCATGGGATGCTTTGGTCTTTGTTTTGCTTTTTATCCGGCCAGGCTGCCTTATTCCAGCGGTCCGGCCGCTTCTGGCGGCCAGTAGCTGAACCATGCCTTGCCGAGGATGTTGTCGATGTGTACCGGGCCAAAGGAGCGGCTGTCGTTGCTGGCCCGCCGGTTGTCACCCATGACAAAGACGTGTAGAGGCGGCACAACCCGCGGCGCCAGATTGCCACGGGTCTCCTGGTTCAGGTAATCCTCAGCCAGCGGTTCGCCGTTGATGTAGACGCGGCCATCGTGAATCGCCACCTCATCGCCGGGCAAGCCGACGACCCGCTTGATCAGCAGCTCGTCGTCGGGACGAACCCGCAGCACAACGATGTCGCCGCGCTCCGGCGGATGCAGCCGGTAGGAGATCTTCTCTACTACCAGCCGCATGTCGGTGTGCAGGTTGGGCTCCATGCTCTGGCCATAGACGCGGGTCGCCTGGGCCAGGAACACGTGGATGAGCAGCGCGATGATGATCGCCGGCACCACGGTCTCCGCGATGTCCCGGGCCAGACCGCCTCGCCGTCTGCCAGAACCCACTGCTGCCTGTCCGTTGACGGCAACCTGTGGCATATCGTCTTCGGGCAGGTCGTAGCTCTCGCTTTGCACGGCCGGCGTCGCCGTTACTTCATCCGAGCGATACTCATCCATTACAACGCATTCCTAAACGCTTTTGTAGATTTCGACCCGGTTCCTACCGGTTGCGGCGCGGACGACGCCGGTCATCGCGGTCGCCGCCATCACGCGAGGAACCGCGGCTGCCGCCACCGCTGCCCTTGCGGTCGCGCTCGCGCGCCTCTTCGGCTGTCCAGCCTTCCAACACGGCCTGCCGGCTGAGCCGGATCTTGCCGCTGCCCGGATCGATGTCGATAACCATAACCATCAACTCGTCGCCGACCCTGGCGATATCCTCAACCGAGGGCACGCGGTAGTCGGCAAGCTGCGAGATGTGGACCATACCATCGACGCCGGGCATGATCTCGACAAAGGCGCCGTAGCTCTCCGTGCGCACAACCTTGCCCGTGTAGATCTTGCCGATGGTGGCTTCCTCTGTCAGCGCCTCGATCTGGGCGATGGCGCCGTAGATCTTGGTGCCGTCGGCGGCGGCCACAAACACAGAGCCGTCGTCGTCGATGTCGATCTTGACATCGTACTCTTCCTGAATGGCCCGGATCATCTTGCCGCCGGGTCCGATCACCTTGCCGATCTTCTCGGGGTCGATCTTGACGGTGATGATTCGCGGAGCGTACTGCGACATCTCCTTGCGCGGCTCGGGCAGCACCTCCAGCATCTTGCCCAGAATGAAGAGCCGGCCTTCGCGGGCCTGCTCCAGCGCCTGGGCCATCATCTCGAGGCTCAGTCCCTTGATCTTGATGTCCATCTGCAAGGCAGTGATGCCGTGCTGCGTGCCGGCCACCTTGAAGTCCATGTCGCCCAGGTGGTCTTCCATGCCCTGGATGTCCGACAGAATGGCGTAACGGCCGGTGGCAGTGTCGGTGACCAGGCCCATCGCGATACCCGCGACCGGCGCCTGGATCGGCACGCCTGCATCCATCAGCGCCAGCGTGCTGCCGCACACGGACGCCATGGAGGTGGAGCCGTTGGAGGCCAGCGCCTCGGAAACCAGACGCAGCGTGTAGGGGAATTGTTCCTTGGGCGGGATCATGGGCAACAACGCCCGCTCGGCCAGCGCGCCGTGGCCGATCTCGCGGCGTTTCGGGCCGCGGTTGGGCCAGGTCTCACCGGTCGAGAATGCCGGGAAGTTGTAGTGGTGCATGTAGCGCTTGCTGTCTTCGGGAGACAGCGTGTCCAGTTCCTGCGCCTCGCGCGGCGTGCCCAACGTTGCCACGGTCAGCACCTGCGTCTCACCGCGGGTGAACAGGCCGGTGCCATGGGCACGCGGCAGCAGTCCCACCATGCAACTGATCGGGCGGATCTCGGTGGTCTTGCGGCCGTCGGGGCGAATGCCCTGGTTGAGGATTTGCTCGCGCACGCTGTTCTTGAGCACGCTGTCGAAGGCCGAGCGAACGTCGGCTGCGTCGAAGGACTCGTCCAGCTCGTCGCGCGCCTCGACGCTCAACTCGTCCAGCGCCGCGCCGCGCTCTTCCTTCAGCATCCCCTGCTGCAGGATCTCGTCCATGCGGTCGCCGACCAGCGACTGGACGGCAGCCTTGACATCGTCCTTGGCCGCAGGCGCCTGGAAGTCAAACTTCGGTTTGCCGATCTCGGCGCGCATCCGCTTCTGCATCTCGATGATGTCCTGGAAGCCGGCATGGGCGATGCGCAGCGCCTCGAGCATCACGTCCTCGGGCACTTCATCGGCGCCCGCTTCGACCATCAGAATGGCGTCATCGGTGCCGGCCACGCGCAGGTCCAACGTGCTGTTCTCCATCTCGGAAGCGGTTGGATTGAGCACGAACTCGCCATCGATGTAGCCGACGCGCACCGCGCCCACGGGGCCGTCCCAGGGAACGTCGCTGATTGTTAGCGCGCACGAGGCGGCGTTGATGGCCAGCACGTCCAACAGGTTCTCGCCGTCGGAGCTCATGGCCGTGATGATGACCTGAACCTCGTTGCGCATGGCCTTGTTGAAAAGCGGGCGCAACGGCCGATCGGTCAGGCGCGCCGTGAGGATAGCCTGCTCAGAGGGCCTGCCCTCGCGCCGGAAGAAGGAGCCGGGGATGCGGCCCGCGGCGTAGAGCTTCTCCTCGAAATCGACGCTCAGGGGGAAGAAATCGATTCCCTCGCGCACAGACTTGGAGCCGGTGGCCGTGGCCAACAGCACCGAGTCGCCGGAGCGAAGGGTGACAGCGCCGCCGGCCAACAGGGCCAGGGTGCCGGTTTCCACGATGATCTCGTGGCTGCCAATGCGGCAGGTGTACTGATGCTTCTGAATTTGCATGACAGTCCTTTCAGATTTGGTTTTGATCTCACCAAACCCGATCACTACCTGCGCCGCCTTCTACGCGACGACACCCGCGGCTGCAAAAAGCAGCCACGGGCGCCGGTCTGGCACGGAGGTCAGGGACTGGGGAGTATCGCTGAGTTTAGTAACCGGTGATCAGTCATCAGTTATCAGTAGCAAACCTCCGAAACTGATTACTGTTCACTGGCTACTGATCACTGCTCGCTCAGCGCCACTCCCCAATACCTGAACCATCTCTGCGCCAGGCGGGCCGGCTCCAGGGTTCGATCAGGTTTAGCAGGTCTTACAAAATGCGTCGGGTAGAAAGACTGGGCCTTTCTACCCGACAACTCGTTACTTCCGCAGTCCGAGACGCTCGATAAGCTGCTTGTAGCGCAGTTGATCTTTGCGGCTCAGATAAGCCAGGTGGCGGCGTCTCTGGCCGACCAGCTTCAACAGTCCTCGCCGCGACGCTTCATCATGCTTGTGCTCCTTGAGGTGTTCAATGAGCTGATTGATGCGCACGGTTAGAAGAGCGATCTGCACTTCCGGCGAACCGGTATCGGTCGAGTGTACCTGGTATTCCTTCGTGATGGTGTCTTTTTCCGTCTTGCTGAGAGGCACGGGTTAGTCTCCTTAATTCACTGCACAAAAAAGAGCCGGGCTACCGCTGGAATACCAAGGCGTGTAGCCCAGCACAACTCGCAGGATTATAGCACCATAACCTTAAGAACACAAGTTCGCGCCACGATGACGTTGTTTGCGCCGCATCACATACGATACTGGTGTTCTTCATTGCCCACATTCACCCTTCGCTGTTTGACGAAGCTCTCGGGGGTGCGTATAATGAACAACGTGCGGCGCGCTGACTGGCGTGTCGCACTTTTTCAGCCCGCGGCAGGCGGGTGTGCAAAGCAACCACAGGAGAACAAAGCATATGATCGGCGTTCAGGAATTAAAAAAGGGCACCACGTTTGAGATCGACGGTTCCATTTACAAGGTGCTGGAATACGAGCACATCAAGATGGCGCGCGGCGGCGCCACGATCAAGATCAAGGCCAGGGACCTGCGCACCGGCTCCACCATCGTGCGCAGCTTCAACTCCGGCCACCGGGTGCAGGACATTCGTCTCGACCACGCCACCGTTCAGTACCTGTACCACGACGGCGATATGTACACCTTCATGGACCTGGAGACGTACGAGCAGCCGATGCTCACCGCCGACACGCTGGGCGACGCTGTCTACTATCTGATGCCAGAGATGACCCTGGATGTTGTCAGCTACGAGGGCAAGCCCATCGACATCGAGCTGCCTACTACCGTAGACATGGAAGTGACCTACACCGAACCAGGATTTGCCGGCGACACGGCCACCGGCGCCACCAAAGAAGCGGAGTTCGAGACCGGTCTAAAGGTGCAGGTGCCGCTGTTTATCAATGTCGGCGACATCGTACGCATCGACACCCGCTCGGACAGCTACGTCACCCGCGTGTGATCCTCGGATCGCTGCGTATCAGACGATCATTTGGCGTTCGTGTCTTAGCTGATTATAATCTGGTTGCCGGCATAGCTCCGGCACTGCGCCACCCTAGCTCAGTCGGTAGAGCAGCGCATTCGTAATGCGCCGGTCGTCGGTTCAAATCCGACGGGTGGCTCCTCCCAGCCTCGCCAGGCGCAACACGCAGGCGGGGCTTTTTTGTTCAGCTGATCCGTATCTATTCAGCCAGGACTGACAGTCCTTGTCAATCACCCGAGCTTCAACTGGCGTAACACTCACCAGGCTACAAGACTGGGATTGTCAGTCCTCTTCGCCTGAATAGTTACGCTGATCTTACATCGAATCTCCGCTCTGGCCGGTCTACACGACGCACCTTGATGCGAAGCAGGATGCGCCGACCGAGCCAGAACTGGAAACAGCGAGGCACCTGTGACCCGCAGCGACTCGCCGCCGTCTCCGGCGGCGGCGCCGGCACCCGGCAACACCATACACCCGGTCGATAGGCTGTATCGCGCGCTGGCCGGCGACAAGCTGCTGGCGCTCGTTGCCGCGCTGGTCCTTGTGGCGCTGCTGGCCAGCCTGCTTCTGCCGCAACTGCCTGCCGACCGCAGCCAGCCGGCCGATGCCGCCCGTTGGTTGGCCGAGACCTCGCTGCAATTCGACTCGCTGGGCCCGTTGATGGCCGGCGCCGGGCTGTTCAACCTGTGGCACAGTATCTGGTTCCAGGCGCTGGTCGGGCTGCTGGGGTTCGTCCTGCTGTTGCGGCTGGGTCTGGCAATCGGTGATGCCTCGCGGCGGCTGCGCGACCCTGATCCGCAGGCCGCGGCCGCCGAGGCTGCCCTCTGGCCGTTGCACGCTACAGCCCAACTGGACCAGGATACGGCACAGGCTGGCCTGCACGAGGATCTGACCAACGAAGGATGGTGGGTAGTTTCTTCCGATTCTGGCGACAATACACTGATGGTGGCCGAGCGCAGCCGCGCCGGTGTGCTTGCGCCGGTCCTGGTCATCGGCGGGCTGCTGATCGTGGTGGCTGGCCTATGGCTGGGGCAACTGGCCGGCTGGCAGGAAAGCGGAATCACCCTTGCGCCGGGCGACACCGTCGCGTTGAGCAACCGGCCCGACAGCATGCTCAGCGCAAATCTCGACGCGGACGGGGTGCTCGCTGGTGTGAGCATCTCGCACGCAACCGGCGCCGCAGACACGATAGCGTTCTCGGCCGGCGGCGCCGCGCGCGCGGATGGCGTGACGATCCGGCGGCGCGCGCAGGGCCCTGCGCTGGCTGTCAGCGCCAGCGGACCGGGTGGCGAGGCGCTGCAGCTCCAGCGAATGGAGATACAGGCTACAACCGCCCCTTCGTTGACGCTGGTGTTCGACCAGCCGCGCTCGGAGCAGGTCTTCTTGCTGCCAGACCGCCAGCTTGTCATCAGCATCGTCAGCTTTCCTGCGCTGCCGGAGCGGGGATTTGCAGGGCCGACTTTCCTTGTCCAGGCTTTCCGAGCAGGCCAGCGCGATCCGGTGCTCAACGAGTTTGTTGAGGGCAACGCCAGCATGGGCGTGGGCGAGGATACCCTGCGACTGCGCACCGGCCAGTTCATCACCGTCGATGTCCGCTACGACCCGACCCGGCCGTTGATCTGGCTTGGGGCCGCGATGGCGGCGCTGGGCATCGTGTTGGCGCTCTGGCGTCCCGGCGGCCGTCTGTTCCTCTCGGTGCAGCGCGGGCGCGCCCATTTAGCTGTGCAGGCAAGCCTCGCCCCCTCATGGTCCTGGCGTGCGGCCAGCCGCTGGCTGGTAGCCTGGACGGCGACTTACGACCAGCAGGAGAACCAGTCCTCATGAGCGCAGAGACACGGCCGATTGTGATCGGCGTGGCGGGCGGCACCGGCTCTGGCAAGACAACCGTCGCGCACGCGATCCTGGAGAAGGTTGGCTGGAACCGCATCGCCTTCATTCAGCACGACTCCTACTACTACGACGCATCCAACATGCCGATGGCCGAGCGGGCGCGCCTCAACTTCGATCACCCCGACTCGCTGGAGACGTCGCTGCTGGTGGAGCACCTGCAAACACTGCGCAGCGGCGGGCCGGTCAACATCCCCATCTACGACTTCCGCACCTTTACGCGCACCGGCGAGACGCGCCTGGTGCATCCCGAGCCGGTGATCCTGGTCGAGGGCATCCTGATCTTCGCCGAACGCGCCTTGCGCGACCTGTTCGACGTCAAGATCTTCGTGGACGCCGACTCCGACATCCGTTTCATCCGCCGGCTGGAGCGCGACATCAGAGACCGCAGCCGCTCACTGGACTCGGTAGTCGAGCAGTACCTGACCACCGTGCGGCCCATGCACCTGGAGTTCGTGGAGCCCAGCAAACGCTACGCCGACGTGATCATCCCCGAAGGCGGCCACAACAAGGTGGCGCTGGACATGGTTGTGGCGCGCGTCCAGACGCTGCTGCAGAACGCGGGCGACTCAGGCGGAAGGCAGGGGAAACGAGGGAAATGAAGGAAAAAGAGGAAAACGGGCAGAACCCCGGGTTCTTTGTTCATGCGTCGGCCCTTGTCGGCGACGGCTGCACGATCGGGTTCGGCGCGGTGATCGAGGCCGGCGCGCTGGTCGGCGCTGGTTGCTGGATCGGCCATCACGCGGTCGTCTATGCCGGCACGCGGCTGGGCGATGGCTGCCGCGTCGAGGCGCACGCGGTGCTGGGCAGACAGCCGCGGCCGGCCGTCACCAGCACCGTCCAACCGCCCGCCGATCTGCCGCCGCTGGTCGTCGGCGACCACACCGTCATTGGCGCAGGCGCGGTCGTCTATGCCGGGACCACGATTGGCAGCCAGTGCCTTTTGGGCGACCACGCCTTCGTGCGCGAGGGCTGCACTATTGGCGACCAGGTGATCGTCGGCACGCATGTCACCGTGGAGAACGATGTCAGGATCGGCAGGCGCAGCAAGCTGCAGACGGGCGCGTACATCGCAGCCTGGACGACGATCGAATACGACTGTTTCATCGCCCCATGCGTCGTGACCAGCAACGACAACTTCATGGGCCGCACCGAAGCGCGCTTCGCCCAGCGCGGCGGCCCGACCATCCGCCGCGGCGCGCGCGTCGGCGCCAATGTCACGCTGTTGCCAAAAATCGAGGTCGGCGCGGAGGCGTTCGTGGCCGCCGGCTCGATCGTCACGCGCGACGTCCCGCCCGCCAAGCTGGTCATGGGCAGCCCGGCCCGTGTGGTGCGTGACGTGCCGGCTGGCGAATTTGCTGATCAGGGTAGACAGGTAGACAAGTAACCAAGTAGACATGTGAACGAGTAGGAAGCCGCGGAGGCAGTCACCCCCTTACCCACTCACCCTGTAACCCTGTCATCTCCAAAGAGGAGTTCATCATTCATGATCCCAATCCTGGATCTGAAAGTCCAGTACGACGCCCTGCGTGATGAGATTGCCGAGGCTATCAATCGAGTGTTGGAGAGCGGCCAGTTCGTGTTGGGTCCGGACGTGGCGGCCCTGGAGCAGGAGGTGGCCGCGTTCTGCGGCTGTCAATACGGCGTCGGCCTGGCGTCGGGCACCGATGCGCTGCGCCTGTCGCTGGCCGCACTGGACATCGGACCGGGCGACGAGGTCATCACCACGCCGTTCACCTTCGTCGCCACTGCTAACACGGTCAGCCACAGCGGCGCGACGCCGGTCTTCGTGGACATCGAGCCTGACACGTTCAACATCGACCCGGCAGCCATCGAAGCAGCGATCACGCCGCGCACCCGCGCCATCATCCCGGTGCATCTGTACGGCCAGCCGGCCGACATGGACGCGATCATGCAGATTGCGCACCGGCACGATCTCCGCGTCATCGAGGATGCGGCCCAGGCCATCGGGGCAAGCTACAAGGGTCGACCCGCCGGTAGCATCGGCACTGTCGGCTGCCTGAGCTTCTACCCAACCAAGAACCTGGGCGCCTACGGCGACGCGGGTATGGCCGTCACCGGCGACACGGCGCTGGCCGAACGCCTGGATCTGCTGCGCCGGCAGGGCGGCAAGAACCGCTATTTCCACGAGGAACTGGGATTCAACTCGCGGCTGGACAGCCTGCAGGCCGCGATTCTGCGCGTCAAGCTGCGCTACCTGGATGGCTGGCAGGAGGCGCGCCAGGAGGTCGCGGCCCGCTACGATGCGATGCTTGCCGCGTCTGGCGCACCCGTGACGACGCCAGTTGTCCGGCCTGATGTGCGCCACGTCTACCACCAGTACACGCTGCGCGCGCCGCAGCGGGATGAGTTGCTCGCGCATCTGAACAGCCGCGGCATCGGCGCGATCATCTACTACCCGCTGCCGCTGCACCTGCAGGCGGTGTACGCCAGCCTGGGCATGCGCGAGGGATCGCTGCCCGTGGCCGAGCAGGCCGGGCGCGAGGTGCTGTCGCTGCCCATGTATCCTGAGCTGACCGAGGCGCAGCAGGAGCAGGTCGTGGCGGCCATTGCTGAGTTCTATGGCTGAATCTGCCGGATGAACGCTGCGACGGTATAATGCGGCTTGAATTGATGCGGCCAGAAGTTCGACTTATGCAGAGAAGTCGAACTTCTCGACGTTTGACAGCCGACCCTGCCATGGAAACCCAGACGCCAGTGAAAATACGCGGCGCGGCCAGAAGTCCGTCTGTTTCGGAGAAGTCGAACTTCTCAGGGGCGTCCTTCGCCGGTCTGACGGTCTGCGTGGTCGGTCCGCATTACCCGCGGCCGGGTGGTGTTTCCACACAGGTGGAGATGCTGGAAAGCTGCCTGCGCGACGAGGGCGCGACTGTCCGCCCCGTCGACACCAACGTGCAGCCGCTGCGGCGGCTGGGCAGGCTGGGCCGGTGGCTCTTGCCGGCCGCACAGGTGGTGCTCGTGCCGGCGCGGCTGTGGCGGGCGGTCGGCGGCGCGGACATCATCCACGCCCACCTGGCGTCGTACTGGGGTTTCTACCTGCCGATGCTGGCTGTGACGCTGATCGGCAAGCTGCGCGGCGTGCCGTCCGTGGCAACCTACCACGGCGGCAAGGCCGGCGAGTTTGCAGCCGCCCACAGCACCAGCGTCGGCGCGCTGCTGCGCCGGCTGGATGCTCTGATCGTCCTGTCGCTCTTTACCGGCCGGGTGTTTGAGGGCCTCGGCCTGGCCCCGGTCGTCATTCCCAACGTGATCGACCAGCAACCGTTTAGGGCTGCGCCGCCGGGACCGGGATCGCCCCGGCTGGCCAATCCGGATCGTCCGGCGCTGCTCTGGGTCAAGAGCTTCGACGACTCCGGCAACCCCGGACTGATGATCGAAGCATTTGCACGGCTGCGCCGCGGCCTGCCAGGAGCGACGCTGACCATGGTCGGCGACGGCCCGCGCCTGCCTGACGTACGGGAGCAGGCGGAGGCATTGGCTGCGCCGGTTCATTTTGCCGGCCGCGTTCCATACAGCGCGATGGCGCGGGCCTACGACACGGCCGACATTCTCGTGATCTCCAGCGCCGTGGACAACCAGCCCAACGTGCTGATCGAGGGCTCAGCCTGCGGGCTGCCGGTGGTGGCAACCGCGGTCGGCGGCATCCCCGACATGGTGCATGACGGCGTGAACGCGCTGCTGGTTGCGCCGGGCGACGCGAACGCGCTGGCTGAAACGATTCTGCGGGTGGCGAGCGACCCTGAGCTGGCCAGCCACCTTGGCCAGGCGGCTGTTGAGAACGCACAGCGCTACACCTGGGCGCGGGTGCGCGGGCCGCTGGCTGTCCTGTACGACCGTGTGCTGCGCCAGAGGCTCGGCTGTGAGCCTGCGTGACAGCCGCAGACGGACGAACCCGTGAGCAAGGATCTGGCGCGGCGCAGCACCGCCGCAGTGGCCTGGAACATGGCCAGCGGGATGAGCGGCATGGTTGTCCTCTTCGCTCGTTCGGTCATCCTGGCCCGACTGCTGCCGGTGGAGACCTTCGGCGTCTACGCTGGCGCCAGCGTTGGTAGTGCTGACATCGGTGTTCGCGAGCTTCGGCATGGGTGGAGCGTTTCTGCACCGTGCGGCCGAGACCGAGGACGAAGACCGCGCCGCAACCATCCACTTCACGCTCAAGCTGCTGTTCACCACAGCCTGGGCGATCGTGCTGATCGCCTTCGCCCTGCTGCGCACCAGCGGCGAGCAACAGACGGCGCTGATTGTGCTCACGTTGGCCACCGCCGGGCTTGAGATCACCCAGACGCCGCGGTTGATCCTGGTGCGGCGGGTGGTGCACCGGCGGCTGGCGCTGCTGGGGTTCGCCGACTCGCTGCTTTCGACGGCGCTGGCAGTCGGACTGGCGCTGCTGGGTGTGACACTGTGGGCGCTGCTGGCCACCGACCTGTCGCTGATGTTTGTCAGCATCTTCGGCTTGTACGTCTGGCGGCCGGTCTGGCGGCCCCGGTTTGGCTGGAGCCGCGCCACGGTGCGCTATTACCTGCGCTTCGGCAGCCGCAACTTCGGCGCCGGCGCGCTGCTGCTGGCGCTGGACCGGGTGGACGACCTGTGGACGCTGCGCTATCTGGGCGACACGGCGCTGGGCTACTACTCTCGGGCCTACACCTTTGCCACCTACCCGCGCCGCATCCTGGCCGGCCCGGTCAACCAGGTGGCCGGCGGCACCTACGCCGAGCTGAAGGGCGAACGCAAGCGGCTTTCCCAGGCGTTCTTTCGCACCAACGCGCTGCTGGTGCGCAGTGGTTTTCTGCTGGGCGGCCTGTTGGCGCTGATCGCGCCCGAGCTTATCGCGATTCTGCTGGGCGACAAGTGGCTGCCGATGTTGCAAGCCTTCCGGCTGATGCTGGTCTACACGCTGCTTGATCCGATCAAGATGACCGTGGCCGACCTGTTCGTGGCCGTCGGCCGGCCGGAGCTGGTTTTGCGGGTGCGGCTGGCGCAGCTGGGTGTGTTGCTGGTCGGGCTGTTTGCGCTGGGACTCCGTTTCGGCATCGCCGGGGTCGCGCTGGCCGTGGATGCCATGACGGTGGTGGGAGTCCTGGTGTTGCTGCGCCAGGCGCGCCGCTATGTTGATTACTCCGCCCGGCGGCTGTTTGGTGTGCCGTTGCTCGGGTTAGGGTTGGCGCTGGCGGTCGGGGCGGGCGCAGCCGCCTGGCTGGCCCCAACTTCGCCCTGGCTGAGCGCCACGCTCAAAACCGCCCTCTTCCTGGCAGTCTATTCTGGTCTGCTCGCGCTGCTGGAGCGACGAATGTTCACCACCACGGTGTTGCCCGCGGCGCGACAACTGCTGGACCGGCGGCGCAAGTCTGCAGAGGAGTCGTAATTTCATGACATACCGAGTTGTGTCGATTCACGGTGTGCCTCGATCCGGCACTTCCTGGCTTGGCCAGATCTTCGATAGCCACCCGGATGTTGCCTATCGCCACCAGCCACTGTTTGCGTATCGCTTCAAGGATCGGCTGACTCTGCAATCGACGGCCGCGGACGTCCGTCGTTTCTTGGACGAACTATACGCCGTGTCCGACGACGAGTTCATCCTCGATATCAACCGTCGAACCGCGGCCAGCCAGTTCTGGCAATCCGCTGTCAAAACAGACACGTCGGGCCATCTGGTGATGAAGATGGTGCGCTACCATCATTTGCTGCCGCTCTTTTTCGAGACCATCGACAGCGTGAAGATCATCGGCATCGTTCGCCATCCGTGCGCGGTGATCAACTCCTGGCTGACGGCGCCAAAGGAGTTTCGCCCCGGTTGGGATGCGCAGGAGGAGTGGCGCCTGGCTCCCAAGAAGAACGCGGGCCGAATCGAGGAGTTTAACGGCTTCGAGAAGTGGAAAGAGGTTGCCCGGAAGTTTCTCCGGTTCGAGCAGGCGTATCCAGACAGCTTTAGCATCGTGCAATACGAGCGACTAGTCAGCGCTCCGGAAGACGAAGCTGCTCGCCTGTTCTCTTTTGCTGGACTGGCAATGCAGCAGCAGACGCTGGACTTCATTCGCTACAGCCACAGCAAGAACGATCCCGACCCGTACGCAGTCGTCAAGGACCCCGGCTCGTATCGCAGATGGGAGACAACGCTCGATCCAACCATCGCCAGCGAAATCATCAGAGAAACTCAAGGCACTGAATTGGAGCGATTTCTGGCATGAGACTGGGCATCATGCAGCCGTACTTTTTCCCTTATCTTGGGTATTTCGACCTCATCAACAGCGTCGATCATTTTGTCATTTACGACTCAGTGCAGTATATCAAGCATGGCTGGATCAATCGCAATCGCGTGCTGAAACCCGGCGAGGGCTGGCAGTACATCACGGCGCCAGTCGACCGGCGATCCTTTCACGACTCGTATCGGACTCCGATCAAGGACGTCGAGGTGGTCCAGGGCGACGCCTGGAAGGAAAGAATCCAGGGCCAGCTTGATCATTATCGAAAACGCGCTCCCCGATTTCAGGAAACGATCAGCCTGGTGAGCACCTGTCTGGACAGCGACGAGAGATCCATCAGCCGGCTGAACGCGAGTATTTTGCGCGAGATATGCGATGCGCTCCGTGTTGCGTTCAGCTATAGCTTTGCTTCAGAGATGCCAATGGCTCACGACGCCGAGCTGGACGCACAGGATCGCGTGCTGGCGATCTGTGAGTGGCTCGGCGCCGGCACGTACATCAACTTGCCTGGAGGCAGAGACTTGTACGACGAACAACACTTTCGACAACGAGGTGTTCAAATCGAGTTCAGAGAGCTGCCGCCGCTGGTGTATTCATGCCTTGCTTATCAGTTTGTCCCGAACCTCTCTATCATCGATGTGCTAATGTGGAACGAACCGGTGAGAATCAGGCAACACCTGGAACTTAATCGATGACGTTAGCCAAGCAAACCCTTCCCGATCTGGCCATCTTCGGCGGTCCACCTGCCTTCGACGAGGTGCTGCATGTGGGCCGACCCAACATCGGCGACCGCGAGCGGCTGCTGGCGCGCATCGGCGACATGCTGGACCGCCGCTGGCTGACCAACCGCGGCCCCTTCGTCGAGGAACTGGAGGCCAAACTGGCGACGTATCTGGGCGTCCGCCACGTGATCGCGATGTGCAGCGGGACGGTGGCGCTGGAGATCGCGGCACGCGCGCTGGGCCTGGCCGGCGAGGTCATCGTCCCTGCGTTCACCTTCGTCGCCACTGCGCACGCCTTGCAGTGGCAGGAGATCACGCCCGTTTTCTGCGACGTTGACCCGCAGACGCATCTGCTGGACCCGGCGCGGCTGGAAGCCATGATCACCCCGCGCACCAGCGGCATCGTGGGCGTCCACCTCTGGGGACAGCCGTGCAACGTGGATGCGCTGGCGGAGATCGCGCGGCGGCGTGGCCTGCGGCTGATCTACGACGCAGCGCACGCCTTCGCCTGTTCAGCCGGCGAGCGGATGATCGGCAACTTCGGCGACGCCGAGGTGTTCAGCTTCCACGCCACCAAGTTCTTCAACACCTTCGAGGGCGGCGCGGTGGCCACCAACGACGACGACCTGGCGCAGCGCATCCGGCTGATGCAGAACTTCGGCTTCACCGGGCTGGACACGGTGGTCTATATCGGCGTCAACGGCAAGATGAGCGAGGTTTCGGCGGCCATGGGGCTGACCGGGCTGGAGAGCATCGACGAGTTTGTGGCCGCCAACCGCCGCAACTACAACCGCTATGCTGCCGCGCTGGCCAATCTTCCCGGCGTGCGAATGCTGCGCTACGACGGGCAAGCGCGCCAGAACTACCAGTACATCGTCGTGGAGATTGACGAGGCGGTAACCGGCCTCAGCCGCGACGAGCTGGTGCAGGTGCTGCACGCCGAGAACGTGCGCGCCCGGCGCTACTTCGCCCCCGGTGTCCACCGCATGGAACCGTATCGCTCTTACTTCCCGCATGCCGGCCTGTTATTGCCGGTGACCGAACGGCTGGCCGGGCAGGTTTTGGTGTTGCCGACGGGAACCGCCGTCTCACCCGAAGACGTGGACTGCATCAGCCAGATCGTCGCCTTTGCCGTGGCCAATGGCGCGGCCATCCGCCGCGAGCTGGCGCGCGCAGGAGACGACGCATGAGCGCCAGGGTCAGCGTCCTGACGACCACCTACAACCACGAGCGGTTCATCGAGCAGAACATCGTCGGCGTGCTGGCGCAGCAGACCGACTTCGCCGTGGAACACATCATCGGCGAGGACTGTTCGACCGACGGCACGCGCGCGGTGGTTGAACGCTACCGGCAACTGTGCCCCGATGTGGTCAAGCCGATCCTGCGCGAGCGGAACGTCGGCCGGCGGCGCAACTTCATCGAGTGTTTTCATGCCTGCCAGGGCGACTACATCGCCATCGTTGAGGGCGACGACTACTGGACCGCATCGCACAAGCTGCAGATCCAGGCCGACTTCCTGGACGCCAACCCGGACATCGCCATCTGTTTTCACGCCCTGGAACACCGCTACGAAGACGGCTCGCAACCGCCGCGCGTCAACCGGCGCAACCGGGAGCGCTATTCACTGCTCGACCTGCTGGACAGCAACTTCATCCCAACCTGCACGGTGATGTTCCGCAACCACTTGTTCGGTGAGTTCCCCGCCTGGTTCGACGGCGTGCCGGCCGGCGACTGGCCGCTGCACGTGCTCAACGCACAGCACGGCGACATCGGCTACATCGACGAGGTGATGGCCGTCCACCGGACCCACAGCGGTGGCGTCTGGTCACCGCGGCCGGCATCGGAGCGGCGGCAGAGCATGGTGTCGATCCTGGAGACATTTCGCGACAACCTCGACCCCGCCTACCGGCCGATCCTGGAGCGCAACATCGCTCGCTGGCAGTTCATGGTGCTCAACGCGCTAATGATCGAGCGCCGCTTTGCCGCCGCGGGCCGTTACGGCGCGGCGATGTTGCTGCAGCCGGCCGCGCCGCGCGTCGAGGTTGTCCGCGCAGCCGGATGGGCCTGGCGCGCGCGGTCCGACACGGCCTGACCGCGCCGAGCCGGCATCTGAGACGACCATGCGCTACTCGCACAACCATGGATGAAAATCGAGGCGGCACGGTCGGAGACCGGCCGCAGCAGCGTCTATTTTCAAGTCAGGATGCCGACTCCACAGAAAACTGCTCTGGCCGGTCTTTGCGCAGCACCCCGGAGTGGGCCGACCGTGCCAGTTCCGAGAATCCACCATGCGTCTTTGCATCATCGCCAACCCGACCAGCATCCATACCCACCGCTGGCTGACCTACTTTGTGCAACAGGGCCACGAGGTGCACCTGATCGGGGACCTGCCGCACACCGGCGCGCTGCCGGCGGGCATCATCTACCACGACCTGACGGCGTTGACCAACACGCGCAAGCTGCGCTATCTGGCCTGGGCGCCGCGGGTGCGCCGGTTGGTGCGCTCCCTCCGTCCCGATGTGCTGCACGCCCAGTATGTCGCCGGTCCGGGCTGGCTGGGCGCGGCAGCCGGTATGCACCCCTTCCTGCTCTCTGCCTGGGGCTCCGATCTGCTGGTCGGGCCGCGCCGGTCCCGCTTGCAGCGGACCCTGGCGCGCTGGGCGCTGGCGCGCGCCGACTATGTCACCTGCGTTTCGCAGCAGTTGGCGGACGTGGCGGTGGAAATGGGCGTCGAACCGGCGCGCAGCGAGGTGCTGACCTGGGGCGTCGATCTCGACCTGTTCCATCCGCTGGCCCAACCTGAGCGGGCAGCGCTGCGCGACCGGCTGGGTGTCGGCGACCGTCCGTTCGTCCTGAGCATCCGCCCCGTGCAGCCGGTCTACAACCCATTGCAGAT
The DNA here is from genome assembly GCA_041391245.1 of Caldilineales bacterium. GTDB lineage: Bacteria > Chloroflexota > Anaerolineae > JAAEKA01 > JAAEKA01 > JACKBK01. The sequence continues at coordinate 33,304 of JAWKOJ010000035.1, forward strand.
CGCACGCGCCGTCCCACTGGTGATCGAACGGGTTCCCGACGCACTTTTCGCCGTCTTCACCTATCGCCACGACCCGGCGCTGATGGCGCAGTTCCGCGCCATCGTGGAGGAAGCCGGCGCAGGCGAGGCAGTGCGCTACGTCCCGCCCCTGGCCGGCGACCGGGAGATTGCCGCCTACAGCCAGGCTGCCGACGTGGCGGTCTCAGTTTCCCGCTCCGACGGCACACCGACCTCCGTGCTGGAAGCCATGGCCTGCGGCGCGGCGATGGTGGTCAGCGACCTGCCCTCGGTGCGTGAATGGGTGGGCAGCAACGCCGGCGCGGTGGCGCCGCTGGACGATCCGGCGGCCACGGCAAACGCGATTGCAGACTTCGTGCAGGATGGCGACCGGCGCCGGCGCGTGCAGGAAGCCGCCCGGCAGGTGATCGCCCGGCGCGCCGACCGGCGGCTGAACATGCAGCGCGCCGGAGAGATCTACGCTGCACTGGCGGCAGGCCGCACCCCGCAGCCGCTGCAAGAAGGGGCTGGTCAGACAGCAAGAAGCTAACCCATGTCACGATCACCGATCTACTGGTTTCACCGCCTTCTCTACAACCTCGGCAATCTGCCGCGCTTCGACGCGGTGAAGCGCTGGCGCGGCCGGCACTACAGTGCGTTGATGCGCAGCGCCGGCCAGAACCTGAACGTTGACGCGGGCGTCAAGATCTTCAATCCCGCCAACGTCTCGGCCGGCGATGGCTGCTTCATCGGCGCCGGCACGCGGCTCTACGCCTGGAACGAGCGCATCACCCTCGGCAACGACGTGATGATCGCAGCCGATGTGCTGATGATCACCCGCAACCACGGCCACCAGCGAACCGACATCCCCATGACCCGCCAGGGCTACACCAACGCACCGATTGTTATCGAGGACGACGTGTGGATCGGCTTCCGGGCGGTGGTGCTGGCCGGGGTGACCATCGGCCGCGGCAGCATCGTCGGATCGGGCGCAGTGGTGACGAAGGATGTGCCGCCGTTCAGCGTCGTGGGCGGCGTGCCGGCGCGCGTCATCAAGAGCAGGGTGGACGGTGGTTAGTAATCAGTTATCAGTTATAGCAACCGAATCGATCACTGGCTTCTGATCACTGGCTTCTGATGACTGATAACTGGTCACTGGTCACTGATAACCGGAGAATCCCATGACTGCCAAGATCTGCATCCTCTCCAGCGTCCACATCGCCCTGGACAACCGCGTCTTCTACCGCGAGGCGTGCAGCCTGCAGCGCCGGCTACGACGTGACGCTGATCGCCGTCCACGACCGTGCGGAGGTCAAGGACGGGGTGCGCATCGTGCCGCTGCCGCGGGTGCAGCGCTGGCAGCGGCCGCTGTTGTGGCGCGAGCTGCTGCGCCTGGCGCGGGCTGAGGATGCCGGCCTGTACCTGTTCCACGATCCGGAGTTGCTGTTGCCGACTCCGCTGCTGCGTTTGCAGACCGGCAAGCCGACGGTCTACGACGTCCATGAGGCCAACGCGGACTTCATCGCCGTCAAGGATTACATGCCGGCGGTGCTACGCTACCCGGCCGCGTGGGCTTTTGGCTGGCTGGAGCCGCGGCTGGCGCGCCTGCAAAGCGGCCTGATCTTCGCCGACGACCAGATCGCGCTGGACTTTGCGGCGATCGACATGCCGAAGACGACGCTGTTCAACTTTCCGTCGATGGAGTTTGTGGAGCGAGCGTCTGCCCTCACCCCAACCCTCTCCTCTGGGAGAGGGGGCCGGAACCGGAGGCGGCGCCGGTGGTGCTGTACTTGGGCGGGATGGAGCGCAACCGCGGGGCGGGGCTAATGGTCGAGGCGTTTGCGCGGTGCGAAGGGAGATGCCGGCGGCGCGGCTGCTGGTGGTCGGGCATTTCATGCCGCCGGACTTGGAGCAGGAAGTGGCGGACCACGCCACGCGGCTGGGCATCGCCGATGCGGTGACGTTGACGGGGCGGGTGCCGTTCGAGTCCATCGGCAGGTACTTGCAGCAGGCGGCGGTTGGCTGGGTGACGTGGCAGGCGGCGCGCAAGAACGAGAAGAACATCCCCACCAAGCTGTTCGAGTACATGGCGTATGGGCTGCCGGTGGTCAGCAGCGATCTGCCGTCGACACGGCCCTTCGTTCACGACGGCGTCAACGGCTTCCGGGTGCAGTCCGACGACCCGGACGCGCACGCAGCGGCGATCCTGGCGCTGCTGCGCGACCCGGACTACGCGGCGCGGCTGGGGCGGGCCGGCCAGGTGCTGGTGCGGGAGCGCTGGAACTGGCAGGAGATGGAGGAGCGACTGCTGCGGCTGGTGGCGGAACTGACACCAGGACTGGCAGTCCTTCCGAGGACTGCCAGTCCTAAGGATGATGCCCCAACCGCGCCATCGTAGGCTCGATGAGCGGTAGGATGCGCTCGATCTCGGCGCCGTGTTTGCGCCGCCACTTCTCGGCGTCAGGCGCGGAAACGACGTTGATCTCGGGTAGTTTGTCAGCGTACCGGCCAAAGTTGGCTGTGAAGTCGATGTCCAGGAACGTTGCCACGTTCTGCAGCGCGCTGCGAGGATCGGCGATCAGGTCTTCGTAGCGCAAGGTGAGGTAGGGCACGCGGCCGGCGGTCTGGTCGCGATGGGCCAGCACGGCCTCGTTGCAGCGGATCCACTGCCAGGCGCAGACCTCCTCCAACGGGCTGGCGGTCAGGTCCCGCCATCCAGGGATCAACGAGAAGGCCCAGCGCGGCCGGCTGTATCCCGGAATGGAGAGCGTCGCCGGCACATCGTAGCCGGGAAAGGTGTGCGGCTCCAGCCAGCCCTCCATCAGCGAGCTGATGTTGCTGCGTCCGTCCCTGGTCAGGAAGATGACGCGGGCGTCGGGAAAGAGCGCCAGCAGAAAGGGCAGCCGCAGGCAGTTCTCCGGCGTCTTCTCCACCAGGCAGATGTCGCCGCGCGGCGGACTGACCCGGTTGCGCAGCGCCACGGCCCGGCGAATCGTGTCCAGACCGGCCTGCGGCAGGGCGCTGCTGACGCTTGAGCCGGCTGCGGTGCCGCGACCGCGGCGACGAACGCGGCGATACAACGGGTTGTCGCGCAGGCTGGCGCGGAACTGGTTGACCCGGCGCCAGAACGTGCCCGGCGCCGCCTGGCGTTGGAACTCGCGCAGCATGAAGGCCCGCGACTCGGCGGTCAGGTCGCCGGCCTCCAGGGCGCCCGACTCCCAGCCCTTGACGGCCGGCGCATGGTAGCGTTCGATGATGGCCTTGCTCTCGTAGCCGATTGACCAGAGCGCCGGCGCTTCTGAGAGAATGTTGAACAGGAGTGTCGTGCCGGAGCGCGGACAGCCGATGACGATAACAGGTTTGCGGATCATGAAGCGATACTACCAGAGGCGGCGTATGGGCGTCAAGAATCGCAACGCGCAGGCCGGTCTCCTGACCGTTCCTGTGCGCAGCTTCGCTCTCACTCCATGTTTTGCAGCCTCCCGCGGCGAGCGAGGACTCACCCTCACCCCAGCCCTCTCCCACAGGGAGAGGGGGCAGACCCGCGCCACGGCCATCTCCCATAGGGTGAGGGGGCTATTCGCTGGTTTCATTCGCTGGGATACCCCTCTCCCATGAGACTCCTCTGCCTGACGCCGCGTCTGCCCTTTCCGCCTGACCGGGGCGACCGGCTGCGCGCCTTCAACCTGATCAAGCGGCTGGGCGGCGAGCACGAGTTGCACCTGCTGTCGTTCATCGCGTCGGACAAGGAGCGGCAACATACCGCGGCGCTGTCGCCCTATTTCAAGTCGGTGCAGGTCGTCCAGCTCAGCCCGCGGCGCTCGGCGGCGACGGCCGCGTTGAACGCGTGGCGGCGGCTGCCGATGCAGGCGCTGTACTACCGTTCGGCCGCCATGCAGCGGCTGGTGGATGAGACGCTGCGCCGCCAACGATTCGACGCGGCGTACATCCACCTGTTCCGCGTGGCGCCGTATCTGGACCGGCAGCGCGGCCTGTACCGGGTCGTCGATCTGACCGACGTGATCTCCAGTGAGCTGGCGCGGTCGATGGCCTACCGCGGCGCAGCCTCCAGGCTGGTCTACAAGGTCGAGCGGCCGCGCATTGCCCGCTACGAGCGGGAGGTCGCGCAGCGCTTCGAGGAGGTCTGGCTGGTCAGCGAGCACGACCGACAATTGCTGGCGGCGGAGTGTCCCGACGCCAACACCCGCGTCGTGCCCAACGGCGTTGATCTGGGGACGTTCCATCCCACCGGCCAGCCGGCTGAGCCGAATAGCCTCCTCTTCACCGGCCACATGCGCGTCTTCCACAACATCGACGCGGCGACCTTTCTGGCGCAGGAGATCCTGCCGCTGGTTCGCCGGCAGATACCGGACTGCACGCTGACGCTGGCCGGCGCTGATCCCGGCCCGGACGTGCAGGCGCTGGCCAGCGAGCCGGGCGTCACCGTAGCCGGTTATGTGCCCGACCTGAACGCGGCGCTGAACCGGACGGCGGTCTTCGCGGCGCCGCTGCGTTTTGCGGCCGGCGTGCAGAACAAGGTGCTGGAAGCGATGGCTGCGGGGCGGCCGGTGGTCACCACGCCAGTGGTGAACCAGGGACTGGGCGCACAGCCGGGCCGCGATTTGCTCATCGCCGATGACGCGGCGACAATGGCCAGTCAGATCGTTGGCCTGCTGCGTGACGGCGCGCAGCGCGAGCAGATTGGCCGGGCTGGCCGCGAGTTCGTCAGCCGGCGCTTTTCCTGGGACGTGGCGGCCGACCGCATGCAAGAGATCGCGCAGGCACTGCATCCTGGACTCCCGCCTGCGCGGGAGTGACGACAAGACAGAACGGAGACATCCCGTTGACCATTCGTTTCGGACTGATCGGCTGCGGCCGGGTGGCGCCGCGCCATGCCCAGTCCATCCAGCAGATCCATGAGGCGGAATTGGTGGCCGTGGCCGACGTCAAGCCCAGCCGCGCCGACCACTTTAGCAGCGAATACAGCGCGGTTGCGCACTACGACCACCGCAGCCTGTTGGATCGCCCCGACATCGACGCCGTCAGCATCTGTGTGCCCAGCGGCCTGCACACCGAGGTGGCGCTGGACGCGCTGGCAGCGGGCAAGCATGTGCTGGTGGAGAAACCCATCGCGCTCAACCTGGCCGACGCCGACCGCATGATCGCCGCGGCGCGGGCGCGCGGCCTGACCTTGGGCGTGGTCTTGCAGAACCGCTACAACTCGCCGATGCAGATGCTGCGCCAGGCCATCGACGACGGGTTGCTGGGGCGGCTGTATCTGGGCAACGCCTGCGTGCGCTGGTATCGCCCGCAGTCGTATTACGAGGACGACTGGCACGGCACCTGGGCCATGGACGGCGGCGCGCTGATGAACCAGAGCATCCACCACATCGATGCGTTGCAATGGTTCATGGGACCGGTGCAGTCGGTCTCGGCTTACTCTGCGACCCTGGCGCACCAGATGGAGGCGGAGGATGTGGGCGTGGCGGTGCTGCGCTTTGCCAGCGGCGCGCTGGCGACCGTGGAGGGGTCGACGCTGACGTGGCCGCAGAACCTGGAGGGGTCGGTGTCGATCTTCGGCGAGCACGGATCGGTGAAGGTGGGCGGCACGGCGCTGAACCGTGTCACACTGTGGAAGGTGCGCGGCCAACTGGAGCAAGAGGCGGAGATCCTGACCAGCCAGCGCGTCGATCCGCCCTCGGTCTACGGCTACAGCCACCGCGAGGTGATCCGCGACTTCGCGCTGGCGTTATTGGAGGGGCGTTTGCCGGGCACGCCAGGCCCCGAGGCGCGCAAATCGCTGGCGTTGGTGCTGGCGATCTACCAGTCGGCGCGTGAGGGACGTGAGGTAATGCTGGCGCATTCGGCAGCGGAGTAGAATGGCTGACGAAAGCCTGTCATTCGCCAACCCGCTTGGCGCTGTGCTATAATTGCCCGACGCCTCTGGAGTTAGCCGATGGTATACGAACGCCGTCCAACCGAGCAACAGATCGACATTTATCCCCAGACGACACAACCCCTACTCCATGACAACAAAACTAACTCGCTTCTGCGAGGCAATCATCGAAGCCGGATGGCTGGCGGCGCTGATCTACGTGCCGCTGTTCTTCAATGTCCACTCCAGCCGGGTGTTCGAGCCCGACAAGATCAGCGTGTTGCGCTCCATCGCACTGGTGATGGCCATCGCCTGGCTGGTCAAGGTGTTGAACGACGGGCTGCGGCGCGGGCAGACGGGCGATGGCGAGCGAACCTCGCTGTGGCGGCGCATCCTCGATACGCCGCTGGTGCTGCCCACCCTGCTGCTGGTGCTGGCGTATCTCATCAGCACGGTGTTCTCCATCAACCCGCGCATCAGCTTCTTCGGCTCCTACCAGCGCTTGCAGGGCACCTATTCCACGCTGTCGTACATCGTGATCTTCTTCCTGGTGCTGGGGCATCTGCGGCGGCCGGAGCAGTGGCGGCGCATGGCCTACGTCATCATCCTGGTCAGCGTGCCGATTGCGATCTACGGCCTGTTGCAGCGCGCCGATTTGGACCCGCTGCCGTGGGGCGGCGACGTTCAACGGCGCATCGCCGGCAACATGGGCAACGCGATCTTCGTGGCCGCGTATCTGCTGATGGCGTTCTTCCTGACTCTGGAGCGGCTGCTGGAACATCTGGGCAGGCTTGTGGGCGGGGACGACAACCGGCAATCGACCATGGACGCGGTGTTGGCCGGGTTCTATCTGTTCATCATCGCGGTGCAAAGCCTGGCGATCCTGTTTACCCAGAGCCGCGGCCCGCTGCTGGGCTGGCTGGCCGGGCTGTTCGTGTTTATCCTGCTCTTCCTGCTGGGGCTGCGCGGCCGCGCCGGTGAAAGGGAAAACCAAGGAGGGCTTATTCGGGGACTGGAGCGCTGGCTGTGGCTGCCGTGGATTGGCCTCGCGCTGGCCGGCCTCGTGTTTCTGGTGGTGTTCAACATCCCCGGATCGCCGCTGGCGCCTCTGCGCACCAATCCCATCATTGGCCGCCTGGGCACCGCTCTGGACCTTGAAAGTCAGACGGCGAGGGTCCGTACGCTGATCTGGGAGGGCGCGTCGGAGTTGATCGGTCCCCACGAGCCGCTGCAATACCCCGCGACCGGCGGCGAAGGCGATGTCACGGCCAGCGAACCGGACCGGCTCAACGCGCTGCGGCCGCTGATCGGCTACGGGCCGGAAGCAATGTGGATGGCGTTCAACCCCTTCTACCCACCCGATCTGGCGCACTACGAGTCGCGCAACGCGTCTCCTGACCGTTCGCACAACGAGACCTTTGACTCGCTGGTGATCACCGGCATCCTGGGATTTATCGCCTACATGGCGCTCTTCCTGAGCATCTTCTTTTTCAGCCTGTCTTGGCTGGGCCTGATGCGGACCCGCGGCCAGAAGATACTCTTCTTCGTTCTGGCAATCGGCGGCGCGGTGCTTGGGTCGCTGCTGGCCTACACTGCGATGGGCAACTGGGTGCTGTTCGGCATTGCGCTGCCGGCCGGCATGAGCCTGGCTATCCTCGCCTACATCCTGATCGCGGCCATCTGGAACGAGGTCGGCCAGCATCCCATGCGCCTGGGCCAGCGCGAGCTGATCGTCATGACCGTCCTGGCCACGGTGATCGCCCATTTCATCGAGATCCACTTCGGCATCGCCATCGCCTCGACGCGCACCTACTTCTGGATCTGGAGCGCGGTGCTTGTTGTCGTAGGCATGGGCTGGCTCACGTTGAACGAGCAAGCTGAGGAGCCTGCCCCGCAGCCGGCGCCGGTGGTAACGACCGGCCGCCGCAAGAAGCGGCGGGGAACCAGCGCACCTGCTCCGGCCCGCCCGGCGCCCGCGGCAGGCCAGTGGGACGAGGTGATCATCTACGCCGTCGCGCTGGGCATCATGCTCTTCATCATCGCGTTCAACTACATCATCAACCCCAACGTGCTGGACCTGCGCAGCACCAACCCGATCGTTGTCTTCATCCAGTCGTTCACCAGCCGGGTGGACACCAAGCTGGGCGAACGGTTTGTCAGCCTCGGCCTGTTCTGGATGGTGATCTTCGTGGTGCTGGTGGGCACGGTAGTGGCGCTTCTTGACATCGCCCGCAGCCGGACGACGGCGGTCACGGCGCGCTGGCTCGGCAAGGGCGCGCTGATCTCACTGGCGATCTCGCTGGGCATGTTCTTTGGCCTCGGCCTGCTGCACGCCGCGACCATTGCCGGCGACGCGGCCCGCCAACAGCCCGGCCGCTCGATTACCCTGGAGCAATTGGCCAACATGTCGGCCAACCACATCACCGAGTTGTACATCATCAGCCTGCTGCTCATCGTCCTGCTGGCGTTCACAGTCTGGCGCACGCAGCGCGGCGGGCCAGCATGGCTGGGCGCGGGCGGTTGGTTGGCACCGGCCGCTGGCGCGGTGCTGGCCGTGGTTGGTCTGCTGATCATCTTCAACCTCAATGCCAGCCTGGTGCGGGCCGACATCGTCTACAAGCAAGGCCAGGCCTACGACAACGCCGGCCGCTTCACCGAGGCGATCCAACTGTACCAGATGGCGATCGACGAGGAGCCGCAGGAGGATTACTACTACCTCTTCCTGGGGCGGGCCCAGTTGGAACAGGCGCGGGCCAGCTCCGGCTCTCAGCAGCAGGCCTTCCTGGCCAACGCCGAGGAGTCGCTGCTGCGCGCACAGGAGCTGAACCCCCTCAACACCGACCACTCGGCCAATCTGGGCCGGCTCTATCTGGCCAAATCGCAGATGACCAGCGGGGACGAACGGGCTGCAGCCGTGCAGAAGGCGCTGGACTACTACGCCGTCGCCACCCGGTTGAGCCCGAACGCGGCGCACCTGCACAACGAGTACGGAACCGCTTACCAGGTGGCCGGTCAGCCCGACAAGGCGCTGGAGCAGTTCGACATCTCGTTGGCGCTGGATCAGCAATACCCGGACACCTATCGACGCCTGGGTGACTTTTATCAGCGCTCCAACCAGAACGACAAGGCCATCGAAGCCTACGAGGCTGGCCTCAAGATCGCGCCGCGCGACACATCGTTCCACAGCAATCTGGGCTTTCTGTACGCCGAGCAGGGCGATCAGGAGAAAGCCGTCGAGCAGAACCTGGCAGTGCTGGAGACGCGACCCAACGACCTGGCGTCGATCCGCAACCTGGCCATCCTCTACAGCGAGGCCGGCGACTATGACAGCGCCCTCCAGTTTGCTCAACGCGCGCTGGAACTGGTTACCAAGGACGAGGACCGGGCCGCGCTGCAAACGCTGATCGATCAACTTCAGGCGCAGCGCGGCGGGTAGGCCAGAGCATTACAACATGGCAAACGCAGAAGGAGTCTATGTTCTGATTGCCATCACAGCCCTGGTCGGGGTTGTGTTGGCAACGCCGGTGGTGCGGCGTGTTGCATGGCGCTACGGCTTCATCGACCAGCCCAACTTCCGCAAGGTGCATGCGACTCCCATGCCGCGGCTGGGCGGACTGGCGATCTACGCCGGATTCATCCTGGCGTTGCTGATCCTGGGCACGCGCTTTCGCATCAACGAGGCCATCGGCATTCTGATCGGCGCCACGCTGGTCTCGGTGGTGGGCAGCATCGACGACCACAGCCCTATCGGTGCGGCGCCCAAGCTCATCGTGCAGGCTCTGGCGGCCGGCGTGCTGATCTTCAGCGGCGTGCAGGTGGCCGTGTTCGACCAGCAATGGCTGAACATCGCGGTCACGGTGCTCTGGGTCGTGGGCATTACCAACGCGCTGAACTTTCTCGACAACATGGACGGCCTGTCGGCCGGCGTGGCCGCGGTGGCGTCGGCGTTCTTCCTGCTGCTGGCGGCCCTCAACGACCAGTATCTGGTAGGCGCGATGTCGGCGGCGCTGTTGGGCGCTTGCATCGGCTTTCTCTGGTACAACTTCAACCCGGCCAGCATCTTCATGGGTGACAGCGGTTCGCTGTTCATTGGTTTCGTGCTGGCCGCGCTGGGCATCAAGCTGCGCTTTCCTGCCAACACAGACATGGTGACCTGGATGGCGCCGGTGCTGGTCCTGGGGTTGCCGATTCTGGACACGTCGCTGGTGATGGTCTCGCGCATCCGTCGCGGCGTGAACCCGCTGACGACAGCAGGCAAGGACCACATCTCTCACCGTCTGGCCCGCCTGACCGGCTCGAAGCGTGAGGCGGTCCTGATGTGCTACCTTATCGGCGGCATTTTCGGCATGGCCGCAATCTTTGTCACCACGGCCACGGTGATCGAAGGCTATCTCGTAGGGGCGGCCATCGGGCTGGCCGGCGTGGCCGCTATCTGGTGGCTGGAGGCGCGGGTAGGGCATGAGTAGCAGGTGGCAAGTTGCAGGTTGCGCGTTGCGCCCGCGTTGTAAAACTCTCCCGCGGGCCGTGGATGCCTGCGCCGGCATGACGAAGTGTGACGACTGACGAGGTTTGATGTCACTAAGCACAAAAATCAGCACCAGGACTGCCACCATCGGAGTTGTCGGGCTGGGATATGTCGGGCTGCCGCACGCCACGGCATTTGCCGCGGCCGGCTTCCCGGTCATCGGTATCGACGTCAACGGCGAACGGGTTGCAGCCGTCAACCGCGGCGAGAGCCAGATTCCCGACGTGCCGTCGGAACAGCTGGCGCCGCTGGTGGCTGCCCGCCGGCTGTTGGCTTCCACAGACTACGGGCATCTGGTCGAGGCCGATGTAACGCTGATCTGCGTACCGACGCCGTTCGACGACATGAAGACGCCCGATCTGCGCTACATCATATCGGCTGCGCAGGGCATCGCCGGCAACCTGCGCCCCGGCACGATGGTCATCCTGCAGAGCACCACCTATCCCGGCACCACCGAGGAGGTCGTGCAGCCAATCCTGGAGCGCAGCGGGCTGGCGGCGGGCCGTGACTTTCACCTGGTGTTCTCGCCGGAGCGCATCGATCCCGGCAATCGCCAGTACAGCGCCCACAACATCCCCAAGGTGGTAGGCGGGCTGACGGCGCAGTGCACCGAGCTTGCCTGCGCGCTGTTTCGCCACCTCACGCCGGACGTACACCCCGTCTCCACACCGCGGGCAGCCGAGATGACGAAGCTGCTGGAGAACATCTTCCGCAGCGTTAACATCGCCATGGTCAACGAGCTGGCGGTGCTGATGGAACGGATGGACATCGACATCTGGGAGGTCATCGATGCGGCGAGGACCAAGCCCTTCGGCTTCATGGCGTTTACCCCCGGACCCGGCGTTGGCGGCCACTGTATTCCGGTCGATCCGTACTACCTGTCGTGGAAGGCGAGGGAGTTCGACTTCTATACCAAGTTCATCGAGCTGGCGGCCGAGGTCAACGCCGACATGCCGGACCATGTGGTGCGCAAGGTGGCTGCCGGGCTCAACCTGGACGGCAAGCCGCTGCGCGGCGCCACGGTGCTGATCCTGGGTGTCGCCTTCAAACGCGACATCGACGACGCCCGTAACTCTCCGGCACAGCGAGTCATCGAACTGTTATTGGACGCGGGCGCACATATCGAGTATCATGACCCATTTGTAGCCACCTTCCGCACCGGAGGCAACGCCCTGCACCGCAGACCGACGACTCTGCACAGCATCCCACTCGATGAGGGGCTGGACGCGGCTGACGCGGCGGTCATTTTGACCGGCCATACGACGGTTGATTACGCCAGGGTGGTGAGCCGGGTGCGGGTGGTGGTCGATGCGGTCAACGTGACCGCCGGGTTGGCTGGCGCAGCGGATCATGTGATCCGCCTGGGCGCGCCGATGCCGGCTACCCTCTGAGACGTTCGACTTTTTCGGCACGGTCGAACGTCCGATGGCAGTGGTTGAGAAGTTCGACTTCTTCCGGGAAGGCGGACTTCTGAGAATGGCGAAATAGAAACTCAACTCTGCCGAAGAAGTCGAGTTTCGAGAGACGATTGGAGAAGAAGTCACATGCAAACGAAGAAACCCCTAAGATTCGCTGTCATCATCGGTCTGATGACTCTGGCGCTGGTGCTGGTTGCTGCCTGTTCTGCGCCGCCGCCGGCCGGTACGACCACAGCAACCGAGGCGCCGACGGCCGCGCCTGCCGCGCCTGCCGCCCCGGCAAATGTTCAGGCAGACACCTCCGCACCGGTCACCGATACGTCGGCAGTTACGACCACTGCCAATCTGCCTGATTTCGGCCCCAAGCCGGTGATGCCCGCGGACGGCGAGCGCCCGCTGGCGGAGGTGGATCTGGCCAACCGCGCCTTCATCTTCCAGCAGCCGCCCGACATGGCCATCGACCCCGGCAAGGTATATCTGGCGACCTTCGAGACCACCAAAGGCGACTTCACTGCCGAGCTCTATTCCCAGGACGCGCCCAATGCCGTCAATAACTTCGTTGTCCTGTCCGAGATGGGCTACTACGACGGCATGCCTGCCTTCCAGGCCGGCCCGCCCATGGCGGTTCTGACCGGCGACGCGGCAGGTGACGGCAACGGCAGCCCTGGCTACGACTTTCCGGCGGAGATCGGCATTCCCAACCCGGCCGGCACCATCGGCTATCTGCGGCTGCCCGACCAGGTCAACCCTGAGCAGCTCAGCAACGGTAGCCAGCTCTACATCACGCTGGAGGCGGTGCCCGAAATCGACGGCATCTACTCGGCGTTTGGCTACATCCTCGACGGCCTGGACGTCGCCCAGACCATCGAACAGGGCGATGTCATCAACAAGGTGGTGATCAGCGAGGCGGCCGAGCGCAGCGCGCCGACCCCGCCGCCGCCGACGCCCACGCCGACCCCCTTTGCTCCGACGTCCGACACATCCGGCGACCGCCCGCTGGCAGCGCTGGACCCGGCTGAGCGCAACGACATGTTCAATGTCCCGCCCGAGATGACGCTGGAGGAAGGCGTGGACTACACGGCCCGCATCGTTACCGACAAGGGCGATATCGTGGTCGATCTGTACGAGGATCAGACGCCGATCACCGTCAACAACTTCGTGACGCTGGCCAACCTGGGCTTCTACGACAACACCACCTTCCACCGTGTTATCGAAGGTTTCATGGCGCAGGCTGGCGACCCGACTGGCACCGGCACGGGCGGCCCCGGCTACACCTTCCAGGACGAGATCGTGCCTGATCTCGTCTTTGACAGCGCCGGCATTCTGGCCATGGCCAACGCGGGTCCGAACACCAACGGCAGCCAGTTCTTCATCACTTACGACGCTACCGACTGGCTCAACGGCCAGCACACCATCTTCGGCAAGGTGCTCGAAGGTGAGGACGTGCTGGCAGAGATCAACCTGCGCGATCCGGGAACGGCCACCGAGCCGGGCACGACCATCGAGCAGATTTTGATCGAGACAAAGTAGCCCTGAAACCAACCTGAACTGAGATACGTCAGGAACCGTCCCCGCAAACAGCGCTGTTTGCGGGGACGGCTATTCCCTGGAACTTGCTCTGGCCGGTCCTTGCGTGCACCCCGGAGGGGCCTACCGTGCCAGATTTGCCCCCGAGCGACCAAACATGAGCAAAGCCCTCGTCATCTTCAACCCGTACGCCGGCCGCGGCCGCGGCGCCAAGCGCGCCGAGGCGGTGGTCGCTGCGCTGCACGCGGTGGACTTCGAGTTCGACTCGGTAGTCTCCGAAAACCGCGGCCACGCGGTTGAGCTGGCGCAGCGCGCGGTGGAGGCAGGCCGGGAGCTGATCGTAGCGGCCGGCGGCGATGGCACGCTCAACGAGGTGGTGAACGGTATCCTGAAGGCGGATGCGGAAGGCCCGGCTGCCCGGCTGGGCGTCATGCCAATCGGCTCCGGCAACGACTTTGCCGGCGCGCTGGGCATCACCACCGACCTGCGCCAGGCGGCGGAGGTTCTCAAGCGCGGCCACGTGCGCCGGGTGGACGCCGGCACGGTCAACGGGCGCTACTTCGCCAACAACGTGGGCATCGGCTTCGAGGCGCAGATCAACATCGAGGCGCACAAGCTGACCTGGCTGCGCGGCCAGGCCATGTACCTGATGGCGGTCTTCCGCGCCATGGCCAACTTTCCCCTGCCGGTGGTGCAGATCGACAAGGACGGCGACCGCCGCACGGACAAGCAGATCCTGATGCTGACCATCGGTAACAACTACCGCATCGGCGGCGGCTTCAGGATCACGCCGGAGGCCGTACCCGACGACGGCCTGCTGGACCTGTGCATCGTGGATGCGCTGCCGCGCCGCCACATCCTGCGCCTGCTGCCCAAGGCCATGAAGGGCGACCACCTGGGCGAGCCGGCCGTGGAGATGACCCGCTTTACCCACCTGCTGGTCGAGTCGGAGAACCCCCTACCCGTCCACGCTGACGGCGAGATCCTATGGAACGACGTCCACCGGGTAGAGATCGAGGTGTTGCCTGACCGGCTCGGCGTCGTCGCCTAACTCCGCCTGAGCAGATACCAAGCCACCGGCCGCTCGCCCTGCAAGCTGGGGCGGCGCCACAGTATCTCGAAATAGGGGGCGAAGCGCTGGGCGATCTCGTCCGCGCCAAAGCCGGCCGGGCCGGAATCCAGTTCCGTGTCCTGGTCGAACCCGTACATCAGGTAGAGTCCGCCGCTTTCCAGCCGTTGGGCCAGCGAGGCGGCGTAGCGCGCCCGGTTGTCGGGGGAGAGGCTGTGCAGACAGCCGATGTCCAGCGCGAAGGTGGCCCGCACCGGCACGAAGCCCAGATCGGCTACATCACCGGCGCAGAAGTAAGCCGGCAGACCGGCAGATAGCGCCTTGGTTCGCGCCCGTTGCAACGCTGTCACCGCCAGATCGACCCCGAAGACGGTGAACCCCAGCCGCGCCAGAAACGCCGAGTTGGTCCCCGTGCCGCAGCCTAGGTCCAGTGCAACGCCGGGCGGCTGCAACGCGCCGCTGTCCACCAGTTCGTGCACCTCCGGCGGTACGATGCCCGTGTCCCAGGGCGTTTCGGCGGCCTGGTAACGCTGGTTCCACCAAGCTGCCGAGCCGCGGTCGTTGTCTGTCATGGATTTGGGGAGCGAGGGGTTCTGTTTGGTCATTTCGTTGCAGTAACTTACCAATTGTGATATATTGTTGCTATGGAATTCAAGCAACTTGTAGAGACGATCGGTGATGAGCCGCTGTTTGATACCGGCCTGCTCATTGCTGGCGAAGTCGATCCCGATGGCTTGCGCAGGCAATTATCGCGCT
>JAWKOJ010000036.1:0-47614 GCA_041391245.1 Caldilineales bacterium
CTGGCCGTTTGCCGCCGTATGGCTGGGTGTGGGCCTGGCGGCGCTGGCCAATTGGCTGCACGGCGCCAGCCAGCACGGCCGTTGGGTGATCACGTTGCTGGCCGCGCTGCTGATCGTTGTGCCGCTGGGGCTGAACTGGCAGACTAACGACCTGAGTCGTGACCGCGGCGCTGAGGAGTTTGTGGATGGCGTGCTGGGCGCGGTTGCCGAGGATGCCCTGGTGTTGACCGCGGGCGACCGGGCGACTTTTGGACTGTGGTACGGGCGCTACGGTGCGGGACGACGGCCAGACGTGCTGCCTGTCAGCCGCGATCTGTGGACGCTGGCGAACTACCGCACAGCCGTTGGTGCTGCCCAGCCCGGCCTGGGAGGCGAGTCGGTCGGGGCGCTGATCGAGAACGCACGTGCCGTCCGGCCGGTCTACCTCGCGCAGGCCGGCCCCGATATGCCAGACCTGCCGCCTCCGCCAGCCGGCGCAGTCTGGGAATCGCTGCCCGCGCCGCCCGATGAGTCGGGCCGGCCGCGCTGGCAACTCTATCGATTGGTCCAGAACTGACAGCCTTGATCAACATCAGCGCTAACCAATCGGGCTACCGAGGGCTGACAGTCCTTGTCTTGCGGCAGAGAGACTGTCGCGTCGGTTGCCGCGCTGAGCAGTTACCATCAGGACATGTCAAGCCGTTTGTCGAATCGTGTCTGCCAAACAAGGACCTTCGGTTCTGTTCAGACAGTCACATCGTGACCTTGAACACTTGTCAGAAGGCATTGGTTATGGTAGGGTATCTCCTCAATGAGTGACTTCAATCCTCAGCCCGCGAGCCGATCAAGAGGCCGGGCTGGCTGCCTGATTATCATCGTCTTTTTGTTGGCCGCGGCTGGATTCTTCGGCTTTCGAGCCTATCGAGCCGCCACAGCAGCCCGCTCGGCCCTGCAGGAGGTGCGCGCGCTGCAAGGTCTGAACCGGGACTCCCTCGTAGCCCTGGACTCGGCTTCGCTGAGCACACTGCGCGACCGTTTCGCGCGCCTGGAGACCGATCTGGCGCAGGTAGAAACTCAGGCCAGCCCCTTCCTGGCGTTGAGCAAGGGGTTGGGCTGGCTGCCGGGCGTCGGCGCTGAAGCGGCCGCTGCGCCAGATCTGCTGCAATTGGGCCAGCAGACGGCCACGGCCGGGCGGGCCGCGTTGGACGGCGCGCTGGCGGTGCTGGAGGCGTCGCAGGCCGGCGGAGATGGTTCGGCGCTGGCGCGCGTCACGGCGGCGGTGCAAGCCAGCCAGCCGGACTGGGACACCGCCGAGACTGCCTTGAACAACGTGGCCGACATTCGCACCCGCCTCGATGTCGCCGCCCTGGACCCGCGCATTGCCGGCCCGTTGGCTCAGTTGGACCGCTATCTGCCGACCCTGCAAACCGCCGTTTCGCTGGGCAAGGTAGCGCCGGCCCTGCTGGGCGCGGAAGCGCCTCGCACCTATCTGTTGCTGGCCCAGAACAGCGAAGAACTGCGCCCCACCGGTGGTTTTATCAGCGGCGTTGGCCTGATGACTGTGGCGGGTGGCGAGCTGGGCACCCTGGACTTCAGCGACAGCTATTCGGTGTTCAACCCGGACGTCGACCACCCGGTTGCGCCGCCTGATCTTCTGCGGACCATGGGCGCGCAGATCCTGGTCTTCCGCGACTCCAACTGGTCAGCGGACTATCCAACGGCAGCCAGCGTGGCCCAGTCACTGTACCAACTGGACACAGGAACGGCTACCGACGGCGTCTTCGCTTTCGACATCGAGGCCGCGCGCCGTCTGGTCGGCGCTATGGAGCCGCTGGCGCTGCCTGGCTACGACGAACCGGTGACAGCGCAGAACCTGGTGGCTGCCATGCGCGAGGTCTGGGCCGCGCCGGTGGACACCGAGACCACCGTGGCTGATGAGAAAAAATCGCAGTGGTGGCGGCACCGCAAAGACTTCATGGGCGATCTGGCCGCAGCTGGCCGGGCCAAGATTGAGGCAGGCGATGTGGATTTTGGCGCGCTGGCGCAGGCCATCTATTCCAGTTTGCAGGAGAAACACATCCTGCTGAGCGTCACCGATCCGGCCACTATGGCGCTGCTGCGGAACGCGGGCTGGGCTGGCGCGGTGGAACCGGGCGCGGGCGATCACCTGCTGGTGGTTGACAGCAACGTCGGCTGGAACAAGGTCAACGCGCTGGTCGACCGCGGCACCCGCTACACCGTTCACCCACAGGCTGATGGCAGCGCCGAGGTCGAACTGCGGCTGACCTATACCCACCACGGCCAGCCCATCGACGGACCATGCATCCAGAAAGCAGACTACGGCGACAGCTACGAGGACCTGCAGCGCTATTGCTATTTCGACTACCTTCGTGTCTATGCGCCCGCTGGCGCTCAGCTCCTGGATGCTCAGGGCTTTGAACCGGACTCGGTCGGCCAGACGACCGGCGAGACGGGAAGCGCCCTCTTCAGTGGGTTCCTCGTGACACCAGCCGGCGCTGGACATGAGGTCGTACTGCGCTATCGACTGCCGGCGGGCGTGATTCAGGACGATCTGTACCGCCTGCGCATTCAGAAACAGCCTGGCGTGCCCGCCTGGCCAGTTGAGATCGTCATCGACGACCCGTCCGGCGGCTGGAAGTTGACAGCCGGCGATGGCACGGCCGGCGAGGATGGCGCGCTGACCACGCTGCGGCTGGCGACCGACACCGATCTCGTGTTTAGCAAAGGTGCGTCACAGTGAGACAAGGGTTATCAGTTCGGATTCTGGGTTTCCTGGCGATTTCGCTGCTGCTGATGCTTAGCCTGGCTGCGGGCGTCAGTGCGTCGGAGCCGGGAACCATCGCCTCGCCCCAGGAACGACAGGGCCAACCGATCCTGATCCGCTGGTCCACCGAGACCGAGGTGGACACAGCCGGGTTCAACGTGTACCGGGCCGAAAGCGAGGAGGGGCCATGGACAAAGATCAATCCGTCGCTGATCCCCGGCTCGCCCGACCCGATCCGCGGCGGCTCCTACGTGTTCACCGACACCAACGTGCTGGCCGGCGTCACCTACTGGTACGAACTGGAGGAGGTGGAGCTGGGCGGGCAAACCACCCGTCTGGAACGCACCAAAGCGGTGGCCAAGTCTCAGGGGCTGGGATCCCTGCCCTGCGGCTCGGCGTTGCTGGCGCTGGGCGCACTGGGAATGGTGGTCGCACGACGAGGCAAACACGATGACTCCCGTTGAACTGCTGCTGATCAGCCCACCCGACTACGCGACACGCGAGTTTCGCGGCGCACAGCCGCTGGGTATCGCCTACCTGGCCGCGGTGCTGCGCGAGCACGCCGGTATACAGTGCCGCATCCACGACGCCAACGTCAACGGCCCGCAGCCCTTCGACGAGCTGGTGCAGGAGACGCTTGAGTTCGTGGCCGCCTCGCAAGCAGCCGGTGGCCGGCCGGTGGTAGGCATCTCCGCTGTCTCGCAGATGATCCACACTGCAGCCCGGCTGGCTGCGCGGGTCAAGGCTGCTCACCCCGACACGCTGATCATCCTGGGCGGCTACCATCCGACCTTCGCCCATCGCGAGATCCTGCGGGATTTCCCGGCGGTGGACCTGTGCGTGCGCGGCGAGGGTGAGCTGACGCTGCTGGAGATCATGCAGCGCTGGCAGGCGGCCGCGCCCGGCCTCGTCAGTGACTGGAGCGATATCGCCGGCGTGACCTGGCGGCAGGGCGACGAGATCGCGGTCAACCTGAGCCGCGCCAACCTGTCCGACCTGGACGCGGTCCCCTTCCCGGCGCGCGATCTGCTGCCGCCGCTGGATGCCTATCCGCCCTACGCCGACACCGTCGCGGGCGTGATGCGCCACAAAGCGTCGATCATGTCCAGCCGCGGCTGCCCGTTCCATTGCAACTTCTGCTCGATCATCGCTTTCTACGGCGACGCGGGCGGCAAACCGTGGCGCGGCCGCAGCGTCGACAACGTGGTTGCTGAGATGGTGCACCTGGCCGAGACCTACGGGGCGAGCCACTTCGAGTTTCAGGACGACAACTTCTACGTGCGACCGGAGCGCGCGCTGGCCATAGTCGAGAAATACGCGGCGACCGGGCGCGATTTCTCGTTCGCATTCCTGACCCGCGCCGATCAGGTCGTGCGCGGCGAGCGCTACTTCCCGGCGCTGCGGCAGGCCGGCCTGCGCTACGTCAGCGTTGGCATCGAGAGCGGCAGCGAGGCGTCGCTGGACCGGATGGTGAAGCAGACCGGCGTCGAGACCAACCGCCGCGCCTTGCAGATCCTGCACGACAACGATGTGGCCGCCCAGGTCGAGTTCATCATGTTCGAGCCGGGCAGCACGCTGTCGGACCTGCAAGACAACCTGCGTTTCATCGAGCAGCAGGGATTGTTCGGTTACTTCCCACCGCTGATCTTTGGTAGCTTGCTGCTGTTGCCGGGAACCCCCGTGCGCGAGCAGATCGAGCAAGCCAACGGCGTCACCGGGCCGGTGCACGACGCCCTGGGCTACGAGTTCTCCGACCCGGCGGTGACCCATGTTTTCGATCTGATGAACGGGTTTCAGCAACAGTTGGGCGAGGGCTGGTATCGGCTGGCCTTCGAGTTGCTGGACGGCATCCCCGCCAACGAGATTGCCCTTCAGTCGGCGAATCTCAACGGCGGGGCGGGACACTATGGGCGTCTGCTGGCCGAACAAAAGCTCGACTTCTTCGCCCTGACGCGCATCCCCTACGTCGTGATGCGCGAGGCGCTGCGCGCGGTGTCGGCTGGCAGCGATGTGCCGGCAGAGAAGTTGTTGGACCAGGCCGCCGGCCAGATGCAAAGTATCGAGGAGCGTCTGCGCGCGACGCGAACGGAGCTGGAAGTTGGACTGTTGCAGTAAAGTCGAACTTCCAAACACGACACCAACCATCCGCTGACGCCCGCCAAAGATCGGAGTCGAGGCTTTGGTCGGGTCTGGTCGCAGGAAATGGCGATGCGGTGCGGAGAAGTGAATCCGCGGTTTCCTCGCAATCAGCGGTTGTTGACCTCGGCTCTCAGAGCGAACAAACGGATTACGGAAACGGATCAGAACACTCAGCGAGTGTCTGTAGAGCCTCTGGATCGCCCGGATCGGGGACGATGGTGTCGGGCTGAGTGAAGCGGCCAAGCTGAGGTCGTAGTAGCGAGCGCCGTAGTAGTACAGCCCGATTGTAGCATCTTGCTGACTGGCTGAAACCCATACGTGAGTCACGTCGTGCTGGGTACTGGCGCGCTTATATCTCCGAAACGTCATGGTCGCGCTGCGCTGCAGATTCCAGTATGTGAACGATACGTTGCCTTTGTTCTGTGTCCTTTGTCGCCGCTAACCATGCATCGTGTGTGACATGCGGTATGCTCCTCATCCCAGCTGGAGCAGATCGTCCGGGCCATATTCTATGTTTGAAGATCCACAGACAGGACACCATATTCTGCCTGTAAAATCATAGGCATATCCTGATGGAGCAAGGTCACAAGCCGCGCCGAGAGCTAACAGTACACAATCACTCACACCCGGGTGCGATCTGGCAGATCATGCACCATGGCTACAACCTCGTCGTAAATCGGATCATTCCAGGCATCGAATCCGCCAACTCGGACAGGGGTGTTGTGCCTAGTTGTTTACCGTGGTGTCGCCCGCCTTGCGTACGTTGTGGCGTTGTGCCCGTTATCGACACAGTGAATGTTGAACTGAATGGTCTTTGTAAGATTGGAAGATCGCATATCAGTATTCATCTTCATGGTCCTGGACTTACCATGAGCGGAATGAGCCACTCATCATAATTGAATGGATTCAATGGGTTGTCCAGAAAGCGCGTAGTTGGATCCGGGACCACGAAAGCTGCCATACTTGATGACGTTTGTAACCCTCCTGCATAGCACGCTGTGCAAGAGCCTGGTGTGAGAGTAGGCAGTCGCATCTTCGATGTAACCCTGATTGGCGACAGCAGAATTCGTCAGGTCAATACTTTTGCCTGACTCAAGTCGACCTGGTATCTTATGACTTGGCCTGACGCTGGAACCGCGGGCTTCGACTTCCGCCACGGCGTCTCGCCACGCTGGGCAACGTAAAATGCCTTTTTCGAACCTCGCTGTTTATGGCTAAAGTAATCAGGGAAAACACTTTGTCTGAACGTATGCGTAATGTCTGATCGGCGTCGTGCGATTATGAGAAACAAGGAGTTGTTCAGATCATCCCACCTGACTACGCAATTGTTGCCAGCATTTGCTGGACGCGAGGTCCACGCCGCCTGCTCGGTTGTAGAAGAACCTAGTCACTCCACACGCTGGGTTGGTGCAATGTTTCTTTGGAAGAACGCCCTTTGCATGCTCCGCATCCGCCAGTTGGAACGCCTGTGGAGGCCTAACGTTGTGACAGTGATACTCGGCGATCGCCTCAGGGCCACCCATGCCACCGCCGATACTCCATACAGGCTTCGTGCCGCTGGGATCGCGGTACTTGACAGCGTTGTTCAGCGCATACGAGTACCGGTTCAGCGCCTACCGGATCGCGCCCGGGTTGGGGACGATGGTGTCGAGGCTGGATGAACCGTCCCAACGCTGTCGTAATAGCGTGCGCCGTAAGAAGTACAGCCCGATTGGCATCTTCATGGCCTGTAAAACGCCAGGTGGTCAGCGTCGTGCCGGTGTTGACGCGTCTCGCCCCAGGGTCGGTACGGCACCATAAGCCCAGCTCCTTGCCATTGACGCTGCTGGCGGTGATGTGCGTGCCGCCCAGGTGGTCCGGGAACAGGTAGTACGTCTGCCCGCCGGTGCGCATCGCGACGCGGCGGCCGCCGGCGTAGTAGTCCCTCCGGGAGGCTGCGCACTGTGACGACCGTTCCGTTGACCTTCTCATGGTGGTTGCCCACGGAGATAGTCGTCCTGGAGCCAAAGGTGGCTTTGGCGCGTCCGCAGTCAGCAGAGACAACAGATCGCGCTTTGGCCCACTACCCATCGCCGCTATGACACCTGTAACCAACTAACCAACACCCACTCACTTCTCTATTGATCGTCGCTTCGGCGAGTTTTCGCACAACCCCCTCGTCTTGTCGATACTGATCTGTCCAATACATGATACTTCTCTGATCCCCACTCTCATGTTGCCGCCATACCATCTTTCAGAAATCTGTGCCAAGCCGCTCTGTAGTAGACACCTCTGTGCCAGTTCTCAGATCAGAATAATCAGTCCATTGTCTGGCAACTCGAGGGAACACCAACGCTCAAGCGCAACATATCGTCCGTCAGCTGACCAGAATGCCTTGTCTCCATAGATTTCGGTCTCGCCGGGTCCAACGTGCTCGTCACCAACTTGAATCCACAGTTCATAGAAAGGAGGACCAAACAGCACTTCGCCGCGATATTCAAGAACGAGGCATAGATCACCCTCGGGTGAGGGCACTTTGATATCAAACGGTCCTAGATCTTTCATGCAACGTATCATTCAAATCGTTCTCCATTGGGATGTTCGACGGCAACGGCGGCAGGCGCAGGTGCACTTGTTAGTCCCGCGAGCGCAACCAACCGCCTTCCCCGGGCGTGGTCCGTGCTGGCTCGGCGATCATCCGCAGCAGTTGCGGTTCGGGTAACTGCGCGGCCGCGCAGTACCGGCACCTAAGGCGCTGATGAGATGATCGGATCGGCCGCGGGCGGGTGAACTCGATCTTCTCAGCGAAGCGCGAGCAACAGATGTGATGGCACAAGTTCAACTCATGAGGTGAACTCGAACGTCTCAGGTTGAGAGAAAGCTGGCGATGAAGCGGGGGACTTCGCTCAGGTCGTTGCCAAGACGAAGGCGATAGCAGGGGATAGTCTCAACGGCGTCCACCAGGAAGTCGAGTTGCTCGCGGGCGCCGGCGGGGTCGTGCAGATCAAGACTGAAGGGCAGGACTGCGCTCAGTACCTCGCCACGGCTCATAGGTGTCAGCGATGTGCCACGTAGACCGGTGATCTCTGGCACCATGATCGCTGCAACCTGGCCCTGGCGCGCGGCCTGTCCGGGGAATGCGGCATTGATCATCGCCAGCCGCTTGCCGGTGCGATTGGCAACCGGCGCAGCCACCGGCGCAAGCTCCGGAAACCAGGCCAGTGTCTGTGGCGTGGCGTTGATGGTGCCGAGCAACGAGACCACTGCGATGCCGCCTGCCGTCCGGCGCAGCAGCGTCGCGTCGTCGCTGTAGAACTCAAAGCCGTGACGGATGCAGGAGAGCATGGTGGTCGTCTTGCCGCTGCCCGACGCCCCGGTCAGCAACACAACCCGCCCCCGCAGCCCGACCGCGGCAGCATGGATCAGATGTAGTCCATGCCGGCGCACCTGCTGGTAGAGGGTGATGAAGATCGACTGGTGGTAGTGGTCAGGCGGCCAGTCAACCGCGCTGCGAACGACCGCCACCGTGCGCGCTCGCGACGCATCGAGTCCGGTCACAACAGAGTCGCCATGTTCCGTGAACAGGAAGGGCGGCTCCAGATACTCACTGGTTCCCTGTTCGACCGAACTGCGCTGGGGCGCCCAGGGCATGGCCGGCCACGGCATGTCGCAGTCGGATGCATCCACCCAATCGACCGTGAAGTCGACCGCCTGTTGCGCCGGTTCTGTCAGCATATGTGCGAGGGGTGCGACAAGCCGCTGTTTCAGGGCGTGGCCCCCAGTGCAGCGCATCCGCCCTACCACACCGCCCAGGTCCAGAAAGAATCTGCCCGATTGAAAAATCGACGAAGCAGCCCGCGCGTCAGCGCGGGCTGCTTCGTCAAAAATGGCGGTCAAGGAATCGTAGTATTGGCTGGCTGTGAGCAACACTGGCACGATGCTTGTACAGTGGTTACTGAACGACAAAAAGGGAAGTTGGGTTGCAACTTCCCTTCATGTACGCGAACGGGCTACGAAGTGGCTTAAACTGACTTCTGCGGAAGCGGTCTTGCCAGACGTAGGCTAGCTCTGACCAGGTACCAGCCAGTCAGGGCTGTTGGTCACGGTGCCGAGAGTAACCTTTTGCAGCCTCTGGTGCTTGGTCAAGGTTGGAGTCTCGTACGTCTTCTTCACGGGTGCGATCTGGTTCACGATGATACCTCCTGAGCTTGGTAGTGCGCCCTATGGGCTGCAACTGAAATGGGGGGACGGTAAAGCTGCTCGCCTTTTGGGCTTGCCAAACTTTCGAACTACGGACTGATACGCGCTCAAAAAGCCGGTTTCAGTCCGATCGAGCCGTTGTTGCAAGGAAAGCCGACGAGATCTGATACGATCCCTGCTGTCGCCTATGCCTGGATCAAACCCTCTTCGACCATATCCGCCAGGAGTGACATGACTTCCGTCTCGATCTGATCGGGATCGGCATCATATTCTTCCTGGATGATCTTGACAGTATCTCCGACAGTACGTGTCCCGTCTATGCTCTCCCAGACTCGTGTGCCCACTGCGTTCAAGCTATAATAGCTGCCGCTGGTGAGGTGGATGATCAAAGCTTCGTCATCAACCGTGCGGGAGATAATCTTGCTCGGATCCTTGCTTACCACCGAATCTGGGACTAGTTGAGACATATATTGCTGAAAACTGCGGAGGGTCTGATGACAAGCGAGATTATAGCATAGGCTTTTCTCATTTGTCAAGACGAGTCGCGCCAATTGAATGTTCCGATTCGATATTGGTGTCCGGACGCTGCGGTGACAGGTATTCCCTTTTGGCTGGTCTGGTCGCCGAACCGGGGAACTGACAGGATGGCAAGGGCGTCTGAAAAATGCCGCAGCCCGCGAGCATGACTCCGCCATGCTTGCCGCAGCACGTTCAATGAAGATCAATAACCCGAAAACACCTGGTTTCCAAACCGCAGCCCGCTGAGCTGCGCCAGCCGTTGGTCATTGTCGTTTGAAGACCCCGATGAAGGAGATGCGTTTGATGTTTCGGCAGTTCGTGAAGATAGCCCTGGCCGTTACTCTGGTCAGTCAGATGGTAGCCTGGAACGGCACAAGCAGCGCAGCAGCGCAACAAAGCGATGGAAATGGACCGCAGATTGTCTCCAGCGACGACCGCCAACTGGTGTTCGATCTGACCGTGCCGATGCCGGATATCACCGATGTCACGCTCGAGGGCCAGACGTTTCAGAGACTCACACTGCCCGACTTCACGCTCTCGGACGAGCCGGGCCATCCGCAGCTTCCTCAAACAGGCGTCATGGTAGGAATTCCTGTCGAGGGCGACATCTCCGTGCAGATCGTCTCGTCAGAAGTTGATAGACTGCCGGGCAGCTACCGGGTCGCTCCTGCGATGGAACAGACTGCGCGCTACGATGACCAAACGGGACAGATCGATCTCGATGCCGGGCTGCAGACCCGTTTTGCGTACGACGCCAGTGTCTACGCACAGGACGCATTTCTTCCCGGCGATATCGTGACCGTCGATGACACCGCCTTTATGCGCGACCAGCGGGTTGCCCGCTTGATGGTACGGCCGGTGCAATATAACCCGGCAACCGGCGAGGTTCAGGTGGTCCGGTCGCTGCAAGTTGCGGTCAACTTCCCGGAGCATGCCGCGGCAGCCAATCTGGCAGCATTGCCGGCCGACGCATTGGATCCGGTCCTGAGCGCGGGGCTGCTCAATTACGACCAGGCCAGATCGTGGCGTGCCGCGCGGGCCGGCGACCAGAACGCCCCGGAAGCCGCGCCGACTGCCTTCCCCGGCGACACGCTCCGGCCCTGGTTCAAGACCTCGCTCCGCTTCAGCGGCCTGTACAAGCTCACCCGAGCCGATCTGCAAGACCCCAGCCTGGCGCCACTGGCCAGCGCGCCGCCCGCCCGCTTACAGGTCTGGAAGGACGGACAACAGATACCGGCGCATTTCATCGGCGACAACGACGCCATCTTCGAAGACGGTGAAGCCTTGGTCTTCTACGCCAGCATCGCCCCCAGCGTCTACAGCGATACCGACGTCTACTGGTTCACCGTCGGGGATGGAGCAGGGCTGCGCATGAGCACAGCTAACGCAACGCCTGCCGGCGGAGTGACAGACAACTGGCTGCCCGTTTCCATGCGTTTCGAGGAAGATCTGACCTTTGTCCACGACTTGCCGTTCGGATCCAACCCCGCGTATCCGCGCTGGTACTGGAGCAAGCTCAACAGCCTGTTCTCGCCCAGCGTGACCGTGTACGCGGCCTTGCCCACGGTCGTCAACACCGGCTACAACGCCTCCCTGACAGTGCGCATGATGGGCGCCACTGATGTGACAACCGCCAATCCTGACCACCATGTCCGGGTTCAGGTCAATGGTCAGGCCGTTGGCGACCTCATCTGGAACGGCAAGGCGGGCTACGAGCAGCAGTTCTCGGTGCCGGCATCCCTGCTGCGCAGCGGCCAGAACGCACTGACCTTCCAGGTGATCAACGATCTGCCTGGCGTGGCGATTGAAGAATCCTACCTCGATTGGTTCAAGCTGGACTTCCGCCAGCAGCCCGACGCCAACGGCGATCGCTTCTCCTTCTCGGTCGATGGCACGGGCCGGCGCGAGTTCGTAGTTCGCAAGTGGACGGGCCAGGACGTGCTGGCATACGACGTCAGCAACCCGGCCGCGCCTGTGCTGCTGACCGGCGTCCAGGTTACCACGGCCGAGTCGCCCGAGCCTGAGACTCCGAATGGCAGCCCGTCGGTCGAGGCGCCCACAACAATCTACCGCTCTTACCTGCCGTTGATCGGCGGCGAAACGCCGGTGGCGGCGGGAACGCTTCAAGCGCGCTTCGGCAGGACCATCAACGGGTCGACCAGCTACGCGCTGGCGCGGCTGTCCGGCATCAACCGCGTGCAGCCCATCACCCGAGATATTGGTTCCAACCTGCGCGCAACAAACAACCGGGCCGACTATCTGCTGATCTACCATGCCGACTTCAAGGAAGCTGCCCAGGCCCTGGCCGCGCATCGACGGGCCCGCGGGCTGGCAGTCGCCGAGATCGATGTGCAGGACATCTACGACGAGTTCAACAACGGCCGCATGAGTCCCGAGGCCATACAGAGCTTCGTGCGCCAGGCCTACCAGACATGGCAGTCGCCTGCGCCGGCCTATCTGATGCTGCTGGGAGACGGGCATTACGACTACCGAATGCACACGGGCCTGTCTAACCATCCCAACTTCATTCCGCCATTCATCGATTGCGTCGACCCATGGCTCTGCGAGGTTGCCATCGACAACGCCTACGTTGCGGTCAGTGGCAACGATACGTTCCCGGATCTGGCCGGCGGACGGCTGCCGGCCAGCACGCCGGCCGAGGCGAGTCTCATGGTCAACAAGATCATCTCCTACGAGACGGCGCCGCCGGCCGGCGCGTGGCGCTCTGGTCTCATCTTCGTCTCGGACAACTCGCGCGCCGCCAATGGCACGCCTGATGCGGCTGGCGACTTCGAGGCCATGAACGAAGCCGCCATCACGCACATTCCGCCGCAGTATGCGATCCGGCGGGTCTACTACGACCCCTATCCTAACGACGATTCGGGCGAAGCGTTCCGTCACCGTACGCCTGAGAGCACAACCACCGCGATCCTCGAAGAGGTGAATGCCGGCGCACTCTTCCTGAACTACATCGGTCACGCCGGCAACACAACCTGGGCGCACGAGGTCATCCTGCGCGCCCGCGATGTGGGACGCAACGACGTTGCGCTCATGTCCAACGGAGCGAAGCTGCCTATCTCGCTGGACATGGCCTGCCTGAGCGGCGATTTCTCCGACCCGCAATACACCGGCATCGAGGCCAAAATGCTGGGTTGGAACGCAGGCGGCACAGTGGCCGGCTGGGGCGCGTCGGGCTTCGGCGTCGCTACCGGACACGACCGCCTGCACCGCGGCTTCTACGACGGCGTGTTTGCAACCGGACTGCGCAAGCTGGGCCTGGCGACGATTGCCGGCAAGCAACAGCTATATGCCTCCGGCATTGCGCAAGATCTGCTGTCCACGTTTGGATTGCTGGGCGATCCCGCCATGGACATCAGCGTGCCGGGCAGTTGACCATCGCCTGCCGCCAAAAACAGACTTGATACGTAACTGACCGGCTACGACTGACAGCCCCCATGGTGTAACGGTGTGAGCTCGATGCGAGATTCCGTTTCTCCGTTGACCAGACCTGTCAGTCGTGCTCATCCTGCGTACCTTGACACTGCCAGCCCCTTGTGCTACCATCGCTGGCTGGCATTGAAATGGCCGAAACTCTGAAGGAGACGTTGAAACCCGTTATGAAGTATTCTTTGTCCCGCTCCGCCGCACTATTCGTCGCCATCACCCTTCTCCTCGGCTCGTTGCTGGGATACGGGACCGCGCCCGCGTTGGCAGCCGTAGGGCTCACCTCCTTCACGGTTACTCCTGCCAACAACAACACGGATCTGATCATCAGGTGGAGCACCGAGACAGAGGTCGACACGCTCGGCTTTCGGGTCAAGCGGGCGACGGTTGAAGACCCTGCTTCAGCTACCGACGTCGTCACATTGCCGGCCCTGGGATCAGGTGTGAGTGGCAGCGACTACGAGCACAGGGATTCGAATCTGACAGCCGGCACGCGCTACTTCTACTGGCTCTACGAGCTTACCTCGACCGGCTCTGTGGTTATGCTCAATAACAACGCTCCTGCCAGCGGCATACCGGGCCAGTCGGCTGACCCAACTGCTGTGCCAACCGACACGCGCCCCGCCACAGCCACACCTACACCAACGGCGACGACCCGGCCCGCAACCGCAACGCCGACTGCGACCACCCAGGCAACGCAGCAGAACAACGCGCCGGCGAGCAACACGGCGACGCCGACTTTTACACCCCTTCCTACCAACACGCCGCTCCCAACCAACACACCGGTTCCAACCAACGCGCCTACGGTCGCAGCCACCAACGCGCAGTCCGCCACGGCTGTCACGCAAGCGACTAACACGCCGTCTAGCCCTGAAGTTGCCGAACCGACGGCCGCACCGGCCGACACAGCCTCGCCCGAGACGCAGCCCGCACTGGCTAGCGATCAGCAGGCGCCGCCGTCGAACGACAGCGGCGAGCGAACCGAATCTACGGATCAGGTGCAGACACCAGCACCGGAGCCGACATCCGAAGGCGACGCAGCTGCACCAACCGGTATCACAGCTGTTGAAGCGCCAACCGCCCAGGCAGTGGCCGAGGTCAGCGGTGCGGATGCAGGCGAACAGGAAGCCCAGCCAACGGTGGTGCGTCCCACGGCCACGCCGCGGCCCTCCCGCTCTGACGAAGGCAGCAGCACGACCGGCCTGCTGGCGGTGATCGGCGGCGGCAGTCTGTGCGCAGCCGCGCTGCTGGCGTTGGTAGCCGTCTTCATCTGGCGCAGGCGCTAGCCCATGACCTGGAACACCACGCAACATCGACTTCTGCCGGCTCTAGTCCTGATCGCGCTCGGTTTGGCGCTGGCTGCCTGCTCGGCAGGCGACAAGGCGCCGCAGCCAGGCCCGCAGGGCGCCACCGCCCCGCCGCGGGCAGCCGGCAGCGATGACGCGCCGGCGACTCCGGTGGACGCCGTCAAGATCGTAGTCGAAGAGCCGTGGCTGTACCGCGTCACCGCGGCTGAGCTGGCGGCCGCCGGCTTCGATCTTGCCGGCCAGGACGCGACACAACTGGCGCTGACGGTTGGCGGTGAACCGGTAGCCTTCTCCGTGGAAGGCAGCGGCGACGCGCAAGCGCTCACCTTTTACGGCCAACCGCGCGCCAGCCGCTACGGCATACAGAATGTCTACTGGCTGAGCAAAGCGCAAGGCGACGCCGAAACGGTCAGCGTGGCAACGGCCGACGCCACCCCTGGCGCCGGCGCGCCGGACACCACCTTCCGCGCCAGCCAGCGCGTCGAGGCGTCCACGCACTACCTGTCCCAGATCACCGACAGCGACGACCACTGGCTGTGGGAGTCGCTCTTTGCGCCGGCGACGTACACTGTAACGTTCGATCTCCCTGGGTACGCGGGCGGCGACGCAGATCTGTCCATCTCGCTTTGGGGCAACAGCGAGGACCGCAGCGACCCCGATCACAGCGCCGTCCTGCGGCTGAACGGCGAAACCATTGGCGAGAGCACATGGGACGGGAAGGGCTGGAAAACCCTGACCGAGACTGTGTCCGCGGACAACCTGCTGCCGGCCGGCAACGAGCTGGCCATTGAGCTTCCCGGCGACACCGAGGCCGTGGTAGACATGGTCTACATCAACCAGGTGGAAGTGAGCTACGACAGGGAACTGGCAGCCGCGGCCGGCGAGCAGCTTGCCTTCACGCTGCCCGGCGCGACCGATGCGACCGTGAGTGGATCAGCCGGCGACGACGCGCTGCTCTGGGATGTGACCGATCCGCGGATGCCCGTTGCGTTGACCGGCACGGTTGCCGGCACCGATGGCTTGCGGCTGCGGACCGCGGCCGGCGATGCCCTGCGCACGGTCGTCCTCGCGCCGCTTGATGCGCTGCTCTCCCCGGCCGCAGTGCTGCCTGCCGACGGTGCTGACCTGCGCGACAACCCCGAGGGCGCCGATTACATCGCCGTGGCGTATCCCGACTTCATACCGGCCCTGCAGCCGCTGATGGACTATCGTCGCAGCCAGGGCCTGCGGCTGACAGTCGCATCCATCGACGATGTCTACGACACCTTCAGCCACGGCGCGCCCGATCCGGCCGCCATCCGCGACTACATGATCTATGCGCGCGACAACTGGAGCGGGCCGGCGCCGCGCTTCCTGCTGCTGGTAGGTGACGCGACCTATGACTACCAGGGGTTCCTCCAGGACTCGACCCCCAACTTCGTACCGACGTATCTGCTTTCCACCCACTTCGTGGGCGAGACGGCCAGCGACAACTGGTTTGTCAGCCTGAACGAGGAGAACGACCTGCCGGACATGGCCGTCGGGCGCATTCCCGCCCAAACCGCGCAGCAGGTCGAGGATGTCGTCGCCAAGACGCTGGCGTATGAATCAGACACCACGGCAGGTGATTGGGCCGGCCGGGCGCTGTTTGTAGCCGACAACGAGCAGGAAGGCTTTCAGACCATCGCCGACAACCTGGCCGAAGACGCGCTGCCTGCCAGCTACCAGATCGACAAGGTGTACCTGGGAGCCAGCGAAAATCCGACGGCGCAGATCGTCCAGAGCATGGACGACGGCGTCGGGCTGGTAACCTACGTCGGCCATGGCAGCATGAACGTCTGGGGCAAGGATAAGATGTTCCAGATCAGCGACACCGACGCGCTGGACAACACCAGGCTGCCCTTCCTGGTGACCATGACCTGTCTCGTGGGCTACTTCCATCATCCGACTGCCACCAGCATGGGCGAGGAACTGCTGCTGAACCCGAAGGGCGGCGTGGTGGCGGCGCTGGTGCCAACCAGCGAATCGCTGGCCTCAGACCAGACCGAGCTTGCCACAAATGTCTACGGCCATCTGTTCAGCGATGCCGGCACCGTGGGCGAGGCGATCATGCTCGGCAAGCGCGACCTGAACCTGGACCGCAACCTGATGCAGGACCTGATCGAGACATTCACCCTGCTGGGCGATCCGGCCCTGGTGCTGCAAAAACCAGGCTAGCTATCGTGCATTCCCCGGAATCAAGACCGCCGCTGAGCAACCGTGCAGGGAACTCAGCGGCGGTTTTTTTGCTAGAAATGGGCCAGGCTTCCGTCCACCTTGGCGCGGTAGACGGCTTGGCGAAAGATGAAGAGGCTCAACGGCGCCAGCACGATGCAAAACACGACCAGCGCAAGAATGTCGGGCAACAGCTCCTGGAAGCTGGCGCCAGCCAGCAGTGCGCGGCGCATGGCGTCCAGCGCGTAGGTGACCGGCAACAGGCGCGATAGCGCTTGCAGCCAGTCAGGCATGACGCTGACCGGGTAGTACACCCCTCCCAGCAGCAGGCCGATGCTGCTGAACAGCCACGTGACCGGGTCGCCGCGCTTGAGCACCATGATGAAACTTGCCGCCACGATCCCGATGGCGGTCATGGAGATGATCGTCAACACCAGAATCACCAGCGCCGCCGGGATGTTACCGGTTAGCTGGACATCGAAGAGCAGAACGCCCAGGATCAGGTATACAAACACCTGCAAGGTAACGAACCCGTAGTCGTACAGACTGCTGGAGAGGACAATGGTGCGCAGCGATGTGGGCGTCATCAGCATCGCCTCCAGCGTGCCGGTCGTCTGCGCCTCGCGCAGGTTGCCGGAAAAGCTGTTCAGTCCGACGCCAAAGTAGCCGGCGAACGCCAGCCCAATCAGCACAAAAGAGAAGTAGTCGCCGCCATACGGCTCAAGATAAGGCGCCGCGCCGACGCCAACCATCGTGCTAAGAAAGTAGAACACCAGCATATTGAAGAAGACGCCCGCGAACTGGAGCAGAAACGCGAAGCGATAGCTGGTCTGCAAGAGCAGGTCGCGGCGCAGAAAGGCGATGACGCGTGTCATGGTTGCTCCCCGGTGTCGGCTGTGTCGGTAAAGCGCTGAAAGACCGCTTCCAGCGAGGCTCGGTCGCTCTCGACATCCAGCACCTGCCCGCCATGGCTCACGACCCGCTCGATCACGGCTGCCAGGATCGACTCGCCGGCCGACGTTTCGACCTCGACCAGCCAGCCGCCCACTCCCGGCTCGGCTGACAACTGGCAGGGCAGACCGTCAGCCAGGCTGTGTGGGTCGCCTGCCAGCCCCGCCACCCTCAAGCGGTAGCTCACGGCTGCGTTGAGGCGACTGCGCAGCTCGGCCGGTGTGCCGACAGCCTGCAAGCGGCCCCTGTTCATGATGCCGATGCGGTTGCTCAGCAGCTCTGCCTCGTCGAGCCGGTGCGTGGTGAGGACGATGGTCATCCCCTCCCGCGCCATCAGCTCCTCGCGGATAAACAGGTGCAGCCGCTGGGTGGCAGTCGGGTCGAGGCTGCGGGTCGGCTCGTCCAGGAACAGAACCCGCGGATGGTGCAGCAACGCGCGGGCGATGCTCAGCCGCTGCTTCTGGCCGCTGGAATAGGTGCGCACCGGCTTGTCCGCCTTTTCGACCAGGTCGACCTGGCGGATCAACTCGTCGGCCCGCTGGCGCGCGACACGTTCGCTTAGCCCGTTGAGCACGCCAAAGAACGCAAGGTTCTGGCGCCGACAGCCGCCAGTAGAAGCTGCGCTCGTCGCCCGACGCCAGACCCACCATCTCACGGATGCGCTGCTCCTCGCTCAGGTCGGCGCCGAGGATGGAGCCCGTGCCGCTGGACGCAACGATCATGGTACATAGCAGCTTGATGAAGGTCGTCTTGCCTGCGCCGTTGGGGCCGAGCAGCCCAAAAAGCTCGCCCTCGCGGACATCGAGGCTGACTTTATCGACGGCCAGGACGGGCGGCGCCAGCGCTCGGCCATCGGAACGGCGCTGAAAGAAGTGCCGGAATTGTCGCCCCATGCCTGTCGGTATGGTAAAATACTTGCTCAGTTGGTCGGTGTGGATTGCCCATGAGGCCATGGCGCGATTATACCACGCCGCCACAAGTCTAACCGAATGAGGTATCGACAGCTCAGGCGGTGGCTCGGTCAGAGACCGGCCAAAGCCCCACAGCCTTCAGAAGATACCGGAACGAGGGCCTGATGACAGTAGTGCCACAGACCACACGCTCATCCTTACGAACCGCGCGACTCCTGGCCGGTGTGTTGCTCCTGGCCGCGATCTTGCTGATAGGAGGCTGGTCGGCAGCGCGCGCCAACAGATCGGCTGCGCCCGCGCCACCGCCGCAGCCGCAGCCGGCGGCGCTGCCGGGACAGAACAGCAGCACAACAAACGCCTCGTCGCTGGAAGACCCCGGGCTGTATGTCTTCCTGGACTACACCAACATGGATCCAGCTCAATATCCCTTCATCGTCGGCGGACACGAGCTGTTCCTGTGGCGCGACATCGAGCGCAACCAGCAGGGCGCCTACGACTGGTCGGTGGTGGACAACTGGATCAACGCCGAGGCCAGTCTGGGCAAGCCGGTCGCTATCGGCTTCAACAGCTACGACGGCCAGTGCTGCGGCGGCGAGCGCCTGCCGAACTGGTTCAAGCAGCAGCACCCCGACGGCTACGTAACCTGCCAGGGCGTTGTGATACCGAAATACTGGTCCAGCGCCTACAAGAACGCCTGGGCCAGCTTTATCCAGGCCGCCGCCGCGCGCTACGACAACGACCCGCGGGTGAAGTGGGTCGTGATCAGCGCCGGAATGTACGGCGAGACCATCCCCGCCGAGGACCAGTATGACTCTTGTCTGACCGCCAACGGGCTGACCAGCAGCGGCTGGGTGCAGACGGTGGACGACATCACCAACATCTACCACAACGCCTGGACCAACAAGTTCCTGTTCATCCAGTATGCTCCCTACTTTCTCAGCCGGCTGGAACGGCGCGAGTTCACCGACTATGCCGGCAGCCTTGGCATCGGCATGAAGCACAACAAGCTGGAGGTAGATGGCGACGATCGGGTCATCGACGATCCCGGCTATCTCTACTACCGCTCCGGCCAATACGACCCGATGCTTACCTTCATGGACCAACTGCCGTCAGCCTGGGAAGCCTACCGCCAGCAGTTCCCCAATGAAACGGTCACCTACTGGTCCTTTCTCAACTCACTGGACAAACATCCGACCTACATCCTGATCAACAAGCTGCTGATCGACACGTTGACGCCTTTCGAACGAGAGGTCATGTACTTCACCAATCGCTATCTGGGGCGCACACGCGCCGACACGCCGTCGGTCTGGACGGCTCTGCGGGAAACGGAGTACACCTGGTATCCGCAGCGCGGCAACTACAGCTTCTGGCTCTACCAGAACGACGGCACGCCCGGCGGCCAGACGGTGCCGCTGTGGAACGTCACCAGCGATCCGCGCGGGCGCTACACCCGGCGCACCAATGGCGCGGGCGGCAATCCCTACATGTACTTCAACGTCGACGACGGCTACATCTTTGGCGGGACCAACGTGGTCAGCGTCACCGTGACTTACCTCGACCAGGGAACCGGCACCTGGCAACTGCAGTACGACTCGGTACACGACCCCAACGCGATCGCTTTCGAGATTCAGAAGCAGAACACCGGCCAGTGGCTCAACGTCACCCAAGTTCTCAGCGATGCGCAGTTTGCCAACCGCCAAAACGGCAACGATTTCCGCATCTGGAACGGCGGCAACGACGACGAGATCATCCACATGGTCAACGTCGCGCGCCTCAGCCATGGCGAGGAGGTGGGCGTCACCCTGCAGCCGGACGGCGACTACGACGGCGTCACCGACACCTATCTCAGCAGTTGGGAGCCTGAGAACAACTTTGGGACGCTGGGCCGCGTCTCGATTCGCCCTCAGGATACCTTCGCCGGCTTGATAAAGTTCGATCTGGCGGGCTACCTGCCGCCCAACGTGGTCGTCACCGAGGCATATCTGGACCTGTACGTGCAGAGCCGCTCCAACGAAAGCAACTGGATCGAGGCCGACGTATACGCGCTGCGGCGGGCCTGGAACGAGACCCAGGCAACATGGAACCGCGCCACCAGCACGACTCCATGGACCGTCCCAGGCGCCAACGGCATCGGCAGCGACCGGTCGGGGGTGATGCTCGACCGGGAACGCCTGGATGAGGTCGGCGTCTGGAAGCGCTTTGACGTAACCGGCGCGGTGGCGGAGTGGGCCGGCGGGCAGGCCAACCATGGTCTCGCGGTACGGGGCAGTCCCAACACCAGCGGGCAGGTCAGCTACGACTTTGCGTCAAGCGAGGCAATCGACGTCTCGATCCGGCCGCGCCTGGTGTTCACCTATGTGCTGCCGGTTGCTCCGCCCACGCTGACACCGACGCCAACCCGGACCGTCACCCCGACGCCGACCAAAACCCCATCACCGACCTTTACGCCTACCGCGACACCGACCGGCCCGCCGACCGCGACGCCTACCGCCGGCCCGACACCGACACCCACATCGCCGCCGCCAGCTGACAGGACGGTGGAAGCGGCGTTGGCGCTGCAGCCCATCACCGTGGACGGATATCTGGACGACTGGAGCCTGGGGCCAGGCGAGCTGCTGGATCGCTTCACCGCCGACTACGTCCATCCGCGCGGCGCGCCGGAGCCGTCGGACAACAGCGCGCGCGTCTGGGCAGCGTGGACGCCGACCATGCTCTACCTGGCCGCGCAGGTCAGCGATGACGTGCTGATCGCCGACAGCAACGACATCTGGCGCGATGACAGCCTCGAGTTCGCCTTCGATGGCGCGCTGGATTTCTCGCTGGGAGGAGCGGACGACCACACCTTTACGGTCGCAATCGATGGACGGGTGACCAACTGGGGCACGACCCCTGTCCTCGATGTGGAGCGGGCCGTGGAGATCGTCCCCGGCGGATATGTGGTGGAGTTGGGGATCCCCCTCAGTGTGCTTCAAGCCTCCAACTGGAGCGCCGGCAAGGAGATGGGCTTCAACATCGGCCTACATGACGACGATGACGGCGGTGACTGGGAGCACTACATGGTCTGGGAGGGAGAGTCTACGGTAAGCCAGCCGGAGAACTATGGACGGATGCGACTGATTTCCAGCGCCGGCTGTTTCTTCGCAGACGTGCATCCGAACTCCAACCACGCCAACCCCGACGCCTGCGACGGTGATGTGGACATCGCCGATGTGCAGCGGGTCGCAGGCTGCTGGATGCGCCCCATAGGCGGCCTCTGCCCAGGCGAGATCGACCTCGACCAGAGCGGCCAGATCGACGTGGCTGACATCCAGCTTGCGGCAGAGAACTGGGGCTGGCGGGCATCCGACCAGTAACCTGGGAGATTAGCATGCAGCGCGCAGCCTGAGTTACGAGTTACGCGTCTGCGCCGCGCAGTCGCAGGACGATGAAGACCGGCCGGCCGCTGCGCTCGCTGAACGTTGCAATCTCCTCGAGGACGAGGCCGCGCTGCGCCGCAAGCTGCTCCAACGCCGCGCGCCGGCCGCGAAAAACCGTGTCACCGTCGGCGTGCAGCACGTAGAGCCGTGTCGCGTCGCTCAGCACCGGATCGACGCGCGCGGCAAACCCGGCGTCCGGCACGTCGATGTCCTCGTAGCCGAACACCTCCAGCGGCCGCACCCGGTTCTCTGTCAGATAGCGCACCGGCGCGTCGATGCCCCAGTCCAGCGCCACTGGCTGCATGACTCCCTCCTGGTCGAGCCATTGCGCCAATGCCCGCACGGCATCGGAGTGGCTGGCGAGGCCGCCTGTCTCGGCCAGCGCCCGGTGGTAGCGCACATCCGTGCCCAGATCGCCGGCCAGCCACAGTCCCAGCGCCAGCACGCCCAGCGCGGCCACAGCCTGCCAGACCCGGCGGGTATCCGAACTATCTGTGCCGCGCGCCGCCATCAGCAGCACCTCCAGCGCCAGCGCCACCAACAACAGCACAAACGGCTGCACGATGGCATAGTGGGTGACAAACAAATCCGACACGGTGAAACTGGATTGGACTACCAGCAGCGCCACGAACAGCAACGCCAGTCCCAACACCGCTGCCGCCCCCATCTCAGAACCCCTTTCCTGAGCCTCAGAACCCTCTCCCTCAGGGAGAGGGCAGGGTGAGGGCGCAACCACCCCAGCACGCGCCCGCCCATCCTTGCGCAACATGGTCACCGCCGCCACACCGGTCGCCACAACGAGCCCCACCGCCAGCGGAACTGCCAACGGGTTGGCAAACGGCCCACCCAGATACCAGAAGTGGTCGCCGCGCAGCAGCGTTGCGAGTTGGCCTGCCCGCGCGCCCAGGTTGGCCAGGAAGTCGGCGTTGTTCACCCCGTAGTAGCTTTGCCCCAGGTTGCCGAACACCGCGTCCAGTGTCCCACCCGTCTGCACGTTGAACAAAATCAGCGGCGCCAGCCCCAGCAGGAAGAACAACGCGGCGAAGAGCCAATGGGTGGGGCGCGGTGTTTGGGGACCGGGGATGGTTCCCGTCTTTCCTTCATTTCCGGTGCTCCTGATCTTACCCGCCGCCCATATCACGATCGCCACGGCAACCAGCGCACCCAGAACCCAGACGAAGAGCAGCTTGGTCCACAGTCCCAGCCCGGCCAGGAACGCGGCCGTGTACAACCAGCCGGCGCGGCGGGTGCGCTGCCAGCGCACCGCCGCCCAGACAGTCGCGACCGCCAGTGTTACCACAATGTTGGTGACGAAGATGCCCTGCCGGCTCCAGAACAGGAAACTGGGACTGAACGCCAGCAGCAGCGCTGCGATGACGCCTGTCCACGACTGCGCATTGCCCGCCAACTCGCCCAACTCGTTGCCCAGACGCCACGCCAGCAGCAGCGTCGCCAGACCGGCCAGCACGGCCAGCAGCCGGAGCGCGGTTGCAGTCGCGCCCAGCGCGACGATGAACGGCAGCGCCAGGTAGACGTTGATCGCCCCGATGTAGTCCTGCACCATGATCGGCAGGAAGATCGGACCGATCTGCACGCCGGCTGAGCGAAAAGCCTGCACGTCCTGACGGCGCAGCATCTCCAGCGCGTTCAGCCCTGCCTCCCTGGCCTCATCGTAGTGCAGCCCCGGCAGGTTGAGCTGCGGCAGCGCCAGCAGGAGATAGACGGCCACGGCGGCCAGCGGCAGCCAGCGTCTTGCCCCCGCCATCCAGCGTTTGCCAGCCACGCGTCCGCTCCCTCCAATCCTAGCGGGCAACGATGCGCACCTCAGCCACCATGCTGTCGTAGTTGTGGCCCGAGGCGTAGATCTTGAGGTAGTTGAGCTTCGCCGGCGGTGGCAGGCCCTGCAACTGCAGGCGCTCCGCCAGGTTGCCGCTCTCGAAGGGGAACCATGTGTCCTGTGGAATCAGTTCGCCGCCGGTTACAACCCACTGGGCTGGCGGCTCCCGATAATAGAACCCATGGGTCCAGAACTGGTGGTTGCCGTAAATATCCTGGTAGTCCAGCCGGAACATCAGCGGGAACTCCGAGCTCTGCTCGCCGGCTCCCGGCAGACTCTGCCAGTGCAGTTGCACGTCCAGTAGCAGGTTGACCATCTCGTAGTCAAGGACGCTGCGCTCCAGCACCTGGGTAATGGCGACATCGGTGTGTGTCGGCGGCTGGTTGATGCGGCTGAAACGAACTGCGTTGCGTCCGCCGTCGGATACGATCTCAGCCTGGCCCCCAGTCGGGTCGTCTTCCGGGTAGCGGGTCACCAACCACTCGGGCGGGCCTAGTGGCTGCTCGAAATCGCCGTTGACGATCAGGTTGTCAGCGGTTGGCGTCGGCTCGGAGGGCGCGCTGCGGTCCGCAACCGTTGTGCCGACCCCATCTGTAACGACAACCGACTTGCCGTCGCCCTCCACTGTCGCCCGACCGTAGCGGGAAATCACCTGAGTCTGGTTGTCGCTGACCTGCACGGCGAAGCTGCCCGGCCCCAGGTCAATCGACGCGTGCGGTGTCACCACCGTGAACCGCAGGCCGGTCGGCAATACCTCGGCTGTGTTGATGCGCACCCGTCCATTGCCAACTTCGATGGCGACCCGGCGCGGGTCTGAGCTCACACCGAAGCGTGGTCGGGTGTTGCGCGCCAGCGCCAACTGCGCGCCTGGGTAGATCTGAACCGTCGCGACCTCAGGGCTGGTCGCGGCTCCGTTCAGCGTGAACAACAGGCTGCCCTGCGAGCTCTGATCGCTCTGAATCAGCGTCCTTGGTTCCACGTCGCGGCTATCTACCACCGCGCGCGGGTCTTCCGACCCCGGGGTAAGCAGCTGCATTGTGCCGGTGGTAACGCGCAGCAGGGCTGGCTCGTCGGCTGCGCTGTGCGCGACATACCAGCGCGCCGCCAGCGGCCCCGACAGGGCCAGCAACAGGCAGACCGCAAAAGATGTCAACAGGATAACCCACGCAAGGCGGGGTGTGTTGTTGCGCATGGTCTATTGCGTCAGGCGATGCAGCCACCGCTGCGCGTCGCGGTCGTCAGGATTCGTCTCCAGCGCCAGCTCGAAACTGCGCCGCGCCGCGTCCAGATCGCCACGGTCATGGTATATCAGGCCGAGA
The DNA here is from genome assembly GCA_041391245.1 of Caldilineales bacterium. Lineage (GTDB taxonomy): Bacteria > Chloroflexota > Anaerolineae > JAAEKA01 > JAAEKA01 > JACKBK01. Next base: position 24,980 of record JAWKOJ010000036.1, read on the forward strand.
TTGTAGTGGACGTGCGGCGTCTTGCCGTCCAGCGCCAGCGCCTTCTCGTAGGCGGCGATCGCGCGCGCTTGCTGCTGCGGGCCTGAGAGCTCCAGCGCGCCAAGATAGGCGGCCGCCAGGTTGACCCACAACATGACGTGATCGGGATGGCGCTGGCTGGCAGCTTCCAGTACCCGGACAGCCTGGTTGTGCCGTCGCTGCAGGATGTAGGCGCCGCCCAGGTTGACCGCCGCGTCCGGGTTGTCGGGCAACAGGCGCACCGCCTCCTCCAGGTACGAGGCGGCCTCCGCAGCTTCGCCGCTGTTCAGCAAGCGGGCGCCTTCGGCCAACAGATCGCGTCCCCGGCGTTCCTGCGCCGCCGCGTCCAGATTGCGCCGGGCGGCGATCTCATCGGGCGCCAGCGTCTCTGGCGACTGGAGCTGAGTTGGGTGCAGTGTCGGTCGGTTGCGGGGTTTCTTGCTCACAGCTATCTCAGGAATGCCAGCACGATGGAAACGGTCACGATGCTGGCCAGCGTCGATACAAGTACTGTGCCTGCGGTGAACTCGGGCGCCGCCTCATATTCGGTGGTGAGGACGGTGGCCATGACAGCGGTCGGCATCGCAGACTCGAGGATTGCCGCCTGACGGACGACCCCGGTGAGTCCCAGAAGCTGAGCGAACAGCACGCCCAACAGCGGCGACACCACCAGCTTGGTCGCCGAGGCCAGGCTGATGCGTCCGATGTCGCTGCGCAACCGGACGGCGGCCAGTTGAATGCCCAGCAGGATCAACATCACTGGCACGGCCGCCTGGCCAGCCAGCGCCGTCGCGCGCTCGATGGGAACCGGCACATGAAGGTGCAGCGCCCAGACCAGCAGGCCGGCCAGCCCGGCATAAACCAGCGGCACGGTCAACGCGTTGCGGAGCGCCTGGCGCGCCTGGCGCCGGCCGCTGGCAACGAGGTACACGCCTACCGTTGACAAGACCAGCGTGCTGATGGCGTAGTAGATGACGGCCGGCTCCAAAGCGGTCTCGCCGAAGGCAAATTGGTTGGCCGGCAGGCCATAGTTGCCCGTGTTGCCGGCTATGACGCACAAAACAAACGCCATGGTCGCCGGCCGGTCGTAGCCAGCCGCCGCACAGATCATCCAGGCGACCAGTCCGGATCCGGCGATCACCAACATGGCGAAGAGCGCGATGCGGGTCAGGTCGGTGGGCGACAGCGCCGTCTTGCTGAACTTGTCGAACAACAGGCAGGGAGAAAAGATGTAGAAAGCAGCTCTCGAAAGCCCGCGGGGTTGAACCCCCAGCTTGCGGGCCAGCAAATAGCCCGCCCCGGCAGTCAGAAAGATCGGCGTCAGAACCTGCCACAGGACGTCAACCGCCGCGTGCATGAACCCTGCCTGAGCTCATTGGAAGTAGAGCGTTCCCAGATCGTCCAGATCGGCGAACAACTCCAGTTCGGCCAGGCTTTCCTGTGCGGCCTCGCGTACGTCTTCGTCCTCGCTCTTGGTGAGCGCGCGCAGCGTGCGCCGCGCCTGCTGGCCTCCAATCCGCCCCAGCGCCCAAATGGCCGAGTCGCGCAGCTCGACATCTTTATCGCTCACCATAGCGACCAGGTCAGGCACTGCGCTCTTCATAGCCAGCTCGCCAGCAGCACGGACAGCCTCGAACCGAATTGCGTCGTCAGCGCTGGACAACTCGGCCAGCACAATCTTGCGCCAACGCCTGCTGGCGTTGCGGCCCATGGCGAACACAGCGCTGACCTGCATGTCGTGGTCGTCGCTTTCATAGGCCTCCAAAATGAACTCCTCGACGTCTTCCTGGCCCGAGTACGCCAGCGACTCCAGCACACGGCGGCGCACCGCCACATCGTACTCGTCCGCGACATAGGCCTGGCGCAGCGCATCTTCGACCCGTTTGGCGGCCTGCGGGTCGATCTCCTCCAACTCGCCCAACAGCATGAAACGGCCCAACGACAGGGCAGCTGCTGCGCGCACAGCTGGAGCGGGGTCTGCCTGCATCAGCCTGAGCAACGGCGTGATCTGGCGCACATCCTCGTCTTCCCACAGACCCTCGATGGCGAGGGAGCGCACGCGTGCGTCTTCATCCAGCAACAGCCACTGGAAGATGTCGTTGAAAATGATGTCGAACCGGTCCTCGCTCAGCTCCACAAGGGCTGCCGCGAGATCCTGGCGTCGTTGCAGCGAAAGATTCTGCCAGACGGCCTGATATTGCTCCAACTGCGCCGGGCTAAGGTTGGACATTGCCCCCAGGTCAATACGGGCCAAATCTTGATCGGGCGACAGGATTGCCTCCAGGACCCGGTTGAAGCTGGCCTGTCGCTTCTGGCTGCTTGTGCTTTTGGGGAATTGGCTGGTCGGCATTGCGGGATCAGCGCCAATAGAACTGGCGGGCCATGCTGGCAGGACTGACCTCCAACGGCTGCCCATTGCTGCCGATGCGGCGTACCTGCACGGTCCATGATGCCAGGCGGTCGGGCGGAGACGCGGCGTCGAACACCCACCAGGGAATACCAAAGGAAGTGCCGGCTACGTCAGCGTCCACGAAGCCCGCTTCGCCGTTGGACATGGTGAACGCAACTTTGACGTAGTAGTAGTCCTCTTCCGTCATACCCGCCACAGGCTGCCATGTCAGAATCGGCTGGCTACTGGCGTTGAATCCGTCGAGGTTGGCGGGTGAGACGGGCACAGGCGCTGGCAGACGCACGATGGTCGGCACGGCGGTCGCTGTTGGAACAGGCGTGGCCGTGGGTCGCGGGGTCGCGGTTGGCTGCGCAGTCGCCGTGGGAATCTGGATCGCCGCGCCGGCCGCTGGGATGCGCAATTGTTGGTCTACCTGCAGGATATCGCTGGGAGTACGATTGTTATAGGCGGCTAACGCTTCCTGCGTGATGCCAAAGGATCGGGCAATGCTGAACCAGTTGTCGCCAGGCTGAACCCGATAGACTCCTTCGCCCGCTCCGGCCGCGGCTGCCACCACTTCCGGAGTGGCGGTTGGCGGCACAGGTGTGGCAGTTGGTGGCGCCGGGGTAGCGGTTGGCGGCGCGGGTGTAGCCGTCGGCGGCGCCGGGGTAGCGGTTGGCGGCACGCGTGTTGCAGTCGGCGGCACGCGCGTCGCAGTCGGTGGGACTGGCGTATCGGTCGGCGCATTGGTGGGCGCGGCCGTGGCTGTGGCCGGTGGCGGCGTTGCCGTCGCCGGAACCGCGGCAACGGCAACCGACTCCGGCGTCGAGCCGCCAGGGGGTCCGCCGACCGCATCGCCCACCGTTGTGGGGGCTACCACTACCGAGGGCGGCTGGGTTGGCAGCGCCTGCAGAGCCAGCAGCGCAGCAGGATCGGCCAGCTCCTGCAGGACAACAGCCGGAGTCGGCGTGGCTTGATCTTCCGCGATCTCGCCGGCGGCCAGGCTGGAGGCGGCGTCAAGCACCTTGCCGCCAACGTCGTTGACCTGCATCTGCGCCATCGCCACCTTATCTTCGACGCTGATCTGGATTTGCCTCCAGCCGCCGCTGAACATGTCAACTGTCAGCACGACGGCGGTCAACGCGACCAGCGCCACGACGAACATCAGGCCGGTGGGCGGCCGGCGGGCGCGCAAAACGTGGCCGCAGCGCGGGCAAACGCTGGAGCCGCTGGGGGCGCGGTGGCGACAGTGGGCGCAGGTGGTGTGGGAGGTTCGTTTTTTCTGGCGAGCGCCACAGTGAGGGCATATCTGGAGACCGGCGTAGACCGCGCCTCCACAGCGATTACATGACATGGATCATCCTCTCAGGCAAAGCCTGCCGGCGGCTGGAAAGCCGCAGGAGTCTTTGACCGCGCGACTGCTGTTCGATCAGGTGGTCGATAGCGATGACGGCGCAACGAAAGCCAGGCTGGGACGTCGATCGATCAAGCGCGTTCCTGGACTGTTGGGGTTACCCCGGGGTTTAGGGCCCCAGGGGTGCTAGCCAGTCGGGCAAGGGAACTGGCGAGGCAAAGTCCTGATATGTGATGATAACCATAAGGCCAAGGAGAACAAGCATTCCTGCCAGGTGGATAGCGCCTTCCCAGTTGGGATCTACCCGGCGGCCGCGGACCTTCTCAATGATAATAAACAAAAGGCGGCCACCATCCAAGGCGGGAATGGGGAGGAGATTGGTGATTGCCAGCGCAGCGCTGAGAATCCCCATGAGTTGCAGAACCGGGAACCACATCCCCGAGTCCTGGGTTGCCGTGATGGCGCCGCTGGTCAGGTCGTAGATAGCCTTCGGCCCAACCGGCCGCGCATCGGACGGCGTGATGACGCCCCTCATCAGCAAGGAGGGCACGGACAGGGTGAAGTATGTAAACCGGGCAGTGTCCTCCACGCCGCGCACCAGAGATTCGCCAACGCCGTAGCGGGTAAATTCGGTGACCTCTGTGACAGCGATGCCAATCGGCCCTTCACCTTCGGGCGGCGAAATGCGCGGGGTCAACGCTACCGGAAACCGCTCGGAGTCGCGCTCGATAGTCAGCGTCACGGTTTCGCCGGGATGAGCCTGCACGTAATCACTGACGTCGGTGGCGGAGCGCACTTCCCGATCGCCAACGAGGTAGATGCGATCGTCTACGCGCAGCCCAGCCGCTTCGGCAGGCGAGCCGGGGGCAATCTCTATGATTCGCCCGCCGGGGACGGTGTCGGGCCGTCCAATCATGAACGACAATGAAAAGATAAGGATCGCCAACAGAAAATTCATGCCCGGCCCGGCCAGCAGCGTCACCGCGCGGGCGCCAGCTGACGCGCTGGCAAAGCTGCCAGGCCCAGCCGGCCCATCTTCGCCGCGCATGCGTACGAAACCGCCGAAGGGAATCGCGTTGATGCTGTAGATAGTACCGGGATCGATCATCGAAACGGCGCCCGCGCCGCCGCGCAGCGGGTCGTCGGCCGAAATGATCTGCACATTGGCCAGCACTTGGCGACCCTTCTTGTCGGGCGTTGTCTGAGTCACTACCAGCGAGCCAGCAGTCAGATCCTCTGGAAGCTGGAAACCACGGGGAACAACCAGTGTCTTGCCATCGACCACCAGTTTGCCCTCTCCCTTGCGGAGCGTGATCACCCTGGGTGGATATCCGAAACCGAACTCCTCCGTGATGATCCCGTTGCGACGAGCGGCCAGAAAGTGGCCTAACTCGTGAACGAACACCAGTATTCCAAAGATCAGTATGAATCCAACAATGTTGATTATCGACATACGCAACTCTGCGCCAGGCACCTTGCTCTGGCCGCATGATCGGCATTATAGCCACAACCTTGCAATTTTGCAAGGTTCTTTAACAGATTGTAAATCGCCGCGAATGGCGGTGTGCCGGTCGCACAGCGCGAACCGGGGTGTTTTCGCGTAGTATCGGGCAAGGAATCAGGCGCCGCGCCCGTGTTCCAGCCGGTCAGTCCTCAGCCTTCACTCTACCGCTCTGGCCGGTTTCCTGACTGAGCCGTCACCGACAGATCGTTGAAAGACAAGGTCTTTGTCCTCAGCCTTCACTCTCGGCCGAGTCTGCCAGTATCCGCGTGCCACCTGCGTCCCGTCCCAGAATTGCCCCGAGGACAGCGCCAGCCCGCAGCCCCGACACCAGACGCACCTCCGTTCCCGGCTGGGCGGCTACCAGCCGGCACATCTCGCTGACCTTGGTCAGCATTCCGCCGGTGACATCGACGCCGTGAGACCCGCCCAGCCGGGCCGCATAGCCAGGCAGTGTCGCCGGGGTGATCACCGGCAGCCGCACGGCGTCGGCGTTGAGAAGCGGGTCGCTGTCATACACACCATCCACGATGCCAGCCAGCACGATGCGCATCGGGAGCAGCCGCGGCAGCAGCCAGCCAAACAACTCCTCTGTTGAGGCAATCGTTCCGCCGCGCACCGTATCCAGCACCGTGTCGCCGAAGACCAGCGGCACGAGGCCTCGTTCGAAGGCCAGCGTTACGGCATCGGTCTGCCAGGCCACCAGGCGTCCATCTTCGCAGCGAGCGCTGGCCGAGGGTTGGATCGACCAGACCGGCACGCCGGCTGCCAGCAGGCGCCCGACCACGACGCGGTTGAGACGAGCGGCCGCGTCGGCCACTTCTGCGAAGCCCTGCCAGCCAGCCGGGCTGCTCACGCCGCTGCGTGTTCCGTGTCGCGCTGCGGCGGCGTGACCGAAGGAACCGCTGCCGTGACCAAGCAAGATGCGCAGGTGCGGCATTTGTTGCCGCACTGTTTGCAGTTCGCCCGCCAGCCGGTCCAGTACGTCCAGGCGGGCAGTCTCGGGTCGCGTCTTGTCCGTGATCAGGGAGCCGCCCAGCTTGAGGAAGACGACCGGCCCGCGTTCAGGCTGCGACGGGCTGATCATGGATCTCCACCGTGTCTCCGTTCACCGTTACCCAGTCGCCATCCTGGATGAACTGGATGGGGAGCTCGTCTATCATAGGAATGTCGGCGATGATTGCGCCGACGGCAACAATGGCCTCGCTCTGTGCGTTGAGCATCGCGGCCGGTGCCACGCCGTTGCGCGCCAGCCGCAGTATGGTGTAGGAACCGACGGTGCTGCCCTTGCCGGTTGGAAAGACCAGCACGCGGCCGGCCACCGACTGTCCGTTCAGCGGGTGGTTCGGCTCGACCACGACCCCCGTGTCCGGGTCAACGCCGCCCAGAAAGCCAATAGGTTCGGGCGACACCAGTGCCCGCCCTGCCGCCTTGCCCGCCCTGATGATTCGCCCCTGCATCCGTGTCGTCGACTCCATACTTCTTACCTCTCGAGCGTTTCGGCGGCCCAAATCACCTGCCTAAGCAGCGTTTCCTCGTCCGCTGCGACAACCGTTCTTGGGTCCAGCACCAGCGCATCCTGCGTTATTCTGGCGACAACGGCTGGATCGCCGCGGCGCAGCGCGCCTGCCAGCCGGTCGGCCGGCAGACCCGGGAGAGCCACCAGACTGGTCGGCAGTGTCTCGCCGGGAAGCGACCCGCCGCCCACCGTCGACTCGCCGGCCCATACTTCTGTGGCTACGCCTGATGCGCGCAGCGCTGCCGTCCAGCGCAGCGCGCGCGCTTCCAGCACCTCCGCCGGCGTAGCGATCATCTGCCAGACCGGGATCTTGTTGGTGGCTTCGCCGCGCAGATAATGGGTCAATGTGGCCGCCAGGCCAGCCAGCGTGGTCTTGTCGACGCGCAGGGCGCGCGTCAGCGGATGGCGGCGCAGGTGTGCAATGGCATCTCCTTCGCCGATGATGATACCGGCTTGCGGTCCGCCCAGCAGCTTGTCTCCGCTGAACGTGACCAGGGTTGCGCCGGCGCGCAGGCTGTCCTGCACGCGCGGCTCGTAGGTCAGGCCGTAAAGGCTGGTGTCCAGCAAGGTTCCGCTGCCCAGATCGTCGATGACCGGCAGACCGTGTTCCCGGCCCAGGGCAACCAATTCGGCCAGACTCACCTCGGCTGTGAAGCCGATCTGGCGGAAGTTGGAACTGTGGACGCGCAGCAGCGCAGCAGTGTCGGGGCCGATCGCGTCGCGGTAGTCCGCCAGGTGGGTGCGGTTGGTTGTGCCTACCTCGACCAGGCGAGCGCCGCTGGTTTGCAAGACATCGGGGATGCGAAAGCCGCCGCCGATCTCGACCAACTGGCCGCGCGAGATCACCACGTCGCGGCTGCCTGCCAGCGCCATCAGACAGAGCAACACCGCCGACGCGTTGTTGTTGACCACCAGTGCATCTTCTGCACCTGTCAGCCGGCGCAGCAACTCAACGGCATGCACGTAGCGCGAGCCGCGCTGCCCTGACTCCAGGTCGTACTCAAGATTGCTGAAGCCCGCTCCGGCCGAATCCATGGCAGCCCGCGCGGCGTCACTCAGCAGCGCTCGCCCCAAATTGGTGTGAATGATGACGCCGGTGGCATTGATGACCGGGCGCAGCGTTGGCCGGGCGATCAGCCGCAGTTGCTCGACCAGCATCGTTGCCAGCTCGGTCAAGCCGGGGCAGGTCACGTTGCGAGCGACGATGTCAGCCCGGACTTCGTCCAACAGATCGCGGGCCGCCTGTACCGTTAGCTCGGCGCCAAACTCAGCCCGCGCCTGGACGACCGCTCCTTCATTGAGTAGGCGGTCGATGCTGGGAAGTCTGCGCAGTTCGGCGGTTGACAAGGGAATCTCCAGCGATTAATGGACCACATCGTTAGTAATAGGCGCTTCAGCGCCTACTACTAACCGCTTATCCAATGAAAAGGCCACCGACCCATGAAGCCGACGGCCTGCCTTGAACGTGTGGGCGAAACAGGACTCGAACCTGTGACTTCTTCCTTGTAAGGGAAGCGCTCTAACCAGCTGAGCTACTCGCCCGTCTCCTGACGCTGTGCGGCATTATACGCCCGGCTTTTTTGACTGTCAAATGGCCCTGACTGGAGCCAGCAGTTCCCAAGTGGAACCGCGCCGCGTCGGAATCGATGCGTCAGGCGGTCTGGCAGTCGAAGCCCGCTTCGCCATTGACCGGTTCTGAGCCGTTATGACCTGTAATAGCCTGTTAATTTTCGCCGAGAGCCGTTTTTGTCTCTTTTGGCCTATTGACAACTGCTGCAACCTGTGATATCCTGTGGTTGTTGTCAAAGGACGATTCCAATGAACGCCAAACCACCGATCAACGCGAACGCAGTTTACTCGAGAGAAGAAGCCGCCCACGCGCTTGGCGTCAGCCTCAGCACGTTGAAGCGACTTATCAACACCGGCCAACTGGTCGCCAGCCAGCCAGCCGGAATGCGTCGGGTCTTTATTCAGGGGTCCAGCATTCTTGAAATGCTGAACGCCACCAGGGTCGAAGTCAACCATCATGTCCAGTAGAGTCGGTTATCGCATAAACAACCTGCCGGAGCTGATTTGGTCAGCAACCGGCGACCATGGTCAGGGCCGTACACCCGGTCGACGCGCGCAGCTTGATGCCAAGTTGTGCGCCGGGACGGAGTTTTCTGCTGTCGTCCTGACCCCGAAGAACCGAATACCGTCTCACGCAGAGAGGGGCCGTGCACCAGATCGCTAACGGCCGCCAGACCGGGACATCCCGGCTGGAGAAACACACGACAAGCGTGAGACCCGCAAGGCCTCACGCTTTTTAGTTGCACAGGATTGTGTTGAGGCGCTGGTGCTGAGCCTGGCAATCTACTTCTTCATCCGGGCGGCTGCCTGAGCGGCCGCGACACTGTCATAGAAAGGAACAACGATCATGATCACCACTCGCGCCCATGTGGAGCTGATTCAACGCCACCAGGTGGCGTTTGACCTCGGCGAGCAGGGCTTTGGCGATCTATGCCTGAAGCTGGACCTGCTGCATGACGCTGCCAGTGTCGGGCGCGCCGATGCGCTGACTGATCTGTCCATAGAGGCGCTGCGCGGCTGGCTGCGCGAGATCATCTTCGTTGCTCAGGAGACGCTGGTCGAGCTGGAGAGCACGCGCGACCCGCGCATCTGGCCCTGATGTGCAGGTGTTGGCTCAAAGCGAGCCATGGCGCGCAGTTGGTTTGACCTATCGACGGTTAACGCCCAGTCCGGGCCAACGCGGCCGGTGAAGAGCCGGACGGCGCAAGCCCATTGGCGGCAAACAGGTTGCCGATGGACCGCAAGTAACCCGGTGGAACTCTCGATTGCGAGTGGCGTCAGGGGACTGCCCTGAACCAACTGTGCGCCAGCCACCTACAAGGGTGGGCGCTGGTCCTCCTTGTGTTCTGGCCGGTCTGTGCGAAGCTACCGGCTCCGTGGACGCCGCCGGTTCCGGGGCTCATGGACAACATGAGTCCCGCTTCCGACGGGACCGAAGACGGTGGCTTCGCATAGATCGACCGCACCACATTGAGAACTGATGAAAGGTTTGGCAAACGCGTGCAAGAATGCCGTAAACTGCGCAGGCCAACCGTTTAACGATTCAGACCAAAGGATTACACGGTCGCCGCATTTAGAGGAAGCGTGCATTGAATGTTTGGCGGGGTGTGGGGAGCGGCGACAGACAAGGCTCTGGCAACATGCCAGGGCCTTGTTGCATGTGCGACAGGGTGGCGGGGATCGCCGTCCCCCGCTACCCTGCCACTGCGAGTTGGCGCGACCGCCGTCTTCTGAATACAATCCGAACATCAGTGCGAACTTAGCAATCGCTATCAGGTGACCGGAGGTGCGCGATGTGTGGACGTTTTTCGATCTTTGCTGACCCGGAGCGGCTGGCTGAACGGTTCGATGCCAGCTTGCCGGAAGCAGGCTTGCAGCCTCGCTACAACGCCGCGCCGACCCAGAACCTGCCGGTGATCCTGAACGAAGACGAGAGGCACATCCAATTGCTGCGCTGGGGGCTGGTCCCATTCTGGGCCGAAGATCCAACGATCGGCAGCCGCATGATCAACGCACGCAGCGAGACTCTGGCGGAGAAGCCGTCGTTTCGTACCGCGCTGAAAAAGCGGCGCTGCCTGGTGTTGGCCGATGGATTCTACGAGTGGCAAAAGACGCCTGATGGCAAGATTCCCATGCGCATCACGCTGAAGACCGGTGAACCCTTCGCCTTTGCCGGCCTGTGGGAGACCTGGAAGGAGCCGACCGGCGACCTGCTGCGCACCTTCACCATCATCACCACCACGCCCAACGAGTTGCTGGAGCCCATCCACAACCGCATGCCGGTTATCCTGCCGCGCGAGCATGAGGCCATCTGGCTGGACAACGCGGCCGACCAGTCGATCTGGCTGGACATGTTGCGCCCCTACCCGGCAGAGCGCATGGCCGCCTTCGCTGTGTCGAAGCGTGTCAACTACGTTGGCAACGACGACTCAGAGGTAGTTCAGCCGGTTGGTTGAGCGATCTGTATTGCCCAAGAACGACAACGACAGGCATCAGCAGATGAAGATCGCCATGCTTGGCACGCGCGGCGTGCCGGCCAGCTACAGCGGATTTGAGACCTGCGTCGAGGAGCTTGGCAGCCGATTGGTCGAGCGCGGCCACGAGGTGACGGTCTACTGCCGCAGCCACCACATCACCTACGATCAACCAACCTACAAGGGGATGCGACTGGTCAAACTGCCGACCGTCGCCAACAAATACCTGGACACCATCGTGCATAGCTTCCTTTCCAGCCTGCACGGGTTGACCCAGGGCTACGACATCAGCCTCTACTTCATCGCTGGCAACAGCCTGGTGACGTGGATGCCGCGGCTGGCCGGGCAGAAGTCGTTGCTCAATGTGGACGGTCTGGACTGGAAGCGCGAGAAGTGGCCGCCGCTGGCCAAGCGCTACATCCAGTTCGCCGAGCGCATGTCCACCGTCCTGCCCGACGCGATTATCACCGACAGCCGTGTTGTCCAGCGCTACTACGAGGAAGTCTACCGGGCGCCGTCAACGTACATCGCCTACGGCGCGGAGCTGCCGCGGCGTTACCCAGGCGAGACGCTGGCGCGCTTCGGCCTGGCGCCGCGGCGTTATGTGCTCTTTGTGGGGCGGCTGGTGCCGGAGAACTGCGCGCACCACCTGGTTGAGGCGTGGCGGACACTGGACACCGACATGAAGTGTGTGGTAGTCGGCGATGCGCCCTACGCCGAGGAGTACAAGGCAGAGCTGCGCCGGCTGGCCGGCGACGACCCGCGCATCGTCTTCACCGGCTACATCTTTGGCGAGGGCTACCAGGAGCTGGGCAGCAACGCCTACGCCTACACGCTGACCAGCGGCGTCGGCGGCACCCATCCCGCGCTGGTGGAGGCCATGGCCTTCGGCAACTGCGTCGTGGTTCACAACACGCCGGAGAACCTGGAGACGATCGGCGACGCCGGGCTCTGGTATGACGGCAGGGCTGGCGCGCAGTCCTTGGCGCCGGTGCTGCAGACGCTCGTGTCGGCGCCGCCGCTGGTCGAGGCGTATCGCCAACGGGCCGCCGAGCGTGCGGCCGCCGTGTATAGCTGGGATGCGGTGACAGACGAATACGAGGTGTTGTTCGAACGGGTGCTGAATAGCAAAGCGCCTTCGCAAACCGTTTCTTTACGATAGAAAGCACTTGCCGTTTACGAGGAGCCCCATGTTTTTCGATCTTCCGCTTGAGCAACTGCACACCTATCGACCCCAACGCGTCGAGCCGGATGATTTCGACGCGTTCTGGGAGGCGACGCTGGCTGAGGCGCGCCGGTTTCCGCTGGCCGCGCGATTCGAGCCGTTCGATGCAGGGTTGAAGCTGGTGGAAACGTTCGACGTGACGTTCAACGGCTTCAGCGGCCAGCCGATCAAAGGGTGGCTGATGCTGCCGCGCGGGCGATCGGAGACGCTGCCGTGCATCGTCGAGTTCATCGGCTACGGTGGCGGCCGCGGCCACCCGCTGGACTGGCTGACGTTCAGCGCGGCCGGCTATGCGCACCTGGTGATGGACACCCGCGGCCAGGGCAGCGCCTGGCGCAAGGGTGATACCCCCGATGTCGAGACCGACTTCAGCAACCCCCAGTACCCCGGCTTCATGACCCGCGGCGTTCTGGACCCGCGGACGTATTACTACCGTCGGGTGTTCGTGGACGGCGTGCGCGCGGTGGAAGCCGCTCGCGCACATCCGGCTGTGGACCCGAACCGCATCGTGCTCACCGGCGGCAGCCAGGGCGGCGGCATCACACTGGCCGTGGGTGCGCTGGCCGGCGATGTGGCCGCGGTGATGCCCGATGTGCCCTTTCTGTGCCACTACCGCGTCGCGACCGAACTGGTGGATACGGCGCCGTACAGCGAGATCGTCAGGTTCTGCAAGGTGCATCGCGACAAGATCGAGACGGTGTTCAACACCTTGAGCTACTTCGATGGCGTCAACTTTGCAGCCCGCATCAACGCGCCTGCGCTGTTCTCCGCCGGGCTGATGGACGACGTCTGCCCGCCGCGCACGGTATTTGCAGCTTTCAATCACTTCGCCGGAGCGCGGGAGATTCGGGTCTATCCCTACAACCAGCACGAAGGCGGACAGACCGACCACACGGTCGAGAAGCTGGCTTTCCTGGCGAAGCTCTGGAAGTAACCCGGCCAGGCCCTCACTCTCCACGAGTTCTCCACAACATTCTGCTACGCAGATCCACGATCTGTTGATCGACGCCGGTCTGATGCAATAGCTGGAGGTTCCGGCGGACTGCTACGCGCCGGTCTGCGGCGGGCTGGACGAACGCTCCCACGCCAGAACCAGCGCGCCGTAGAGGACGCTGTCATCGCCCAGCATGGCAGGAACGACGTCGATGCGTGCCCGCGACCACTTCGTGATCGTGCGCCGCAGTTCGGCGCGCAGCGGCTCGAACAGCCGCTCCCCCGCCTTGCTGATGCCGCCGCCGACCACGATGCGCTGCGGGTTGAGCAGCATGATGCACGCCTTTAGCCCCAGCGCCAGGTCGACCACATAGCGGGCCACGAACTCAGGATCCTGCATCAGTTCGCGGGCCGGCTTGCCGTAGTCGCGCTCCAGCCACAGCCCACAACACATCCGCTCGAAGCAGCCGGACCAGCCGCACAGACACTCCGGCCCACCGGGCCGGATGGTCATGTGGCCGATCTCGCCGCCGTAGGAGTCGGCGCCGCGCACGACACCGCCGTCCACCAGGATGCCGCCGCCGATGCCGGTGGAGAGCGTCATGTAAAACAGCGGATTCATACCGACGCCCGCGCCGTGATAGCCCTCGCCCAGCGCGCCGACGTTGGCGTCGTTGTCCATGATGGCCGGAATGCCAAGCTCGCTTGCAGTGTTGGCACAAGCGGATAATCCACCCAGCCGGCGACGTGGGTGGAGAAGAGCACCCGCTGGGTGGCGAAATCGACCGGCCCGCCAAACCCCACCCCGCAACGCACGAATGAAATCCCGCGCTGCCAGCCGCTGGCGATTTCGATGATCCGCGGCACCATCCAGTCCGGGCCGCCGCGGGTAGGTTCGAGTGGCGACGAGATCATCTCGTCGCCCTGAAAGGCCGCCAGCGAGAACTTGGTGCCGCCGATATCGATAGCCAGGATTGCTGTCATCGGTCGCTCCTCACGTGTCGGGCAATCCGTCTTCCCAGATCCGGCGCAGGTGACGGGCGACGGATGACGTCGGCCTGCGGCTGAAGCGGCACGATCATCTCCGCCAGCACAGCGCCGGACCGGGCGGCGATGGCCAGCTCTTCGTCGGTGGTCCAGCCGGTGGCCAGCAGATGGGGGCGGGCAGCGTCTGACAGCTTCGCCGGCACGCCGTCGGTTGCAATACGTTGCACGGCGATGCGACAGATCGGGCACGAGAGGTCGCTCGCGCGGTGCAGATCACTCGTGGCGCGCACCGTTGGAATGGCGAGCACGCCGGCCAGGAGGCACAGCTGCAGGACGTCCTCGTTCCAGACCGGGCTGATGACAAAGGTCGCGCCGGCCGCCAGCGCACTCCCGGCGCCCGCCTGGTCTTGGACACCCCAGGCACCGGCGGCCAGGTTCGTGCCGTGGCGTCGGCGAACGGCAGCGATCGCTGCTGCGCTGTGCGGACCGGCAAATGCAACGGCCAGCACCGGCGCGGCCAGGAGTGCATCGCTGATCTCCTCGGCCTGACGGGCGTCGGCGCGCTCATCGACGCAGGCAATCAACGTGCTGCTCAGCAGCTGCGGCAGGACGTCGGCTGTCAGATCAGTACCCTGCGGACAGGTCGAAACGGTTGGGGATCGGCTCGCTGTTTACGGCGGCGTTCAACAGTCTCGCCAGGTCTTCCAGCCGCCGCTGCTCGGTGAATGGGACCCCGTAGGCGCCGCCGTGGTGCGGGCTCATCACCACGTTGTCAAGCTCATGGAACGGGTAGGTTGAGGGCAAGGTCGCAGCGCGGTCGTCTTCGTTCTCCGGGTAGCGATACCAGACGTCGAGGGCTGCGCCGGGCAGCCGCCGGCTATGCAGCGCCTGGTACAGCGCCTCTTCGTCCACCACATCGCCGCGGCCGATGTTGACCAACAGGGCGTGCCGCGGCAACAGCGCCAGCTCGCGTGCGCCGATCAGCCCGCGGGTGCTGGCGCTGAGGGGCAGCGTGACAACCAACACATCGGCCTGCGGCAACAGATCGTGCAGCCGGTCGGGCGCAGACACTTCCACTGTCAGGTCTGCCGGCAGCGGCGCTGCCGGATTGCGGCGCACCGCCAGCACGCGCATCCCAAACGCCTGGCAAAGGCGCGCCACGTGCTGCCCGATGGCGCCGAAGCCGAGGATCAGAGCGGTTTGCCCGTGCAGCACCATCTCTGGCGGCTTGTCATATCGGGCCGCCCAGTTGCCCTGACGCAGCAGCCGGTCGCCCAGCGGGATGAAGCGCGCCGCCGCCAACAGCAGCGCCAGCGCCATCTCCGCGGTCGGGATCGCGTTGTGGTGCAGGTTGTGCAGCGTGAGGTGCGGATAGTCGGCCAGCAGTTTGCGGGTTTCCTCCGGCGGGCCGGCAAACGGGACGATGACGGCGCGCAGATTGGGGCTGGCGTCGAGCTGGACGCGGCTGGGACGGCCGGCGATCAAGACGTGGTAGCGCGCCGGATCGGGCAGCCGGTCGCCGGTGGTGAACACGACCGGGCCGTCCAGGCGGCCTTGCAGGTCTTCCAGCGTTTCGGCTGACCAGCCGGCCGGCAGGTGATGGATGTGTACGTTGAGAGTCACAAGGTATGCCTGTCTGTTGACGGATCTGCTTCCAGTTGTACGAAGGTGGCTCGGTCGGGAGACCGGCCACAGCAGTCAAAGGGTGAATCTCTCTGTTGACGGATCCGCTTCCGGCTGTACGAAGGTGGCTCGGTCGGGAGACCGGCCACAGCAGGGAAAGGGCGCGCCGATCTGTTGAGCGCCGGGGTTTCAGCGCAGGGTGATGCGGTAGGAACACGAGGCATCGCCGTTCATCATGTAGTGCTCGCGCTGCACATCCGCCTCCGGCAGCAGCGTACGGATCAACTCCAGTTCGCTGGAGCAGGCCTGGCGAAAACGATGGGCGATCTCGTACAGCGCACAGTTGAAGAGGTGAACGTACCAGGTGCTGGCATCCGTCTGCTCGGCCTCAGTCAGGTAGCCTTCTTCATCCAGCATGCGGGCCAGCTCGACAACCTTCTCGCCCGTGTCCAGCCCGGACAGACGGGCCCGCCCAACGCGGATGCGCCGCTGACTGCGCCGTTCGAAGATGCGGGCCAGTTCGTCCTCGTCCAGGTAGCCTAGCAGCTCGTTGGTCAGGATGTGGTAGTTCTTGGGGAACAGGTTCTCGGCCTGCGGCGTCAACTCGAAGAGATAGGAGGGGCGGCCAAAGCCGCGCTGTTGCGAATCGAACATCACCAGGCCGTCGCGCTCCAGGGTGGTCAGGTGACGTCGGATGCCCATCGCGGTCATGCCCAGCAGCTCGCTGAGCTCGCCCGCGGTCATGCCGCCTGACTTCTTGAGGGCCAGGAGAATCTTGCGCCGCGTGGGCTGAATCTGAAGCGTCAAGCTGGGTTGTTGCGTGGCCACTGAAGCTGCATCCGATCCCGGCAGATCACAAAATGCTTTTTGTCATGTACGGTGAACGCGGTTTGATTATACTCAGGCGGCGCCGGTTTGCAAACATTTGTAAACATATATGTTGCGTAACTATCCGAGCGTTGATGAATGCCCCGCCAATCGCGTCCGACGGCCAGCCGAAGCGCAGACATTCAATTGACAAGAGTATGTCTTCTCTGGTATATTCCTTCACACGTACCACCAGTGTTGGCATTGCTCTCGGTACGACGACGTTTTCCCCCTTTTCAGACATCGACTGACTATCTCAATTGCCCGTTTGTACTCCAAAGGAGGAGCGCACCCGATGGACATGAAGCCCTGGTTGCACAACTATGACGAAGGACTGCCACGCACGTTGCAGCCCTATCCATCGAAGACCTTGATTGATGTCATGCAGGAGACCGTCAAGGATCGTCCGTATCAGACTGCTATGATCTACAAAGGGACGTCGATCTCGTACAACCGGCTTGACGAGCTGAGCAACGCGTTTGCCAATGCGTTGATCTCCATGGGTGTCAAGAAGGGGGATCGGGTGGCGCTGGTGATGCCCAACATCCCGCAGTTCGTCATCGCAGAGTTCGGCGTGTGGAAGGCGGGCGCGATCGCGGCCTGCATCAACCCGCTCTACACGGAGTATGAGTTGGCGCACGCGCTCAACGAATGCGGCGCCGAAACCGCGGTCGTCATGACCCGCTTCTACGACAAGGTCAAGAACGTGCAGAAGCAGACCAAGGTCAAGCGGGTGATCCCAACCAACGTCAAGGAGTACCTGCCTGCGTTGATGCGCATCCTCTTTACGCTGCTCAAAGAGAAGAAGGAAGGGGATCGAATCGAGATCCAGGAGGGCGATGTCTGGTTCCAGGACCTGATCAAGAAGGGCGGCATGGGCGGCATCCCGACGGTCGAGGTCTCTCCCGACGATCGGGCGCTGATCCTGTTCACCGGCGGCACGACGGGACTTTCCAAGGCGGCGGTAGGCACGCACCATACGCTGGTGATTTCGGGGATGCAGATCTACGCCTGGTTCAGCAACATCCTCAAGGAGTACGAGGACAACTTCCTGACCGCGCTGCCGTTGTTCCACGTCTTTGCCAACGCGGGCATCCAACCGGCGGCTTTTGTCTCGCGCGGCACCATGACCCTCGTTCCCAACGCCCGCGACATCCCCGATGTGATGAAGACCATCGAGAAGACCAAGGCCACCTTCTTCCCGTCGGTGCCCACGATGTTCAACGCCATGCTCGTCCATCCCCTGGTGACGGAGAGCAAGGTGGACCTGTCCTCCATCAAGCTGTGTATTTCGGGCGCGTCGGCGCTCCTGCAGGACACCAAGGAACGCTTCGAGGCGCTGACCAGCAGCCGCATCGTCGAAGGCTATGCATTGACCGAGTCGATGATGGCCATTTGCTGCACGCCGGTGGAAGGCGCGTACAAGGTCGGCTCCATCGGCATGCCGGTGGCGGACGTGTCGGTGCGCATCGCCGACGTGGAAGACGACTCGAAGTCGCTGCCCTTCGGCGCCGACAACATCGGCGAGATCGTGATCAGCGCACCGCAGCTCATGGAGGGCTACTGGCAGCGCCCCGACGCGACTGCCGAAATGCTCAAGGCGGGCGAGCTGTTCACGGGCGACCTGGGCTACATGGACGAGGACGGCTACATCTTCATCGTTGACCGCAAGAAAGACGTCATCAAGGTCAGCGGTTTCCAGGTTTGGCCGCGCGAGGTTGAGGAGGTGTTGGCGCAGCACCCCGCCGTGCTGGAGTGCAGCGTGGCCGGCATCCCCGATCCCAAGACCACCGAGGCGGTCAAGGCTTGGATTGTGCTGAACGAGGGCCAGTCGGCCACCGCCGAGGACATCCAGGCATTCTGCCGCGAGAAGCTGACCGGCTACAAGGTGCCGCGCTTCGTCGAGTTCCGTTCCAGCCTGCCCAAGAGCACCGTCGGCAAGGTGTTGCGCCGCGAGCTGGTCAAGGAGGAGGCCGAGAAGCAGACCTAGCCCAGGATGGGCGGGCGCTGTTGACGGGCGCCTGCGCTGCCTGAGTTTCTTGCGCCAGCGGGCACGAAACGTGAAACGTGATCGGAAGCGATATCCGGTCACGTTTCACGTTTCATGCCTTCCTCGCCGTATTGTCCATGATTACAAACCATTTCAGGCTCGCTCTGCGCCGCCTGGTGCGGGCCGACCTGCCCGCGCCCGAGATGTCGGACGCCGATTTCAACGCCGAAGTCGAGCGCAACTACCGCTGGAACTTTACCTTCAATCTCCTCGACGTGGCCAGCTTCTGGATCGGGCTGAGCTTCATGTCCAGCGCGACCATCGTGCCGCTCTACGTCAGCAAGCTGACTCCCAGCGCCCTGGCCATCGGGTTGGTGGCCGTGATTGCCAACGCCGGCTGGTTCCTGCCGCAGCTCTTCACGGCCAACAGCGTGCAGGGACTGGCGCGCAAGAAGCCGGTGGTGATCAACCTGGGTTTCTTCACCGAGCGGCTGCCGCTCTGGTTGCTGCCGATCTCGGCGCTGCTGGCCGTCCAGTCGCCGACGCTGGCGCTGATTCTCTTCTTCATCGGCTACGCGGGCCATGGCGTGGGCGCGGGCGTGATCGCGACCGCCTGGCAGGACATGATCGCCCGCTGCTTTCCGGTGGACCGGCGCGGCCGCTTCTTCGGCATCAGCACGTTCGTGGGCAGCAGCGTCGGCATCGCCGCCGCAACGTTCAGCGCCTGGCTGCTGGCGATGCTGGTCTTTCCCACCAACTTCGCGGTCAGCTTTGCGTTGGCTGCGCTGTTCGTGACCATGAGTTGGGCCTTTCTGTCGTTCACCCGGGAGCCGGTGCAGCCGGGTTCCCAGCAGCGGCAGAGCAACCGCCAGTTCTGGTCGAACCTGCCGCAGATACTGCGCAGCGACGGCAACTTCCGCAACTTTCTGGTTGGCCGCCTGTTGATCATGGCAGGCGGCATCGGCACCGGCTTCGTCACCGTGGCGGCGGTTCAGAAATGGGACATCGCCGACGGCGTCGTCGGGCTGTACACGACCTTCATGCTGATCGGGCAAACCGTGGGCACGCTGGGTTTTGGCCTGCTGGCCGACCGGCGCGGCCACAAGATCGGTGTGGAACTGGGCGCGCTGGCGTCGCTGCTGGCGTTTCTGATCGCGTGGCTGGCCGTGCAGCCGGTCTGGTATTACGCGGTCTTCCTGCTGCTGGGGATCGTCACCGGCGCGATGATGGTGTCCGGCTTGATGATCGTGTTCGAGTTCTCGCCGCCGAAGCTGCGCCCAACCTACACCGGGCTCACCAACACCTCGCTGGGGGTGCTGGGCATCGTTACCCCGCTGATCGGCGCCTGGCTGGCCAGCATGAACTATGACTGGCTGTTCGCAGTCGGCGCAGCGTGCAGCCTAGGCGGCTGGGTGGTCATCCGCTGGTTCGTGCGCGAGCCGCGCTGGGCGCAGCCGTTGGTCGAGGGGGCGGTTCTGAGCCCGCCGAATGAGTTCGGCGTCTGAGGACAGGAAGCCTGCTCGCAGCAGGCTGTGACCGGGAGACCTGATGACCGACATCCCCTTCGACCAGCAGATCACGTTCCTCTACACCCGCGACCTCGCGGCAACGGCCCGATTCTACGAGGATCTGCTGGGCCTGCCGCTGGCTCTCGACCAGGGCGACTGCCGCATCTACCGCGTCAGCCGCGACGGCTTTGTAGGGTTCTGCCAGCGGGCGGCCGCGCCCGACCGGCCCGCGGGCATCATCATCACGCTGGTCACTGACGACGTAGAAGGCTGGTACGCGCGCTTGCAGGCCCGCGGTGTGCAGTTCGACCAGCCGCCGCAACACAACCCCACATACCACATCACCCACTGTTTCCTGCGCGATCCCAACGGCTTCCTGCTGGAGATCCAGCGCTTCGAGGAGGGAGTCGCCTGATGCCCCTGGTTCACGAAGAGACGTTTCGTGTTCGCTTCCACGAGAGCGATATGCACAAGAACGTGCGCGACGCATCCTATCTGCGCTACATGCAGGAGGCGGCCTTCGCAGCTTCAGCCGCGGCCGGCTACCCTGAAGAACGGTACGTCGAGATGCGCCGTTTGTGGCTGATCCGCGAGACCTTTCTCGACCTGCGCAGCCCGCTGCGCTACGGCGACAGCGTGCGCATCAAGACATGGGTCGATAACTTCAGCCGGGTGCGGTCCCGGCGGGCCTACGAACTGCGGCGGGCCGGCTCGAACGAACTTGTTGCCAACGCGCACACCGACTGGGTGCTCATTGACCTGGACACCGAATGGCCGGCGGTCATCCCGGACGAGATGATCGCGGCCTTCTCGCCGGACGGCGCAGTTGATGCCGCACCGTCCCGCCGGCGATTCCCTGCTACACCGCCCGCGCCCGAAGACGCCTGGCGACAGACGCAGACCGTCCAATGGCGCGACCTGGACAGCGTCGGCCACGTCAACAACGCCGTCTACGCCGACTACATCGAAGACGCGGCCCGCCGCGATCTGGCGGCGCGCGGCTGGCCGGTCGCGCGCATGGCCGAAGCAGGTTTCGACATCGCCACCCAGACGCTGCGCATCGAGTATCTGCGGCCCGCGCTGCCGGGCGAGGAGGTGGTCATCACCACCTGGCCGGCCGACCCCTCGGCCGCGGGCGCGCTGCGCTACGCCACCGTAACCCGCGCCGGCGACCTGCTGACCCAGGCCCACATCCGCTGGGGCTGCGTCGATCTTGCGACTCGCGCGCCCGCGGCGCTTCCTGACACGCTCGTAGCAGTCAAGGAATGACAGTGCCCCGCCACGCACGCGCTCTTGTCGCCGCGGCGCTTCTGGTGTAGACTGGCAGTATGAACGACCCCACGCGCAACCAACCTGCCGCGCCCGTGCTGGCGCTGGTCACCGACCTGATGTTCGGCACCCGCATCGCCGACGTGGTCCGCGCCCAGGGCGGCCAGCCGATCATGGCAGCCTCGCCGGATGAGTTTCGCGCCGGCGTGGACCGCTGGCCGGTGCTGATCCTGATCGACGTCAACGCGCTGCCGCTAAATGAATGGACGCCGGAGGTGCGCCGCGCCAAGGGATCGCCGCAGTCGCGGCTGATCCCCATCTACGGGTTTGGCAGCCACGTGGATACCGGCACGCTCAAGGCGGCCCGCCAGGCTGGCTGCGACCACGTTTGGGCGCGCTCGCGCTTCGTCGATGAGCTGCCCGATCTGGTTGCAAAGCACATCGATCCGCCGCCGGTCTACCCCGAGGGCTGGGACGACCAGCCGTCCGAGGCGTTCCTGGAGGGCGTGGCGCGCTTCAACGCCGGAGAGTTCTACAAGCAACACGACGTCTTTGAGGCGCTGTGGATGGCCGACCAGCGGCCGATCCGCGACCTCTATCAGGGCGTCCTGCAAGTCGGCGTCTCGTTTCATCAGATTGAGGAGGGCAACTACCGCGGCGCGGTCAAGATGCTGCGGCGCGGGCTGCTGCGCCTGCGTCCGCTGCCGCCGGTCTGCCAGACGCTGGATGTGGCCGGCCTGCGCCGCGCCGCACGCGGCGTCCACGACGAGCTGGTGGCCCTGGGACCTGACCGGCTGGCCGAGTTCGATCTGCAGACGCTGCGTGAGATCAAGCTGCGCCTGGGGTAAGGGGGACAACCGGCGCCTGGGGCAGCCTGACTGCTGCGATACAACTATCAACGACCACCGGGCCTGCATGTCGGTCGATGAGATCGATCCCTGGCCCTGAAACAGGAGTGACTCATGAACCGCGCTCTGCCAGCTTTGCTGGCCATGCTTCTTGCCGCTTCCTTGCTGGCGGCGTGCACCCGGCCCCCGGCTCCATCCCCTGAGGAGGCTTCTCCCATGGCAACCACTATCGCCACCCCCGAACCGACCACTTCGCCGCCCGACATCAGCGGGCGCTGGGAAGGCGCCATTACGGTGCTTGGCGCTGATCTGGCCGTCGTCGTCAACTTCGTCGACGAAGCTGGCGCGCTGACCGCGACCATCGACGTGCCGCAGCAGGGCGCGACCGGTATTTCGCTGCACGACGTTCGCTATGAATATCCCGCCGTCTATTTCGAGATGTTGGAGGGCGCGCGCAAGGCTACCTACGACGGCCAGATGAACCCGGACGGAACCGTCAACGGCACGTTCAGCCAAAGCGGTGTCACTGGCAGCTTCACGTTGCACCGGGCCGAGGCCCCG
>JAWKOJ010000037.1:0-42387 GCA_041391245.1 Caldilineales bacterium
GGCAGAGGTTCAATTTCGTAGCAAAGGTGTATGGGTGGCTTGATATCAAGGGAAGGATTTACACCAACATCCTACAGTTCAGCAGGACGAAGACACGTTGCAATGGTTCCGCGAACAAGGAAACGGCTACCAGACGCGCATCAACGCATTTCTGCGCGCCTACATGGACGCACATCAGCCCTGACTATCTCATGCCTTGGGGAATGAAATATGAACGACGAATTGTTTGCTGAGTTGCTCGCAAGCGTGCGGGAAGGCGCTGCCATTCTACGCGGCGACAAGGAGCCGTCGCGCCGGTTCGAGATCGTGACGCCAGCCGACTCGACGGAGCCCAAAGATGTCCATCCTTCCTGACGTCCTCGCTCCCGGCCTCGACATCGTCTTCTCCAGCACGGCGGTGGGCAATGTCTCGGCGCTACGCGGGGCGACCTATGCCGGGCCGGGGAACATGTTCTGGTCCACGCTCCACCGTGTGGCAAACCATTGACACTTAGCGGCTTGTGGGTATAATTTCCCACATGAGCAGTTCACAAAATCGCGATTGTTTGCTGGAGCTTGCCAGGAGCAAGGAAATCTTCAGCGCCTCCGATGCCGTCGCCGCGGGAGTTCATTCGGCGTGGTTGTCACGAGCCGTGGCCGAGGGCCTGATCGAACGGGTGGCACGCGGGCGCTACCGGTTGGCCGGTCGGGGGGCGACGGAGCACCATACGCTGGCGCTGGTGGCCAGCCGCGCTCCCACCGCCGTTGTATGCCTGCTATCCGCGCTCCAGTTCCATCGCATCGGCACTCAGACGCCGGCGGAAGTGTGGATCGCCGTGGCGCGAGGTGCAGCCCGTCCGCGCATGAGCTATCCGCCGCTGCGCGTCGCCCGTTTCTCCGGGAAAGCCTTCACGGAGGGGATCGAGGTCCACGGGATCGAAGGGCAGGAGGTCCGCGTTTATGCGCTGGCCAAGACAATCGCCGACTGCTTCAAATTTCGCAACCGGATCGGCCTGGACGTTGCGTTGGAGGCCTTGAACGATGCCTGGCGGCAGCGCCGGCTCTCGCTGGCAGACCTGAACGTCTACGCCAGGATTGACCGCGTTCAGAGTGTCATGCAGCCCTATATCGAGGCAGTCGTGCAGTGAACAAACCAGCCGTGAACCTCGCCACGTCCGTTCATCAACGCCTTCTCAACGAAAGCCGTTCGCGCAACGTCGATTTCAATCTGTTGTTGGCGCGTTTTGCCAGCGAGCGTTTGCTCTATCGGCTGGCGCAATCGCCCTTTGCCGACCGATTCGTCCTGAAGGGCGCCATGATGCTGCAAATCTGGCTGCACGACTTGAGCCGTCCGACCCGCGATCTCGACTTGCTGGGTTTCGGAGACCTGTCCGGCGACCGTCTGCGCCAGATCTTCTCAGCGATCTGCGATCAAGCGGTTGAATCAGATGGCGTGACTTTTGCCGCAGGTCGGTGACAGTCCGCACTATTCGCGATCAGGATGAATACGGCGGACAGGCGTTACTATTACGGGACATCTGGGCGAAGCTCGTCTGCACGTTCAGGTAGACGTGGGCCTTGGCGATCGCTTGACGCCGCCGGCTGAGTGGATTGAGTATCCCTCGTTGCTGGATCTGCCGCAGCCGTACATTCTAGCCTATCGCGCTGAAACGACGATTGCCGAGAAACTCCATGCAATGGTGTTGCTAGACATGCAGAACAGACGCATGAAGGACTTTTATGATCTCTGGTGTCTTGCTGAAGCATGCAGTTTTTCCGGCGACCTGCTCGCGGCGGCTGTGAAAAACACGTTTGAGCGCCGCCAAACCTCACTGCCTTCCAGGCTGCCGGTCGCGCTGACCGACGCGTTTGGTAGTGACCCGGCAAAAGAGCAGCAGTGGCAGGCGTTTCTACGCAGGAGTCGCGTGCAGCATTCAGCGCCTGATTTGGCTCAAGTGGTTGAGGCACTGGCAGGATTCCTTGGACCGGTACTTGCTGCTGCTCATCAGGGACAGACCTATCCTTTGGTCTGGCATCCAGGTGGTCCCTGGACGACTCCACCTGAGTAGTGTTGTCTGCCAGCCGGGGCAGTCTATGGAGCGCTGTTCTCCCACAAACCCGCCTTTGTTCACTTAATGACAATTCTTCCTGACATTCTAGCCCCCAACCTCGACATCGTCTTCTGCGGCACGGCGGTGGGCAATGTGTCGGCGCAGCGCGGGGCGTATTACGCCGGGCCAGGCAACATGTTCTGGCCCACGCTTCATGCGGTCGGGCTGACGCCGCGCCGCTTGCAGCCGGAGCAGTTCCGCGAGGTTCGCTCCTTCGGCCTCGGTCTCACCGACCTTGTCAAGGCGGTGTCCGGCGTCGACACGCAGCTCAGCGACCACGACTTCGACCGGGAACGCCTGCACGCCACCATCCTGCGTTACGAGCCGAAGATCCTCGCGTTTACCAGCAAGCGGGCGGGCAGCGAGTTCCTCGACCGGCCGGTGGCGTACGGTCTGCAGTCGGAGAAAGTGGGCAGCACGGCGCTTTTTGTGCTGCCGTCGCCGTCGGGTGCCGCGCGGCGCTGGTGGGATGTAGGACAGTGGTACGAACTGGCGCGGCTGCGAGAGCAGATGTCTCTTCTGTAAATCACCGACATGGGGTAGAATGTCGGCCATGAATACGTATCCCTTCGACACTCGCAAGTTGATCGATATTTGCCGTCGTAACGACGTTATCCAGGTCGGCGTTTTCGGTTCTATGGCGCGGTGAAGCGAACGAACAGAGCGACATCGATCTGATCGTGGAGTTCTCGCGGCGCAAAAGCCTGCTGTCGCTGGTTGCGCTGGAGCGCGAGATATCGGAGGCATTGGGTCGCAAGGTGGACCTGCTTACCGAGGGTGCTCTCAGTCCCTACCTCCACGACAGGATCATGGACGAGCTTCAGGTGATCTATGAAAAGAAACGCCCGCCCTTGCGGGCGAGCGTCGGCCCGAAGATGCGATCTCCGGGGGGGCTGACCTAATCGTAATCCAATCCTTGTATTTTGTCAAGGGGAATTTCGACCCATGGTGCTGACACCGAAACAGCGGGTAATTGCCTACATCGACGGCTTCAATCTCTACTACGGGCTGAAAAGCAAGCGCTGGCAACGGTACTATTGGCTGAATCTCCAGGCCCTGATGACAAACATATTGAAGCCAGATCAGCAACTCGTTCACACCAAGTATTTCACTGCCCGAGTCAAAGGACCGCCTGACAAGGTTGCTCGACAGGCAACCTTCCTCGATGCTTTGAGCACGCTTTCCGACTTTTCGGTCTTCTACGGTCAGTATTACCTGACGAACCGCACCTGTCGTAATTGTGGTTTCAAAGATTCCGTGCCCAGCGAGAAGATGTCGGATGTCAATATCGCTGTTCAGATGTTGTCGGATGCATTCCGAGACCAGTTCGACACTGCCTTCCTTGTTTCTGCTGATAGTGATTTGACAGGGCCGGTCAAGGCCGTCTTGCAGGGCTTTCCCGCCAAACGGGTTGTCGTGGTTTTTCCACCGGCGCGTCACTCGGTAGCACTGACCAAAGTTGCCAGCGCTTACCTGACTTTAGGTCGTGCCACTCTGGATCGCAGTACCTTCCCACCACAGGTCAGGCGGCAAGATGGTTTTTCCCTTCAACAACCAACTTCCTGGCGTTAGGGTCCTGTAACCCTCGAGACGATCACAACTTGAACTCCATGGTACCGCAAATGTCCATCCTTCCTGACGTCCTCGCGCCCAACCTCGCCATCGTCTTCTGCGGCACGGCGGTGGGCAATGTGTCGGCGCAGCGCGGAAGGTACTACGCCGGCCGGAGAACATGTGGTGAAGTTGCTGGTACTGTGTTACAATACCAACCATGGAACAGATGTTTTTGATAAAATAAAACAGGGCCACCCTGCCGGATTTTGACAATCGAAAACAGGGCCACCGGACACACCTCTGCTATCATGAGGAGCGCTTGGCGCAACCTTAATGAAAGCGGAGAGAAGGATGATCACGGTGGAAAAACGCGAACAGATAAGGCGAGCCTACTTCCTGGAAGACAAGAGCGTCCGAAAGATTGCCCGGGAGCTGAGATGTTCTCGGGATACGGTGAAGAAGGCCGTCGCCTCGGCGGAGCCAACAGCCTACACACTGACAGCGTCTCGCAAGGCGCCAGTGCTGGGGCCGTACAAGGCTCAGATCGACGAACTGCTGGCAGAGAACGAGCGCCTGCCACGCAAGCAGCGCTACACCAGCCACAAGATCTATGAGGCGCTGCAGAGAAGCGGTTACAGCGGCAGCGAGTCGAACGTGCGGCATTACATCGCACAAAGACGTGGCGAGAAGAAACGGCCGAAGCTGTACTTGCCACTAGAGTTCGATCCTGGCGCCGACGCCCAAGTCGATTGGGGCGAGGCAGTCGTGATCCTGGCTTGCGAGCGCGTGACAGTGCAGTTGTTCTACATGCGCCTGAACTACTCCCGCAAGCTGTTCATGCGGGCGTTCCCAGCGCAGAAACAGGAGGCCTTCTTCGAAGGTCATGTGCACGCCTTTCGTCACTTCCAAGGCGTGCCACGACGGATCAGCTACGACAACTTGAAGGCCGCGGTGCAACGGGTTCTGCAAGGCTCGAACCGCCAAGAGCAGCAGTCGTTCATCGTCTTCCGCAGCCACTACCTGTTCGACAGCCACTTCTGCACACCTGGTCAGGGCCACGAGAAGGGTGGCGTAGAACACAGTGTGGGCTTTGGCCGGCGCAACTTTCTGGTGCCTCTGCCTGAGGTGGCCTCCTTTGAGGAGCTCAATGCGCTTCTCTTGGAGAAGTGCCTTGCCGACGACCAGCGCCAGGTGGATGGGCAAGACGTGACGATCGGCCAGGCCTGGCAGTTGGAGAAGCCGCACTTACGGCCCTTGCCAGAGCGCGACTTCGAGTGCTGTGTCGCCAGGCCGGTGGTGCTCAACCCCTACAGCCAGGTGGAGTTCGAGACCAACCGCTACTCCGTGCCGACCGATCGGGCGCAACGCAATCTGGTGCTCAAGGCCTTTCCCTTTCGGGTCGATGTGCTGCATCTGAAGGAGGTGATCGCCAGCCATCCACGCTGCCACGGACGCAACCAGGACATCGTCGATCCGCTGCACTACCTGCCGCTCTTGGCGCAACGTCCCGGCGCCTTTCAGCATGCCAAGCCAGTGCGCCGTTGGCGTGAGAGCTGGCCGGTGGCTTTCGAGCAACTTTTCAGCCACCTGACGCAGCAGGGTAGTGACGGTCGCGGCGTACGTGAGTTCATCGCCGTGCTGCAACTGTGTCGCCGCTATCCGGAGCCGCTGGTCGAGCAGGCAGTTCGCCAAG
Source organism: Caldilineales bacterium (assembly GCA_041391245.1). GTDB lineage: Bacteria > Chloroflexota > Anaerolineae > JAAEKA01 > JAAEKA01 > JACKBK01. Next base: position 5,338 of record JAWKOJ010000037.1, read on the forward strand.
CGCTTGTCTATGGCTGCGGCCACGCCGATGGCGTCGAGTTGTGCCTGCGTCAGCTGCTGAACCCGGACGTGCACATACCGTCACTGGATCTGGCTGGCAATCCAGCTTGGGTCACCGCAGGCACACAGCCACTGAACTTGCAGCGCTATGATCAGCTGCTCCAGAGGGCATGATCATGGAAAGCAACATGCTCCTGGAGACGTACCTCAAGCAGCTACGCTTGCCGGCTGTCTTGCAGAACTACCGCAAGTTCGCCGACGACAGCGCCCGAGCCAATCTGAGCTACGACCGCTATCTGCTGGCCTTGCTGGAACAGGAAGTGGCGCAGCGCGAGAAGAACCGCCAACAGCGGCGTCTCAAAGCGGCTCGCTTCCCGGCGCTCAAAGACCTGGCGACCTTTGACTTCTCAGCCGTACCCGACCTGAACAAGGTTCGGGTGCTTGACCTGGCCCGAGGCGAGTACATCGTCAAGCGGGAGCCGATCTTGATGGTCGGCAATCCCGGCGTTGGCAAGACCCACGTTGCCACCGGCCTGGCCGCAGCCGCCTGTCGCCAGGGCTACAAGGTGCGCTTCTACAACGCTGCCGGCCTGGTCAACGACATGATCCAGGCTCAGGACGAGCATCGCCTGACCCGGTTCCTGAACGCCACGCTCAAGCATCAGTTGATCGTCCTGGACGAACTGGGGTTCATCCCCTTCACGCCCACCGGCGCCCAGCTGATCTTCCAGTTCTGCTCGGCGCTCTACGAGCAGGTGGCGCTGATCGTCACCACCAACCTGCGCTTCGCCGACTGGACCCAGGTCTTCGGTGACGAACGCCTCACCGCCGCCCTGCTCGACCGGCTCACCCATCGAGCTCACATCCTGGAGTTCGTGGGTGAGTCCTACCGCTTTCGTCAGCGCTTGCAGCAAGATGCAGGAAAGGCAGGAGATGAGTGACCATGCCCTACGGCGACACACCCTGGATCAGGAAAGGTCAATTCATCACCGAGGAGGGCAAACGCATTGCCGTCGGCTCGCCAGCCTGGTTTGCCTGGCTGCAGACAGCGACTTCCTTCTGCTATCAGCCTGACAACAGCGCCGATCGCCTGACGGCCAGAAAGGAGAAGCGAGGCCACCAGTTCTACTGGTATGGCTATGCCAGAAACGCCGCAAAGTTACACAACGTCTATCTCGGCAAGTCGGAGCAACTGACGCGCGTGCGCCTCGACCAGGCGTGTGCCCAGTTGCTACAAAAGGTCATGCGACAGTCGGGCTGTTGAAATATGGAAAACCCTCCGGGCGGCCCTCCGGGTTTCCCATATTTCAACAGCCTCTACGACGACGGGTGGCCCTCTTTTCGATTGTCAAACGGCCCTGTTTTCGATTGTCAAAGTGCAGGGTCGAGAGGCCAACTGGCCCTCTTTTCGATTGTCAAATGGCCCTATTTTCGTTTGACAAAAACAACAGACCCAGTTCGTGGAACGACGAGGCCGAATCGAAGACCTTGACCGGTCATTCGATCTGAAATTCTGGCAGCAGCAGACACCTCAGGCGCGTTTCGATGCCGCCTGGGAGTTGGTTGTTCATGCCGCCAAGGTCAAGGGCGTGGATGTTCGTCAACTCCGACTTCAGCGATCTGTTGAGACTTTTCAACGACAACAGCGTTAGGGGCCCGAACCGGAAACTCTTGGGGATTACGTCACACATGAAGACCGTAGCAGTCAGTGAAGTGAAAGATGAGCTTTCGAAATACCTGCGCCTGGCCGAGGAAGAAGATGTCATCATCTCGCGGCATGGCAAGCCGGCGGGTATTCTGATCGGTTTCGCGTCAGAAGATGATTGGTTCGAGTATCGGCTCGAACACGATCCTCGATTTCTCACGCGCATCGAGCGCGCCCGTGACAGTCTGCGATCTGGCAAGGGCGTCCGGTTGGAAGACATCGAGCCGTGAACGTGTATGGTCCAGATAAAAGTGTTCTACGATGAGACAGGAAACACCTTGACTGTATGGTTTGGCAATCCCCAGGATGAGGTTATCTCCGAGGAGACCGGGGAGGAAATTGTGCTGATGAAAGACGGTACGGGCAAGGTCATCGGCGTTGAGAAGCTCAATTTCGCCCCTGTCAAACCGCGACAGCTACAGGTGGCCTTCGAAACGGTCATGGCTTGAAAAGAGGTACCCAATGGCAAACAAGACAGTTAGCACCGCTGACGCCATCTATCAACTCAAAATCACGCTGCGCGGCAGTAGGCCACCCATCTGGCGGCGGGTGCTGGTGCCGGGCAGCTTCAGCCTGTACAAGCTGCACCAGGTGATCCAACTCGCCATGGGCTGGACCGATAGCCACCTGCACCAGTTCATCATCGACGGCCAGTACTACGGCATCCCATCCCCGGACGACTGGGAACCGGTGATCGATGAGCGTCGCCATACCTTGAACAAGATCGCTCCCGGGCCGAAATACAAGTTCATCTACGAGTACGACTTCGGCGACAGTTGGGAGCATGAAATCCTCGTGGAGTCAATCGCCGAGGCCGAAGCAGGTGTGCAATATCCCGTCTGCATCAACGGCAAGCGGGCCTGTCCACCCGAGGACGTCGGAGGCGTCTGGGGGTACGCCGATTTCCTGGAAGCGCTCTCCGATCCCAACCACAGCGAACACGAGATGTATAACGAGTGGATTGGCGGAGAGTTCGATCCGGAGGAGTTCGATCTGGACGAAATCAACGCAGAACTGCGCCGGCTGAAATAGGAGGTCCTTCCCCAAAAGCCTAGATCTCGGCCTAGGCCTTGTCAAGGCGGTCCGGCGTCGACGTGCAGTTCAGCCAGCACCACCTCGACCGGGACCGACTGCGCGGGTTCTGGCCCACACTTCTATGCCGTCGGGCAGACGCCGCGCCGGGGCTGTTTGGGAGGAGCAAAGTAACGTCACCAGGACTCGCCGCATCTATGTAATGACTGAGAGAACAAAGGAGACCAGTGACCTGACCATGAGACGATATCCACAATTCCTGCTTGGTGTGATTCTGATTGCCGCTGTCGCCCTGACCGGATGCGGCGCTGCCACCAGCCCGGCCCAGGCGCCGGCCGCTGATGCCGCGGTCGCCGCCGCGCCTGCTGCCGAAGCGCTCAACCTGCCGGTCGAGATCAGCGCGGCCCAGTTGAACGAGATCCGCAACCGCGACGATGTCTACGTGCTGGACGTGCGCGAGGACTGGGAGTATGCCAGCGGACATGTGCCCGGGGCGAACCTGATCCCGCTGGGCCAGTTGTCAAGCCGGCTGAGCGAGATACCGGCCGACAAGACGGTGGTGGCCGTCTGTCGCAGCGGCAACCGCAGCGGCCAGGCGACGGAAATCCTGCGCCAGGCCGGCTTCGACGCCCACAACATGGTGGGCGGCATGAACTCGTACGCCGGCTCAGGGTTCGCAGTCGAGCAATAACCCCCGACCGGTTGCAATAGAACAGGGCCGAGGCGATGCCCATCGCCTCGGCCCTGTTCTATTCCGCAAGTGATCCCCGGTTGTCGGCCGGCCTGGCTCAGCTTTCGGTCGGGTCGTCGACTGCCGAGTCAACGGCCTCTGCCGCGGTGCCGGCTGCATCTGCAACAGCGTCGGCTGTCTGAGACGCCTGCTGTTGAACAGTCTCGGCCGCATCTGCTGCCTGCTGCTGCACAGCATCGGCCGCATCTGCCGCTTTGTTCTGAACGGCGTCCGCAACGTCTGTGGCCTGCTTCTGCGCGGATGCGGCGGCATCGGCCGCTTGCTGCTGGACTGAACTGGCGGTCTGATAAGTGCTCTGCCAGGCCTGTTCGGTGGCCTGCTGGCCGCGGGAGGTGAGCCGGCTGGCCTGGCTGGTGATCTGGCCGCGGATCTCCCGGCCGGAACGCGGCGTGCGCAGCAACGTGAATGCTGCCCCGCCGATGGCGCCCAGCACGAATCCCCAAAACATAGCGTTAGATTCCTTCTTGGTCGACATTGTTCGTCGTCTCCTGCGTCGGTTGGCTGGCGCTGCTTGCCGGTCTCCCTGGTCCAGGCGCGCCCGTTGACCAGTTTGGTACAGTCCCGGCTGCCTGGCCCGCGTTCTGCTTCCTGCCGCCGATCCCCACGCTGGCCAACATGTATCGGATCGAGCCTTTCGCGCCGGCGGTCTTGGCCTGCATGTCGATCATCGGATTGGTAACCCCTTCGCTGACAAAACTGGCGGTGCCGCGCACGGTGCTCGAGGTCTCTTGCAGGCTTTCCAGCACCGGTTTCAGCTCGTCCATCAGGAATATCAGCAGCTTGATGATCTGCCACATCATCAGCAACAGCACGATGTCCAGCGCGATCAGGGTGATGGCCAGAACGATAATGGAGATGTCGCGCAGCCGGTTGGCGATCACCGGATGGGTCATCAGATAGAGGAAGATCATCACCATCACCAGCAAGCCGGCGATCGAGATGGCGATGATCCCGTATTTCTGTCGATTGGTTAATTGCATTGAGTGGAACCTCGCAGGTGCGATCCAGTGAATGACGTTGGCATTGTAACACAGAACTTCCTGACTGCCAACGCCGTCGCCCCTGGTCATGAATGTGTCCGGCAACTGCTTCGCAGGACCGGCGATTCTGCAACTTGCGACATCTGTACTCGGCCCCGTTCGCCGGAAACATTGTTGCAATTCAGATCGTCATGTTGCACATTTCCGCCAAATCGTATATCCTGCCGTAAATCCATTGACGGGAGCAGGACGCCGTGATAAAATCCTCCTACGAGAGCAATCTGGACGATCTGGACCGCCAGATCATGCACGAACTGCAGGCGGACGGCCGGCTGAGCAGCGTGGAGCTGGCGCGGCGGGTCGGACTCTCCACCTCCGCGACCCATGCCCGCATCAAGCGGCTGGAGCAGGAGGGCTTCGTCGATCGCTACGTGGCGCTGCTGAACTGGGAGCGGGTCGGCTACGACATGGTCTGCTTCGTCAACGTCAGCCTGCAGATGCACCAGCCCGACAGCGTGGCCGCGTTTCGCGCCTCGGTGCAGGCCATGCCCGAGGTGCTGGAGGCGTTCCACGTCACCGGCGAGTTCGACTACCTGCTCAAGGTAGCGATCCGCAACCGCAAGGACCTGGAGCGCTTCGTGCTGCACCGCCTGACGCCCATCCCGGGCGTGGCGCGCATCTATACCAGCCTGGTGTTGAGCGTGGTCAAGGCGTCGACGGCGCTGCCGCTGGACGGCGTCCAGTGATCAGCAAGCAGTAATCAGTGACCGGCAAGCGGAAGCCGGCAGTCGGATCAACAGGCGCAGCAGGGAACAGGAAGCAGAATATGTTGACAGGTATCACATCGCCGCCACAGCCGTATCTGTCCAACGGAAACGGCAGGCCGCGCCCGGATATGGCGCTCAGTGCTGAGACAAGCACGCTCAAGCGGTCGGTGATGCGCGAGCTGCTGAAGCTGGCGGCGCGACCGGACGTGATCTCGCTGGCTGGCGGGCTGCCGGCCAGCGATCTCCTGCCGCAGGCGGAACTGAGCGAATGTGTTGAGGCGGTGCTGAGGCGCGACGGGGCGCGGGCGCTGCAATACAGCCCCATGGACGAAGCGCTGCGCCGCTGGATCTGCGAGTCGATGCGGGCCAGGGGCGTCGCGTGCCAACCGGAGCAGGTGCACATCACCAACGGCGCACAACAGGGACTGGCGATCCTGTCGCGGCTGTTTCTCGATCCCGGCCAGCCCGCGGTCATCGAGGCGGTGACGTTTACCGGCATCCAGCAGGTGACGGCGGGACGCGGCGCGGCTGTGCGGACGGTGCCGACCGACCTGTCCACCGGCCTGGATGTCGCGGCGCTGGAAGAGGCTTTTCGGCGTGAACCGCGGCCGCGCCTGGCGGTGGTGATCCCCGACTTCCACAACCCTTTGGGCGTCAGCCTGACCGTCGAGAAGCGCCGGCGGGTCGCCGAGCTGGCCGCGCGCTACCGGGTGCCGGTGGTCGAGGATGATCCCTATTCGGCGCTCCGTTTCGCCGGGGAGCCGCGGCCGCCTGTCAAGGCGTTCGACGAGGCCGGCGCCGTTCTTTACGTTGGCTCCTTCTCGAAGATGCTGGCGCCGGCGCTGCGGCTGGGCTGGATCGTGGCCCCGGCCGCACTGGCGGCGCAGATCACCGTGTTGCGCGAGTCCATCGACCTCGAGTCCTCGACGCTGATCCAGCGCGCGGTGAGCTTGTTCGTCGAGCGGGGGTTGATGGACGGGCACCTGGCGCGCTTCAACGCCGCCAACCGCTGCCGGCGCGACCTGCTGTTCGACGAACTCGATCACTACCTGGGCGCCGCAGCGACCTGGACGCAGCCGGAGGGCGGGCTGTTCGTCTGGCTGACGTTGGCCGGCGACATAGACACCTGGGAGATGCTGGACCGGGCGATCGCTGCCGGCGTGGCATATGTGCCCGGTGCGGCCTTTGCCGTCGACGGCGGTTTCCGCAACACGCTGCGCCTGAACTTCAGCAACGTGCAGCCGGAGCTGATCCCCGTGGCAGTCGAACGGCTGGCGCGGGTGATCGGGCGGGCCGGGAAATGAGGGAAAGGAAGGAAAAGAAGGAAAGCAGGCAAACGCACCGGGTTTCCCTTCTTTCCCTCATTTCCCTTTTTTCCTTCAATCCTTCCAACCTTCCAGAAGTTCCATGACTCAACCCGACTTCATCCCACTGGACTTCAGCGAGTACCCGCCCGACGAGATGCAGCGGCGCGCCGACGCGTTCTATGCCGAGGTCAGCCGGCGGCGGACGGTGCGCGAGTTCTCGGACCGGTCCGTGCCGCGGACGCTGATCGAAACCTGCCTGCTGGCGGCCGGCAGCGCACCCAACGGCGCCAACCTGCAGCCATGGCATTTCGCGGCCGTTGCCGACCCGGCGGTCAAACGTCAGATCCGTGAGGCCGCCGAGGCAGAAGAGCGCGAGTTCTACAGCGGACGGGCGCCGCAGGAGTGGATCGACGCGCTGGCGCCGCTGGGCACCGATCCCAACAAGCCGTTCCTGGAGACCGCGCCCTGGTTGATCGTCATCTTCGGCCAGAGCTACGGCCTGCTGCCCGACGGCCGCAAGGTGAAGCACTACTATGTGCAGGAGTCGGTCGGCATCGCGACCGGAATGCTGATCACCGCGCTGCATCACGCCGGGCTGGCCACGCTGACCCACACGCCCAACCCCATGGGATTCCTGAACGACCTGCTGGGCCGGCCGGCCAACGAGCGGCCGTTCCTGATCCTGGTGACCGGCTATCCGGCCGCGGACGCGCGCGTGCCAGTTCACGCGCTGAACAAGAAGCCATTGAACGAAATCGCAACGTTTGTGTGAGAGGGTGTCACCACAGAGACACGGAGATCACAGAGATATGAGAGGCAGAAGGACAGAGAGGCAGAACGGCAGAGGATCAGAGAGGCGGAGAGGCCTTGCGCCGGGAGCCCACATGACGTTTGCACCTGTCCCTCTGTTCCTCTGATCCCTGACCCTCTGATCCCTGACCCCTGATCCCTGACCCTCTGTGGTGACTTGATTATCCCAATACAGGAGACCTGCCATGACCGTAACAACCGTGCCAACCAACGGCGCCCGCGCCATCACCGAAGAAGCCGATTTCTTGCAGCTCAAGGCCATCGACCACGTCCACTGGTGGGTGGGCAACGCCAGACAGGCCATGTATTTTTGGTGGAAGGCCTTCGGCTTCAAGCCGGTGGCCTACTCCGGCCTGGAGACCGGCAACCGCCAGTTCGCATCCTACGTGCTGGAGTCCGGGAGAATTCGCTTCACCGTGTCTGCGGCATACGCTCCAAGCAGCGAGATCGCCGCGCATCACCTGGTCCACGGCGACGGCATCAGGGCCATCGCGCTGACCGTGGACGATGTGGAGCAGGCCTGGCGCGAGACCACGTCCCGCGGCGGCAAGAGCGCCTGGGCGCCGCGCGAGGAGGCTGACGAACACGGCGTCCTGCGCACATCCGCCATTCATATCTACGGTGAGGTGCTGCACGTCTTCGTCGACCGCAGCGACTACCGCGGGCCGTTTGCGCCGACCTACCGCGCGCTGGACATGCCGGCTGACAGCGTTGGCCTGGCGGCCGTCGATCACATGGTGGGCAACGTGCAGCTTGGCAAGATGAACTACTGGGTCAACTTCTACCACCAGGTCATGGGTTTTCGACAGTTGCTGCACTTCGACGACCAGGACATCAGCACCGAGTACTCGGCGCTGATGTCCAAGGTGATGCAGAACGGCAGCGGGCGGGTCAAGTTCCCCATCAACGAGCCGGCCGAGGGCAAGCGCAAGAGCCAGATCGAGGAATACCTGGACTACTACATGGGTCCGGGCGTGCAGCACGTGGCTATGAGCACCGGCGACATTCTGACCACCATGCGCAAGCTGCGCGCCAACGGCATCGAGTTCCTGCGCGTCCCCGACGCCTACTACGACCAGTTGCCCGGGCGCATCGGCGCCATCGACGAGGACATGGCCGCCATCCGCGAGCTGGGCATTCTGGTGGACCGCGACGACGAGGGCTATCTCTTGCAGGTGTTCTCGCGGCCGCTGCAGGATCGCCCCACCGCGTTCATCGAGGTCATCGAGCGCCACGGCAGCCGCGGCTTCGGCAAAGGTAACTTCAAGGCGCTGTTCGAGGCGCTGGAGCTGGAGCAGGAACGGCGCGGCAATCTGTGAGAGGCCGAGGGGAAAGGAGGGAAAAGAGGGAAAGGAGGGAGAAGACCGGCTGGTTTCCCTGAACTCCTTCGTTTCCCTTGTTACCCTCATTCCCCTCATCCCAAAGGAGCACACATCTTGGAAATCACCCCCTCCTCTCTCCCCTGGAAGTCACTGTACAAGCTGATGATCGGCTCCATCGTGCCGCGGGCCATCGGCTGGGTATCGACGGTGGACGAGACCGGCCAGCCGAATCTGGCGCCGTTTTCGTTCTTCACCGCGGCCGGCGCTAATCCGCCTCACGTGCTGTTCTGTCCCATGATTCGCGAGACCGACGGCAACCCCAAGGACACGCTGCACAACGTGCGCGCAACCGGCGAGTTCGTGGTCAACATCGTCACCGATGCGCTGGGGCCGGCCATGAACATCACCTCCACCGAGTTTCCCGCCGAGGTGAACGAGTTTGCGGCGGCCGGCCTGACGCCGGTCGCGTCGCAGGTCGTGCGACCGCCGCGCGTTGCCGAGAGCCCTATCCACTACGAATGCCGGCTGGCGCAGATCGTCGAACTGGGTAAGGAAGCGGGCGCGGCCAGCGTGGTCATCGGGGAGGTCTTGCATCTGCACGTGGATGACAGCCTGCTGATCGGCGGCGACAAGATCGACATCGCGCAGCTGCAACCCATCGGCCGTCTGGCCGGCAACGGCTACTGCCGCGTCGCCCCGGCGATGTTCGACCTCGTCCGCCCGCCCTCGCAGATCAAGTAGCGGCACCGCGGAGTGCCGGATGGTCAGAGGGGCAGAAGGTCAGAGGGGCAGAAGGTCAGAGGGGCAGAAGGTCAGAGAGGCAGAAGGTCAAAGGATCGGAATGACTGAGGAGATTGAAATCAGAGTATCGATCCGCCGCAGGAAGTTTTCTCTGTCCCTCTGTCCCTCTGTCTCTCTGTACCTCTCACCTTCTGTCCCTCTCTCTTTTCACCGAAAGCGGTCGCTAAACGTCTGGATCTGGCCGCTGTGCTCGCGCTTGTGGCCGTAGTACTGGTAGGCGAGCAGGTCTTCCAGGTCGTATTCCCGACCGTACCAGGGGATGGCGCCGGTCACACGCTCCATCCCGGCCGGCAGGCGGCCCATCAGGGTGCGCACCTCTTCGTGGGCGGCCAGGTACTGCTCGAGGCACATCTCATACGTCCAGTCTTTGCGCAGCACATCGACCTGCTGGTCGTTGAACGCCTGGCCGTCAGCCTTGAGCGCGTCGCGCAGCGGCGTTGGGCGCGGCGCCAGCAGATCCTCCAGCACCTCCACCAGCACCAGCTCGAAGGACCCGATGTGGCCCACCAGGTTGGTCACCGACCAGTAGCCGACCGCCCCGCCGGTCGAGCGCTGCGCGGCTGGGAAAGCCTCCAGCGTGCGCATGAAGGTAAAATGGCCGTACATCAAAACATCAGATGCGTGCATAGGTTGGTTACCTCGTGAACTCTGAAAGAGCGGCTGCAAACCCGGGCAGCGCCCGTTCGATCATCTCGTCGCTGGCAGTGACGGAGATGCGGAAATAGCCAGGCATCTCGAAGGTCGCGCCCGGCAACACCAAGGTGTCGCGCTCCGCCAGCCAACGGCAGAACGCCACATCATCGACCAATGGCGAGCGCACAAGCAGGTAGAACGTGCCTTCCGGGCTGCGCAGCTCGTAGCCCATCTCCAGCAGCGCCGCGACCAGCCGATCCCGCTTAGCCTGCAGGTGCTCGATGTCGATGGACAACGCCTCCAGGTCGGGCAGGGCATGCTGTAAGAGGGCATTGGGGAAGGCGTAGGCGGTGACAACCTGTGACGCAAGGATCGCCGGGTGGATCCGATCTCGGTCGGGCATCGAGGGCGGCAGCGCGATATAACCAATGCGCTGGCCGGGCGTCAGCAAGGTCTTGCCGTAGGTGTAGAGCAAGAACGACTGGCTGTAGTAGGACGTAGGCGTTGTGAATTCGCGGCCGTCGTAGACAATCCGGTTGTAAGACTCGTCGGACAGCAGGTAGATGGTACGGTTGTGGCGCCGGCTGGCCCCCGTCAACAGATCCGACAACGCCGCCAGCGTGGCCGGTGGATAGATGTGGCCGGTGGGATTGTTCGGCGAGTTGACAAGGATGGCTCGCGTCCGCGGCGTGATGGCGGCTTCGATGGCTGGCAGGTCCAGATCGAAGGTCGCGGGATCGCATTGCACACGCACCGGCGTTCCCATGCTGGACACGATCATCGCTTCGTAGAAGAACCATGGCGGGCTAATATAGATGATCTCGTCGCCCGGATCGGTGATTGCACCCAGCGCGATAGCAATCGCGGCGAACGCCCCGTTGGTCATGAAGACGTCCTCGGCGTCGAAGGGCATGGCGAAGCGACGGCGCAGTGTCTCAGCAACCGTCGCGCGCGCCTTTGGCTCGCTCATCTTATAGGCGAACCAGTCCTTGTTGCGCGGCTCGCTCCAGTGCTGCAAGGCCGCGGAGAACTCCGGCAGCGGCATCTCCTGCGGATTGCCGGCCACAAAGTCGTTGACCGCAGGGTCGCCCAGCCGCGACGTTACCATCGGGTCCTGAAAAAAGTTAAGAAACGGACTCATGGCCCCCAGCACAGCCATCATTCGTTGCGATCCTGATCCAGACATGTTTCTGCCCTTCCTGTTACGCATTGGTTGCCGCCAGGTGAATCCAGCCGCTACACCATGTTGAACGGTAAGAGAGCTCAGATCGCGCCGTGAGAACGGATACTCCGCGGTGCCTGTTGCCCTTTGGCCCTACGCGGTTATATAATGGCGCCCAAACCCACGAACCATCACCAGGGAGATCGACCTTGAACACAACCGACATCCGCACCCTCTTCAACTACAATGACTGGGCCAATCGCCGCGTGCTGGACCGGGCAGGCGCCCTCAGCCCGGCCCAACTCCTTGCACCCGCCCCGGTGCCGCAGGGCAGCTTGCTGGGCACGCTGGCGCATACCCTGGTCGCCGAGGTGATCTGGCGCCGCCGCTGGCAGGGCGAGTGGCCCATCGATGTGGACGACATCGAGGCTTACCAAACGCTGGAGGAACTGTTGGCGCGCTGGCCCAGCGAGACGACAGCCTTGCAGGGTTTCCTCGCCGGACTGACCGACCAAGCCCTGCAGCAAGTAGTCCACTACAAAACTACCAAAGGTGTCCCCTACGAGAACGTCCTTTGGCAGTTGATGGCGCACGTGGTCAACCACGGCACCCAACACCGCGCTGAGGCGGCTATGCTGTTGACCGGCTTTGGCAGCTCACCAGGGGATCTTGACCTGATCGTATTCTTGCGAGAACAGCATTCAAACCTGGAATAGCGCGCTGCGCCACAGGCTCCCTGGTCGCAGCGGCCGGAGCGTTTCAGACTGGCGGTGGATGGGGCGAGATGGACACGTGGCCTGCAACTGTCGGCGCTCTGCCAGGTCGCACCGCGTTCATGCCACTTTGTCTCGTTCCGCGTCAGGCGGTCAGTGCCGTCGTCTCGCGCAACATGCGCTCAACCGTGTCAACGCCTTCCAGCAGCGTCTCGCCCAGGAACGTTCCGATCATCTTTTCACGTAGCTCAGGCTTGACGTTGAAGGCGCGACCGCCGTAGGTGATGACCGGCCGGCCCGTTCTGGCTACTTCTGGCAGCCACTTGCTCAACTGGAGAAGTTCTTTGGCCGGCTTCTCCGTCATCGCGACCACGATGACGACGGGGGGACGGATGTCGCGCACGAACTTGGCAAGATCTGGCAAGGGTACTGCCTGGCCAAGATAGGCCACCGGCCAGCGTCGGCGGCGCAACAGCACGCCCAGCATCAGGAGGCTGATCTCATGCCACTCGTCGGGCGCGCAGCTCAGTACAACGGGGCGGATCGGGTGGGTTGATGGCCCGACTGACTGCCACATGATAAGCCGCTGGCGCAGAAACGCCGACGCCAGGTGTTCCGTGGCGACGGTAATCTTGCCCGCGCTCCACGCTTCCCCCAGGTCGGCCAGCGCAGGCCCGATCACTTCCAGAATAAGCTGGTCCATCGAGTACAGCGCCAGAACCTCGCCCAAGAGTTGATCGGCCTTGTCCAGCTCGTTGTTGATCAGGGCGTCTATCAAATGCTTGTGATAGACATCGAGGTTGGCTCTCTCACGCACGGGCTGAGTGGATGAACTGGGAATCGACGCTTCGAGACTAAGGATGCGTCCGTCTCGCTCATGCTTGCGCAGCGCCTTGATGGCCTGGGATGTCTGCATTCCTTCGTCGATGGTAGATTTCACCCAGCGCAGCCGGCTGACCTCGTTCTCCGAGTAGAGCCGATGGCCTCCCGCTGTGCGTCCGGCGTCGGGGAAGTCGTAGCGGCGCTCCCAGACCCTGAGCGTGGCGACCGGAATCCCGGTCATGCGTGCGACTACGCCGATGTTGTAAATCGGTTCTTCGCTCGCGTTTCTTGAATTTCCATTGATTTCCGACATGCTTCGTACCTCTCCGGGTTTGTGCCGCTGTCTGCCCAGCCGCAGCTCTTTTGTCGCGCCAATGCCCGACCTCTCGCGTTTGACTTTGTTTTGCTTTTGCCTATTTTTCTTCGGTCAAGGGCAGTATAGCAGAATGTCGATGATTTGTCAAGATAAGCTATACAATTGTACAAAACAATCTTGACATTGCCAAAAACACTGTGTTATAATCCCACGTGAAACCGACGAATGTCAAAAAAAGTCCGACAAAAGCAAGGCAAAGGAGCTTCGTCAAAATGATAGTGGTTACAGGTGGTTCGGGTTACATCGGAAGTTACATCGTCTGGAAGCTGGTCGAGGCGGGCGAGCACGTGCGTGTCATGGTTCACAACACCGAACGCGCCACGCAGGAGGGCCGGCTGGCCGGGCTTCCTGTGGAGTGGGTGCAGGGAGATGTCACGCGTCCGGAAACGCTGCCTGCGGTGATGCAGGGCGCCGACGCGGTGATCCACACGGTCGCGATCGCCATCGAAAAGGGCGGCCGCACCTATGAAGAGATCAACTACGGTGGAACGGTCAACGTTGTCGACGCAGCCAGGACCGCCGGCGTCCGGCGTTTCCTCAACATGTGCCAGCTTGGCGCGGACTCACAGCTGCCCTATCGATTTCTTGCTTCCAAGGGCAAGGCGCAGGAATACGTGGCACAGTCCGGTCTGGACTGGACGGCCTTTCGACCGTCCAGCGTCTGGGGACCCGAGGATGAGTTTGCCAACTCCTTTGCCCGGCTCATCCCGCTGACGCCGGTCATCTTCCCCATCATCGGCGACGAGAACGCACGGTTTGAGTCGGTGTACGTCGGTGATGTTGCCACGACAGTCGTCAAGACACTTCACGACCCGACGACCCTACAGCAGGAGTACGAGCTGGGTGGACCCGAGGTCTTGACCCTGGAGGAGATCGAGCGGCGCACGCTCCAGGCGCTGGGCAAAAAGCGCAAGCTGATCCACCTGCCGATGGGCCTGATCCGGCTGGCGGTCACCGGAATGGAGACGCTGCTGCCGTCGCCGCCTGTCACCCGCAGCCTGCTGGAGTTGCTGGCCGTGCCCAATGTTACCACCAACAACCAGTTGCGTCGTTTCGTTGACCAGCCGCGGCCATTCACGGTGGAGAACATCGCGCCCTACATGCGCAAGTTCGAGGCTCGCCAGACCATCGCGCAGTTCTTCAACCGATGAGTCTGTAGGTTAAGTTCGTAGTAGGCGCTTCAGCGCCCCGGAACGGCGCTGAAGCGCCTACTACGAACGGGATCAATCCTTATGAGATATCAGCACCGTTTTCGCGTCCAGGCGCCGGTCGAGGTTGTTGCTGCCTTTCACAGCCGCTCGGCCGCGATGGGCATCATCACGCCGCCGCCGCTGGTGACACAGGTTCACCGCGCCCCGGAGCTTGTTGCCGTGGGCGAGTCTATGGAGTTCACTCTCTGGATGGGCCCGCTGCCCATGCGTTGGGTGGCCGGGTTCGAGGATGTCACGCCGACCGGCTTCGTCGACCGGATGGTAAGGGGACCGGTGCGCCGCTGGCAGCATCGCCACAGCTTCGTCGCCATCGACAAGCGAACCACTGATGTGGTCGATGAGGTCGAGATCGAACTGAGAGCGCATCCTTTCTGGGGGCCGGTGGGCCTTGCGATGGCGCTGAATCTGCCGCTTCTCTTTGCCTACCGCGGCTGGCAGACGCGGCGCCTTCTCAACAGCCTGCGCAGCCCGGCCGAGCTTCACTTCGACCGCTGGCAGGCAGACGCGCGGCGATTCTCTGCCATTGCGACGGCTGGCGCGGTCGCCGCCGTGGGCATCGGCGCGCTGGCTGGACTGTTCCGCTTGCGCCGCAGGTAACCAGAGGATAATGAACACAGGAAACGCAGTGATCATCGGAGCAGGCGTCGGCGGACTGACCACCGCCGCCCTGCTGGCGCGCGCCGGACTGAACGTCACCGTCCTTGAGGCGCACATCTATCCCGGTGGCTGCGCGGGCACGTTTTATCATCAGGGCTACCGCTTCGACGCCGGCGCTACACTGGCCGGCGGTTTCTACCCCGGCGGGCCCATGGACCTGGTGGGGCGCAGCGTCGGTGTCGCCGACTGGCCTGCGCACCCGTCCAACCCGGCAATGACCGTCCATCTGCCTGACGGCCAGGACGTCACCCGCTGGACCACGCCGGAGCGCTGGCCGGAGCGCCGGCGTGCGTTCGGCCCGGCCGCCGACTCTTTCTGGCGCTGGCAGGAGGAGACCGCCGACGCGCTCTGGGATCTTGCGCTGCGCCGGCCGGCCTGGCCGCCACAGACGGTGCGCGAGGCGGGCAAGCTGGCAGGGCAGGGGCTTGGCTGGCTTCTTGCAGACCTGGGCCGCATCAACCCTCGGCTGGCAACTGACGCGATCCGGCCAGTCGCCGCCCATCTGCGCGGCGCAACCGATCGACTGCGGCTCTTCGTGGATGCCCAGCTTCTGATCGCGGCCCAGACGACCAGCCAACACGCCAACGCCCTGTACGGCGCCTCCGCGCTGGATCTGCCGCGGCGCGGTGTTGTGCATCTGGAGGGCGGGATGGGCGCCATCGCCGAGACGCTGGCCGACGCCGTGCGCCGCAACGGCGGCGAGGTGCGCCTTCGCCATGAGGTCAGTCGCATCCGGGTCGAAGGTGGCCGGCCGGTGGCCGTCGAGACCAGGCGCGGTGACAGCTTTCCGGCCGACCTGGTGATCGCCAACTTGCCGCCCTGGAACACCGCCCACCTGCTGGGTGAGGACGCGCCGGCCCGCCTGCGTCGCTTGCCGGAGCAGCCCCGGGATGGCTGGGGCGCGTTCATGGTGTACGCCGGCGTTGACGGTGCGGTTGTTGCAGACGAGGCGGCGCTTCATCACCAGGTAGTAGTGCGCGAGCCGCTGGGAGAGGGCAACAGCGTCTTTGTGTCGCTCAGCCCAGCCTGGGACACTGGTCGCGCGCCAGACGGCCGCAGGGCAGTGACGATCAGCACTCACACCGACCTGCGCCCGTGGTGGCGTCTCTTCGAGCAGGATCGTCCGGCCTATGAGGCGCGCAAACAACACTACCTGGACCGTATGCTGGCAGCCGCTGAACGTGCCCTGCCCGGCTTGCGGGAGGCTGCTGATCTGGTCATTCCCGGGACGCCCGTCACCTTCCAGCGGTTTACCCGGCGGGCGCGCGGCTGGGTTGGCGGGTTTCCCCAGACCAGCCTGCTGCGCGCCTGGGGGCCGCGGCTGGCGCCGGGTCTGTGGATGGTGGGCGATAGTGTGTTTCCCGGCCAATCCACTGCGGCCGTTGCGCTGGGCGGCCTGCGGGTCGCCAGCGCGGTTCTGGCCGAATCTGGCGCGGATGTCTCGCTGGTTTCCAGACAAGCGTCATCGATGGTACCATCTCCGCGCGGCAACGTGCTGGCATAATATGTAGCTGTGGCCGGAAGCGCAATCCGGATATTTTGAGGAGGCAACATGAAAGTAGGAATCGTCGGTAGCGGCAACGTTGGCGCGGGAGCCGCCAATGCCCTGGTTCTGCGCGGCGTCGCCCGCGAGATCGTATTGGTGGATATCAACAGCAAGCGGGCCCAGGCAGAAGCCGAAGACATCCTGCACGCGGTGCCCTTTTCTCCGCACGCCGTCGCCGTCCGCGCTGGGGATTACAGCGACCTGGACGACTGCACGGTCGTCATCATCACGGCTGGGGTTGCCCAGAAGCCCGGAGAGACGCGGCTGGAGTTGTTGGAGAGGAACGCTGCCATCTTCAAGTCGATAGTGCCGCAGATCGTGGCAAGCGCGCCCGATGCCGTGTTGCTGGTCGCCACCAATCCCGTGGACATCATGACGCACCTGACCGCGCACTATGCCGCTCCGTTGGGAGTTCCCCGGCACCGGGTCATCGGGTCGGGCACCACGCTGGACACCGCCCGCTTCCGCGCCATTCTGGGCCGCTATCTGGACGTCGATCCGGAACACGTCCATGCCTACGTGCTGGGCGAGCATGGCGACTCCGAGGTGCTCGCCTGGTCGCTGGCGACAGTCGGCACGGTGCCGCTGGAGGACTACGTGCGCGCCCGTGGTATCGATCTGAGCGACGAAGCGCGCCAGGCGGTGGACGATGGGGTGCGCCGCGCTGCCTATCGCATCATCGACGGCAAGGGTTCGACCTACTACGGCATCGGCGCGGCGCTGGCGCGAATCACCCAGGCGGTCCTGCGTGACCAGCGGGCGCTGCTGACCGTCAGCGTGCCGGTTCCAGAGCTGGGGGACGTACACGACATTACTTTTGCCATGCCAAGCCTGGTGGGCGGACAGGGATTGATCACCATGCTGCCGGCGCCTCTGGACAACCAGGAAGAGGCAGACCTGGTGGCAAGCGCACGCACGCTGCGCAAGGCGTTGGACGATCTGGCCGCGGCGGGCGACCTGTAGGAAGCAACCCATGACGGAACAATCTCCCAACCATGAGGAGTGGCGACGGCTGTACGAAGCAGCCATAGCGGTCAAGGCGCTGGGTCCCTGGATGTGGATGTACGAGGATGACCTCTTTGCAGTGGAGGATCCCGAAACCGGGGAACTTGGATTTGTCAGCGTGATGGGGGCAGCGGGCGAGCACTTTGCCGTGGCCGTCTACCGCGGCGGCGCTGGCTTGCGCGGGTTCATGGCCATGCAGGACGCCGGAGAAGCGATGAACGCTGAACTGGCGCTTTCCACGCCCCAGATCCAGGCCTCTTTCGAAAACCGGGACCTCCTGACCGCCGAGGACCGGGCAGTCATCAAGTCGCTCGGCCTCAAGTTCCGCGGGCGCAACGCCTGGCCCTGGTTTCGCTCGTACCGCCCCGGCTTCTATCCCTGGTACCTGAACGGCGAGGAAGCGCGCACCCTTGCCTGTGCGCTCGAGCAGCTTCTGATTGTGGCCCCGCGCTTTCGTGACGACGATACGCTGTTTTACAGCGAAGCGGACCGCGGCCTGCTGGTCCGCGCGGCGTCCGCGGCGGCCGGTGAACTTGTCTGGACAGAACGCTATCAGCGGGAGTTTTCTTCGGATGTCACCCCGGCGGTCAGCAAGATCGAGACCGCGCTGATCGAACGGTTCAAAGCCGCGCCGAAGCAGCAGATGACGATTGAGCTGGATGTGTTCATGCTGCCGCATCCTGTGCGCGATGGAAAGGATGACCGTCCAAAGTACATCTACCAGCTTCTGCTGGTGGAGGCCAAGACCGGCTACGTGCTGGGCTTCGAGATGATGCAGGTCGAGACAAGCCTTGAGGAGATGTGGGCCGGGCTGCCCAGCCTCCTCGTGCGCCAACTGGTGCAGCTTGGCCTGCATCCCGCGTTGCTCAAGGCCCGTCCCGGCCTGGTGTGCGATCTGATACGACCTCTGGCCCAGGAGTTGGGCGTTACTTTGCAGCGTTCAACCCGGCTGCCCATGCTGGACAGCGCCAGGAAGTCGCTGGTGCGATACATGGGATGAGACACGCGCGGAAATTGTTGATAGACGCGTCCTTGCGCTTCTTCGGGGGCGAACACGCAACGCTTTTGTCCGAAACTGAACGTATCACCCACGCTTGAGTTTTGTGGCACGGTGCTGTACAATGTGCCACGGAGGTTACAATCATGCCAGATAACACACCGATTGTCGAGATACAGGTTGGCGCACAAGGGCGCGTGGTAATCCCGGCCAGCCTGCGTCACGCCTGGCAAGTAACGGGTGGCGATACGTTGGTAGCGCGACTGGAAGGCGACCGGCTGGTTCTTGAGAAGCCGGCCCACGTTGTGCGGCGTGTCAAAGATCGTTTTGCAGCGCTGCACGGCCAGACCAGCCTGGCAGACGAGTTGATTGCCGAACGCCGCCGCGAGGCCCAGCAGGATGATGCACCATGAAAGCAGTTCTGGATGCTTCCGCCTTGCTGGCGTGGATGCAAGATGAGCCGGGCGCTGAGGCCGTTGAGAGCCAGCTTGTCAATGGTGCCATGTCGAGCCTGAATTGGTCAGAAGTGCTGCAAAAATCGCTGGCCCGCGGTGTCGATATTGATGGGTTGCGTGCGGATCTGGAAGCTCTGGGATTGACTATCGTTCCGTTCGATGCCGGCGATGCTGAGCAAACAGCTCGACTGTGGGCGAGAGGGAGCGGCCTCTCGCTCGCCGATCGTGCGTGTCTGGCGTTGGGCGTCAAACACGGTGTCCCTGTATGGACGGCCAACCGGCAGTGGGCAAAGTCCCCGCCGGCAGGGATTGCCGTACATGTCATACGAGAGTAGCCCGTTGTACCTGTTTGGTGAGTCATGACGCTTGAACTACCCGGTAAACGCAGGCCGTACCTGATGGCCCACCGCGGCAACCGGGTCGCGTGCCCTGAGAACACGCTGGCGGCATTCCGCCAGGCGCTGGACGACGGCGCGGACATCATCGAGACCGATCTGCACGTCACCGCGGATGGGGAGTTTGTGTGTATCCATGACGCCACGGTGGACCGCACTACCGACGGCCGCGGCCCGGTGGCCGGGATGACGCTGGTGCAGCTAAAGACGCTCAGCGCCTCCTGCCGTCGCGTGGGATTTGAGGGCGAAGGGGTGCCGACCCTGGGCGAGGTCGCTGCGTTGCTGCCGGCCGACGTCGCCCTGGCCATCGAGTTGAAGACCGATCGCTTCCTCTGGCCCGACGTGGTCTGGCGGCTGGTGAAGCAGTTGACAGCACTGGGTGTCCGGGACCGGACCGTGGTCCTTTCCTTTTCACGGGCGCGCATTCAGGCAGTCGCGACGGTTGCGCCCGATGTACCCATCGGCTGGATTACCCTCTCCACACCCCTGCCGGCCCGCGGTCCGCAGTTGCTGGGGCCGTTCTGGCCGTTGCTGCTGCTGAACCCGCTGTACGTCGCCCTGGCGCATCGGTGCGGCCAGTTCGTTGCACCGCTGGATCCGTTGCCCGACCGCCGTGTGCCGCTCTATGTGCGGCTTGGTTGCGACGCGGTGCTCAGCGACAACCCGGCCGCGACCGCGGCGGTGTTGCGGCGCGCCGGGGTTCGCTGAGGCCAGCCGTCGGGGTGCCAGAACAAGCTCAGCGGGGATTTCAAGGACACAACCATGACGCAAGCCAAACAAACGAAGTTCACGGTACGCCCCTGGCGCGCCGAGGATATCCCCGCGGTAGTCGCCTGCCAGAAGGCGGCCTACAGCGACTATCCTCAGGGCGCGCACTATGACCAACGGGCCTACGAACTGCAGTTCGCCGCCTTTCCCGAGGGGCAGGTGCTGGCTGAGCTGGACGGCGCTGTGATCGGCTACTCGACGTCGATTATCGTGCAGCTTGACGACGACAGCCACATCTACACCTACAACGAGATCACCGGTGACGGCGCTTTCAGCACCCACGACCCCAGCGGCGACACCCTGTACGGCGCTGACATGGCTGTGCATCCGGGCTATCGCGGCCGCGGTGTTTCCAGGCGCCTCTACAAGGAGCGCCGGCGCCTGATGCGCCGCTACAACCTGCGCCGCACCGTGGCCTACGGCCGGCTGCCCGGCTACAACGCGGTCGCCGGCCAGATGACCGCCCAGGAGTACGTGGACACGGTCGTGCGCGGCGAGATGACGGACCCGGCTCTCAACGCACACCTGGCGGCCGGCTACACCGTGCGCGGCGTCCTGCTGGATCTGATGTGGGACGACTCCAGCCTCAACTACGCTACCTTTCTTGAGATGGACAACAAGGTGTTCAAGCCGGCGAA
Source organism: Caldilineales bacterium (assembly GCA_041391245.1). GTDB lineage: Bacteria > Chloroflexota > Anaerolineae > JAAEKA01 > JAAEKA01 > JACKBK01. The sequence goes on from JAWKOJ010000037.1 coordinate 26,190, forward strand.
GCGGCGCATCGCGGCCGCGCCGGTCAGCCGGCCGGTGCGCCGGGTGCGGGTCTGCGCGGCCCAGTACCTGATGCGCCCCATCAAAACCTGGGAGGAGTTCGAGCGCTCGGTCGAGTTCTTCGCTACCACCGCGGATGCCTATCACTGCCACTTCCTGCTGCTGCCGGAGCTGTTCACCGCGCAGCTTCTGAGCACCATGCCGCTGGATTGGGATGCCCGCCGCGCCGCGCTGGAGTTGGCCGCCATGGCCGACCGGCTGAGCGACATGTTCTGCCGCCTTGCGCAGCAGCACAGCCTCTACATTGTCGGCGGTTCGACGCCCATCCTGCGCGACGGCGTCCTCTACAACACGGCGCACCTGTTCACACCCTCAGGTCGCGTCTACACGCAGGACAAACTGCACATCACCCCGTGGGAGCGCGAGCTGTGGGGTGTGCGGCCGGGCAGCGAGGCCAGGGTTTTCGACACGCCGCTGGGACGCATTGCGATCCAGATCTGCTATGACATCGAGTTTCCGGAGATGGCGCGCCTGCTGACCCTGGCCGGCGCGGAGCTGATCTTCGTTCCCTTCAGCACCGACGAGAAGAAGGCCTACTACCGCGTGCGTTACACCTCCCAGGCGCGCGCGGTAGAAAACTACATCTATGTCGTCATCGCCGGCAACGTGGGCAACCTGCCAAGCCGCCACTATCTGTTGAACTACGGTCAGGCAGCCGTGTTGACGCCCAGCGACTTCGCCTTTCCGCTGCAGGCAACGGCCGGCGAAGCGGACCCCAACGTGGAGGCCGTGGTGATCGCTGAGCTGGACCTGACCAGCCTGGCCATGCAGCGCGAGCTGGGCAGCGTCCGTCCTCTCTACGACCGGCGTCCTGACCTCTACGACCTGCAGCCGCGCACACCGATCCGCCGCATCCGCACCGAATAGAGTAGGTGGTTCAGCAGCGATTCGCCACTAACTGCGCTTGCAGCACGCGCGCCGCGATGGCCATCTGTGCATTGCTGGCGCGCGCCGGATGCACCAGGCACAGCACCGTCACGGTGCCGGCGCGCCAAGTTTGGCCGTGCAGCTCGCGCACGCCGGCCGGCGGCTCTTGCCCCAACAGTTCCCCGAACGCCCAGCGGGCGGCGAAGTTTCCCAGTGTAGCGACAACCACGGGGCGGATCATCTCCAGCTCGGCGCGCAGCCAGGGGGTGCAGTTGGCGACCTCGACCGCGGTGGGGTTGCGGTTGCCGGGTGGGTTGCAGCGCACCACGTTGCTCAGCCAGACGTCGCGCAGTTGCGGCCGCTCGACCGCTGGAGCGCTCTCCTGCGACAACCCCAGCGCGATGAGCAGCGCCTGGACGCGGCGGCCAGAGCGGTCGCCGGTGAACGGCACGCCCGTCCGGTCGGCCCCGCGATAGCCAGGCGCCTCGCCGACCAGCATCAGCCGGGCAGCCGGGTCGCCATAGCCGCGCACGATGCGCTGCCGGTTGGCAACCAGCGCCGGGCAGCGGGTGCAGTCGCCGGGCGGGAACATCACAGAGCGGCTGGGTGTCAGTTTGGCCAGTTCCATCGGGTCACAACGGCGATCAGATCGCCAATGCGCTATTCCCTCACGACTCCGCAAGGCGGCGGGCGGCTACCGGTGTGAAATTAGGATGTTCTTGTGTGTACGAAGACAGTATGGCATACGCGGCGCAGGCCAGCGAGGGGTTTGCGCAACTTCGATCAATACCCGCCTTTGGTAATTGTTGGGAGATAGAAGAGCCGCCACGGAACCTGCGTAGGCGTCGCCGTTGCCGTGGGAGATGCGGTTGGTGTCATCGTCGGAGTCGCCGACGGCGAGGCCGATGGCGTTGCCGTGCGGGTGGCGGTCGCCGTGGGTGATGCAGTGGCGGATGGCGTGGCGGCACTGGTCGCGGTGGCTGTCCATGTCGCCGTTGCCGTGGAGTCGCAATTGCGGTTGGTGCAGGCGGCGCGGCGCCTGGCTTGTGAATAGTGAAGGCGTCGATCTGGTTACCAAACTCATCCAGCAGCAAGGCGTCCAGCCAGTTGCCGTCTATGTCTATGACCACGGAGCCCAGCCGCAGGAGCGAGGTCTCCATCGCCGGGTGGTTAAGCGGACCGCCCAGGAGGTTGGCAGCGTTGCCGGCCGTCACGTAGACCGCGCCGTGGTGCGGCCCGGGAGTTTCGTGTAGGCGCCGTCGCCACCGGGCATCCCGTCGCCGTCGTCGAGGATCATGTCGCCGGTCAGGGTCGAGGAGACTCCGTAATGTCTATCCAACAGGAACGTGCGCTCGTAGGCATGGCTGTGACCGGCCAGCACCAGGTCTACGCCGTGGTCTTCGAGGATTGGCAGCGCGCGCACCCGCATCTGCACCATCTTGTCTTCGCCATCAGAGTCGTGGCTGCCCTTGCTATAGGGAGCGTGGTGCCACAGAGCGATGATCCAGCCGGCATCAGTCGCATCCAGGTCGGTTGCCAGCCAGTTCATCATCGCGTTCGGGTTATCGACGATGGCGTCCTCCGAGTCCAGCACCACGAAGTGGATGTTGCCGTATTCGAAGGAGTAGTAGGCTTCGGTGCCCGACGGCACACCCCCTGCCTCGCCGTTGGTTGGCAGGGTAAAGATGTCGAAATAGGGGCCGGTTTGCGTCGTTCCGTTGGCGCTGTAGCCGTCGTGGTTGCCAAAGGCCGGCCAGAGCACCGACTGTCGCAACAGGCCGGCGTGTTTTTCGAACACCGCTGTCTGGTACTCGGCATCGGTGCCATAGTAGTAAGCGTTGTCGCCCAGCATCAGCCACAGATCGGTGGCGCCGTCGCCGGTGAACGCGTGGTAGGCGTCCCGGACCTGCATGGCCGGCTCGCTGATATGCCCTTGATCGCCCAGCACCCAGATGCGGGTGGCCTTGTTGTCGCCGGACGCTGGCGAGGTGGTGAAACGGTGGCTGGAATCGCCCCCGGATAAGATGTGAGTGCTCGTTCCCACTGCGTAGTAATAGGTTGTGTTCGCCGTCAGACTACCGACCTCAAGTTCGTGCTCTGTAGTCAGCGTGTCGCTGTCCACGCTGTTGACCAGATGCGCCGGCGAGTCGCCGTAGCGCACACTGCTGTCGCTGGCGTCGTCGGTGCGCCAGCGGATGACGACGCTGGTCGGCGTGCCAAGCTGGAGATATGGACCGCGGACGACGGTGACGTCGGTTTGGCGGAGAGAAAGAGAGAGTCTGTCTGGCGACTGGACGGGGAAAACCCCGATCAGCAGCGCCAACAAAAGGATCAAACTGCGAATGATATCGGACTCCGGGTATTGCCAGTCAGTCGGCGGTTGCGCCCACCACAATGGCGCTGCCGCCCCGCCGCGGGTCGCCCACGGCGGCGAACTGGCCGTCGGTTCGCTCGGCCACCGCATGCACCCCACCGAAATACATGTGCTGGTCGGGCCAGGCGTTGACGGTATAGCCGGCCGCGTCCAACGCCGGCGCCAGCGCGGCGTCGTGTCCGCCCTCGATCTGCAGGACGCCGTCCTCGAAGTGGACGCGGCTGGCATACACGGCGGCGTCCAGCGGCATGCCGGCCGACAGCGTGTTCACCAGCACTTGCATGATCGCGCTGCGAATGCGGTTCGCACCGCCGCTGCCCAGCGTCAGCACCGGCCGGCCGTCGCGCAACACCACCGTCGGCGCCATCATCGACGGGATGCGCTGGCCGGAGGTCATCCGGAACCAGCCCAGCGGGTGCAGATCGGCCTCACCCATCATGTTGTTCAGGATGATGCCGACCCCGGGCACGACGAAGCCGGTGCCCTCGCCGGCCGTGGTCGTCAGGCTGACCAGCAGGCCGTCCTCGTCCATCACCGAGATCTGGGTGGTGCTGGCCGCGGCGGCGATGGGCAGGTCAAGCGGCCGCTGGCTGGCAGGCATGGCCAGCAAACGGTGCAGCTCCTCCGTCCAGCGCGCCACCGACTGCTTGCTCAGCAGCCAGGTCTCCTGTGCTTCGGGCGGAACGTGACTTTGCTCCATCTGCCGCCGCGCAAACGTCGTCACACGCATGATCTCGGCGATCACCTCGACATGTCTGGCTGAGGCAATGTCTTGTGCTGTGGGCGCATAGGCCAGACCGTCAAGAAGCTGCAAGGCAAAGTTGATCAACAGCCCGCCGCGGCTGGGCGGCGGGTTGGTCACCACGGTGTAGGCACGGAAGGATGACGCCAGCGGCCGCCGCCGTACCACCTCGTACGCTGCCAGGTCGGCTGCAGTCAGCACACCGCCCCGGTCGCGCTGGTCGGCCAGAATCGCCCTGGCGACATCGCCGCGGTAGAAGAGTTCGGGGCCTTCGCGCCCCAGCAACTCCAGCGTGTCCGCCAGCTCAGGCATGCGCAGCAGGTCGCCAGGCCGCAGCAAGCCGCCATCTTCCCGGCAGAAGATCGCGCGGCTGCCGGCCGTCATCAGGAAGATCGGTTCGATCAGTGTGCTGATGGCGTGCTGCATGCCGCTCACCGGGCACCCCTCGCGCATCAGGCGAATTGCCGGCTCCAGCAGCACCGGCAGCGGCAGCCGGCCCGACTGCCCGGCCATGGCGCACAGCCCGGCCACGTTGCCCGGCACCGCGACCGCGCCGCGACCGACGTAGAAGTGCTGGCGCGACACCCCGTAGTCCACGGTGATCTGGCGGAAGTCGATGTCGTCCACCGACGCAACGGGCGGGCCGTCCAGACCGGGCGCCGCGCTGAAGAAGTCGTAGAGGTCGCCTGTGCCGCCGAGCGTGTCGTAGACCAGGGCAAACCCGCTGCCGCCTATTGCCGACAGGGTGTATTCGCTGACAGCCGACACGAACGCGGCCGCAACAGCCGCGTCGACCGCGTTGCCGCCCTCTTGCAGCATCTGCGCGCCGGCCGCGGCCGTCAACGGGTGCCCAGCTGCTATGGCTCCTGTTCGGGGAAGGTAACGCTTTCTCATCGCTGTGCCAACCGCAACGCCAACGCGCCTGAAATAGCAGCTGTCCAGCGCAGGTCGGTGTAGTCCAGCCGGTCGGCGGTGTCGAAGGGGGTGTGGTAGTAAGGATCCGGCCCTTTGCTGACGACCAGCGCCGGCAATTTGATCTGGGCGTAGGGCCAGTGGTCGGCGTATTCAGGTCCGGCCGGCGCAGCCGTATCGTAGCCGGTTGCAGCGGTGTAGCCCATCTGTTGAGCCACCTGCGCGCCCAGCTCGGCCAGAAAGGTCGGGAAGCCGTTGATTGCCAGCCTGCCCGACGGCACCCCAACCGTATCCGGCGTCACCACGCCGCGGCAGCGGGCCTTGACCAGCGGCGCCCGCAGGAACACATCGAAGAGGGACCCCATCAGCCCCTCTTCCTCGGCGGCGTAGGAGACAAACCGGATGGTGCGTTTCGGCCGCAGCCCGGCGTTCATCCAGTGGTTCGCCAGCTCTAGCAGGCAGGCCACGCCGGCCGCGTTGTCGGCCGCGCCGCTGTACCACGAGTCGTAGTGCGCCGCCAGGACGACAAACTGGCTGCTCACCCCCGGAATCTCACCCACCACGTTGGCCGTTCCACCTATCTTGTAGCCGACGTTGATGTGCAGCAGCGCCCGCACCTGCGAGTCTTTGAGCTTGCTGCGCAGATACTGGCCTGTCTCGTAGCTGATTGCCAGAGCCGGGATCTTGCCGGGAAAAGCCGTGGCCGTGCCGTTTTCGATCAACTGCCGGCTGTTCGTGCTGGGCGTGTCGTTGGCCAGCACCACCGCGGCTGCGCCGTGGCCTGCCGCGCGCAGCACCAGATCGCGCCGCGGCTCCTGGCTGTCGGTGATCAGGTGCACGGTGCCGGCCAGCCCGCGTCCGTTGCGCAGCAGATACTCGGTCTCACTGCCGCTGCCTACGTCGATCAATGAGTGTTCGCTGCCGCCCGCTGGCGTTGGAGTTGAGCCATTCAGCACGACGAAATCGGGGTCGTAGGGCGCCGGCGTAAAGAAGGTGACCTCCGACCGGTGGCGGCGGCGCCAGCGGGGATAGATCACCGGGTTGACGTGTACGTCGTGCAGGCCGGCCTGTTCGAAGCGTTCCCGCACCCACTCGCGGGCGGCCGTCTCCCCGGGTGTGCCGCCCCGACGGGTGCCGATGGCCGCCAGGCCGTCAGTATGCTGGCGCAACCGTTCCTCGCTCAGCATGGCAGGCAGCTCCGCTTCGCCGGGCAAGGGCTGCTTCAGGAGCTCGTAGTCAGCCGCTCGCAGCGGCTCGAAGCGCGCCAACCACCAGGCCATGCTGGCGCTGCCAAACATGCCTGCTCCCAGCCAAAGGAGTTTTCTGCGCAGATCGCTGGTCATCGGTGTCTTCACAGTGCCAATCGGCGCCAAGAACCGCGCCGTGGTCGCCAGTATAGCACCTTGTCGCGCGGCCCGCAAACCACCAGGGGCCAATCGCGGCGCGTCAAAGCTCGGCGATCACCTCCCCGATGCCCGAGGTATCATAGCCTCCCAAAGCCTGCACCGTGGCGGCAAACTGGGGCGAGCGCGCCACCTGCAGCAGCGGCGCCAGCAGGTCGCTGGCGTAGTGTTCCTGCGGGATCACCAGATCGTAGCGCTCGTTGAACAGCGGCACGAAATCCAGGTCCAGGGCGCGCGCGGCGGCCAGGATGCCCAGCCCACAGTCGGCGGTGCCGGACTTGACCGCCGCGGCTACCGCCAGATGGGTGTACTCCTGGCGCTCGTAGCCCTGCACCTGCCGGCGGCTAATGCCCAGCTTCTTCAGCTCGTAGTCCAGCAGCACCCGCGTGCCCGCCCCTCGCTGCCGGTTGACGAAGAGCACGTCAGGTCGCGTCAGGTCTTGCAGGCCGTGCAGACTCCTGGGGTTGCCTGGGGGCGCCATCAGCCCCTGGACGCGGCCCACGAAGCGCAGCAGGACGATACGCCGATCCGGCAGCAGCTCGCGGATGAAGCGGATGTTGTAGTCGCCGGTTGCCTCGTCCAGCAGGTGTGAGCCGGCCAGGTGAGTCTCGCCGCGCTGCAGGGCCAGCAGGCCGCCGTAGCTGCCGACGTTGGCCGAGGCCATCGACAGATCGGGGCGCAGCCGGCGCAACTGGTCGGCCAGCACGTCCAACGTCAGGTCGTGGCTGCCGATGCAGACGATCGTGTTGCCGATGCTCTCCGGTCGCCGCAGGAGGTGGACGGTGACCGTGGCGCCGGCGTGTTCGCCTTCGCTGAAGCGCGGGATGCGCACGATGCCGTCGGCCTGCACCAGCGACATGATGACGCCTGCGCCGCGCTGCAAGGGCGTCGCCACCAGCCGCTCCCCGACCTGGCCGACGGTGACCCGCAGGAACTCGTCCTCGCCCATGTCAGAGTGTACCTTCTGGGTCAGGCTGGCCTGCACGGTGGGCGGCTGCGGTGGAACCAGTCCCAACCAGCGGTAGATCACCGGCTTGATCAGCAGGTCGAAAGTCATGGCCGCCGAGACGGGGTAGCCGGGGATGCCGGCAATCGCCTTTCCTTGCGCCACGCCCAGGATCACCGGATGGCCAGGGCGGATGGCGATGCCATGGACGATCACTCGTCCCAGATCGTCCACCACGCGCGCGGTGTAGTCCTCGGAGCCGGCCGAGCTGCCGGCGTTGACCACCACCAGATCGTGCTCGGCCAACGCCGACACGACCGCGGTGCGGATCATCTCGAAGTCGTCTGGCACAGGAGCGAAGCGGCTGACGACGCACCCCCACTCCTGGGCCATCGCGCCCAGCACGACCGAGTTGTACTCCACAATGTCGCCTGGCTGCAGCCGCTCCAGGCTCTCCGGGTCGTTCAGGCTGACCAGCTCGGTGCCGGTGGGGATGATGGCGACCCGCGGCTGGCGGCGCACGGCCAGCCGTGTGTGGCCGCAACCAACCGCCGCGCCCAGATCCTGCGGGCGGAGGCGGTGGTTGGAGGGCAGCACCAACTGCGTCGCCACGATGTCCTCGCCCATGGGCCGCACGTGCCGCCAGGGCGGTGTGGCTGCCATGATTTCGATTGCGGCCTCATCGCCGTCGCCGACAAGCTGCGTGTCCTCGATCATGATCACGGCGTTGGCGAATGCCGGCAGAGGATCGCCGGTGTCCACGTATTTGGCTTCGACGCCCAGCTTCAGCCGCTTGGGCATGGTCTCGGTCGCGCCAGCGGTATCCTCGGCACGCACCGCGTATCCATCCATGGCCGAAGCGTGGTAGTGCGGCGATGAGATGCGCGCCCAGACCGGCGCGGCTGTTACCCGGCCCAGACAATCGGCCACCGGCAGCATCTCGCTGGCTACCGTACCAGACGCGTTCGCGTCGTCCAGCGCCGCGTTCCAGGCCGCGATGGCCTCGTCGAGGGCGATGTCGTGGAGGTAGGGCGTTTCTCGTTGCATGGCTTGCGTTTCAGTGAAGCTCCACAGTCACCCAGGAACCCTGGGCGATGCCGTTGCTGTCCAGCGGCACGCGCACGACGCCGTCGGAGCGGATGAGGGTGTAGATCAGGTTGCTCTTGCCGAAGACGGGCACAGCCCACAGTTCGCCATCGCGTGTCTCCAGGCGCACCTGCACGTAGTCCTCGCGGCCGGTGGCGCTGGCGACATTGCGCGCCAGCCGCGCCGGATGCTGCGTCTTTGCGGCCGCCTCCGCGCCCAGGAAGAGCCGGATGGCGGGAGCGACGAACAGGTCGAAGATCACCATCGCGCTGACCGGGTTGCCTGGCAGTCCGAAGACCGGCCTGCCGTCGCAGACCGCCAGGATGGTCGGCTTGCCCGGCTTGACGCTGACGCCGTGCACCAGGATCCCCGGCTCGCCCAGCCCCTGGATGACCTGCGCGGTCATGTCGCGGTAGCTGACGGAGCTGCCGGCCGAGATCACCAGCAGGTCGTTCTCAGACAACGCGCGCTTCGCGGCGTCTTGCAAGGCCTCCAGCCGGTCGGGCACGACCGGATAGGTCACCGGGACGCCGCCGGCTTGCCGGGTCAGTGCGGCCAGCGTATAGGAATTGATGTCGCGTACCTGGCCGGGACCGGGTGTCTGATCGGGCGGCACGACTTCATCGCCCTGCGACAGGATGCCGACGCGCGGCGCCACGGCTGCGTCGATCTCGACGATGCCCAACGCCAACAGCCCGCCGATGTCCTGCGGGCGAATCTGGTGGCCGGCCGGCAGCACCAGGTCACCGCGCCGCACGTCCTCGCCGATCTGGATCACGTTCTGGCCGACGGCGACGGGGCGATAGACTTCGATGGAGAAGGGGAAAACGGGGAAAGTAGGGAAACCGGACCTTCGTCCTGCTGCCCTTCTTTCCTTTCCTTCCCTTCTTTCCCTCCGATCTCTGCGTGTGCTCGACCATCACGACCGCGTCGGCGTCGGGCGGAATCATGCCGCCGGTGTGAACCAGCGCGCACTGCGCCTCGTCCAGCGACACGCCTGCGGCTTCGCCCATGGCTACCTCGCCGACCACATCCAGCAGCGCGGGCAGACCGGGCGACGCGCCGTAGGTGTCTTGCGCGGCTACCGCATAGCCGTCCACCGTGGAGCGGGGAAACGCGGGCAGGTCGTGGGGCGCGGTCAGCGGCGCGGCCAGCACACGGTCCAGCGCGTCGACTACCGCGATGCGTTCAGCACGCGGCGCGGGCTGCACTGCCGCCGCGAACTTGCGCCAGGCGTCGGAAGGTGTGTGAACGTCAAACAGCTCAGGCATGATAGTCGTGGAATACCGAAGGTTCAGGATTCACTGGAGGGGAGCACAGATTCGCCTGTTGACCGTGGCTGACAGTCCTGATCAACAGGCAACTGCGCATCCGCGTTTGGCCTACACCGTCTCAAGACAAGGACTGTCAGTCGCGGCTGGGCCGTTACCGTCGATCTATGGTAACACAATCGATCAACCGGCGCCAACACTCATCTGATCGCCGCAAGATCGAACGTCGCCTGTCCCACAGGTTCGATGCCCGACTCGCTCAGCCTGTACAGGCCGGCCAGCAGGCGATACGGTCCCGGCGGCGCATCAGCGGGAATCGCCAGCTCGTGGCGGTCCAGGACCCGCTCGCCGGGCAGCCACATGCTGGACGGGTAGAACACGCCGCCGACTTGATGGTCGCTCTGCGCCACTTTCTCGCCATTCGCGGACAACACCTGCACGAAACTGGTGTAGTCGGCCGCCGGCGGCTGCCCCGGCTGCCAGTACAGCGCGACCGCCAGCGTTGCGCCGGGAGCGGCAACCGCCGGGTCGACGTCGAAGCCGTCCAGAACCAGCGCGTCACCAATCGTCGCATCCGTGCGGGTCTGCGGCGCGCCTGCCACCGCCGGACCGAGCACCGGCGTCAGCCCGCTCTTGTCCGCAGCGCCCACCTGCGCCTTGATCTCCAGGCCCGGCATCGGCTTGATGAGGTAGACCGGCCGTCCCGTCGCCAGCGCGCTGTCCAGCGCCCGTCCGATGTTTTCCCAGTCGTCGGTCGGCAGCAGCCGCGGAAACACGCCGGCAATGTCGGTGCGTTTCCCGTTCACCTGTTGCTCGTACCAGAGTGGCATCAGCTCGTCGCGGTCGTTGCTCAGCAGCACCGCATCGGCCGCAGGGTTGGCAGCCAGCAGCGCGGCCCACTGGTCGGCAGCCGCGGTGTCGCGGCGGCGATCGATTTCTGTCGTACGACTGGCGAACAGCGTCAAGGGAAGGGCCACGAATACCACAACAACCACCGCGGGCAACCAACGCCCGGCCCACCCGTCGCGGCCGGCCAGCCAGCCGGCAAACCAGGCGACAGTGACCGCCATCCAGCCGCAGGCGATCAGCCAAGCCGGGATGTAAAACACCGCGATATCGCCGATGGCGTAGAACAGGTTGAAGGCAACAAAGGCGACGAAGCTCGCGCCGGTCAGCCAGACCGCGCTCCAGCGCCGCCGCGTCACCAGGATCAGCGCGCCGATAGCGGCCAGCGCTGCGCCGGCCCACGTCAACTCGCCGCCCAGGCGGCCAGGCAGCGCAGCCGCCTGGGAGACCGCGTAGGACATGTTGCGCAGCTCGCCGGCAAAGCCGCGCCCCAGGACGTAGCTCAGCAGCCCGCCCGCCGACCGGTCCAGCAGGTCCAGCGGTTGGCCGGGCCGCCACGCCAGCGTCAGCCAAGGGCTGTGGCCGGCCCGCAGCGGCACGTAGAGGTAGAGCAGCAACGGCAGGAGCAGCAATCCGGCGGCAGCCAGGGCGGCCCGCCAGTGGATGCGCCAGTAATGCCCGCCCGCCGCGCCCCACAAATACACCACCAGCACCGGCAACACCAGCACGGCCGTGCGGTGGTGCGCCAGGCTGAAGCCCGTCACCAGCGCCAGCGCCCAGAGCAGCGGGCTGAGGGCCGCGTCGCCGCGCCGCTGCTGATCCTTGCGCCACAGCAGCGCCAGCCACAACAGCGCCGCGATCAGCGCCGCATGCAGCGTGTAGACCTCGGCGACCAGCGCCTGGCTCCAGAACGTCGGAGTGAACGCGAAGAACAGCGCGGCTGCAAGTGCTGTCCCCCGCAGCAGCCAGTGGCCCGCGGTTTGTTCATCTTCGGTCAGCGTCTCATTCAGAGCGATGAAGAACAGGGCCGCCAGCGCGACGGCCAGCCCGCCCAGCGCGGCCGACAGCAGATTCATCGCCGCCGCAGGAGACGCCGCACCCAGCGCAACCAGAAGATGCGACCAGGCCCAGCCCAGCAGCATGTAGAGCGGGTAGCCGGTGGGGTGCGGCAGCCCGGCCAGCCAGGCGGCGAACTGAAACTCGCCGCTATCGCCCGGCAGCACACCTGGCGCAGCGCTCCGCAGATAGACGACTCCCGTGATCGTGCCTGCCGCGGCGGCTGCCAGCCAGTCGCCGCGACCGACCAGCCTTCGATGCGGCATGCGCTTGTCCACGCCGTCAGTCTCGGTGGTCATTGGGCAGTCCCTGGAGTCATCACCGTCTGCACGCCCGATCTGGCCGGCTGCACCACCGGCAGCGTCACCACGATGCTGTCGGCCCCCGGCGTTTGCGTCAGCGGCCAGCGGGTCAGGTCGTCCAGAAAGTACCCGCCGGTCTCGAACCGAAACGCGTCGCCGCTCACACCTGGAAACTGGTGGCGTTGCACCAGGATATCGCCCGACTGCAGGGCCAGCGGCGAGATACCCAGCCCGTCGGCCGCGGCAGACACCGCGCCCTGCTCATCCAGCAGGTGTCCCATCAGCGAGAAGGGTCGCTCGACCGGGCCATCCACGGCCCGCCACCAGGTTTCGACCTCGATCCCGCCGGCGGTTCGATAGGCTGTCGCGCTGAGGAAGGCTAACGGGCCATCAAGGTCGATCTGCGCGACCCCGGCGCCGTTCACCGGTTGGGCTGGCTGCTCGAAGAGAGCAAAAGCGGGCAACTCGCCGTCAACTGGCTGCTGGTAAGAGAGGCGTGCGCCGGCCAAACCGCGCTGGACGAACGAGTCCATCGCCTCCGCAGGGCAGGGCAACAGCGATGGCAGGCAGACTCGTTGCGCTGCCAGCAGATCGCCGTGCAGGGCATAGATGCCGGCAACCGCGCCGCCGGCAGGGTAGATCCAGGTCTGGCTGCAGTCCACCTCTGCGGCGCGCAAGTCGGGCTGGTCGATGCCGGTGGCGATGGCCTCCTCGGTCAACGGCGCGACGGGCTGGTTGCACTGGACCAGCCACCCTGGACGAGTTGCCGGCGCGTCGAAGATCAACTGGCTGCCGCCGGCCAGCGCGCCGTCGGGTTGGCGGTGGCGAAACCACTCGTACCCATAGACATCCCCCACACCCACGCCATCCAGCGCGCTGGCGCCCACCAGATAGCGTCCAGGTGGCGGGCTGAAGCGGGCGCCCGGCGCGCGGGCATGAACGTCAGGATGGGCTGCCAGATAGCTCTCCCGCACCTGCCCGGCCTGGCCCCAGTCAACGTTGGAGTCGGCCAGGTAGCGGTAGCCGCCGGCTGGCCCGCCGGCCAGCTCGTTGAAATAGCTGATCTCCCAGGGAAAGGTGCGCAGGGCGCCGGCCGCCAGCCAGAGGCCAAGCCCTGCAACAACCCAGCGCCGCCAGGACGCGGCCCGGCCCCAGGCCCAACCTGCCAGCCCGCCGCCGATAGCCAGATAGAGAAAAGGGTGCAATTGCAGCAGATGGCGATAGCCGATGGTCATGCCGTCCAGGATAGCAACCAGGCTATAGAGAAGCGGAAAAGCAGTCAGGGCGACGACATCGGGGAGGCGCAGGCTCCGGATCGGCCGGCGTACCAGCGCCACGAGAGCTATGCCCAGCCCCAGCAACAGCGGCAAGGGATTTTTGATCAGGAAAGCCAGCGGGAAATACCACCACCAGCCGCGATGTCCAGCCTGGCGCATACCCAGTGCGAAGAGGTTCGTGGTGTAGTCGCGCAGATACTGTAAGGCGTCCCAGTAGAGAGGCGCAGGCACTGCCACCGGAAATGCCGGGCTGCGCCCCCATGCGAAGCCGTAGACCGCCCACCAGACCAGCCCGGCCAAGGCCACCATGGCCACGGCTTGCGTCGCCAGCACGATCAGGCGGCCGTCGCGGCGACGCTGCCACAGCACCGCCAATGCGATCAAGCCAGCGGCTGCCAGCCACACCACTCCGGAGACCTTGGCCAGCAGCGTGAGCGCCAGCAACAGCCCAGCCGCGACGGCCCGCGTCCATGATGGCTTGCGCGACCAGCGCCAGACGACGAACAACGACGCAACGCCCAGCGCGGTTACACCGGCATCGCTGTGAGCCAGGCGGCCGTGGGCCAGCAGCGTCGGGTCGAGCACCAATACGAACAGAGCGATCAACCCCGCCAGCGGTCCCCACAGAGCGGCGCCCCAGCCGTACACCACTGCGCCCAGCAGCACCGTCAAAAAGATAGTCGTCATGCGTGCAGCCAGCGCGCTGCGAGGTAGTGGATCCAGGAAGGGTTTGAAGACCAGGGTGAAGGTGTCGAAGCTGTCTGGCCAGCCGGCCATCTGATCAAGCGGAACGTCAGGATTGGCCAGAAACAGGGGCAATGCTTCCATCGTTGCCAACAAGGGGGGGTAACCGCGCTGCGCCAGCAGCGGCAGGGCATCGCTTCCCCGGGCCAGCACCGCATAGCCGCCGGCGATGTAGGCCGGTTCGTCGGCCGTCAGCGAGTTCTGGCGCGCCCCAAACAGCAACAGGGCGAAGAGGAACAGCAGGAGACCTGCGGCGCCAGCGCGCCAGCCTGCCCGCTCGGCTTGCGTCACGGCGCAGGCTCCAGGCGAATCCAGTCCACGGCCGCGGCCAGCGGGCGGCGGTCGGCCGCCAGCCGCAGGTAGGCGCCGTCGGGGCCAGCAGCCTCGGCGGCTGCTCCGGCCGGCGCGCCCTTCACGCCGACCAGTGCGTGGCCATAGCCGGGGGTGCTCCGCAGATCAACTGCGCTGCCGAGGCTGGCCAACGCCGCAACAGCGCGGTCGTTCAAAAACCGGCTGGCATCGTCGCGGGCTGCACCGACTACGATCGTTCCGTCGGGCAGACCCTCGACAAAGGCCGCCAGGTCGTCCGCCTCGAACTCGTTGGCCCACGTGTCAAAGCCGCGCATATCGAGAACGTCGCCGCTCTTGGGATCGATTGCCGTCAGGTTGTAGCCGCGCCGGCCGGCCGAGGCGTCCTGAGGGTCACCATCGGGCGGCGTCACGGTGATGAAGGCGATGTCCTGGGCTGCGCCGCCGCTGTTGATCTCGATGTCAACCGGTGATTGGACTCCGGTGCTGCCGACGGCAGCCTGGCCGGGCAACACGTCGGCCGGGCGCGCGGTGCCGGCGAAGTGCAGCCGCACGCGGTTCAGCCCGGACTGCGTTGCACCGGCGGGCACGGCGAAGCTGATCTCCTGCCAGCCGCCAGCCAGTGCCTGCCGGCCGAGATCGACGCCGTTGAACTCGGCGCGGACGGTCTGCTGCGGCGCGCCTTCGTAGATGAACGGCTGAAGGCGCAGGCTGAGCTGGATCGGCTGCGGGCTGGCGAAACGCAGCGGCAGGAAGACCTCGGCTGTCGTGTCGTCGATCCAGGCGCCGCTGGCGCCAGCGATGTCCGTCTCGTCGCTGCTCCAGCCGGGGCCGCGCCAGGCGTCGGTGTTGCGGCTGCCCAGGTCCAACTCGTAGGGGAAGGGCACCGGCGGCTGCTGGACCTTGTAAACCTGCACGCCGTCCGCGTTCCAGACCGGCTGTGGGTCCACCGGCACCACGTCGAGCACGTAGTCGCGGCTGGCCTCCCAGGTGTCCACGTACGGATAGCGTTCGGGAACGGGCGAATTGACGACGACGTAGCCCACATTCCACAACGCCATCAGCTCGGCCGCGCTGGCTCGGGCCGCTGTGTCGGTGGCGTCGTCGGGCTGACCATAGGCCTCGATGGCGGTAATCGCCTGCAAGAGGGGCAAGCGCTCGAAATACTCGAACTTGAAGGCCGGGTTGCGCGAGGTGTTGCCGCCGAGTATCGGCCGGTCGTGGACGGTCTGGTACCACTGGACGCGCGTGTCCTCGGTGCCGAAGACGCCAAAGCCGTTGCGCCAGCCCATGGGAAGCTGCAACAACGCGAAGTTGCCCGGCTGCTGCGCGATCTCGCGATACGGTTCGGGCACACGCGAGTCGGTCAGCGGCAACGGCACGGCAAGGTGCTCGAAGATCACCCCCGCGGCCAGGACGACCGCGAGGACGGCGGCCAGCGTCGAGCGGGGAGCTAAGGAGGTGGAGGGTGGAGGGTGGAGAGTGGAGGGAGTTGTCTCCCCATCTCTTAATTCCCTCGTTTCCTCAGTTTCCTTTCTTTCCCTTCCACCGCCCGCCACCTTCCCCAGCAGCCATGCCGCCCCAAACCCCGCCAGCACGGCCAATGCCTGCATCAGGTCGATGCTGAATCGGTTGGGCGCGCGGAAGCCCTTGATAAACGGCAGGTAGTGCAGGATGATGTACGGCAACGGCAGGTTGACCGCCAGGCCGTCCAGGTCGAACACCGACTGGCCCTTGATCTGCAGGAGCGGCCCCAACGCCAGCACGCCGGCCACCAGCGCGATGCCGGTCCAGGCGCGGCTGCGCCGTCCGCCGGCAATCGCTCCCAACACGGCCAGCGCCAGCGTCACCCAGCCCACAAAGACGGTGTTGATGTCGGCGAAGGGGCTGTCGCCCGTTTCGACCGCGCGCAGGCTGGCCACCCAGCCCGCTCCGGGTGGTTCCCTATCGTCGCCGAAGATCGGATGCAAGGCAGTGGGCGTCAGCATGCCGACCAGGTCGGCGC
>JAWKOJ010000038.1:0-41466 GCA_041391245.1 Caldilineales bacterium
GGATTTGACGATGTTGACGGGTGGGACATTGTCCGCAACAACAAGGGTCCCTGAAAGCTTTCAGGGACCCTTGTTGTTGCGCCCGATAGGACGCTCTAAACGTCGAAATACAGCATGAACTCGTGGGGATGCGGGCGCATGCGCATGGGATCGACCTCGTTCTCACGCTTGTAGGCGATGTAGGTCTCCAGCATGTCGCTGGTGAACACGTCGCCTTTCAGCAGGAACTCGTGGTCCGCCTCCAGGGCGAACAGCACCGCCTCCAGCGAACCGGGCACCTGCTTGACCGCCTTGGCCTCCTCGGGCGGCAGGCTGTACAGGTCCTTGTCCAGCGGGCCGCCGGGATCGATGCGGTTCTGGATGCCGTCCAGGCCGGCCATCAGCAGGGCTGCGAACGCCAGATACGGGTTGCAGGAAGGATCGGGGGCGCGGAACTCGATGCGCTTGGCCTTCGGGCTCTTGGAGTAGACCGGGATGCGGCAGATGGCCGAACGATTGCGCTGCGAATAGGCCAGGTTGACCGGCGCCTCGAAGCCCGGCACCAACCGGCGGAAGGAGTTGGTCGTCGGCGAGGTGAGCGCCAGCAGCGCCGGGGCATGCTTCAGCAAGCCGCCGATGTAGTAGCGGGCGTTGTCAGACAACTGGGCATAGCCTGCCTCGTCGTAGAAGACGTTCTTGCCGTCCTTCCAGATGCTCTGGTGAACGTGCATGCCGCTGCCGTTGTCGCCGAAGATCGGCTTGGGCATGAAGGTTGCGGTCAGGCCGTTCTGGCGGGCCACGTTCTTCACGATGTACTTGTACTTCATGATGGAGTCGGCCATCGTCAGCAACTGGCCGAAGCGCATGTCGATCTCGCACTGCCCGGCGGTCGCCACCTCGTGGTGATGCACCTCGATCTCGATGCCGGTCTCCTCCAGCGCCATGACGATGCGGCTGCGGACATCCTGCAAGGTGTCGGTGGGCGGCGTCGGGAAGTAGCCGCGCTTGGGTGGAATCTGCGCACCCAGGTTTTGGCGATCGGCCCGGCCACTGTTCCACCAGGCCTCGTCGCTATCGATGGCGTAGAACGCTTCGTTGGAACCACCGCCGTAGCGCACGTTGTTGAACAGGAAGAACTCAGCCTCCGGCCCCCAGTAGCTGGTGTCGCCGATGCCGGTCTGCTTCAGGTATTCTTCAGCGCGCGCCGCAATGAAGCGCGGGTCGCGCGAATACGGCTCGCGCGTGATGGGGTCGAACACGTCGCACACGATCGCCAGGGTTGGCACCTCGAGGATTGGATCGATGAACGCCGTGCTGGGATCCAGCATCAGCAACATGTCCGACTCGTGAATCTCCTTGAAGCCCCGGATGGACGAGCCATCGAAGCCAACGCCCTCTTCAAAAGTTTCTGCGGTCAGTTCTCTGGCCGGCACCGAGAAGTGCTGCCAAACGCCAGGCAGGTCCGTGAAACGGAAATCCACCATTTTCACCTGCGGCACCAGGGCCAGCACATCTGTTACGGTCTTCGCCATGTTCGGTCTCCTTAGTTTTGTTGAATTACAGAAATCCCCAGCATCGCCTGCAAGAACCGGCATACGCCTGGCCAGCGGCCAGTGCCAGCCTTCTGGCAGCATGGGTAAGATTCACGACAAGTCTACCAAATCCGCCGCGGTCCGTCCAGTACCCAAAGGGGTACTCTTTGCGCGCCGCGCCCGCATTCTCCCGCAGGATGCGCCTCCCCGAACGCCCACAAGGGGCTATCCTACGGGCAGATCCCGAACGGGCGGGTGCGCCGTCTCACCCCAACAAACTCGTGTTCAACATCTGCACGTTGGCGATGTGGTCGGCAAGATCGGCGCTCAGCAGCGACTGGTTGTTGGCATAGCCCATCCGCCGCGCCAGGAAGGCGAACTCCTCGTCCGTTTCCAGCGGCACCGTCAGGTCCTTGGCGTGGCCGCGCACCACCCGCAGCGCATCCACCAGCCGCTGCAGGAAAAGGTGGGCAGCGCGCAGATGGGTGAAGTGTTCCTGCGATAGGATGCCCAGCCAGGCCAGCGCCGCCATGGCCTCCTGGGTGTTGGTGAGGTGTAGAGCCGGCTCGCCCTGGCCGTGATTGATCTGCAAGCCCTGGATCAGGTATTCCACGTCCACCAGCCCGCCGGGGCTGTACTTGGCGTTGATGCGCCCCGGCGTCACCAGATGGCGCAGTTGCCGCTCGCGCATCGCGCGCATGGCCGGCACATCGAACGGCTCGCCGCCGTAGACATAGCCGTCGCGCAGCGCTTGCACCTGCTCGCCCAACGCGGCATCGCCTGCGATGGGCCGTAGCTTGATCAGCGCCTGACGTTCGTAGCTCCAGGCCGGCCCGCCCGGCGCAAAATAGCGGCGGAAGGCTGCCAGCGACACGGCCAGACTGCCCGCGCTGCCGTAGGGCCGCAGTTGCAGATCGAGATCGAACGACCCCTCGTGACGGGTGCGGATCGCCTTGCGCACCTCCTGAACCAGCCGCTCGTAGAACTCGGTGGTCGTCAGCAGCCGCGGTCCGGTGGTCTGTCCGTTGCTGTCGTAGATGAACATCAGCTCGATGTCGGACGCGTACCCCATCTCGCGGCCGCCGCATTTGCCCAGGCCCACCACAGTCAGCAGGCTGGGCTGGCCATCCTCGCGCAGCGGCCGGCCGTACTGCGCCTCCAGTTCAGCCTGGCACAGCCGCAGGGTGGCTTCGATGACCACCTCTGCCAGGTCGGTCAGCTCGGCCGAGAACTGGGCCGGGTTGGGAATGTAGCCCAGGATGTTGCGCATGTCGATGCGGAACATCTCGCGGTCTTTGAAGCCGTTTAAGGCATTGCGCCAGGTCGTGCGACGATCGACGCCGGCCACCTCGTCGATCGCAGCGCGCAGCACGTCGTCCAGCTCGGACGCCAGTTCCGGCCTCGTCCTGGCGTGTGGGAAGGAGGCCACATCCTGCACCACGGGAAAGAGGTTCTCGTGCTGCATGCGCAAAAAGTCGTCCCAGAGAAAATCGCTCACGCCCAGCAACTGCGCCAGAGCGTTGAGCACCTCCGGCCGCTCCAGCGACGCCAGCTCGTCGGGCCAACCCGGCCGGGCGAACAACTGGCCCAGGAACTCGTGGAAGTGCGCCAGCGCCGTCTCCGGGTTGGACGCGTAGGGCAACAGATGGGTGAAATGCTTGACCAGCACGGTGGCCGCGCGCAGCTCGCGCTGCTTCTCCCGTTCGACGATCTTCTCGCCGCGGGTGTCGGTGATGTACAGCGTGTCGTGGATGCGATTGCCCGTCGACGCAACCGCGACGTGGGCGATGTGCAGGCCGTTCAGCGCCAGCGCGTTGGTCAGCTCGTAAAGGAAACCGATCGTGTCCGGCCCCTGAATGCGCAGAATCGTGTAGCGGTCGTCGCTCTCGTTGTCGACGTCGATGTCGATGGGCTGCACCGCGGGCGACGCGCCAGGTATCTCGCTGATGGCCAGCGCCACCCGCTTGGCCAGCTCGCCCTGGGCATCCCGCTGGCGGCGCGCCTGGAGCAGGAAGACCAGATCGCTCAGATCGCCGGCGTAACGCAGCCAGACACCCGGGTCGCCGTCGGGCGCCACGGCGCGCACGGTGAACACGTCCACGATCTTGCGCTGATCTTGTGGCTGGCGAACCGCCTCGCCTGCGGCAGGCGCCAGCGGTTCGTAGGTGAACACGTAACCATCGACGATGCTGAACCCGTAGGCAAACAGCAGCCCGCAGATCAGCGTCAGCTCGCCCAGGTAGTCGAACCCGACGATCGTGACGCGCCAGCGGTTGTCCCTCAGCGGCTCGGCCCGTACCTCCACCGGGTTGTCGCGCGACAGGCGCGCGGCCAGGTCGGCGTGGCGGCGGATCTCGTGGCCGTCGAACACCGCGGCATAGGAAGGCGTCATGCGCGCCACGTGCTGGCTGGCGGCTGAACTGGCCGGCTCGTTCGCCAGGCCGACAGGACCGGGGTTCGGAGGGGCAGGGTTGTGTTGCATCGCGTTGACTCCGTTGTCAGGCGGCAAAACATCGGCAGGCGGCTGGGCCAGGTAGCGCCGATAGATCGTGCGGATGGCGGCGCTGTGCTGTCCATAGCGGGTGACGAACTCCTCGGCTGCCTCCGGCCCGTGATAGCCCAGCCGCTGCGCCAGGTAGGTCTGGTCGGCCGCGCCGGTGGGCAGCGAGTAGGTCTGGCGGTAGTCGAGGATCTGCAGATAATGCTCCACGGTGCGCAGAAAGACGTAGCCGTCGCGCAGGATGCGGCGTTCGTCGCGCGTCAGCAGCCCTTGCTCCGCCAGCCGCTCCAGCGCGTCCAGCGTCTTGCCCGTGCGCAGCTCAGCATGTGCGCCGCCGTGAACCAGCTGCAAATACTGCACGACGAACTCGACATCGCGGATCGATCCCTCGCCCAGCTTGACCTCGCCCCAGTTCCGCCCGCGTTGGCGCAACTGTTCCTCGGTGCGCTGCTTCATGCCGTGGACATCGGCCCGCACCGAGGCGGCGTCGCCGGTCTCGTAGAGCAGCGGCTCGGAGCGGCGCAGAAACTCGCCGCCGGTCTGCTGGCTGCCGGCGATGGGACGCGCCTTGAGCAGCGCCTGCTTCTCCCACAGCCGGGCATGCTTTTTCAGGTAGGCCAGATAGCCGTCCACCGTGTTGACCAGCGGGCCGACCCTGCCCCAGGGGCGCAGCCGCATGTCCACCCGGTAGAGGAAACCAGCCGCGGTGGCCTGGCTGAGCGCCTTGATGAGATGCTCGCCCAGGCGCGCGAAACGGGCCGCGTCGGCGTCGGCCAGCATCAGGAGGTCGATGTCGGAGCTGTAGTTCAGCTCTTCGCCGCCCAACTTGCCCATCGCCACGACGACGAAACCGGCCGGATCGATGCTCAGGTGCCGGGCCAGCAGGCCGAGACAGGTTTGCACCACCGCGTCGGCCAGGTAGGAAAGCTGCAGGGTCACCGTCGCCATGTCGAGTTGGCCGGTCAGGTCCCCGAGTCCGATGCGCAGCAGCTCCCACTGCTGGAAATGGCGCAGCGCGTCCAGCGCCCGCTCTACCGGCTCTGCCGCGGCGGGGTCGACAGCCGCCTCAGCCTCGGCCTGCAGGTCGACGCGGCTCTTGATGTGTCCGATCCCGTTGCGCGTCGCCAGCCGGTCGAAATAGGACGGGTTGCGCAGTAATATCTCGGTCAGATACTGGCTGCCGGCGAAGAGGGTTACCAGCGTCTCGATCTGGCGCGGGTCGTCGGCCAGGCTGGTGTAGAACGCGACCTGGTCCGGCACACGCTCGGCGAAGCGCTCGAAAGCCACCAGCGCACGATCGGGGCTGGCCGCGTCGCCCAGCAACAGCAGCAGGTAGGGCAGCGCGGCCATCAGCGCGCCCTGCGCCCGCGGCTCTGCCAGGCGGTCGATGCGGCCGCGCAGCGCGTCCGGCCCGTCGAACCCCAGGCGCGCCAGCAGCCGCGCCGTGTCCTCCAGGCGGACGGCGGGACTCCAGGGCGGCCGGGTTTGCGGGAAAGGGGCAGGTGAGTCGATGGTCATGGCGTGTTAGCGAGGAGAACTTCGACTTTTTCGGCAAAGTCGAAGTTCTGGCGCGATGGTGCGTGTGACAGGCTGAATCCATTGTACCAATCCACCAGCCCGCGCGCAAAGAACCCGATCCGTTCCACACCTGTAGGATAGGGCCTTGTGCCCGTTCGGGAGATCCCGGAACGTCCACAAGGGGCTATCCTACGCGACAGACCCCGGTTTCTCAATTGACACGGGCGACAGGTGCTGATACGATGGAGCCACTCGTCACCCCTCTTACAGATCGGACTTATGCCATGTCACCCGATGTGTTTATCACCCGCCGCCTGCCTCAGCCTGCTCTCGACCTGATCACCGCCCACTGCGATGCGGAGGTCTGGCAGGACGACCTGCCACCGCCGCGCGCCGTGCTGCTGGAGAAAGTCGCCGGCATCCGCGGCCTGTTGCCGCTGCTCACAGACCGCATCGACGCCGAGTTGATGGACCGGGCGCCGGATCTGCGGGTCGTCAGCAACTCCGCGGTGGGCTACGACAACATTGATATTGCGGCAGCCACTGCGCGCGGTATTGCCGTCGGCAACACACCGGGCGTGCTGACGGAGACCACCGCGGACATGGCGTTCGCGCTGCTGATGGCGGCCGGGCGGCGGGTTGTGGAAGAAATCGCTACGTGCGCGACGGTCTGTGGAAGACCTGGGGACCGCTGACGCTGCTGGGGCAGGACATCCACGGCGCAACGCTGGGTCTCGTAGGGTTTGGGCGCATCGGCCAGGCAGTCGCGAGACGGGCACGCAGGTTCGACATGCGCGTTCTGTATCACAGCCGCAGCCGTCGCCCGGACGTGGAGGCCGAGCTCGGCGTGACGTACCGGGACCTCGATAGTCTGCTTGCCGCGGCGGACTTCGTCAGCCTGCACACGCCCCTGACGCCTGCGGCGCGCCATCTGATCGACGCGCGGCGCTGAGGCGGATGAAGCCGACCGCAGTGTTGATCAACACTGCCCGCGGACCGGTGGTGGACCAGCGCGCGCTGGCCGAGGCGCTGCGCCGGCGGGATCGCGGCCGCGGCGCTGGACGTCACCGACCCGGAGCCGATCCCGCCGGACGACCCGCTGCTGGCGCTAGAGAACTGCATCGTCGTGCCGCACATCGCCAGCGCCTCGGTCGCGACGGCACCAGAATGGCGCTGATGGCTGCCGAGAATCTGCTGGCCGGCCTGCGGCGAGCCCGTCGGTCCCAGCGGTAGAACCTGCCACAGGGACTGGCCGGCCGCGTTGAGAAAGTCAACAAAACGGTAGGCGGATTCGCCAAGGTCGCCGACGCCGTAGCGGCCGGGAAAACTGGTGGGGTGGAGCAGAACTCCCGAAAGTCGTTTCATGGTCGGTGGTATGCGTGAAAAGGACTGGCAGTCCTCGCCGGCGCCGCTCCGTTGCGGGGCGCTGCGCAAAGAACTGCCAGTCCTGAGAATTAGGTTAGCGGTTGTAGCGGCGCCGGCGGGCGGTGACGAACACCGCTGTCAGCATCGCGGCCAGGAAGGCGCTCACCATCGCGGTGATCGCGCCAATCGGCTGATCAGCGCTGCCAGCGGCAAGATCGGTCAGCGCCACGGCGGTCGGCGTCTGTACGGTCAGAGTCACCGGAACGATCACCAGGTTAGTCCCGTTGCCGGGGCCGCCGTCAGGATCGTTGCTGATGACACACAGGTTGCCCGTGTACACACCATCGGCCAGGCCGGTGCTATCGAAGGTCACGGTCACCTGAGTATTGGTGCCGCCGACGTTGGAGCCAGCGGTCGTATCCAGTGACAGCCAGGGGATGTCAGCCTCGGCCGGCGTCCGGCAAAACTGCACCCCACCGCCTACCGTGCCCTCCAGGATGAAGGGGAAGCCTTGCTGCGTCAACGATCCGCTGTCCAGTGCCGGCGCGAAGGATGTCGTGCCTGCCAACGACTGCAGACCGTTGCCCGTCGTCGCCTGGCCGTTGACGGTGATCGGCGGCGCCCACGGGCCACTGCCCAGCGTGCCGTCGGTCTGCCATGCGATCCAGTAGGTCCCCTGCGGCAGGAAGATACCGCCCAGCGGCACCACGTCGGCCATGATCGGCCGGTCGGTCGCGGTACCTGTCGTCGTCTCCGTCACGCGGTAGATGTTGGACCACCCAGTTGAGCTCAGCCCGGACCCGTTGAAGATCGCCGTGCCGCCAGCGCTGGGATCGCCGTCGTAGATGATCCAGTTGACGCCGGTCATGGTCGAGGTCGTGCTGGAGCCGGTCTGGTAGGCGAAGAAGGTCGCGCTGTCCACCGTCCAGCCGCCGGCGTCCGCCACCGTGAAGTCGTCGGCCACCCAGTTGTTATTGAGCACCTGATGGCCGAAGCCCAGGGTGGTCATGCTCAGGCTGATGTTCTGCAACACGCTCTCATCAGCACCGCCGACGCCCGTTCCGGGGCTGTTGACCAGCGGGCCGTTGTCCCACAGCACCGCTTCCGGCGCCCGCCAGGTGGCAACGCCCTCGGGCGCGGCTACCGGCGCACCGGCTGGCGCGTCGCCCACGCTCTCGCTGGCCGATGCCGGGTCAGGCGTGGTATTGCCGTTGCCGAACGGCGGGGCCGTGGTGGCTTCCTCGTCGATGGTCCAGTCCAGCGTCCCGCCGCCGATGTTCGTCACGGTGAGTTGCTGCTGGGTCGACTGGTTGGTCGCCTGCGTGCTCTCCATGCTCAACGGGTTGACGTTGATGTTGGGATCGCCTCCGGTTTGCACCGTTAGCTCCAGCGGCACTTGCACCAACGGGGTGGCCGGGTCGTTGCTCTCGACGCACAGCGTGCCATTGAATGTGCCATCTGACAGACCGGTGGAGTCGAAGGTCACGTTGACCGGAACGCTGCCGGCCGGAGGCGTGGTGCCTGCCGTCGGGCTGACACTGGCCCACGGGATGTCATCGGGCGCGTCGCAAGTCGCTGCGGCTGCTACCAGGCTCAGATCGTCGTAGTAGACGGTGGAGGCGCCGTTAGCAAACAGGTCTACGGCCGCGATATTGATGGATCCGCCACCGCTGACACCTTCGCTCCAACTGCCCGTGTATAGCACCTGGTTGTCGTAGTAGAAGGTCTGCGTGTCGGCGTCCAGATTGATCTCGACGCGGAGTTCGACCCACTGATCGGTGATCAGTGACAGGGGTGGGAACACTGAACCGACGCCATCGGCTAGCACCTGGCCAGTGGCGGAGTTGAAGTGTACCTGGACTGACCAGTTGCCATCACCGCCGCCCGCAGATGTGTACTCGTTCAGCAGGATGAAGTAGGTTTCACCGCTAAAGTTGCCCGGAATATACTGCCATGCAGTGTAATGCCAGACGCCGCTGGTGTAGCCGCTGTACTGGTGCACCAGGTCTGAGTCGACTTCAATGGCCGCCGAGTTAGGTGCGCTGTACGCCTGGGCGCTGCTTGTCAGCGCGCCCGCTGCGGCGCTGTTGCCCCAACCTGCCCATCCGCCCTGGCCAATGAGCTGGCTCCCGGTGGCGTAGCTGTCAAAGTTGTCGCTCCAGTCCACCAACGCAGGCACGGACGTGTTGTCCTCGAAGATGCTCCAGTCAAGAGTCGCGGTGCCGATATTGCCGACGTTCAGCGTCTCGTTGGTGGAGGTGTTGGGAGCCTGCGTGCTGCTGAGGCTGCCGGGATTGACGTCGATGATCGGCGTCGACTCCGACGGCTTGACGGCTACCGGCAGATGCTGCGGAGCAAAGCCATTACCACTGCCTTCCGGCGATGCTGGTGTCAGGTTGACCTGTCCAAAGGCCCAGACTCCTATCGGCAGCACACCGACATCAGCTGTGACGGTGATCATCTGTGTTTCGCCGGCGTTTAGCGTGAAGCTGGCAGGCTCGACAGAGAGTGTCAGGCCAGCGGCGGCAGTAGTGCTGGTAGTCCACATACCGTCGTCAACAGCCTCGACCGTGCGGTACCAGGTGCAGGACCCGCCGCATTCGTCATTGCCGAGGCTGGCCAGGTTGAGCGACGCGGGGCTGCCGCCGATGCTGGGGTTTGCAGCCTGGAACGCGCCGGGGGCAACATCGAACAGCAGGCCCGACTGGGCGCCCTGATCAACCTGAACGCGGCCGCCACCCATGTCGAACGGATCGGCCTGGGTGACATAGTCTTCCTTGTAGACGCCGCTTACCTTACCGGTGCTCATCAGCGCGGCCTTGATCTCGGACGGCGTCCAATCGGGGTAGAGACCGCTCAACAGCGCAGCTGCGCCCGCTGTGTGTGGGCTGGACATCGAGGTGCCGCTGACGACGCCATAGTTTTGGGTAGGATCTTCAGGCCCAGGCGGCAGATCGCGGTAGGCGGCGATGATATCGACACCCGGTGCGGTCACGTCAGGCTTGATGATGTCGGGGGCGTTGTTCACCAGCGGGCCGCGCGAGCTGAAGCCGGCCATGATGTCGCCGTTTGCAGGATCAAAACTGAGGGTCGTTCCCTCAATGGTGCCCATGTGGCCGGAGCCGCTGGCAAGCCATGTCTTCAAGGCAGTGCCCTGAACCGAATTGAGCTGCACAGCCGGCAGCCAATGGACATCGCCATTCAGCGACTGGCCGGGATCGGTGTTGGCCAGGACCATGCCGCCAGCGCCGCCTTGCAGGACATTGTATCCCTTGGCCACGCGGGCATTGGTGCCGCGGTCACAGACCACGATCTGGCCGCTGAAGGTAGCTGGCGCAAAGGGGTTGAGGCAGAGCGCATCGCCATAGTTGCCTGCATAGACGATCGGTAGGGGGGTCGGACCGGTGCCCAGTGAGAAGCTCTTGCCGATCAGATCCACCGGAGGCGTCGTGTTGCCACCCGACATATCGATCAGGGCATTGACGCCGGCGCGGTTATGAGTGCTGGCGCCGACGGTGAGCATCCAGGGAGCGTCGCCCGGGGAGCCAACAGTGCTGGCGCCGGGACCGTCGTTGCCGGCTGATGTGACCGGCACGACACCGGCGTCCTGGGCAGCCAGGAAGGCCACTGAATCTGCGTCGGCCCAGGGATTGCTTGTGCCGCCGCCGATTGAGTAGTTGATCACGTCCACGCCGTCAGCTGTGGCCTGGTTTATCGCCGACAACAGGGCGCTGCCTGTACAGCACGCCTTGTAGCCAATCACGTTGGCATGAGGAGCCACGCCGGAGATCGCCGGGCTGTAGAGATTGTACGGGCTGAGATCAACCGTGCCCTGCTGCAGGTAGTTGCCGGCCGTGGTGCTCCCGGTGTGGCTACCATGGCCGTCGCTGTCATCGATACCATCGTTGAAGTAGTTGTAGTAGCCTATGGTCTTATTGTTGCAGACATAGGTACCTGGATTGGTCAGGCAGTCCCCCAGAAAATTGCCAGAACCCAGAGGGTTGGTATGGACGTAGCCATCACCACCTACTGCGGCAAAAGAGGGGTGCTCCAGGTTGATGCCTGTGTCGATGATGCCAACGATGATCCCTTCACCTTTGTACTGGCTGCCCGTCGCTGATCCGTTCCAAATGTCATCGGCGCCGATCCACTCAGGACCGACATCGGTTTGGGGATAGCGAATGAACTCACGCTGAACGACCTTGACGCCATCCAGCGCGGCAACCTGGGCAGCTTCTTCCGGTGAAATCTCGATGGCAAAGCCGTTGTAGGCCACGTTCCACTGCATGGAAGCGACCACGTCACGGCCCAAAGTCTGGTTGATGGTGCTCAACATTTGCGCCTGCACGCCGTCCAGGTAATCCATGTAGGCGATGCTGGCGTCGCTTTGCATGTTGAGTTTGCGCTCACCGGTCACACGAGGACTGGTAGCCTCAAGGCTTTCAATGCCACCGTAGTAGCTGGCCAGGGGCGGAGCAGAAAGTTGAACTATGTAGAGAGCCGGGCCGGTAGCGTCGGCCGGCTGGAGCAATACGCCACCCTGCTGACCAGCACTGGATGGGCCGGCAGGTGCCGCTAGTGCGGAGCCAGCAACCATCGAGAACGTCAAGATGGCGACTAGCGCGATCGCGAAACGAAGCTTCATTGTAGGGAGTCTCCTTATTGTCCGCGGACGCTCACTAGGCGCGAGCGACCGGTGGACCTATGCGAGTGAGTTCCAAATCGACAGAACTGGACAAGACCGATGACACGGAAGGTGTCTCCGGCTTGATTGGGAAGAGGGGATTCTCGTCGTTTTTCACCTCCTGTCGGATGGCTGTGTCAGCAAACCCTGAATGGGGCATTGCAGGACACATATCGTCACGGCACTTGGCAATGACCGACGCGAGCGAAGCATGTTTTGCTTCGTCGCCAAAGAAGAACCTGTGTTTGAAAGGGGGACTCGATCCGTGACTGTGGATCACAGCACTCGGGCATTGTCAGCAGACGCAACGGGCTGTGCTGACCATGCCATTATACCCAAGAGATAGTATTCGTGCCAACACGTACGAGTTGGCCATTTGGAGAAACGCTGAAAATGGGTCGAGAGAACGAGTCTTCAAAAGGCTCGCTTCACACATTCCTGAGGTGACAGTCACTTGCCGCAAGTGACTGTCACCTCGAAACCGACTACCGGGCGGCCGCTTTGCGCATTTCCTCTTCCACCAGCACACGGCGGAGGAACTTGCCCACCATGCTCTTGGGCAACTCGCTGCGGAACTCCACCTCTCTGGGCACCTTGTAGGGCGCCAGATTCTCGCGGCAGAAGACGATCAACTCGTCGGCAGTGGCAGTCGCGCCAGGCTTCAGCACCACGTAGGCTTTGACTGTTTCGCCGCGCACGGGGTGTGGAATGCCGGCCACCACGGCCTCGAAGACCGCCGGATGCATGAACAGCACCTCCTCCACTTCCCTGGGCACGATGTTATAGCCGCCGGCGATGATCAACTCCTTCTTGCGATCGACGATGTAGAAGTAGCCGTCCTCGTCCATCTTGGCGATGTCGCCGGTGTAGAGCCAGCCTTCGTCGTCCTTGACATTGGCCGTCTCGTCGGGCATGTTCCAGTACCCCATCATCACCTGCGGGCCGCGCAGCGCCAGCTCGCCCTCTTCGCCGGGCGCCACGTCCTGGAACTTGCCGTCCTCATCCGGCTCCAGCGAAACGAGCCGGGCCTCGACATCGGGCAGCGGCACACCGATGGAGCCGGCCTTGCGCAGGCCGTAGACCGGGTTGCAGTGCGTGACAGGCGCCGCCTCGGTTAGCCCATACCCCTCCACCAACCGCCCGCCGGTGATCTGGCCAAACTTCTCCTGCACGTCCATGGGCAGCGGGGCCGCGCCGCTGATGCATGCCTTGACGCTGGTCAGGTCGTATTTGGCGACATCGGGGTGGTTGATGACGCCGATGTACATCGTCGGCACGCCAGGGAAGATCGTCGCCTTCTCGCGCTGGATCTGGTTGATGACGTTGTCAATGGGCCGCGGGTTGGGCACCACAATCAGCCTGCCGCCGCAGTAGACACTGAGCGCCATGGCTACCGTCATGCCAAACACATGGAAGAACGGAATGGCGCCCATGAATACTTCGATGCCCGGCTCCAGGTCCGTCAGCCAGTTGGAGCACTGAACGACGTTGGCTACCAGGTTGTGGTGGCTCAACATGGCGGCCTTTGGCACGCCGGTGGTGCCGCCGGTGTACTGGAACAACGCGATGTCGTCAGGTGCGACCGCGATGGCCGGCGGCGTGGGCGGATACTTTTTCAGCAGGCTGGTAAACTGCCAGATGCCGTTGCCCTCATCCACATCGACCCACTGGCCCTCCTTGGCCTGGGTGCGCTGGACCATACGGTTGAAGGGGAAGCCGGTGAAGTCGTTGATGCGGCAGATGATCACCCGCTTGACAGCTGTCCTGGACTGGATTTCCTGCAATTTGGGGTAAAAGCTGTTGAGCAGGATCATGGTTTCCGCGCCCGAGTCGCTGAGTTGGTGCTGCATCTCGCGCGGTGTGTAGATCGGATTGGTGTTGACCACGATCGCGCCGATCTTCAGCACCGCGTAGAAGGCGATCACCGTGTGCGGCGAGTTGGGAAGCTGGACCGCCACCCGATCGCCTTTGCGCACCCCCAGTTCCCACAGCGCGGTCGCCAGCCGGTCAACTTTGTCCTTCAACTCGTTGTAGGACATCTGCATACCAACGATCAACCCGCCTGGCAGGTAGCGCAGCACCATCTTGATCGCGGTCTGCGAGCCATAGCGCGCGGCCGTCTCGTCCAGCATCTGGTGCAGGGCGATTGCAGGGTAGTCGAGTTGAGCCGGCACACCATCTTCATAATGTGCTAACCAGGGTTTTTCCATCGTGGAACCTCGTTTCGTGATTTGCCAACGTCCAGGGAGCAGAGCTATCTATCAGCGACGCTACAACCGGAGACGGTCGTTTCTGGTCGTGCTTTCATCATTGTTCTGATGTTCACATTATAGCTGCAATCGCCGCGCTCGTCAACGAATCGCAGGTTGTTTGACCGGCAACTGCGCTCTCTCGTATAATGGCGGAAGCAAGGCAACTCAAGGAAAACCACACAACAGATCTGACAGCAGGATAAACACGTGACAAACAACGGCATTCAACGTATCCGCACGGCTTTTGCCCGCGCCCACGCCGAGGGTCGGGCAGCGTTCATGCCCTACCAGATGCTGGGCCATCCCTCGCTGGGGACGTCGCCGCAGGTCATCGAGGCGCTGGCGGCCGGCGGCGCCGATCTCTTCGAGCTGGGTATCCCCTTCTCCGATCCGCTGGCTGACGGGCCGACAATCCAGGCTGCCGGCCAGCGGGCGCTGGACAACGGCGCCACGATGGCACAGTGTCTGGCAATGGTGAGCGATCTGCGCCAGCGCCTGCCCGACCCGCCTTTCTGCCTGATGGGCTACATCAACCCGATCCTGGCTTACGGCGCGGAGCGCTTCCTGCACGCGGCTGCTGAGGCGGGCGTCGATGGACTGATCGTGCCCGACCTGCCGCCGGACGAGCCGGAAGCGGAGGAGTTGGCGATGTTGTGCGCCCGCTTCGGCATCGCTCCGATCTACCTCCTGGCGCCCACCTCCACCGCCGAGCGCATCGAGCTGGGCGTGCTGCGCAGCCAGGGGTTCGTCTATCTCGTCAGCGTGACAGGCATCACCGGCGCGCGGGCGACGCTGCCTCCTGACCTGAGCGATTTCGTGCAGCGGGTGCGCAGAATCGCGACCCGCCGGCCGGCCGGCGAGCAACCGTATGTAGCCATCGGCTTCGGCATCGGCACGCCAGAGGTAGCTGCGCAGGTCGCGCAGATCGCCGATGGCGTGATCGTCGGCAGTGCGCTGGTCAAGCTGGCCGGCGCCAGCGCAGACCCTGTCGAAGACGTGGCGGGGCTGGGACGAGCGTTGCGGGATGCGTCGCTCCGTCGGACCAGCGCCGAATGAACTCGACGCCTGCGAGGGAAAGCAAGCTGAAGCAAGCTGACCCGGATG
The DNA here is from genome assembly GCA_041391245.1 of Caldilineales bacterium. Taxonomy (GTDB): domain Bacteria; phylum Chloroflexota; class Anaerolineae; order JAAEKA01; family JAAEKA01; genus JACKBK01. The sequence continues at coordinate 14,935 of JAWKOJ010000038.1, forward strand.
TCGAGGCGCGGCTGATCTATCGGGCGCTGTTTGGTGGAACCATCCCGGACATCCTCGCCCGGCGCTACGCACAAGCAGCGCGCCGGCTCGACCAAGACGCAGAAGCGAGTGACCTCGCGGCGGTCGCGCGGCTGGTGGACGCCGGAGCCGACCTGGAAGCAGCCGAGTTGGCCGGTCGCCTCACCGGCCGGTTGCCGCTGTTGACGCGCAAGTTCACAGCTATGACCTATCTCGCCGAGACGTTGCCCGACCACCAGCGCTACTTCGTCGCCCGCCGGTCCAGTCTGGTCGCCGGCACAGCGGTGCTGGCCTGGAGTGGCCTGTTGACCGCGGTCAAGCTGGCGCGCGGGCTGTGGCTGTTGCGGAGCGTCCCTCGTGGCTGAGTTCATGGTCGTCGGATCGGGGGCGGCCGGCGTGGCGGCCGCGCTGGCGCTGGTGCGCCGCGGCGTCAGGCCGCTGCTGCTGGACGCGGGCTTCGTCAACGAAGCCGTCGCGCCGCGCGTCTACGGCAACCTGTACGACTATCGCCGCCGCCGCGACAGCTTCGATCTGCATATCGGCCCGGAGTTGAGCGGTCTGGCCAGCGCGCTGAGCGACGAGCCGGGCGTCGCCAAGCTGAACGCGCCCAACATGGCCTTCGTGACGCGCGACGCCGAGCGGCTGGCCCCGCTGGAGCAGATCCGCTTCCGGGCGGTGCAGAGCTTTGCAGCCGGCGGCCTGGGAAACGCCTGGGGGGCAGGTCTGTACCGCTGGGTGGAAAGCGATCTGGATGACTTTCCCGTGGCGCTGTCGCAGCTAGAGCCGTATTTCGACATTCTGACGAGGGAGATCGGCATCAGCGGCCAGGACGACGACCTGACGTCCTTCTTTGGCAACCCGGCCGGCCTGTTGCCGCCGCTGACCCTTTCGCACAACGCGCGGCTGGCGCACACCGCATATCTCAGGCAGCGGGAGGCCTGGCGGCGGGCAGGACTGCACCTTGGCTTTCCGCGGGTCGCGGCGCTGTCGGTTCCTTACGACGGCCGGCCGGCCTGCGACTACGGCAACCTGGAGTTCTGGCAGGCGCAGCCCTTCATTTACACACCGGCCGTCACCTTGCAGAAGCTGGTCCGCGACGGTCGGATCGACTACCGGCCGGGCGTGCTCGTGCATTCCTGGGAAGAAGGCAGCGCAGGGATCGCCGTGCGCGCTGCGAGCATTGACACCGGCGCGCCGATCCAGTTCAGCGCGGACACCCTGTTGCTGGCCGCCGGCGCGATCAACACCGCGCGCATCGCATTGCAGAGCCGCGGCGACCTGTCCACCCGCCTGCCGCTGCTGGAAAACCCGATCGTACAGATCCCGCTGATCACGCCGCGCTCCGTGGGACGGAGGCTGGATACTGATACGTTCGGGCTGGTGCAGCTCAACATTGTCTGGCAGCAAGCGGCCCGCGGGATACTGCTGCAAGGCAGCCTGATCGAGCTGACCGCGCCGATGCGCTCCGAGTTCTTCGGGCGATTTCCCCTGTCGGCGCGCGGCAACCTGGCCGCCATGCGAGCGTTGCTCCCAGCCATGATGATGCTGCAACTCTACTATCCGGGCTCGGCCCAGCCGCCGGCCGAGCTATCGCTATCCGCAAACGGCCGCCTGCGCATAGCCGCGCCGCCCCACGATCTGGATCGCAGCGAGCTGGCGCCGCTGCTGGCTGCCCTGCGCAAGCTGGGATTGTGGACTCACCCGGCGCTGATCCAGCAGCCGCCGACCGGCCACGCCATCCACTACGCCGGGACGCTGCCGATGCGCCACCAGCCGGGCGACTACCAGTGCCATCCCGACGGCCGGCTGCACGGCGCGCAACGGGTCTTCGTGGCCGACTCGGCCAGCTTCCCTACGCTGCCGGCCAAGAACATGTCCTTCGGCATGATGGCCAACGCAATGCGCATCGCGACGCTGGCAGCGACGTAGGGCGTAGTAACTATACAGATTGACCACGACTGACAGTCCTGGTCAACGGACAACGACACTTTCGCGCTTAACCTACACAGTTACAAGACTAGGACTGTCAGTCGTGGCTGTAAAGTCACGTTGCGTATTGCGTATCGTCTGGTACGGGTTACGTAATACGCAATGCGCATTACGCATCACGGCTTCCTCATCATGACGACTGTATTGATCACTGGCGCCGGCGGGTTCATCGCCCGCCATCTGGCACAGACCCTGGCAGATGCGGGGGTGCGCGTCCTGGGTGTGTCGCACAGCGGCGCGGCCGCGCCGGCGTACAACCGCGTGTTTGAAGCCGGTTTGGGCGAGACGTTGTTGCCCGCGCTGGCGGCGGAGCCGATCGATGCGGTCGTACACAGCGCGCTGGCGGCGGGAATGGACGGCTATCGCCTCAACCTGGAGGGGACGACTCGTTGGATGGACGAGGCGCGGGCTGCTGGCGTTGGCTTGCAAATCTTCCTCAGCACACTGTCGGCGGAACCGAACGCGTTGTCGGACTACGGCCGCGCCAAGTGGACGTTGCAGCAGCGATTCGTCGACGCGGGGGAGGTTGTATTCCGTTTGGGTGTGGTCATCGGCGATGGCGGGATGTACGGCCGGATTCGCAGCTCAGCGACGCGCGCACCGGTGGTGCCGATGCTGGACGGCGGTCGTCAGTTGCTGTACGTCGCCGGCATTGACGCGGTATGCGCGGTGTTGCAAGACACGATTCTTGCCGGCGGCGAAAGTCTGCGCGGCGGCGCCTGGAACCTGATTCAGCCGGAGCCGGTGACACTGCGCGACATGGCGACTGCCATCAACAGGCAGACCAGGCGACGGGCGCTGCTGCTGCCGGTGCCGGCCGGACCGGTGCTCGCCGGCTTGCGGGTCGCCGAAAGTGTGCCGTTGCTGCGCTTGCCGATCACCAGCACCAACGTGCGCGGCCTGATGCAGCAGGGCCAGCGGCGCTTCCCCTCGGACTATGAACGATTTGGGTATCCGGTGCAGCGGCTGGAAGAGTTGATCACGGCTGCCGGCGTTTGAGGGGTCCCCCCTTGGCCCCTCGTTTGGTTCCACAGATTGCGCTGGCCGTGCCGGACAGCCAGCGCAATCTCCTCCCCATGTGTTATCGCTAACCTTGCCAGAGGAGAAGCCGGATACCGGTTACCTCCAGCCGGGTCAACTCCGTTCCAGATACCGACGCGTCCAGGGTCATGCGAGCCCAGAGAACGCCCCGGTCGGACACTGTCACCAGCGCCCTAAAGCCGTTTGCAGTCTCGTCAGCGCTAACCAAAGAGTAGGTTCGTCCCTCGGGCACGGTATTCCCCAGGTAGCGGCTGATCTCGGCCGTTCCGACGTAGCGCTCGCCGCGCGCCGGGATCGTCAGTTCTGCGCCGGCGGCGAACCGGCTGACCAGTTCCCCGACCATGGCGGCGGTCAGGTCGCTGTAGTCTGGTCGTTGTGCGTCGCTGCCGGCGTTTGCCACGCTGGCGGGGCCAACAAAGGCCGCGACGAAGATTAGCATCAGCAGCACGGCCGCTGCGCGTTTCACACTCCCGTTCATCATATACCTCCCAACTATGTTGCTTCGCTACTGCGAGTGGCGCGCGCTTGCCCCACGCATCGATCCGACCACCAGGCCTGTCCCAACCTATTGAATCACTTCCTGCGCAACCATTCCTTTCCGGGTCCCGGCTGTACCTGCCCTATTCGGAGGTCAGGTTTTGCGACAGGAAGGGTAAAACATCGTTTTCAAGCGACACCACCAGTGCGCTGCCGTATCTGTCGGTCGTTTTCAACTCTACGGGAACGCCGGCTGCCGATAGCTGTTGCACAAGGGTGTCGATCGCGTCGTTCTCTACCTTGAACACCCAGTCCTTGTCCCGTGAGATTTCGATCGCCTTCAGCCGACCTGGCCCGGCAAGGTAGTCGGCGATCTTGGCGTCCCAGTTGCCGGCGATGGTTTCCCAGCGCTGCCAGACAGCCTCAGGCGCCGGCGTATCGCGGTCCAGGTAGGGATATTCCAAATGCGGTACGTCGCCGGGTGAAGCAGTGGCTGTCGCCATGCCATAGGCAATCGCCAGTCGCAACGGGCTTCGCCTGTTTACCGTATTCAGGAGAGCACGATAGCCGTCGCTGGCCTGTAGTGGCGACAGGGATGCCAGTTGGCTGATTGCACTGGAGGCCCGTTGGCGAATCGACGGCTGCAGAGCGATGTCTTCAGCAACCCTGCCTGGCGCCATCACCCAGGGCTGCTGGGAATGCACCACAGCGAAGACATCAGAGCGGTGAAGCGCCAGGTTAAGCACGTTTAACCCGCCAACCTGCGTCCCGCCGGCCAAACCTGCGCGGCGGCTTGCGGCAGCGTGCGGAAGTTCTGATCGATGAAGGGCACCAGGTCCTCGACCACATAGTCCTCCCAGTTGCCCGTTACCGGCGAGTTCGCCATGACGACCTCTGTATCCAGCACAGTACGAACAGCGGGCACGACAACGATCATCTCCTGCATGGAGCCCTGGCTGGTCAGTTTCGCCGCTATGATCTCCACCAGATCGTCCTCGTCGGTCCGGTCCGGCGTCTGATTGCCTGAGACGAAGAGATAGGCGACTGGATACCGGCGGTCTGAGGTTGCATACGACGGCGGCAGGATGACAGCAACCGGCTGCATAGTCGACTCACCAATGATGCTGCTGGCCAGCGATGGCGCCGGCACGTCGATGATGATCCGTCCTGCCGGCGACTCAGGGATCGACCGCGGCGTGGGGGATGGCTCGGGAGTCGCAACAACCGGCGGCGCAATGATCGCCACCATCGTCTGCAAGGGAGAAGCCAGTTGCTGGGCGAGCGGTTCTGAAGCGCCGGGACTCGTCACCCTGAACGCGTACAGGGCAACGGCGCCGATAACTGCGAGCAGGACCAGGAAGGCCAGCGAGCCGGCCAGCCTTGCCATGCCGGACTGGTTGCGACCGCGGTGCGCCTGGAGCAGCACGGCCTTATGCATACCGGGCGTCGGCTGCGAACGCACGGGCGCGACTGCCAGGTTGAGTCGCAGGAACCGATCCGTCCGAGCGTAGCTGGTGCACTCGCTACAGGTCCGCAGGTGATCGTCAAGGCGAGCGGTCTCAACTGCGTCGAGACGCGACTTCTCCATCAACCGCCAAGCGTCACGATGAGTAAGCGATTTCATGGTTCTACTCCAGACAACCCCGTCTCCAGGGTGCCCGCCGACAGCCGCCGTTCCAGCTTGCGGCAGGCGTAATGCAGACGGGAATAGACAGTGCCTTCACTCACCCCCAGAATCTCTGCGATCTCAGCGGCCTTCATGTCGTGGACGTAGCGCAGCACGATCGGCACGCTATGTTTCTCGCCCAGTTGCTCGACGGCGTGCCACAGTTCAGCGTTGGCCTCGCCGCGCACCGCATGTACTTCGGGCGATGGCTCAGGCGGCTGCCCAAGGTGCAGACGATGCCACGCCTGGTGCCACCTCTGGCGAGCCTGCCGGCGGCGCAGTCGATCGCGGCACTGGTTGACAGCGATCGACGAGAGCCACGCCCTGAGACTGGTTCCGGGACGGTACCGGCCAATGGAGCGCAACGCGACGATGAACGTCTCCTGTGCGACGTCATCCGCCTCCTCGATGCTGCGCAGGATGGAATACGCGATGTGATGGATGGTCGCGAAGTGCGCATCCATCAGCGCGGTTGCCAGTTGTTCCTGGCTGTATCTGCCCTTGCGCAGTAGTTCCTCTGCTCGTTCCATGGCTACACTCTGTACTTCTCTAAACGCATGCGGGGCGGAAAACCTTCAAATCGCGTGCCTTTCTGACAGAACTTCCAGTTGTCCCCCCGCCAAACTTGTGTATACTTGATGGTGTCTGCACCTATCAAACCGCCTTCTACCGTTCTTCAAGTAACCAACCATGCACCATCGTCAAACATACACCGTCGAAGTCGCCGGCCTGACCCGCCACTTTCCCCTGTTTGAAGTTGCACCTGGTGTGCGCATCGCCATCTTCAACATGCTGGGCGACACCTACGTCGTCAAGGCGGCCGCGGCCGCGCTGGCCGAGCAGCTGCGCGACGTCCGCGCCGACGTGCTGGTCACCGCGGAGGCCAAGAGCATCCCGCTGATCTACGAGATGAGCGCGCTGATGGGCCTGCCCTACGTCGTGCTGCGCAAGAGCTACAAGAGCTACATGGGCGACGTCATCCGCAGCGAGACGGTTTCCATTACCACCGGCCGGCCACAGACCCTGTTCCTGGACGAGAAGGACCACAAGCTGATCATTGGCAAGCACGTAATCCTGGTGGACGATGTGGTGAGCACCGGCAGCACGCTGGAAGGCATGCACGACATCGTCGAACGGGCAGATGCCAAGGTCGCGCGCGTGGCCGCGGTCTTCACCGAAGGCAACGGCGACTGGTCGCACGTCATCGCGCTGGGCAACCTGCCGGTGTTCGTGGACGGTGAATCAAACTGAACGGTGTTGGCTGACAGAACGGGAGGTGGGTTGTCATGAACACACGGACTCAGGCGGATTTGGTGAATGCGATTTCTGAGATTGCCGCAGCGATTCCATTAGCTCGAACGGTGCAACTCTACGAGTTCGCGCTTTTCCTCACGGCGCACCCACTGCCTATCGAAGAAACCATTGAGGAGATTTTGGTGGATGAAGCACGGTGGGACGCCCAATTCGCGGCGACTGACGGCGACAAACTGGCTGCATTAGTGGCGTCAGTCGAAGCGGAAATCGAGGCAGGACATGCGATGCCGATGTTCAATGAACAAGGCGAGTTCGTCGAACAAAGATGAGGTCGCACACAACCAGATCCTTCTGGAAGCGTTACTGGAGACTGCCTCCGGCGATTCGCGACAGAACTCGGCAAGCCTACAGGCTTTGGCGAGAGGACCCGTCGCATCCTAGCTTGTACTTCAAGCGTGTAAACCAAAGCCAGCCGCTCTACTCAGTTCGCATTGGACTAGCGCATCGCGCACCCGGCTTGCTGAAAGGGGACACGGTCACCTGGTTCTGGATTGGCAGCCACGACGAGTATGATCGACTCATCAAGTGAATTGAAAAACGGCGATCGACTAATTGTGTCGGGAACGACCTTGCGACCGATACCTTGCATGCCGTGCTTCACTCCACAAGAAAGGGAATCCCATGGACAAACAAACGATGATCAACCATCTGAACGAAGATCTCGCCGGCGAGCTTGGCGCGATCATCCAGTACATCACCTACGCCGCCAAGGCGACCGGCCCCTACCGGCCGCAGCTTGCCCAGTTCTTCCTGGCCGAGGTAGCCGACGAGCAACTGCACGCCCAGTACCTGGCCAACAAGATCGTGGCGATGGGAGGCGAGCCGACCACGGAGCCGCGGCCCGTGCCAGCCGCTCATAACAATCGCGAGATGCTGCAGGCGATTCTGGCCGCCGAACGGAAGGCAACCCAGGATTATTCGAAGCGGGCCAAAGAGGCCGAGGAGTACGGCGACAAAGGCATGGTCGTCCAGCTCGAGGACATGGTGCGCGACGAGAGTGGCCACTCCGAGGAGACTGAGCGCATGCTGCGCGACTGGCCGCTGTAACCCGCCAAGCGTCCCTTAAGAAGCAAACCGCCTGATCCGTCAGCGAACAGATCAGGCGGTTTGCTTTTGCCGGGTCGCTTGTGGTTGATGGAAATTGAGGGAATAACCGGCAACAGGCTGGCGAGGATCACCCGACCGCAAACGGATCGGGCTACGACAGCAAAAGGCCCTGCGGGCCTGGGAAAACACCTGGCTGCTTGCGCCCCGGCGCGGGTAGCCGGGTGGCTCTAAGCCCCGGTGGGCGTGTCGAGCCAACAACAAACCTGAACATCAAGACCTTATCAGCCACTGGCGTTGGTGCGCCGATCGGCGGTTACAGATCATCGGGACACCGCCCCGCGCTGATCGTCGCCAACTGCTCGGCCGTGAACGGCGGATCGAAGAGCACCGCGTCCAGGTGATAGGTCCGGAACAGGTCCGCGATGAAGCGCATCCGCTCGGGCAGACGGCTCCAGTCTTCCACCACACCGCCAGCGGTTGGTGCTACCTGCGCCAGCAGGTCAGCCAAATCGGCGTTTTCGATTGTCTGCAGCGCGGGCGGAAACCCGTCCGGCAGCGGCTTGCCCAGCCGCAACACCCGCTTCACGGGCAGTTCCAGCGTCATCATCATCTCGGTGACGGCCAGACGGCCGATCCGTTGCGCCTCGTCTGCCAGCCGGTCGCGCGCCTCGAACAGCCCCGCCGCATGGCCGAACATCACGGCCAGCCCCAGGCGCAGATGCGACGTTCGGTCGGGAAACAGCTCGTCCATCAGCCGGCTCCGCAACTGCGCCGGATCATAGATCGGCGCGTCCATGGCCGCGCGAATCTCTGGCTGCAGGCGGGTCTGCTCGTGCCAGCCGATCTCCAGGTTGGCCAGCAAGAGCAGTTCCGCCCGCTGTTTGTCATCCGGGGCTGCCAGGGCATCGACGTAGCGGCTGAACGCCTGGCGCAGGTAGCGTTGGCCGTCCGGCGGATCGCCTGGCTGCAGACCGGCGTAGAAGTCCGCCAGGGCATCGCCGTCCGGTCGCCCGTCCGCAAACAGTGCCAGGAAGCGCGCGAACTGCAACCCGATCTCCTCGAACACCTTGCGGTTGCCGCGCGCCACCGCATCGGCAGTCCGGTCAAAGGCCGCCGCCGGGCTGATGGCGTCGCGCAGCGCGTCCACCGCGCCGGCCAGGCTCCTGGTTTCGTCGCCGCTGATCGCGGCCGCCTGCGCTGCGGCAGCCTGCGCGTCGCGCGTCGCTTCTTCCGACCGCCGCAACAGGCGCTCGAACGTCCGCCGCAGGTCCTCCTTGCGGATCGACCGCCCCGCCTGGTTGGATGCCCACGTAGCCACCGTGCACCAGTTGGCGCCCGGCCCCGTGAGACTGGCCATGGCCTGCGACAGGTCGTGGTAACACTGCGTGATCAGCAGGTTGCGCAGCACAGGATCGTCCAGCGCTGCAATGCGCTGCACGTCGGAGACGGTGGGCGGAGGAAGGTTGGTGTTGCTCATTGGGATTTCCAGAAAGAACAATGCGTATTTCTACGTGAAACGTAACACCCAAATTTTGCGCAAAATTCCGGGGAGACCAATCGTCTCCCAGAACCTTACTAATTGAGGTAGAATAGGCGGCACATCTGAACAGGAGGTGCGCCATGGGAACGGTCATTCGATTGGTTGCAATGCCCGAAGAGACAGGGTTTGCCCCTTTGGGTGTGTTGGGTTACTGTCTGACACGGTCCAAGTTGTTGGATCCCGTGTGGAACAAGGTAGAGCTGCCGATGAAGGCAGTAGAGCATGAGCCAGAAGAGAAGCTGCGGGACATTCTGGTCAGCATACTGACAGGATGTCGCTCCATCATGCAAGTCAACACGCGACTACGACCTGATCTGGCTCTGGCGAGTGCCAGGGGTCGGCCGCAGTTTGCCGAGCAGTCCATCCTGGCGCGAACACTGGATGCGTTCGGGAGCGACCAGGTGGCTCAGTTGCAACAAGGGTTTGACGCCTTGTTGCGGCAGGAGAGCCAGGTGTTTCGCCATCCATTTGGCGATGAGTGGCTGTATCTGGACGTGGATTCGACGCCGCTGCCCAGTTCGAAGCGAGCTGAGGGCAGCACCAAGGGCAAGTTTGAAAAAAAAACAGTTACGGGCGCCAACTGGCACGCGCATGCGCCGCAATATCATGAAACACTGTTGTCACGCATCTACATCGGCAAGACGGACAGTGGTCCGACCTACATCCCTGCGCCAGAGGCGATCGAGAACACGTTAGGTTTCACGCCGGAGCAGCGTGCCAAGACCATCTTGCGTTCTGACTCCGGCTTCGGCAGCGATGCCAACGTCAATCGGGCACTTCAAGGCGGCTGGCAGGTTCTGGCCAAGGGCAAAGGTGGCAAGCGGCCGCAATCCTATGCCCGTCGTGGCGGATGAGGCCTGGCAAGATTTGGGCAACAGCCGTTGGGTTGCCCCTGCACCTGCATCGCCTGTCTATGTCCACCTGACACAACACTTGGTACTGCGCTGGCTAACCCAGACCCAGCAGACCAAGTACAGCACTGTAGTTTGCTCTGTCACAGAGTGGACACAGACCGAGACCATTCGTCGCTACGATGACCGCGGCGCTTGCGAAACCGAGATCAAGCCGATAAGATGGGTCTGAAGCTCGAGCGACGACGCAAAAAGCATCTGGCTGCTCAAGAGGCTCTTGTCTTGTTGGTCGATCTTGCTCACAACTTGTTGGCATGGACCCGTCTCTGGATGGCGCTTCCCGCACCACTCTCTAGTTTCGGTGCCCTTCGACTGGTTGAAGATGTCTTCTGCATGCCGGGCCGCCTTGTTTTCAGTCAGAACCGTCTGGTAGAGGTGCAACTCAGCCAATCCCATCCGTATGCCAATGCCATCGCTGACGGCTTACAGCATCTACTTGCCCGATCTGGCGATCCGTAGTGCTGCTGCCGCAATGACCAATCTACCTCAATTGTTAAGGAGCCGACACCACGCTTTGGTGTCCCTCGTTTTGCGCAAAATTCTACGTGAAACGTAACACGTAATGCATGAGACCGCATGTTGCGCCGCTCACGCATCACGCATCACGGCTTACGCCTTCAAAACACATCCAGGTCGTTGGCTGACACTACGGGCCCATCGTAGAGAGTCGCGATCTCGGCCAGCAGGCCGTCGGGCGTCTCGCCCCAGAACAACTGGTGGTACAGCACCAGTAGCCCGGGGTGCACGGCCGCGGCGATGCGCGCCAGGTCCAGTGTCGAGGTGTGCACCGCCGAATGGTAGCGCTGCCACTGGGCCGGCCGGCGGGCGAACCCGGCTGTTGAGTAGACTTCGTGGACCAGCACATCGCAACCGGTGTAGTTAGCCAGCATCCGGTCGTGCGGCGCGGTATCGCCGGAGACCACGATTGTGCGATCCGCCGTCGTGAACCGGTAGCTGAAAGCCGGCCACGATCCGTGGTTGGCCGGCAATGCCTCGACGCGCACCAGGTCGTCGATGTAGACGGTGCCGGCTGCGATCTCGTGCGCCTCGACCTGCCAGCCGGTCTCGTTGGCCCGTTCCAGCCCGTCGATGCGCTCGCGGATGTCGGCCTCGTAGGCAGCGATCAAGTGCCTGGTCATGCCGTGCAGGCCGCGCGGACCGTAGACCTTCAGCGGCACCGACCGGCCCAGCACCCAGGGCGTCAGGATCAGATCGGGGAAGCCGGCGGTGTGGTCGGAGTGCAGATGGGTCAGGAACGCGACCTCGATCCGCTCCGGCGCCAGCGCATCGATGCCCCGTTCGGCGGCAGCCGCCGCGCGCCGCACCACGCCCGGCCCGAAGTCGACCAGATAGGCTCGGTCGTTGACGACCAACGCCACCGCCGGCCCGCTGCGCGCCGAATCCGCGTTGGGCGTGCCGGTGCCCAGCAGGACGACGTGCGTGCCCAAGTGACCGGCACTTTCAGAAGTGCCGGTCACTTCACCAGCCGCACCACCTGCGGCGACCGGCCGGCTACGCGCTCGATCTCGCCCCGCGCCTCCAGGTCCAGCTTGACGGTGGTGGTGTACCAGCCGACCGAACCGTCGAACGGCTCAGTCAGATGGGCGGCCACCGCCTCGCCAAGGTCGCCGAACGGAATGTCGCCGCGCTCGGCCAGGCTGTCGAGAATCGCCTGCCGAACCGCGTCGTACTTTGCCTTGTCGATGTTGACGCCCTGCTTGCCGTCCGGGTGCAGGGTCATGATCCGCTCGCCCATGGGCATCCTCCTTGTGCAATGTCTGAGCAACGAAATCATTATACCCAGAGCGCCCGCCGTTAACAACGCGCCGCGTCGTCCTGCATGGCCGCCCCATTCGTTGCCCCCATTCGCTGTGTTTACCCTCGCCCTGATTTGCCGCCCCGCCGCGCCTGTGGCATACTGACTTTGCACTTTTTGGAGGTAAACCACGATGACAGAGAACACAGCAGCTTAAGGTCTCTCCCTGCTTCCCACGTGGGAAACCACCTGGCTGGCCGTGCATTGGCCGGCAGGACCGTGGCAGGGACCACGCGCCTGCTGTGACCGTTCCAGCCAAGGGATATTCGTCATCATCAACGCCACAGGCAGCGCCTGCGGCGTTTTTTTGTCCTCGGAGGTGTCTATGCTTCAAGTTCGCAACGTCAGCAAGTGGTTCGGCGACGTGATCGTCCTGAACCAGATCAGCTTCAACCTCAACCGCGGCCAGCGGGCTGGTCTGGTTGGCCCCAACGGCTGCGGCAAATCGACCCTGCTGAGGATCATCGCGGGCGAGATGCAGCCCGACCAGGGCCGCGTGCAGCTCGCACCGGCGTCGCTGCGGCTGGGCTACCTGCCGCAGGCGCTGGAGCTGCCGCCCGACGCGACCGTGGCCGATGTGTTGACCGCCGCGCAGGGCGAGCGCGTGGCGCTGGAGACGCGGCTCGAGCAACTCGCCGAACGCATCGCAGCCGCGTCCAACGGTGAGTTGCAGGAAGCCCTGGACGCCTACGACCGCGCCCTGGCCGAGTTCGACGCGCTGGGCGGGTCCAGCCTGCACGCCGACGCTGACACCGTGCTGGCCGGCCTCGGCCTGGACGACGTGGACCAGAGCCGGCCGGTCCGGGCGCTGAGCGGCGGGCAGAAGACGCGGCTGGGACTCGCGCGCCTGCTGCTGGCCCAGCCTGACCTGCTGGTGCTGGACGAGCCGACCAATCACCTCGACATTACCGCGCTGGCGTGGCTGGAGGACTACCTGGCCGGCTACCCCGGCGCGATCCTGATCGTCTCCCACGACCGCGCCTTTCTCGACCGCACCGTGACCAGCATCCTGGCGCTGGACGATGTGACGCACACCCTGCGCGAGTTCCCCGGCACCTACACCGACTACGCGATGACACTGGACCGCGAGCTGGAGAAGCAGTGGGCGACCTACAAGGAACAGCAGGAGCGGGTCGCTCAGCTCACTGCCTCGATTCGCAGATTGGCCGGCAAAGCCAAGAACATCGAGAACGAGACTATCCACTTCCACTACCGGCGCATCGCCCGCGAGCTGGCCCACCGCGCCGTCATCCAGCAACGGCGGCTGGAGCGGATGATCGAAAGCGAGGATATGGTGGACAAGCCCGGCCAGACGTGGAAGATGAAGCTGGAGTTCCCCGACACGCCGCGCAGCGGCCAGGACGTGCTGACGATTGACGGATTGTCGGTGGGCTACGGCGAACGGACTGTGTTGCACGACGTCGATCTGCACCTGAGCTTCGGCGACCGGGTGGCGCTGATCGGTTCCAACGGCAGCGGCAAGACGACACTGCTGCGCTGCATCACCGGCGACCTCAGGCCGTGGACGGGCGAGGTGCGGCTGGGTCGCGGCGTGCGCCTGGGCTACATGGCGCAGGAGCAGGAGACGCTGGATCCGACTGCCACGCCGCTGGCGCTGATCCGTGACGCTGCGCCGCTCAACGAGACCGAGGCGAGGAGCTTTCTGCACTACTTCCTCTTCGCCGGCGACGAGGTCTTCACGCCGGTGGGGCGGCTGAGCTACGGCGAGCGCAGCCGGCTGGTGCTGGCATTGCTGGCCGTGCGCGGCTGCAACTTCCTGTTGTTGGACGAGCCCATCAACCACTTGGACATCCCGTCGCGCGAGAGCTTCGAGCGCGCCATGGCGCGCTTCGAGGGTACTGTGCTGGCCGTGGTCCACGACCGCTACTTCATCGAGCGCTTTGCCGAGACGCTGTGGTCGGTGGAGGAGGGAGAGATAGTAGTCTTGGCGGCTTGACTTGCATGCCTGCCGCCGCGCGTGTACAATGCCGCCCAACCTGCCCGCGGCCGGCTTGCGGCCGCACCAATCCCCTACCTTACAGTCCGAGGAGAACCCAATGAAGCGCAAGACACTGCCACTGCTCGCTCTCGTCGCCGTCATGCTGCTGGTCAGCAGCGGCCTCACACTGGCCGCGCCGGCAGCCCCGTCCGACTGGCAAAGCAAGGTCGATCCCTGGGTGCTGGACACCGCCCGCGCGGAAGGACAGACCGAGTTCCTGGTGTTCCTGGCCGACCAGGCCGACCTGAGCGCCGCCGACGCCATGTCTACCAAGCTGGAAAAAGGAACCTACGTTTACGAAACCCTCAGCCGCAAGGCGGCTGAAACGCAGGGACCGGTGCTGGCCGCGCTTAAGGACAGCGGCGCCGAATACCGCGCCTATTGGGTCGCCAACATGATCTGGGTGCGCGCCGGTATGGGCACCGTGGAAACAATGGCGCGCCGGGCGGACGTGGCCCGCGTCTATGCCAACCCCACCGTTCACATGGAAGACCCGGTTGAGGAGATTCTCGACACGCCTGCCAGCCCGGACGCGATCGAGTGGAACATCGCCAAGGTCAACGCCCCGCAGGTGTGGGCGGCCGGCTTCACCGGCCAGGGCGCGGTGATCGGCGGCCAGGACACCGGCTATCAGTGGGAACATCCGGCCATCAAGAACCAGTACCGCGGCTGGGACGGTAGCAGCGCTGACCACAACTATAACTGGCATGACTCGATTCACAGCGGCAGCGGCGGCTCCTGCGGCTTGAACTCGGCCTTTCCCTGCGACGACAGCGGCCACGGCACCCACACCATGGGCACCATGGTGGGCGACGACGGCGCCGGCAACCAGATCGGCATGGCGCCCGGCGCGCGCTGGATCGGCTGCCGCAACATGGACCAGGGCAACGGCACACCCACCACCTACAGCGAGTGCTACCAGTGGTTCATCGCCCCGACCGACCTGAACGGCGCCAACCCGAACCCGGCCATGGCACCTGACGTCATCAACAACTCGTGGAGCTGCCCGGCCAGCGAGGGCTGCACCGACCCCAACGCGTTGTTGGCCGTGGTCAACAGCGTGCGCGCCGCCGGCATCCTGACCGCCCACAGCGCCGGCAACAGCGGCTCGGCGTGCAGCACCGTCAACACGCCGTCGGCCATCTACGACGCATCCTACAGCGTCGGCTCCACCACCAGCACCGACGCCATCTCCAGCTTTAGCAGCCGCGGCCCGGTGACGGTGGACGGCAGCAACCGCCTCAAGCCCGACATCTCGGCCCCCGGCTCCAGTGTACGCTCCAGCTATCCGACCAACTCGTACGCCACCCTGAGCGGCACCAGCATGGCAGGGCCACACGTCGCCGGCCTGACGGCGCTGCTGGTCTCCGTGCGCCCTGACTGGGCCGGCAACGTGGACCAGTTGGAGAACACCATCAACGCCACCGCGCTGCAACTGACCACCGCCCAGGAGTGCGGCGGCATTCCCGGCAGCCAGATCCCCAACAACACCTTCGGCTATGGTCGCATCGACGCCTACGCCGCCTATCAGGCCGCGAGCACTCCGACCGCCGTCTCGTTGAGCGACTTTTCGGGCAGCCCGGCAGCCATTCCGGCCAACGCCCTGCCGATGCTCGCCCTGCCCGCGGCAACCGGTCTGGCGCTTGCCGGCGCCTATGTCGCCAGCAAGCGACGCCGCAGCTAGGTTCCGTCAGGACTGGCAGTCTTTCCAAAGACTGCCAGTCCTGCCTTTCACGCAACAAGGCCGGCATTGCGCCGGCCTTGTTGCGTTCCCCACTCAATTGCCCTCCCGATTTCCGCCTCCACGGACATGACGAGGCGGGAATCAGCGTCGGAAGATACGGATCAACAGGTTCAACACGATCGTCAGCAGCAGCGAGATGACGATCATCGCAGCCAGCGGAATGAAGACGGTGACCGAGTCGCCCTGAATGCGAATGTTCCCCGGCAGCCGCGCCAGCCACGACAGCCCGCCGGCCCAGATGACCAGACCGATCACCACCAGTGCGATACCCATCAGGACGACCAGCCCGCCAATCTGCTGATTGCTCACGGTTCGTCCTCCAGCGCCTCCATGCCAACTGCCATCAAGTAGCCGCGGGCGCGCTCGGTGCGCGGATAGCGGTTGACCAGCTTCCAGAAGCGCGGCCCGTGGTTCGCCTCCAGCAGGTGCGCCAACTCGTGAACCAGCACGTAGTCGCGCACGAAGGCCGGCATCCTGGCCAACCGGTGGGAAATGCGGATCGTCCCCTGCGACGGCGTGCAGCTGCCGTGGCGCGTGTTTTGGTTGTTCACCCAGCGAATCGACTGCCAGCGCAGCTTGCCGCCAAAGTACTGGCGATTCAGCTCGCGGGCGCGCCGTTCCAGGTCGGCGTCGTCCAGCTCCGTGGTCGCCTGCCGCCGCTGCCAGCGTTTCAGCAGATTCTGCACCACCGGCTCCAGCTCGGCGTCGCTCATGCGCGCCGGCGCGCGCACCTCGAACACGCCGTCCACCTCGCGGGCGCTGACGGTCTTGACACGGTTATCGCTGCGGACGATCTTGATTTCCATGCGTTTCGCTTTCGCTCGTAGTGGGCGCTTTAGCGCCGTTCGGAGGGCGCTAAAGCGCCTACTACGAACGTGGCGCAAAATACAGTTCAGTCGTGTAGAGGAACTCGACGACGCCGTCCTGGTTGTAGCGCTCGAACGCAGTTCGCAGGCCCGCCATCAGCGGCTCGTAGTTCGGATGGCCGGGCAGCGGCGCATAGGAAGACGACATCAGCCGCCCGGTCACGCCGGGCAGGTCAAACCGCTGCACGTTGGCAAAGGTCACCCGCTCTATCCCGGCGCCGAAAACGCGCTGCAAAGCGGGCAGGCCAACCTCCTTGTGGTTGACCGTTCCATAGTCGGTTGCGTAGACGCGCAGCAGCCGCTCGTACTCGCGCAGGAAGAGCGTCGTGTCGGTCTGCCGGTCGTTCCAGACCAGCGCGATCCAGCCGGCCGGGCGCAGGATGCGCAGAAACTCGCGGCGCGCCGCCTCGTGGTCAAACCAGTGGAAGGCCTGACCGGCCACGACAAAATCCACGCTGGCGTCAGGCAAGGTCGTTGCCTCAGCCCGGCCGGCCAGGCTGACGAAGCGCGGGTAGGCCGCCAGCAACGCGTCAGCCGCGGCACGCATCTCCGAGTTCGGTTCCACACCAAACACCTGATTGCCGTTCTCCAGAAAGAGCCGGCTGAGCAGCCCGGTGCCGGAGCCGATGTCGGCGATCACTGACTGGGGTGTCAGCGCACAGGTCTGGGCCAGAAACTCAAGCACCGCGCGGTAGCCAGGCCGATAGCGAACGTAGTCGGCGACACGGTTTGAGAAACGGGTGGTTGCATCGGGCGCAACAGCCGGTGGTGTCATGCCGCCAGTATACCAAAGCGCTCACACCGATGCGAATCCGGTCGGCGGTGTTGTCAGCGGCGGTTTTTGGTCCGGTTGACAGCCGGTGCTGCATGATGCTAGGATTCTGTTAACAGGTTCTTCAACGGGGTTTGTAGGGCATTCTGATTGGCACCAAAGGAGGTATATCGTGGGACCCATTGATCTTTCAGGCAACACACTGATCATCCAGACCATCAACCTGGTCATCGCGGCGTTTCTGGGTGGGTTGATCGGGCTGGAGCGCGAGACCGGGCACCGGCCGGCCGGGCTGCGCACCAACATGTTGGTGGCCGTCGGCTCGGCGCTGTTCACCATGCTGTCGCTGCACGCCTTCCCCGGCATCGGCGACAAGGGGCGGGTGGCAGCACAGATCGTCAGCGGCATCGGCTTTCTGGGCGCGGGCACGGTCTGGCGCTCCCAGGACGCGGTCAAGGGTCTGACCACCGCGGCCGGACTGTGGACCGTGGCTGCCATCGGCATGGCGGTCGGCGCCGGCCTCGGCCTGCTGGCCCTGTCTGCGACGATCGTGGTGCTGCTCATTCTGACGCTCATGATGCGCTTTGAGAAGACGTTCGTGCGTCTGACCACGGCCCGCGACCCGAGCAGTGAAAACAGGCCAAATTGACAGCGTTGCCGCGCGCTCGTATAATTCAATGCGAATAAGCGCGCGGTCGTTGCGCCTGATGACCGCTACTCAATCGACCAAGAGCACACCCAACTGCACATGAGCATAGCCGAGGAGATCAAGGACCGGCTGGACATTGTCGACGTCGTGTCTGGCTACGTGCCGCTACGCAAGGC
Organism: Caldilineales bacterium; assembly: GCA_041391245.1. Classification (GTDB taxonomy): domain Bacteria; phylum Chloroflexota; class Anaerolineae; order JAAEKA01; family JAAEKA01; genus JACKBK01. The sequence continues at coordinate 32,960 of JAWKOJ010000038.1, forward strand.
CGGTCGGGTTTACAAGGCGCTCTGTCCGTTCCACCAGGAGAAGACACCGTCGTTTGTTGTCTTTCCTGAAAGCGGGACATGGCGCTGCTTCGGCGCGTGCGGAACCGGCGGCGACCTCTTCTCGTTTGTGATGAAGCGCGAGAACCTGGACTTCCGCGAGGCGCTCGAGCTTCTGGCGCCCAAGGCAGGAGTAAGCCTTTCGCCGCCCGATCAGGCGACCTCCGAGCGCAATCAGTATCTGGACAAGCTGCGCGAGATCAACCAGACGGCTGCGCTTTTCTTTCACAGCCAGTTACAGAGCAGCACGGCGGGAGCGATCGCCCGCGACTACCTGCAGCGGCGCGGGCTGGACGGCGACACCATCGACAAGTTCCAAATGGGTTACGCGCCCGATTCGTGGGACAGCCTGCTGAACTACCTCCGTCAAAGGGGCTACACCCAGGAAGACATCCTGGCAGCCGGCCTGATCATCGAAAAGGAATACGAGGAAGGCGGCCGCGTCAGTCACTATGACCGCTTTCGCGGGCGGGTCATCGTGCCGATTCGCGACATCCGCGGCCAGGTTGTTGGGTTCGGCGCCCGCGCGCTGACCGGCGACCAGCAACCCAAGTACCTCAACACGCCGCAGACGCCGCTGTTCGACAAGTCGAGCATTCTGTTCGGCCTGGACGCTGCCCGCCAGGCGATTCGCGCCAACGGCAAGGCCATCATCGTCGAAGGCTACATGGACGTGCTGGCCTGCCACCAGTTCGGCGAAGCCAACGTGGTCGCCAGCATGGGCACCGCGCTGACCGAGGAACAACTCAAGCAGCTGCGCCGCTACACCGACACCATCGTGCTGGCGCTCGATGCCGACACAGCCGGCCAGGCGGCCACGCTGCGCGGCATCACCCAGGCCCGCGAGTCGCTGGACCGCGAGTGGATGCCCAGCCTGGACCCGCGCGGCATCGTCCGCTTCGAGGCGCGGCTGGCAGCCGATCTGCGCATCATGACGTTGCCGGAGGGCAAGGACCCGGACGATGTGATGCGCAGCGACCCGGATGCGCCCGGTGTGGCGTGGCGCGCGCTGGTGGACGCGGCTTTGCCGATAGTCGATTTCTACTTCGACCTGGTGCGCCAGACCGAGGATCTGACCTCGGCCCAGGGCAAGTCGGCGGCCGTCGACCAGTTGGCGCCGTTGATTCTGGAGGTTTCGGACGCCATCCAGCGGGCGCACTATGCGCAGCAACTGGCCAGGCTGGTCCAGACCGACGAACGAACCATCGAACGGGAGCTGGTGCGGCGTGCATCGCCTCAGCGAGCCAAACGCCAGCCGCTGCCCGTCGAGGAACCGCCGCCGCTGGACGATGACCCGGAATGGCAGGCGATGGCCACAACGCCGCCGCGCAAGTCGAAGCCACTGGGCAACGGCCACGCGGTCCATCTGCTGGCGCTGTTGGTCCTCCAGCCAGCCATTTTCCCACACCTCCAATCCGAGCTTGTCGAGCTGGGCGTAGGGTCGCTGGACGAGGACGATTTCAACCGGGCCGAGGAGCGGGCCGTTTGCGCTGCCCTGTTGGCAGGACAGCTTGACGATGTGGACGACTGGCGCGGGTACGACCCCGACCTGGTGCAGCATCTCGAGCAATTGCGCGCCTACGGCCAGCGTTGGCCGGCGCTTTCGCAGCAGCAGCTTCTCAAGGATCTGGTGGATACGGTCCTGCGGTTGCGCATTGACAACCTCGAGACGCGCACCCGCATGCTGCCCACCCTGGTTCAGGACGCCGAATCCGAGGGAAACGACGAAGACGCCATGGCCTACCGGCTGATGCAGGGCGAGTTGAGCCGGCATCGCCGGAGCCTGGAGCAAACGCTCAACATTCGTACCTATGCAGGCCGTCGCAGGATGGCCCCCAGTTTGTGAATGCTGACGACCCAGAATCCGAACTTACTCGTTGAATAGATTGGAACTGTGCATCATCACCGAGCACCGAATGCCAAGTATGACCAAATCCAAACAACGCCTGGCGGCTGTGGAAGAACTTGAAATCGACGGACGGCTGCTGGACGACGACGAGGACGAGGACACCCTCGAAGACGACGTTGACCAGACCGACTCTGCGCGTCCCACCCGCGTCCTGGCCGACGGCACCGTCGTCGAGCTGCAGGACGACGAGGACAGCGACGATGATGAGGAGGAAGAGTCGGAAGATATCGACGCGCCCGTGCCGTCGATCCCGCGCGACGAGGAGTTCGAGCTAGAAGTCGAAGCGGAGATCAGCCGACCGGTGGAGGAGTTCATCCAGGAGTTCTCCGACCCAGCCATCACCAGCGATCCGGTGCGGATGTATTTGCGGGAAATCGGGCGTACGGCGCTGTTGACCGGCGAGGAGGAAGTGGGCTTGTCGCAGCGCATTCACCGGGGCAAGGACGCCGAGGCCAGGCTGGCTGAGGAGCCGGACCTGGAAGGCGACGCCCGCGACGAGGTGGAGTTCTACATCCGCGACGGGTTGGCTGCCCAACAACGCCTGACCAGCGCCAATCTGCGCCTGGTGGTCAGCGTAGCCAAACGCTACATCGGGCGCGGCATGAGCTTTTCCGACCTGATCTCCGAGGGAAACATCGGCCTGCTGCGCGCGGTGCAGAAGTTCGACCATGAGCTGGGCTTTAAGTTCAGCACCTACGCGACCTGGTGGATCCGTCAGGCCATCAGCCGCGCGATTGCCGACCAGGCGCGCACCATTCGCATCCCCGTCCACATGGTTGAGAGCATCAACCGGCTGGCACGCGTCCAGCGTCGTCTGGCCCAGGAGCTGGGCCGCGACCCGACGCCACAGGAGATGGCGCTGGAGCTGGACTTGCTGGCGCCGGAGGACAAGCGCGCCATCGAGGAAGCGATCCGCAACGAGCGCCCCCTTGATCCGGAGCTGGAGCGCCGCTGGCAGCGTGCCGCCGTCAAGGTGCAGCGCATTCACCGCGTCTCGCAGGAACCGATGTCGCTGGACATGCCGGTGGGCCAGGAGGAGAACAGCTCGCTGGGCGACTTCATCGAGGACGACACGCTGCCCGGCCCGGCCGACGCCGCCAACCACCAGTTGCTGCGCGAGCAGATGCAGGACATCCTCGGCCAGTTGACGCCGCGCGAGCGCGAGGTGCTGGAGATGCGTTTCGGCCTGGCAGACGGTACCAGCCACACGCTGGAGGAAGTCGGCCAGCACTTCGGCGTCACCCGCGAGCGCATCCGCCAGATCGAGGCAAAGGCGTTGCGCAAGCTGCGCCACCCGATCCGCAGCCACAAGCTGCGCGATTATCTGGTCTAGGTGATAAGGACTGACAGTCCTGGTCTACCGGCAGAGTCGATGAAACGCCAGGCGCATCCCGGCGTCTGGATGAGGACTGTCAGTCCTGTCCGAAATACTCGGCTAAAACTTGACAGTGCTCTGCATCAGAGTAAAATAAGCGTGGTTAACAACCAAATACATTCCTGCGTAGCTCAATCGGCAGAGCAACCGGCTGTTAACCGGTTGGTTCCTAGTTCGAGTCTAGGCGCAGGAGCACGAAAGCGGCAGCCGCAAGCTGCCGCTTTTTTGTTGCCGCCGCTTGCCGGTTTATCCTGGGAACGTATAATTCGGATATGTCCCCAGCGTCTTGTTGCTCAATCCACCATCCCTGCCGGGAACCACTGCCAACCGCGAGGGGTCGGCCGGGATGGGCGTGTCGGTCGAAACAACCGGCGCGTTCACCTATCCGCCGCACCTGCTGGCGTCGTGCGCGGCGGTGATGCGCGGACAGGGCTGGCGCGTTGCCGGGCTGGACGCAGCCGCGTAAGGACTCGACTTCGCAGACGCTGGATCGGCTGCCGGCAGCCGACCTGCTGGTTGTCCCGGTCAGCTACGGTACGCTGGCCGCCGACCGCGCTTTTCTGAACGCCCTGCGAGGGCGCAAACCGCTGCTCAAGGTGCTGGCGGTCGGCCCTTCCCTCAGCTATCGCCAGGTCGATCACGTGATCAGCGATCTTGTCGATCTGATGGTGGCGGGCGAGCCGGAGCTGGCACTGCCGGCCGCGGCGCGCCGTCTGCTGGCAGGCGAGGAACGACCGGGACGGGTCATCAACCCGTACGAGCTGGCGCCGGCGGCCTACTGGCTTGGCCGGCCTGCTGGCAGACCTGAATGCGCTGCCGCACCCCGCCTGGGACATCTTCGACGGCGCAGCCTATCCCTTCCTGACCATCCTCAGCAGCCGCGGCTGCCCGGCCGGCTGCGGGTTTTGCCCCTATGTCGCCGCACAGGGTCTCGAACACCGCATCCAGGCGCCCGCCCACACTGCGAGCGAGATGGCGTTTCTGGCGCAGGATATGAACGCGCGTCGGATCATGTTCCGCGATCCGGTCTTTGCCAGGGACCGCAGCCGGGTGCTGGCGCTCAGCTCGGAGTTGCGGCGTTTGACGTTGCCGGTGTCCTGGGAGTGCGAGAGCCGCCCGGAGCACTTCGATGCGCAGCTCCTGGAGTTCGCCGCACGCCGCCGGCTGCGATACGGTCAAGATTGGCCTGGAGAGCGGCGACCCGGAGCTGCTGGCGGCCATCGGTCGCGTGCGCGATGAGGCTGACGGGCGGGCGTATCTGGACCAGGTGACGGCGGTCGTGGCGGCGTGCCGGCAGATCGGCATCACCTGCCGCGTGTTTGTCATGGTGGGCCTGCCTGACCAGTCGCCGCAGTCGGTGGCGCGCACCGCTGACTTCCTGCGCCAACTCCGTCCTGCCCGGCTGCACGTCAAACACTATGGCTGGTACCCTGGTGTGGCGCTGCCCCATGGCGGCGACGGCGACTGGACGGCGGCGGCGGCCCGGTTGCGCGCGGCCGCCAGCCCACCGGACCCGCGCTGGCGGCAGGCGGCGCGGCGTTTTCTGCGCCCGGCCGCGCACCGGTCCGCCGATGGCTGAGATGCGCTGCGCCTTTGTCACCGGCGGCGATGGATTCATCGGCAGCCACCTAATCCGGCAACTGCTGGCGCGCGGCGTCTCGGTGCGCGCGCTGACCCGCAGCGGCGCGGCGGCCACGCGCGCTGATTTGCCCGCCGGCGTCGAGTGGGTGACGGGCGACCTGCTGGAGCCGGCGGGATGGCGCGAGCGGCTGCGCGGCTGCGATGTCGGATTTCATGTCGCGGCGCTCTACAGTCCGCGTCCGGAGGATGCAGCGAGGATGTACGCCGTCAACTTTACCGGCACGCGCCATGTTTTGGAGGCATGCGCTGCCGCGGACGTGGCGCGGGTCGTCCACACCAGCACGGTCGGGGTGGTAGGCCGGCCGGCCGACGGATCGCTGCCCGACGAGAACACCCCCTTCAACCTGTGGTCCACCGGCAGCGAGTACGTGCGCTCCAAGTGGCTGGGCGAGGCGGCCGCGCTGCTGTGGAGCCGGCGCGGGCTGGACGTGGTGGTGGTGCAGCCAACTGCGCCCGTGGGCGCAGGCGATCACAAGCCAACCGCCACCGGCCAGCGCGTCGTCGATTTCCTGGCCGGCCGGCGCCCCGGCTTTCCGACGGGCGGCATGAACGTGTGCGCTGTGCAAGACATCGCCGCCGGCCACATCCTGGCGGCGGAGCTGGGCCAGTCCGGCCAACGCTACATCCTGGGCCACGTGGCAGGCAACCTGAGCGAGGAGGAGTTCCTGGCGCTGCTGGCAGAGGTTTCAGGCCAGCCCGCGCCGGCGCCGGTCGCGCGATCCGCCGGCCGCGGCCCGGCCAGTCTGACAGTCGATCCCCGCCGCGCCGTGCGCGAGCTGGGGATGCCGCAGAGCAGCCTGCGCCAGGCCTTCGCCGATGCCGTTACTTTCTACCGGAGTACCTTGTGAGCAACCGTTGGACCGTTTTCTGGATGCGCCGCAGCAGCCTGAGTCGCTGGGGACGGCTGTGCATGGCGCTGGCGGCGCTGGGCCAGCCGCCGTACAAGGCGCGCCGGCCGCTGGCCCGTCTGGGGCCGCACGGCTACGCGGCCCGCTCGGCCACGCTGTTCGGCGCCGGCATCGCGCTGGCGGCCGGCTGTTTCATCGACGAGCGGGTGACCATCTACCAACATCCCGGCGGTGGGCCGGTAGCGCTGGCCGAGCGAGTCCACATCTACCGCGACTGCATCGTGGAAACGGGGCCGGGCGGTAGCCTGTCAGTCGGCGCGGACACCCACATCCAGCCGCGCTGCCAGTTCACCGCCTTTGCCGGGTCGATCCGCATCGGCGCGCGTGTGCAGATCGCGCCCAACTGCTCGTTCTACCCCTACGACCACAGCTTCGCGGCCGGCCAGGAGATCGCCGTCCAGCCGCTGCGCAGCAAGGGCGGCATCGTGGTCGAAGACGGCGCCTGGCTGGGCGTGGGCGTTACCGTGCTGGATGGCGTCACGATCGGCGTGGGTGCGGTGATCGGCGCGGGCGCGGTGGTGACAGAAAGCGTGCCGGCGGGCGCCATCGCGGTGGGCGCGCCGGCGCGGGTGATTGGGATGCGGACCTGACAGGTAACTGGTCTGCGGGAAACTGCCAGGTGGCTGGGTAGTCTTTCCGAGAACGCGAAAACGGGCAGCTCTCGGAGAGTGCTGCCCGCCGTTGTTCTACCGAATGATGTAATGAGCTAGGCTGCTACTGCCTGCTGCTCCCAGCGGGGGCGAAACTTGTAGCTGTAGAGAATCACGCCCTCGTCCCCCTGCTCGCTGAGCTTGCGGGTGACCATCTCCACCGGCATGCCGATGCGCAGGTCGTCCGGGCCGACATCGGTCAGCTGCGCCGTGACCATCGGACCTTCATCCAGCTTCACCAGCGCTACCGGATACGGCGCGTAGGTCTCAAAGCCGGCGGGGGGGTCGTAGACAGTGGTGTAGGAATAGACGGTGCCGCGGCCGCTCAGGGCGTATTCTTTCTGGGCAGGCTCGGCGCAATGCGGGCAAACGTCCCGCGGCGGAAAGATCGCGTTGTGGCAATATTCGCAGCGCTCACCCACCAGGCTGTAACGCTGGCGGCGGGTTCTCCATGTTCGGGCTACTGACATTGTTTGTTTTCTCCTGGTTGCCGGCGATCACGCCGGCGCGACGTTTTGAAAGCGCTTGCATCGCTTGAATGCAGATGGATTGTACCACGCTTCTCATGTCAAAAGCTGTCAATCCGGCCACCAAAACCGGTCTGAGAGACAGTCTGATAGGTTTTGACAGTTCTTTTTTGCTGGTTTTGCTTACAATTTGTCGCAGTTGTGTCTATATATGCGAGATGTACAGGCTCTGTCGCGGCTGTGTCTACTCACCTGTCAGGATGTGGGTAGCAATTGCTATGGCCGGTCGGAGACCGGCCATAGCGCGACATCCGTTACTCACCTACCAAAATATGCGTCGCCACGGTCGCGCCGCTGCCGCCGATGTTCTGGGTCATCGCGATATCGGCATTGCGCACCTGGTTCGGCCCGGCCAGCCCTTGCAGTTGCAGGGCCGCCTCGACCACCTGGTAGACTCCCGTCGCGCCGACGGGATGGCCGCGCGCCTTTAGCCCGCCCATGGTGGCGATGGGCACACGCCCCTCGATGGTGATCTCGCCCTCTTCGGCCAGGCGCACGCCGCGGCCGCGCTCGGCGTAGCCGCACGCCTCCAGCGAAAGCGCCGCCATAATGGTGAACGCGTCGTGCAGTTCGAAAAGGTCGATGTCTTCCAGATGGACGCCAGCCTGCGCATACGCCTTCTGGCTGCTGATCCAGGCCGCCTCCAGCCGCATCGGGTCGCGGCGGTCGTGGACGGCCAGGCTGTCGGTGCCCACGGCGGAAGCGGCGATGCGCACCGGCCGCCGGCCATTGCGCATCGACCTGGCTACCTCCTCCGTCGCCAGCACGACCGCGGCCGCGCCGTCACAGATGGGCGAGCTGTCCATCAGATTGATGGGATCGGCGATCATTGTCGCCTTGCGATAGGTGTCGAGACTGATGGGCGACGGGAACATGGCGTTGGGGTTGCCGGCCGCGTTGTGGTGCGCGTTGACGGCGAAGTGGCCGAAAGCGCTGTGCGGCACGTCGAACTCGTGCATATAGCGGCGCATCAGCAGGGCGTTCAGCGCCACGAACGAGACGCCCTCGGCCGCCTCGAACTCCTGGTCGGCCGCCATGGCCAATCCGGCGGTGGTGTCCTTGCCGATGGTGTCGGTCATCTTTTCGACACCGGCCACCACCACCACGTCGTGCAGCCCGCCGGCCACCGCCATGTAGCCGGTGCGCAGCGCAGCGCCGCCTGAGCCGCAGGCCGCCTCGATCTTGTAAGCCTCGATGCCACGCAGGCCCACAAAGTCGGCCACCAGCGCGCCGACGTGCTCCTGGCCAACCAACTCGCCCGACAGCATATTGCCCACGTACAGGGCATCGGCCCGTTCCATGCCCGCGTCGCGCAGGGCTGGGATCACCGCGTCGTGGGCGATGTGGCGCAGCGAGCGTTCCCACTGCTCGCCCACCGGTGTTTGTCCAATTCCAACGATGTAGACTGGTCTCATAACGTTAAGTCCTCTATTCGAGGGT
>JAWKOJ010000039.1:0-39604 GCA_041391245.1 Caldilineales bacterium
GCGCCCGCGTTTCTCGAACAGCCGCTCCCGGCCGGCCGCTGGCGGGACACAGCCGAGGTATGCAGCCGGTCGCCCGTGCCCATCGCGCTGGACGAGGAGCTGATCGGAGCCGGCAATCCGGCCGCGCTGCTGGACGCCATCCGCCCGCATCACATTGTCCTAAAGCCAACATTGGTGGGCGGCCTGGCGGCCTGTGAAACGTGGATCAATGCAGCGGAGGCGCGCGGCGTCCAGTGGTGGATCAACTCGCTGCTGGAGTCGAACGTCGGGCTGAACGCGATCGCCCAGTGGACGGCTGCACGCGGTGAGGGGCGCGTCCACGGGCTGGGAACGGGGCGGCTTTTCGCAAACAACATCCCCGCGCCGCTGCGGCTTGATGGGTGTAGCTTGCAGATGGAACGGGATGGAGCGTGGGATTTTGGGGTGTTGCGGAGTGGCGATGAAGCGCGGTCTGCCTCGTCATCACGCGCTCTTGCCATCGACGATCACACCTTCACACGCGACGACCTCCTCCACCTCGATCTCGCGGACCTTCCGCCGCACTTCAGTGACAACGCGCGCGCCGCGCTGGCGTTTTGCCGCGACTGGCTGCGTGGCGTCGATGAGGTTGTGGCGACCACCTCCGGCTCGACCGGTCCGCCAAAGTCCATCACCCTGACGCGGCCGCAGATGGCCGCCAGTGCGCACGCCACCGGCGAGGCACTCGGCCTCCGGGCAGGCATGCGCACGCTGGTCTGTCTGCCCGTGGGCTACATCGCCGGGCAGATGATGCTGGTGCGCGGGTTGGCGCTGGGGATGTCGATGACGCTGGTTGAGCCATGCAGCGATCCGCTGGCCAGCCTGCCAGCCGGACAACGGATCGACTTTGCCGCGCTGGTGCCGCTGCAACTGCAAGCAATGCTGGATGGTCCTGCCGACCGGCGGGCGCGGCTGGACGCGATGCACGCGATCCTGGTGGGCGGCGCACCGGTCAGTGCGGCGCTGGAGGATCGCATCCGCACCCTGGCCGCGCCGGTCTATCACACCTACGGCATGACCGAGACCGCGACCCATATCGCGCTGCGCCGGCTGAACGGACGCGAGGCATCGTCCTATTTCCAGCCGCTGCCCGGTGTGCAGATCGAGGTTGACGACCGTGGCTGCCTGCGCGTCAAAGGTCCGATGACGTTGGACCGCTGGGTCCAAACCAACGACCTCGTCGAACTCTCCTCCCTCCACCCTCCTTCCTCCACCCTCCACCCACTCTCCTTCCGCTGGCTGGGCCGCTGGGACAACGTGATCAACAGCGGCGGGATCAAGGTGGCGGTGGAGGTGGTTGAGCGAGCCGTTGAAGACGCGTGGCAGGCGTGCGGACTGGCGCCGCGGCGGTTCTTCGTCGCAGGAACGCCCGATGAACGGCTCGGAGATGCCGTGACGCTGGTGATCGAGGGTGATCCGCTGTCGAGCGCCGCGGAAGAATGCCTGGTCGCGGCGGCGGCAGAACGCGTTCAACGCTTCGAGAGGCCGCGGGGAGTAGTCTACCTGCCTGCATTCGCTGAAACCGCTACCGGCAAGATCGACCGCGCTGCGAGCCTCGCGAGAGTTGCCAACTTTTCGGAAAAGTTGGCAACTCTCCCCGCCGACACCGACCATGCCTGAACTCCCCGACCTCGAAGTGATCCGCGAGCAGCTGGATGATCGCATCACAGGTCTGGAGATTGTCGCGGCCGCGGTGCTGCACCCGTTCATCGTGCGCAACCTGCTTGGTAGTGAGGCTGCCAGCGAGTTGAGCGGGCGGCGCTTCACCGACGTTGACCGGCGCGGCAAGTTCTTGCTGCTGGCGCTGGACAGCGGAGTGACGGTCGCCATCAACCCAATGCTGGCGGGCCGCATCCGCCACGGGCCACCGCTGACGCGCGACCGCAAGCGCGACGCGCTTCGTTTGGCGTTGAGCGACGGCAGCGAGCTGCGCTACAACGACACGGCCAGCATGGGCAAGATCTACCTGGCGCGCGATCTGACCGAGGTGCCGACCTTTGCCGAGATGGGCCCGGCGCGCTGGACCCGGCGCTGGACTTCGACACCTTTGCGCAGCGCCCGCCGCCACACAGGGAGATCAAGGGATGCTGACCAACCAGCAGTTCGTCACCGGCATCGGCAACGCCTACGCCGACGAGATCCTCTGGCACGCGCAGCTCTACCCGTTTCGCCGCCGCCCCAGCCTCGCCCCGGACGAACTTCTTGATTTGTTCGGATCGACGCGTACCGTGTTGACCGATGCCATCACTGTGCTGCGCGAGCGGGTCCCCGACACCCTGGACGCGGAGATTCGCGACTTCCTCGCGGTTCATGGCAAGCCGGGCCAGCCCTGCCCGCGCTGCGGCTCCCCCATCAGTGAGGTCAAAAAGGAGCGCCGCGCCACCAACTTCTGCCGGACTTGCCAGCCTGGTCTGATGGTCGCGCGACGCTAGAAACCCTGCGACCTGGGACCTGTTACGACCGGCGCCGGCCGCCGCGTCTGCGCTTACGTCCGTCCGACTTGGACTTTGCCGGCTTGTCGTCGGTTCCGTCCAGTCCCGGCTGCGGCACCGGCGCGTGCAGCGACTGCTGGTAGTAGTCGTCCAGCAGCATGGCGATCAGCGGCAACTCCTCTTCGCTTTCGGTCAGCTCGCGCGCCAGGGGCACGAAACGCTGGCTGCGCTCGCTTTGCAGCTTGTCGCGCTCGCGCAGGCGGGCCTCCAGCAGCGCGGTCAGCCGCTCCGCTACCACTTCGGCCACGTCCTCGTCTGACGGGATCTCGCGCTCTTCCATGTCGATGTCGTAGCGTTTGGCGATGCGATTGAGGGCAAAACGCTCGCCCGGGTTGACCAGTGAGATCGCGACGCCGGTTGCCCCGGCGCGGCCGGTGCGACCGGCGCGGTGGATGTAGCTTTCGACGTCCTCGGGCGGTTCGTACTGGATGACGTGCGACAACTCGGGGATGTCCAGCCCGCGCGCCGCCACATCGGTTGCGACGAGAAAGCGCAGCTTGCCCTTGCGCACCCGCTCCAGCACCCGCTCGCGGTCCTTCTGCGACAGGTCGGAGCTTAGCTCGTCGGCGTCGTAGCCGAAACGCTGCAAGACCGCGGTGACGTAGCCGACGCGCGCCTTGGTGTTGCAGAAGATGATGACCGACGCCGGGTTCTCGATTTCGATCAGCCGCACCAGCGCGCGGTCCTTGTCCATGCCCGGCACGACGTAGAAGACGTGTTCGGTGTCGGTGACGTGGATGTGGTCGCTGCTGAGCGACAGAAACGCCGCCTCGGTCATGAAGCGATTGGCCGTCGCCACCACGTAGGCGGGGAAGGTGGCCGAGAACATGCTGGTGTGGACGTGCCGCCGCTCCGGCAGGTAGCGCTGCACCTGGATCATGTCGGGATAGAAGCCCATGGACAACATGCGATCGGCCTCGTCGAAGACCAACATGCGCAACTGGTCGAGGTTGAACGTGCGCTTGATCAGGTGGTCGAGCACGCGGCCGGGCGTGCCGACGACGATCTGCGCGCCGCCCTTGAGCGCGTCGATCTGCGGTCCGTAGCCGACGCCACCGTAGACGACTACCGAGCGCAGGCCGGCCGGTCCGCACAACATCTCAGCCTCGTGGCCGACCTGCCGGGCCAGCTCGCGGGTCGGCACCAGGATCAGCATCTGGCAGGTCGCGCGCTTGCCGTCGAGCAGCTCAAGCGCAGGCAGCAAAAACGCGCCGGTCTTGCCGCTGCCGGTGCGCGCCTGGACCATCACATCTTTGCCATCCAGCAGGTAGGGAATGGCGCGCGCCTGGACCGGCATCAAGGCAGGCCAGCCGGCGCGCCCGGCGGCGTCGCGCAGCGGCTGCGATAGTTGTTCCAGCGCAACGTCTCCATAAGAATCGACCGGCTGCTCGCCGGCCGCGTCAAGTGTGTTTGTCAATTCTGTCTCTCTTCCGGCCCGCCTGGCGCGGGCGTGTGTCTTCTGCCCCTGATTGCGGACGGCTTGTGGGCCGCCTGGCAGGGAGGATAGCTGTGAACCAGGCGCATTCTAGCCCCATCCCGCCCGATTGTCAACGCGCGGCGGGCACGCGCTCAAAGTCTCAAGAACAGGGTCGTCCAGCGGGAAGTCAAGCCTTCATACGGTTCAACATATGTGGCTCGGACCTACGACCCAGCTAAAGCCCAGACTCAACACCAATTGGAATGGCTGTATCTCTGCAAGTGGTGTTGACTGAACAGCGTCGTCCGACTATACTGCTGTTGGTGCCGTGCAACCGGCCACGAATTTGGAGGTGGATACGATGACGCATGTCTTGACCCTCGAGCTTCCCGAACAGGTTTATGAGTCTCTGCTCAGAACCGCCAATCGTCAGGGGCAACGTCCTGAAACTGTCGCCGTGCAGTGGCTGGCAACTGCCAGTGAGAGTCAGCTTGACGACCCCTTCGAGCAGTTCATCGGCGCTTTCAGCAGCAATGTGCCTGACTGGGCTGACCGGCACGATGAGTATATCGGCCAGGGATTGATGACGCAACTTCGCGAGTCGGAGGAGACCTATAATGCCGAGTCTTGAGGTCTTCGTTGACACGTCTGGTTGGGCAAGCCTGGTCGACACGAATCAACCTCATCATGAGGCAGCTGCTCGCCATTATCGCAACCTCCGCGAGCAGGGCAAGAAGGCGGTCACGACCAACTACGTGATCACCGAGCTTGTTGCTCTGTTGCACAGCCCGTTGAGGCTGACCCGTGCGAGAATAGTTGCTATCGTAGATGGGATAAGGACCTCCCCGTACGTTGAAGTTCTGCACGTTGATGCCTCGTTAGACGAAGAGGCCTGGCAACTCCTCAAGAAACGCACAGACAAGAGCTGGAGCCTGGTCGATTGCGCCAGCTTCGTTGTTATGCAGCACCGAGGCATCAGCGAAGCGCTCACGTCCGATCATCACTTCGGACAGGCCGGATACGTGCGCATGCTGAGACAATAGGGGGATCACGAAGTTTCCACTAGGGTGTCGGGACCTGGATTGACCAGCCAGCGGACTTGACAGGGACTGAGCGCTACGTCGAGCTGCCCCGCGATGGGTGACAAGGACTCCCCGGTTACCAGATCTACGAGGTCGCCGGGCGCGTTCACCTGGGCGCGGGACAAGTCGATGCTGACGTGCAATGCCTGGCAGGTCGCGCTCACCAGGCAGAGCACCCAATCCTCGCCGCCATGCGTCGTGCGCAGCAGGGCGAACACAGAGGGGTGGACGCGCAATACCCGTTGCGGCGCGGTGGGATGGAAGGCCGGTTGAGCTGCTCGGAGCCTGAGAAGCTGTTTGACGTTGTCGAACACCTGGCGGCGGTGGTCGTCAGGATTGGCTAGCGCGCGCCTCAGGTCGCTGTAGGCGAACTTCTCGCGGTTGATCGAGCGCGCCCGGCCGGTTTCCTCCATGCAGGGATAGCAGTTGCGGCTGCCGAAGAGGCTGTGAACGTAGATGCCCGGAACGCCGGCCAGGGCGAGCAGGATAGCCTGGGACGCGGTGAAGCGCGCCACATCCGGCGGCTGGTTCGGGCGCGCCGGATCGTTGAGGAAGTCGTAAAGCGTGACATTCAACTCGTAGACGCTTCTGGAGCCGTCGGGGTGGACCCGATAGCTGACCTGGCCGCCGTGGGCAACTGCCTGGTCGATCAGCGCCTGCACATCGGCCGGCTGCAGCAGGTTCTCGGCCGGGCGCATGCCGATGCCGTCGTGCGAGGCGATGAAGTTGAAGAACGTCGCGCCGCCGGGCGGCGGCGCCAGGCTCTCCACCCAGTCGCTGAGCGCCGACGCTTCCTCCGTTCGAAAGGTGTGCAGCACCAGCGGCGCCAGCGAGAAGTTGTAGACAAGCTGCGCCTCGTCAGTGCCTGCGCCGCCTGGGAGCGGATCGCCGAAGTAGCTGATGTTGTCGGCGTGCGGGACGTTAGTCTCGGTGATCAGCAGCACATCGGGGGCCACCAGATCCAGCACCGCCCGCCAGAGCTTGACCACGGCGTGGGTACGCGGCAGGTGCAGACACGAGGTGCCGATCACCTTCCACATGAACGCGATGGCATCCAGCCGGATCAACCGGGCGCCGGCAGCGACGTAGGCCAGCAACACGTCGGTTATGGCGAGCAGCACTGCCGGGTTGCCGTAGTTGAGGTCGATCTGGTCGTCGCTGAAGGTGGTCCAGACGTGCTTTGTACCCTCGACAGTCTCCACTGCCGTCAGCAGCGGCAGGGCGCGCGGGCGCACGACCTGCGAGAGGTCCTCTGCAGGATCGACAACGAAGAAATAATCGGCGTAGGTGGGATCACCCGCCAGGAAGCCTTGAAACCAGGCACTCTGGCGCGAGATGTGGTTGACCACCGCGTCCAGCATGAGCCGATAGGAGTTGCCCAGCGCGCGCACGTCATCCCATTCACCCAGCGCCGGATCGATAGTCAGGTAATCGATCACCGAAAAGCCATCGTCGGACGAGTAGGGAAAACAGGGCAGGATGTGGACCCCGTTCAAGGCATTCTCCAGATCGGTGAACAAGAACTTGCGCAAAGTCTGGAGTGGAGGTTGCCCCGGCTCGCCGAACTGGTCGCCATACGTGATCAGGATCGCGTACTTTTGATCGAGAAGCTGGTCGGGCGGGCGTAAGTCTGCCGCGAGACCAGGGTTTCGGGCAACGAAACTGTCCAGACGATCGCGCAGACGGTGCCAGGTTTGGTCCCCCGTTTCGGTTCCGTAGATGAAAGACAACAGTTCTTGCAGGCGTCCCTCCGGCGACATGTCTGGTGCGCTCCTTTCGGGCTGCCGGGCCGCGGGACCACCTGCCCCGAAACCGCCGCGGCAGCGGCTTGTTGATTTGTTGGGTTGAGGTCAGCGCGCCTGCGCCGCCCTGGCCAGCAGCGTCTCCATTGTGGGCATCACCGCCTCATATGAGTAGTGCTGGCGGGCGACTGCGTAGTTGTGCTCCACAGCCCGCCTGCGCCGGACCGGATCCGTGATGACCTGCACCGCGCCGTCCACGGCCGCATCGTCGATGGCCGCGAGGTTCTGCGGGTCGCCGCCCGCATCGATCTCAACCAGATCGAACCCCTTGGGCGCGATGTCCGCCTTGTAGACGTCGTAGCAGTTGACCAGCGCCGGCAGGCGAAAATAGAGGGTTTCGATCAGGGCGTTGCCGAACCCCTCGATCAGGCTAGGATAGGTCACGAAGTCGGCATGCACGTAGGCATCCCACAGCGCGTAGACCTTGTGCCCGCCACTCATCCCTGCGGCTGGCGCAAACTGCTCCGCGACGTGAAGCAACGGCACACCGGCGCCCGCCGCCTGATCCTGTAGCTGTCGCAGGTAATCCAGCCCCTCGTCGCCGGCGTGATGGGTGAGCACAAGCACAGCCTGCTTGCCCTGCAAGTGCCTGCGGGTCCCCGGTTCCCGCAGACGCCGCACCAGTTCGATCGATAGCTCGATCCCCTTGCGCGGCACAACGCGCGTTGGCTGCAGGATCAGCAGGTGCCCATCGCCGAGTTCCCAGCGCGCTGCGCAGGTCACGGTTGTACGGAGGTCATGGCCGGCGCGGCGCTGGCAAAGTCGAAGATATTGGGCAGCAACGTGGCCCCGATGTCCAGCCGAGCGCGCAGCGCTTTCTGGGCCAGCGAGTTGATCACCAGGTGCTGCACCGACGGCAGATCCGGTGGAAACGCCCTGGACAGGATGTCGCCGATGCAGGTGACCCGAAAACGCTCCCGCTCCCAGTAGAAGTCGTGGTTGTGGTTAATGACGGGCATGCCGGTCTCGGCGATGAAGTCGGCCAGCGCGACGCCCAGCGGCACGTGCATCGGGATCGTCAGCGCGTTCTCCGGCACCAGCACATCGATCTGGAACTCGTCCACAAAGCGGCCGATGGACGCACGCAGCGAGCCGGCCATAGCAGTGATGCGCGCTGTCAGTCCCGCCGGAGCGACGGCGACGCCGAAGCTGTGATCGTGGATCCAGCGCGCCTCAGGATGCGTGAAGTGCATCTCCGGAACCAGCAGGCCGGGCGGCCCGTCCGGGTCCAGTTCCCCGGCGCAGTAGAATACGTCGTGGCCGAGCCGCCGGCAGATCACCGCCAGCTTGGCCGTTTCCAGCGAGACCCCGTCGGTGCCAGCCAGTCTGGTGGAAAGGAAGCCAACCCTCACGCCAGGCTCATCCCTTCACACCGCCTGCCGTAAGACCGCCGACCAGATAGCGCTCGAACGCAATGAACAGGACAACCACCGGCAGCGTGATGATCACCGAACCGGCCATCAACATGGTTCGAGGCACCTCCTGGCTGTCCAACTGGTTGACGCCCAGCGAGAGCGTCCACGAGTTAGGGTTGTCCAGCAGAAAGAGCAGCGCGTACAGGTACTCGTTCCAGGCGATCATGAACACGTAAAGGCCGGCTGCGGCGATGGCCGGCACTGACAGGGGAATCACAATCTTCCAGACGGTCTGAAGCCGCGAGCAGCCGTCGATCATGGCTGCCTCTTCCATGTCGACCGGAATGGTGGAAAAGTAGCCGCGCAGCATGTAGATGGCTACCGGCAACGTGGCCGTCAGGTAGACGATGGTCAGCGCCACCAAACGCTTGGGCACGGTGGTGCGCAAACCCGTCTGGCTGTAGATGACGAACAGCGGGATGGCCAGCACGATGGCCGGAACCATGTAGACCAGGATCAGGCCCCAGTTGACCGCCCCCTTGCCCCGGAACTTGAGACGGGTCGCTGCATAGGCCGCCATGATGCAGACCACCATGGTGATAGCCGTTGTGACCACCGCCACCACGAAGCTGTTCCTGATGAAGACCCCGAAACCCTGACCCCCTTTATCAACGGGCGCCAGCACCGCTATGTAGGATTTGGGCGGCCAGATGCTCCCCAGGTCGGGCAACAGGCGGGCCGGATTGGTCAACAGGACCTGGATGTCGGTGAACGACAACATGATCATGTAGTACAACGGGAACGCGCAGATCAGAAAGAAAAACACGATGCCGATCCAGCGCAGGATACGGCCAAAAATCAACTCTTCCCAGGATTCGCGTGACATGGCTTATTCCTCCTCGATGTAGAACCAGCGGAAATAGATGAACAGGAGAACGGCCAGAATAGCCGCCAGCACCATGGAGAGAGCAGATGCAGCTCCGACGTTGGAGAGGCCGAAGAGGTAGTTGTAGATCTGGACGGTGATGATGTTGGTTCCGGATGCACCTCCGGTCAACAGGAAAACATCCTCGAACTTGTTGAACGTCCAGATGAAACGCAGGAGGAACAAAGCAGCGGTCACGGCGCCAAGTTGCGGCAGCGTGATCTTGAAGAACCGCTGGGTGAGCGTCGCTCCGTCGATCTTGCCGGCCTCGTAGAGTTCCTCCGGCAGCGCCTGCAGGCGAGCCAGATAGAACAGAAACGCGAACGGGAAGTAGCGCCACCCCTGAAAGAGAATGACCATGGTGAGCGCCACCGGCACCTGGAGTTCAAGTCCCAGGATATTGACGGGCATCGATCGTGTGGTCAGCCATGAGATGGGCTGAACACCGAAAATGTTCTCCAGCCAGACGTTGAGGATGCCGTACTGTGCGTTCAGCATGGTCTTCCAGACCAGCGTCACAGCGACGATGGGCGCAATATAGGGGAACAGCATCACGCCGCGAAAGAGTTGCCGGCCCGGGAATGCATCGCGGGCCAGCAGTGCTGCGACCAATCCCATGACGATCGGCAGGAAGGTGCCGAACACGGCGTAGATCACGGTTGTCCGAAGCAACTCGCCAAAGCCGCGTGCGCCGAGCACCCGCGCATAGTTTTCCAGTGTGAAGCTCAGATCGCTCAGGCTGAGATTCACCAGATCGATGAGCCGCAACGACTGGAAACTCAGGACGATGTTCCAGACGAACGGCAAGAGAATCAGGGCAACAAGGATGAAGATAGGAATCGCCAACAGCTTGTAAGCCAGGCGTTGCTCCTGCTGTGCAATCGTCCCCGTGCTCTTGACCGCCGGAAGGCTTTCGGTTGATGCAGTCATGACATGCTCCTTGAACCGGACAAGATGGTCACTCACGATGTCGGGTGAAAGGGCCGCAGCGCGCTCGCTGCTGGGCGCTGCGGCCCCTGTGTAACCGAAAAGCGAGAGACCAGCCAGTTGAACTGGGACCGGGCCTGGTCATCTACGAGAGGTCACCGGCGTGTGCTTACCGCTGCGCCCGGTCCCAGCAGTGTACCTACTCAGTTCAACTCAGGTCGCAGATGCTACTGCAGCGAGCCTTGCAGATCCTCGATCTCCGCCTGCATGTCTGCGGCAGCCTGCTCAGGTGTGCTGGTGCCGTTGAGCACGTCGTTGAGAAGCCGGGGAACCGGCAAAGCCTGGTAGACGGCCTGCACCAGAGCACCCTGGCCCTGCTTGAAGCCCCAGCGGTCCATGCCGGCCACGCCCTCGATGATGGTGTTGATCACGTCATCGCCGTAGCAGGAGCCCAGTTGAGCCTTACGATCGACGCCGGTCTCCAGGGTCTTCCAGCCATCGATGAACTTGGTCGGTTCCTCCGGGGTGCCGGCGCGCATCGGCAGCTTGCCTTCGGGCGAGACCGACAACCAGTCCAGATATCCTTCGTTGAACCAGAAGTCAAGAAACTGCTTGGCAGCTTCCTTGTCAGCCGTGGCGGAAATGCCCATGTTGCTGAACTGGCCGTACTGGGCCGGTTCGGTGCCGTCCGGGCCAATGAACGTCGGGACAAAGCCGGTGTTCTTGGCCAGAAACGCCGGATCGTCGGCGCACTCAGGGCATGTGGGGAAGGCGTTGTCGCGCAGCCCGCACATCTCGTCGAGGATGAAGGGTGACCAGATGATCATCCCTGCTTGCCCGGCAAAGAACGTTGCCCGGGTGCTGGCCACATCCTGCTGGCCGGCGGGAGAGTAGTTGGTCTCCAGGTCGTTGTAGAAGTCGATCGCGGCGACGCACTCAGGCGAGTCGATGATCACAGCGCCGGAGTCGTCCACCATCTGGCAGTTGTTCGCCAGCGCGATGTGCTCAAAGGTCTGCTGGGTAAAGACGGCGACGTCGTTGGCGGCCGTGATGCCAAAGATGTTGTTGGCGGGATCGTTCAGCGCCTCCGCGGCAGCCTTGATCTTGTCGTAGCTGTCAGGAACATCCAGACCGGCCTTCTCGAACATGTCGGTGCGATAGATCAGCAACTGGCCCCAGCCATCCGACGGCACGGCAGCGTAGCCATCCTCGTAGGCGACCATGGACAGACCGCCCGCGCCAAAGGTGGATGGATCGAGGCTGTCGATCACCTCCTTGGCCGTCGCGGTGTCCAGAATTCCCTGGTCAGCCCAGCCGATAGCATAGTCAAGGGGGAAGAACATCACGTCGGGCAGGGTCTTGGCCGCCGCCGACGCAGTCAGAAGCTGAGGCAACTGGTCCTCTTCCACTGGCACGATCTCGACGTTGATGCCTGACTTGGCGGTGAAGGCATCGAGGATCTCACGGGTCTTGGCAACCCGCTCGGGTTGGGTTTCAGTGCTCCAGAAAAGATCGACTTGCCGGCTACGGGTGGCGCCTCGGCCGGTTGTTGGGCTGGCGCTTCGGTAGCATCTGCGGCAGGCTGCGCCGCGGGTTGTTCCGCGGGCGCCGGCGCAGGCGTGGCCGCCGTGCCACAGGCGCTGACTATGAGGCTAGCCAGCAAGAGCATTGCAACGACCAAGTAGAGTGGTTTGCGGGTCATGGTTTTCCTCCAGTGAAATGCGAACTGAATTCGAATGGGCGTTGAACTACCGCCTCGTCCCGCGCCGGTCGCGGGTATCGGGCTGGCAGTTCTTTGGTCATTCTGGCTGGCTACCTCCTTTTCTGAGAATACAGCGTAGCACGCAAGCGGCTTTGGCGGCGCGTGAGCTGCTTGGCGCATATTGGGCCGGTCCGGTGGACTGGCGCACGATCAACTCAGGTGTGATAAGGTGCGTGGACGGATCCAACACGTCCCCCTCCAGTTTGCGGATAAGCATCGATGTCATGAGAGTGGCGATCTGGTAGATGGGCTGGGCGATGGTGGTCAACGGGGGATGAGCATGCTCGGCTGGCCCGATGTCGTCAAAACCGATAATCGAAAGGTCGCGGCCGGCAGCCAGGCCTCCTTCCTGCACCGCGCCATGCCACCAAGTGCCATCAGGTCATTGTCATAGAGCAGGGCAGTCGGACGCTGTCCCATTCCAAGCAACCGGCCGGTCAACGCCTTCCCGGTTCCCTGGGTAAGATCACCGTGAAGGACCCATTGTGGGTTCACAGTCAGGTCGTTGGCGCTCATCACTTGACGGAAGGCGTCCCATCTCAGCGCGCTGAACATGAGGAACTCAGGACTACGCACGAAGCCGATGTTGCGGTGTCCCAGGGCGATGAGATGTTGGACCGCCAATTCGACACCGGTGGCGCCGTCGGTATCGATCCACGGATATCCCGAAGACGTCTCAGTACGGCCGAACGCAACAAAGGGAAGCCCCGCCTCCAGCAACTTGCTGATGCGCGGGTCATCGCGACGTGTCCGGACCACCAACATACCATCGACACGCCGGCTCTTGATATGGCGATTGTAGACCTCGCTTTCCTCAGGCCCAGGTGCGACGGTCGAAATCAGCACGTCGTAGTTGCGCCGTGCGGCCTCGTTACCGATGCCCGCCATGAGCTCACTGAAGAATGGGTCGGAGAAGCGTGGTCCGAACGTTGGGACGATAAAGCCGATGGTGTTGGTGCGTTGTTTTTGCAGCCGTTGGGCGGTGGCGTCGGGAACGTACCCCATGGCCGCAGCGGTCGCCAGAACACGTTCCCGCGTCTGCGGCGACACGTCGCTGTAGCCCGCCAGGGCCCGCGAGACGGTCGTAACCGACAGGTCTAGTTGGGCCGCAATATCCTTGAGCCGAACGGGCATTGGGACTCTCCACACGGTGAGATATTGAAATATTCAAAACGTTTTGGACAACTTCAATTGTAATCCAAAACGTTTTGGATGTCAAGAGAAACGCACAAATATCTATCGGGATTCCGACCACAACTGTGCCGCTGGCGATGGAAGAACTGGCAGAATCAAAACACCCCCGGAGAAATTCCGGGGGTGTCCCATTTTTGAAACCTGTGAACTTACGCTAAGCGGCTTCGCCGTTGGCGATGGTGAACGGCACCAGGTATTCCATGTAGTTGCCGGTGGTCGCATCAACCACCCGCAGGCTCAGGACATGGTCGCCGTCGGGGAACTGGGTCGTGTCGATCGAGACACTGATCTCGCCAGGCTCATCACCACTGGCGATCCAGATCTTGGCGTTGTCGTCGCCGCCAGGAAAGACGTGAATATCCCAGCGCTTGAAGTTGTCGGAAGAAGCGTAGCCGGTGAGATCTACCGTACCACTGACCACGGCGCCTTCCTCGACGTCCAGCCCGTTGGTCATCGCCGTCGTCTCTGCGGGTGCAGCTTCAGGCGCAGCCACGGTAGCGGTCGTGGTGGCAGTAGCCGTGGTGGTCGCGGTCTCGGTCACAGCCGGTGTCGCGACGACCTCAGCGGTCGCTGCCTCGGCGCCGCCGTTGGCAACTGTCACATCGGCGAAGTACTCGTCGTAGTTGCCGGTATCGTTGACAACACGCAGACGAAGCTGGTGATCACCGTCAGGATAGTTGGTGGTATCAACCACCTCGCTGAAGGTGCCGGCGTCCTCGCCCACGGCCAGGAAGATAGCGTCGTCGGTGTTGCCGAACGGGATGACATCCAGCTGCCACTTGACGAAGCCAACCGTATCGGCGTAGCCGGTCACGGTGACCGTGCCACTGACATCCACACCGTCCTCGAGATCGAAGCCATTGACCGGTGCAGCCGTCTCAGCGGCAGCCGCGGCCGGGGCCTCGACGGTCTCGGTCATGGCAACGGTCTCGGTCATGGCGGTGCTGGACTCGACTGCAGGCGTTTCTGCCTCGGCCGGTGCGGCCTCTGCATTGGCGATGGTGAACGGAACCAGATACTCGGTGTAGTTGCCGGTAATGGCATCGACTACTCGCAGGCTCAGAACATGGTCGCCGTCGGGGAACTGGGTTGTATCAACCGAAACGCTGAATTCGCCCTGGTCTGCGCCGCTGGCGATCCAGATCTTGGCGCTGTCATCCCCGCCGGGGAACACATGCAGATCCCAGCGCTTGAAGTTGTCACCGGCGGCGTAGCCGGCGATATCCACCGTGCCACTGACGACGGCTCCCTCGGGGACGTCAAGGCCGTTCTCCATCTGGGCGCCGGCGGCCATAGGCACGGCCACCAGCGCTGCGAGGATGGTCACTACAAGCGCCATCCGTAGCAATTTAGTGCGGAACATTTGTGATTGCCTCCTTGTGTGGTCTGAAATAGCTTCCGCTTTGTTAACGTCCATGTCGCGAATACGGCCTCCCGACCGGCAAATAACGATCGACAGACCGCACGTCCGTAACAGGTTACGTTATAACATGGACTGCCTTGTTCGTCAATTCCAACACCCGGTGCAACCACCCAGGCAGAGTGGAAAGCCCCTGCAGCAAGATGGTGTGACCATGCAGTTTCAGCGTCTCGATCTCCCGAGGAGCGACGGCCAATCCTCCACTCCTGGCCGCGGGCGCTGTCCAGTACGGACGGCCGAAATTTGGCGGGCAGGCGCAAGCCGTGTAAAATAGCTGGGCACTGGGGAGTCGTCTAATAGGCAGGACAGCTGACTCTGGATCAGTAAGTTGGGGTTCGAGTCCCTGCTCCCCAGCCTAAATGGGCAAATGCGATTGGCTGACAAGGCTTCAGTCAATCGCATTTTCAATTTTGCCTCGATTTCATCAAGACCCGAAAAGATCTTTCGGTTTGCCAAGGACCTTGGCGTCCCCGCTTGCTCGATCCAATCTCCTTGAAGAAAACTAGTGCTTGACATCGTCGCGCAGTCGTGTTAGGATTGGCTGCCGTTCCGTATTCCGCTGTCAACAATCTTTATATCGTTTGGGTCGGGCGCCGCGCTTGTGCGCGGTGACTATCTTGCTGTTTGGAGTAACACGATGCGAGTTCAGAAACCACACAAGTTGATCCCTATCGTCGCAATCGCGATCCTGCTTCTGCTTTGACCGCCTGCGGCGGCGGCCAGGAGGATGCCCCGGCGCCGACGACGCAGCCGCCCACGGTTGAGGTCGCAGCCACGTCCACGCCGACAAGCGCCCCACCCACCGCCACACCTGTCCCGCCGACTGCTACGCCGGCGCCCACCGACACACCGGTGGTCGCTCCCATGGCCCAGGACGCTTCGGCTTCGACGTTCCCGCTGCCGGATGATGCGCAGGACGTTTCCTATGAGATGGACGAAATCAACTTTACCAGTGCGGCGGGCGTCCAGGATTTGGCGGAATTCTTCCGGACCGCGCTGGCGGCCGACGATTGGCAAGAGCTGTCAGATGTCACCACCCTCGACGACACGCTGGGCTTCATGGAGTTCGACCGCGGCAGCGAGTCGATCTACCTGACCATCTTTAATCTGGATAGCGGCAGCCAGGCCTCCATCGACATCAGCGACGCGCCATCGCTGGCCGGCGATGCAGGTGGTGAGATGGCAGGAACCGGCTCCGGCTACACCATCGCCGACTGGCCTACGCCCGACGATGCGACAGAGGTCGATGTGTCCGGTGACACGTTGAGCTTCAAGACCGCGCTGCCACTGGCCGAAGTTGCCGAGTTCTATCGCCCGACCTTCGAGATGATGGAGCTCGGCACAAGCTGTCTGGACGACGCCGCTGACTACACGTCGATGTCGTGCAGCTATGGCAACGGAGACATCACCGTCAACTTCTTCGCCTTCGAAGGTTTCGACAACACCGAGGTAGAGATCCAGTTCACCAACTACGCCCTCGGATCTCCTGAGGACTCGGGCAGCGCCGGGACTGGCGAACTGGGCGTCACCGATGAAGATGGCCTGCCGCTGCCTGATGACTACACAAGCTACGCATCGGAAGGTGGCGAGTTCCGCCGCAGTATCGAGGCCAGTTCGCCCTCAGATCTGGACACACTGACCGAGTTCTTCCAGACTGAACTGGCCAGCCGCGGCTGGACGCTGGACAACGCGGAGGGAACGGACACCGCTGCCACCTTGCGGTTCAGCGGAGACGACGGCGAGCTGACCGTGGACTTGCAAGCCGGCGACGAGACGGCGATCTCGATGGTGACAAGAAACGCGGCGGGCGCCGAGGAAGCGGGCATTCTGCCGCCGGCCGGCCAGGCGCGCGTCTACCTCGTCAGCTTTGCCGACGGCGACCTGACGGTTTCTATCAACGGCGAGGAGATCGTTGTGCCTTCTGGCGCGGGCATGGAGTCGCCGGATGACGCTCCATCGCTGGACCTGCCGCCGGGCGACTACGAGGTCACGACCACGGTCGACGGCAACAGCGTCACCGATCAGATTACCCTCGGGGCTGACGAGGTCTGGGGCCTGCTGCTGGATCAGGAGGGCGCGCTACCCTTGCAGATGTATTGATCGCAGTTCTGCCAGCCGCGATAGGAACAACGAGGTCGGGCTGTCGCGCCCAGGCCGCAGCAAAGACCGGCGAGCACTCGCCGGTCTTTGTTATGTAAAACAGGTATACGCTGCCGGGCAGACGCAGTTGGAAGACCGGCCCGCTCGGTGAGAATCTGAACCGGGGGGGACACTGGGCAATGATTTGTCAGTTGAGGCAAACCGTGGACAATGACTTCCTACGTAAAGCAATGAAATGGAGGTTGCCTGATCATCGCGCTGCGCTCCCTCGTCTCACGTCTGGCTTTGATCGCCGCAGGGTTGGTCTTTGCCCTGCTCATCGCCGAGGCGGGATTTCATCTCTTTCCTGGCCTGCTGCCGCCTGCGGTCCGGCAGGCCGTTGCGATCTACAACGACAGCCGCGCCACCGAGGATACCTACAAACCGTTCATCGCCGACGACCGTCTGATGTTTGCGCCTCAGCCCGGCCTGGACCTGACGATCCACAGCGGTCTTGATCTGCAGTACACTGTGCGGACGCGCACGCTGGACGACTCGGGCGTAGGCTTCCGCGACATTGGCGCGATTGAACCTGCCTACGCCGTGGCTGTCGGCGATTCCTTCACCTGGGGAACGAATGTTGCCGCCGCTGAAACCTGGGTGGAGCGCCTGCAGGACCGGCTTGCTGCGCCCGTTCTTAATCTCGGTGTTCGCGGCTACGGACCCAGCCAGTACCAGATTGTAACCGAGGATCATGGCCTGATACACCACCCCAGGGTCGTCATCTGGGGTTTCTTCACCGGTAACGACATCGCCAACAGCGCCGATTACGCCGACTGGGTCGCCGGCGGCAAGGGCGATCCCGACTTCATCGGCCGGGTGGACGTCGCACCTGGTTTTCTGGCGCAGCACGTCCGCCTGTACGAGCTGGCCAAACTGCTCCTGCATCGGGGAGTCTATCAGCAGGGCAGCGGCGCGCTCTCGCTGCCGCAGACCGGCGGCCCCAAGTGGCTATTCTACCCAAAGGACCTGCAGACGCTGGCCGACAGCAGCTCGCCCCGGATCGCCAGAGGCTGGGAGCTGACCCAACAAGCAATCCGCGAGACCGCAGCCGCCGCTGCAGCCGCGGGCGCGGAGTTGGTCATCCTTGTCATCCCTTCCAAGGAACTCGTCTACTGGCCGCTCATCGGCCGGCATCTTGATAATCCAGAGGCGTTCCATCTGGACGAGCCGGTCCGCGCTTTGGACGATTTCTGCCGGCAAGAGGCGCTGCACTGTCTGGACCTCACGCCTGCCTTCGCCGAGCAGACCCAGGCAGGCACAGAGCTCTACTTCCGCCAGGATGCGCACTGGAACGCTGCCGGGCACCAACTGGCGGCCGATCTGCTGGCCAACTATCTGACTGAACAGGGTCTCCAACCTTGATGAACTACCGTCTTTGTGTGGTGATGCTGGTCCTCGCCGTTGCCGTCTTGGGCGCCGCTCGCCCATCGGATGCAGCACAGCCGCCCGACTGGCGCAGTGACTGGGCAGTCGCCGACGGTTTCTCGTTGCAACGCGACAGCCTGGGCTACGATTTCCCGACCGCCATCGCCTTCGTGCCCCATCCCGGACCCGCCCCCGACGACCCACTCTACTTCGTCGCCGAGCTGCGCGGCGCGATCAAGGTTGTCACCAACGACCGCACCGTTCACACCTTCGTCGAGGACTTCTTTGCGCTGCAGCCCACCGCCGAGCTGCCAAGCGGCAGCGGCGAAGTGGGACTGGCGGGCATCTGCCTGGCGCCTGAGCAAGGCTACGTTTTCGCTACCTTCGCCTACCAGGACGCGGCCGGCATCCTGCGCAACAACATCGTCCGCTTCGAGTCCGCGCCGGGGACATTCGGCCTGGCTCCAATCGCGCAGACCGACTTCAGCCAGACCTTTGCCGCAGACGAATCCTCCACATCGCACCAGATCGGCTCCTGCCAGGTCGCTGAGGATGGACTGCTGTACGTCGGCGTGGGCGATGGCCACCAGATCGACCGCAGCCAGGAGATCGATTCGACGCTGGGCAAGGTGCTGCGGATGACGCTGGACGGAGACCCGGTTGACGACAATCCATTCCGGCGCGACGAGGACAGGAAAACGCCGCAAAACTACGTTTGGGCAATGGGCTTCCGCAACCCGTTTGGCCTGCAGGTGCTCACCGGGCGCGTCTTCGTGGCCGACAACGGCCTGAACATCGATCGCCTGGTGGCAGCGGAGGCCGGCGGCAACTATCTTTGGAACGGCAGCGACTGGAGCACCGGCAGCAACGCTGCGTTCACCATGGCGCCCAGCGTCGGTGTGGTGCAGATGGCGACCATGGGCGAGGCCACAGCCGGTTTCCCATCCTCCTACCGCGATAGCTTCTTCGTCGCCTTGAGCGGCAATCTGCCCTGGACGGCCAACGCCGATGCGCAGCGTCCTCCCGGCGTCATCGCCATTCCCTACGATTTCACCGAAGATCGCCTGGCGGCCGTCCCCGATTACGTCCTGCGCTACGTGGGCGACGGCGTCCAGATGGTCGCCGGCGTCGCTGGGGCCGGACGGGCTGTACGTGGCTCCCATCTATCCCGACGCCGACGGCGAAAGCGCGGTGTACCGGCTGGCCTGGGCGCCCGACCGGGCACACCCAAAGCTCCTGGCCAACGAACAGGATGCCGTGTTTTTGATGGCCAAGCATGGCTGCCTCGCCTGCCACAGTCTGGGCGGCAGCGGCGGCAGCGCCGCGCCGCCGCTGGATCGCACTGCATTGGTAGCGCGCGTCCAGGCACGACTAAAATCCGAAAGCTATTGGCAAACCCTGGCCGGCTTTGACGCCGACAACTCGCAACCGGCCGAGTGGGCTGCCGCTCGCCAGCGACTGCGCGACGCCAACGAGCAGGAACAGGTGGCCGCCTGGGTGCAGTCGCGCATCCAGGAGCCGCGCTTCGACAATCCCAACATTCAAATGCCCGATTTTGGCCTGTCGGCCGCTGAAGCGCAGACCATCGCGCGCTATCTGGTAGCCGAGAATGGCGAGACCGTGCCAGGGAGCCAGTCGCCCCTGGCGAGCCTGGCGAGCCAGGCGCGGCGCTTGATCCCCGCGTCGGTTGCCCCGCTGCACCTGGTCGTCGTCTTCGCCGGCGGATTTCTGGTGGGCATCCTCTTCATAGGTGGTGGGGGATTGCTATGGCGCCGCATCCGCAACCACAACCCGGATTGACGTCCTCGCCACAAATCGGGCACGTTTCACTGCCACCCACCGGACTCGTTCGATGCATCCAAACCGGTTGAGATCGTTCGTAGTCGGCGCTTCAGCGCCGCCGCTGCACCTGGGAAAACACTACGCACCAACCAGTCTCCAACACACCCATCTCAATTGAGGTTTCAATGACCACCGTGATTTTCCGCGCTGTGCTGTTCGCGGTCCTTGTCTTCTTTCTTTGTACCGGCGCGGCCTGGGCCGCCCCGGACCTGCCGCCGCCGTCGGTCGCCAACGCCAGCTTCGAGTGCGCCCAGGGCTACGGAGCCCAGCCGGGCATCGTCGGACAGGTTCCCAACGGCTGGACGGCTTCGCTTCTGTTCGGCCGCCCGGAGCTGAACAGCACCCGCCTCAAGTTCACCGGCGAGTGCGGCGACGACGGCTTTGTCGAGCGGCTGGAAGGTCTGGACAGCCTGGTCTTCCTCTCCGAGGACATCGAGACGCCGCCGCTGCCCGGCAAGACCTTCGACGCCGCGGTCTATCAGCGCATCGCGGTCACGCCCGGCACAGCCTACAGCCTCAGCGGCTGGCTGGTCAGCCTGTGCGGCGGCAGCGCGATTCCCAACGACTGCCCGTCCGGTTACTACATCGCCAAGCTGCTGGGCCTCGATCCCACCGGCGGCACGGACCCCGCCTCCGGCAACGTGATCTGGATGGAGGATCGGCGCAACTTCACCGAGAGCCGCTGGGCCAATCTACGGCTGGCGGCTACCGCGCAGAGCGATCACGTGACTCTTTTTGTGCGCGTCCGCAGCCCGTTTCAGT
Source organism: Caldilineales bacterium (assembly GCA_041391245.1). Classification (GTDB taxonomy): domain Bacteria; phylum Chloroflexota; class Anaerolineae; order JAAEKA01; family JAAEKA01; genus JACKBK01. The sequence goes on from JAWKOJ010000039.1 coordinate 20,506, forward strand.
GGCACGGCGCGCACGCCTTTGCCGACGCAATCAGCCTGGTGCGCGCGCCGCTCGCCTGGTTTGTGGATTTACCGGCCAGCGTGCCGGGCAGCGCAGTCACGGTGCGCTGGGATGGCAGCCAAAGCCCCGACATCGCCGCCATTCCAGGCGGGACGTACCAGTTGCTGTTCGACGTGCAGATGCGCAAGGCCGGCCAGCAGGCCTGGATGGACTGGCAGACAGATCGGCCGGCGGGACAGGCTACCTTCGTCGTCGATCCGTGTCTCGGCCCGCAGACGTTTCAGTTCCGCGTGCGCACCCGCTCGGAACAACCGCCTGGGTCGGGCGGCGCCTGGCCGAACCATCGATTCCCCGGCGACTGGAGCGCCCCGGCATCGGTGACCTTCCTCGGTGAGACCGCCTGCCAACCTGCCGTCTTTCTGCCGCTGATCTGGGCCCGTTAGGCGGTTCGCACACCCGCGTCGAGGACACCCCTGAGACCACCAACCACAACCATGGAGGAACTATCATGCAAATCGCAATCATGATCGAAGGCCAGGACGGGCTCACATGGCCGCGCTGGCAACGTCTTGCACGCGCGGTCGAACAACTGGGCTTCGCGGGGCTGTTCCGGTCCGACCACTTCACCAACGCTGGCCCGCCCGACAAAGACTCGCTGGAGTTGTGGCTGTCGCTGACCTGGCTGGCCAGCCACACGCAGCGCATCGAGTTCGGCCCGCTGGTGACGCCGGTCTCGTTCCGCCACCCGGTCTTCACCGCGCGCATCGGCGCACAACTGGACGACCTGTCCGGCGGGCGACTGACGCTGGGCGTCGGCGCCGGCTGGCAAGAACGCGAACACAAGGCGTTCGGCTTCGACCTGTTGTCGATGACCGAACGAATGGACCGCTTCGAGGAAGGGTTGGAGGTGATCAGCCGTCTGCTGCGCAGCGACTCGCCTGTCAGTTTTGAGGGCCAGTACTACCGGCTGAACGAAGCGTTGCTGTTGCCGCGCCCGCAGCGTCCCGGCGGACCACCCTTGCTCATCGGAGGCAACGGCCCGCGCCGCACGCTGCCGCTTGTCGCCCGTTTCGCCGCCGAGTGGAACGCCGTCCTGATCCCGGCCGCTCGCTTCGTCGAGCTGAACGCCCGGCTGGACAACCTGCTAGCCGAGCAGGGGCGTCCCGCGCACGCTGTGCGCCGCTCGCTGATGACCGGCATCGTCTTTGGCCGCAACGATTCTGAGCTGCGCGCGGCCCTCCATGGCCGCGATCCATCAGCGCTGCGCGGGCAGGGGCTCGTCGTCGGCACGCCCGACGCCGTGCAGGAACAATTGAGCGAACTGGCCGAGGCAGGCGTTCAGCGGGTGATGCTCCAGTGGCTGGCCCTGGACGACCTGGATGGGCTGGAGGCGTTGGCTACGGCCGTGTTGTAGGTTCCGCGGGGCCCGCTGATTTTGCACCTTGGCCGGTGGTGTGATACACTCGTGCGGTCGATCCCCGCGAGGGGATCGTTGTTTGACCCTGAACCCAGACTGGATACCATTCGAAGGTTCGCCCGGCCGCTGTGTGCCGGGTGTTTTGTTGCAACAGGAGGCTCCTGCAACGGGGATGAGCCGGCTGTTGCCAGGCAAAATGGGGCACGCTCCGCGAGGATCGTGCAGCGCAGCAGACTCATCCAAATTCGGGCAAGGCGCAATCCTTGTCCACCGTTACAGGAGCTTTATGACAACTGAATTTTCCTTCGAGCACCTGCGTCCGGAACTGGCGCAGGCCGTAGCCGAACTCGGCTACACCACACCCACCCCCATCCAGTCCGCCGTCATCCCGCTGATGCTGACCGTCCAGGACGTCATCGGCCAGGCGCAGACCGGCACCGGCAAGACTGCCGCGTTCGCCCTTCCCATCCTTCAAACCATGCAGCCCGGCACAGGCTCCGTGCAGAGTCTGGTCGTCACGCCAACCCGCGAGCTGGCCATTCAGGTCGCGCGCGCGTTCCACGACTTCGGCCACATCCTGGGCATTCGCGTTCTGGCGATCTATGGCGGGCAGCCCTACGAGCGGCAGAAGCGGCGTCTCGCCAAGGGCGTCGATGTCGTGGTCGGCACGCCGGGCCGTCTGCTGGACCTGATCGGTCAGCGCGCGCTGGACATCAGCGAGCTGCGCACCGTGGTGCTGGATGAGGCCGACGAGATGCTGAGCATGGGCTTCATCGAGGACATCGAGGCCATCCTGGCGGAAACCCCGACGACCCGCCAGACTGCCCTCTTCTCCGCCACCATGCCGCCCGAGATCCGCCAGTTGGCCGACAACTACATGTTCAACCCGCAGGTCGTCTCCGTCGGCCCCAAGGAGCGCACCGTTGCCGCCATCGAGCAGCGCAGCTATCTCGTCCATCCGGCCGATAAGCTGGCCGCCCTGACCCGCATCTTCGAGGTCGAGGACATCACCAGCGCGCTGATCTTCACCCGCACCCGCGCCAGCACCGGAGAGCTGGCCAGCGAGCTGACCGTGCGCGGTTTTCCTGCCGAGTCGCTCAACGGCGATCTGAGCCAGGAAACCCGCGAGCAGGTCTTGCAGCGCTTCCGCCGCGGCCAGAGCACCGTGCTGGTGGCGACCGACGTGGCGGCCCGCGGCCTGGACATCGACGACATCTCGCACGTCATCAACTACGACCTGCCCTTGCAGACCGAGGCCTACGTTCACCGCATCGGCCGCACCGGCCGCGCCGGCAAGACAGGCGTCGCCATCTCGCTGGTCACCCCGGACGAGAACTGGCGCCTGCTGAGGATCGAGCGCTTCACGCGCCAGTCCATCACCCGGGCCGACCTGCCGACGGTCGAAGAGATCGAGCAGCGGCGCGAGGCGCAACTGGTGGAGAAGCTGCTGGTCTGGCTGCGCCGGGGCCGCTGTCGCCGCGAGAAGGAGATCGTGATGGAGCTGGTGGAAGCCGGCCACGATCCGCTGGACATCGCCGCCGTCGCACTCAAGATGGGCCGCGCCGAGGAAAAGCAGCGTCCTATCGCCGAGATCCAGGATGTTTACGCGCCACGGCCCGCGGCCAGCCGGCGCGAGTACGGTGACCGCAGCGAGCGCTCCAACGGCCGTTCGCGCGAGCGCAGCCCGCGGCGAGACAGCCGCAACGGCCAGGAGCGCAGCTCACGCGGCTCCCACGAGGAAGGCATGGTGCGCCTGACGTTGAGCGCCGGCCGCGCCCAGGGCATCCGCCCCAACGACGTCGTGGGAACCATCGCCTACCACGCCGACATCCCCGGCCGCAGCATCGGCGCGATCCGCATCCAGGAAGACCACACGCTTGTCGATGTGCCGCAGCAGTTCGTCGGCCAGGTGCTCGACAAGGCCGGCAGCTACCGCATTCGCCAAAACGTGGTGACGCTGACACGCAACTGATCGACGTTCGGGGCTGGGTGCAGGAAAGCGAAGACGTGAAACGAGAAACGTGACGGGCCTCGTGCCATCATCACGATTTGCGTTTCACGTCTTCACGTTTCACTGAGCGTTCATCGCACACCGCCCCCTTGACTGCCATGATCTCTCTCGAAACACAAACCCACCTCACGACGGAGCAGGTTATCGACGCGGCCGAGCAGTTCTATGGTCCGGCCGGGCACGGTCTGGCCGTCGCGCAGCGCAGCCGGCGGGAGATCGTCCTCACCGGCGGCGGCGGCAGCGTCAATGTCACCGCCGCGCGCACCGGCCCCGACGCTCCAACCACTGTGTCCGTAACCGCCAGGGAATGGGAAACGGCCGCCACTCGATTTCTGGCGACGCTGCCCGGCCCGGCAGATTCCAGCGGATGGATCGACCGGCTAAGAGGGCTTTTTGGCAAGTAGACGCCAGATGCTCGGCGGGAGACCAGGTGCGGCGCCGCTGCGGGCGCGCGTGTTCGCTGGCTTGGGACGCGGGATTCCTGCATCGGCGGGGATGACAGGCTAGAATGGCTCAGTGTGTACAAGACGTGTCGAACACGCCCGAAGCAGATGGCGCAGCGCAGGAAAGGTATTGGCTCGTGAAGTCACGCGTTGAAAACAGCAGCAGGAACGGGAACTCTCCCCAAAACCCATCGACACTGATCATGCAACTGCGCGATGTCGGCAAGGTCTACAAGACCGGCGCTGGCGGATTTGCCGCGGTCAGCGGTGTTACGCTGGACATCAGACGCGGCGAGTTCCTGGGCATCGTCGGCAAGTCGGGCGCGGGCAAGACGACCCTGCTCAACCTGATCTCCGGCGTGAGTCGCATTACCTCCGGCGAGATCACCTATTTCCCGCTGGCCGGCGACCGCTCTAACAAGACCGGCAGTCCGCTTTCCATCGGGAGGATGAGCCAGGACCAGTTGGCAGCCTGGCGCGGCGTGAACATGGGCATCGTCTACCAATCCTTCGAGCTGATGCCGCAGCTCAACCTGGTCAACAACATCATGATGCCGCAGGAGTTCGCAGGGTATTTTTCGCCGGGCATCAGCCAGGGTCGCGCCATGGAGTTGCTGGATATCGTCGGGCTGCGCGACCACGCCAACAAGCTGCCGGCGCACATCTCCGGCGGCCAGAAGCAGCGCGTCGCCATCGCCCGCGCGCTGGTCAACGACCCGCCCCTGATCGTCGCCGACGAGCCGACCGGCAGCCTGGACTCGGCAACCGCAGAGACGATCTTCAGCATCTTCGCCCGGCTGGTCGATCAGGGCAAGACGGTGATCATGGTCACCCACGACATGGAACTGGCAGCGCGCTTCTCGCGCCGGCTGCTGATCTCCGACGGACGGCTGGTGCAGCAGATCGTTGAAAAAGCCGCCGAGCCTGATGCGCCGGAGCAAATCGAGGTTGTGACCCCAGCCAGCGCGGCTGAAGACGCCGACCTGCTGTTCAACGTGCAGACCGACTCTAAGCACGACACCTCGGTGCCGGCCATCTCGCTGAAGAACGTGGTCAAGACCTACGTCAACGCGGCCGGAAGCTTCACGGCCTTGCGCGGCGTCGATCTTGAGATCGAGTATGGCCAGTTTGTCGCCCTGGTGGGCAAATCGGGCAGTGGCAAGTCAACGCTGCTCAACATGCTGACCGGCATCGACCACCCGACCTCCGGCGAGGTGCACATCGGCGGCCAGGACATCTACAGCATGTCCGAGAGCAAGCGGGCGCTGTGGCGCGGCCACAACGTCGGCATCGTGTTTCAGTTCTTCCAGTTGCTGCCCACACTTTCGCTGCTGGAGAACACCATTCTGCCCATGGACTACTGCAACGTCTACCCCTACAGCGAGCGGCCGGCCCGGGCCATGGCGCTGCTGAAGATGGTCGGGCTGGAGGAGCACGCGCACGACCTGCCGGCCAACGTTTCCAACGGCCAGCAGCAGGCGGCCGCCATTGCCCGCTCGCTGGCCACCAACCCGCCCATCATCGTCGCCGACGAGCCAACTGGCAACCTCGACTCGCGCTCGGCCGACGTGGTGATCCGCGTCTTCCGCGAGCTGGCAGCACAGGGCAAGACGATCCTGATCGTCACCCACGACCCGTCGTTGACCAGCCGCACCGACCGCACGATCGTCATCGCCGACGGCGAGTTCATCGACCCGCTGGTGGTGAACACGCTGCCGTCGCTGGACCACGGGCAGATGCTGAACGCGACCCACGAGCTGAAACGGCGGCGCTACGATCCGGGCGAGACCATCATCCAGCGGGGCGAGCCTGTCAACCACTTCTACATGGTCGGCGCCGGCCAGGTCGATGTGTGGGACGGGCATCCGACGCTGCCGGTTGCCAGCTTCTCGGCCAACCAGTTCTTCGGCGAGGTCGAGCTGCTGAACGGCGGGCAGGCCGTTGCCACGATCCGCGCCGGGCAGGCGCCCGTTGAGCTGGGACTGCTGCCGCGCGACCGGTTCCTGAGCATGGTGCGGGAGTCGCCGGCTACGGTTGCCTTGTTGGAGAGGGTGGCCCAAGAGCGCCGCCGGGAAAACAGGGCGCGCGGCCAGCAGCAGGTGGTGGCATGACCCTGAACGTCATGCGCCCCAGTTGGCGCAAGGTGCTGGCCGATCTGTGGGCGGACAAGACGCGCACGGTGCTGGTGGTCGCGTCCATCGCGGTGGGCGTGTTTGCCATCGGCGCGATCATGACGACCTTCGTCATCCTGAGCCAGGATATGCAGGTCAGCTACGCCGCCAGCCAGCCCTCCAACATCGAGATCATTACCACGCCCTTCAACGATGACCTGGTGGATGCCGTGGGCAATATGCCGGGCGTTGCCGACGCCGAGGGTCGCCAGGTCATCTCGGCCCGCTCCAGCAGCGACGGGATCACCTGGCGCCCGCTGGACATCGTGGCCGTCAAGGATTTCGCCGAGTCGCAGATCAACCTGTTGACGCCGGGCACAGGGTCCGTCGCGCCCGGCGACCGGGAGTTGATCGTCCGCGACGACATGATGAACCCGACCAACCTGGCCATCGGCGACGAAGCCATGGTGCGCCTGGCCGATGGCACGGTACGCACCATGCCGGTTCTGGGCGTTGTCGGGGACCAGTCGGCGGCCGGCGATTTCACTGCCCCACCGCGCGCCTACACCACCTCCGCCAGCGCAGAATGGTTGGGCGGGCATCCCGGCTACAACCGCCTCTACGTACGCGCCGAGAACGGCAACGATGAAGCTGCTATCGAGGCGCTGGCAACGGACGTGCAGGACCGGCTGGAGCGCACCGGCCACACCGTCTTCCGCACCAAGACCAACCTGACCAGCGAGCATCCCATGGCGTCTACCGTACTGGCCATGCTGGGCGTGTTGGCCGCGCTGGGCATCCTGATCATGGTGCTGAGCGGTTCGCTGATCTTCAACACCCTCAACGCGCTGCTGACCCAGCACCGGCGCCAGATCGGCGTCATGAAGCTGGTCGGCGCCCGCAGCCGCCAGATCTCGGTCATGTACATCGCACTGATCATCGCCTACGGGTTGATCGCACTTGTCATCGCGGTGCCGCTGGGTGTGGCTGCCGGCTACGGCCTGGCCAGGTTCACAAGCACCATGATGAGCTTCAACCTGCAGGGCTTCCGCATCGTGCCGGCGGTGCTGGTAGTGCAGATCGCGGTCGCGCTGGCCGTGCCGCTGATCGCGGGCTATTTTCCCGTCAACAAGGGCGCGAGGACCACGGTGCGGCGCGCCATCAGCGACGAAGGCCCCGGCGAACAGTCCGAGGGCAGCGGACTGCTGGATCGGCTGGGCCGCTGGTTCACCTGGCTGTCGCGGCCGCTGTTGCTCTCGATCCGCAACACGTTTCGGCGCAAGGGCCGGCTGGCCTTGACCCTTTTCACGCTGATCATCGCCGGCTCGATCTTCATCGCGGTGTTCAACGTGCGCGCCTCGCTGTCCGATTTCATGGACCTGCTGGGGCAGCACTTCATGGCCGATGTGACGGTGACGTTCAACCAGCCCTACCGCGCAACGCAGATCGAGCAGGAGGCGTACCAGGTGCCCGGCGTGGAGCATGTGGAGGGCTGGGGCGGCGCCAACGCCAAGATCGTCGACGACAACGATGAAGAGGTGTCCACGCTGATCCTCCAGGCGCCGCCGGCCGGCTCGACGCTGCTCCAGGCTGACATGCTGGCCGGCCGCTGGCTGATCCCCAGCGACGACAAGGCGCTGGTGGTGTCCGATTCGATCTGGGGCGACTACCCGAACCTGCAGCCAGGCGACACCCTGCGCGTGGAGATTGACGGTGGTCGGGCCGAGGAATGGCCGGTGGTGGGCATCTTCCGCTTTACCGACATGCTGGGCGACTCGCTGGGCTACGCCAACTACGAGACGGTAGCGCGCCTGACAAACTCACTGGGCCGGGCGACCACCTACAAGATCGTCGCCGACGCCGAAACCCTGCAGCGCCAGGATGCCGTCAGCAAGGCGGTGGATCAGTTGCTGCGCGCCCGCGGCTACAAGGTCGCCAACGTCGAGGCCGGCCTGGTCTCACGCCAACAACAGGGCCAGGCCATCAACATCCTGGTCATCTTTCTGCTGACCATGGCGCTCTTGACGGCGGTGGGGGGCAGCATCGGTCTCGCCGGCACCATGGGCATGAACGTCCTGGAGCGAACCCGCGAGATCGGCGTGATGCGAGCCATCGGCGCGGTGGACCTGGAGATCGTCAAATCGGTGGTGGTCGAAGGGATGCTGATCGGCCTCATCAGTTGGGCGGCGGCTGTGGTGCTGTCGTTCCCCATCAGCTTCGTGCTGCTGAAGATCATTGGCCAGGCCATGATCAAGAGCGATATGCCCCTCTCTGTCACCCCGTACGGGATGCTGATCTGGCTGGGCGTGGTGATCGCCCTGTCGATCGTGGCCAGCATCCTCCCCGCCCGCAACGCCGCGCGCCTGACCATTCGGGAAGTGCTGGCGTACGAGTAGGCAGCGCCAGATTATTGGTCCGCATCGGCCACTTGTCCGCTGGCGACGAATCAAAAAGGGCGGAAGGATCGCGCGATCCTTCCGCCCTTGTCTTTATGTCGAAACCGAGTCGCTTAGCGCCGGTCTACCCGCACGACGTCATATGCGGCCGGCTGCGGATCCGGTGTGCCGAAGCGCGCGTTCACCGCGTACAGCGAGTTTCCATGGCGAGCGATGGTGGTCGGCACGTCGAAGGCTGCGCTGGTGAGCGTGCCGGTGACTTCGCCGGACAACAGGTTGCTGGCGAGCTTCACGACCGCAATCTGGTTCAACTGATTGCGAACCACGTAGAGCGTCTTTCCTTGCAGCCGCAGGCCATCACCATTCGACAGTGAGGCGCCGTCGAGGTCAATTTCGACTGCGTTGCCGGTCGCGGGATCGACCCGATAGATCTTGCCAAGGGCGGAATTGACCACAATCAGCCATTTGCCGTCTGCCGTTGCCTCAATGCCGTTGGCGTTGAACACGAAAGCGCCCGGCTGCTGATCCCAGTCGCCCGTGAGAGTGATCTGTTCGGGGGTCGCCGAAGGATCGATCCGACCGGCCGGTCCCAGAGGAACGCGGTAAAGGTGGGGAGCAAACGAGTCGGTGAAGTACGCAGCATCCCGCGTCACGATCACGTCGTTGATGAACCCGGTGAAGGGCGCGATCATCTGATAGGACGCCAGCAGATCTCCGCTGGCCCCGTCGTAGACGTTGGCGCCGCCGTTGAGAGCCGTCGCTGCGAACAGCGCGTTGCTGCGCGGGTCAACGAACATGCCGGCCGTCAGGCCACCGGCCTGCCCGGCAACCAGGACATCTCCCTCGCCCGTACGCAGATCGCCACTATAGATGGCGCCGTCAGCAAGCGAACCTGCGTAGAACGTGGTGCCATTGCCGATGGCAATGCCCTCCGGCTGCCAACCGTCCGGCAGCGGGATGATGTCGGGGAAAGTGTCCCCGGGTGCAGCCGCGGCGGGCAGGGCAGCCATCACGAGCAACACCACAAGCAAGCCAATACTGAAACTCAAACGTCGCATAACAGTCTTTCTCCTTTCAACACATTGATTTTCGGGTATCGAACGATAGTATTACGCTAACACACATGCGCTTGTGTTTCAGTACCATGCGTTCCGCTTTTGTTTGCACGAACTGTACAGATATTGGACACCAACCGCAACAACACGGAGCGGGCAACCAGCTCCCTACGTATCGGCGCTCAGCGGAAGATAAACCGGTTCTACTGCTCAGAAAAGGTTGAAACTCGCGAGAAAGCAGAGATGCCAACTTTTCGGAAAAGTTGGCATCTCTGCTTTCTGCGACGCTCGTGGTCAGCGTAGAAGTTCGACTTTCGGAAAAAGTCGAACATCTGGGACTTTCAGTCTGGCCAGCCCCACTCCTCGGCTGCCAGGGTTATGTCGAGCACGGTCAGGTCGCCGCTGGCGTCGATGTCCAGCGCGACCGGGCATGCTGCACCGATGGGCTGGTTCCAGCAGCCGGCGATGCGCTGGATGTCGGCCACGTCCACGTCGCCATCGCAGGCGGCCGGGTTGCCGTGGTCGGCGTTAGGCTCCACGTCAGCATAGTGGCACGCGCCCGCCGCGACGAAGCTGGCCGTTGTCATCAGCACCGGCGCGGCGCCCGGCACGTCCTTGTTGTGCTCCCAAAGCTGCCACAGGGTCGGCCCCCAGGCCCGGAGCTGGTCGAAGAAGGGGTCGGTCTGGATGATGTAGGCTTCGTTCTCGGGCGTGCCCGGGTTGGGATCGGGCAGCGTGTTGCCCGTTCCGCTGATCTCGTCGCGCAGGAACTCCATGTACTCGCGGCTGGTGGTCTGGTAGTAGAGATCGACCTCGACACGCGCCGCGCCGGGCGCGGCCAGCAGGCTGACGTGGTCGTAGCCGCCGGCGTACTCGGCAGCGCTGTAGTAGTCGGGTGCGTTTGCGCCCTGCCAGACCGGCTGCGCCAGCCGTTCGGGCGCGTTGGCGATGTCAAACCCCAGCGGCGGGATGCGGTTGTCCTTGAAGCGGCCGTCGGCCAGCGCGAAGTGGAAGGTCTTGTCCTCGCCCGTCAGCGTGCTGCGAGCGTTCATCTCGTAGACCAGCGCGTCGACATACGTCTCGCCGGCGCCCAGCGGTGGGCTGCTGGGCGAGCCTGGCAACCCCTTGAGGGTGCCCACAGACGAATCGTACGGATTGATCTGGCCGATCAGGTTGTTGCCCGCGTCGTAGATCCGTATGTTGATGAACATGCGCCGCCCCTCCGGGTAGCCGCTGATCAACTTGTGGCCGGTCTGGTTCTGGATGCGGAAGGAGAGCGCGCCGGTGGCCGGGCTGTACTCCAGCTCGCGGATCGACGCCGCGTCGTGCAGGTTCTGTTCGGCCCGATCAACAGCCGCCAACAGCGCGTCCGCGTCCAGCCCCAGCCCCTGCGTCAGGTCCAGCGTCAGCACGCCAGGGCCTTGATTGAGCAGCGCGGCGTTGGTCGCGTCGTAGTTGGGAGAACCGGTGACAGCGCTGGCCAGCACCCAGGGCACCCACATGTTGCCGCCGGTGAGGTCGTGGGTTGGCTGGCCGCTGGCGGGGTGTTCGGTGCTGCTGCCAGGAACGCCAGGATCGTAGGGACGGTAGACGACATCTCCGAAGAAACTGGGGTTGGCGGCATAGCCGGCTGCGTCGCGCATGTGGCAATCCTGGCAGGTCGCGATGTTGTCGCCGGGGCGGGAGGTAGGGAAGCTGCCGGGCGCAAATGGCCCGATGCCCGGCGCGCCGCCCTCCTGCGCGTAGGCCGAAAGCATGAACTCGGAGAAGGTGCGCTCGACGTGAAAGTAGTTGGATGCAGGCAGCTCTTCAGTCGGCAGCACCGTGGTCCCGTCGCCGGGCGGCGTGCCGGCATAGGCCAGGTTGGCCAGCACCGGATTCGACACATCGTGGCACGAGCCGCAGAAGTACTTGCTTTTGTGGTAGCGGCTGTAGAGGCGGGGGTGATATTCGGGCGCGTCGGCAAAGGAGGCGCGCTTGTCCATCTCCGGGCTGAAGACGAACTGGCCGCCGCCGTTTTCCGTGTAGCCCGCCTCGACTGGCCGGCTGTCCGGCCCGTAGAACGCGTTTCCGTTGAAGTAGGAAAGCCCCTGGACCACGTTGGCATCTGCCACCCGTGTCCCGTCGGCCATGGTCTGGGCCAGCGTGCCGCTGCCAGGGCCGGTGTTGCCTGCCTCATCCCAGTAACCCTGCCAGTCGTCGCCGTCGCGCGTGCCGGCGTAGGTGTCCTCGAAGAAGGGATCGACCATGCGGTGGCAGACGTCGCAGGAGACTCCGTCGAAATCGCCGCCGGTCATGGCCGACGCGTTGGGCGGATCGGAGCGGCCCTCGACCCAACCCTTGGGGAAGTGGCAGCGCTCGCAGATGTCCACCGCGTTGGGCGAGCCGATGGCCCAGATCGAGTCCTGGCCGGCGACGGTCATGGTGCTCCAGAAGATGAAGTCGCGGGCCGATTGGCCCATCATCGAGCCTTTCCAGAGGAAGCCCGGCTCGATTTGCTGGTCGTAGTTGCCGTGGCACGTCTCGGTACAGGTGACCGCATCGTCGAGAGAGGCGCCGAAGCGCTGGGTGCCGGGCATGTGCACCAGCGCATCCTCGGCTACGGGCGTCGCCGTCCAGGAAACGGCGGAGCGCGGCGGCAGATCAGCTTGCGTCACCGGACCGTCCAGCGCGGTCGTCGCAACAGGCGTCCAGGCCAAGACGACCGCGGCAAACAAAAACACGATCCCCAGCGCAACGATGAGGATCACAAGCAAGCGTGTTGGTCTTGAGTTCATGAAGTCAATCACATTCCTTGCATGCGACAAGGACCGACAGTCCGGGGCGTCAGGCGGAGTTGTCCAAACGTTGGTTCCACCTCCGCCACAATACAAGGACTGTCAGTCCTGCCCATGGGTACAACAAGCGAAAACACCGATCGATATCCTGCTCGACTCATCCGTGCTTCTTTCCAGCCGTGAGTCTTGTCTGCCTGGCCCTTGCAGGCGAGCAATCTATCCGCCGAAGACCGACTGCACGGCCTGGGTGATGTAGGCAGTCCACGGTGCGGGGTAGATGCCGACGGCCACCGTGCCAATCGCCGCCAGAATGACAGCCAGCCGAACCGCCGCCTGCGAGGTTGCCAGCGCGGGCGCCTCAACCGCTGGAGCGGATGGAGCCGCGGCCGGCGCGGCCTTGTCCCTGGACTTGCGCGCCTTGGCCGGCACGGCCGGTGCAGCCTCGGCCTGCGGCTTGAAGTACATGCCGACGACGACCGAGAGGTAGTAGTAGGCCGAGATCACGCTGTTGATAACGCCGATGACGACCAGCCAGATCCAGCCGGCCTCGGCCGCAGCGCTGAAGACAAAGAACTTGGCAAAGAAGCCGACGAAGGGGGGAATGCCGGCCAGCGCGAACATGAAGATCGCCATCGCGGCTGCCAGACCGGGCCGCCGGTCGGCCAGCCCGCTCAGGTCGCCGCGCTGCACGTCGTTCTCACCGCGCCGCTCCAGCGCCACCAGCACGGCGAACGCGCCCAGGTTCATCAACGCGTAGGAGAGCATGTAGAATAGCACTGCTACCGCGCCGCCGGCCGTCCCGGGAACGAGACCCACCAGCGCGTAGCCGGCGTGGGCGATGCTGGAATAGGCCAGCATGCGCTTGAGGCTGGCCTGGCGCAGCGCGGCCAGGTTGCCCAGCGTCATGGTCACGGCCGCCAGAATGGCCAACGCCCAGCCCCAGGACTGCTGCGATGCCGGCAGCGCCAGCATCAAAACGCGCATGAACGCGGCAAACGCGGCCGTCTTGGTCGCCACCGACATGAAGCCGGTGACCGGTGTGGGCGCGCCCTGGTAGGCGTCGGGCGTCCACATGTGGAACGGCGCCATCGCGATCTTGAAACCGAAGCCGACGATCAGCAGCGCGGTGCCGGCGTAGAGATAGAGGCTGCCGCCGCCGCTGGCGTTCAGCGCGTGGCCGATCTGCGCGATGTTGGTGGAGCCGGTCGCGCCGTAGAGCAGCGCTGCGCCGTACAGGAAGAACCCGGACGCGAACGCGCCCAGCAGGAAGTATTTCAGCGACGCCTCAGCGCTCCTCGGCTCGTGCAGGTTGAAGCCAACCAGGACATAGAGCGCCAGCGACAGGATCTCCAACGACAGGAAGACCACGATCAGGTCGGTCGCCGATGCCATGCTGATCATGCCGACAACCGCCAACAAGAGCAGCGCGTAGTACGCTCCGGGCATCCGGGTGAACTGGTTGACCGTATCCTTGGCCAGCAGCACGCCCAACACCGCAGCCAGCAAAATGACGCCCGAGAAGGCCAGCGAGTAGCCATCGGCGACGGACATGTCCTGGAAGGACTGCCGGTCGCCCTGGACGGCCAGCCACACGACGGCAACGCCGGCCGCGAACAGGCCGATCAACGCCAGCCAAGAGAGCACCCGGCGGCTGAAGGCGCCGCGGCGGTCAACGGCATCGACGACCAGGACCAGCAGCGCGGCTGCCGTAACGATGATCTGTGGAAGGAGTGCCAGAAAGTTGAGTTGCGGAAGCGTCATAGGTCGCTACTTCACCTCTACCAGCGCGCTGGGTGCGGCGGCGACGCCGGCATCCTGCGCGACCGCGGCCGAGCCGCGCACCTGGATCAGGAGCGCTTCGGTCGAGGGGTTGATCTTGTCCAGAAACAGGTTGGGGAAAAGGCCGACCACCAGGAACATCAGCACCAGCGGCGCCATGATCACGATCTCGCGCAGGTTGAGGTCCTTGAGCTGCTGGTTGGCCGGGTTGTCCAGCTTGCCGTGGAAGGTCTTGGTGAACGCCCAGAGCAGGTACCAGGCCGCCAGGATGATGCCCAGGGTGCCGAATACCGCCGCGGCCGTTCCGTATTTCATGGCGCCGGTCAGGATCGTAAACTCGCCGACGAAGCCGTTCAGTCCTGGCAGCCCGGCGCTGGACATGAAGGTGATCAGCGCAAAGGCCGCGAAGACCGGCATGATCTTCCACAGCCCGCCGAAGTCGTCCAGCATACGGGTGTGGCGCCGCTCGTAGATAAAGCCGACCAGGAGGAACAACGCTCCGGTGCTCAGACCGTGGTTGACCATCTGCAACACCGCGCCGGACAGCCCCTGCAGCTCCAGCGTGAAGATGCCGAGCATCACGAACCCAAGGTGCGCGACCGACGAGTAGGCCACCAGCTTCTTGAGGTCCTTCTGCGCCAGCGCCACCAGCGCGCCGTAAAGTATGCCGACGATGGCCAACACGATGAAGATCGGCGCGTATGTCATCGTCGGCTCCGGGAATAGCGGCAGCGAGAAGCGCACAAACCCGTAGGTGCCCATCTTCAGCAGCACGCCGGCCAGAATGACCGACCCGCCGGTAGGCGCCTCCACGTGGGCGTCGGGCAGCCACGTGTGGAACGGGAAGACGGGCACCTTGATGGCGAAAGCGATGGCAAAGGCGAAGAAAAGCCACGTCTGTGCGCCCAGCGGAACCCCGACGGCCGTCAGCTTCATCAGGTCGAAGGAGAGCTCGCCGGTCTGCTGCTTGTAGAGGAAGCCCAGCGCGATGATGCCGGCCAGCAAAAAGGCGCTGCCGAAGGCGGTGAAGATGAAGAACTTCAGCGCGGCGTAGATGCGCCGCGGCCCGCCCCAGCGCCCGACCAGGAAGTACATGGGGATCAGGCTGGCCTCGAAGAAGACGAAGAAGAGCACCAGATCCAGCGCGACGAAGACGCCCAACATGGCAGTCTCCAGCAGCAGCATCAGCACCAGATAGGCCTTCAGCTTGTCGTGCACGCCCTCCCAGGAGAAAAGCAGCACCAACGGCATCAGGAAGGTGGTCAGCAACACCAGCACCAGGCTGACGCCGTCCACGCCGATGTGATACGCGATGCCCAGTTCAGGATACCAGGGGATGATCTCCTGGAACTGCATGCCCGCCTCGCCGGCCGTCCAGGTGAAGTACAGCACCAGCGAAACGGCAAAGGTCGCCAGGCTGACCGCCAGCGCCACGGACTTGAGCAGCTTCTCGCCCCGCAGCACCAGCAGCAGCAAACTGCCAGCGAGCGGGAGAAAGACAACTATGGAGAGAATCGGAAGGGACGTCAGATTAGTCATGGTTACTTCAGCAGCGCCGTGATCAGGAAGTAGCCGAGCACGACCACAAGGCCCACGAACAGCGTCAGCGCGCAGATGCCCACCAGACCGGTCTGCAGGCGCCCGGTCCATGCGCCGACCGCGCCGGCGCCCTTGCCGATGCCGTTGACAGCCCGGTCGATGATGCCGGCGTCGAACACGTCAGCCAGCCAGCGGGCCGCAGCCCACAGCCACTGACGCAGATAGTCATAGGCGGTGTCGAAGTAGTAGCCGTTGTCGGCCAGCTTGTGGAAGAAGCTCAGCCGCTCGCGCAGGCTGGCAACGCTCTCCGGCTTCTGGACGTACCAGCGATAGGCCAGATAGGTGCCGGTCAGCGAAACAACGATCGACACAACCAGCAACAGGAGCTCGACCGGGATCGCCAGGTGGGCTACTTCGGCGCCGTGCGCCACGGCGGTCTCCAGCCAGCCGACCAGCAGGCCGCCGACCATGGGCAGGAACTCTGGCAGGAACAGGTAGCTGGCCACGATGGACAGCACCGCCAGTATCCAAAGCGGCCAGGTCATCAGCCGCGGCGACTCGTGCGCGTGGTCGTAGAGCTTCTGGTCGCGCGGTTTGCCCCAGAACACGACGAACACCATCTTGAAGCTGTAGATCGCGGTCAGCAACGCCGTAAACAGGCCGATGGCGTACAAGAGCCATTGTCCGTCCTGGAACGTGCCGATCAGGATTGCGTCCTTGCTCCAAAAGCCGCCGGTCACCAGCGGGAAACCGGCCAGGGTCGCGGCGGCGATGAGGAAGGTCCAGTAGGTGCTGCGCATCTTGTCCTTCAGCCCGCCCATCTTGTTGATGTCCAGCTCGCCGTGGAGGGCGTGCATCACGCTGCCTGCGCCCAGGAAGAGGCAGGCCTTGAAAAGTGCGTGGGTGGTGAGGTGGAACATGCCGGCCACGTAGGCGCTGGAGCCCACCGCCAGGAACATGTAACCGATCTGCGAGATGGTCGAATAGGCCAGGATGCGCTTCAGGTCGGTCTTGGTGAGCGCGATGGTGGCGCCCATCAGCGCGGTAAGGCCACCGATCCAGGCCACCACCGTCAGCACGTTGCCCGCCATCTCGAACAGCGGGCTGGTGCGCACGATCAGGTAGACGCCCGCCGTAACCATGGTCGCGGCGTGGATCAGCGCGCTGACCGGCGTCGGGCCTTCCATGGCGTCGGGCAGCCAGACCCAGAGCGGTATCTGGGCCGACTTGCCGGTGGCTGCCAGCAGCATCAGCAGGGTAATCGCGCCGATCGCGCCGGCGATCAGGGCAGGGTTCGCTTCGGCCGCAGCAAAGACATCCTTGAAAGCCAGGCTGCCGGCCACGCTGCCCACGGTGACGAAGATCAGGAAGATCGCCAGCGCCATGCCGAAGTCGCCAATGCGGTTGACCAGAAAGGCCTTCTTGCCGGCGTCGCGGGCGGACGGCTTGTAGTACCAGAAGCTGATCAGCAGGAAGCTGGCCAGGCCGACCCCTTCCCAGCCCATGTAGAGCATCACGAAGTTGTTAGCCAGGACCAGGATCAGCATCGCCACGATGAAGAAGTTGACGAACACGAAGTAGCGGACGTAGCGGCGCACATCCATCTCGTGGTGGTCGTCGTCCTGTTTCATGTACTCGACCGAGTAGACGTGGATCAGGAAGCCGACGCCGGTGACAACCAACGCCATGAGGACGGAAAGCGGGTCGATCAGCAGGGCGATCTGCGGCTGGAAGCTGCCGATGGTGATCCAGCTCCATAGCGTGACCGTGACCTGGCGCTCCTCAACCGGCAAGGCGTTCAAACCAAGGAACAGACCGACCGCGACCAGAAATGAAAGGCCCACAGCCAGCGCGCCGAGCCAGCCGGATACGGTCTTTCCCAGGCGCCTGCCCAGGAAGACGTTGATCAGCAGCGCGAGCAACGGCGGGACGAAGATTAACCAGGCGTAGTTGAGCATGAAAGATTGCACCGTGTGGGACAGTGTTCAGTAATCAGTAATCAGTGATCAGTGATCAGTTTTCAGTGAAGCAGTCAGTCGTAACGTGAGGGCCAACCGGCACTGATTACTGATTACTGTCTACTGATAACTGGTGACCGACTACCCTTGCAGCAAATGAATGTCGTCCACGTTGGTGGTGTCGCGGTGGCGCACGACGGCCATTACGATGGCCAGTCCGACGGCAACTTCGGCGGCCGCCACCGCCATCACCATGAACGCGAAGATCTGGCCGGTCAACTGGCCCAGTTGCTGCGCCGCGGCCAGCAACGTCAGGTTGACCGAGTTGAGCATCATCTCGACGCACATGAAGATGATCAGAGCGTTGCGCCGCACCAGCACGCCGACTGCGCCGATGGAAAAGATGACGGCAGCCAGGATAAGGTAGTAGGTGGTTGGGACTTGGGACGTCAGAAGGTTCATAGTTCGTCGCCCTTCGGCTTTCGCGCCAGCACCACGGCGCCGACCATTGCGACCAGCAAGAGCACCGAAGCCAGCTCAAACGGCAGCAGGTACTGCGTGAACAACGCCTCGCCGATCGCCTGCACGGAGCCCTGGCCCGGCACCGGACCATCCAGCGGCGCCAGCGAGCCGGCGATGCTGACGTAGGCGACCGTCGCGAAGAATGCGGCGCCGGCGACGATTGCGATGACCGTGGCGATCCGCCGTGACCGGCCGCGGGCGCCCAGCAAATGCGTCTCGGTGCCGATCAGCATGATGACAAACAGGAACAACACCACGATCGCACCGGCGTAGACGATGACCTGGACCACCGCCAGGAACTGAGCGTGCAGCGTGACGTACATCACCGCCAGCACCGCGAAGTTCACCAGCAGCGACAGCGCGCTGTAAACCGGGTTCTTGCTCAACAGCACGCCCACTGCCGCAGCAATGGCGACGACGGCAAGGGCAAGGAACAGGATAAGTTGCATCTTGGTTTGGTGCGGTAGGTTGGTAGATTAGTAGATTGGTAGGTTGGTATTTTTGTGGTGAATTGCCACGGCGTGGCGTATGACCACGTTACCAATTTCCCAATCTACCAATTTCCCAATTTACCTCCAAAGGAGACCCCATGATCCAGCAAGCCATTGCACACCTGCTCGACCGCCGCGACTTGAGCGAGGATGAGGCCTACGCGGCTATGATGGAGATCATGACTGGCGAGGCGACGCAGGCCCAGATCGGCGGCTTCCTGGTCGCGCTGCGCATGAAGGGCGAGACGGTGCCGGAGATTGCCGGCTGCGCGCGCGCCATGCGCGCCAGCGCGGTCGCCGTGACGCCGGCCAGCCGGCCCCTGACCGACATCGTCGGCACCGGCGGCGACCACAGCAGCACCTTCAACCTCTCCACCCCTGCCGCGTTTGTCGTCGCCGGCGCCGGCGCGCCGGTCGCCAAACACGGCAACCGCTCCATCACCAGCAAGGCGGGCAGCGCCGATGTGCTGGGCGCGCTGGGCGTCCGGCTGGACATCGATGCCGAGCAGGTGGCCCGCTGCATCGACGAGGCGGGCATCGGCTTCTGTTACGCCGTCAACCACCACCCGGCCATGCGGTTCGCCATCGGCCCGCGGCGCG
>JAWKOJ010000040.1:0-39487 GCA_041391245.1 Caldilineales bacterium
TCCGGGACGTGCTGGCCGGCGTCGCTTCGCAGCGCTGGTATTGGCGCCAGACGCTGGGGCAAACCGGCTTTGAGCCTGCTGTCGCAATCACCGCCCACTGGTGCGAGCACGCGCGGTGGCTGCCGGCAGCCGTAACGCAGCTTGGCTTGGATGACACGCTGGCGGCCGTGTCCCGGCTCAACCAGCGGCAGGCCGGCGCGGTGGTTCAGGCGCTGCACGAGGCCTGGACGCTGCCGGACGATGCGCTCTCCCTGGTGGCGGCAGCCGCGCAGCCCTCCGTGGATCCGCCGCGTCAAGCCAGTCACCTGTCGTCCGCCGGGATGCCCTCCGCCGTCGATGACGTTGAGCCGCCTTGGGATGCGTTGGTCGCGCGGTCGTCGGCTCGCAGACTGGCAGGCCTCGCGCCGCAACAGCAGTATCTGGCCGGGTTGGCGTGGACGCTGGCCCGGCGTCCTGACTATGCGCGCAGCCGCGCGTTTGCTGCCGCTACGGCGCGCTGGCTGCACCGATCCGCAGCAGAGCCAGCATCGCGCGACGAACAAGAGACATCTTCTCTGAGACAGACGGAGGCACCGGCCGAACGATCCTGGCAAGAGACGCAGCGCAGCGCCCTGTCGTCTTTCAACGACGTCGCAGAGCGGCCTGCATACCAGGGAACTGCCACAGAGCCGGTAGCTGCGCGTAGCGAAAGAGTGGATCAGAGCAGACATCCCGGCGTGACGCCAACTGACGCCGAGGCGCCGGCCAGCCCGGTCGCGGAACGAGGCGAAGCAGGCAGCGTCCCCGTCCCGGAAGCAGACGGTGCAACTGAGGCGAGCGCCGACGGCGTGCGGACCGAGGTGGCCGGTGTCCTGTTCCTGGTCAACCTGCTGCGCTGGCTCGATCTGCCTGACAGTTGGCCCGATGATCCCTGGATGAGCGGCTGGTCGCTGCTGGAGACCCTGGGGCGCGGCCTGCTGGACGTTGCTCATGAAGCTCATGCGGTTGACGGGCTCTGGCCGCTGTTGCGCCGTCTGGATGGCCGCCAGATCGATGAGCCGCCCGGCGCCGGACTGGCCGTGCCCGCGACGTTCACCCTGCCGGCGAGTTGGCTGCGGCTGATCGACGGCCGGGCCGCGGAATCCGTGGACCAAGCGAACCTCTGGAGCGACGAGGCGACCCTGCCGGAACATGTCGAGTCGGCGCTCAGTCCGGCCGCGGCCTGGTGGCTGCGCGGAACGCTGCCGTTTGTGCGCACGCTGTTGAGCAGCCTGCCCGGCCTTGCCGCCGCCGATGGGTTGCCTGAGACGCTGCTGCTGCGATCCGGGCAGGTGCGGGCGACGCGCACCCACTTGGACCTTTACCTGCCGCTGGACGCTGCCAGCCTGCCGGTGCGCCAGAGCGGGCTGGACCTGGATCCAGGCTGGGTGCCCGCCCTGGGCCGCGTTGTGCAGTTCCATTTCGTATAGAATGTTTAGCCATGACCGATGCCCCTGTGAAGAGCTTCAATCAATCTGATGGCGGCCAAAGCGCCGCCAGTCGCCATTTTCGGCTGTCGCTTCAGAGCGTGGTAGCGCGCCTGCTCTACACGCTTGCCGCGGACGCAGAGACGACCGGGATCGACGTCAGCTATCCGTTCCTGGCCGGCTACCGGGCGCAGCTTCAGGCAGCCGAGCCGGAGCCGTTCAATGACTTTGAGCGAGCGCAGTGGTGGGAGGCCAATGCCTTGGCCTATGCACAGGAGACGACGGGGCACCTGCCGCTGGCCGCTCTGGCGCACGAAGGCTCCCTGAGCCGGCTGGCGCTGCGCGTGTTGCTGGCGGCCGGGTTGGTGGAGGAGGATATCCGTTTCGGGGCGCTGTTCGCCACGCTCCAGGATCCGCTGCCGGCCCGCCGGCCCTGCATTGGCCTGCTGGGCTGGCTGGTGGGCGATCCACAGGGGGAGATCTGGCCGGCCTGCCGCACATTGCTGGAAAACGGGCTGGTGGTGGCCGAAAACCGCGCCGAGCCGCGGTCCGAGTGGGTGCTGCGGGTTCCCGCACTCCTGTGGGACGCGATTCGCGGCACCGCGCCGGCGGACCTGCAACTGCCCAACCTCCGGTGGCAGCCGCCCGACGTGTTTCCCGCGCTGGACGACCTCATTTTGCCCGAAACGTTGCACGCGCAGATCGAGAACCTGCCGGCGTTGATGGGCGGCAAGTCGATCGGGGCGCTGGTGCTGCGGGGCATGCGCGGCACAGGCAGGCGTACCGTGATCGGGTCCGTGGCGCGCGCGCTGGGGCAGGGTGTGCTCCTGGCGGATGGGGCCAGATCAGACGACGAGCGCTGGCCGCTGCTCGGCCCGCTGGCCACGCTGACCCACGCGATCCCGGTCCTCCGTCTCGACCCGGGTCCCGGCGAGACGCTGGAACTACCCGCGCTGCGCGGCTACGCCGGCCCGGTGGGACTCACGCTGGGGCGCAGTGGTGGTTTGGGCGGCCCGCTGGTGGAGCAAGCGCTGACGCTGGTGCTGCCGCCGCCCGATCCGGACGCACGCCGCCGCTTCTGGACGCGCGCTGATGTCCCCTTTGCCGGCGGGGCGCTGGACGAGGTGGTCGAGCACTTCCTGCTCACCGGCGGGCATATCGGGCAGGCGGCGGCGCCAGCCTGACCTACGCCCAAGCGACGGCCGCCAGCAGGTCGAAGGGCAGGACGTGCAACGGTCGACGCGGGCGCTCAACCGCCAGGCGCTGGAGACGCTGGCGACGCACCTGTGGACGCGGCGCAGGGGTGGTCGGATCTGGTGGTCGGCGAGACGATGCGCAGGATCTGCGGGCGCTGGAACAGCGCTGCCGCAGCTTGAGCGGCTGCGCGACAGGGCCGGGCCGGCCTTCCGGCGCAGCCTCAACCGCGGTGTGCGCGCCATGTTCACCGGCCCCAGCGGGACGCGGGAAGACATTGGCAGCGCTGGCGGCCGAAACGGAGCCTGGACCTCTACCGCGTCGACCTGGCGGCAGTGGTCAACAAGTACATCGGCGAGACGGAGCGCAACCTAGGACCAGGTGCTCTACGCGGGCCGAGGAGCTGGACGTGCTGCTGCTGCTGGATGAAGGGGACGCGCTGATGAGCAAGCGGACGGAGGTGCGCAACGCCAGCGACCGCTACGCCAACCTGGAGACCAACTATCTCCTGCAGCGGCTGGAGACGTACGAGGGGGATCGTGGTTGTCACCACCAATGCCGGCCAGCGCATCGACAGCGCGTTTTGCGCCGCCTCGACGTCATCATCCCCTTCGCCGCCCAACGTGAGCGAGCGCTGGCTGATATGGACGCTGCATCTGCCGGCCGACAACCGCGTCAGCCCCGCCTGTCTCGACAGGGTTGCCAGCCGCTGCGCGCGACCGGCGGCCAGATACGCAACGCGGCATTGCATGCGACGCTGTTGGCGCTGGAAACCGGCCAGCCGCTGGGCGGCGCGCACCTGGAGGAGGCCGTCCAGCGCAGGTACCGCAAGGCGAAGCGGCCTTTCCCATGCGGCCGGTCAGCAGCAACGGCGATCAAATGGGCTTGGCTGCGCCATTCGTGGATCAGGTGAGTTGATAGGGAGGCTATGATGTACGCCGCGACAAAACGGACCGACAAGCCAGTCACAACGGCCGCACCCGCTGCCGGGGTCGCTTTCCAGTCGCCTTAGAGCGCCAAGCTGGTGCCGGCGTGGGCGGTCGGCACGAGTCCCTTACCGATCTTCGGCGTTGAAGCGCGGTATTCAGGCCAAATTGACCATCAACGAACCGGGCGATTTCTACGAGCAAGGGCCGTCGCGTGGCGGAACCGGTGATGCCGCATGCCGGAGCCACCGCAGGGCGGGGCGAAGCGATGCCGTGCAGCGGCCTCGCCGGACCGGACGGAGAGTGCGCAGCGTGTCGCGCCAAGCGGCTGGGCGTACAGCGCCGCGCTTCGGCTGCGCCCGCGGCCCAGAGGCGCCGCCCATCGTCCACGACGTGCTGCGTTCACCGGGCCAGCCCTGGACAACGGCACGCACTTGGATGGAGAGCGGCTTCGGCCATGACTGGCCACGTCCGACTGCATACCGGCGCGAACGCCGCAGAGTCGGCACGGGCGGTTAATGCACTGGCCTACACACGATCGGGCACCATGTGGCGTTCGGCACGGGGCGCTATTCGCCGCAGACCAGAAGCAGGCAATCGCCTGCTCGCGCACGAAGCTCGCCCACGTCGTCCAGCAGCGCCGCGGACCTGCCGCCGTCCGCGCAGCGTGCGGTCAGCAAGCCCGACGACCAGCCGAGCACAGGCCGGGCGCGGCGGCCGATCTTGTAATGCGTGGCCTATCGGTGCCGTCGCTTATCCACCCTGCTACTGTATCGCTGTTTCCCTACCAAACCGTCGGTACCACGCTCTGACCACCAACATTGCGACGCTCTGACCGGTGTCAGCTATTGGGTACAGCGGACGAGGATCGCTACGATTTGACTCCGTCGCCGCGCATGGCCGCCGACCCCGAGGAACAGTCGGCGGTGCTTGCGGCATTGTGGGCAAAGCAATCCTCCGGCGACGGTGACCGCCCACAGTGAGCGGATCGTGCCGGAGTCAATCCCAGGCCTGCCCCGGCGGTCGCCCCGGATCGCCGGCACCCACCGCGCCGCCAGCGTTGCTCTATCGCTTCAAATTCGATCCGCCTGCCGCGCCCGGAGGCAAGCCTGGCTCGAGTGCGAGTTCAGCTCGCCACCGGCCCTGGCGCGATCCCGCAGACCGCGCCCGCTCCAGCGCCGGGGTTTACGCCAGGGACGCTCAGCGCCAACAGCAGCGGTTTCCCCGGCGGACGTGACGCCTATTTCAACGCCCATCCGCAGGATTCGCGCAACTGATAGGCTTCCTCGCCGGCGCAGGCTCTGCCTTCGACCAACACCTCACCACCGAGACCAGGAACGCCAGCAACCGCACGTCACGCACACCTCGCTGCTGCACGTCGCCCGTGTCGCGGCGACCGGCGGCCCAGCCGTGAGTCTCGACGTGGATGCGGTCGCGAGCGAACGCGTCGCGGCGGTTAGCGCGCCGGCCGATTACCTCACTCGCGATGCATCCGACTTCGAGATCGAACAGTTGCAGCGCACGTCGATCCCAGCCGCCAACAGGCTCGGCCCGGTCACGCTTCCTAACGGGCTTATACCTGCCGAGCATCTCGCAGTCAACCTCGCCATCACCGCCTATTTCGGCAGCGGCGCGCAACACCGAAGTCGACGATCGTTCCGGTCGGGGCGACAGGCTCTGCGACCGTGTTGTTCACGCTCAAGCTTCCCGGCGGCAAATGCGGTGACCGTCGAGCGGATCGGTGCCGTCCGGAACGGGGACAAGGCATGGTCAACACGTCACGGATCGACGTGCGCCGCATCGCAGGATTCCCCGGGGTGACTGCGACTGATGCGGCGCTCCGCCTGGTGGACGGCGCGCTACCCACGCAGGCGGGGCGCTCCAGACGCCGGTTCCCGCTCCGTCGCCGCCGACCCTGGCACCGCGCCGGCACCGCCTAACAATACGGCACTGCTGGCCGAGATAAAGATGCGCTGATCGCAGCCAGGATCGCCAACGCCAGTTGGTTCAGCGGCAACTTCGGGATCGAGCCGCTCAGACCAACTTTCCGCCCACGACCCGCCTGCGCGATGTCCATCACGCCAGCGGCAACCCATGCCACGCTCGGAACGCCGCCGACGGCACGAAATCGTTCTCCGCCGCAGACCTGCTGCTGCTCGAACTATCGCTGGAGACGGCAAACACGACGGTCCTCAACGCTGCCGCGGCGTCAAACTAATCCGGATGACCGACCCCGATCCGCGCAACGGCACATGGCAATTCGGCCCGGCATCAACCTACGGATTCACGGCCCGGTGAGGGATGGGACCGAGCGGTCGACCCTGCTGTTCGACAGGTTCACACAGTCGGACGCCACCTTGTTCCGGGGCGGCTCGGCGACGACAGCGCTGCCCGATTCGACCATGTCGATCCTGCACGAACTCGGCCACGCCGCCAGCTACCAGGGCGGCGTCAGAGACCTTTTAACGCCTGGCGCCGCGCATCCGCAAGCCGCACAGACCTGGTACGCTGCAAGCGCCGGGAGCAGGTGTTCCCCGAGGCGTTCGCGTGTTTCCAGACCGACCGCATTTCCTCTGTGGCAGCGCACCTTTTGCTCTACGCCTGGTTTTTGGAGTGGACGACGACCGGCACGCCGCCCGCCGCCAGCGCCACACTCACCGCGCCGACACATCCTGCCCGTAGTGAGGACAACGGTAGAACCCGTGGCTGTGAGCACGGTTGTTCACTGCGCCATCTTCGGCCCGGCCCTTTTTCGGTCTATCGGCCGCAAACCAGGTGAGACACCTTATTAGGCTAACGGCTATTGCAATGTCAGGAAATAAAGCAATACTGCTTTGATACCGTAGTTTAGTGAGAAATCTGTTGAAGAATTTCCAGTCACTTGGAGCAGAATTTACGCACACTGCAATCCAGCGGCCCAAGGAAACACGCCACTAATACGCACATGGTCGGTACCGCGGCTTCACTTAATGGCGAGTACGACGCCATGCTGGCGGATTCCTAGATGGGCTGCGGGTGCTAATCCGGCGACGATCTTCGGGGTTGAGCGAAGGCATCAGGCCAAGTTGACGATCAACGATCCGGGCGACGTCTACGAACAAGAAGCCGACCGCGTGGCGGAACAGGTGGTCGCATGCCAGAGCCGCAGGGCGGGGCCGAAACGTTGCGCGTGCGGCAGCGTTGCCGGTCAGGACGGAGAGTGCGAGGCGTGCCGGTCAAGCGGCTGGGCGTGCAACGCCGCGCCTCAGGTGCTCCTGCATCTGCGGAGGCACCGCCCATCGTCCACGACGTGCTGCGTGCGCCGGGTCAGCCACTGGACGCCGACACTCGCACCTGGATGGAGAGCCGCCTGGGCGCCGATTTTCGCGCGGTGCGGGTTCACATCGACGTACGTGCTAACCAATCAGCCCAGGCGATCGGCGCTCGAGCTTACACGGTTGGGCACAACGTGGTCTTCGGAGCGGGCGGTTATGCGCCGCGCACAGGAGAAGGCAAAAGCCTGATTGCACACGAGCTTGCTCATGTGGAGCAACAAAAGGGGCCCGGAGCGGTCCACGTGCAGCGCTCGCCGCTGTCGGACGAGGTAGCCGCCACAGCCGGCGCGCAGGACCTGATTGCACTGCTGAAACGCCTGGCGCAGCCGATGTTGAAAGCCATGCAGGATCCGGCGCAGGCGACCGAGCTTGAGACCGCAATTCAGAAGCTCAAAGATGCAGTGACCTACTGGTAGCTCCAGAGGATCTGCGGCAAGTTGGGCGACACGACAGGACTCAAGGTTGGGAGCAAGACCGTCACACCGAGCCCGATCCGAGCCTTTTTCATTACAGGCACAAGCACGGGGCGCGCCCTGGTCATCGCCGGGGTGCATGGCAGCGAGGCGCAGGGCGTTGGGGTCGCTGAAATGCTGCTCAAGGATCTCAGGCAGCCAAGACGGCCTCACTTCAACGTCATCCTGGTCCCGACACTCTTCCCCGACCATCTCGCGTTTCGGCAAAGGGGTTGCTACCGAGACCAATCGCAACTTTCCCCTCACGGACACAGCGGTGGCCGACTACAAGGACGTTGCCGACAAGACGGTCGAGGGCAAAGCAACGGCCGCCGCCGGATCGCAGTAGATGCAGCAGGCAAGGAAATCAGGACGCAAAGAAGAAGCAGCGCATCCTGCACAGACCGTGCTGCTGATGGAGGCTGATCGACAAGTTCAAGCCGGCGCGCATCATCAGCATCCACAGCACTCCCTGCACGCCGCCCAGCGCCAGGGTGTTCCAGCGATCCGTTCTTCATCACCAAGAGCAGACAGGCTGCCATCGAGACCGCCGCGAAAGCGGGCGCGGCAAGAGACGTGGAGGCTGCCGGGTTGGACGAGGAAGCCAGGAAGCGAAAAAGAGAGAAGCTGGAAGAAAGAACCAAGGCGCATGTCGAACGGAGGAAAAGGCGCTCCAAACCGCAAAAGATACGCGCACCGATGACGATGAAGCGCTGGCCATTGCGTCAGCCTATGCCATCTCCCAGCAGATTCCGTCAACCTCCTCGCTCCATAAACGTGACGAGGCCTTGAAAGCTGGCGTAGCGCCGCGCAGTCGAACTTGGCAGGCCTGGAAGCTCGAAGGCGCTCACAGGCTGAAGTCAAGCGGGCATTGACCGAGGACGAGAAGAAAGAACTGGGCAAGATCACAAAGGAGAAGAAGAACCTTCGATTCCAGATCAAAACAAGCTCAGCGACGCCAATATCAAGGCGGTGGGCAGAATCCGGCTACGGCGGGCAACGTGCTTCTGAGGGGTAGGCAAGGAGCAGGCGACCTGGAGCGCAGACAAAGGCAAGAGTGTTCAGGATCGCGAGAAAGAGGGAGTTTCATTAGGCCTGTATGGTCCTGCGAAAGGGATCAGTGTCTTCACGGTCAGGCCCGCCGTCAACAAACGTAGCGATGAATATGCGACCGGGCTGGTCTATCTGGATGACTGGGCAATCGACCGGATCGGCGGGCGTGCAGCGATCCGTCAGCTGCCGGTCCCCGCTCATCTTGCGCCGGGAGGACTGCTGTTGGTTGTGCGGCCGGACCCATGGCAGCCATCCACGGCCGAGGAGCGCGCAAGGATCAAGGTTATCCGCCAACAACTCAGAATTACACGGGAGCATCCACTGGTGCTTGCGCCCTCACAAGGCTGGGGGTTCGCGTCTGGAGAAGGAGATGACACGTGACCTATAGCCGCCGTCCTAGACAAGAGGAACCGGGCAGCTTGCCCGGCTCAGGTGAGCGGGAGCAGGCCGGCGCCCTCGGCAGAGCGCGCATTCCGGCCTGGGCGCGGGCGGCTGGCAAGGAGCCGCCTGCGCACCTCCTCGATGCTTCCAAGGATAACGCCGAGGCTGTCGAGACGCGGCTCGGCGAAGGGCGTCCGCTGGACGCAGCCGTGAAGGGGCGCATGGAGTCGGCCTTTGGCGCCGACTTCTCAGGCGTGCGCGTCCACATCGACACGCAGGCGGCCGGCCTTTCGGACAGCCTCGATGCGCGGGCGTTCACCATCGGCCGGCAGGTGGCGTTTGGCGCGGGCCAGTACCGTCCGGGGACGCCCGTCGGCGACGCGCTCATCGCGCACGAGTTGGCGCATGTCATGCAGCAGCGGGCCGCGACCCACGCGGGCAGCGCCGGCGACCGGGCGCTGGAGGCGGACGCCAGCCAGGCCACGATTGGCGCCCTTGCGGCGACTGCGACCGGCGCGCAGCGGGCCGGGATGCGAACGGCGCCAGCGCTGCGCAGCGGGTTGCGGCTTCAGCGGTGCGAGAAGAAGAAGGAGGAGGCAGCGGGCAAGGATCCTAAGCTGCTGGCCGACTTCGCCGCCAAGTTCCCCGACGCCGCCAAGCTGATTCGGGGCGATGCGACGGCCATGAAGTTCGTCACCGAGGCGCAGGCAGCCGGCGTCGAGTTTGGCGGGTATGCCGAGGAAGGCCCGGCAAAGACCGCATGGCCCTATACCATAGGCAACAAAGTGTATGTACCAAAGGCGCGCACCGACGATGTGCTGGCGCTGAACGCACTGCTGTTCGAGATCAACAACGCCATGCGCGCCCCCAAGTTTCAGGAGCTCGCAACCGAAGCTGCAAAAGGCACCAAGGGAACCCTCACCGCCGAGCAGTACGCCTACAAGGTGGTTGAACAGGAGGTCGAGGGTATGCTGCGCCTGGGCGAGATCTGGTTCGAGATGCGCAAAGGCAAGGAGAAGGAGTGGTCGAAATATGACAATGAATTCTATCAGGCCGAATACACCGCCTACAAAGCCGGCAAGAAGTCGAAAGACGACATCATCAAGGATGTGTTGAGCCGCACCTATCCAGCAGGAGTGAACAAGGGCAAAACTGTGAAGCAAACCTACATGGAACAGTACAACAGCCTGAGCGGCGGGAAGTGAACCATGGAACACGAAAACTTGCTTGACGCCGTGCAGAACGACCGCATCGAGTTCATCACGATGCGGCCGCCCGGCTCGCCGTTCGCCACGCTGGAGCGGCGCGTGGTCATCACCGGCCCGCCGGAGCTCGTCGCGATCGCCGAGAGCGGCGAAGCTGCGTGGCTGGATGAGCTGGTCGAACACCTGGAGGAGCCTGAGCGCGCCTGGGCCGCGGCCGTGCTGCTGGCGGCGATGACGGGGCGCGAGGCGAAGCTGGTGGATGCGTTTGCGGCCCGGCCGGACGAGTGGTGGGGCGCCGTGGGCGAGACCGCCCACGAGCGCTGGGCGGCGTGGCTTGCAGGCGCGCGCGACCACCTGGTCTGGGACGCAGAGACCGGCATGTTTGTCGAAGCGGCTGAGCCGCAGGAATGACGCAACAGGAGGCCAGAATGTCAGTTCGCACGGCATTGAACGCAGATATGGATCGTCTTGTCCGCCCGACGGTCACACTGGGCGGGCGCGCATTGCCCACGTTTCAGGTGTGCGGCGTGACCGGGCTGGTGCTGGCTGTTCTGCTGGCAATGGCGCTGGTTGTCTCGCGCGGGCTGTCGCCCTGGGTGATGGCGGCGGTGGTCGGGTCAGCCGTGGCTACCTTCTTTGCGCTTGCTTTTGCCAGCAAGATCGTGGGCGGCGAGGAGCAGCTTGTCTACTACCACCACGAGATCGGTGTGCTCACCGTCGCCGCCCTGCTGCTCTGGGCGCTGGGCCAGCCAGTTCTGGCCTTTCTGGACGCGACGATCCTGGGCATCGGCCTGTTTCTGGTCTGCGGGCGCATCGGCTGTTTTATGGTCGGCTGCTGCCATGGCCGGCCCGGCCGCCTGGGCGTCTGCTACAACCAGGGCCATGCCAGGGCCGGCTTTCCGGGCTATTTCGTCGGCGTGCGGCTGTTTCCTTCTCAGCTTGTCGAGGCGCTGCTGGCGCTCATCATCGTGGCGGTTGGCAGCGCCATGGTCCTGAAGGGATTTCCACCGGGCGCGGCCCTGGCCTGGTACATCGTCGCCTACGACGTGGGCCGTTTCTGCCTGGAGTTCCAGCGCGGCGATGGCGGACGTCCCTACTACCGGGGCTTCTCCGAGGCACAGTGGATATCTCTGACGCTGACGTGGCTGGTGGTGCTGGCAGGGGCGCTGGGCCTGCTGCCGGCGGCGACCTGGCACGGCATCGCGGCCGTCGCGCTGACTGCGCTGCTGCTGGGCGTGGCCGTCAAGCGCCGCTATCAAGGCAACTGGCGGTTCAGCCTGCTGCGCGCCGATCACATCCAGGAGGTGGCGCGGGCGCTGACGGGTGACTCCTTGCCGTCCGTCGCCGTCAGCCGCACCTCGCAGGGCATCCAGATATCGGCGGATCACCTGCACACCGAGACGGGCGACCTGGATCACGTTGCGCTGTCGCGCACGGACGGGCCGCTCAACGACCAGGAAGCCGCCGTGCTGGCAGGCCTGGTCATGCAGCTACGTCCCCAGGTCGCCGAGGCGCAGTTGATCCGCGGCGAGCAGGGGGTGATGCACCTGCTGGCCGGTCCGGCCTGACGAAGTCGTCCGACATCATGCAGCGCGAACACTCACCGCAGGATCGAAAAACCAACCAGCCCGCTACGGGCGCGGAGCGTGTTGCGTTGCGCGCTTCCGGCGCGGCGCGGGTGCCGGCCTGGGCGAAGGGGTTAGGGCCACAGCCGTCCACCGGCGAGCCGGCGCGCAATGGGCAGCGAGTGCAGGCCAAGGCCGAGGTGGGCCAGACCGCCGACCTGCCCGAGCCATCCACGCCGGTCGCGTCCGGTGTGCTGCTGGTGGAGGATGATGTCGGCGAGCTGGCGCCCGGCCAACTGCACAAAAGCGACTTCCTGAACCAACTTGAGGCGGCGGTCTGCCAGACGGCCGAAGCTGCGCTGCAAGGGACACTCTGGTCCGCGGCCGGCTGCCCGTGGATCGAGCACTGGTTCAGTTACTACCGCGACCGCAGCGCCGACCACATCGAACGCGCGGTACGGCTTTATGCGCCTGGCGCGCAGGGCGCCGCCGCGGCAGCTGAGCTGATCCCCGTGATCAGCGAGCGGGTGCGGCAAGCGATCCTCGTCTGGCGCGACACCGGTGAGGTCACCGGCGTGCCGGAAGGGGTTTCGACCGAGCTGCCGGGCGCTGCGTCCGGCGAGCCGCCGCCTGACGAGGTGGCGCGCAAGCCGCTGGCAAGCAACGGCGCCGACCCCGCGCCCCAGGCCATCAGCCGCCGTCTGGGGTCGGGCCAGCCGCTGGCCGGCAGCTCGCGGACGCGCATGGAATCGGCGTTTGGCGCAGACTTCTCCGGGGTGCGCATCCACACCGATGCCACGGCGGCTGCGCTCTCCCGCAACCTCAACGCGCGCGCCTTCACGGTTGGGCAGCAGGTGGCCTTCGGCCGCGGCGAGTACCGGCCCGGCACGCCGGTCGGCGATGCGCTGCTGGCCCACGAGCTGGCGCATGTGATGCAACAGCGCGGCGCGGCGAGTCTCACCGCGCAGGCCAGCGGCGCCAGCAGCGGTGCGCTGGAAGAAGAGGCCGACACCTCTGCGGTTGGCGCGGTGTTGGCGTTGTGGAACGGAGCGCGCGGCGCGCTGGGCGACATGGCAGGCCGCACCATGCCGACGCTGCGGGCAGGGCTGCGGCTGCAGCGCTGCCCCGACAGCCATTCTTTCGAGGAGAAGGAAGCTGCCAAGACGAAGCTGGCCAGCCTGATCGGTCAACCCGACACCAACGAAGCGGAGATCATCAAGACCATCGACGACTTGGGCAGCGACGCCGCCGAGGTGCTGATGCTGATCACGCCGTTCAACTCGAACAGTTCCGACGGGCAGGTGCAGGCGGTGGCCGGTACCGAGGCGGGCCAACGGGTGCTAGAGCGGGCAAGCAAGGCGCTCAAGGGCGGCGATGTCGTTTCCAGGGTGCGCGCCGACCAGATCGACAAGCTTCTCGTTGCCAAGAAAGCCGCTGCGCCGGCGTCCAAACCTGGCGTCCAGAAGGATATCGACCGCATCAACAAGGCGATCAAAGCCGACCCGCGTTTTGGCGAATACAGCAAGGTGGCGCCGCCGCTGCGGTTGCCTGTTGAGGAGATCCACTTCGGCCAGGAGATGTTTGGCGGCGTCTACTACAATCCCCACATGCCCAGCGATCCCACGAAGGGCGGTGAAGCAGGCCGCACCCGTGTCGTGGCCTGGACCAGCAAAACACATCGAACCAACTACCCAATGATCCACATCGAAATTGGCCCCCTGGCGCTCAGCGAAACGGACAACTACATTCGCTCCGTGATGTGGCACGAGTTCCAGCACTACAAGCAGGACCTCGCCTACCGTGAGCCGGATTCACGCAAATCAGCCGACACAAAAACGCTGGAAGCCGAGAGCGCGTCCTCCAGCAGGGAAAAGCCCAACGCCGAGATCGAGGCCACCAGCATTCAACTGGCCGATGACTTCGCAGTCCTGAACGACGACGAGGTGAAGAGCGTGCTGCGCTATCTGGCCGACTTCATGGCGCACACCTTGACCACCGCCGGCTTCAAGATGGCCGCCATCGACCGCCTCAAGGCCTCCGTTCACGGCGACCGGGCCAAGCAGGACCGCCTGCTGAAGCTCATCAAACAACTGAGCAAGTCCGACCAGACGAGCCTGAAGGACCTGACGACTGCCATCCAGTCCGATCTGGCTCCGAAGCCCAAGAAGGGCAAGTGATCATGGAAGCCAGCGGACCGAGCGGATATCGTTGATGATTGCGAAACTACCCAAACCGACTCGTCGAATGAAGGAAACGCCGGGTGCCGACCATGGTCGTCGTAATCCGGATTTCGCTCACAGGATGCGACTCGAGCAGGAGCGCCGGCGCAGACAACGCGAGGAACGGCGACGCCGGCCGCGTCCAACACCGGCGCCGGGGGCAGCGAGCGGCTCCACACAGGGATAGGTTGTCTATGTACCTCGACACATGTGATCCCCACTCCGCCCGCGTTGGCTACGGCACGCTGGGCCGGCGCGGCAGCCTGGGGTATGAAAACAAGCAGGTGGTCGTTCAGGGACGAACGTACCAACACGCGCTGAGCACCCATCCCCCGGCCCGGCTTCGCTATCACCTGCACGACCGGTACGCCACCTTTCGCTGCCAGGTAGCTATCAACGACGACGTGGAGGCCGCCGCGTCCCACGCGGATTTCGTCGTCTGGGTAGACGGCCAGCGCAAGGCCGTGGCCGCGCACGTGGCGGCCGGCGACCCGCCGCGCCTCTTGACGGTGGACGTGGTGGGCGCGACGGCGCTGGAACTGGAGGTCCAGACGACCCGCTGGCCCTATTGCCACGCCGTGTGGCTCGAGCCGGAGCTGAACGACCAGCCGGCAACCACGACCGCCCAGACTCTGGTGGACTGCCTGGGACGCACCGAGATCACCCTGCCGCCGGCACCGCCGCGCAGCGAGCTTTGTATCGCCACGGTCGTTTCCCCCGGCTTCGAAACGCTGCTGGACGACATGCTCGGCTCCCTCTACGCCAACGGGAACTGCCAGAACGCGCTGCTTGTTGTTTTTGTGGGCAAGAGCACGGCCGCCCAGAAGGTGATCGCCAAGTACGGGCCGTGTCCGTGCAGTGCCGGCCGCACGCCCGCGTCAACCCTACCGTGAAGGCGGCGCTCTACTCGGTCGCCCGGATTGTTGACGCCGAGAAGTTTCTCTGCCTCGATGCGGACATGCTGGTGCTGGGCGACCTGTCGCCCATCTTCGCCGCGCTGGATGCCTGTCCCGCTGAGAGCATTCTGGCGGTGCGCGAGGGCAACGCGCGCGGCTGGCATACGTTTCGCAACCTGCAACATGCCCTCACGGCCGTCTATGGCGGGCACCCGCAGGACCTGAAGCGGCTGCTGGGCACACTCAACGGCGAAGGCGCCTATGAGCTGGTGGTGAACGATGGCCTCTTTGCGGGCAGCCGCAGCGCCCTGCTCACGCTGGACGGGACGATCCGCAGCATGCCCAGGGCCGTGGGCTGGACCGACGCGCGCCGCGACATCTGGTGGCGCAACCAGTTCGTGTTCAACCTGGCGCTGGCCCGCCTGCAGTGCGGCGTGCCGTTGAACAACACCTACAACATCCAGCTCAACTCGCACGACGTGGAACTGGAGGAAAGCGCGGGCCGGATGCGCGCGGTCTGGTACGGCCAGGAAGCGCGCGTGCTGCACTTCAACGGCCTGGGCCGCAAGAAGTATCCTGCCTGGCGTAACCGGTTCTCAGAGGTTGTGGACCCGCTGGTAGAAACAGGTGGGGGCGATGGCTACGCTGCCTTTCTGCACGCGCTGCGCGGCTGGATTGGCCGGCAGGGACGCCGCGGGTTGGCGTGGTCCTTCTACGGCACGGGCGACAGCCACGACGCCCGGGTTGCCGATCCGGATGTCTTTCCCCTTTTGGCGCTGCTCCACTACCTGATCCGGGCGAACGGCTGTGCACGCGTCCTGGAGACGGGGACCGCGCGCGGCATCTCCGCGGCCTGTCTGGCGTCGGCGGTCGCCCACCGGGAGGACGCCCGCGTTGTCACCTTCGACCCCGCGGCGTATACCGGGCGGGCGCAACTGTGGCAGGCCCTGCCTGACGGGATGCGAGACGCGATTGAGGAGCGCCGGCAGGATTCCCTGCAGGGAATGGCAGATGCGCTGGCTGCCGGCGAGCAATTCGACGCTGCGCTGCTGGACTCGCTGCACGAAGCGGACCACATCTGGGCCGAGTTCCAACTGGCGCGCCAGCTTGTCTGTCCTGGCGGACTGATCCTCATCCACGATGTGCGGCTTCCATCCGGGACTGTGGAGCAGGCGCTGCAACGCATCGAGGCAGCCGGCTATGGCGTCACCCGGCTGTGGACGGCCGACTGCGGCGTTCGTGAGGATGACGGCCTCGGCTTGGCGGTGATTGCGAACCGCCGCCGCCAGGGAGCGACCCCGTGAGGCTGGTCAGCATTGGCATCCACGTTCACGCCCAGCCGGCGCGCCTCAAGGCGACGCTGGTCAGCGTGCGTGCTCATACGACGGAGCCGGTGGATCTGTTGCTGCTCCCCGATGGGCCGGACGGCGAGACGGGCGCTTGCCTGCGTGCGCTGCCTGGGATCGCACAATACGGCAGCGAGACGCCGCTGGGCGCGCCGGCTTGTTTCAACCGGCTGGCAGCCGCCGGCCGCGGTGAGGTGCTGGTGTTGCTGGAAAGCGGCTGCATCGTCGGTCCCGGCTGGCTCGACCAACTTCTGGCCGCGCTGGATGCCGACCCGCGCCACGGTCTGGCCGGTCCGTCCACCAACACCTCCTGGAACGAGCAGGGCCTCTTTCCCCGCGCCGCCGGCTCTCCTGCCGAGGTCGAGCGCACGGCGGCGTTGGCGCGCCAGCGGGGCGCCGGTGTCTGGCGGACGCTGGAACCGTTGCACAGCCTGGCTGACTTCTGTTTCGCGGTCAAGCGAGAGGTGGTCGATGCGGTCGGCGCGGCCGACCAAAGCTACGGCCTCGGCCCGTGCTGGGAGATGGACTACAACATCCGCGCTGCCCGGGCCGGCTTTCAGGGTGTCTGGGCCTGCGGCGCCTACGTCTGGCGCGCGCCGCCCACGCCGCGGCGGCGCCAGGAGGAGCGGCGCAGCTTTCAGGCCAACAAGCAGCGCTACCAGGACAAGTTCTGCGCGCTTCGTCTGCACGGGCAGCGGGGCGACTACGAGACCCACTGCCGCGGCGACGCCTGTGAACACTTTGCGCCGCCGGCGCTCATTCAGATCCACGAGGTGCTGCCGGCGGTTCAACCGGCACCGGCCGGCAGGCCCGCGGCAGGCGATCCGCCCGACGCGGCGGCTGTTCAGGAGGCTGTGGCGCGCGCGCCGGCAGTCCGGGTCGCGTCACCCGGAGCCGCGCCGCTGGTCACCTGTATCATGCCCACCGGCAACCGGGCCGACTACGTCCTCCAGTCCGTCCACTACTTGCAGCGCCAGGACCACGCGAACTGGGAGCTAATCATCGTAGACGACGGCAGCGACGATCTGGCCGGCCGCCTGCCTGCCGATCCCCGCATTCGCCACCAGCAGGTGCGCCGCGGGCTGAGCATTGGCGCCAAGCGCAACCATGCCTGTGAGCTGGCGCGCGGCGAGATCGTGGTCCAGTGGGACGACGACGACTGGTACGGGCCGGCCCGCCTCAGCCGCCAGATTGCCCCGCTGCTGGCAGGCGAGGCGGACATCACTGCCCTGGACGACACCATCTTCTTCGAACCGGACAAATGGGCCTTCTGGCGCTGTTCGCCGGAGCTGCACCGGCGGCTGTTCGTCGAAGATGTCCACGGCGGCACGCTGGCCTTCCGGCGCCGCGTCTGGCGAGACCTGGGACGGTACCCGGATCGCTCGCTGGCCGAGGACGCCTGGTTCCTGCGCCAGACCATGCGCCGCGGCGCGCGCCTGGGGCGGCTTTCCGGCGATGGCTTGTTTCTTTATCTGCGCCACGGCGACAACGCCTGGACCTTTGCCTGCGGCCAGTTTCTTGATCCCGGCGGATGGCAGCGCATCGACGAGCCGCTCTACCTGCAAGCGGACCGCGCGTTCTATGCTGCCGAGGCGCCGGAGTCTTCTCCTCCGTCGGCGCAACCTGCTTCCTCGTCGCCGTTGGTCACCTGCATCATGCCCACGGCCAACCGGCGCCAGTTCGTCGATCAGGCCATCCGCTACTTTCTGCGTCAGGACTACGCCAACCGCGAGCTGGTCGTGATCGACGACGGCGATGACCCGGTGGCCGACCTCGCCGCCGGCCATCCGCAGATCCGCTACCAGCACCTGTCCTCGCGCCGCTCCGTGGGCGCCAAACGCAACCTGGCCTGCCAGCAGGCGCAGGGCGAGATCATCGTCCACTGGGACGACGACGACTGGTCGGCCCCGCGACGGCTTTCCTACCAGGTGGGCGCGCTGCTGGCCGAGAACGCCGACATCAACGGCCTGAGCGTCATCAACTACTACAGCCCGCAGCTGGGCCACGCCTGGCAGTACGTCTATCCGCCGCGCGCCGATGCCTGGGTGGCCGGCAACACCCTTTGCTACCGCCGTTCCTACTGGCGCAGCAATCCCTTTGCCGACATCGATGTGGGCGAGGACTCGCGCTTCGTGCGCGCCCGGGCTTCGCGGCGGCTGGCTGTGCTGCCCGATGCCACGTTCTTTGTCGCCACCATCCACGGGGACAACGTCAGTCCCAAGCGTCCGCACGGGGAGCGCTGGCAGCCACTGCCGGCGGCTGAGGTGGAGGCGCTGCTGGGGGACGATCTCGCGTTCTACAAGAGGTTGGGGCAGGCGGCCTAATGGCGTGTCTGCGCACAATTGAGTAGTAGGCATCCTCAGACACCTGCACATGCGCCGCAGGTGCAAGTGTGCCGGGCTGGAAGCGCCAGAGAACCCGCATCTGAGACGACCATGCGGTACTCGCACAACCATGGATGAAAATCGAGGCGGCACGGTCGGAGACCGCCGCAGCAGCGTCTATTTTCAAGTCGGGATGCTCACTCCGCGACGCAAAACATCAAATGAACCTGGTCTGTCCAGGCGCACTCTGGAGTTTCGATACAGCATGCCGGGCGGGACTGTGGTATATTCGCTGCAAAGGAGACACCTATGCCATCATCGATCTGGGACAGTGACATTCAAGCTGCGTTGGAGGCGGCGGCCGGGCGGTGAGACCCGCGCGGCCGGGCGCCCCGCGCCTTTTCCCTCGCCGGCCGACTGGCGAGACCAGTGGATCTACTTCGCGCTGGTGGACCGCTTCAACAACCCGGCCGCGCCGCCGCTGCACTCCTGGGACGGCGCGCACAACGCCTTTCAGGGCGGCACGCTCAACGGCCTGCGCGAGCAACTGGATTACCTGCAAGAGCTGGGCGTCGGAGCGATCTGGCTGTCGCCGGTGCTGAAGAACTGCCAGTACCAGGAAAGCTACCACGGCTACGGCATCCGGGACTTCGTGGCCATCGACCCGCGCCTGGCGTCGGACCCGGTGGCGGCGCGCCGCAACCCGGCGCTGGTGGAGGGCGAGCTGCGCGCGCTGGTCGATGCCGCTCACGCCCGCGGCATCTACGTCATCTTCGACATCGTGCTCAACCATGCCGGCGACGTGTTCGAGTACGTGCTGGACGACGGCCACGGCGACGGCATGGCGCCCTGGCGCGACCAGGGCTACCCCATCCGCTGGCGCGACGCCGATGGCCGCGGCCGCCCCGACTGGAGCGACGCGCCGGCCAATCCGCCCATCGACGCCGCGATCTGGCCGGAGGAGCTGCGGCGCAACGACTTCATGCGCCGGCGCGGCAACGCCTTTGACCGGCCGCCGTCCGAGCAGGAGATCGCCGGCGACTTCTTCAGCCTCAAGGAGTTCGACACCAGCCTGGAGGAGTTCAACGAGGCGCGCGGCCTGCACCGACCGGTGTGGATGGCGCTGATCCGCGCCTACCAGTACCTGATCGCCCGCTACGACGTGGACGGCTTTCGCATCGACACCCTGAAGTACATCGAGCCGGGCTTCGCCCAGGTCTTCGGCAACGCGATCCGTGAGTACGCCCTCAGTTTGGGCAAGAAGAACTTCTTCACCTTCGGCGAGGTCTACGACAACGAGGAGAAGATCGCCCGTTTCATCGGCCGCAACGCGCTGGACGCGGGCGACCTGTCGGGCATCGATGCCGCGCTGGACTTCCCGCTCTTCTTCCAGTTGCCGGGAGTGATCAAGGGCATGCAGCCGCCGCAGGCAGTGGCCAACGTCTACGAACATCGCAAGCAGGTGCTGCGCGGGCTGATCAGTTCGCACGGCGAGATCGGCCGCTACTTTGTCACCTTCCTGGACAACCACGACCAGAACGGGCGCTTCTACTACAGCGACCCGGCCAATCCGCACGCCTACGACGGCCAGGTGACCATGGCCGTGGCCTGCCTGTTCGCGTTGCAGGGCATTCCCTGCCTCTACTACGGGACGGAGCAGGGCTTGCACGGCAGCGGCAACTCCCCTGAGGCGGTGCGCGAGGCGCTGTGGGGCAAGCCGGGCGGGTTCGACCGCAGCCACTCGTTCTACCAGGCGGTGCGCCAGGTTGCGGCCGTGCGCGCGGAGCAGCCGGCGTTGCGCTACGGCCGCCAGTACTTCCGCCCCATCTCCGGCAACGGTGCGCAGTTTGGCATGTCCACCTTCGCGCCCGGCGTGCTGGCCTTCTCGCGCATCCTCGACGACGCCGAGATCGTGGTCGTCGCCAACACCGACCCGAACGCGGGCTGGCAGGGGCAGGTGCTTGTCGATCTGGCGCTTAACCCGCCCGCCGCGACCTACCAGCCGCTCTACAGCAACCGGCGCAGCGCCGCGGACGTGCAGGTTGGCCCGGTTGAGCACAAGGCCGCCGGCAACGTCGCGATCCATCACCCGGACGGCGGCGTCAGTGCGGGACCGGCGCGCGCCTTGCCGGTCAACCTGCTGGCGGGCGAAGTCGTGATTCTGCGCAGGCTGTAGCATGTCCAAACCTCGCTGGAGAACGCTGGTGACGCCACCCGCGGCCGGCGCGTGGAATATGGCCGTCGATGAGGCCATCGCAGTTCACGCAGGCCCAGGTGCGGTACTGCCTACCTTACGCTTCTACAGTTGGCAGCCGGCGTGTGTGTCGCTCGGGCGGAACCAGCGACTGGCGGACATCGATCCGGCGCGGCTGGCAGCACGCGGCTACGACCTGGTGCGCAGGCCGACCGGCGGCCGCGCCATCCTGCACACCGACGAACTGACATACTCCGTGGCCGGGCCGCAGGACGATCCGGCGCTGGCCGGCGCGGTGCTGGACAGCTACCTGCGGCTGAGCCAGGGGCTGCTGGCCGGGCTGGAGCGACTGGGCTTGCGCGTAGCCAAAGCGCCGCCGACCAATCGCTCGACGGCCGACGCCGGGCCGGTCTGCTTCGAGGTGCCCAGCTCCTACGAGATCGTGGCCGGCGGCAAGAAGCTGGTCGGCAGCGCGCAGAGCCGGCGGAAAGGCTGGGTCTTGCAGCACGGTACGCTGCCGCTGACAGGCGACATCGCTCGCCTGGTGGATGTGCTGGCGCTGGACGATGAGGCGGCGCGACCTGCACTACGGGCTGACCTGCTCAATCGCGCGACAACAGTGGAGAGCGTGCTGGGCCGGCCGGTTGGGTTTGAAGAAGCAGCCGATGCCATCCGCGCCGGGTTCGCTGAAGCGTTGGGGATCGATCTTGTGAGTGGCAGTCTGACCGAAGAGGAACTGACGCTGGCGCGCGAGTTGGAGCGGGATGTCTACGGCGCGCCTGTGTGGAATGAGAGATTCTAGGTGTTCAAGCTGACAGTCACTTTCCGCTCCTTGCGGCTCGCGGCAGGAGTCTTTGAACAGTGACTGTCACCTGACGTGTCACGCGATCCCGGCGCGGGCGTAGTAGCGTTTCAGGCACTCGGCCAGCGTTTCGGCGTAACGGCGGCGATCGGGGTCTGTTTCGGGAGCAAGTCGGATCGCTGCCTGCAAAGAGCCGATGGCCTCGTCGAGGGCGGCGGGATCGTCGCCCACCAAATCGTGTTGAGCGACGAGAGCCGTCGCCAGCGCGTGCAGCCGCCGCGGCAACACCGGTGCGTCGGGCGGCGTGCGCTGGGCGGCCAACCGGTGCGTGCTGACGGCTTCTGCCAGGTCGTCGCGATCGCCGCGCAGCCGGTAGCGTGCCATCAGGCAGCTTCCCACGTCATCCAGTACTTCGGGGCGGAGCGGGCGTAGAGTCGTAGCGAGCGCCGCGCACCTTGATAGAGATCGATAGCTTCGTCCAGGTCGGCAACATCCCCGGTGAGCTGAAAACGGGCGTGCAGGCCCGCTGCGAGGTTGGTGGCCAGCGCGGATTGGCCCGATGTGGGCGCGAGTTGGAGCGCTTCCCGGTAGGCCGCGATCGCCTCGTCCAGTTCGGTGGCCGCGCCGGACGGGATCGCCGCTGGCGCGCCCGCAAGGCGTGCCCCAGGTAGGTAAGGCAGGCGGCCCGCTCAACCGCGTCGTCCCCACTGAGCGCGACCGCACTGCGCCATAGGTCGATGGCCTCCTCCAGACAGCCGGGTCGAGCGGATTGTTCGCAGCGGCGGGTCAGCGTCAGCGCCGCGGATTTGGTGGCCTGGCAGCCGGAACACGACCGGTGCGCCGGCAAAGGCCGGATCGGCGACGATGCTGCGCCACCGATCCGCGGCGTCGTTCAGGTCCTGCGGCTGCCTGGCAACGCCGTAGATCGCCTGCAACGCCAGCGCGTTCTGCACCTGATCTGCTAATTCAACGGGGACATCGGCGAAGTCGCCGAAGCGTGTCATGCCAGCATCGGGGGCGCCCGATGCTTCGATGAACGCCTGCTCGATCCCCTCGCTGCGCGCTGTTTGGAGCAGCGACAGCGTGTCTTCCAGCGTCTGAGCAATCGCCTCACTGCCTTGCCTGCGAGATTCCTCAATCAATTCAAGCAACAGTGAGCTTGCCAACTCGCCCAACAACGCCGGGGTGTCCTCCACAATCTGACGGGCACTGGCCGGGTCCGCGGCGTTGGCAAGCTGCTCGATCTTCGGCAGCAGGTCGAGTTCCTGGCTCGCTTGTGGAATCTGGCTGAGAACGCGCGCGAAGGGGTTCACGGCCTGCCTAGCGCTTACCGCGCGCCATCTGCTGAAGTTCGTATAGTTTGTTCAACGCCTCCAACGGGCTTAGGGCGTTGACGTCCAGCTTTTTCAGCGCCTCTTCGACGGGGCTGGGGCCGCCGAACAGAGTCAACTGGACTGCCTGAGCGGGGCCGGTCTGCAGGCTGCCCGGCTCGCTGTTCTGCGCTTCCAGGTCTTCCAGGATCTCCTCAGCGCGGTGAATGATGGGGCGGGGCAGGCCGGCCAGCTGCGCGACGTGGATGCCGTAGGACCGGTCGGCCGCGCCGGGCGCGATGCGGTGCAGGAACACCACCGTGTCGCCCTCCTCGGCCACGGCCACATTGTAGTTGACGACGTGCGGCAGCCGCTCGGCCAGCTCGGTCAGCTCGTGGTAGTGGGTGGCGAAGAGCGTGCGGGCGCGCAGCCGCGGGTGGTTGTGGATGTACTCGACCACCGCCCAGGCGATGCTCAGCCCGTCGTAGGTGCTGGTGCCGCGGCCCAGCTCGTCGAAGATGATCAGGCTGCGGGCAGTGGCGTGGTGCAGGATGTTGGCTGCCTCGACCATCTCGACCATGAAGGTGCTCTGGCCGGCGTGGATCTCGTCCTGCGCGCCGATGCGGGTGAAGATGCGGTCCACCAGGCCGATGTGGGCGCTGTCGGCCGGCACGAAGGAGCCGATCTGCGCCATCAGCGTGATCAGCGCAACTTGACGTAAAAAGGTGCTCTTGCCGCTCATGTTGGGGCCGGTGATGATCAGCACCGCCTCCTCGGGCGACAGGCGGGCGTCGTTGGCCTGGAAGAACTGGTCGCGCAGGGTGCGCTCCACGACCGGATGGCGGCCGGCGGCAATCTCGATGACGCCGTCGCTGCTCAGCTCGGGGCGGACGTAGCGGTGGTTGGCGGCAACCTCCGCCAGCCCCGCCAGCACGTCCAGTTCCGCCAGCGCCTCGGCCAGCTTCAGCAGGCGGGCAGCGGCCGCGCCGACCCGTTCAACGACCTCGGCGAAGATCTGGCTTTCCAGCTCCAGTTGCCGCTCCTCGGCATTGAGGATCAGACTCTCGTACTCCTTCAGCTCCGGCGTGATGTAGCGCTCGGCGTTGACCAGCGTTTGCTTGCGGATGTACCCGGCCGGCACAGCTGCGCTGTTGGCCTTGGTGACCTCGATGTAGTAGCCGAACACCTTGTTGAAGCCGACCTTGAGCGACTTGACGCCGGTGCGCTCGCGCTCGCTGCGCTCCAGCCCCGCCACCCACTTCTTGGCATCCCGCGCGGCCACGGCGATGCCGTCCAACTCGGCCGAGTAGCCCTTGCGCACCACGCCGCCCTTGTCAAGCGTCGCCGGTGGGTCGGGCGATCGCGCCGGTCAGCAGGTCGAAGATGTCGTCGCAGACGGGCAGAGAGAGGGAGAGGGGAGAGGGGGGCGGCGTCACTCTGTCCGCCTCTCTCCCTCTCTCCCTCTCCTCATTTCTCGCCAGCTCCGCTACCCTCTCGATGTCCGGCGCCAACTCAAGCGCACGGCGCACCGCGACCAGATCATGCGGGCGGGCGATGCGCTGGGCCGCGCGATTGGTGGCCCGTTCCAGATCGCCGACCTGGCGCAACAACTGGCGCAGTTCGGCGCGGGCGGGGTGTCGTCGTGCCAGGCCTGCACCGCGTCCAGCCGGGCGTCGAGGCGTGTCACGTCCAACAGCGGCTGGTTGAGCCAGCGGCGCAGCAGCCGGCTGCCCATGGGCGAACGCGTTGCGTCCAGTACGCTGAGCAGCGAGCCGTTGTCGCCGCTGCGGATCGTCTGGGTCAGCTCCAGGTTGCGGCGCGTCGCCTCGTCCAGGGTCATGAATTCACTGGTGCTGTAAGTGCGCAGGCCGGTGAAGTGCGGCAGGAGCTGCGCTGCGTCAGCTTCAGGTACTGCACCAGCGCGCCGGCCGCCTGGATGGCCTGCGGCAGGCCCTCGCAGCCAAAGGCCGCCAGCGACTCAACGTCGAACTGCTCCAGCAGCGCGCGCCGGGCCGTCTCCAGCTCGAACTGCCAGGCGGGGACAGGAAAGGGGGAAATGAGGGAAAAGAAGGAAAGGAAGGAAAACCTGGCGACTCCAACGACGAGTTTTCCGGTTTCCCTTCTTTCCCTCTCTTTCCTTCCTC
The DNA here is from genome assembly GCA_041391245.1 of Caldilineales bacterium. Classification (GTDB taxonomy): domain Bacteria; phylum Chloroflexota; class Anaerolineae; order JAAEKA01; family JAAEKA01; genus JACKBK01. The sequence goes on from JAWKOJ010000040.1 coordinate 24,771, forward strand.
CCGGACCAACACTTCCGCCGGTTGAAGCCGCGCCAGCTCTTCCTGCACGATGCGCGACGCGTCCGGCCCGCTGATCTGCGTGACAGCGAACTCGCCGGTGGTGATGTCGGCGTAGGCCAGGCCGACGGCGCCTCCTTCGCTGCCCCCTGCGCCGCGCTCGAAGGCAACGGCGGCCAGGTAGTTGTTGCGTCCCTCGTCCAGCATGGCCGGCTCGACGATCGTGCCGGCGGTGATGACGCGGCGCACGGCGCGGTCCACCAGTTTCTCGCCGGGCGGCGGTTTGTTGCCGTCCTGCTCGGCGATGGCGACCTTGTAGCCGGCGTTGACCAGCTTCGCGATGTGCGGCTCGACGCTGTGGTAGGGGACGCCGGCCAGCGGCACGCGCTGGTCCTTTCCCACCGGCCGCGAGGTCAAAACCACGTCGCAGACCTCGGCCACGATCTCGGCGTCGTGGTCGAAAGTCTCGTAGAAGTCACCCAGCCGGAAGAAGAGGATGGTGTCGGGGAACTGTTTCTTGATCGCCAGGTACTGGCGACGCATGGGAGTTGTCATAACGGATCAGGAAACGGATTTGGGGAGCGGGTTGAACGAACGGCTCGCCCTCCTGCACCTACTCCTACTCCTACTCCTACTCTTCCTCGTCCGGATTCGAGTAGGAGCAGGAGTAGGAGTAGGTGCAAGCGGAAGCAGCGGTCAGGCGTCAGCGGGTGTTTTGGCGATGCCGTTGGGGTCGGCGTAGAGGGTGTAGGCCAGCCAGGTTGGGTTGGCCGGGTTCAGCTCGCGCAGATGTGTGCGCGCGCTGTGGATTGCCTCGCCCAGGGTTGCGCCGTCCCACAGCGCGTTGTAGAAGGTGATGGCGAACTCGGCCGCCAGGTTGTCGTTGACTTCCCACAGCCCGCCGATGAACGCGCTGGCCCCTTTGCCGACGAAACGCTGCGCCCAGCCGCCCAGCCCGCGGATGTTGCGCCCGACCTGCCCGGCGTAGCAGGCGTTGAGAAACACCAACGGCTTGCTCTGCACCACGCCCGTCTCGTAGGGGCCGGTTACATCGCTGGGCGCCAGAATCTCGCCGTCCTTCAGTTGCAGCGGCGACTCGTCGGCGTTGTCGGCGTCGAAGTTGCCGTGGCAGGAGAAGTGGTAGAGATTTCCTGCTCTGTCTGCCAGCGCGTCCAGCACCTGGGCGGCCGTCTCCAGCGGCAGTTCGGCCGGCACGTGCAGGCGGGCCGGCAAGGTCGTCTCGAAATAGGCGATCTCACGCTGGACGGCGTTCAGATTGCTCGGCGGGGCCACGAGTCTGGCGCTGCTGACGGTGACGAAATCGGGGACGCCCCGCCCGGCCAGCCAGCGGCTCAGCCGAAACTCGCTGCACAGAAAGTCGTCGTCCACCAGCACCTCGCCGCTTTGGATGTCCGTCTGGTACGGCTTCAGGATCTCCCACGGGATCCACGGCTCGTCGGAGGTGATCAGCAGGTTGCTGATGGCGCCATCCTTGCGCAGCTTGCTGATGCGGCCGGCATACTCGCGCTTCAACTCGTCGGAGAAGATCTGGTCGTACAGGTCGTGGCCGATGCGGTCGAGCGCGTCCTTGTAGTCGGCAACCTGGGCCTCGGTCAGTCCATCGGCGCCCTTGCGCGCCATCCGGTTGAGGCGGTTGATGGTCGCCTGCAGGAAGAGCCGCGGCTCGTCGTCCAGTTGCACCGAGCCGGCCGGCGTCCAGTGATAGCCAACTGTACCTTTGGGCGAGTGCAGCATGTACATGAGCTGGGTCTTGTTGGCGCCGAGCGTTACCCGCAGTTCCAGATCAACCGGTTCGGCTTCGTAGGTTCGCAGCTGGCTGATCTCCAGCCTGGCTTCCTCGGAGATCGATTTCGCCGGTTCGTTGGAAGGTTCGGAGGGCCGATCGATGATCTGGGTGGTGAAGCTGGCCGTGCCGATGTTGCGGCCGTGGTGAACAAAGTCCAGCGCAATGCGTTTGGCGCCCGCAGACGCGGTACGCTTCGGGGACAACAGGAACACAGCCGGCTGCGAATCACGTCCCTTCACGACGGTGATGGTGCGGGTGAGGTCGTTGTAGGCCTCCTCGAAATCTTCGGCGAAGCAAACGACGGTGATGATCTCCTCTTCGCGTTCGAACTCAACGTCCACTCCCTCGACAACGCGCGATTCCTTGGGTTTTTCCACCGTCAGGCGCACCATGAGCGGCACCGCGCGGTCGAACGTAGATACCTGTTCGGGGAAGCGCACGTCAGTGAAGTAGGGTGCGGTTTCCGACGGTTTTTCAGGCGCGTCATCCCCCGCCGGCGCGGGCGCGCCGCCCCCGTTGGCTGCCACCCAGCCGCCGGCGCCCAGTGAGAAGCTGCTTTGAGGCTCAGCCGCGGCCAACTCGCGACCGAGGTTGGCCAGGCCGGGACTGTTCTCGACCGCCTGGAAGACCTGGTCCCAGGTGGAGGTTTCTGTGCCGCGGCGGACCACCACCGGCAGCTTGGCGGCCAGTGCGGGGTTGCTGGCAATGGTGTCGAGAAACCGCTCGGCCCCCATCTCGCGCTGATCATCGCTGGCCGACGCCTCAAGGTCCGCCATGAAGTTGTAGACAATCTCGCAGGCCGTGTCCTGCTGCTTGTTCGACAGTTCGTCCCAGTTCTCGTTGATCGCCTTGATGAGGCCCAGCGCCTGGTTGGCGATGTCTCCTTCTGGCTGTGCGGGCGCCGCGGTCTCAGCCGGAGCTGGCTCGCCGGCCGGCGTATCGGCAGGTGCAGCGGTCGTCATGGCAGCGGCGCGCCGTGAGATGTCGCGCGGTCGTTGGCGGTGACGAAGATCACCCCGCTGCGCAGCCGGGCGCGCGCCTGATCGAGGATGGCCTGCACGCCAGCGGGCAGCGGCGCGATCTTGTCGACGGCGAAAAGGAAGTTGCTCAACGTGGTGCCGCGGGCGATGTCGCCTTCGGCGTTGTCCAGCGCGTCGACCAGAGTGGCCAGCACCGCACTGAGCGGCGCCCGCACTTGATCGTCGAGCGATGGCCAGATGCGCTCCAGTTCGGCCAGGAGCGCATCAAACGTGCCGCGATGTTGCGGAATGAATAGTCGTCGGTGGGTGGCATGGTGTTCCTCCGCGGGGCGGAATTGCCAACTTTTCCGAAAGTTGGCAACTCTCTGCTTGGCTGCTATTGCTTCCTGGTCAACACAAAGCTGAGCGCTGCGCCGGCGCCGACGCCGACACCCGTGCCCAGCAGCTTGAAGTCGCCCGTGGCCGACAGTTCGACGCTGAACTGGATCTGGTCGAGCTGGAACATGCCGGCCTCGGTCTTAAGTTCGTCGACGCCAAAGGCTGCATCCAGGCTTTCCATGAACTCGGTGAACTTGCCGCGCAGCGCATCGACGTTGAGTTGCTTCGTGACCCTGGTGACGTCGGCCGCGCCGCTGCGGGTGGTTACCTCTTCTTCGGCTGTAACGACTGTGATGAATCCGCCGTCGCTCATGGTTGTTTTCTCCTGCTATACAGCGTCGTAGACCGTCTTGAGGAAGGTCAGCCAGCCGGCGCTCGCGAAGTCGATCTCCTGATACAGCGGCGATGGCTGGTCGTAGGGCACGTAGATCGAGATGCCGCTAGCCTTGTCTTTTTTGCTGCCGGTGGCTGCGTTGATGACCACCGGCCCGTCAGACGCTTGCAGGTAGTCGCTCAGCGCCTTGCCGGTCGCCGTCACGTCGGCCGCGTCGCCGTCATAGCGGGTCAGGATGCCGTTGGTCAACACCAGCAGGTCCAGGTATTCCTGGTCCTCGAACGTGCGACGGTTCTCCTTCACCGCCTTGGCGTACGCCAGTTGCAGGCTGTCATCGCCGGGATAGGCGGTGTTCAACGCTGCTGCGAAGTCCGAAACCAGTCGCCGCACCTCCGCCATCGTGCCCAGATCCACCGCGGAGAGAGTCGTGTTCTTGCTGAAGTAGAAGCGTTCGTATTCCTCCACGACCAGCTTGCTGAAGTCGGCCGGGGCAGTGGATGGAGCAGACGCCAACCGTGTCAGGATCTCGGTATACGGCCAGCCATCGATCGGCTCGACCTCCTGCGACGAGACCATCACGTCGGCGAACTGGCGCACCTGGTACTGCACCTCGATCATCGACATCAGGCAGGCGTCCATGCCGATGACCGCCAGCCGTCGCAGCGCGCCCTCGTTGCCCGTCTGCATGATTTCGGCCAGGCGAGCGTCGTCGGCGAAGATCGCGGCCGCGTCCGCCTCGTCTTGCGCAAACATTGCCACCTTCAGCGCCTGGCTCATCTCGGCGTTGGTCAGGAAGTCCATCGACGTGTCGTCACACAGGATCGCCTTTGTTGGCTCGTCGCCTTCGTCGTCAGCGAGCTCCTTGACCTTGGCTGCTGTGCTCTTGAACATGGCAGCGTTTTGATCGCGCCCGCGGCCGCCCGACCGCACAGTGCGCGACAGCGCTCGTACTGTCTGGTAGATGTCGTCGTCCTTCCAGCCCAGGCCATGGTTCCACAGCACGACCATGGTGTGCCTGGCCGGGCAGCGTGTCATGCCCCAGACGATGAACTTGGCCAGTTCGGACGGGTCGCCGGTGTTGCTCTCCGGGATCGTCTCGACGATGTTCTCCTCGGCGGTCTTGCCCTTGTGGATCTCCAGACGATAGGTGCCGTCCGCGCCGCTGGTGTCGAACTGGGCCAGCACCGCTACCTGGTCGGTGGTGCCGACCGCTTCGACCTCGGCGATGTCTTCGTAGCCGGCAGTGGTCATCTCGGCCATCAGCGCGTAGGCGCCGTGTTTGGTCTCGAAGGTCCGGCCGTTGTCGCCTGCCATGTAGAGCAGGATCGTCCAGTCGCGTTCAGGTTGCATAGGTGGGTTCTCCTCGTCGGTCGGTGGTTGAACGGGCTGCGGCGCGGGTGGCTGCGTGGTGCGGCCGCCGCTGAACCACGCCAGTATCTGGTCGAGCCAGCCGCGGTTGGATTGGGACATGGCAAACCTCAGGTGTTAGGTTCCTCGTTCGGAATCGTTCGTAGTAGGCGCTTCAGCGCCCCGGAACGGCGCTGAAGCGCCCCCTACGAACCTACAGTACGAAATAGCTGGCGACCGGTTCCTCGAAGCCTGCCGGCCGGTACTCGCCGGTCTGGCGGTCGAGCTGGTAATTGCCGGTGTAGTCGCCGCGGGCGGCGCGCTCCAGCATGGCCACCAGGCGGTCCACGTCCTCGCGGTTGCTGTAACAGCCGAAGCTCATGCGCACCATCCCCGGCATGTTGGATTTGTCGCCGCCCAGAAGTTGCCCGCGCCATGTTGACGCGGTCTCCTCGTCCAGGTTCAGCAGATGCACCACATAGGGATGAGCACAGAAGCAGCCGCTGCGCACGCCGATGCCGCCCTCGTAGCCCAGAATCGCGGCCAGCAGGAAGTGCGAGACTCCTGCAAGGTTGAACGGGATCACGCCGACTTTTTCGTCCAGGCGCGAAATCACGCTCGCCGTAGATGGTGACGCCCGGGACTGCCAGGAGCCGCTCCGTAGCATATGCCAGCAGATCTTGTTCGTGCGCGGCGATCCGGTCCATGCCTACGTCCATCAGCGCCCGGGCCGCCGCAGCCATGGCAACCGCGCCGACCACGTTGGGGCTGCCTGCCTCGTCGCGGTCCGGCATCCCGGCCCAGTGCACCTCGTCCAGCGTCACCACGTCCACCGTGCCGCCGCCGGGATACTCGGGTGCGCCCTGCATGAAGACCGATTTCGGACCGATCAGCGCGCCGGTGCCGAAGGGGGCGTACATCTTGTGCGCCGAGAGGGTCACAAAGTCCAGGTGCTCCGGATCATCGTCCGCTTTCATGTCGACGCGGCGATGCGGCGCGAGCTGGGCGGCATCTACCAGGATCAGCGCGCCGGCCGCATGGGCTTTGCGCGCCAGCCGGTGGATAGGCTGCAGGAACCCGCTGACGTTGGACGCGCCCGTCACGGTTACCAGCGCGATGTTGCCGGCGTGCTGCGCCAGCAACTCGTCGAAATGCGCTTCGTCCAGGCGGCCATCGGGCAGTGCTCGCACGTGTTCGACCGGAAAACGTGCTCGCCAGGGCAGGTCGTTGGAGTGGTGTTCGAGCTGCGTCGTGATCACCACGGCGCCCGGACGGGCCGGCAGGCGAAACGACAGCTTGTTGATGGCCTCCGTGGTGTTCTTGCCGAAGATGACCGCGTTCGTTTCCGGGTTCGCGCCGACGAACGCGGCGATGATCTCGTGCGCCTGGTCGTAGGCCAGCGTGCTGAGGCGCGACTTGAAGCCGGTGCCGCGGTGGACGCTGGAATAGTAGGGCATGAAGCGATCAACTGCATCCAGGACATCGGTCAGCGCGGGCGTGCTGGCGGCGTTGTCCAGGTTGACGTAGGTCGCCAGGCTGCCGTCGAGGAGCGGCACGCGCTCGTCGATGCCGACGATGCGCGAGCGGAGGTTGTATGGGGCGTGGTCGGGGGTGGTCATGGTTGAGATTGATGCGTGAAGCGGTAAGCGTAATGCGTAATGCGTGAAACGTGACCGCAAAGTCGCGTGTTCTGGCCGGTCTTAGGCCGAGCCGGCATGCGGCGCGTATCGATGGTTGGAATCTAGGCGGCAAACGGCAGCGCGGCTACCTCGGCCATGAGGGCCGCGCCGGCGCTCTGGACGGTGACTTCCGTGCCTGGCTGGTCGTGGGGACGGCGGACGAACGCCAGGGCTACAGGCTGGTCCAGTGCGACGCTCTGCACCGCGCTGCTGATCCAGCCAACCTGCCGGCCATCGACGAGAACCTGCGCGCCCGGCACGGCCAGCGCCGACAGCCGCAGGCCGACCAGGCGGGTCGTGACCTTGTCGTAGGTGATCTGGCGGGCGATGATCTCCTGACCGGTGTAGCAGCCTTTGAAGTCGTTGCAAAAGCGCCGCAGCCCGGCCTCCAGCGGGTTGACCTGCTCGGTGAGGTCGATGCCGGCCGCGGGCACGCCGGCCTCGACACGTAGCACAGTGAAGGCGTCCTCACCGAGCAGGACCGCACCGGCGTCCAGCAGCGCGCTGCGCACCGCAGCAGCCACCGGCGCGGGCGCGAGCACCGTCAGTCCGTCGCTTCCAACGCCTTCGATCCTCTGCACGGTGCAGGGCTGGTCCGCCAGCATAACCTCGCGCCAACTGAACAGCGCCAGGTCGTCCAGGTCGCCCGCGCCGGCTCTGGCCAGCGTTGCGCCCGCCGCGGGGCCGTACACGCCAAACTGGGCCAGCGCGGCGCCGCGGCCTGCCAGCTCCACCTTGTCGCTGAAGAAGATCTGCGAGCGCAAGGTCATGAAGACCGTTGGTCCCTGGTCTGCGCCGGTGATCAGCAGCAGGCCGTCGCGGTGGACCTGCACTGTCAACAGCGCAACGATGCGCGCCGTTGGCGACGTCAGGATCGTCACGGTGCCGCTGCCGGGCGGTAGCCGCATTTCGTTGGTGGACAGGCGTTGCATGAACGCGAGCGGTCGTCGCCGGCAAGCCAAATGCGGCCTGCGCTGCTCTCGTCGCGCAGTGCAGCCCCGCCTTGCCCCGCCTGATAGCCTGCTAAAAACAGGTCTTCGGTAGCGTTCGTCGCTTGCAAAAGTGGCTTCTCCATCGGGTTACGGATCGTCGGTCTATGTTGTACCATGAGACGGCGATTCTGGACAACTCATCTGCGGCGGTCTGAAGCATGAAGATATGAAACGTAAGATGTAAGCTCCGGCTGCACCTTCTCCATACACGCAATACGCATCACGTTTCACGCTCCACGCATTCACGCTTCACACCGAGAACGCAAGATCGTGCGGATTTGTCCCCTCGCCATGAACCTTGCCGGAGCAGCCGGCGTGTTACGGGCGTCCTGCATGCAAACCGGTAGCCCCGGAGCGACATCGTCAGCGCGTCCCGGTCAACGGCGATGATTGCGCACCGGCTACAAACCTGTGCTATAATTCCAGCCACCGGCGCTCAAGGCGCCGTGTTTCTCGCCAGCTATAGCCGTCAAAGATCGCGCAGACCAAACCTGCGGGCATCCGGCTCGCATCGATCTGACACAGTACACCTACCAAAACACAAGCCGAGGAGGCAACACAATGCGACTAACCCTACGAAGCCTGCTGGTCCTCATGCTGATCCTGGCCATGGTGCCAATCGTGCACGCCAGCTCGCCGATCAACTCACCGGACGCAACCAACGATGACGAGATCATCCTGCTCACCAACGACGGACGGATCTCGGTACGCGATCCGTACACACCGCCAGGTATCCGCCCGGTAGTCTGGGACTCACCGGGCAATGGGTTCACCAATGTTGTCGCCGGTGATTTCAACGGCGACACGGCGTCTGAGGTCGTCGGATTGCGGGGCACGGAAGCCATCGTGTTCGCGCCGGTTGTCCTGCCCGGCTCGCCAAATGTCAGCCACACGTTTACGGCGTCGCCCGGCCAGATCTGGACCCAGGCCGTTACCGGCGACCTCGACGGCGACGGGCGCGATGAATTGGTGTTGGTGCAGACCAGCAGCGAACCCAACCTGGCTGTTCGCATGTCCACATACCAATGGGAACAGGGGTCAGGCTGGGTGCAAACAACCAACGACGGCTACGGCGCGCCCTGGCAGGCCATTGCTACAGGCGATGTGGACGGCGACGGCAAGGACGAGTTTGTGGCTGTGCGCAACTCGGGCAGTTTCCACCAGATCGTGATTCTCAAGCTGGCCGCCAACTGGCAACAGCTGTTCGCCCAGAGCTACGGCTTTCCCTGGATCACCGTTGCCGTTGGAGATACCAACCCTGACGGTGGCAATCGTGAGGAGATCGTCGCGACCCGCGGCGGTGTGGCGAGCAACCTCGCGTCGATGCTGGTCTTCCGCTACACGGGCAGTTCGACAGACCTTCAGACGCTGGAGAGCGAGGTTTTCAATCCTCCCTTCGAGCGGCTGGCGCTTGGCGACGTGAACAACTCCGGCGTGGATACGATCTACATGCTGCGGCCCGGAATCACCAACGGCGAGATCAGGGTAGCGCTGCACAACCGGTATTACGGGCCAGGGCAGGTCGCCACGTTCAACGAGCTGGGGAACCAGGATCGCTTCAGGACGATCCATACCGGCGACCTGGATGGCGACACGCTCGCTGAGCTGGTTGCCATGTCGGCCAGCGACTACTTGATCTACACGAACCCGGCCATCAGCACCGGCTTCGACCAGTATCTTGGCAGCTACAGCAGCACGACCAACTTCGCCATTGCCGATCTGGATGGCCCCGGTATCCCGGTCGGTCCGGCGCTGACCGTCAACCCAACCAGCATCACGTGGAGCGTGCAGGCAGGTCAAAACACGAGCCAGCAGGTGTCCATCAGCAACACGGGCACCGGCACGTTGAACTGGACCGCCTCCGTCACCGAGGGCGGCAGTTGGCTGAGCGTCAGCTCCGGCAGCGGTACTGCGCCAAGCACCATAGCTTTGTCGGCCAACACCGCCACCTTGACTGGCGGCACGTATACGGGCAACGTGCGGGTCACCGGAGTCGGCAACGTGTTCAACAGCCCGGTGGACATCCCTGTCAGCTTAACAGTAACCGCGCCGCAGTTCGAGGTGCGGCCCGCCGCGGTTTCGTGGTATTATCTGCCAGGAACGACACCGCCCCAGCGCACCGTCCAGGTTGTTGGTCCGTCGATCAACTGGCACGCCGGCGCCGTCCCCACCAGCCTGGTTCCGATGATCGAGGAAGCCATCGCTGACGGCACGCCGATGCGAATCGACGACGGCTATCTGCTGATCGGCGATACGCGCGGGCCTGACGACGTGCCCATCGTGGAGTGGATCGACATCAACCCGTCGGTCGGCACTGCTACCCAGAGCGGCACGGTGGTACAGCTCAACCTGGTAACCAATAAGGTCGATTACGGCTTCAGCACCGCCGCGGTCGTGTTTGTTGCCGACCAGGTGGCATCGCCGCCGGCCGTTGTGGTGCGCGCCAGCGTCCTGCGCAGCCTCCCCGACCAGAGCGACCTGACATTCATGCCGTGGGTGCAGTAATGGCAAGCCAGAGTTGCCAGCTTATCCGGTAATTTGGCGACTCGTTGAATCAGCAGGACCGGCAGACCTCCCGAGGTCTGCCGGTCCCTTTTCATCAGGGTGTGTTTGAAACTGGTTGATGAAACGCTGAGAACGAGCGTCGGTTGAGTAGCGGGTCTAGGTGATGCGCGTTTCATGAAGTGATTCAAGGTCAGCGTATCGAGACCAGCGAGTCGTGCGCACGACCCGCTGGTCTCGATACGCTGACGGCATTGGCCCGTGAAGATGTGTGTCAAGCCCGCTACTCGACCGACGCTAACCAACCAGATTCAAACACACCCTTTTCATTATCGTGCTTGGGGAGCAATCAATTGGCCAGGCCGCGGAAGCGGGTAGTCTGGCCCAGGTTGGCCGCCATGTCCGGGTGAAGCTGGGGAATCACGACTGCATGCAGCAGATTGCCCCCGCCATCGATCAGCGTACACGCGGCGTCCACAGCGGCCTCCACGTCCGTGACGTTGCCGGCGAAGAATGCCAGTCCCTTGCCGCCCAAACCATCGGCAAGGCGCAGCTCCAGCAGCGTCACCTGGGCAGCTTTCAACCCCGCGTCGGCCGCCTGGATGGCCGCGGCCACGCTGGAGGTTTCCACGATCCCCAGCGCTTCGTCGACGGCCGGCTGGCGGGCTGCCGCGATGGCGGCCGGCACCTGGGGATGAACGCCGGGCAGAAAGACGTGATCGACTACCGCGCCGCTGCCGGAGGCCAGCCCGGCCGCCAACGCCTCCTGAACCGGCGCGACATCGCCCGTCACCAACACCAGGTACTTGCCCGGCTGCACGGTGCCGGCCACAATGCGCGACCGGCGCGGTCTTCACCATCGCATCGCCGGCAACGATGCCGCTGGCGATGCTGTCAAACTCGATGAGTGCAAGGGCGGGATGTGGCATTGGTGAACGGTGATCAGTGCCCAGTGACCAGAAGTCAGTGATCAGAGGTCAGTGGGTTTCGCTTGAAATCAGGGATCTTGCCGACAAACGATCCACTGATAACTGACAACTGGTTACTGATAACTGCAAGCTGGCACTACACGATCCTGAAATGGTCCACCAGCGTGCAACGGCGGATGCGACTGAAGGTCAGGGCGCTTGTCAGGCCCTCGCCGGTGGGGCTGGCGATGCTGAAGCTGGTGAAGCCCTCGCCGCCGTAGCCCAGGCCGGCCAGGTTTGGACCGTTCTTGACGAAGATCGAACAGTCGATCTCCCGCGCCATGCGGCTGAGCTTGTCGATGTTGCGGCTCCACATGCTGGCGGTGTGGCCAAAGCCGTGTTCGGCCTCCACGGCCAGATCGATACCCTCGTCGCACGAGCGCACCCGCACCAGCGGCATGACCGGCATCAACTGCTCCGTCCATACCAGCGGGTGGTCTACCGGCACCTCCACCAGCGCCAGCCGCGTCTCCTTGCCGGCCTGGATGCCGATCTCGCGCAGGATGTCGGCGGCGTACTTGCCGACCCACTGCTTGTCTGTGACGCCCGGCTTGCGGGGCGCACCCATCTCCTTGAAGATGACCCGCTCCAGCGCCCGCAGCCGGTGCGACGGCACCTCAACCGCGCCGTTGGCCAGCATGGCCGCCTTCAGACGGTCGGCCACGCTCTCGACCACGAAGATCTCTTTCTCGTCGGTGCAGATGACGTTGTTGTCGAAGCCGCCGCCGAAGGTGATGTCGCGGCCGGCCTTGTCGATGTCGGCCGTCTCGTCCACCACCACGGGCGGGTTGCCCGGTCCTGCACAGACGGCCCGCTTGCCGCTGCTCATAGCCTCCCGCACGACGCCGGGGCCGCCGGTGACCATCAAGAGTCGCACGCCGGGGTGGCGCATCAACTCCTGCGCACTTTCGATGGTCGGCTCGGCGATGGCGGTCAACAGGTTGGCCGGTCCGCCCGCGCCGACGACCGCCCGGTTGATGAGCTGGATCTGGTAGGCACAGGTGCGTTTGGCGCCCGGATGAACGTTGAACACCACCGCGTTGCCCGCTGACAGCATGCTGATGCTGTTGTTGTTGATCGTCGAGGTCGGGTTGGTGACCGGCGTGATGGCTGCAATGACGCCGTAGGGCGCGCGTTCCACCAGGCTGAGGCCGTGGTCACCCGTCCAGGCCAACGGCTGCAGGGCCTCGGGGCCGGGCGTTTTGCGCGCGGTCAGCAGGTTCTTCTGCAGCTTGTCCTCCGGCCGCCCCAGCCCGGTCTCCTCGTGGGCCATGCGCGCCAGCGAGTCGGCCTCTGCCAGCATCGCAGCACGAATCGCTGCCACGATCTCATAGCGCCTCTCCAGCGTCATGCCGTTCAGCGCCACAAACGCCGCACGCGCCGCGCGTACCGCGTCGTCGATGGTCGTGAAGATGCCATCGCGGCCGGAAACCGCAGGCGCGGGCGTCGCGCGCCCTGCCCGCCCCACGTGGGTCAGGTGAGGCGCCGCTGCCGGCGCGGGCTGCGATGGGCTTCCTGCCCCGCGGCTGTCCGCTTCCCGCAGCACGCGCTGAACGATCGCGTCGATTTTGGCCTGGTCGATGGATTGGGTCATGGCAATTCGCTCGAATGTTATGGAGCCTGTTGCGTGCAGTCGTAAACGGTGAAGCGGTCTCCGAAACTTGCACCGCGCTGGCAGATGCTCTCCGTGGCCGCGACCAGCCGATGGTGCCACTCGTGGGTGTCGTCGTCGGTCACCACAAGCGGCGCGACCCGGCTCGTGATCAGGCTGGCCAACTGCGCCTCAACCGCGGGCGTGTAGTTGACCGGCAGAACATACTGCCAGCGGGTCGGCGGCTGACGGTTGCTCAGGAAATAGAGCTGCGGCGAGTCGCTGACTACCAGGATCGGGTCGCCGGGTTGCGTCGCCTGTTCGATTGCTGCCGCGGCCTGCGCCTGGGACCGCACGAGGCCGCCGGTGTAGGCCAGGTATCCGGGCCAGCGCGGCAGGTCGATCAACCCCAGCGCGCATACGCCGACCAGCACCAGCGCCAGGACCACGCCTGACCACCGGCTTCGCCGGGGCGGTGCGTCCAACTCGTCATGCCCGCCTTCGCGGGCATCAATGTCCTCACCTGCCGCGACCTTGTGCCTGAGCCACAGCCACCCGCCCGCCAGACCCGCGCCCGCCAGCATGGCCGCCGGTGGCAGCGCCTGCATGACGTAGTGGCCATAGGATCGATGCACCAGCGGCAGCAGGCCCGTCAGCAGGGTCATCCACAGCAGCGCCGACGCGTCCGGCTGAGCTTCCCTGCGAAACCGAGGGCGGGCAAAGGCTACCGTCAGCAGCACACCCAGCCACAGCAGCGGAAAGCCGCGCAGGTTGACGAAGTTGCCGCGCACCAGCGTCATGGGGCTGAGCCGCGGGTAGCTGGTCAGGTTCACCCAGACCGCGTCGCGCCACAGGTCGGCCAGCGCGCCGTTGGCGGCGAAATACGCGGTTGTGATCGCCAGCGGCAGAGCGCATCCGGCCAGCAGGAGCAGCCAGCGGCGGCTGACAAGACGCCAGCCATCGCGCGCCAGCCATGCCCAAAGGCCGAAGGCCAGCAGCGCAACCAGGCCGGTCTGCTTGAAAAGCGCCGCCATGCCAACCGAGAATCCGGCTGCGAACCACCGCCAACCGGTGGGTTGCTCGTCCTTGCGCCACAACAGCGCCGCCAGCCCGGCTGCGATGCAGACGGCGACCCATGCTTCGGTCGTGAGGTGCGGGCCGGAAAACGCTGCGCTGCCGTAGAGCGTCAGCACGCCGGTCAGCGCGCCGGCCAGCCAGTTCCATTGCCGCCAGGCGATCCAGCCGATCAGCCCGGCGCAGGCAATCTGTCCGGCCAACTGGATGACCTGCACCGCTATCAATGACCGGTCCGTCAGCGTCAGGATCAAGGCGTACAGGGCGTAGATGCCGGGCGTCTTGTGGTCGAACAGGTCGCGGTAGGGCAGCTTGCCGGCCAGCCAGCCGTCGGCGATGGAAAGGTACGCGCCGGCGTCGTTGCTCACCGGCGTCAAAAAGGTGCTGGCGGTCACCAATACCAGACAGGCGATCAGCGCGGCCAGCAGCAGGAGTTTCACGGTGGGCGTCATCTCGCGGCTGCGCCTGTGGTTGACGAGAAGCTACGGAGGAGTTGGCAACGAGCCTGCGAGGATCGCCCGACCGTAAACGGATCGGGCTACGAGGTGAAAGGCCCTGCGGGCCTCGGAACCCCAGCCCTGAAAGGGCTTGCATCTTGTAGCCGGGAGGTTTACCTCCCGGCGGGCGTGTCGAGCCAACACCGGCCTGGCTTCTTGAGCCTATTCCTTCTGGTACCGCACCTCGCCGTCCACCTCCCACGTATCGACGATCGCCATGATCACCGCGTCGCAGGGGCGCTTGTCGGTCAGCACCGTCTGGCGCGCCGATGAGCCGGTCGCGTAGAGGACGGTCTCGCCGACGCCGGAGCCAACCGCGTCCACCGCCACAACGTAGTTGTTGGTGTCCTTGCCGTCCACTGTCACCTGGCGCACGACCATGAAGCGCAGGTTGGCGAGCTTTTCGTCCTTCTGTGTCGCAACGACGGTACCGACTACTTTGCCAATAAGCACCGAATTGTTACCTCATCTGTGAGAGTGTAGCGGATAGCTGATGGCTGATAGCTGATAGCTGATAGCTGATGTGTTGCGTACCGGCATGAGACATCGTACGATTTCTCTGCCATCTGCC
>JAWKOJ010000041.1:0-35824 GCA_041391245.1 Caldilineales bacterium
TCAGGCTTCCCGAATCCGATCCTGTGGTACCCAGGTTAATGGCGGTGTGGCCGTGAGTCAGGGCGATCTGGTTGTCGCTGATTTCAGCAACCGTGTCGGTGTCAGCGACCTCGACCCCTTCGAGTTCAATGTCCCAGATCCGATTTCCTTCGATCGTGCAACCATCAATCGCGCGGTTCAGTCTGATCGCATTGACGAAGCCCTGAGTGATCTCATTTCCAGCTAGCGTGATGTCGCTGTCGCCCAACACTCGGATTCCGACTCCTCCGAATGCCACTGGGGTGTCAGAACTTCCAAGCAGTCGATTGTTCTTGACCATGACGCGAACCGCGTTGTTAACCACCATGCCCCCGGCCAGACTTCCATTCAGGTTGACGACGTTGTTCGTCACGACAATATCCTCTACCGGTCCTCCTTCGGCGCCAAGGTTGATCCAACCACCCGGTACAGTCGCTGACGAGGTTATCGTGTTGCCAACCACAGTCGCTTCGAAGACAGATACTGCCAGGTTGATCCCGGCGCCCATGCAATCCATCAGGGTATTTCCGACTATCATCACCCGCCGCGCTTCCTTCCCCGGCCGCGGATGCTGGCGACCGACCTTGATCCCGCCAGAGTTGACGATCATGTTGCCCTGGATGAGGATATCAGAAACGATGCCACCTGACAGATACATTCCTCGCGACCCGGGCGAGTGCCGCCCGGCGTCGACGTCATGAATCTCGTTTCCAATGTAGGAAGCGTTGGTCAGGTGGGACATGGGAATCCCTGAAGCGGGCCTGTCCGGATCAGCCAGTAATGGATCACTGCTGACTTGCAGGTCGGTCTTGATGTCATGAATACTATTGCGGATACACCAGAAACCATCAGTGTCGACGCTTGAGAATCGCCAGGGAGCGATCTTGAAATGATGAAACTCGCAATCAATGATCTTCAGAATAGAGCAGGCTTTTGGAGTGCCCGCGGCGTCAAGCCCTGCCAGGGCGTTCGTTGCCGCGTCGCCATCGTCGGTCGAGAAGAAGTCCAACCCATTGATGGTGAGGTTTTTAGCGCCACCAATCCGAAACCCACTACCGTCCTTGACTGCGATTAGGATCTCGCTTCCCGGCTCGCCGTGTAACACGATGCCATCCGAGTCAGCCAAAGAATCGATCACTCGATCCACTTCGTAGGTCCCTGCTGGAAAGTGCACTACCCCATCGCCCTGTTTCGCGGCGTCGATCGCCGAAACAATAGCGTCTCTGTTGGTTCCGAAGTCTGTTACCACGCTTGGCATATGATTTCTCCTCGCTCGATCATGGCTTTGATCCTACCATCACCGATTGCATTGGTTCCGCGCCCGTCTTCTCCACAACAAATGCTAAGGCAGCATCAAGTGTCTTGAAGTAGAGTTTGTCGGTCGATGAAACCATCTCTATCGCGCCGCGCCACTCCGGTTCGGCGTTCTTGATCTCCCGCTGCTCGGCCCAGATGCGTACGATGAACACGTAAGTCTGGTCCTCGAAATCGTCGGTCATCAGCAACATCTCCCGCGCCGGGCCTGAGTTGCCCCCGCTCAGGCCCGACGGCGGTGCCATAATAACCTACGGTGCGGCCACCGACACGACCGACACGCCCCAGGTAGACGTTCCTGCCGGGTAGAGGCTGGGTGGACCGCAACTGTTGTCCGGTAACGAGATCCGTGCGTATGGTAGCCGTCGTTCACCGGGTGGCTGAAGATCTCTGCTTGATCTCCAGCGCATAGTTGCCTTCAGGCAATCCGTCCGGGAACGTGAACTCCCACCAGGTGAACCACACCGCTTCCTCCGTGACAGTCCCAGCCCCAGTCGGCCGGATCAACCAGGACCAGCAGAGGATCGCCTTCCTCGGGAAGGATCTCGTAAACCAAATCGCCGGTGTCGGTGTCGATGATCTGGTAGCTATGACTGGGCACCGTTCTCAGTTCACCCGCACCAGCCCTTTGGTCTTGGCAGCCCAGGCCCAGATGAGACGCACCGGATAGTTCTCGGGCACGGTCCACACGCCGCCGCTGGCGGGTCAGTTCAGGTAGGGCCAGATGTCAGCCGGGTCGGGCGGTTGGGCAGCCACCCAGGGACGACGACGATGCAAGATCAGCATGCCGCTGCGATGTACAGACTGAATCAGCTTTCTCATTTGATATATCCTCCTTGGGCTTCCAAAATGGTTTTCAAACTGCTTCAGAACAATACCATGTCCTGATCACCGCACTCGCAGGTCGCACACAACATCACACGTGGCTGATTTCTACAGTTGGTTCTTGCTATCTCAGGTCACGGAGTCGACGGCAAGTCTTCAAGCAGACTGATCGCCCTTTGCAGCCGTTCCTGAGCTTGGGCGAGAATTCCTGCGCTCACAACTGTAGTTCAGCCACAGCAGGGCGCGGGTGTCTCGAACGGTGCGGTGTCACTGGCAGGCTCGCGGCCCAGCGATCCCGCGATCTTCGCCAGCGGGGCCCGGTTTGGCATGGGCGACTGCGCCCGGGTTTCTGCTCGAGGACCAGCCGGCAGCGCTCATGCTGGCGCACCGCCAGCGCCCGTTGTCCCTGAGCGGCGTGCAGCCGCGTCTGCAGCGGTGGACCTCCTCCCGAAGTGGATCGAGGTCGAGGATGCGGCGTGCCGGTTGGCGCCGCAGCTATACTCGCCGCGATGCTTTCGCCGGCCATCATCCAGGTGCGCCAGGCTGTTGAGGTAGGCGCGGCGCAGTCGTTCGCTCCATCAGCGCCCAGTCGTCATAGATGGCGGGCAACAGATCGCCGGTATACAGAGTTAACGTCTGCTCAAGGGCCTCTAGATCGGGCTGCGCCGGCGACTGGACCGGCCTCGCGAGCGAACGACTTGCCTGCAAGCTCCGAGTTCGGCGACATCCAGCCAGTAGTCGCTGGCGCGGTTGAAGGCGATCTCGTCCGAGCCGTTGGCCTGCAGGTAGGCGCCCTTGGGGACGCCGTCCGGCTCCAGCACCCGTCGCAGCCGCCACAGGGTCGTGCTTAGCGCGTTGCGCGCCTGCCGGTCGGTGGAGTCGCCCCAGAACAGGCCGGCTACCGCCTCGCGCGGATGGGCGCGGTCGCGATGGAGCACCAGGTAGGCCAGCAGCGCCTGCACAGTGCGGTGGGTTGTGGCGTTGCGACCGTACGTGGGCTGCCACGTTGAGATTGCCGGCAGGGTGATGCGCAACGTTGTCATGGCGAGTCTCTTGTCTTGCTCGTTGTCGGTCGGTGTAGTCACCTGGCACTGCAATGATGCTGTGCAGGGCTTCGATCAATCCGTCGGCGGGCTGGTTGGAGTGTCGTTGGTCGGTTTGGAAATGCACCATCTCGCCGCGCCACTTTCCGTTGCGCTCAAGCCACAGTCGCAGCAAGAAGGAGTGGTAGGTGGACTCCAGCATACGGAGGCCCGTCTTGAACAACTTTCCTGGCAGAAGGCATGATCGTAGCTCCTCATGGGCGTGCGCCCGGCCCCCATGTAGCTCTCGCCCATGCAGCACCGGGCGCCATCCGGTCAGCCATGAGTCCCGCCCCACTGGCCCGCGACAGTCATGACGTCCACCATATCTACCCGGCCATCGCCGTTGATGTCAGAGACTGGGATCAGCCCGGATCACCGTCGCTCAAACCCCACTGGCCCGCTACCGCGACGATGTCCTCGACGCCGATACAGGCGGCAGGAAGTCGGCGCAGGCTGCGGTGTAGCGCAGAACTGCGTCGCTGCCGTGGCCAGCCGCCGGCAATTGCTGACCGCGTACGGCTTGTACAACGGGCCGCAACAGTATGCAAATCGTTGTGATGGCCCAGAAAACCCATCCCAGTGGAGAACACACCTTCAGCACTCGATCCGCACGGCCCAGCCATCGCCGGCAGATACCATCGAGACCGACCAGAGGGGCTGCCCGATGGGGCTGCTCACCTGGCTCCAAGTGTCGCCATCCCAGTACAGATGATCCCTCCGAAGCCCACGGCCCAGCTTCGCCATCACCAGCCAGCAGGTCGACCGTCTGCGGTTGTCGGTGGTCGGTGAAGACACTGGAGTTCCAGACAACGCCGAAATCCCAACGCGGATCTTGCCGTTGTCGCCAACGATCCAGCCATCGGTGGCCGACAGCATCTGCACATCGTTGAGGGCCGCATACATGTTCTGTCCCGGCAACGGTCCAGACGACGCCGTCCCAGTGAACCAACAGCTATCCCCGGTGTTGTAGTCACGGCCAACGGCCCAGCCGTCGGTGGCGGAGACCATGGAGATAACGTTCAGATGATGAAAGTCTGGCCCATCGTAGAGGGTCCAGCTCGCCATCCCAGTGCAACAGATCGCCGGAAAAGGGTACGGCGGCCCAGCCGTCGTCGGTGGCAATCATGTCCACGGAACCGATGTAGTCTGAGGTCGGGCTAGCTACGGGGGACCATGCCGAGCCGTCCCAGTGTTGAATGGAGCCGCCACTGCCGACAGCCCAGCCATCGCTGGCGGTGAGAAAGGTAGTCGCCGGGAGGTCGGCCGCCTCGGAGATGACACCCCAGTCAACGCCGTTCCAGTGCAGCATCGTGGTTTCGCTGCCCATGGCCCAGCCGTCGGCCGCGGAAACCATCGCCAGAGCGTCCAGACCTTTTGCCGTTGGGCTGGTGACCTGGCTCCACGATGCGCCATCCCAGTGGAGGATCGTCCCGTTCTGGCCCAACGGCCCAGCCGTCGGCAAGGAGAGAAAGCATGGTAACCTCGGTGAGATCCTCACCGGCCGGGGTCGTCACGGTGTCCCAGGATGCGCCATCCCAGTGGAGGATCGTGCCCAGGTCGCCGACGGCCCAACCATCAGCAGATGCCGAGAGCATGAACACGCTTGTGAGGTCGTTGCCGGTCGGGCTGGACACCGAGTTCCGGACGCCCCGTCCCAGTGCACGATCAGTCCGGCGTCACCCACAGCCCACCCGTCCGTCGCGAGAGACCATGGCCACCGATCGCAGCGCACCGCGCCGATAATACCCTCAGGGACCAGGCAGCGCCATCCCAATGCGCAAGCGCGGCGTCGCGAAGCCGATGCCAGCCCCACGGCCCAAACGTCGTTTGCAGATACGACGTCTACCCCGTAGAGTCCGGCTCGCGTTCGTGAGACCACCGGGTCCCCACGAGTTGCCGTCCCAGCGCCGGACGCCGATGGAGTCCCCCACGGCCCAGCCATCGGTGGCTGACACCATGGCGACATCGTAGAGATGAATGCTTTCGGTTTCCGTCTGGGTCCACTCCGTGCCGTCCCAGTGCAGATAGATGCTCTCCGCCGAGATGTCACCCGTGCCGGCTACCGCCCAGCCATCCGTGGCGGAAACGAAGCTGGTGGCGGTGAACCAGACGTTGCACGGATCTGTCTGTAACTGGTCCCAGCATTTCCACGTCCCCGCCTGCGTTGTGGCAGCCGCGGGCGCGGCTCGGACTGAAGTTGGCTGGAACTGGGGGCAGGGCCAAGGAGAACCACAAGGCCGGTCTGAATGATTGCTTTTAGCAAGATACACCTCCTGAAGAGTGAGTTTAGTTCTGTCGTCCGGCACTGCTGGAGCACCAGATCGATCGACGTTCGGCAATTCTGTTCGGTCAGGCGGCAACGGCGCAAAGGTGGCTCCACGGCCACCCTGCGCCGGCCACCCCGTGCCGTTCCCGCGTCATCCTGGGTACGAATCATGGCAGATTATTGGCAGGCCTCTTCGCACAGTGGGAAGTTGTAGACCGTCAAGGTGCCGACCGACGAGGCGCCGTGCTTGTCTTCCAACAGGTAGTGCACCGTGGCAGGCGGATGACCGGTGGTTTCGTTGACCCAGCGGAACACGATGGTTCCGGACTTCTTCCCCAGCCATGCCTGTCCGCCGTCCACGTCGAGTAGCCCGGTTACGAGGATGGCGTCGCCGTCGGGGTCGTAGTCGTTGGCAACCACATCGACGACCACATAGGTGGAAGGTTCGGCCAGATTGGCGTAGTCTGGCATCGCCACCGGTGGGTGGTTCCGCTCCTGGGCTCCAGCCGGGCCGGCGATCAGTGTGAGCAGGACCAGCAGCAGCAGTCCCGCAGAGATGAACTGGCGTTTCATGATGTACCTCCTGTACATGAGGTTGGGCAGTGCTATGCGGAACAGCACCACTGCGGTCGATAGATAGTCAGCACACCCTGGGCTGCGGCCCCGTAGCTGTCGCGGATCTCGTAGACCACGATCCCCACGGCGTCCTTGGGAGCGTCCTTGGCGAAGGTGAAGTAGACCAGGCCGGCCTCGGGCTTCATGAGGGCGGACCCGTACTCGGTTGCCCGAATCCCGATGAGGAAGATCCCGTCCCCGTTGGGATCCCAGTCGTTGGCAAGGACGTTGGCGATGGCGACCGGGTCGTAAGGGGATGTGAGCGCGAAGTCGGGCACAGCCACCGGCGGCTGGTTGCGGCCGTCCGCCGCTGCCGGCGCGACCAAAGTGGTGAGCAGGACCGCCAGCAGCAGCCCTGCGGATACCAATTTTCGTTTCATTCAGCACCTCCTGAAATCTGTGGTTGCGGATCCGGATCAACTGGCCACAGGATAGCAGGGAGGTGCTTACAAACTGTTTACAAACAGCGCGCGGGTGTAAACAAGCCGCCAGCCTCAACAAGACCGAATCAAAAACGCCCGCCCAACTGGGCGAGCGTCTTGTTGTTCTTGAAACGTGTCTTTGAAACGGTGGATTGTCACTGTGCCAATGCAGCCTGTTTGGCTTCCCATTCGATGGACCACCGATCCATCTGGATGGTAGCGAGCAAGCTGTTGGTTCTTGTCAGCCAGGGCTTGTCCAGGCGCGCGTAGGCGGTGTAGAACAGCGGGCTGATGCGCGCTTCATCCTCGATCAGCATCCGTTCGGCCTCTCGGTAAAGATCCGCACGGCGCGTGGGGTCTGTCGCACCCTGGGCCTCCTTTGTCAACTGCTCGAATTCTGTTGCTTCGGCTCGTGAAAAGTTTAGGCCCTCTTCGGCATGGAGTATCTCGTGCAACCAGTTGTTCTGATCCGGGTAGTCAGCCACCCAGCCCATAAGCCACACATCCGGCGCCTGTTCGACCGGTGAGTCCGGGTACAAACTGTTCAGAAATGCGCCAAACTCCATTGTTTCCAGCTCGAAGTTGGCTTTGGGAAATACGTGCGCCCACATCGACTGGATGGCCTGCATCCATCGATTCGAGCCTTCGGAACCCCAATGCATGATAGTCAGATTGATGCCCTCACCATCTGGATACCCTGCTTCAGCCATCAACTCCTTGGCTAATTCGAGCCCCTTATCGTAATCCAACATCCACTCGCCGATGGATGGATCGCCGGCTACACTGCCGAACACCCCTACCGGTGCCAACGTATTTGCAGCAATTGGGAGCCCATTTTCAAGCGAATCCACAATTGACTGTCGGTCGATAGCAGCCGCCAACGCCTTGCGTACCAGCGGGTTGTCCAGCGGTGGTTTGCTCTGTGTGAAGCCGATGTACATGGTCGAGAAGCTTCGGGCAGAACCTGCAACTCGTTTCCAAGCGTGTCATCCTCTTTCACGCGCTCGAAGTCGGCGCCGGCACTGGCGTGGTGTCCAATTCGTTGGTCTCATATAGCGCCAGAGCAGTTGATTGCTCCGAATGATCACGAACTCGATACGGTCAAGGTTGCCGCTTCGCATCCCACAGGGGCCAGTACGGATTGCGGACCATGTCAGCGAAGTTCGTGCAACCATTCTGCCAATGTGAAGGGACCATTGGATACCAGCGCTCGGGATCAGTCCATTATTCGCCGTGTCCCTCGATGGCCCAGCTTGGCACGGACGCTTTCACCCAAAGTCCGGCGATCGAGGGAAATAGGCCGCCGGATTCTCGAGCGTGAATTCCACGGTGAAATCGTCAACATCCTCGTACGCCGAGACCGTCCAGCATTCCTGTGTGACATCTTCGGTGGTGTTGACAGCGGCTGTTGGCGATGGAATAGAGCACATAGGCGTACCCAGAGCCCGTCGTCGGGTCCAGCGTTCGTTGCACACCATAGACCACGTCGTGAGCGTTTACCATCCGCACATTGCCTGATCTGTCGACTTCCTGAGCGACTTCTCCCGGACTCGGGATCCCACCGAACCCAGGGAATATCGTCGCGGAGGTGAAAGGTCCACGTCTGGCCATCTTCACTGACCGACCAATCGGTAGCCAACTCAGGACAACTGCCGAGGCATCGTCCGCGTATGAGGTTAGGCCCATGAAGGTTTGTTCGACGACCGTCGCCGAAATCTGATCCGCGGTCAGGGCTGGATCAATTGAAGGTGGATCTGAGAATAGACGCATGTTAAGCGTCACCGGTTCGGATGGCGGTGTAGGGCTATCGCATTGCCTCTGAGAGTTTGGTTCACCGCACTGGAGGCGGCGCGACACACGCGCCAAGAGAAGCAAGGCGATGAGACCAGAGACGAGACGGATTTGGATAGACACGAGACGTTTCTCCTTGTGGGTGTAACTTGGTTCAATGCCCGGAATGTTTCGCTAATTGGCTCTCCTTGTCCGCTAACAATCGAGTCATGATAGAAGTCCAAAGATCTCCTCTGAAATTGATAAGTAGCTGCGGCGCCTGTGGATAGAGTGAGAAACCTGGCATCAAAGCCGTCACTGACGCTGCGCGGTGACATAACCAGTTTCTTAGTAGGCAGGTTTGGAGTCAACCGGGTTTGACCGTTTCATCCATCTGATCTACCCATGCAGAACAATCACAGGAGCCTGTTTGCCTGCATCGCTCTCCCACGCGGCCGTAATCTCGCGGTGCCAGGGAAGATCTCCTTCCAGGAACATGCGGCGTTTCTCGGCGTCGTCAAGGTTGTCTGCTATTCCGCATGCGAGTGTAGATTGTGTCCAACAGTGTTCTTTGTGCGAGGATCATCAATCGTTTGTAGGACTTGAACACATATGATTTGAATGCGAAGGGCTTCGCGCGTGGAAGCTGACCGCCTCTTTCAAGATGCGAGACGATCTTTTCGACCAAATCTGCGCTAGCCGCACGCTGCCATGCAATAGTGCGGTTCGGGCCCAGAGAGCACGTGTCCACCAAATATAGCACGCTCGTCCGGGAATTGCTTGATACATGGCTGCTGCGTCGCGGAACATAGTGCTTGCTTCCGATAACGCCTCTGAATGGCCAGTGAATCAGCAATTTACTCAACGCGTAGGCCTCGAGAAAAGTGTGGCCTCTTAATTGCGCAAAGGTCAGAGCCTGACGGAAGTATTCTTCGGCTTTCTGGAGGATTTCCTCAATCATGGCAAGTGCCCCATTCGTTTCTGCATGTATGAAATCTGCCATGAGATCGTCACCGCTGATTTCAAGCAAGGAGGCTGCCTTGACTAGCAGTTTTGAAGTGTTAATGTCACCGCGCTGAAGAGTGAAGCCTACCAGTTCCGCTATCACCACTGCCTGCCAGTTCTGATCTTCAATCTCCTGGGCCAGTGTTAGCGCCCTCAACCAGTACGATTCTGCAAGCAACTCATCCCCTTGGGAACCGATGATGCTTGCCAGTTGGTACAGGGCTATAACTTCCCCGCGCCGATTACCGAGCTTTCGCATGGCCTTGAGATGGAGCGTTCTCTGCTCTATGGAACCTTCATAGTCACCCTGGCGCCATAGGATACCCCCCCAGTCACCCCGGATAGCTGCTTCCAGGTCAATGTCTCCTTCTGCTTTGGCGAGGGCCAGTGCTTGCCTGATATATCCTAGCCCCTCGTCTAGATTCGCCGTTTTTCCCGTGGCAGAGGCTCGTGCCATCCAATGCAGTGAGATCGCAAGTCTATGGTTGTTTTCCGTTCTTCTTGCCAAATCCAACAGGCGAAGTGTGTACTTCTCCCATGTTACCATGTCGTCACGCCACCAGTTGATTTCCACCATTGATTGGAGCACTTCCCAGCGTGTGTCGAGGTCGGACTCAGGAGCGATATCAAGAGCTTGCTCGAAATATGGTATTGCAGCCTTGTTTGCGTAGGTGCCACACAGGTGGTGGCCTATCGTAATTAGGTACGGCACCGCTCGTTTTTCGTTGCCAGCGCTGATGTGTTGTTCAGCCAGCAGGCGGACCAGGTCGATCTCCTGGAACTCGATCTCGCCTGTCCCGGTCTTCGTGCCTGCCTTGACGGCCGCCAGCCGTTCTTCCAGGGTATCGGCGGCGCGGCTGTGCAGCAATCGGCGGCGCCAACTGCTCATGCGGTCGTAGGCGGTCGCGCGGATCAGGTCGTGGTGGAACTGGAAGCCGGCCGGCAGCGGGTCGAGCATCTGGCGGGCCACCAACTCGTCCAGCCCGTCGGCGGTTTCCAGACCGTCGCGGCCGGAGGTGGCCTGCAACAGGGCGAAGTCACAACGGGCGCCCAGTACCGCGCCGGCCTCCAGAACCTGGCGCGCCGCCGGTTGCAGGCGCTGCACGCGTCGTTCCAACACCTCGCGCACCTGCCCCGGCACGGGGAGCTTGCCAGCGCCGTTCTCTGACCCACCCTCGATCATTTCCTGCACGATGGACAGCACGAAGAAGGGATTGCCGCCGGTCGTGTTGTGGAGCCGAGCAGCCATGCCGGCTGCGTCCTCAACTGTCAGTCGGGGCAGTCGTTCCAGCACCTGCTGCACCGTGGCCTGGTCCCAGCCGGCCAGCGCCATCTCGTGCAGCGCCTGGCGCCGGCTCAGGGTGGCGCGCAGGTCGTCCAGGTTGGCGTTTTCCGTCGGTCGCAAGGCGGCCACCAACAGCAGCCGGCTGCGGCGCAGCTTGCTTGCCAGGTAGGACAGCCAGCCCACCGTGGCGTCGTCGGCCCAGTGCAGGTCGTCCAGGAAGAGCAGCGTGGTCTGGCGCGGCGCTGGCAGCGCAGCCAGCAGACGGTGCAGCGCCTCGAAGAGCCGGCTGCGGGCCGCGTCGGGGTCACGGATATCGATGGGCTGGGGCAGGTTGGGCGCCAGCGCGCGCAGCTCGGGCAGCAGACGCGACGCCTCGCTGAGCCAGATGGGCGCGACCCCGCCGGGCAGCAGGTCGGCCAGCCGGGCGCGCCGTCCCCCGTCGGACAGGGTCCGCGCCGCCTGCTCCAGCCCGCTGCGCAGCGCCTCCACCGGCGACCCGTAGGGTGCGGCCAGCGACTCGCGCTGGCTGCTGCCCACTAGCACCAGGCCGTTGTCAGGTAACCTGCCGGCGAACTCCTGCACCAGCCGCGTCTTGCCCATGCCAGCCTCGCCGGTGACCATCACCACCCCGCCCTGACCCGACTGGGCGCGGCGGTAGGCACGTCCCAACTCAGCCAGCGCATCGTCGCGGCCGGTGAAGGGGACATGGAGGCTGGGCTGGGTCTTCCACGCCAGCTGCCGGGCAGGCACCTCCGGCGCGCCGGCATGGCCGGCCAGCGCGGATTGGTAGGCGGCCGTCGTCTCCGGCAGCGGATCGACCCCCAGCTCGCGCCTCCAGGATGGCGGCGCAGGTCTCGTACTGTTGCAGGGCGGCCGCGCGGTCGCCGGCGGCGGTGTAGAGCCGGATCAGCCGGCGGTGCATGGCCTCGTCCAGCGGATCAATTCTCAATCCGCGCGGGCCGCCGCGACCGCGGCCGTGGTATCACCTTTGTCGGCGAGGTGATCGACAAGGTCGGCCAGGGCATCCAGCAACAGTCCATCCATCTCGCTGCGCTGGGCGTGGACCCACTGGTCGAACTCGGGCGCGTTGGGCAGGGAGAAGCCGCCCAGGAAGGAACCGGTGTAGAGATCGACCGCCTCGGCCAGGCTTGCGGGCTGCCGGCCGCCGGCCTCGTCCAGGAGGTGGCGGAACTGCGATGTGTCGACGCAAACCCGCTCCCGGTCCAGTTGGACGTGGGTGGCAGTGGTCTGCACCAGCCTTGGGTCGGGCAGATCGCGACGGAGGAGACTAAGGCGTTGGGTGAGGTTGCGGCGGGCGGCGGTGTCAGGCGCGTCGGGCCAGAAGAGGAAAGTCAGTTGACTGCGGGCAACGGGTTCCGGTGAGGCGGCCAGGCGATACAGCAACGCTCGCGCCTGGCGGCGCGCTATCTCCCAAGGTTGCCCATCCCACCGGATGGACGGCTCGCCCAGCAGGCGAATCTCCAGTCTCGCCACAGGTCGTACCCCGAAACTACTGAACTACAATTAGCGGACGACGTTGCGGCAATAATAGCACAACAGGGAAGCGCCTGCAAATGGTTGAATCCTGGCGTGCTACTCCTACTCGTGCTCATCCTCTTGCTCGTCCCTCACTCTCGTTCCCCGTTCTGCGGTGGACAGGTACGAGGATGAGTAAGAGTAGGAGTAGGAGTAGGAGGATGAGGAGGAGTAGGAGTAGGAGGATGCGCGTGGGGCGGGCGAAGGCGTAGCTTACCCCAACTCGTGGTAGCGAAAGCAGTCAACCTCGTGATCGTTCACCAGACCGACGGCCTGCATGAAGGCGTAGCAAATGGTCGGACCGACGAAGGTGAAGCCGCGCCGCTTCAGGTCCTTGCTCATCGCGCGCGACTCGTCGGTTTCGGCCGGCATTTCCGACAGGCTGCGCCAGGCGTTGCGCCTGGGCCGGCCGCCGACGAACTGCCAGATGTAGGCGTCGAAGCTGCCAAACTCAGCCTGCACGGCCAGAAAGGCGCGCGCGTTCCTGACGGCCGCGTTGACCTTCAGCCGGTTGCGGACGATGCCGGGATTGGCCAACAACTCGGCGATCTTCTGGTCATCGTATCCGGCCACCTGCTGCGGATCGAAGTTGTCGAACGCGAGACGGTAGCTCTCCCGCTTTTTGAGGATCGTGGACCAACTCAGCCCGGCCTGCGCGCCCTCCAGGATCAGGAACTCGAACAGCAGCCGGTCGTCGTGCACAGGCACGCCCCACTCCTGGTCGTGATAGGCCACGTAAAGCGGGTCGGATCCGGCCCATTGGCAACGTGTGGTCATCTCATTGCTTCCTGCCAGACACAAGTCTTTTCGGAGCGATAAGCTCCCAGGCAACCTCGATATGAAAGCGCAGATCTTCGTCGCTGATGCTCGCCAGTTCGATGCCGACCCAGCCGCGCACCCCAACATAGGGCGGGCGGAAGTATGTCTGTGGTTCGCTGGCGATCAACTCAGTCTGAAGACCGGGCGGGACCGGCAACCACACGGCAACATGCCCGTCGCCGTGGTGATTGTCGGCAAACATGACGAAGACCTTCTTGCCGACGAAGAAGGTCGGCTCGCCGTGCGACAGCCGCTCGCTGGTCTCTGGCAGGGCCAGACAAAGCCGCCGCACTCGATCCAACTGCTCCAAACTCTCCGGCGTCACGTTTCACGCCTCACGTTTCACGCTCACATCGCCGCCTGGTGGCTGTCGATCTTGCTCTTGTGGGTGTTGGCGTTGTACGTGACCAGCTTGCCGGCGTAGCGTTCCTTGACGGCCCGCAGCGGGCCAACGTTGTTGATAAACTGCCCGCCGGCCCGCTTGGCCGGCCCTTCCCAGTACCAGCCGAACTGCTGGTTCATCCAGCGCCAGCGCAGCAGCCCGTAGTACGGCTTCAGCAGCCAGTGTCCCTGGCTGCGGCCGACGTAGAGGATGTCGTTGATCTCGCACATCGCGCTGGCCTCGGCCTCGCTGACCCAGGGGGTGTTGCCGCGGTTCAGGTCAAACTCGGCCCAGCCCTCCTGGTTGTCGGGCGGGACGTAGCCGCGCTCCAGCGCGTCGGGCCACAACGGCGTCCCCGGATATGGCATGTAGACGCAGACCGAGCAGCGCGCGTTGGGGGTGATCTGGCACAGCCGGTCGATCAGCTCCAGCGTGACGCGCCGCTCCTGCGGCCCTTCCTCGGGCAGGCCGACGATGAAGCTGAGGTTGGCCTCGATGTGCGGCGCATAGTCGGCCAGGTTGCGCACACCCATCTCGATCCACTCGGCCTTCTGGTCCTTGGCAATCGAGTCCAGCACGGCCTGGCTGCCGCTCTCCGCGCCGATGTTGACCCACTGGCAGCCGGTCTCGACCATCCATTGGATGAACTCCGGCTTGAGCAACTGCACCCGCACCTGTCCGCTCCACGGCATGTTGACCTGTTCCACCAGCCGCTGCATCGGCTTGATGCGCCCAAAGAGGTAGTCGTCGGCGTAGTCCACCGCGTTGATGCCGTGGTGCTCCTTCAGCCAGTTGATCTGGTCGAGGATGAACTGGTCGCTGTGCTGGCGCCAGGTGCGCTTCATGACGATCTCGTTGTAGCAGAAAGCGCAGCGGAACGGGCAGCCGCGGCTGATGTAGACCGGGATGGCGCGGTCATAGGGGCCGGATTGCAGGAGATACGCCTCGACGTCCGCCAGCAGATCCCAGCGCGGCGAGAAGTCGTCCAGGTTCTGGATGAAAGGGCGTTCCATGTTGACCACCGGCCGGCCGGCGTCGTCCTTCCACGCCAGCCCGCGCACCTCGGCCCAGTTGCGCCCACTGCGCAGCTCGCGGGTGAACTCCTGCGCGGTCACCTCGCCCTCGTTGACCACCACGAAATCGACGTAGCGCTCGCGCAGCACATCCTCGGGCATGATGGTGGCGTGCACGCCGCCCCAGACCGTGGTAATGCCCATCTCGTGGACCCGCCTGGTGGCGTCGATGGTGGCCTTGAGCTGCGGGCCGGTGATGGTGCTGAAGCCGACCCACAGCGGCCGCGCGCGCTCCACCGCGCGCACGAAGTCATCCACACGGTCCTCCTGCTCGTGCCAGATCTCAACCGTGTATCCGTCCTGCATCAGCGCATCGGCCACGTACATGATGCCGAAGGGCGGGTACATATCACGCTCGTTGCGGAAGTTAACCATCATGATGTCGGTCATCGTATCACCTCAGGGAGTCGTCCGGATAAGCTGCTAGACAAGTAGACAAGTAAGCAAGTAGACAGGTTGACAGGCTGCAGGCCCGCAGGGCCTTCCATATTTGTAGCCAGAAGGCTTCAGCCTCTGGCGGGCTGGTCGACCGAGTGTCGCCTCATTGCATCTTCTGATTGACCAATACACTTTCCGCGTTCGTCCGCGTCCAGTTTCAGAATTGCTGTCGCAGGCGGGAAGCGGCGCTAGGGTCGCGGGACGTAGATGGTCTGCGGCCGCACGACCAGTCCGTTGAGCGTTGCGGGCGCATCTTGTGGCGCAAGCTGGCGCAGCGGGACGTAGTTGGCATCGATCAAGGCCATCAGCGCCGGTTCGGTCTCGAAGTACGGGCTTTCGTCGGAGATTATCTCGGCGTACTCGCGGTTCTCTATGCGTTCGACCAGGTCGGCCGGCAGCGGATCGCGGCCGCGCCAGCGGGCGTGCCACAGCGCCTGGATCTGCGCGGCCGGCTGCTTGCCGGCCTTCAGCGCGTAGTACGGGTGCATCATCACCAGCACGTCGCCCGGCGTGGCCGCAAGGCTGGCCACCAACCGGTCGCCTGCCTCGCTCATCGCGGCCGTCGGCCTGTAGCGCTGCGCCGGTGCGGGCTGCACGAGCCGGCCGACCGGCGCAACCAGCGTCAGCAGAAGCTGGACCACCACAGCCGCCTCCAGCGCCGGCTTCGCCCAGGCACGACCCGGTCGCCGGCCCAGTTCACGCCACATCAGCGCGGGCGTCAGGCAGAGCAGCGCGTAGGCCTGTATCAACTGGTTGCGGGCGCCGCCTACCGACGCACGACCGGCCACACTGGCCGCAATCGCGGCAGTTATGAAGAGCAGCCAGGGCTGTTCATACAGCACCCGGCGGCGGTAGCGGCCCAGCGAAAGGACCGCCAGCAGCACAAACAGCGCCGCTAAAACAGCCATGTCGCCGAAGATCTCAGCGCCCAGCGTGTACAGCGCCCGCTGCCATTCGGTGGGACTGGCGAACGCGATGCCGAAGACATAGGTGGCAAACCAACCGTCACTGGCGGCGTTCAGCAGCGCTGTTGGAACCAGGGCCGCCAGCGCGAACGTGGCAGTGAACACCAGCCCGCGCCGTCCCTCGACCAGCAGCAGCCAGCCCGCGGCGATCAAGCCGAAGTACAGCCCATTTTGCTTGGCAAGGTAGGCCATAGCCAGCACAACAGCGGCGGCAACCTGCCCGGCAGCGGTCCGGCGGTAGACAACCAGCGCCAGGCCGGCCAGCGTCAGCGCCATGAACAGCGGATCGACCCGCGCCAGGTCGTACCAGCCGCCGACGATCCGGTAGCCGGCCAGATACAGCGCGCCGCCGGCCAGCAGATCAGCCAGGCCGCTCTGCTCGCCGGCCGATCCAGACGATCAGTCCGGCGGTGACCAGCGTCGCGGCCAGCGAAACCAGCCGCAGCGGCGCCAGCGACGGCCCGGTGACCGCCAACAGCAGTCCGCCGAGCCAGGTGTACAACGGCATGTAAACGTGCGGCGCAAAGGCGCCCGACGGTTCGACGTAGACCGGCAGACCTTTGGCCACCCGCCACGCCTGCATCAACATGCCATCCTCGACAAAGTCGATGTCGTACGGGTAGGCAACGCGCGTGGCGGCGGTTATCAGGGCCGCCAACGCCAACGCCGTCGCGACGGCCACCAGCACCCAACGGATCGCCGTCGCTGGCGCGGAGGTCGATCGCTCGGTCGGGCGCAGGACTGTCGTCATGAACGTCAGCAACTCGTCTCGTTCTCGCTCGTAGTAGGCGCGATCATAACCCGAAAGCCGGTGCCCTGCGCATGATAAACGCGGCTGGGGATGGTGATGCTGCACGCACTGCGGCAGTTGCAGGCGGTGTGCTGCGGGCTGTAGCCCCACGAGCCGCCTTTCACCACGTGGTACTGCGGCACAGCAGGGTTATAAAGGCTGCTGGTCCATTCCCAGACGTTGCCGGCCATATCATAACAGCCAAAAGGCGAGATGTTCTGTGGGATCGCGCCCACTGGCAGCGGCGCACCGATCCGCCAGTACCAGCCGCTCCTTGCCAGCTCGATCTGCGGCCGGGTCATCAGGTTGCGCCGGTAGTAGTCCAGGCCCAGCGTGTGCGTCGCCTTCAGGTCAGCCAGCTCGGGCCGTGGCAGCGCCTCGCCCCAGGGAAAGGTGCGCCCGTCCAAGCCGCGCGCCGCCTTTTCCCATTGAAACTCGTTCGGCAGCGTGCAACGCAGGCCCAGCTTTTCTGAGAGCCAAGCGCAATACGCAAAAGCGTCCTCCTGCGTCACATCCACGATCGGGTAGCCTGCCATCTCCGGCGGGTAGCCGTTGCACGGCGCAAAACGTCGCAGCCAACCTCGCGGCGGCGACACGATCCGCCACCACGTGCCGATCCAGCGGTGGCCGGTGTCGTCCAGAAACGCCTTCCACTCGCGGAACGTTACCGGATAGCGCGCCAGCCAGAACTCGTCCAGCCTCATCTCCTGCCGCGGCCGGGGCGGCGGCGCCAGCTCCAGCCGTTCATAGGTCACCTCCGGTCCATAGATGAACGGGCCGGCGGGGATGTGGGCGAAGGTCTTCGGATTGGTGGCGGTCACAGGTAACGTATTGCGTACTGCGTGTTGCGTAATCGGAGATCGGTATGTTCTAATGTGTTGGTTGTCGTTCGATATAGATCGTGTCAAGCGGCTGCATTCGTCGCCCGCTCACTGGCCGTTCACAAACCCGGCTCAGCGCCTATCCACGGTGCTTCACTCGCTACGCAACACGCATTACGCAATACGAGTCAGCCGAAACTCCGGCCGCAGCCGCGCCACCAGCACCACCGCCTGCACCATCACGCCCAGACTCAGCGCCAGCGCGGCGCCGGCCGCACCGTGCTGCGGCGCCAGCAGCAGCGTGCCGGCCAGGAAGACCAGCAGCGCGGCCAGGATGGCGCTGAACTTGACCGCGCCGCGGCCGCTGACCGTCGCAGTGACGTTGGCGGCCCAGACGATCACCGCCGGCGCCATGGCCAGGCTGATCCAGCGCAGCGCCGGCGCGGCCGCGGCAAACTCGCGGCCGAACACCAGCGGCGCCAGCCAGCCGGCCAGCAGCCAGACCGCAGCAGTTCCCAGCAGCGTGACCAGCAGCCAGACGCGCATGAAACTGCCCAGCCTGCGCTGCATCTCGTCGATGTGACCGGCCGCGCGCAACGTGGTCAGCGCAGGGATCAGGCTCTGCGCGAACTGGCTGACGGTGACGTAGACCATGAGGTACATGCCGATGGCCAGGCTGAGATAGCCGACCTGCGCGCTGTTGCCGGTCAATGCCTCCAGCAACACCGGGCCGGAGCGATATAGCCCGACAGCAGCCAGGTTGGCCATGAAGAAGCCGGCGCCAGCCAGCAGAAACGGCTTGAAATAGTGCCACTCGACGCGAAACTGGCGGCCCGTCCAGTCGCTGCGCGCCCACCACAGCCCCAGCCCGGCGAACAACGCTTCCATCAGCAGCAGCGCCAGCAGCGCGCCGGTGAAACCCAGAAGCGGGTAGAGCACCACCAGCGCACCCAGCGTGACCCACTGCCGCCACGCCTGCTCCGTCATCCAGGCGCCAACGCGGTTCTGCGCCAGCGCGTACTGGAACGGCACCCACGACGCCACCCGCAGCACCACCATCGCGCCGGCCATCAGCGCCCAAAGCCAAACCATCCACGACGCCAGCAGCATGGCCGCGGCTGCCGTGGCTGCAAAACAGAGCAGTGACACGGCCAGCGAGAACGCCAGCGTGCGCATGTACAGGGTGCGCGCCGCATCCGCGGTCATGGTCGGCACAAAGCGGCCAAACACGTCCAGCGTGCCCAGATCGGCCAGGATCGCGCCGAGAAACGTCAGGGACAGCACGAAGGAGAAGCGCCCGTAGTCCTCGACGCCCAACAGCCGCGGCAGGATCACCACCGCCGCCAGCGAGCCGGCGATCTGGGCCACCTTGTGCGCCGAGATCACCGAATTCGAGGACACCATGCGGCGGCGCGGCGCGTGAACAGGAGTTGTCGTTCATGACGGCGATCTGTTGATTACTTGCCAAAGAACCAGTTATCGCCCACTTGTATGGGAATACCGATGACTGGGTAAGGTCCAATACTTCGGCATCTTGACAGATCGTGGTACAATGAAAGTGTTAGAAAGACCGGGCGGCCAAAGGTCCCCGACCGTTGAAATGCGGAAGTGCTGGCGTAAGCCAGACGGAGACCCCGGCAGCAGCTCCCAATTTTGGCATCCGCAAGGACAGCCCAAGGGACGCCCCCGGTCTTTTCTATTTCTCCAAGACCTCCAGCAGGTCGTCCAGACTCACTATCCTGCGCCTTGTATCCTTTCCTCTTCTCACCAGGTTGGCCTTGTCGTGAGCGGATCCCTTGCCGACTCGCTCCAAACTCAATGCGCCATGCGTCAAATTCTGGTCGATTGCGCCAGATACGCGCCAGTAAGAAACTCTTGATGCGTCGGTTGTAACCGGTGTATTCAATATCAATGACAACTCTGTCCAGCTGATCCAGATATGGCTCAAGCAGGAGAAAACGCTCGCAGCGAAAACCAGCACATAGGCCAGAGGCTTCGGTGTGTCAGACTGTCTGGAGCCGAGAGATGGCTTCTGGGTTTTCGTTTTTGATGATATGACCACGGCGTCGTCAACTCCATTGGCGAAGGCAATCACCGTCGGGCCGCTGTCCTCTATCTTGTTGCTTTGGTCCACCTCGACATCGTGACTCATCTACCGGGCTTTCAGGTAAGATTCTGTCAAGCAGGACTCACATCGCACCTCACGATCGTGCGCGCTACCTATCTACGCGTCCCCGGCAGCGTCACGCGATCCGCCACCGTGCGCGCCAGTGGACGGGCCGGCTCGCGGAAGCCGGCCAGAAACGCCGTCTCGCCCAGCGTCGCCAGCACCAGCGCAAGATCCGCCGCGCGCCCCGGCATCGTTGCCGAAGCTGCCAGCGCGGCCACGGTCGCGAACGTCCATTTGCGCAGCGGCCGCGGGCTGATTGCCATGCGCGCGTCGCCGATGGCGGCCTGGGCGCGGCTCAGGTGGTGGGTGTGCTCGGCCGTGTGCTCCTGATCCAGCGCCGCCAGCGGATTGGCGGCCAGCAAGCCGGTCTTCGCCAATACCAGCCCGGCGCCGATGGCCGCGGCTGCAATTCCAGCCCGGACTGCGATCTCGCCGCTGGTCGTCACCATGGCAGGCTCGGGCGGGCGCCGGACGGCGACGCTCCGAACCGGCTCCTCCACCACCTGGACGGGGACCGACGTTGGTTCCTTCGGCGCGGGTGTCAACGCCTGCTGCGCGGCCTCCACAAGCCTTTGTTTGGCCAGGTCGGTTCCCTGTTGAAGAAGCCAGACGGCCGCCAGCCGCGTTGGTCCCGACAACTGCTTGTGCAGTCGCTTCTCAACCAGCCGCGTGCCGGCGGTTAAGGCCGCCTCCGCCAGGCGCGGCGACTGCGTGCGGGCCAGCGCTCTGGCCCTGTCAAGACCGGCCGCCGGCAACGCGCTGGTCACCCGGCGCACCATCGACGGCGACAGGCTCGCAGGGGCAACAGCGACCGGTTCGACGACTTGCGAAATCACTTCAACCTCGGCGGTCAGCCGGCGCGCCGTGAGGGTCGGTGCCAGCGCCACGGCCAGCGCGCCGGCCAGCGGCACGATCCAGTCCAGCCCGTAGGTCTTGATCTCCTCGATGCGCAGCGTATAGTCACGGTCGGCCACGGTGGCCGCCAGCCCGGCGGCAGCCAGCGCGCCGACAAGCTCGCCCTGCAGGACACCCGCCAACCCGCCGCGGTAGCTGACCAGCGACGCCGCCAGCGGCGCGGTCGCAGTGATGCCCAGCGCTACCAGCTTCGGCGCGTACGAGGGGCGGAAGGTGGCCTCAAGCTCATTGGCTGGCCGGTCCAGCCGGCGCACGACCAGCGGCGCCAGCGCCCCGGCCAGCGTCAGCGGCAGCGCCAGCTTCTGCGGCAGGTCCAGAAACTCCGCCAGCGCCAGCGTCGCCGTCCCGGCCGGGATCAGCGCGATCCACGGCAACGCGTCGTCGTCGCGCAACAACGCGGGGTTTGCAAAGACCGGCGCAGCGCGGGAAACCCCTTCTCCGTGATCATCGGAATGGTGATGATGATGTTGAATGGTGAAATCACTATGATGTGTCTCTCCATCCCCGCTCCCCGCTTCTCGCTCCACTCTCCACTCTCCACTCTCCACTCTCCACTCTGCACCCTCCACGCGCTCCGCTCCCCGCTCCTCGTGATGGTGATGGTGGTGCCCGTGACCGTGATCGTGATCGTGACCGTGACCGTGACCGTGGCTGTGATGCACATGCTGCGGGCGGAAGTCAGGACGGCCGCTGAGACGCATTCCCTCGCGGTTGACCAGCACATCGGCCACGGCCGCCACGTAGTCCACGCAGTCGCGCGGGGTGGTGGCATGGACGACCTTGAACATCTGCAATACGGCCAGCCGGATACCCCGCTCGCGCGCCAGCAAGCCCCAGCGATGGGCCGCCGAATACATGTCCTCGGGCACCAGTTGCGGCTGGGTGAACTCATGCGCCAGCAGCACGTCCGGCGCCAGGCTCTTGGCGACGAACCAGTCGCCGCGCTGGTGGCGGCTCTCGGCGAAGTAGGCAAAGGTCAACCCATGCCGTTGCAGCGCGCTGATGGTCTCGTGCATCAGCATCTCGTGGCCCAGGATCAACTCGCCGGGGTGACCGGGTGCGCCGTCGCCGGCAAATGCGACAATCGCCGGCCCGTCGCTATGCGATCTCGCGATCTCGGCCGCCTGGGACAGCGTACGCTCGATGGTCGCCCCCGTCGGCCAGGGATAGCTCACCGGCCGCGGCAGCGGCTGCAGGCCCGCGTGCTCCGCCAGATGCGCAATCTCCCCGTCGAAGCCCAGCCCGATCTGCTGCAGGCTGGCCAGGTCGCCGCTCAGTGCCAGCAATGTCCGGCCCTGGTCGTCTGCGAGACTTGCTCCGGCTGCCGGCTGGCGCGCGGCAAGCTCGGCCTGCACTCGATCCAGCAGCCCTGGCTCGCCCGACGCCAGATAGATCCAACGGCCCAGCGGCGGGTCATCGGCGACAGGCGTCGCGGGAGTCGTCAGCGTCAGCCGGCCCTGCGCCATCAACCGCGCCAACGTGTCTTCCGGGACTGTGAGATGGGTCGCGCCGGCATGCCAGAGCTCGTGCAACAGGTCGGGCAGCGAAACGCCGGCGCGTGTCGCGGCTTCCACAGCGTCGTCGTAGTCCAGCGCGATGGCGACCGTTCGGTTGGCGTTATCCCAGATCACCCGGCGCTGCAAGGGAAGAATGGTTGCGGCCGCACCGGCCGTCATGAGACCGAAGGAAATCAGGCGGTTGAGTTTCATGGAAAGAGCGGTTGGTAGATTGGTAGATTGGTAGATTGGTAGGTTGGTAGGTTGGTAAATTGGTAGACTAGTAAGTTGGTAGATTGGTAGATTGGTAGGTTGGAAAATTGGTAAATTGGTAGATTGGTAGACTCGTAAGTTGGTAGGTTGGTTGGCTGGCTAGTCGGGCAGGGTTGAGGGTTGGCGGCCGGCGGTGGATTGAACGGCGCGGCGGCTGGCCAGGTGTTGCAACAGCCCGACTGCGAAGCTGATGCCGTTGTACAGATAGTACAGCCAATGCCAGGGAACGACCAGCAGCGCAAAGCCCCAGCCGCGTTTGCCCGCGAACCAGCGGTAAAGCGGCCAGTTGAGCGCCAGCAGCAGCGCCGCCGTGCCCGCTGCCAGAAGCCACAACGGCGGCACAAGGAGGCCGGCCAGCAAGCTGAAGGCCAGCAGCCAGACCGCGGCCACGCTGACCCGGTTGTGGGTTTGCAGGTTCAGGTCGTGGGCGAA
Source organism: Caldilineales bacterium (assembly GCA_041391245.1). Classification (GTDB taxonomy): domain Bacteria; phylum Chloroflexota; class Anaerolineae; order JAAEKA01; family JAAEKA01; genus JACKBK01. The sequence continues at coordinate 22,716 of JAWKOJ010000041.1, forward strand.
ATCGCCCTCGCGCAGCAACAGCCGCGTCCAGGGGATGCCGCGGTCCAGGATGTCGGAGCGGAGCAGCGAACGGACAGTCCAGCGCTTGAGATGCTTGACCTGCAGGGACTTGACGAGGTGAATGCGGCCGCCCGCGCGCGTCACGCGATAGCCCAACTCGATGTCCTCGATGCAGGGCCGGTCGTAGAGGGTTGTGTCGAACCCCCCGTGGCGCAGGAAGACGTCGCGCCGCATTGCGCCGCAGCCGCTCCAGAAACTGGCCGCCTGCTCGCTGCTGTGCTGATGGACATAGTGGTGAAACAGGTTCTTGTACTGCGACAGGAAGTTCGGTTCGCCGGGCTGGTCGTCATAGGAGCCGAACAGGGCGTCCAGCGCTGGGTCGGCGGCGAAGGTCTGCGCCACCAGCCCGACGGTCTCCGGCCGCACGGCGACGTCGGCGTCGACGAAGAACACCGCATCGCCGCGCCGCCTCCGCGCCCACGTTGCGCGGCCGGCCCGCTGTGCGGTTGCAGCGTATGCAGGACACGAAGGTCATACACCGCGGCCAGCTCGGCCGATCCGTCGGTCGAGCCATCGTCGACCACGATCACCTCGCAGCCAAAGTTGCCATCTTTGCGGCAAAGATGGCAACTTTCGTCCAACGTGCCGAGGCAGCGCCGGAACGCCGCACCGCCGTTGTAGACGGGGACAATCACAGATACCTGAATCAATTAGCTCGCCTCTGGCAACTCAGTCCACCTTGTACGTCTTGCTGACGTCCACGTACTCGCCGCACGCCGGTCAGGTAGTCGGCCAGCCGCAGCGCATCCTCGATGACGCCGTCGGAGTTCATGTAGCGGAAGGAGCCGGTGCGGCCCACCAGGTGCAGGTTCGGCCAACGTTCCAGGAACTGGCGCACGGTCTTCACCTTGTCGGCGTAGCCGATGTCGTAGACCGGATAGGCAAAGCGCACCCGTTTCACCCAGCCCTGGTGCAGCGACCCCGCCGGCATGAAGCCAATATCCGCCAGGTCGCCCGCGGCGCGCCACCAGCACCTCATCGGGCTGTTCCCAGGTCGGCTCGCCCTGGCTGGTGAACACCTCCGCGGCCAGCGAGGTGTAGCCATCGGGCGCCATCAGCGGGCTCCAGTTCCTCGGCTCGTGGGTCCGGCCCACCAGCAGCGACCGGCCGGGGAAATAGGTCCAACTGTCGCTGCTTACCTGCTGTGTTTTGATGGCCAGATAGATGAGGATGATGTCGCGGTAGCGCAGCCTGAAGTCCTCCGCAACCTGGCGGCTGCCTGTCTCGGGCGGCAGCGCCGCCAGCAGGAAGTTCATCGGGATGCTGGAGATCACCCGATCGGCGCGCAGCTCGTGAATCCCCTCGCCGTCGTCGACGGTGACGACGAAACCGCCGGCGTCCTGCGGAAGGATGCCAGTGACGCCGGTTCCGAGCAGCACCTGTCCGCCCAGTCGCTCGATCTCCTGCTTCATCCGGTCGGGGATCATTCCGAAGCCCAGCCGCGGATACCAGAAATGGCTGATGATGGTGGCCGGCGGCGCGGCGCCGGGGGAGATGGCGCGCTTGACCGCCTCGCTCAGGCTGGGCAGGCTGATGCGCTGCGCGGCCCAGTCGGCCGACAGCTCCTGGCACGAGATGCCCCAAACCTTCTCAGTGTACGGCTCGAAATACACCTCGTAGAGCGCGCGCCCAAAGCGGCGCACCACCCAGTCCTCGAACGACACGTCCGGCCCGTCGCCGTCCAGCCGGTTGCGCACCGTCGCAGCGGCGTAGCTGGAGAGGATTCTTGCGGCCTGGCCGGGCGAGAAGATGCTCAGTGCGCCGGGGAACTGCAGCGGATAATCGACGAACTTGCCCCCGGCCCGGCCGTCATTGCTGAGATAGATGCGGCTGATGCGCGGCACGTAGAGAAGATCCGCGCCCATCAGGTCCTTGACCCAGCCGATGATCTCCGGCTTGTGGCTGTGGAAGCGATGGCCGCCGATGTCGAAGCGAAACACGCCAGCCGGCGTCTCGTACTCGAACGTCTGCGCCAGGCCGCCGGCAACGCGGCCTTTTTCGATGACAGTAACCTGCCGGCCGCGCCGCGCCAGCTCGAGGCCAGTAGCCAGGCCGGCGACTCCGCCGCCAAGAATGATGATTTGTTCGTCGGGTTTTGAGATCATGAGCTCGGTTAAGGCTGACAACGGTCAGGACGGTAGGGTAGGAATTGTGCTGATTATGCCTGCCTCGCAGAGACAGTTCGGTTAGCTTGCTGCCGATTGACGGATCAGTTCAGGTTCTTTCAGTCTGCTGCCAGGTTCTCGGCCGCTGGCCGGCGCTGAGCACTGCCGACCACAACGCCGCAGCCGCGTCTACGGCGAAGAACGCGGGCAGGATCGGCAGTCGCACCCACCACGCCGGCGAAGCACGTTCCGCCGTCAGCGCTGCGGCAATCTGCGCATACGGCAACACCACATTGGCAATCAACATGCCGCGCAACAGGGTGTCGAGTCGCCCGCGCCGGCCGGCAAAACCGCGCGCCGCCGCCAGAGCGACACCCGCCAGCAACGCCAGCCGGTCCAGGTATCCCAGGCTAAACAGCGCCAACTCAGCCCGCCGCACGAGGTCCGCCTCTCTCCAGGAAGCTGCCTCAACAGGCTTTCCGATATCAGACGCCGGCTGCAACCGCTTGCCTGCGCCAGTGCTTTCACCGCCACCCGCCGCCACATCGACAAACCCGCGTCCCCAGCGCACGTGCTGCCGCCAGTAGCCGCGCAATGTCTCTGGCACGCTGTCGCCCGCGACCGCGTCCGGCAAAAAGCGTGTCCGCCGTCCCTGCCGGGCAAACGTCACGGTCAGGTGGCTGTCCTCCAGGAACGCGCCGCCGGGAAAACCGCCAGCCGCCTCCAGGTCAGCGCGGCGATAAGCGCAGTTGCTGCCCAGGATGGCGGGCGCCAGGTCCAGGCGTTCCTTGGCGCGCATCGTGACCTGTTGATGCACCAGCCGCTCCACCGCCGCGTAGCTGGCCGTCAGCGACGCCAACCCGTTGGCCGGACGGATCATGCCGCCCGCGGCCGCCACGTTTGGATCGGCGAAGGCCGCTGCGATCTGGCGCAGACTGTCAGACGCCGGCCGCGCATCGGCATCGTAGACGGCTATGATCTCGCCAACGGGCCAGTGCGCCAGCCCGGCGTTGAGGCTGTCGGCCTTGCCCAGCCTGACCCGGTTGTGAAGGGCGTGAATGTGCGGGTAGGCGGCGGCCAGAGCATCCATGGCCGCGCCGGTGCCGTCCGTCGATGCGTCGTCGATCAGGCCGATGGTCAGGCGCTGGGCAGGATACGCCAACGCCAGCAGCCCGTTCACCAGGCCGGACAAGCTGCCCGCCTCGTTGCGCATCGGCGCCAGCGCCAGCACCGTGGGCAACATTGGGTCGGTCTGAAGCGACTTGTCCCGGTAGCTGGTTCGCCAGCCTAGCAGGTCCAGCGACGCGGCCGCCAGAAAGACCAGGCGCCGGGTGTTGAAGACCAGCAATACGGCCGTTACAGCAGCCGCCAGCATGGCCGAAAGCACGCTCAACGTCTTGCTCGCGCGCGGCATCACAGACTCGCTGCCCTGCCGCGGCCAGTGGGCATGACGTTGCGCAGCCTGTCGCCCAGCAGCTTGCCGGTATCCGTTCGCCCGATGTCGATGGCCGTGCGCCAGACCGCCCATTTTCCGGCGACGTCCGGCGCCCACCGTGCCGCCTCGCGCCGGTCGCTGATGCCGCGCGCCAGGCGCTGGCGAATGGTGACCAGGGGCGGTCGCTGCGTCTGCTGCACCACTTCGTCCAGCCCCATGCGTTCGATGCGGCGGGACTGGGCAGGCGAGCAGGTATCGCGCAGGCGAGCCAACGTGTTACCTTGGATATGTGCCCCATAGACCTGTTCGGCCAGGTGCAGCGCAGCGTACAGAAACGCGCTTGCGCCACGATCGGCGGCCCGACCAAGCAGCGCCGTCCAGTCCAGCGGCAGCGTCTGGCTCACCAGCGCGATGTCGTAGAGTTGCACCAGGCTGGGTTTGCTCATGAGCAGGTGAAAGACCAGATGCACACTGAGATGCAGCAGCAAGTCCTCGTCTGCCATCGCGCGCGCCGGTTGACCGACAAGCAAGGCCGGCCGGCTGCGCTGCCAGATGCCGGGCGTGACATCGACGCGCAATCCAAACCACGACTCCTCCAGCGACCCGTGAGGATCGACGTGCCGGTCGCCGGCAGTGCTGAGATAGGGATCTCGGCGTGGACGACGCTGGATCCGGACTGGACCGTTTGTAGGTGCTGGTGTGCTTGACAATCCCCGGCCCTTCGTCGGCCGGCTTGTGTTTGCCTTCGTATCCCAGTGACTGCAGCACAGCTTCTGCGGCAGGCAGATCGCCCTGTCTGAAAAGCAGATCCAGGTCGGACATACCGCGCAGCGCCGGGTCGGGATAGACTCTGAACGCCAGGTAGCCCCCTTTGAGCGCCATCGCCGCGATGCCGGCCGCGTCCATGGCTGCCAGCAACTCGCCCAACTGCGCTGCGATGGCCAGGTTGCGCTGCTCGGTTGCCTGATACGTGACGGCCAGCTTGGCCCGGGCCGCCGCAGGCAGGTCCAACGAACCGGTACGCGCATGCAGCAATGGCGCCAACCCCAGCGCAATTGCCGTGATAGCTAAATCGTCCCAGACATCGGGTCGAACGGACGCCTGGGACGACAAGTCGCTGTCAAAGCGAAGTAGCTGGACAAGTTGGAAGATTCGAGAAGTCTGACTCACACCACGGCTTGTTTCGAGTACGATTGTGAGATATCAGGAAGGCACGTTAGGCTAGATGGGTTGCCGGTAACACCGGCGCTAAGGCTTCAGCAGTACTGGGCGACTCGCCTGGAGCCGCCCCAGCCGGCTGAGTCGTGGATCAGGACAGTGAACCCTGCCGTCACCACAGGTAACCTAACGGCTTAGTGGCTGCTGAAGGTAACTTGCTTCAGCTCGTCGTGCTTCTTGATCTGGGGCTTCGTGTACTTCATAGTGACCTCCGGAGGTTGGTTCGTAGGCTGCAACACCTGTTGTGCAAGTCCTGCGAGCCTGTATGGAATAGATCGTCTGCCAGTACGAGCCCAACGCGCCATCCTGACATCTCACAATACTGAACTTCGGCCCTACCTGATTTAGGAGTCTGCCTGAAGCGGAACGGAAGATGGCGGGAGTTTACCAAGAAACAAAAGTTTTGTCAAGCCTATTTTCTTCCTGTTTCGACATTGGGTGCTATACTTGTGTCATGACTTGGACAGCGGACACCTACAACCTGCACAACCTGATTCTGGGCGTCGATGGCTCCGATGCTGTGGTGCGCGACCGGCTGCGCAGCGTCTTTGAACCGTTCAAGTGCGAAGCGCTGGAACCGGATGTCATCGTACGACTCAACACGGTTCAGTCGCTGCCGCCGTGGCGTCCAACCGGGCAGATCGTGTCCGAGTCGCGCCTGCTGATCTGTGCACTGGACGGCGTCCTGTTGACCGCCCATTTCCCGCGCTGGGGAACGGTGTCGGTGGATTTGGCCGCGGGTACGATTGACGGCCACCTGCTGCCGGCGATGTTCGAGCACTACGGCGCGTTCGACGATATGTTGATCATCGTTCTGGGTCCGCTGCTGCGCCGGCGCGGCTTTTTCTCCTTACATGCATTTGCCGCCGCGCTGGATGGCAAGGCCGTGCTGTTGGTGGGCGACATCGGCGCGGGCAAAACAACCACTGGCCTGAGCCTGCTGGAGGCCGGTTGGAAGCTGGTCTCCAACGACTCACCGCTGCTCCACCTGGACTCTGGCCGTGTGGTGACCCGCGCTTATCCTGGTCTGCTCGCGGCCTACGACGATACGCTGGCGCGCTTCCCGTCGCTGCACCGGTTCATGGATGGCACAGCCGATCCACAGCGCAAGCGGGCCTTCCCTGCCCAGGACGCATACGGTGAGGTCTGGCAGACTGAAGCCGAGGCGCGCGTGCTGCTCTTTCCGCGCGTCACACCTGGCATCGACTCCAGCCGTGTTGAGCTATTGGAGCCGCCTGAGGCGCTGCTGGCGTTGGTGCCCAACAGCATCGAACGCTGGGACCGTGATTACATCGCGCCGCACCTGGCGTTGTTGCAGGCGCTGGTGCAACAGGTTTCCGCCTACCGTCTCCTGCTTGCGCCGGATATCCCGGCACTGCCCGCCCTGATCAGCGGTCTGCCAGCGTTGTCCAGGTGACAGACACCTCCCGTCCCGCTCCCCTTTTTCCCTCGTTTGCTTCCTTTCCTTGTTTCCACCCTTGCCCGGCCTTCTCTGCTTGACTCCCCTTCCTCCCCCGTGCTAGAATTGCGCCACACTCAATCCCGCACACACGCTCAAGGAGGACCCGCCATGGATCGCGAAGCCGACATAGTTGCCGCAGAACACGAAGTCTATCATCCTTCCCCGGAAATCATCGCCAACGCCCATATTCCTGACTACGACGAAGTCTACGCCCGCGCGCTGGCCGACCCGCAGGCATTCTGGGCCGAGCGCGCCGCAACGCTGTCATGGTACGAGCCGTGGACGCAGGCGCTGGACGACTCCGATGCGCCGTTCTACAAGTGGTTCGTGGGCGGCAAAACCAACATAGCCCTCAACGCGCTGGACCGCCACGTCACAACCTGGCGCAAGAACAAGCTGGCGCTGATCTGGGAAGGGGAGCCGGGCGACAAGGTGACCTTCTCCTACTTCCGCCTCTGGCAAGAGGTAAACCGCTTCGCCAACGTCCTTCGCAGCATGGGGGTCAGAAAGGGCGACCGGGTGACGATCTACATGGGCCGCATCCCCGAACTGCCCATCGCGATGCTGGCCTGCGCCAAGATCGGCGCCGTCCACTCCGTGGTCTATGGCGGTTTCAGCGAGCAGGCCCTGGCCGACCGCATCGAGGACGCCCAGAGCCGCGTGCTGATCACCGCTGACGGCGCCTGGCTGCGCGGCAAGACCGTGGACCTGAAACGCATGGCCGACGAAGCGATCCATCGCTCGCCAGTCGTCGAGCACGTCATCGTCGTCAAGCGCACCGGCCAGGACGTGAGCATGGAAGCGGGCCGCGACTACTGGTACCACGACCTGATGGCGCTGCCCATCGCCTCGCCCAACTGCCCCACCGAGGTGATGGACGCCGAAGACCCGCTCTTCATCCTCTACACCTCCGGCACCACCGGCAAGCCCAAGGGTCTGCTGCACACCCACGGCGGCTACCAGGTTTACACCAGCACGACGCTGCAATGGGTGTTCGACATCAAGGAGGAGGACCGCTGGTGGTGCGCGGCCGATCCGGGCTGGATCACCGGCCACAGCTACATCGTCTACGCCCCTCTGATCCTGGGCGCCACCAGCTTCATGTACGAGGGCGCGCCCAACCACCCGTACCCCAACCGCTGGTGGAAGATGATCGAGCACTACGGCATCACGATCCTCTACACCGCGCCCACCGCCATTCGCGGCCTGATGCGCTTCGGCGATGCCTGGCCGCAGCGCCATGATCTGAGCAGCCTGCGGCTGCTAGGCAGCGTCGGCGAGCCCATCAACCCCGAGGCGTGGCGCTGGTACCACAAGATCATCGGTAGGGAAAAGTGTCCCATCATGGACACATGGTGGCAGACCGAGACCGGCGGCTTCATGATCACCCCGGTGCCGTCCATGCCGCTCAAGCCTGGCTCGGCCACCCGCCCCTTCCCCGGCATCGAGGCTGCCATCGTGGACGAGGACGGCCAGCCGGTGCCGGCCAACGAGGACGGCTACCTGATCATCAAGCGCCCCTGGCCCGGCATGGCGCGCACCGTCTACGGCGACCCGCAGCGCTACGTCAACCAGTACTGGGAGCGCTTCAAGGAGCAGGGCTACTACCTGACCGGCGACTCGGCGCGCATGGACGAGGACGGCTACGTCTGGGTCATCGGCCGCATCGACGACGTGATCAAGGTCAGCGGCTACCGGCTGGGCACAGCCGAGATCGAAAGCGCGCTGGTCAGCCACCCGGCCGTCGCCGAGGCCGCAGCCATCGGCATCCCCGACGAGCTGCGCGGCAACGTCATCTGGGTCTACTGCATCCTGCGCACCGGCTACGAGGGAACCGACCGGCTGGTGGACGAGCTGAAGGAACACGTGCGCCACGAGACCGGCCCCATCGCCGTGCCCGCCAGGATCGAGTTCGTTGACGGTCTGCCGAAAACACGCTCCGGCAAAATCATGCGCCGCGTCCTCAAAGCCCATGCACTGGGCAAGGACGTGGGCGACATCTCGACGCTGGAGGCGTAGAGGAGAGGCAAAGGAGGGAAATCAGGGAAAGAAGGGGCTCGCCAGCACGCGACTTCCATTTCCCTGCTTTCCCTCGTTTCCTTCCTTTCCCCTCTTTCCCTGTTTCCCTTCCTCCGATTCTTTTAAGGTTCGCCCCCTTGACTCTGACGTTACGTCATAGTGTATAGTGCCTTCCATGACGAAGGATGCGACAGCGTATAGCGTGCGCGATCTGGCCACGTTGGCCGGTGTCAGCGTACGCACGCTCCACCACTACGATCAGATCGGGCTGCTGACGCCGACATCCCGAACCGCGGCGGGCTACCAGCGAGCTGAGCCTGACGATCTGTTGCGCTTGCGGCAAATCCTGTTCTTCCGGGAGCTGGACGTGCCGCTGGCCGAGATCACGCCATCCTGGACGATCCGGGTTCGACCAGGTGAGCTGGAGAACCACCGGCGGCTGCTGCAGCTGCAGGCGGAGCGGCTGGCGCAACTGATCAGGACCGTCGACAAGGCGCTTTACAACCTGACGGGACACAATGACGTTAACAGACGAAGAAACTGTACGAGGGTTTTTTCTCGAAGGAACAGATCGGAAGCTGCCAGAACGAAGACGCGAGCGCTGGGGATCCACCGACGCCTACCAGGAGTCGCAGCGCCGGGTGCCGCAACGTGTCGAGCGCAATGGCAGGCTGTCAAAGACCAGGGCGACGAGGCAACCCGCCTGATGGCCGGACTGATGAATAGCGATCCCGCCGACCCCGAGGTTCAGGCCATATACGCCAGACACCACGCCTGGATCGAAAACTTCTACAACGCACCGGCTGAAATGTACGCGGGACTGGGCCAGATGTACGTCGGCGACCCGCGCTGCGCACACTATGATAACCTGCACGCCCGACCTCGCCGACTTCATGCGGCGCGATGCAGATCTACGCCGACACGGTTTTGACCAATCGCTAATCGCGGCGGGCCCCGGAACAATCTCCGGGCGCCCTCGGCAAAAAGCATAGGCTCTCCTTTGCGGGCCACGCTTTAAGCGTCCAGCGACAACGCAGTGTCGACCCGGGGATACCGCAAACACAGCCCGTCCATTCGTTCAATAAGGTGCGACACATAGCGTTACGAGCACAATTCTGTGCCATAGGAACCGGACGCTTCCGGCAATGAGGCTGCCCGGTTGGGTTGAGGACCCGGGCCATGAGCGCCAACTTGCGAATGCGGCTTTCGTACGCCAGCCACCGCTGTGGAAGTGCGGGTGGAGGATGTTGGCGCGGCGAGCTGCGGGTGGAGATGCCCCTGCAAGAATCGCCATATAAAGACGCTGCTCGGCGTTCTTGAGGCAACCGATGCGGGGAATCAACCGCTGACGGAGAGCCAGGCAGCCACGCTGCACCGCGCGGGTATCCTTGATGCCGGGCGCCCTCCCGCGGCGGACGAGTTGCGCCACCGCATCGGGCGTCTGCTTTTCCAGCGCTGTTCCCCACCAGCAGCGAGCCCGATCGCGACGTCCGCGCTGCGTTTTTCGCAACGCTGGCGCAAACCGGCCAGCAAGCTGAGCCGGTGGTGCTACGCAGCTGCGCTTCGATCGCGATGCCGTCGATTTGGCGAGTCTGCCCTGGGAGTTGCTGGCCTACGATGACGAGCCACTGGTCGCCAGCGGCCGCGTGCAGCTCACCCGCTACATCACCTTTGCCCAGGCTACCGCGCCCTACCCGGTGACCGACCGCCTGGAGGTGCTGACCATCACCGCACGCCCGCGCGATGCGCTGACTCTGGACGCGACAGCCGAGGTTGATGCAATCCAGGCAGCCTTCGACGCTCTGGCGCAGCGCCGTATTGTGCGCATCCACTCCCTGTCCCCGCCGACACCCGACGCGCTGGCTGCGGCCGTCAACGCCCGCACCTATCACATCATTCACTTCGACGGCCACGGCATGGTCGGGCGGCGTTGCCCGTACTGTGGCCGATTCAGCAACGAAGAGGCGCTCTTCTGCACCAACGCGCGCTGCGGCGCCCGTTTGGACGAAGCGTCGCTCGAAGGCTGCCTGTTGTTCGAGAGCAACCGTGGGGATGGGCTCTCGCAGATGGTCAGCCCGCGCGAGCTGGCAACCGTCCTGGCGGAGCGGCAGGTGCGGCTGTTCATCGCCAGCGCCTGCCAGTCGGGCGCAGTCAAGGGCGCTACGGTATTCAACAGCATCGGGCCGCGGCTGCTGCTGGCCGGCATTCCCGCGGTGGTGGCGATGCAGTTCTCCGTGCCGGTCGACTCGACGGTAGTCTTCAGCAGCGAGTTCTACGCCGCGTTGGCGCGCAGCGAATCGGTGGCCGCAGCCACCAGCGCCGGCCGCCGGATCCTGATCAACCGCGGCACGTGGCACATTCCGGCGCTCTACCTGCGCAGCCGCGACGGCGCAGGCAATCTGTTTCGCTTCCGCGATGCCGCGCGCTGGCAAAGCGAACTGGTGGGCGGTGAGGGCGCCGTGCGCGTCTACTTCGTGCCTGCCGGTTCATCGGGACCGGACTGGAACGTGCTGCACCCGCCGGAGGCCGCGCCTTACAAGTTCCTGAGTCCCTACGAGGTCGCCGACAAGGCGGTGTTCTTCGGCCGCAGCGGCGAGACTCAGGAACTGCTGGGCGAGGTATTGCAGCGACCGCTGGCCCTCCTGCAGGGTCCGCCGGGCATCGGCAAGACCTCACTGGTCAACGCGGGCCTGGTGCCTGAGCTGCTGGGCAACGGTTACCTGGTGCTGAGCGTAGACCGGCAGGACGACCCGGTGGCCGCCCTGATCGAGGCCGTGGGGCGCTCAACTGCCCTGCGTGTGGATGTCGCCGGCGTGCAGGACCTGGCGGGTCTGGCCGCTCTTTTGCAGCAGGAGATCGGATACCCGCTGGCCATCGTCTTCGATCACCTCGAGGAGTTTCTGCGCACCGGTGACAGCGCGGCGCACGCCAGGCTGGTGAGCCAGTTGGCAACCCTTGCCGGGCAGCCCCAGCCGCTGCCGGTTCGTGTCGTGCTGGTGGTGCGGGAGGATTTCGTAGGCCGTCTCACGGCGCAGGCCGCAGGGCTGCCGGACTTGTGGAAAACGCCGGTCAGCCTGGGCCCGCTCAGCCGCGCCCAGGCGACCCAGGCCATTGTCCAGCCGTTGGCCGGCCACAACCCGCCGATGAGCGTTGACACGGCTCTGCTGGAGCAACGTCTCTTGCCGGAGTTGGCGGCCGAACACCAGGGCCAGTTCATCCATCCTACCCACTTGCAAATCGTCTGCAACAGACTCTACCCGGCGGCGCTCAGAGCCAACGTGCATCTCATCGGCGCTGAATCTTACCCTGTCGGCGGAGTCGCTGCCGTTCTCGCCGACTATCTCGACGCCAGGCTGCGTGAGGCTTTTGCGGAACCAGGGCAACGCGAGCTTGCCCGTGCAGTGTTGCAGCAGATGGTATCGGCCGGCGGCGAGCGGGTCTTTGTGACGGCGGCGGCCGCCTCTCTGGCGGTGGACGCAGAGGCCGGGCGCGTGCAGGCGATCCTGGATGCGCTGCGCGTGCAGGGGATTGTGGAGCGGCGGGCAAACCCGGATGAGCCACCGGTTTATTCCGTCAGCCATCACCAGTTGGCCGGCGAGATCGCGGGATGGTTCGACCGCGACCAAGCGCTCGACCGCTGCGCGCAGGAGACGCTGGATCGCGCCTGGGAGGATTGGTACGCGCAGTGGAGCGTGAGCGGAGAAGCGCCGCCGCCAGACGAGCACGCCCTCGCGGTGCCCGAGCTTCTTGTTGGCGCCAATCGTCTGGCGGAGATCCGATCCCGCCGCGAGCGGTTGAGCATCGACAGCCCGCAGCTCGGCCTGCTGCTGCACAGCGCGGTGCGCCACCAGTTTGACGTCGGCTACTGGGCCGGCCAACTGGCTCAGGACGACCGCACGAAGGGTGTTCTGGTGGCCGTCAATCGACAGGTGGACGAGAATGCGCCGGGCCATGAAGTAGACCTGGCCGCGGCTGCTCTCGGGGTGACGGCCACCAGCGCTGGCGCGCTGGCGCGCGCGGCGACAGGCGCCCGGCAGGGCCACGTGCGCCACAGCGCTGCGCTGGCCCTGGCAGTCACAGGTATGGACGCGGTCCAGGCCGGTCTCCACGGCATGGACGAAGCGACTCCCGGCAGGCGTGGCTGGCGCAAGGCCCAGGCGCTGGCGCAGATGAAGGCGGCCGGCTTCGCCATTCCACAGGTGTCGCTTGGCTTGCAGACGCTGGTAGCTGCGTGGAGCCTGGGCCTGCGCGTCTGGGACAGCCGCTGGCGGCTGGTCACCGAGAGCCTGCTGGCCGGGGTGGGCGCCGGCATCGGCCTTGGGATAGCGCTGCTGATCAACATGCTCGGCAGCCCAAGCCAGTTGTGGCCCATCTTTGTCCTGCGCAGCCTGCTCTCGGTGCCGGTGGGCTTTGCCATCGGCGTCTTGGCCGTAGCCATCGCGTGGGTTGTGTGGCTCTCGGCCGCCGGCGGATCGCCGCGCAGCCGGGCAGTGCGCCAGGTCATTGGTATCTGGCTGGGCTTTGTCGTGGCAGTGCTTGTGCTGTGGTGGCCGTGGGATTCTCTCGGCAAACTGGTTGTCGAACTGGCTGGGCTAGGCTCCGGGTTGCCGTCCGACCGCAGCCTGGTCGCCACATACATCCTGGGCGGCAGCCGGTGGGGATTGGGCAGTGCGCTTGGCTATCAAAGCCTGGCAGGTGTCAGGAGGACGCCTTCCTACGGCAGGGCGTTGATCGGCACAGGCATTGGCGGCGCCGTGGGCTGTCTGCTGGCCTTTTATCTGGTCGGGGATGTGCCCCTGGCGGAGCCGGC
>JAWKOJ010000042.1:0-34609 GCA_041391245.1 Caldilineales bacterium
GCGGCAGGCCTCCATCGCGTTGGGATTGGTCTTGTAGGAGGTGCCGGGGGCGACGCCGAAATAGCCCGCCTCCGGGTTGATGGCGTACAGCTTGCCGTCCTTGGCCAGCTTGATCCAGGCGATGTCGTCGCCGACGGTCGTTACCTTCCAGCCGTCGAAGCCCTCCGGCGGGATCAGCATGGCGAAGTTGGTCTTGCCGCAGGCGCTGGGGAACGCCGCTGCAACGTAGGTCTTCTGCCCGTTGGGGTCCTCGACGCCCAGGATCAGCATGTGCTCGGCCAGCCAGCCCTCGTCGCGCGCCATGACCGAGGCGATGCGCAGCGCCAGACACTTTTTGCCCAGCAGGGCGTTGCCGCCGTAGCCGCTGCCGTAGGACCAGATCGAGCGCTCCTCGGGGAAGTGGACGATCCATTTGTCCTCGCGGTTGCAGGGCCACGGCACATCCTCCTGGCCAGGCTCCAGCGGCGCGCCCACGGAATGCAGGCAGGGAACAAACGAGCCGTGCTCGCCCAGCACATCCAATACGGCGCTGCCCATGCGGGTCATGATCCGCATGTTGGCCACAACGTAGGGCGAGTCGGTGATCTCGACGCCGATCTGGGCGATGGGCGAGCCCAGCGGTCCCATGCTGAAGGGGATGACATACAGGGTCCGGCCGCGCATGCTGCCGTCGAACAGACCCAACAGCTTGGCCTTCATCTCGTCCGGATCCACCCAGTTGTTGGTCGGCCCGGCATCTTCCTTGCGTTTGCTGCAGATAAACGTGCGGTCCTCGACGCGGGCTACGTCGCTGGGGTCGGAGAAGGCCAGATAAGAGTTGGGACGCTTCTCCTCGTTCAACTTGATGAACGTGCCCGCCTCGACCATCTGGGCGCACAGCGCGTCGTACTCGGCCTCGCTGCCGTCGCACCAGTGGACGCTGTCCGGCTTGCAGAGCGCCGCCATCTCGTCGACCCATTGGCGCAAGCTGTCGTTCTTGAGGTTTGTTGGGTGGTTCATAGTACCTTTCTTTCTTGGTTCGGGAGCGGGTATTGGCTCAGGCTGTCAAGGGGATAACGATCCTGGCCGCCGTACGGTGTGAAAATTCAAGAACCCTCGGCCACGATGGGCTGGCCGGCCGAACGCGCCATGGTGTCGGCAACGACGCGCATGGAGAGCCAGCGCTGCACCTTGGGCCGGTGGGCGCGCGCCTCCACCAGGTCGGGGAACTTCGCGATGCTGGCAAAACGAATGTCACCCTCGACGCGGCCGATGGCCACAGGCGACACCTGCCCGGTGCTGGCGTGCTCGATGAGAAAGCCCAGCGCGCGGGCGGTCAGGCGGGTAGCCTGGATGCGGTCGAAGGGCGACGCCTTGCCGCCCTGCTGCGTGTGGCCGAGGATGCAACGGCGCACGTCGAACAGGTTGCCGCCTTCCTTCTCGAACAACGTCACGATGAAGTCGGTGGTGTAGGCAGGGTCGGCGTTCTCGCTGCGGATCATCAGGCCGAGCCGTTTGCCGTGCTCGAAGCCGTCGATCAGGTACGTTACATCGGTGCGCAGCATCTCCAGCGTGATCCCCTCCTCCGGCAGGTAGATGCGCTCGGCGCCCGTCGCCATGCCGCCCATCAGCGCCAGATAGCCGCAGTCGTGGCCCATGACCTCGACCACGTAGCAGCGCCGCGAGGCCACCGCCGACTCCTTGATCTTGTCAACATCGACCACGATGCTGTTGAGAGCCGTATCGGCGCCGATGGTCAGGTCGGTTTCGGGCAGGTCATTGTTGATGGTGGCGGGCACGCAGACCACCGGCAGCGCCAGCGCAGGATAGTCGAACTGCCAGCGATACATGTCGTAGGCCAGCTGATAGCCGGCCCAGCCGCCGATGATCAACAGGCCGTCGATCTGGTGCTCCGACATGCGCTCGGCAACGATCCGCGCATCCTCGGGCGCAGACCGTCGCCGGCTGGTGCCCAGCTCTGCGCCGCCCTTCGACACCCAGCCGTGGACGCTCATCCAGCCCATCTCGCGGACTTCGTTGCGCAACAGGCCCGGCAGGCCGTTGTAGATGCCCAGCATCGTGTGCCCGCGGTCGATGCCGAGGCGAATCGCGGCCCGCACGGCGGTGTTCATGCCAGGCGCCGGCCCGCCCGCGTGCATCACTGCCAGACGAAGCTGGCGCCGGCCCGGCTGCGGCTCGCGCGGGTGCGCCTGCAGGACCGTGTGCAGAATTTCATAGGACTCGACAAAGCCGCGGCCGCGGGCGGCCATCGCCTCGTCGTAGCGGCCGGCCTTGATCAGCTCGGCCACTTCCTGGGTGCGGCGCACGTTCTCCATCAGCGGCGAGCTGACCACGCTGTTCTGGCGGATGCCGACCAGTTGCGGCTCACGCTCCGGCGGGGCGCTGATCAACTCCTGCACGGCGTGATAGCCCAGCAGGGTGCTCATGTTGCGGTCAAAGGCGCTGGGTGAGCCGCCGCGCTGGACGTGGCCCAGAATGGTGACGCGCGTGTCCTCGCCCAGTCGTTCGCTGAGCAAGCGCTGCACGTATTCACTGGAGATGGGCTTGCCGGCGCTGTCGATAGCGCCTTCGGCCACCAGGACGATGTTGTGACGCCGCCCCGTGTCCCGGCCCGCGCCGATGGTCTCGCACATCTCGTCTTCCCAGCCGGGCGCCGGCGGGCTTTCCGGGATCAGTATCCAGTTGGCGCCGGTAGCCAGCCCGGCCATCAGCGCCAGATAGCCGCAGTGGCGCCCCATCACCTCCACCACGAAGCTGCGCTGGTGGCTGGCCGCCGTGCTGGCGATGGCGTCCACCGCTTCGACGATGCGGTGCAGCGCCGTGTCCGCACCGATGGTCATGTCGGTGCCGAACATGTCGTTGTCGATGGAGCCCACCAGGCCGACGATGGCAAGGTGCGGGTGCTGGGCGACCACATCTTGCGTCAGCCGGCCCTGCTCCTGAAGCTCGGCCAGCAGGCCCTGCCACTCCTGGCGAAAGAGGTTGGCGCCCGTCAGGCTGCCATCCCCGCCGATCACCACCAGCGCATCGATGCCGCGGCTGACCAGGTTGAAAGCTGCCTCCAGCCGGCCCTCGCGGGTGCGAAACGCGGCCGAGCGGGCCGAGCCGATGACGGTGCCGCCCAGGTGCAGGATGCCGCCCACGTCGTCGCGCTTCATCGGACGGATGAAGTCACCGCCGCGGATCATGCCTTCGTAACCTTCGTAGATTGCAAAGACTTCCAGCCCTGCGCCGACGCCGGCCCGCACCACCGCGCGCACGGCCGCGTTCATGCCTTGCGAGTCCCCACCACTTGTAAACACTGCGATTCGAGGGTTTCTACTCATTCGGACGATTCCTGACGCCAGGAGAAGATCAGGGCGTCAATTTGGTGTCCTTGTCGTCAACGGTTTTCGGTCGCGGCAAGGGAACAGATGTAGCAGCAGACAAAAGCCTGCTGGGCCTTTGAACGTTGTTGTGCCGCACCTAGTATACCACAGGTGTTTTGAATCAGGCATTTTTTCACAACCGACTACCAAACGATTCCTGTGCGGTTTTCGTGCCCTTATTCACCTGACAATCTTGCACAAACGGTCTGTTGGGCGTATAATCTTGAGCGTCCGTAGCCCCGTCCGACCGCGAGCTACCCCTCGGCGGGGCTGTTTTTGTCCAGCTACTGTGCGCCGGACCAGATCCGGCCTTTTTCATTAGCTACCGATTCGTATCTATTCAGCCAGGACTGACAGTCCTTGTCAACCGCCCGAGCTTCAACTGGCGCGACACTCACCCTGCTGCAAGACTGGGACTGTCAGTCCTCTTCGCCTGAATAGTTACACCGATTCACAAAAGGAGTGAACTAAAGCATGAGCAAGAAATGGGTCTACCTGTTCAAAGAGGTGGACGAAGCACAAGACTACGTTGGCGGCTCCTGGGATGGCGTGCGGTCCCTGCTGGGCGGCAAGGGCGCGAATCTGGCTGAGATGACGCGCATCGGCGTTCCTGTCCCGCCCGGTTTTACCGTCACCACCGAGGCCTGCAACGCCTATCTGGCCGCGGGCAACACCTTCCCGGAAGGCATGTGGGAGCAGGAACTGGCCGCAATGAAGGCCACGGAAGCTGCCACCGGCAAGACCTTCGGCGATCCCAAGAACCCGCTGTTGGTCTCCTGCCGCTCCGGCGCCAAGTTCTCCATGCCCGGCATGATGGACACCGTGCTCAACATCGGCCTGAACGACGAGACGGCCGCCGGCATGGTTGAACTTACCGGCGACGAGCGCTTCGTCTATGACAGCTACCGGCGCCTGGTGCAGATGTTCGGCAGCGTGGTGCTGGACATCGACGACGAGCCGTTCGAGGACCTGATTACCGAGAAGCGCGAGGCCAAGGGCGTCAAGTCCGACACCGAGTTCGACGCCGCCGACTGGAAGGAGCTGACCGGCAAGTTCCAGGCGATCATCCGCGAGGAGAAGGGCTTCGATTTCCCCCAGGACCCGTACCAGCAGCTTCGCCTGGCCACTGAGGCCGTCTTCAGGAGCTGGAACGGCAAGCGGGCCAGGGACTACCGCAACGCCGCCAAGATCCGCCACGACCTGGGCACCGCGGTCAACATCCAGACCATGGTCTTCGGCAACATGGGCTGGGAAAGCGGTACCGGCGTGGCGTTCACCCGCGACCCCGCCACGGGCGAGCGCGTCATGTACGGCGACTACCTGCTCAACGCCCAGGGCGAGGACGTGGTGGCCGGCATCCGCAACACCAAGAAGATCGCCGAGCTGGCTGAGGAGATGCCCGCCGTCTACCAGCAGTTCTCCGACATCACCGACAAGCTGGAGAAACACTACCGCGAGATGCAGGACGTGGAGTTCACCATCGAGAACCAGCGGTTCTGGATGCTCCAGACGCGCGACGGCAAGCGCACGGCCGCCGCGGCCATCAAGATCGCGGTAGACATGGCCCACGAGGGACTGATCACCCGCGAAGAGGCGGTCAACCGCGTCAAGCCGGAGCAGGTGGACACGCTGTTGCATCCGCAGTTCTCCCTGGCCGCCAAGAGCGCCGCCAAGGATGCGGGCAAGATGCTGGCTACCGGCGTCAATGCTTCGCCTGGCGCGGCAGTCGGCCGCGTCTACTTCGACGCCGACACCGCCGAGCAGAAGGCCAAGGACGAGGGCCAGGACGTGATCATGGTGCGGCCCTTCACCCGCCCCGACGACGTTCACGGCATGTTGGCCGCCAAGGGCATCCTCACCAGCGAGGGCGGCGCGACCAGCCACGCGGCTGTGGTAGCCCGCCAGTTCGGCGTTCCCTGCGTCGTGGGCGCCTCGGCAGTGCGCATCAACCAGGAAGCGCGCAGCATGGCTGTCGGCGATCTGGTCGTCAAAGAGGGCGATTGGATCTCAGTCGATGGTGGGGCGGGCGAGGTATATCTCGGCCAGCTCGAGACCAGCTTCCCCGACTTCGAGGAGCAGACCGACCTGATCACGTTGCTGAGCTGGGCCGACGAGTTCCGCCGCCTGCAGGTCTGGGCCAACGCCGACTACCCGGCCGACGCCCGCCGCGCCCGCGCCTACGGCGCGCAGGGCATTGGTCTGACCCGCACCGAGCACATGTTCTTCGAGACCGAGCGCCTGCCCATCGTGCAGCGCATGATCCTGTCCGACACCTCGGAAGGTCGCACGGCGGCGCTGAACGAGCGCTGCCCTTCCAGCGCAGCGACTTCGCCGGGCTGTTCGAGGCGATGGACGGCCTGCCCGTCATCATCCGCCTGATCGACCCGCCGCTGCACGAGTTTATGCCCGACCACGACGAGGTCTTCGAGCGCGTCATCACCAAGCGCGTCACCGGCGACGACGACGGCCTGGAAGCAGACGAGGCGCTGCTGAAGGCGATCAACGGCATGCACGAGAGCAACCCGATGATGGGCATGCGCGGCATCCGCCTGAGCATCGTCATGCCGGAGATCGTGGAGATGCAGGTGCGCGCCATCTTTGAGGCCGCGGCCGACGAGGCGTTGAAGGGCGTGACCGTCAAGCCTGAGGTGATGATCCCGCTGGCCGGCCACGTCAACGAGCTGAACGTCATCCAGCCCAAGCTGGAGCGCATCGCCAAGCAGGTGATGGCCGAGAAGGGCGTCGAGTTCGATTACAAGTTCGGGACCATGATCGAGATCCGCGTGCGGCGCTGACCGCCGGTGAGATCGCGGGTGTGGCTGAGTTCTTCAGCTTCGGCACCAACGACCTGACCCAGATGACCTTCGGCTACAGCCGGGACGACGCCGAGGCGCGCTTCCTGCTGACCTACGTCGAGGATGGCATCCTGCCCGTCAACCCCTTCCAGACCATCGACCGCGACGGCGTGGGCCGGCTGATGAAGCTGGCCATCGACGAGGGCCGCAAGGTGCGGCCTGACCTGGAGGTCGGCATCTGCGGCGAGCACGGCGGCGATCCCAGTTCCGTGGAGTTCTGCCACATCATCGGCAACAACTACGTGAGCTGCTCCCCCTTCCGCGTGCCGATTGCCCGTCTGGCCGCGGCGCAGGCTGCGCTGAAGCACGGCTAAGAGTCGAATCGCATTGCAACAAAAATGTCCGGGCCAGGCCCGGACATTTTTGTTGCTGCTGAGTAGCGCTCACCCGTCATTCCCGCAGAGGCGACAATCCACATTTCACCCGCACTGGACTTCGACCTGCGCGGAGTGGCCTGTGGGCAGTGATGCTCCCAAACTGGTTACTCGCTTGGCGTGCCATCGTCAGCCGGCGGTTCGACCCCATCAGCGCGTTGCTGCTTGCGGCGCTTGCTCTGCCAGGTGTAGAACGGCAGCATCACGGCCATGCTGGCCTCCTCCACGCGTGTGCGGGCGGTGACCTGCGCCGACCACAGCGCGGCGCGCATCTTGTCAGCCTGCACCTGTAGCCGCTCGCGCACCGGCCAGTCGGCTACCATGATGGCCTGCTCCTCGGCCGGCCGCGTCGGCTCCCAATGCACCACCGCAGACGCCCAGGTCAGACCGGCACCGAACCCGACCAGCACGATATGGTTGCCATCCCGGATCTTGCCCTGGTCGGCAGCCTCGCACAATGCCATTGGTATCGACGCCGCCGAGGTATTGCCGTAGCGGTCGAGGTTGACCATCACCTTGTCGGGATCGACCTTGAGCCGCTTGATGGCTGTCTCGATGATGCGGACGTTGGCCTGGTGCGGCACGATGAAATCGATCTCGTCGAAGGGGATGCCGCTTTCCTGGACAACGTTTTGCACGCTGCGGCTCATGGTTCGGGTTGCAAACTTGAACACGCGCTTGCCGTCCATGTTCAGGTAGTTTTCACCGCGGTCCAGGACGCCCTGGCTCATCGGATTGGCCGAGCCGCCGCCCAACACGGTCAGCGCGTCCCAGTCAGCGCCTTCCGACCCCAGTTCGAACGCCATCACGCCGGTGGGCGAGTTGCTGGCTTCCACCACCACCGCACCGGCGCCGTCGCCGAAAAGGATGCACGTCTCGCGATCGGTCCAGTCGATGGCCATCGACAGCTTTTCTGCGCCGACGACCAGGATGTGCCGATAGGCGCCGGTCTTGATGAACTGCGTGGCCGTTACGAGACCGTAGACGAAGCCCGTGCAGCCGGCGGTGAGATCGAAGGCGCCGGCGTTGCTGGCGCCCAGCCGATCCTGCAGCATGCTGGCTGAGGCCGGGCACAGGTAGTCGGGCGTCGAAGTGGCGAGAATGATCAGGTTCAAGTCGTCCGGTCGTATCCCCGCGCGCTCGATCGCTTGCTTGCTCGCTTCGAGCGCCATGCTGACCGTGGTCTCCTCGGCCGCAGCGATCCGGCGCTCGCGGATCCCGGTGCGCGAGCTGATCCACTCATCGCTGGTGTCCACCATCTGTTCCAGATCATAGTTGGTCAACCGGCGCGCCGGGTTATATTTCCCCCAGCCGGTGATGCGAGCATAAAGCTCACTCATAATGAAGCCTCAAAAGAATGAAATCACTGACCAGCACCCTGCGTCGACAAACGGGCCGGCAGCCACCAGCCTACATGTTGTCGCGGCCGCGATACCAGATCGCGGCCGACACCGCGCTGACAGCCGCGGCCGACACCGGACGCAGTCGCAGCCGCGGTCAGCTTCCAATGCTTGCGCAACGGACTCAGGTAGACGCTGCGCCAACTCTGCCGGCGGATCGCCTCTGCCAGCAAGCTGCGCCGCAGCTCCTCCACGAACTCATCGCGCGGCTGCACCGGCACGAGGGTCTCGTGCAACAGGCCAACCAGACGCATGACGGAGTCCAACTCCGTCCGCACCGCCGGAGAAAGGCTGCTCAGATCGTCCATGGCGACTCCAGAACCGCTCCAGTACTCTGAATAGCGGTTCAACAATCGTTCCAGTGTGAGTTTGTTCATCGACTTTACCTTTCTGAGACCGGCATGATCATGGTTCCACGGGGTACAGAACGATGCCCAGGGTT
The DNA here is from genome assembly GCA_041391245.1 of Caldilineales bacterium. Lineage (GTDB taxonomy): Bacteria > Chloroflexota > Anaerolineae > JAAEKA01 > JAAEKA01 > JACKBK01. Next base: position 8,440 of record JAWKOJ010000042.1, read on the forward strand.
CCAACGCCAAGGTGGGTGACCAGCGAGCTGGCCAGGCGAGCCACAAACGTCTGCCGGCAGTCGAGCGCCTCTTGTGCTCTGGCCAGCAGTGCATCACCGCCCGGCCCGTCCAGGGCATGCACCACGGCTACGTTGACAGGCCGCCCGTCTGCGTGTTCGCGGGCCAGGACCAGCAGCCGGTCCAACGCCGCCCGCCGGCTGCGGACCCGCTCGGCCACATCCAGCATGCCAGCATCCAGCTTGACCAGCGGCTTGATGCTGAGCACGGATGCCAGGCTGTGCTGCAACGCGCCGACGCGGCCGCTCATGCGCGCGTACTTCAGGGTGTCCAGATAGAAGTAGATGCGCAGGTGATCACGAATTTCATGCCAGCGGGCCAGCACCTCATCGGCGCCGGCGCCTTGACGCAACAGGACATCGGCCTCGCGCAGCATGAACCCAGTGCCGGCCGAGCCGGCCAGCGAGTCGAACACCCTGACATCAACTTCGTCTTTGACCGTGTCGGCTGCCAACTGCGCCGAGTTGAACGTGCCGCTGAGCTTGCTGGTGACGTGTAAGGACAAAATGGTGGTCGCGCCTTCGTCTGCCAGCCGGCGGTATTCCTGCACGAATCTGCCGGGCGACGGTTGCGAGGTCCTGGGAACCATGCCTGTTGCGTCGACCCTGGCAAAGAACTCGTCGTAGGTCAGCGTCTCGCCTTCCTGATACTCCTCGGTGTCGAAGATGATATTGATCGGCACGACCGCGACGTTCAGCCTGGCCAGTTCGCCGGCGGGCAGATCGCAGGTGGAGTCGGTTACCAGGCGGATCATGATGTGAGATCAAAAACCGCGGGTGCTCAGATCCTCGCGCAGCGCAATCAGGGTGCGGTGGTAGAGCGATTTGATCGCGCCTTCGCTGCGGCCCATGATATCGCCGATCTGAGCGTTGGGCAGCGAGTCGATGAACTTCAGCAGGATCAACTGTTGCCGGTCGCCGGGAAGACGCCGGATCGCATCCAGCAGCGCCTCACGTTCCTCCGTCGCTTCCGCCAGATGTTCGGGGCGGCTGCGGGCTGGCGAGACGTGGACCTGATGTTCCAGCGGCAACTCCTTGCGCCGCGCGCCGTCCCTGTGCCAGTTTGCCACCAGGTTGTGGGCGATGCGATAGAGCCAGGCGGAGAAGGGCACGCCGCGGTTGTCGTAGCGGCTGATGTGGTCCAGCGCCTTGTGAAATACCTTGGCGGTCAGGTCCTCTGCTTCCTGTTGGTTGCCCGTGCGATAGAAAATGTAGTTGTAAATGCGCTCCACATAGCGCTCGTAGAGAAGGCCGAACGCCTGTGGATCTGATTTGGCCTGCTCAACCAGGCGCTCTTCTGGCTCGTCCTCGTTGCGCTGCACCGGACGAGCCGCGGCTGCCATCTGAGCCTGAGTACCGTCGGTCATCGCGTGGCTCCTGTAAACTCAGCAGCCACGCGTTCGGCGGTGCAGGTGCAAAGAATTAGAATCGAGACTCGCATAACGTAAAACACTACAGCAAGACAATCGTTTCGGTAGTTGGGGTTGACCTGCCGCGATGATGTCGTTCCGTGGGACAGGACAGGTCGCCAAGAGTATAGCCGAAATCCGCAGAGCGGGCAACTTGCTACCGATCTTCCCAATCGGGCACGTCCTCGTCCACGCACCAGAGGAAGACAAAGCAGCTGGTGCGGCCCAGCCCACCGAACTGACGAGTCAGCGCGTCGCGGCGCTTCTCATAGGTCCAGCCGTCCATGGATCGCAGATAGCCCGCAAAGCTGCCGTGCTGCCCGCACAGGGTCTGAATGACACGCGCGTTGGCAATCGTCGCCTGAATCTTGCGGCCGTTGCGTACGATGCCCGCATCAGCCAGCAGGCGATCCACATCCGGTGCATCGTACGCGGCAACAACATCGACATCGAAGTTGTCGAACGCCGACTGGAAGCTCGGCCACTTCTGGCGAATCACATCCCAGCTAAAGCCGGCCTGAAAGATAGCCTTGGTCAGTTGTTCGAAATAGCCGTTGTCGCCTGCCGGCCGAATGCGGTCTGGAATCTCCATAAGTGTCCTCCAAATCTGCTGAACGCTGTCGCGCTATGATAAGCCGCGCCGGGCGGATGTGCAAATCGGCAGGAATCGAGCAAGACGCGGGAGGTGACAGCCGCGGCGGTGACAGTCACCTTGGCATCCCCGCCTAAAACGAAAAGCCCTCTGTCCGATGACAGAGGGCTCGCTTGTTCAGATGCAGGAGCGATCAGTGGTCGCCGTGGCGGGCGATGTGATCCAGGAACTCGCCGCGCGTCTGCGGGTTGTGCTTGAAGCTGCCGGTCATCGCGCTGGTTGTCATGCGAGCGTTGGCCTTCTTCACGCCGCGCATCGCCGCGCACATGTGCTGACCCTCGACTACCACCGCAACACCCTGCGGGTGCAGCGTCTCGTTGAGGAAGTCGGCGATCTGCTGCGTCATGCGTTCCTGCACCTGCAACCGTCGGGCAAACATCTCAACGATGCGCGGTATCTTGCTCAGGCCGATCACCTTGCCGTTGGGGATGTAGGCCACGTGCGCCCGACCGTAGAAGGGCAGCAAGTGATGTTCGCACAGGCTGTAGAAATCGATATCCTTCACCAGCACCATCTCATCATAGGCGACATCGAAGACTGCGTCGTTGATCAACACCTCCGGATCGACGTGGTAGCCGGACGTCAGTTCGGCGAACGCCTTGGCGACGCGGGTCGGGGTCCGCTCCAGGCCATGCCGCTGCGGGTCCTCGCCGATGTTCTCCAGAATCGTGTATACTGCGTTCTCAACGGCAACCTGGCCGGCGCCTTTGGTGATCGGCTGCTCCAGATCCTCCAACTCAGCGACCTGATGGCCGTTGTGGCCGTTGCCGTTGACGTAGGGGCTGTCCTTGAACTGCTGCTTCAGCAGGTCATAAGGTTGATTGTTAATGGTAAGCTGCTTCATGGTTGTATGGTCCTTTCTTCTTTCGGACAAAGCTGTCTTTCTGGCAGCATCATACCCTGTTTGTTCAGGGTTGTCAAATTTTTGTCGAGATTAATTTGACATCTTGTAGCGATAGTGTACAATAAATTACCGATAACAAGTGTGAGCGTCATGCCATTTGACAGACGTTCGTGCCTGACCAATTCTTACCTGACCTGAAAGGCGACCACCATGCCAACCGACCAGATACAAATCCACGACCTTCTGCTGCGCTGCATCGTTGGAATCAACCCCGAGGAGCGCGTCAAGAAACAGGACGTCATCGTCAATCTGACGTTGTACGCCGACATGCGCCAGGCCGGTCGTTCCGACAACATCGACGACGCGGTCAACTACAAGACCCTCACCAAGCGCGTCATCGACCACGTCGAACAATCCGAGTATTTCCTGGTGGAAAAGCTCGCCCACACCATCGCCGAGATCGCCATCTCGGAGTTCGGGGTCCAGCGCGCGGTCGTCAGCCTGGAGAAACCGGGCGCTCTGCGCTTCGCCCGCTCCGTCGGCGTTGTCATCGACCGCACCGCTGCCGACTTCGACTAGCTGTTCGTAGTAGGTGCTGAAGCGCCTGCTGCGAACGAGATCGACCATCAATGAACACCGCCTACCTTTCTCTCGGCTCCAGCCTCGACAAGGAGCGCAACCTGCCGGCCGGCGTCAGACTGCTGGCGCAGCATGGCCGCATCCTGGCCGTCTCAGCCGCGTACGAAACCGCGCCGGTCGGCAACCCTGACGATCCGACTTTCCTGAACGCGGCGCTGATCATGGAGACGCCCCTCGATCCGCAGATGCTGAAGGAAACCGTGCTGCAGACCGTGGAAGCTCAGCTTGGCCGCCAGCGCACCAGCGATCCCAATGCGCCGCGCACCTTCGACGCAGACATTTCGCTGTTCAACGACCAGATCCTCGACCTCGGTCGCCGCCACATTCCCGATCCGGAGATACTCTTGCACGCGCACATCGCGATACCGTTGGCCGACGTAGCCCCGCACTACAGACACCCGGAGACCGGCGAGTCGCTGGCCAACATCGCCGACCGGCTGGCCATGCACACACCGCTTCGCCGTCGCAACGACGTGCTGCTCGTTCCATGACCACCGTCCTACCGTCTCTGCTGCCCCTCACAGCCTGCTTCAACGAGACAGGCACGCTGGCCATCGGCGGCTGCGACGTGACCCAACTGGCTGCTGAGTTCGGCACGCCGCTCTACCTCTACGACGGGGCGACAATGGACGGCGCAGTTGAAACCTATCAGGCAGCGTTGGCACAGCACTACCCCGGCGAGTCTCAGCTTGCCTACGCGGCCAAGGCGTGGCTGTGCAGCGCCGCGGCGCGCTGGATTGCAAGACGCGGCATCGGTCTGGATGTCGTGTCGGGCAGCGAGCTGGCCATCGCGCTGCATGGCGGCGTGCCGCCTGCCCGCATCCATTTCCACGGCAACAACAAGTCGGATGCGGAACTCAACCAGGCGCTGGCGGCCGGTGTCGGCTGCATCGTCGTCGATCACCCCGGCGAGTTGGCGCGACTGGATGAGATGGCACTGGCGCACGGCCGCCGCCAGCCCATCTGGCTGCGCATCAACCCGGATGTCGATACCAACACCCACCGCCATACCCAAACCGGCCACGCGACATCGAAGTTTGGCTTGTCGTTGCGCGACGGCGCCGCTGAGGCGACCGCGCGCGACGCTCTCAACCGCCGCGGCGTCGCGCTGACCGGCCTGCACTGCCACATCGGCAGCCAACTGCGCGACCCCGCCCCGCTGGCACAGGCAGCCAGGCGTCTGGTCGAACTGGCCGCGCGGCTGCGCGATGCCACCGGCTGGCAGCCGGCCGAGCTCAGCCCTGGCGGCGGCTGGGCAGTCCCCTACACTCCCGACCAACTTGCTGGTTTGCCGACCGTCTATCAGTACGTTGCAGCCGTGGCAAACGAGACGGCCAGCGCCTGCCGGCACTTCGGTCTCTCGCTGCCGCGCCTCGTGTTGGAGCCTGGACGGAGCCTCGTGGCGCGCGCCGGGGTCGCCATCTACACTGTCGGCGCAGTCAAACAGGCGGGCGACGTGACCTATGCCTTCGTGGACGGCGGGCTGGCCGACAACCCGCGCCGCGCATTGTATGGGGCGCGCTACACGGCGCTGCTGGCCAACCGCCGCGGCGATGCGACCGGCCAGCGCGTTCACGTCGCCGGCCCCTACTGCGAGACCGGCGACGTGTTGATCGAGGATATCGAACTGCCCCCGCTGGCTCCGGGCGACCTGCTGGCAGTGCCGGTCAGCGGCGCATACCAGCTCAGCATGGCCAGCAACTACAATGCGGCGCTGCGGCCGGCCGTCCTCTGGCTGGAAAACGGGCAGGCAATGCTCATCCAGCGCCGCGAGACTCTAAACGACATGTTGGCGCGCGACATGTGAGAGAGGTTCGGCTTTTCTGTATTGGTCAATCAGAAGGTGGAATGTGGCGACACTCGGTCGACCAGCCCGCCAGAGGCTGAAGCCTTCTGGCTACAAAGTGGAAGGCCCTACGGGCCTGAAGATTGTCGACTTCGCAGCCCGGGCCAGCTGCTGGCCACCCGTCTGCGCGCCTCTTTTCCCGCCGGACCAGGCCGCTGCACTGCTGGACCAGGCGCGACTGCAGCGCCGGGCGGCGGACAAGTTCAACGAACCGGCGCGCTTGCTGTTCGAGGAAGAAGCGCTTCAGCAGGCCAGCAGCCGCGCCGTCGCCGCGTACCGCGCCGGCCAGTTCGCCGTTGCCCTGGGCACGGCCGAGCGTCCGGCGCTGGTTGCCGATCTGGGCTGCGGCATTGGCGCGGATACCATCGCCATGGCCGAGGCCGGCCTGCACGTTCTGGCCGTCGAGCGCGACCCCGTCCGCGCCCGCATCGCCGCACACAACGTCGCCGCGCTGGGGTTGGGAGAGCGCGTGGAAGTGGTAGAAGGTGACTGGACGAGTCTTTCCCTCACCCCACCCCTCTCCCTTTGGGAGAGGGGGCCAGAGTCACCTTCAGATACCTTCTCCCGGAGGGAGAGCGTGCCGGTGCCAGAGTCGCTTTCAGATACCTTCTCCCAAAGGGAGAGCGTGCCAGTGCCAACGTCGCTTTCAGATACCTTCTCTAGGAGGGAGATAGTGCCGGTGCCAGAATCGCCTTCAGACCCCCTCTCCCTGAGGGAGAGGGATGGGGTGAGGGTGAGCGCGGCTTTCGTCGACCCCAGCCGCCGTACCGGCGACCGCCGTATCTTCGCCCCCGAAGCCATGGATCCGCCCCTCTCCGCGATCCTGCCGTTGACCGAGCTGCTTGAAGCGGTTGCCGTCAAGACCATGCCCGGCATCGCCGACAGCGACATCCCGCCGACGGCCGAGGTCGAATTCATCTCCGAACGCGGACACATGAAGGAAGCGTTGTTGCGCTTTGGCAGCCTGCGGACCGGTGCGGTCCGGCGTGCGACACTCCTGCCAGGGCCGCATCACCTCGACAGCCAGGCGCCACTGACCAACACGCCCGCAAGTGAACTGTCGGCGTATCTGCTTGAGCCGGACCCCGCCATCATCCGCGCCACCCTGGTGCAGCATCTGGCCACTGCCCTGAGCGCGGCAGATCGATGCCTCCATTGCGTATCTGACTGCTGATCGCCGGATAGATACCCCGTATGCCCGCTGCTGGACCGTGCTACGCCACGGTCCGTTTCACCTGAAGACCCTGAATCACTGGCTGCGAGAGATGGGCGCCGGTGAGGTGGTAGTCAAAAAGCGCGGCTCTGCCATCGATCCCGACCAGTTTCGTCGCCGGCTGAAGACCACGCCCGACGGCCAACCCATCACCGTTTTCCTGGCGCGCTCCCTCGGCCGTCCGTGGATGATCGCTGCCGATGCAGATCGCAACCTGCCATGACCTTCAGGACGAGCGCCGTTCTACCTTGGCCCCCAGCGCCAACAACTTTTGCTCCAGCCGTTCGTAGCCACGATCGATCTGGCCGATGTTGCCGATCTCGCTGACGCCTTCGGCGGCCAGCGCAGCGATGACCAGCGCCATGCCGGCTCGGATGTCAGGGCTGACCACCGTGCTGCCGCGCAGCGTCGATGGCCCGACCACCACCGCGCGATGTGGGTCACACAGGATGATCTGCGCGCCCAGCGTGATAAGTTTGTCGGTGAAGTACAGGCGGCTCTCGAACATCTTGTCGTGGATCAGCACCGTGCCGCGCGCCTGCGTCGCGACGACCAGCGCAATGCTCAACACGTCAGCCGGGAAGGCTGGCCAGGGTGCGTTTTCGATCTTCGGCACTGCGCCGCCGGCGTCGGGCAAAATCTCCAGGTCCTGGTTGTCCTCGACCACTAGCGTGTCATCCTCGTAGTGCATGCGCACGCCCAGCCGCTTGCTGAACACCATATCCATCATGCGCATATGCTGGCGGTTGACGCCGCGGATGCGCAGTTCGCCGCGCGTCACGGCGCCTAAGCCGATGAAGCTGCCGATCTCGATGTGATCGGGGCAGATAGTGAACTCGCCGCCGTGCAGCCGCGGCACGCCCTCTACTACCAGGATGTTGCTGCCAACGCCGCTGATCCTGCCGCCCATTTGGTTGATGCAGAGACAGAGGTCCTGCACGTGCGGCTCCGACGCCGCGTTGCGGATGACCGTAACGCCGTCCGCCAGGGCAGCCGCCATGATGGTGTTTTCAGTTGCAGTGACGCTTGTTTCATCCAGCAGGATGTCGGCGCCGCGCAGACCGGGCGTGTGCAGGCTGAACGCGCCGTTGTGCGCCACCTTAGCTCCCATCTCCTCCAGTGCGAGCAGATGCGTGTCGATACGTCGCCGGCCGATCTTGTCGCCGCCGGGCAGCGGCAGTTGAATCTGTCCGGTCCGCGCCAGCATCGGTCCGATCAAGGTGATCGAGCCGCGGGTGCGTTGAAAGAGCGCGGGGTCGGGTGCGCTGTGGCGCAGGGTGTGTGCGTGGAGGGTGATGGAGTGGGCGTTGTGCTCGCTGATCTGGACGCCGAGCTCAGCCAGCATATCCAGTTGGGTGTCGATGTCGCCGATGCGCGGCACGTTATGCAGGGTCAGTGGCTCGTCGGTAAGGAGGCATGCTGCCAGGAGCGGCAGCGCGGCGTTCTTGTTGCCGCTGGGTGTGACCTCACCGTTGAGAGGGTTTCCGCCCTGAATGATGTATTGTTCCATAGTGTGTCCTTTAGGAGATGGCTACAGCGGATGGCGGATGGCGGATGGCGGATGGCAGGTAGTAGGTGGCAAGGGGCATGTGAGCGTTTCATTGCCGAGCCATCAGCTATCAGCCATCAGCCATCAGCCATCAGCCATCAGCCATCAGCTATCGGCCGGTTTCACGCGGCCAGGCTTCGACAGGTTCACCTGCAGCGACTTGCAGACGTTGAGCGGCGCTACCGTCACGCACGGCGATCTCCAGCGTGTCGCCGCTGGCGATCAGTGCGACGAGTTGACCGAAATCGACCGCAGCGTAGGTGGATTGGACGCCGTCCAGTTCCAGGCCGGCTACGCGGACGGTCCAACCCTCACCTGCCAGCCAGCTTCCAGGGATATTGCTGATCAGGTTGCCGAAGCGATCCACGTGAACGATCTGCCCGCGCAGGGCGCCGGTGGCAAGCCGGACTGGCTGAGCAGACTCCAGCAGCATCGGGTCGTCGATGGGCGAGCCAAGGGCGATCAACGGCGCGCCGGCAGCCAGATGGGCCCCGACCGGCGCGAAGATATCGCGGCCGTGAAACGTATGGCTGACCGCCGGGAGCCAATAGGCGGGGTTGTCGAGATGAACGATGCTTGCGTCGCCCTCAGACATCAGGATCGGCGTGAAAACGCCGTTGTCCGGACCAACGAACCTCATCCGGCCTGCCTTCATGGCAATAGGGCGGCGCGTGCTGCCCACACCGGGATCAACCACCACAACGTGGACCGTGTCAGGTGGAAAGTAAGGCACAGCCGTACTGAGAATGTAGGCGGCCCCGCGGACGTCCTGGGGCGTGATGCGATGGGTTATGTCAACGATGTGAGCGTCCGGGGCGATCGAGAGAATGACGCCCTTCATGACGGCGACATAGCTGTCAACAAGCCCGAAATCAGTAGTCAGAGTGATCAGGGTCATGGCTTCTCACGGCGCGCGGGCGGCCTTTGCTTCGGCGCTGCGGCGCGCAAGGTTTGAGAAAATTGTAACCGACGCTGCGCGCGCCGTCAAGACGCCAGGCACACGGTTTCCCGACGCTCACCCCACGATCTGACGCGACGCGCCGACGGATACCCATCGCGGCCAATCGCTATGCCGTGGCAGGCCGCGCGCAAGGTGTTTTCCGCCCCAAGAAACGGGCCGGTGAGAGATGAAATCCGTGCGAACAGATGTTTGGATTCCCGGCCGAATCGCTGCGCGTTTTCTGGCAGATATCGCTCCGGCATGGTATAATATGGCGTGACGCGAGGACCAGTTTCGTATCAGGCGCCACCTGACGCCGGACCTCAGGTGGCGCCTGATTTATTGCCTGCGATGGACGGGCATGGAGATTGTTGTTGGAACTTATCGATACGTTGTCTACCGGCTTTCGGCTGGTTGGCCGGCGAACCTGGCTGGTCGCATTGCCTGTATTGATTGACCTTTGGCTGTTGTTCGGACCGCGGTTGTCGATCCAGCCAGTGATAAACGACCTGCTGCGCCTGTGGTCCACGGAGGGCCTGCCCCCAGATCTCGTGCAATCGGCCGAGCCATTTCGCCAGATGCTGGCGCAGGTTGGACCGACGTTCAACCTGTGGTGGCTGCTGGACAACGGCCTGACGTGGCTGCAGACGGTGGCGCCCCGCCTATCGCCGTTGCTGGAGGGCAGCCTGCAGGCGACCAGTGAGCTTTCCTGGCTGCCAGTTCTACTGTGGACGCCGCTCATTCTGGTCATTGGACTTGGGCTGGGCAGCGCGTTTCTGGTCACCATCGCATCGCAGATGCCGGCTGTTGCCGCAGCATCCAGTGATGGTGCGCCGGTCGATGTGGAGAAAAAGCCGCGGTTCTTCTGGCTGCGCCGCGGTCTGCGCACCTGGGGCATGGTGTCGGTGTATGGGCTGATCCTGTTCGCCCTGATCACCGTCGTGCTATTCGTCGTGTCGCTGGCGCTGACGCCGATCATGATCATCACGCCGCAGCTTGCTGCCGCGCTGGCAACGCTGGTTGCGTTGGTGATCATATGGGCCGGCCTGTGGATCTATCTGGTGCTTTATTTTGTGGTCGCTGCGCTGGTGTTGGACGGGACCGGCCTGGTCGACTCGCTGCGCCGCAGCTTCTTCGTGGTGACACGCAACTTCTGGTCCTCGCTGGGACTGGTGATTGTCACTGCGGTGATCCTGACCGGCTTCGGGCTGATCTGGCAGCGGGTTGCCGTGCTCAGCCCCGTCGGCATTGCGGTAGCCATTGGCGGCAATGCAGTGCTGCTGACCGGCCTGACCGCAGCCCGGCTGGTGTTCTATCGCGATCGCTACGCAGCCCGCGACGAAACACCAACGACCGTTCTTGCGAAATGAATTGCGTTTTCTGGCGCCGGGCGCGTGAGCGCCAACGGCGAGCAAAGAAAGAGTGTAAGGAGTTGAATACGTGGCAGTAAACAGCAAGGTGCAGCCTGCACAGTACGACGCTAAAGACATCACCGTTCTCGAAGGACTCGAGGCTGTGCGCCGCCGTCCGGGTATGTACATCGGCGGCACCGACGCCAAGGCGCTGCACCACATGGTCAACGAGGTGGTGGACAACGCCATCGACGAGGCCATGGCCGGTGCGTGCGACTACATCGAGGTCACGATTCATCCCGATGAATCGGTCAGCGTGTTCGACAACGGCCGCGGCATCCCCGTTGGCATCCAGGAGCAGACCGGCCTGCCGGCCTTGACGGTCGTGATGACCAAGCTGCATGCTGGCGGCAAGTTCGGCGGCGGCGGCTACAAGGTGTCTGGTGGTCTGCACGGCGTCGGCGTGTCGGCGGTCAACGCGTTGAGCGAGGTGTTGGTGGCCGAGATCCGCCGCGAGGGCAGGGTCTGGCGGCAGCGCTTCGAGCGCGGCGTTCCCATGACCGGCGTCGAAGATGTGGGCAAGATGAAGGCGGGCGAGTCGACCGGCACCACCATCACCTTCCTGCGCGATCCACAGATCTTCGAGGTGCTGGAGTACCGCTACGAGACTCTCCTGCAGCGCTTCCGCGAGATGGCCTTCCTGACCCGCGGCGTGACCATCAAGTTCGTCGATCTGCGCGTCGAGCCGAAACGGGAGACCACCTTCTATTTCGAAGGCGGCGTGCGCAGCTTCGTCCGTTATCTGAACAAGAACCGCACGGTGCTGCACGATCCGATCTACGTCGAGCGCGAGGTGGAAGGGATGCTAATCGAGGCCGCCTTGCAGTACACCGACAGCTACAACGAGGCGACCTACACCTTCGCCAACACCATCAACACTCCCGACGGCGGCACCCATCTGACCGGACTGCGCGCGGCCCTGACCCGCACGGTCAACGATTATGCGCGCAAGCAGGGCAGCCTGAAGGACAACGAATCCGGCTTCACGGCCGACGACACCCGCGAGGGCTTGACGGCCATCGTGTCGGTCAAGCTGCCCGATCCGCAGTTCGAGAGCCAGACCAAGGTCAAGCTGCTCAACGCTGAGGTCAAGAGCAACGTCCAGTCGGTGGTGGGCGAGGCGCTGACCGAATGGATGGAGCAGAACCCGCGCGACGCCAAGAAGATCATCGAGAAGTGCCAGACCAGCAGCCGCGCCTGCGACGCAATGCGTAAGGCGCGGGATCTGGTGATCCGCAAGAGCGCGCTGGAGAGCGCAACCTTGCCCGGCAAGCTGGCCGACTGCTCCGAGCGCGACCCGGCCAAGAGTGAGTTGTTCATAGTCGAGGGCGACAGCGCCGGCGGCTCGGCCAAGCAGGGCCGCGACCGTCGTTTCCAGGCGATCCTCCCCCTGCGCGGCAAGATCCTGAACGTCGAGAAGGCACGGCTGGACAAGGCGCTGGCCAATCGCGAGATCCAGGCGCTGATCACCGCGCTGGGCGTAGGCGTCGGCGACAGCTTCAACCTGGAAGGGCTGCGCTACAGCCGCGTCGCCATCATGACCGACGCGGACGTGGACGGTGCGCACATCCGCACGCTGCTGCTGACCTTCTTCTTCCGCTACCTGGAGCCGCTGATCGCGGCAGGCCATCTTTACATCGCCCAGCCGCCGCTCTATCAAATCAAGAGCGGCAAGGATGAGCACTACGTCTACACCGAAGACGAAAAGGATCGGCTCATGAAGCGGCTCGACGGCAAGAAGGTCAACCTGCAGCGCTACAAGGGTCTGGGCGAGATGAACCCGGAGCAGCTCTGGGTGACGACCATGAACCCGGAGAACCGCACGCTGTTGCAGGTGACCATCGAGGACGCCGCAGCCGCCGACCGCACCTTCGACATGCTGATGGGCAGCGCCGTGCCGCCGCGCAAGCGCTTCATCCAGACCCACGCCAAGCAGGTGAAGAACCTGGACGTGTAAACGAGCGGTCTGTCCATCTTGGAGCATCGAGAATCGAACGGGCGCAGAGGAGACATCCTCTGCGCCCGTTCGATTCTCGTCTCGATGGGGGGATCTACTGGATTTTCAGCACAACCGGCGCGTCTTTCCAGAGTTGCTCCAGGCTGTAGAACTGGCGGGTCGGCGGATCGAAAACATGCACCACCACATCGGCGAAGTCCAGCAGGGTCCAGCCGGCGCCCTTGCCGCCCTCAACCGGGCTGAGGGGCAACAGCCCGCCACGCTTCAGGTCCATGGCCACCGACTCCACGATGGCGGCCGTCTGACGTTCGCTTTCCGACGTGCAGATCACGAAGTAATCGGCCAGCACCGACACCTGGCGCAGGTCCAGCAGCGTGATGTCCGACGCCTGCTTCTCCTCGACCAGATCGACGATTTTGTGGGCAAGTTCTGTTGAGGTCAGTCTTGTTTCTCCTGCCGCAGGCGCGGCGACCGTCTGGTTCTCTTGTACCGTTGTTGTCATGACCCGATTCTAGCACAGTCGCGCCGGATGCACAAGCAACACCGTGTCCAAAAGCCCGCAGAGCTTGCCCCCGGAGCGGCACTGATGCGGCACCGGCCTTGCTCACACTGTTCAGTGGCAGTCGATCTCCAGGGGAGAAGGCAGCGTCAGGCCCCACAGCAGCGCCTCCGCGGGCGCGGGCACTGACTCGGCCGGCACGCCGGTGTCGTAGGCGCGCAATACGAGGCCAGGCAGATCGAACTGTTCGGTGACAACGCGCGTCGCGGCAAACTGTGTTGGCAGCATCGCCATGATGTCGCGATACGGCGACACGTCGCCGACCACCCACACCCGCTCAGCAGCCGGCGTGCTGTTCAACGCCTCCAGTTCGCCTGCCAGCAGCGGCTGCCAAGGCAGCCTATCCTGCCAATAATACCCGAACACCGGCGCGCTCATCTCGTCCACCCAGATGGCGTCACCTGGCTGCGCCTCGCTCGCCAACGTGTGCACAGCCTCGCGCCAGGCTGACTTGGGAACCAGGAGCACCGTTGCCAGGCTGAGAACCAGACATACCAGCAACAGTCCCGCCGTGATACCGCGGGCCAGGTGGGGGCGTTTCACCGCAGGGCTGGTCAGCGCCCACGCTGCGGCGATGGCCACGAAGGGCAATAGGACCACCAGGTGGCGCTTCACGGTATACAGCCGCGGCGCCATACCCCAGACGGCCAGCAGCAACAGCAGCGCCGCCAGGAGCACCCCCACCCATGGGCTGCCCAACCAGCTTCTCACCACCGGGCTTCGGCGCACCACGAGCGCGCCGATCAATCCGGCCGCCACGGCCAGGGCCAACGCTCCGCCGACGACCCATTGCCCCCGCTCCGGCGTTAATCCCAGCCCGGCGGCACTCGCCTGGACTGCCAGAAACACTGCGTGGTACGACGGCCGCGCCAGGGCAGCGCCCTGGGCCGATCTGAGCCACCAGATCGCAAAGGGTGCGATCACCAATCCCTGCAGCATCAGCCAGTTGCGGGTCTTCCGGCTCATTCGGTCGGAGCGATGTGCCTGATTCCCCCAGGGCCAGCCGCGTAGCAGCAGCAGGTTGAGCAGCGCCCACGCCGCCAGCGCGCCGTACTCCAGAGAAAGCGCCAGCCAGCTCGCCAGCAGATAGACCAGCGCGCGCGCCAGACGGGGACGCAGCCACCACCATGTTCCCGAAGCAGTCATTGCAAGCGCGAGCGCGGAGAGCAGCGCATAGGGCCTCGCCTCCTGACTGTACCAGACGTGCAGGGGCGAGACGGCTACCAGCCCTGCCGCCAGCAGCGCAGCATGGGTCACGCGACGCGGGGTCGCATTCGGCAATGGGTGCAGCACCACCCGCGCCTGGACGTAGGTCAGCAACACTGCCAATACGCCGCCCAACGCAGACGGCAGTCGTATCCACCATTCGCTGCGGCCGAGAGCCAGCGCAACCCGTAGTGCGAGATAGTAGCCGGGTGGGTGCGGATCGCACAGCGACCAATACAGCGTGTGCAGCGGAAGCTGGGCGTAGTAGATGCTGGTTCCCTCATCCTGCCAAAGATCCTTGCTCCCCAAGCCAATCAGACGCAGCAGCAGCGCCACGAGAGAAATGAGCACCAGCGCCAAAACAACAGAATAGACCGCATGCCGCCGGGCCGCCATGTCAGATCATGCTGCTTCCTGGTGGATCACCTGGTGGCTGCCGCCAGGTAGGTGCAACAAATAGTTGCTCAGTGCTGCTGCCGCGCCAAATAGAACGAAGGCCAGCACATAGCCACGTGGAGCAGCCAGAGAGGCTTCAACCAGACCATGCACTGCCATGACTATCAGGCTGCCGAAGAGGCCGACGGCCATGCTGTGTAAGGTGAGGAGGCGACCGCTGTTGGCCTCGGAGTCAGGAATGCGACGCGTGGCCGCCACCAGCCCGGCGCCGAGTCCCACCATCAGCGCTATCTGCGCCACCAGCCCTGCAATGCCGAAGTCGACGGCTGCCTGGAGGTAGGTGTTGTGGGCATGGATGAACCCACCCTCGATGCCTGTAAAAAATGGGGGATACAGGGCCATGACGACCGGCTCGAAAAGACCTGGTCCCGCACCGGTCAGCCCTGAGTCGCGAATCAGGTAGATCGCACGCACCCAGATCTCCAGCCGGCCGGGCAGGGTGTTGATCGCCGTATCCTCGCCGCCCGACGAAGCCATCAAGCTGTTCAGCAGCGCCGGACCGAACAGTACCAGCCCGGCAACGCAGGCCGCCGCCACGAGGATGACCACCAGCCACCAACGCCGGTAGCGCAGCGTTGGAATCACCACCAGCGCTGCTGCGACGCCCATCCAGGCGCCCCGTGACTGGGTGAGAAGGAGCGCCAGCCCAGCCAGAATGGATGTGATGACTGCGACCAGGCGCAGGGGGCGTTCCCGGCCCCAGATCGCCATGGCCAGGGCCGGCAGGATAAGCCAGGCCATGGCTGCGCCGGCCAGGTTGGGATGTATGCCTTCGGTGCGCCAGGGCAGCCGAATCTCTGGCAGCAGGTCGTAGACCAGTTGCGGGACGAACGGAAGCTTGGCAGTGAACCAGCGGGTACCGAAGAGCACCACCAGGCTCGCCAGGGCGGTTGCACTCAGAAACAGCCAGGGCAGACTGTCTGTCCAGCGGCTGCTGCCCAAACCGGCCAATCCATAGAACAATCCAAACCCGGCAATGACCTTGGTAATCGCCGGCCAACTGGCGGCCGGATCGTGGCTGGCCCACAGACCGACCGGCAGCAGCAGCAACGCAAGCACATTGGGCCAATCGACGGCGCTGGGGGGCAAGAAGGTGTGCGTCACGGCAGCCCGCCAGATGAAGACGGCGAGCAGTCCGACTACCGCAGATACGGTCAACCAGATTGGCAGGCTGTTGGTGAAAACCAATGGGACGGAAAGTAGAGCGCATGCAGCAAGGAATTGAAGCGCAAGCCGGGCCGGGCCGCCTGCAGCGCGCGGCGAAGCAAGGGAGGATGCCTGTGTCATAACCACCGGATTATAAGCTGGCGTCTGACAACGGGCAAACGGCGGAGCGCAATACGCGACCTTCACCGGGCAGTGCGAAATTCAGCGTCCTTCGGCGAAGACATCCGTGCGGTCGAGATATGTGAGAAGGTAGCGGGTCCGTCCGGCCGGCGCCCGCTCCTGAAACGTGGTGAACTCGGTGTCAATCGTGAGGTCCACAGGAGCAGTCGTCTCGACTACCACGACGACCCCCGCTCCTGTGTCAGCCTCCGCAGTCATGCTGACCGTGTTAGCGCCGATCTGCAAACCGTGCAAACCAACGGGCGGCGCCAGACGCAGGTTCCAGTGCACGCCCTCCCGGGACCAGGTGACGCCGATCACCGCTTCGACCAGCAACGCCGCGACGGCCGGCCATGTGCCGGCCGTCGCGGGCGAGCTGGGAGCATCCGAAGTCATTGCTGCCGCCGCGCGCTCCATGGAGGCGCACGCGGCGGCAAACGCATCGTCGTGAAGCCCGCGGGCTGCCAGGCTGCGCACCTGCGCCAGCGCGTCGTCGGCCCACGCAGGTCGCAAGCCGTCGTGCCACGACTGCCAGTAGGCCGCCACCCATCCGGGCTGGGCGGGCAAGACAGGCTTTGGCGGCTGGCGGGGTGCTGCGTAACGACTCTCCATTGATGAGGTGATCGCTGGTACCTGCTACCCGGTAGTGACCGGGTCTCGTTGGCGCACGCGGAACTGCGCGCCTGATGGACTAGCTGCCGCTGAGCTGTCCGTCGAAGCGCACATAGAACACCTGGGTCTTGCCGGAATCTCCATCGCTGGCCGGCAGGATCACCAGCAGCGACTGCTGATTGCCGTCGTCCCTGCCGTAGAGACACATCCCACCGCCGGCGCCGGACGTGTCCACGCCGCCCATGCATCCGGGCTGGTCGCTCAGATTCCAACCTGCCGCGGCCATCCGCTCCTGGCTGTAGTAGTCCGTCACCTCGCTCGGTGACATGTTGGTCGTGTAGCCGACGACATCGAATTTGTCCAGGTTGACGTCGCTGTCCGAGGCGGACGCCTTCACAGCGGCCTCCATGACCAGCCGCAGCGGCAGCGGCAGCTTGATGTTGGCCCTCTCGGCCTGCGGCAGGCCGGGCACATCTGACCACAGGTTGTTGACGTTGCTGCTGCTTCCGCCGCCACCGCACCCCGCCAGGGTAGCAGCCAACGCGACGAGAAGCACGAGGAAGAACGATTTGCGAACCATTGAGGAACCTCCGAAGTTTCAGTTGTTTCGTTGGGTATGCTTGAAGCGGGCCGGCAACCTGTCGGATGGTCGACGGCATGAGTGCGTGCCGTACACTGCCGCCGGCCTTCACGATCAGTTGCTGCCAGCTTCAAGTTTGCCCGCCAGGTCTTTGCTCTACAAGAAGATAAACGAATCCTGCGCCGGAATTCTGCACTCAAACCCGTATTTCCGCCCGATCGTTGCACCGAAGCCATCTCGCCTGCAATGCATTTGCGTCGATTGTCGTTTGCACGCATAATGAGTCCCTGCTACCCGCTTTCCCACAACGCGAGTCCAGCACGGTGTCAACTTACGCTGTGCTGCTCGGCAATAATCTGGAGGAGCCTGTTTCATGGCAACCCGGCCTATCATACTGACTGTTGACGACGAACCTCAGGTGCTCAACGCGATCGAGCGCGATCTGCGCCATCACTACCGCAACGAGTATCGCATCATCAAGGCGGGATCTGGCGCTGAAGCGATCGATGTGACGCGCCAGCTCGTCCAGCGCGGCGACCCGCTGGCCCTCTTTCTGGCCGACCAGCGCATGCCGCGCATGAGCGGCACCGAGTTCCTGACGGAAGCAATCAAGTTCTACCCCGACGCCCGCAAGGTGCTGCTCACGGCCTACGCCGATACCCAGGCCGCTATCGACAGCATCAACAGCATCGGCCTGGATTATTACCTGATGAAGCCGTGGGATCCACCAGAGCAACATCTGTACCCGGTGCTGGACGACCTGTTGAGCGGCTGGTGGCAGACTGCTCCGCCGCCCTATGAGGGCATCCGTGTTGCCGGCACGCTCTGGTCGCCCACCAGCCACGACATCAAGGATTTCCTGGCGCGCAACCGAATTCCCTATCTGTGGCAGGACATCGAGAGTGACGCCCTGGCGCGCGAGCTGGTGGATGGGGTGTTGCACAAAGAACAGGACATCGCCGGCGCCGGCCACCGATTGCCCGTTGTGTTTCTCCCCGGCGGCGAGGCGCTGATCCAGCCGGATATGCGCACGCTGGCTGACAAGGTCGGCTTGCACACTCAGGCGTCTTCGCCCTTCTACGATCTGATCATCGTCGGTGCGGGTCCGGCCGGGCTGGGCGCGGGCGTCTACGGCGCCTCGGAGGGGCTGCGCACGCTGATGATCGACCGCGAGGCCACCGGCGGGCAGGCCGGCACCAGCTCACGCATCGAGAACTACCTTGGGTTCCCCAAGGGGGTCAGCGGCGCGGAGCTTGCCCAGCGCGCCACCGTCCAGGCTACCCGGCTGGGCGCGGAGATCCTGACCGCTCAAGGTGTGGAGGGCGTGCGCGTCGAAGACCCGTACCGCTATGTCACCTTGAGCGACGGCAGCGAGATTGGCTGCAGGGCGATGGTCGTTGCGACCGGTGTGACGGTGCGCAAGCTCGACGCGCCGGGTGTGGAGCAGTTGACCGGGGCCGGCGTCTATTACGGCGCGGCGCTCACAGAGGCGGCCAACTACCGCGACCGGCACGTTTATGTGGTGGGCGGCGCGAACTCGGCCGGCCAGGGCGCGATGTTCTTCTCGCGCTACGCCAGCCAGGTGACCATGCTTGTGCGCGGCCCGGGGTTGGAGGCCAGCATGTCGGCCTATCTGATCGACCAGATCAGCAACACGGCGAACATCGACGTGCAGGTACACACCCAGGTGACGGAGGCGCACGGCACGGACCGGCTGGAGGCGCTGACGCTGTACAACAGCGAGACCGACGAGTCGACCACGGTGCCTGCGGCGGCGCTCTTCCTGTTTATCGGCGCCATGGCCCACAGCGATCTGGTGGCCGGTGTGGTGGAACGCAACAGCGCCGGATTCATCCTTACCGGCCAGGACCTGATGCGAGACGGCAAGCGGCCACAGGGCTGGAAGCTGAAGCGGGACCCCTATTTGCTGGAAACCAGCGTGCCGGGCATCTTTGCGGCCGGCGACATTCGCCAGGGCGCCGTGCGCCGTGTGGCATCGGCCGTCGGCGAAGGCGCCATCGCAGTGAGCCTGGTGCACCAGTATCTCAAGAGCGTGTAAGGACAGAGAGGCGGAAGGTCAGAGGGTCAGAGGGCCAGAGGGACAGAGGGACAGAGGAGCAGAGGAGCAGAGGAGCAGAGTAACGGAGGGTCAGAGGAGCAGTCCACCACCTGTCACCTGCCGCTCGCTGACCGTTATTGGGCCGTCAGCTTGCCCGCTATCTGCCGTTGGCCATCTGCCATCAGCCATCTGCCATCAGCCATCAGCCATCAAGAACGAGAGATTCATGTACGATTTTTTACGTAAAGTACCATTGCTGGCCAATCTACCCAACGAGGATCTCGACCGCCTCTGTGAAATGGTGACCGAGGTGCGCGTACCGGCGGGCAAGGAACTGTTCGCCGAGGGCAGCCGCGGCGACAGCGCCTACATCATCGAGTCGGGTGAAATGGAGATCATCAAGACCTCGGTCAACCGGCAGGTGTTGTTGGCGGTGCGCCGCTCCGGCGATGTCATCGGCGAAATGGCGCTGCTGGAAGACTCGCCGCGCAGCGCCACCGTGCGCGCCCGCAGCGACAGCCTCCTCTACGAGATCGGCCAGCAGCAGTTCGACAACCTGCTCAACACCAGCCCGACCGCCTCGCGTGTCCTGCTGAACACAGTGCTGACGCGCTGGCGAGCCCAGCAAAACACCTTGCGCCAGAGCGAGAAAATGGCTCAGCTAGGCACGCTAACCGCCGGCGTGGCCCACGAGTTGAACAACCCGGCAGCGGCCGTCAAGCGCGGCGCGGCGCAACTGGAGGAGACGCAACTGGCCTACGGCGAGGCGCAGGCAGTCCTGGCGCAGTCGTCCATCAGCCCATCGCAGCAGGCCCGGCTCCAGGAGTTAGCGGACCAGGCGCGCACAGTGGCGGCCCGGCCGCTGGACATCGACGCGCTGAGCCGCAGCGACAAGGAGTACGCGCTGGAGGAGTGGCTGGAAAGCCGAGACGTCGAGAGCG
Source organism: Caldilineales bacterium (assembly GCA_041391245.1). GTDB lineage: Bacteria > Chloroflexota > Anaerolineae > JAAEKA01 > JAAEKA01 > JACKBK01. Next base: position 28,697 of record JAWKOJ010000042.1, read on the forward strand.
CCTGGGAGCTGGCGCCGACGCTGGTCAACCTGGGGTACGACGAGAATCAGTTGGCGGAGCTGACCCGCATGTTTGACGTGCAACAGCTTCCCCCCGTTGTTGCCTGGCTTGGCGCAACCTACAACATCTACAACTTGCTGGCCGAGATCAGCCACGGCGCCACGCGAATCGCCGATATCGTCAAGGCGCTGAAGTCATACGTCTATCTCGACCAGGCGCCTGTGCAGTCGGTGGACATCCACGAAGGGCTGGACAACACGCTGCTCATCCTGCGCAGCAAGCTGGCCGGCATTCCGGTGCGCCGCGAGTATGAGCCCGACCTGCCCAAGATCGAGGGCTACGGCAGCGAGCTGAACCAGGTCTGGACCAACATCCTCGACAACGCGGCCGACGCGCTGGGCCGCACCGCCGAGCCAGAGATCATCATCCGCACACGTCACACCGATGACTGGGTGACCGTACAGATCATCGACAACGGGCCTGGCATCCCGCCCGAGATACAGTCCCGCATCTTCGACGCCTTCTTCACCACCAAGCCGCCGGGCCAGGGCACCGGGCTGGGGCTGGATATCAGCTACAACATCGTGGTCAACAAGCACCGCGGCGAACTCAAGGTGTTTTCGCAGCCCGGCTCGACCTGTTTCCAGATCGAGTTGCCGGTCAACTTCGAAGCGATTCGGGCCGCGCCGGCCCTGGCGTCCAACGACGACGCGCATCTGCGCCGCATTCTATCGTCGGTCAAGACCGTTGCCGTGGTCGGCATCTCCAGCCGACCCGACCGGCCCGGCTATTCCGTTCCCGCCTACCTGCAGCGGCACGGCTACCGCATGATTCCCGTCAACCCCAATCTTGAGGAGGTGCTGGGCGAGCAAGCCTATCCCGATCTCCTGTCGATCCCGGAACCGGTGGACGTGGTCGAGATCTTCCGCCGCAGCGAGGAGGTCTTGCCTGTGGTCCAGCAAGCCATCAAGATCGGCGCGAAGGTGGTCTGGATGCAGGAAGGGGTCGTCAACGAGACGGCAGCCAACCTGGCAAGATCCGCCGGCCTGGAAGTGGTGATGGATATGTGCATGCGCGCGGCCCACAAGCGCCTGCTTGCTAACCCCGGCCAATGAACTCGGTCTTCTGGATGCTGATGCTGGCGCATCTCGTCGGGGATTATCCGCTGCAGCCCGATTGGATGGTGCAGGCCAAGCGGACCTGGCGGGGCTTGACGCTGCATGTGGGCGTCCACCTGGCGATGCTGCTGCTGCTGGCCGGCACGGGCCGGCCGGTGTTGTGGCCGTTTCTGCTGGCTTTGGCGGCCATGCACTTCGCCATCGACGCGTTCAAGAACTGGCTCAACCGCGTGCGTCCGGCCGCCGTCAGCGGTTCGTACATCTTCGATCAGTTTCTGCACCTGATCTCGCTGCTGCTTGTCGCCGCCTGGATCACCGCCGTGCTTCCCGCAGATGCAGTTCCCCACTACGGTTCGTGGATGATCTACGCTTCTGGCTTTCTGGCTGCCACCTATGCCTGGTACATCACCGAGCGGGTGGTTGTGCGGCGCAACAAGGCATATCTGGCGGAGCTAAACGGCCAGCGCTGGGCGCGCATGGCGGCGCGCGGGCTGTGGCTGGCGCTGTTCCTGGTCGCGGGCGGCATGCTACGCGGAACGGCGCTGCTGGCGGCAGTTGCGGCGCCGCTGCCCTATCTGTCAGGCCACTATCGCGGCCGGGCGCTGGGCACGGATGTGGCGGTTTCGCTGGTGACGGCGGTTGTCGTCCTCTTCGCACTGGGGGTGTCATGAACGGTGCACCAAAACTGGCGCGCTTGCGGATGCCCAACTGGCTCCTGCGTTTGCGCTACACCGGCCAGACGGCAGAAAAAAGCTGCTCCCACGTTGAACAGATAGAAGTAGTCACGGCCGATACGGACGTATGTCGCGACTGTGTGGCAACAGGCGACACGTGGCCGGCTCTGCGCATGTGCCTGATCTGCGGCTATGTCGGCTGCTGCGACAAATCCAAGAATCAACACATGCGCAAGCACTGCGAGACTACCGGGCATCCGTTGATCCTCTCACTGCACCCGCGCGAGGCCTGGGTCTGGTGCTACCCGGACGCCGCGCTGCTCGACTTGGACTCGCCGCAACTGGCCGGCAAACTGCATCCGTCCAGAGACTGAGTCAGCGTCAATGGACAACCTGGTGAGTTGGCTCGGCTAACGATCAGCCAGCGTGAACTTGAGTCGTGCCCGGGGCGATCCACCTCGACTGGCCGGGTATGATAACCTGGCATTGTACGACGCGCCGCGGCGGGCGTGGGGCAGCGACCCCGCCCGCCCGGCAGAAACCAACCTATGATCTGTCCGAACTGCCAAACAAGCAACCCTGCGGGATCGCGCTTTTGCAACAACTGCGGCGCCCGGCTGCCGGCCGGCTGTCCAAACTGTGGACATGTCAATCCGCAGGACGCAAAATTCTGCAACAACTGCGGGCACAACCTTTCCGAGTCACCCTCGGCCCCCAACCTGAGGCAGCGGAGGTGTCCTCTGCCGCGTCCGCCAAAGGGCTGGATGCGCTGCGACCTTATCTGCCGGCGGAGCTTCAGTCGCGCCTTGAAAGCTCCCGCACCCACCGGGGCGTCGAGGGCGAGCGGCGCGTCGTGACGATCCTTTTCTGCGACGTCAAGGGGTCTACGGCCGCCGCGTCCAAGCTCGATCCCGAGGAATGGACCGAGATCATCAACGGGGCGTTCGAGTACATGATCAAGCCGGTCTACACGTACGATGGCACCGTCGCGCGCCTGACCGGCGATGGCATCCTGGCCTTCTTCGGCGCGCCGATTGCCCACGAGGACGATCCTCAGCGGGCCGTGCTGGCCGGACTGGCCATCGTCGACGGCGTGCGTTCCTACGGCGAGACGATACGCGCCCGCTGGGGCATCGATTTCAGCGTGCGCGTCGGCATCAACACCGGTCTGGTCGTTGTCGGCGCGATCGGTTCGACCCAGCGCATGGAATACACGGCAATGGGCGACGCCATCAACATCGCCGCGCGCATGGAGCAGACGGCCGACGTCAACACCGTTCGCATATCGGGAGAGACCTACGAGCAGGTGACGCCGCAGTTCGAGGTGCAGGAACTGGGCGAGATCGCGGTACACGGAAAAGATGCGCCGGTCGCGGCGTACCGCGCTGCGGCCGAAGATGGCGTCGCTGCGCAGGCGCCGCATGTCGCGCACCGAAACACCCCTGATTGGGCGTGACTGGGAGCTGCGCGCGCTGGAGCAAGCTGTGGAACGGGTGCTGCAAGGGCAGGGCGGCATTGTCTGCGTTGTCGGCGAGGCGGGCATGGGCAAGAGCCGGCTGTTGAACGAGGCTGCGCAGTTCTGGCACCGCTCGACAGACTCGGATCACTGGTATGTCACCGGCAGCCTGTCCTACGAGTCTGGCGTGCCCTATGCCCAGTTTCAGCGCCTGCTGCGCCAGGGCGCCGGCATTGCTGCTGCAGACGGTGCTGAGGTCGCGCGCAACAAGCTGTCGATCTTTGTCGACGCGTTCCCTGAAGAGCAGCAGCCAGAGGCGCGGCAGGTTTTTGAGCAGATCTTGGGCATTCCACCGGCCAATGGAGCACACGCGCTGGAGGGTGAGGCGTTCAAAACGGCGCTGTTCACAACCATCCTGCAACTGACGCGCGCGTGGACGGCCGGCGGACCGATGGTCCTGGTGCTGGACGATCTGCAATGGACGGACCCCGCATCGGTCGAACTGTTGATCCACCTCTTTCAGTTGGCAGATCAAACCTGCATTCTGTTCCTGTGCACGACCCGGATCGAGCGCGAGGCGCACGGCTGGCAAGTGACAACCGTTGCCCGCGAGGAGTACCCGCAACTGTACACCGAGATCTGGCTGCATGCCCTGTCGCAACTCCACAGCGAGCAGCTGATGGAATCGCTGGCCGGTCCGGCGAATCTGGCTGCGCCGCTGCGACAGCAGATCGTGCGCAAGACGGAGGGCAATCCCCTGTTTGTCGAAGAGCTGGTGCTGGCGATTCTCGAAGAGGGCAGTGAGAACGGCGAGGCGCCGCCCGGCCAGGAGACCCCCGATTCTGGCGACGGGATCGAGATTCCCGACACGCTTCAGGCCCTGCTTCTGTCGCGGGTGGACCGCCTCGACCCGGATGCGCGCTTCGTCGTGCAGTTGGCGTCGGTCATCGGCTACCAGTTTCACCGCAAGGTGCTGCGGGCCATTGTGCAGTCGTCGCTGGATATCGACCGCCATCTGGTCACGCTGTTGCAGCACGAGCTGGTGCGCGAGACCGCTCCGGCGCCCGAGCTTGTGTACACCTTCCGCCACGCACTGATCCAGGATGCCGTGTACCAGTCGATCCTGCGCAGCCAGCGGCGCACCTTCCATCTGCGGGTCGCTGAAGCCCTGAGGACGGTGTTCCCCGATCGCCAGACCGAGTTTGCGGCGCTGCTGGCGCACCACCTTGCCGAGGGCGGCGACGTGCCGGCAGCCATTACCTGCTACGCCAAGGCGGGCGACACCGCGGCCAGCCTGTATGCTAACGCAGAGGCTGTCAGCCATTACAGCGAGGCGCTGAAGCTGGCGCGCGGCCACGAAACGCCGCCCCAGAACATGCTGCACCTGTACCGCAGCCGCGGGCGCTCGCTGGAGATGCTCGGCCGCTACGCCGAGGCCGACGAGAACTATGAGATGTTGCAGGCGCTGGGCAGCCGCCTGGGCAACCGGTCGATGCAGTTGGCGGGACTGGCAGGCCGGGCGACCCTGTATGCGATTCCGACAACGCTCCACGACCCGGCGCGCGGCAGGCAACTGGCCGAGCAGGCCCTGCAACTGGCGCGCGAGGAGGGAGACTTCGAGGCCGAGGCGCGGCTGCTCTGGAATCTGCTCCTTGCCAGCAAGTTTGCCGGAACACCCCGCGAGGCGATTACCTTCGGCGAGGAGTCGCTGGCCATCGCCACCGAACACAACATGCGCCAGCAGATGGCCTACACGCTCAACGACCTTGCCATCTTCGCCTACGTTGATGCCGGCAGAGTTGAGGACGCCCTCGAGTCGCTGCGCAAGGCGTGGCCTCTCTGGCTTGAACTTGGCAACCGGCCCATGCAGGCCGACAACCTGAGCAGCTCCGCCATTATCCACTTCCTGATGGGTAGTTTCGACAAAGCCGATGCAGCCGCGCAGGAAGCGCTGGCCATCAGCCAACAGATCGGCAACCTGTGGGGCCAGTCGTACAGCCGATGGACAGTAGGCGACGTACTGTTTGAGCGCGGCCGCTGGGGCGAGGCGCTTGACTGCATGCGTGAATGCGTCGAACTGGCGACGCGGGCAAGCTTCACCGGCGCGGCAGTCGGCATCGGGTCGTCCATGGCTTTTGTATACGGCGCCATCGGCGCCACCGACAAGGGGCTGAAGCAGGCACGCGACGTGCAGCGCCTGGCCGAGGAAGGGTTGCAAGGCTGGCTGGTCTGGCCGTTGGGCATCGAGGCCCAGCTGTTGCTCAAGATCGGACGCATCGCAGAAGCCGGCGAGGTCATGGAACGCATCGACTCCATGTTCGACAGCGGCCGCGTCGGCAACTACTTGCCCTACGTCGGCGTTTCCGTCAGCATGGCGCGCGGCCAGCTTGCCCTGGCGAAGGACGATCTGGCAGGGAGCGGCGCGGCAGCCGCTGCGCTGGCGGACTATCTTGAGCGTTCAAAGATCCGCGTCTTCTTGCCCGACGCCTATTCATTGAGCGCCCAGACCCTGCTTCGTTACGGAAAGCCTGAGGCGGCCGCCGGGCAGCTAGCCAGGGCGATCGCCGCCGCCCGCAGCGTTGGGTCGCGGCGCAGCCTGTGGACCGCGCTTGCAGCGCTGAGCCGGATCGAGGCGGACCTTGGTCTGGCAGAAGAGGCGGAGACC
>JAWKOJ010000043.1:0-17701 GCA_041391245.1 Caldilineales bacterium
AGGTGATCAGATACGGCTGGCGGATCTCAGTCGGACCGAAGCGTAGGTGCGACACGGTGGTCGCGCCCGACTTCTTGGAGTCGTAGACGAAGTGGCCCTGGGCGTAGGTGGGGGTGTCCTCGCCGATGATCTTGATGCTGTTCTTGTTGGCGCCCACCGTGCCGTCGGCGCCGAGGCCGTAGAACAGCGCCCGCACGACCTTGGGCGACTCGATGCTGAAGCCGGGGTCGTAGTCGATGCTGGTGAAGGTCACGTCGTCGTTGATGCCGACGGTGAAATGGTTCTTGGGCTCCGGCTTGGCCAGCTCATCGAAGATGCCCTTGACCATGCCGGGGGTGAACTCCTTGCTGGAGAGGCCGTAGCGCCCGCCGACGATCTTCATGCCGGTGCGCCCGTTCTCCACCATGGCGGTCACGCAGTCGAGATACAGCGGCTCGCCGGAGCCGCCCGGTTCCTTGGTGCGGTCCAGCACCGCCACCCTGGTGACGGTGGCCGGCAGCGCGTTCATGAACGCCGCAGCGTCGAAGGGCCGGTAGAGGCGCACCTTGACCAACGCGACCTTCTCACCCTGTTCCACCAGGTGCTCGACGGTCTGGTGGGCCGTCTCAGCGCCTGAACCCATCATCACGATCACCCGCTCGGCGTCGGGAGCGCCGACGTAGTCGAACAGGTGGTACTGGCGTCCGGTCAGCGCGGCGAACTTGTCCATCGCCTTCTGCACGATGGCCGGCGTCTTCTGGTAGAAGATGTTGACCGTCTCGCGGGCCTGGAAGAAGACGTCCGGGTTCTGGGCGGTGCCGCGGATGAACGGGGTGTCAGGCGACAGGCCCCTGGCCCGGTGCGCGATCACCAGGTCGTCGTCGATCATGGCGCGGATGTCGTCGTCGGTCAGTTGCTCGATCTTGGCGACCTCATGGCTGGTGCGGAAGCCGTCGAAGAAGTGAATGAAGGGCACGCGCGCTTCCAGCGTGGCAGCCTGGGCGATCAGCGCGAAGTCCATGACTTCCTGCACCGAGTTGCTGCACAGCATGCCCCAGCCGGTCTGGCGCGTCGCCATCACGTCCGAGTGGTCGCCGAAGATGGAGAGGGCCTGGGCTGCCACGCTGCGGGCCGCAACGTGGAAGACGGTCGGCGTCAGTTCACCGGCGATCTTGAACATGTTGGGCACCATCAGCAGCAGGCCCTGCGATGCCGTGAAGGTAGTGGTCAGCGAGCCGGTTTGCAGCGCGCCGTGGACTGCGCCCGCTGCGCCGCCCTCGGCCTGCATTTCCACCACCAGCGGCACGGTGCCCCAGATGTTTGTCTTTTCTTCGGCTGTCCACTGGTCGGCCCACTCGCCCATGGGGCTGGAGGGGGTAATCGGGTAGATGGCGATTACCTCGTTCACCTTGTGGGCGACGTAGGCGGCAGCCTCGTTGCCGTCGATTGTTACGAATGGTCGTTTGCTCATGATCGCTCCCGTCGTCAGATCTCCTGGCTGGCGGCGCATGTGCAGGCCGGCAGCCCGTGGTAAGTACTGAGCGTTGCTGGTTGTTTGCTATGGATTGGTTTCGTTATCCACAGAGCAAGCATACCACTTTTGAGCGCAGCTTAACATGATGCATGTCATACGCGGGAGAATTCGTGCGCCAGATGACAGTCACTTTCGGAAAGTGACTGTCATCTTCCCCATACCAGCAAACACCCCCGGCCAACTGGCCGGGGGTGCGGGATGACTTATGTCTTCTGGTTGAACAGTGCGAACTAGTCGATAGCCTGTTCAGACACGCCAACCGTCAGGGCATTGCGCGATCGTCTGCGCTGCACGAGGATCGCGCCGGCGATCAGACCTGCCGTTGCCAGCAGCAAGTACGGCAACGGGCTGAGGCTCTGGCTCGTGGCGTCCATCTCGCTGACCGTGACCGCCGTCGGAATCGGCGAACTGGGCAGAGGCCAGACATAGGCGCCGCGGCTGCGGGTCCAGACTGCCAGGGTAGTTGCGCCGCCGTCCACCGTCATGTCCCAGATCATCACGTTGGGCAGGCCGGCCTGGAAGCGATACCACTCCGGCGTCGCCTGCGTGATGTCGTTGGTGTAGTAGAGACCCCAGTCGGTGCCCGCAAACACCTGCTGCGGGTAGTTGGGGTTGACCATGATCGAGTCCACCGGCAGGTTGGGCAGGTTGCCCGACTTGTCGGCCCACGTGAACGAGGCGCAGTTGGCGGTGCAGGTCACCTGGAAGACGTGGCCGGGCGTGCCGGGCGTGTTCTGGTCGAAGCCGCCCACCGCCGCATAGCCGATCAACGGGTTGGCCGTGTCCTGGTACACGTCCAAAATTGGCCGGTTGGGCAACACCGTGTTGCCCCCGGTGACATCGACCCAGGTCGCACTGTTGGCCACGCCCTGCCCCAGGTTGAAGCCCATCTGCACGTTGCCGTCGTTGGTGCCGACGATGGCGCGCGAGACATCGCTCCAGGCGTAGTTCAGCTGGTTGATGATCGACCGGTCGGCCAGCGTGTTCTTGGTCAGGTCGGGGCTGTTGACCAGCCAACTGCCCAGTCCCGTGACCGACTCCCACACCCGGTACGAGCCGGCGATCATGTGCGTGCAGGTGCCGACGCAGCCGTTCTTCTGGATCTCGTACGGGAAGATGAAGCCGCGGCGATCCGCCGTCCAGCCGCCGGTGATGCCGATCTGGTTGCCGTAGGCCCCCGTGGTGCTGACACCCAGGTTGCCGTTCTGGCTCTCCTGGTAGTAGCGCTGGTTGTTCAGCGGCTCGATGCGCGCGAACATCCCGTCACCGCCCCGCCGCACCTGCCAGATGGCCTCGGCCGGGTTGCCGGCGTTCCAGACGTAGACCGCCGAGCCGTTGTCCTGCATGCCGCCGTTGATGCCCGGCTGGGCAGCGGTGGCGAAGTTGCCGGTGATGTCGCCCGAGTAGAACTCCAGCGTGCTGAGGCTGTTGTTGATCTGCGTGAAGGTCGGGCTCCCGGCGTTGGCGTTGAGCGTCACGTAAGCGCCGCCGTCGCTGCCCGCGATCAGGGTCGAGGACGAGCCGGGCACGTACGCCAGCGCATGGTGGTCCACGTGGACCGTGGTGCCGCCCGCGTAGCCGCAGGTCAGGTCGACGAACGTGGTGCCCCCGTTGGTCGAGCGGAAGATGTCAACCGTGGACATGTAGACCACGTCCGAGTTGTTGGGATCGACCGCCAACCCCTGGTCGTACCAGTTCTGCGGATAGTCGCCGTAGCAGCCGGTCAAGCCCGCAGCGCTGGAGCGTTGCTGCCAGGTCGTACCGCCGTCAGTGGTCCGCCAGACACCCAACTGGCCGTGGGTATTGCCCAGGATGGCTTGCACCTGGACGTAGATCACGTCGGGGTTGCTGGGCGCCATCGCCACATCCATCCGGCCCAGCGTGTTGCCGCCAGGATCGGCGACCGGGATACCGCTGCCGGTGCCGACCGGCCAGCCGTTGTCGGGCCGGCTCAGCAGGTCCCAACTGGCAGGACAGCCGCTGGCAGGCCACGTGGTGCTGTAGGCGCCGTTGGCGCCGTTCTGGTTCAGGTTGGCCTGCACCGGCGTGTTGGTGCCGCGGGCGCCGACGAAGGCGTACAGCCGGCTGGTTGCCCCGTCGTCACGGGCCAGCAGACCGGTGATGTCCTGGCGCTGGGTGGTGAAGCTGTTGGTCAGGCACGGACCGGTCCAGTTGGCGCCGGCATCGTACGAGAAGAACATGCCGGTCTTGGTGCCCACGGCCACGTTGTTGCCGTTGTTGGGGTCTACCTGGATCTTGCCGATGGCCTGGTACTGGGGGAACTCGCCAGGCGGCTGCTGGTAGAAGCCGTTGAACACATCGGCGCCCAACACTTCCCAGGTCGCTCCCTGGTCGCTGCTCTTCAGCACCCCGGCCGCACCAAAGGAGTAGGAGCCGAAGCGCAGGTCGCCGGTGCCGGCGTAGACCACGTTGTGGTTCGTCGGATCGATGGTGATGTCCCCGATCGCAATGGTCGAGAGCAGCGGATCGTCGGTGACCGACTCCCACGTCGTCGCCGCTGAACAGCAGTTGGTGGTCTTCCACACGCCGCCGCCGTCGCTGCCCAGATAGGCCACGTTGGTGTCAACCGGGTCGATACGCATCACGTTGATACGGCCCGACACGAGACCATACGAGTAGCAGTTGATGCAGCCGTTGCTTTGCAGCGGCTTCGGCCCCAGCGAAGTGAACGAGTTGGGGTCGAGGCTCAGCGGCGACTGGCTGGACTCGCGGTCGTACGTGACCTCACCGGCCGGCACGGCCCGCTCCACCGTTGCGTCTTCTGCCGCAGCGTCGAGATACCAGCGACCGTCGAACTCGCCGGTCGGATAGCTGACCCGGTGGTAGAAGTAGTCGCCCATGGCCAGCAGATTTTCACTTTCGTTATCTGTCTCGCCCGGCTCAGCAACAGTCAGCAGGTTACCCCCATCGGGGTCCCCAACGGGCGCCTTGCTCAGATCAGGGCCGGGCGCAACGGCGATGACCAGTGCGACCAGAATGGCAATCGCACCGACGACATAGCGAAGCTGTTTGTGTCTTTTCATGGAGTCCTCACACCTCTTGAAAATCGTTTCAGATTACATCGCCAAAAGCAGGTTGGAATCCCAAGGAGTGAAGCCAGAACGTGCATTCGACAGTCTGGCTGGGCGGATATCAGTTCCTTTGGATCCCGGTGCTTGAGGTACACCGTGTACTTCAACATCGGGACGTTGAGAAGAATGTGCCGGCGGTCAGATCGTCCGGAGATCACACATGACCTGATCGGCGCGGTTAGTTGGCAATGGTGAAGTCGAAAGCGGCAAAGAGCGGCGGGACGGGAGATCCCAAGAAAAGCGAGGCGATTATAGCCTATCTTGGTGCTGTGCGCAACCTTGCCGATTTGCTTCGTTCAGCGCCGTTTCTGTCGTGACAATTCGTGACAATAAGACACCCCCGACGCGAGCTTGCCGGGGGTGTCTTGATGTGAGGTCAAGGTGTCTGGTGCGTTTAGCAGCTATCGCCGAAGGCGTTCGCTACCATCATGATGTCCACGATGTCCACGTCGCCGTCGCCATCGCGGTCGTACTTGTTGTCCCAGCCGGGCGAGGCAGTCGTCTCACCCCAGTGCATGGCGATGCTGGCGATGTCCAGCACGTCGATGGTGCCGTCGCCGTTGTAGTCGGGGCAGGTGCGGAAGGGCGAGCTGGGCAGGGGCCAGACGTAGGCGCCGCGGCTGCGGGTCCAGACTGCCAGGGTGGTTGCGCCGCCGTCCACCGTCATGTCCCAGATCATCACGTTGGGCAGGCCGGCCAGTCGATGTCGTTCTGGCTGGCGAACTTGGCAAAATCGTCGTTGTAGAAGACCTTGAACTCGCACTGGCATTCGTCCGGTCGGAACGCCAGTTGCGGGTCCCGCCATTTCATGCGCAGGCTGTAGACCGCGCCGTAGTTCTCCGCCTTCTGGTTTACGTCGGTAATCTGCTCCAGCTTGACGCCAACCTTGACGGGAATCGGCTCCCGAATGATCGCCGGACCGGCTGGCTCCGCGCTGCCGGCCAGCACCTCGGGCGTGTTGCGGCCAAGCAACAGTCGCACATCCTCGCCCCAGGTCGTGCCATCCTGGCAGCACGCCGACACCTGCAGCGAGTAGTTCGCCGCCGGTGGGAAAACTGTACTCGAAGCTGGCCTGCGTTCGATCGCCGTTGCAGTCGCCGCCGCGCACAGCTTTCGAGCCAAACGCCATCAGTTGAACCACCGGGGGCCTGCCGGGCGTCGCCGTCTCGGCATACACCTGCACGGTATCGCCTGGTTGCATGTCGGTCAACTGAAGTTCGACCGAGGGGTGTTCGCTGGTGAGCGTGATGACCTGTTCGTGTACCGCCTGGACCTTTGCAGCTACCGCAATCTCGGAAGCGAAAGTTGGCCGGCAGCGCGCACCGGGTCGGTCAGCGCAGCCGGTGCGTCCAGGCCAAGCGTTGCCTGGAACCGGCCGAACGTGTCTCTCAGGGGCGAGCGCGCCACCAGCACGTAGTCGCCGTCGGCGGGAATGATGAGTTGCGTTGCGGCGTCCAGCCCGCCGCCCGAGTCGTCGTCCCAGGCGAGAAAATAGCTGTTGGCAAACCCAGGGATGACAGCCAGTGGGTCCTGGCCAGCGTCGATCACGCCTTCCGCACATCGGCGTTGAAGGCGGGCGCGATGCTTGCCGGGTCCACAGCGCCGTCGACTACGGCAACCAGCGGGTCAAGATTGCCGGACTTCCCCTGGGCACGCACGGTCAGCACCTGTCCCTGTTTCAGGTCGCTGAGCAAATACCACTGCCCGCGCGTGTTGTCGTCGATCTCGCCGGCAAACACCTGGATCTGTCCGGTGCCCTGGGCGTATGCCAGCGGAACTGCTGCGTTCAACGCTGCGGCGCCCAGAAGGACCATCAGCAACACCAGATTGAACCGGCGGTTACGTAAAGCTGGACGCATCCGGGATGCGTGGGCGCGAGGGAGCGTGCTCAAGTCAGCGACGACCAGATCTCGACCTTGGTGCGTACCCGGCGGATCACCTCGCTGGTGAACTCGTCAGTGCGCGTCGGACCGCCCAGATCGGCGGTGGCAAACCCATCGTAGACCGCTTCCAGCGTCGATTCGTAGATCGCGCGGCTTGCCAGCCGTGCATCGCTGCTTTCGATGTGTGACAGCAGACTGGCGCCAGCCATGATCATTGCCATGGGGTTGGCGACGTTCTTGCCCTCCAGGTTGGGCGCGGTGCCGTGGGGTGCCTCCGCCATCACCGCCTGCATCTTGCCATTCTCGTCCATGGCGATGACCAACGACTCGGAGCCGGCGATGGAGCCGAACATCTGCAACACCATGTCGGACAGCAGGTCGCCGTCGCGGTTCAGCGCCGGAATGACCAGCGGGTTGCCGGAGGTTGCCAGCAGCAGCGCAAAAGTGGCGTCGATCAGTTGCGGCTTGTAGGGCACGTCAGGATAGCGAGTCGCGGCCGCGTCCATCTCTTCCTTGAACATCCCCTCGTAGACCGGGCTGACGGTGTACTTTGGTCCGCCGAAGATGCGCGCGCCCGTGCGGCGGGCGTGTTGAAAGGCGTATTCAACCACCGCGCGGCAGACGCGCCGGCTGATCTGCTCGGTGCGCGAGGCGGTTTCGTCCAGCGACCCCGGCTCGCCCTCGCGCCACTCCGCCGCGCCGTAAGCATCGCCGACGGCCATGCGCACAACGCTGATGGGCGAATGAACGCCGCCGATGGGCCGCACCCGCGGAATGCGCCGCCCCGTGCGCAGGATGACCTGCGCACCCATCTGCTCGCGCAGGATCGCGTTGGGACTGCCAACATCGCCTTTGGTTTCAGGGGTAATGGTTGCGGCCTTCAGGCCGAGCCGGTATTGCCGGATGGCCGCGGCCGCGTCGTAGACAACAGCGTTCTGCGTTGCGCGCCGGCTCTCCAGACTCAGGTCGAAGGTCTTGAACTGCACGTCCAGGCCGGTAACGTTGGGGTCGAGCACCCGCAGCGCTTCAGCAAGCAACTCCTGGCCCGTTTGGTCGCCGGTCAGGATGACAATTGTATGGCTGGTCAACAGGGCGCCTCTCAAGAAACGAGGATCAAGGATACGGCGGGCGATACCCGGTTATTCTATCCAGGTCGGTCAAAACTGGCAAGAGCGGACGTGCATCGTGATGCCAGGGAGAGCCCCCGCGCTCTCTGCCGCGGGCGTTTCCGGACTGCCAAACATGGTACTTAACTACACCATCCTGTGTTATGCGTATTTGACGCACTTGTGATATGATGAAGTCCATACAAATCGATCCGGGGACCTGGTGCATGTCATGTCCCGGTGTTGAATGCGGCTTATCCGGCCGCAAGAAATCTTACGTCCTGAAAGGAAAGGAGTACTCTCGTGAAACGACCGATTGGCGTCACTATCATTGCGGTGCTTGCTGCGCTGGCCGGCGTGTTGGCAGCCGTCGTCGCGCATGGTGGCTGGGCCTCTTCCCCTGGCTTGGACCCGGCCCGAACGTCCGGACATTCAACCTTTGGTATGCCTTGTTGTATGGCTTGCTTGCGTACATCTACATCTGGGTCTTCCAGATGCTGTGGACGCTCAACGAGGCAGGTTGGCTCTTCGTCGCCGTCATCTCGATCTTCGACATTATCCTGGCCCTGGTGTCCATGCTGGGCGCAGGCTATGTTCCCAGCGTGGTGACCGCCAAGTTCGTCATCGACGTGTTGATCTTGATCTACATCATGCTGCCAGGAACCCGCCGGGCCTTTGGCCGGCCGTAATCGGGCACGCTCTCACTCATCACGCAGCGCCGGCCTTTGTAGCCGGCGCTGTCGTTTTGTTGAGTAGTCGCTCCCCCTTCTGGCCGAGCTCCGATGAGCGCAGCCGACCAGAAGTGGAAAGGTAGGTTCATCGGTTGACGGACGTACGGCGTCGCAAGAACCTACCGGTATGAAGCGAAGACATCACATGAACAAGCCGACAGACCACTCCATTTTCGGTTCATGACTGCCATTAATCTGAGTGACGGCGACCGAAAGCAGTTGAAGCGACTGTCGGCTTGCATCTCGCTTGCGCTATGTGACTCTGGGTACTACTTCCAAAGATACTGCACGGTGTACACCAACTCCACCTCGCCGTCGGCGGGGACGGGGACGGTCCACTGGACGGTGTTGGAGTCCAGCTTGTCGTACTCGGCGGCAGCGCCGTCGATCGTCTGGCTGGTGATGGTCCAGTCCGAGGACCGGTAGAGGTTCTCCACCACCCGCACGTCGATGTCCTCGTCCTTGTGGTTGCGCAGGGTGATGCGGAAGGTCTCCTCGGCGCCGCTGTCGCCCAGCCGCCGGTAGTCGGTCTGCACCCGCTCGCCGACGACATCGAAGGCGTTGCCGACTGTCAGACGCACGGTCTCGTCCTTGGGTGTGTGGTCGATGCGATCCTCGCCCACCAGCAGCGGGCTGCCGTCCACATCCTCCTGGTACATACGAATCCGGCCGGCCGGCAGCTGCGTCTCCAGGTTGCTCTCGGCGTCGGTACGGAACTCCAGCATCACCGAGACGTCGGTGTTGCCGGTGTCAGCCCCGTAGCCCTGGTCCTGGATCGGTGAGCCGTAGAAGCCGTAGCCTGCTGCGCCGTTGTAGACGTAGAACTTGCTCACCGGTACGCCGGCGCCGGTGACGAACTCGATCTGCTTGGTCTGGTTGTTCTTGACCGTCACCGGACGCTCCACCTCGTAGAGATGGTACTCAAAGAACTCCCGCTGTTGCACGGCCGGTGCCGGCGCGGCCGGGACCTCCATCGCCATCGCGTCGAAGCGCATCAGCTCAGGCTGGGCCGCCACGTTGACATCGCCGGCTACCAGTTTCAGCTTGGCGTCGGTGTAGGCTGCGCCGCTGCGGTTGTCCAGCGTCACCCAGCCGTTGAGGTCGAAGGCGGTGTTGTCCTGGTTGAGCAGCATCACGTAGTCCGCGCTCCAGCCGATGCCGTTGGTGATGTAGGCGACCTGCGTCTCGTGGTCGCCGGCCTGGTCGGCATCGATCAGCCAGACCAGGCTGGGGCGGGTGCGCAGGCCGTCGGGCAGCGCCGGGAAGTTGACGTTGCGGATCTGGTCGCGGCTCAACATGACCACCGAGCCGTCGGCGCCTTGCAGGATGATGTTGTCCGCCGCGTTGAGCAGCGTCCCCGTGTAGACCTGCGAGTCCTGGGTCTCGACCACGATCTCCTGGTCGATGTACTTCTGCATGAGCTTGAACGAGTCGACGATGTCGTACTCGAAGTTCTGCTCCAGCACCGTCGTGCCGGTCGGGTCGGTCAGCGACTTGAACGAGACGCTGGTGGGATCGATCTGCGCGGCGACGTCGGTGTAGACGACCTCGTTGAGACCGCTCTCCAGCGCCACCGGCCGTGTCTCGCTGACCAGCGCCATGTCTTGATTGTAGACCGTCAACTCGACACTCTTGTCCTGCGCCTCAGCGGCGGGCAACGGGTTCGAGGACGCGGGCAGGCTCGCCACCAACAGCGCGCCCAGAATCGCCAGCAGTGTGAATAGTCGTCTCATAGGTAAGTCTCTCCTTCTTGAATCTCGTTCGTAGTAGGCGCTTCAGCGCCTCGGAACGGCGCTGAAGCGCCTACTACGAACTGTTGCATGCCTTGTCCGCCGTTCAGGTTCAGGCGCGGCGGCGCGCGACGAAGATCATCCGCTCGCTGTCGCTGGCATAGGGGTCGAGGTCGTAGGAACCGTAGACCTGCTCAGGCGTGAAGCCGGCCTTGTCCAGCAGCAGCTCACCCTCGAAGCGATACAGATAGCGCGCCTGGAATGGCGCCAGCGTGCGCCGGACCGTCCCGTCGGGCAGCACCTCGTCGTAGATAAACAGGACGTGCTGAAGCTGGCGCGCATCGTCCAGCGTGCGCGTGAAGTGTTTCATCACCGTCGCGCCGGTGTCGGGATCAAACCAGCGGCCCTGCATCTCGACCCGGCCGTCAGCCTCCAGCAGCCGCTGCGGATTGGGGTTGTACACGTCGATGATCAGCAGGCCACCCGGCGCCAGCGCATCGCGCCAGGTGCGCAGCGCGGCAAGCTGGTCCTCCATGGTTGTCAGGTGCATGAAGGAGTTGATCGCAATGAACGCCAGCCGATAGCGCTGCTCCAGGCGTACGTCGCGCATGTCAGCCTGCACCAGCGTCACCTGCTCCGACAGGTCAGCCGCATCCAGCTTGGCGCGCGCGATGGCCAGCATCTGCTCCGACATGTCGACGCCGGTAACGTCGAACCCTGCGTCGGCCAGCGGCAGGAGGAGCCGGCCCGTGCCGCAGCCAAGCTCCAGCAACGGCCCGCCCGTGCGTTCGGCAAACCCGAGATACATCGCCACGTCCTCCTGGAACGAATCGTAATCCAGGTCGTAGAAACGGGCGAAGCGGTCGAAATCGGACATGAAGATCCTCCGTGTGAGATGAGATTCGTGTGGGAGGATTCTATCACAGGAGGGGGAAGAGGGGAAGGATGGTTGGGAGGTTGAGAGGGAGAGGGGGAGAGGGAGGGAGGAGGGAGGAGGGAAAGGAGGGAAAGGAGGGAAAGGAGGGAAAGGAATCAACCCCAGGCAAGGAGAGAAGCTGGGGAAACTCCGGGAATACCAATTGCTCTGACGGATGCCGTGGCATGGCGAACGCACAGGCCCGGAGGGCCTTCCACTTGGTAGCCCGATCCGTTGCACGGTCGGGCGTGTCGTCCACGAGGTTGTCTTCCCGCCCGGCAGTTGACCCGATCCGTTGCACGGTCGGGCGTTTCTTTTTGACGCGCGTAGAAAGCGTGCTATAATCGCCTCGTTGGTTTGCCCCCGTGGTGGAATTGGCATACACGGCAGGTTGAGGGCCTGTGCCCGTACGGGCGTGTCCGTTCGAGTCGGACCGGGGGCACCTCCACACAGGGAACGAGGAAGGCCCGGCCTTTCTCGTTTTTTTGTGCGGCCCAAGGAACTCCCTTAATTTTGCCGGCGTCTCGTTGAGCAGTCACCATTGTCCTTGCCTAAAGACACGATGTCTGAAGCAACTCCCACACAGAAACATCCTGCCACTTTGGAGGCCCCCGCGGCTGACGACCATCCAGGTGTCGCGGGCGCCTGGATACCTCAGCTTATCGATTGGCTGAGCGTCCGCGCGCGGGCCGTTGAGCTTATCCTGTTGCTGCTGATCGTTCTGCTGGCGGCCGGTTTGCGGGCCTACCAGTTGGGTTTGAAGAGTCTCTGGCTGGATGAGATCTTCTTTGTCAGCGCCTCGCAACAGGGCGGCCTGCTCGGGCCATACGGCTCGTTGAGCGTAGCCCATCCGCCGGGCTACCTCTTGTTGATGCGCCTTGTCAGCAGCGTCAGCGAAGCCGAGTGGGTTCTGCGGCTGCCCGCCATGTTGGCCAGCACCGCAGGGGTAGCGGCTCTGTGGGCGCTGGGCCGCAGACTGTTCGGCCCGGCTGTTGGCTTGCTGGCGGCCTTCTTCCTGGCGCTCTCTCCCATGCACATCGAGTTTGCCCAGGAGGCGCACAGCTACGCGCTCTTTGCGACGCTGAGCACGCTGTTTCTCTGGGGACTCGCCCGCGCGGCTCAACGCGAGGCCCACCAGCCAGCGGCGCCAGGCGCGGCCGCCTGGCGCCGCTGGCTGGCCACCTGGTGGCCGGTGATGCTGTTCGCAGTGCTCGGTCTGTACACGCACTACTACGCGCTGGCGCCGGTCGCCCTCAGCGTGGTCATATTTCCGCTGCTGCTGCTGGATGCCGGCCGGATCCCGGTGTCCGCACTGTGGCGCGCCGCTGCTGTTCGGCGCGCGCTGCTGCATATGGTGGTCGCTCTGGCGGTTGCAGGCGTAGCCTTCCTGCCGCAGCTTGTCAGCCAGTTGGCGCCGACAGCGGTCGTCGCCGGGGAGCGCTCGCTGGCGGTGGATGCCGGGTCACTTGCGCCGGTGTTTCGGTTGGATCCCAAGGCCTTCACCGATGTGTTGGTAGCCTTTGTGACCTACCGTCCGAACTGGACGTCCGATCCACTGTTCATTTCTGCCGTCACGCTGCTGTGGGTCGTTGGTCTGGTTTGGATGCTGTGGAAACGCACTGCGGCCGGCATCGCCCTGAGCTTGTGGACCTTCCTGCCCCTGCCGGTGATTGCCTGGTTCGCGTTCGAGACCGGCTTCAGTTTTGCGCCGCGCCGCCTGATCTTCATCCTGCCCGTCTTCACCCTGGTTGTCGCCGCCGGCGCGACAGCCGGCGCTGGCTGGGGCGCGGCAGTCGTCCAACGGGCGCTTCCCGACCGTCGCCCATGGACAGGGTTGGTCAAGGGCGCGATTATCGCCATGGTCGTGCTGGCCTTCGTCAAGGGTAGTACCGATCCGCTCAGATACTACTTTCGCAAGCCCAAGCAGGACTGGAAGACGCTGGCTGCCATCCTGAACACGCAGCCAGCCGCCGCTGACGCCGTCGCGTTGCTGCCCAGCGCCAACGGCCCCATCCAGTGGTATCTGACCGCCGACGCCAGCGTGATCGGTGAGGATGTGGTTGGCGAACTGGAGCAGCTTTGCCAGGACCACGACGCCGTCTACGTGGCCCAGGCGACCACCCGCAGGCCGTTGAGCGAGGACGACGCCAGCTATCTGGCCGAGAACTTTATCGCCGTGCCGCTGAAAGACCTGGCGCTGTATTACCGCAACTGCCAGCCAGGAGCCTGGTACGGCGCGGCGCCGAGAAGCTCTTCCCACCGGCGCAGCACGACCGCCTCGCCTATCCCCCAACACGGCGCGCCGTCAGGAGTTCGAAGCTCTGGCCGCGCTGTCGGCCCCGGCGGCTGTGCTGGCCGACGAGGCGCCGCCGGTCGCGCCGCCTACCCCGACCCCGGCTCCCACACCTACGGCGACGCCGACTCCCGCACCGGTTGTCGCCATGGACGCCCGCGAGCTGCTGGCTGCCATGGCCGAAGAAGCGCCCGACGACCCGCTGACCTATCTGCGCCTCGGGGCGTACGCCTTGCAGGAGGGCCTTGCGCCTGAGCAGGCCGGCGAGCGCTTTCAGCGCGCGGTCGAACTGGACCCCACTACATGGCTGGCCTACGGTCTGTGGGCCAACAGCCTGGCCAACACCGGCCAGATCACCGAGGCGTTGCAGATCGTCGACCAGGGCCTGGCGGCCACGCCCGACAACCTGGCGCTGCAGACCATGCAGGCCCGTTTCCGCGACGGCCCCGCTGCCGCGACCGATGACGCCTACAATGAAGCGTTGGAAGCGGCCCGCAGCGCGCTGCGCGAGCGCAGCTGGGACGACGCCGTCGCCGCGGCCGGGCGCGCCGGCGACCTGGCCAGCGACCGATACGAGCCGCAACTGGTGCTGGGAGACGCGTATCGCGGCTCCAATCAGTTGGACGAGGCGTTGGCAGCCTACGAGCGCGCCACCGATCTCGCGCCCTATCTGAGCATCCTCCACGGCCGCCAGGCGGAGATGCTGGCGCGGCTGGGGCGCGCCGAGGAGGCCGTAGCCACCGGCATGACGGCCGTGGCCATCGACCAAAGCCGCTGGGAGAACTGGTACGCGCTGGGCCGCGCATATGCCGCGCAGGCGATTCGAGACAATGCAATCGTCGATCCGGCCAGCCTACGGCGGTCCGAGGCGGCTCTGCTGCGCGCGGTTGAGCTATCGCCCACCACGGTTCAGTCCTCGGCGCGCGCTGGACGAGCTGCGCGCCGCCGTTGCGCGGGCGGAGGCGGCCGCGCTTGACGCCGCGCGGGCCGAAAGCCCCGCCCGGCGGAATCGGCCCAGCAGATGTTGCAGTCCGGCGACGCCGAAGGCGCTGGCAGCCTACCGCGCGCTGGTGGCGATCGACCGCGAGGACCGCGAGAGCCGCATGGGGGTCGCGGCGGCGCTGGCAGCCTTGCAGCGCGACGACGAGGCGCTGGCCGAGTTCCGCCAGATCAGCGCCGACTGGCCCGACTTCCCGTTTGCCCGAATCCGCGAGGGCATGCTGCTCGAGGAGGTCGGGGATCTGGCAGGCGCTCTCGACGCCTACCGGTTGGCCGTGGCCATTGCGCCGGACAACGCCGACGCCCATTTCACCCTGGCCTACGCCTACCGCCGCGACGGCCAGCTCGACCAGGCCATCGCGGAGTTCGAGGCCGGGCTGGCCCTCGATCCGGCGCGGACAGCGCGCCAGGCGCTGGAAGAACTGCAGGCGCAGCCTTGATGCGTGAAGACGTGAAACGCGAAGACATGAAACGTGAAAACGTGAAACGTGAAGGCGCCGTATCGGGCGTGTTTCACGTTTCACGTTTCACGTTTCGGCGCTCCTGGCTGCCGGTCGTCGTCCTGGCGCTGCTGATCCTCTTCCACCTGGTCAGCAACATCATCTGGCTGCAACAGGACGGCCGGTCGTTCTACGGCGATACGGGCAACCACGCCCGCGCGACCATGGCTATCCTCGATGCCTTGCGCACGCCCGGCCTGGACATGCTGGCGCGCATCAACCGCGCCACCACCTTCTGGCCGCCGCTGGCCTACTTCATGGCCCAGCCGCTCTACGTGCTGTTCGGTGTCAGCACTGACGTTACCGCGCTCACGACCACGATCTGGTTTGCGCTGGCGATCCTTTTCACCTACTTCCTCGGCCGGCGGCTGTATGGCTGGCGCACCGGGCTGTGGGCCGCCGTGCTGTTCTCCTTCTATCCGGCGGTCTATCTCCAGTCCCGCACCTATTACGTGGACATCGCCCTGACGGCAATGGTGCTGATCGCGCTCTACTGTCTGCTGCGCACCGACGCATTCCGCAAACGGCGGGCGTCGATTCTGTTCGGCGTTGTTCTGGGGCTGGCGGCGTTGACCAAAAACGCTTTCATCATCATGACCATCGGGCCGATCCTGGGCGTCGCGGCCATCGCGCTCTGGTCCGGCGGACATACGGCATGGCAGCAGATCTTTGCCTGGCGGCCCGGCAAGCCGCTGGAGCCGGCAGGCGCCGGTCTGGCGCAGCGCCTTGTCAACATCGTCCTGGCCGCGGTCATTGCGGTGCTGCTGGCGGCCCCCTGGTACATCAGCCACCTGGTCACCCTGGCTTTGAACGCGGTCCAGGTCACCAGCGCGCCCCATCTCGCAACCAAACCGGTCACCTGGTATGCCGCCAAGTTCGATGAGGGCCTGCTGATCTGGGCCTACGTGCTGTTGCTGATCGGGCTGGTGGTCGGCCTGGTGCGCTTTCGCCGCCACTGGTTCACGGTCGTCTGGTTGCTCAGCAGCGTGGCTATCCTGACCATGATCACCCGCCAGAACGTGCGCTACCTGCTGCCGGTCATGCCGGCGGCCGCGCTGCTGAGCGTGGACTGGATCGTTCTGCTGCCCAGCCGGGCGGTGCGCGCGGCCCTGCTGTCCGTCACCGTGCTGTTCCAGGGCGCGATGTTCTTCGTGATGAGCTGGGGCGCACCGGCCGGCTGGAACGCGGCGCTCCACGTGCCGATCCAGGATGCCCACAACCCCTTCAACGACAACACCAGCAACCGGCCGCAGGCTATCGATCCGCTGGCCTTTCTCTACTACCAGTACCCACCCAAGGCGCACCGCTGGCCGGTACGAGCGATCCTCGACACCGTCATCAGCGATATCGAGCAGAGCGGCCAGTCCGACCAGCCGCATCGCTTCGTCTCGCTCTCCAAGGTGCTCGACTTCGAGTACTCGACCTTCGCTTACGAGACCGAACTATCCCGGTCGCAGGGCCGGCCCGGCGCTCAGAATCTGCAGGTCGCCGACGTTCAGGCGCGCACTGACTACCTGCTCGACTTCCTGGACTTCGACTACGTGTTGTTCAAGAGCAACGACAAGACCAACATGGCCCGCCGCCAGAACCATGTCGCGACGCGTGAGCTTTGGGCCAGCGGCGAGGAGATGTTCCGCCAGCGCTTCACGACTCTGGCCACATGGCAACTCAGCGACGGCAGCTACGCCGAGTTGGCTGTGCGCAACGGGCCGCCACTGGCTATGCTCGATCCCGAAACCCTGCGCCCGATCCTTCGCCGCGATCGAGTTGACGCCGCTGGGCCAGCAGGCGCACCAGATGCTGGCGCAGCTTGGGCCGGAGCCGCCACCACCGCCAGACCCCATCGCGCTGGATGAGTTGTGGCGTGCGGCAGCCCAGCCCGGGCCGGAATCCGACAACGGTGTTGCCCCCGCCCAGCCGCCCGGCGCCGCCCGGGCGGCTGGTGTGGCCGACCCGTTGCTGGTCGTGCCGGAGCCGGCGCCGCCAGCACCCCTGCCCGACCAGGTGGAGGACGTGGGAGCGCTGCTGGCAGGGCTGGCCGAAGCTGCGCCTGAGGATTCGCTGGCGCAGGCACGGCTGGGCGCGTTTGCGGTGCAGTCGGGCGAGGGGCTGGAGGTGGCGGGTGAGCACTTCCAGCGCGCCATCGACCTGGATCCCACCGCCTGGCTGGCTTACGGGCTGTGGGCGGACGGCCTCAACAGCAGCGGATTGGTCACCGAGTCGCTGCAACTGGTCGATCAGGGGCTGGCGGCGATACCGGACAGCGCGCCGCTGGTTGCGCTGCACGGGCGCCTGACCGCCGATGCAAGCCCGACCGCCGACGATGCGCTGAACACGGCCCTGGAGAACGGACGGGCCGCGCTGCAGGATCGCAACTGGGCTGACGCTGTCGCCGCCGGCCAGCGCGCCGTCGCGGCTGCGCCCGAACGCTTCGAGGCACACCTGCTGCTGGGCGACGCCTACCGCGGCGCGGGCGAGCTGGCCCAGGCTGTCGTCGTCTATCAACGGGCAGTCGAGTTAGCGCCGCAGCTCAGCATTCTCCATGCCCGCGTCGGCGAGACGGAGGCGCGCCTCGGTCGGGCTGACGAGGCGGTCGGCAACAGCCTGACCGCGCTGGCCATCGACCAGAGCCGCTGGGAGAACTGGTACGCGCTGGGCCGGGCGTATGCCGCGCAGGCTGCCCTGGCCGGGTCTGACGCCGACGGAGCCAGCGCGCGCCTGGCCGAGTCCGCCTTGCAGCGGGCCGCCGAGCTGGCGCCGCCCGAAAACGAGGCGCCGCAGCGGGCCCTGCAAGACCTGCGTGCAGGATTATGAAAAAGGCTGTATTGGTCAAGGAGATAGTGCAATCTGCCTGCGCCTTGTCTGCGAGGCCCGCTGGAGGCCACCCTCTGCGCTCCGCTCCGGGGCTGAGCAATCGACAATCTTCTGGCCTGCAGGG
>JAWKOJ010000044.1:0-17686 GCA_041391245.1 Caldilineales bacterium
TGCGCCGCAGCTCGCTCAGGCCCTCGCTGATCTGCTCCCGGACTGTGACGACGATCTGACGCGCCCGCTCGGGGTCAGGCGTGATCAGTCGCTCGGCGGCCTGCAGTTGCACCGACGAGACGGTCAACCGGTGGCCGAGCGTGTCGTGCATCTCTCTTGCCAGGCGGTTGCGCTCTTCCTGCACGGCCAGCTCTTCGGCTTGTTCAGCATACTCCTGAAGCTGGCGATGCGCTTTCTGGAGCTCGTTGAGCAGGCGCTGGCTCTCGCTCTTTGCTTCCACAGCCCGGGCGGTTTGTTGGGCAAACGTGGAAAAGAAGATGTAGCCCGCGACGTAGATCGGAACTGCCGCCACTGCGTCCGTCCCGCCGACAGCCACGTAGGTGGCCAGTGTGATGACGCTGAAAACGGCAATCCACACAGCAGCTACCCGCTGCGTAAACAGCATGGTCACGTCGGCGCTCATGATGAAGAAGAGCACAACGGCGATAAGCTGGCCAGGCGGCAGCAGCACCAGGCCGGTGATTATCAGGGTTTGCAACGTGATGTAGGCGTAACAGCCCCAGCTACCCAGCCTGTCTAGCACCTTGTCGTGCAGAAAGAACAGCGCAGTGAAGATGGCCAGCAGGCCCGATGCGATCCAGCGGGAAGGATCGTCGTTCTGAAACATCGACCACAGCATCGGCACGCCGACGGCCGGGATGATCAGATAGGCGCTGATGCTGGCGAGGTTGCGGCCCTCGCGGGAGGTTAGCAGCTTGCTCATGTGGGAATGATACTCTATCTGCGAAGGGTGGGCAATTCGTTTCTACGGCAAGGGAGGTCGCGCTGTCCGGCGCGGCCTCCCTTGCCTGCCGCCAAGCGATCCTCAGGACTGGTCCTTGCGTCTCACCAGCAGGTAGATGCCGATGCCGACCAGGATCAGCGGCCAGCCGTAGCCAACGATCTGCAGGAGCTGCATCGCAGGGCCGCCGCCCATCAGTGCCAGACCCACCGCTCCGATGATCGCGCCGGGGATGAGCGGCCACCACCGGAAGCCGCTGGTGGTCAGAGGTGACAGGAGGCTGACCAGGAACCAGCCACCGGCGAATGCGACCATGAAGAGTCCGCCTTGAGCGTCGCTCTCCAGACTGCTGTATGGACCGGTGATCAGGTACACACCCAGGCCAATACCCAGCAGGATGCCGCCGGGGACCAGCAGGCCGAACGTGCGTCTGAACAGACCCCAGGCCAGGAAGATCACTCCCAGCATGGCCGGCGCTAGCAAGGCAAGCTGTGTGGATTGCGTCACCTGGGCGATCAGCATCAGTACGCCGATCAGGACCAGCGCGATTCCGCTGATGACGCGGTCGCGGGCATTGGTCGACGCGTGCTCGCTCGGGTTGGTTGTCTGATTGCCATTAGGGATAGTCATGGATAGTCTCCTTGTGATGGGAGCGGCCAGCTTGGGCAGCAATTCCGTTTCTTGTTGCCCCAATGATAGCCGTTCTGAGGTCATGACGCCCAGTGCCAAAGGTCACGTCCGTGGTCATGGAGCAGCAGCGCTTTGGCGCGTTCCTGCCGGGCTTTTGGCCGCGCCAGAAAGTGTTGACGGTCCAATTGACCTGTGCTACAATGCCGTGGCCTCGGCGGTGTTAGCTGGTTGTCTCCGAATACATACACTCCTACCAGTCTCAGACAGCGTGCGTCTTCACTCCTGAAGCGCACTTTGCAACGTTGCATGTGGATCGTCGTTGAAGACACCTCAATCGCCTCGCAATTCTCTCGTTAGTAAAGGCAAACCGCGCCTTTTCTGGAAGGTGCGCGACCGGAACACTGCTTGCAGGGGCAGCTTTCCAGCCCAGCACCAGGACAAACTGAATCCCTATCCATAGGAGGATATCTACATGAAGAAGAGCTTTACCCTGCTCAGTCTGCTCGTCGTGCTCGTCATGATGATCAGCGCCTGCTCAACTGCGGCAACTCCGGCGCCCGCTGAGCCTGCCGCGCCCGCCGAACCGGCGGCCACGACCGCGCCCGCCGCTACAGAGCCGCCTGCCGCACCCACCGAAGCTGCCATGACTGAGGGCAGCATCGCCGTGCTGCTGCCGGACAGTGCGTCATCGGCGCGCTGGGAGGCCGACGACCGCCGCTTCTTCGAGGAAGCATTCAAGGCGGCCGGCGTGGACTACACCATCGTCAACGCTGAAGGCGATGCCCGCATGCAGCAGACGCAGGCCGAGCAGGCCATCACCAACGGCGCCAAGGTGCTGTTGCTGGTGAACCTGGACAGCGGGTCTGGCGCAGCGATCATTGCCCAGGCGAGGGACGCAGGCGTGAAGGTGATCGACTACGACCGCCTGACCATCGAGGGTCCTGGCGCCGACATGTATGTCAGCTTCGACAACGTATCGGTGGGGCGGCTGATGGGCGAGACCCTGGAGCCGCTGATCGACGCACTGGATGCCGATCCGAAGCAGGTGGTACAGTTGAACGGCTCGCCGACGGACAACAACGCAACGCTGTTCCGCGAGGGCTACTTCGGCGTGGCATCGCCGCACTACGAAGCGGGCGACTGGGAGCTGGTGGCGGATCAGGCGGTGCCGGACTGGGACAACCAGCAGGCGCTGACGATCTACGAGCAGATCCTGACGGCAGCCGGCGGCAACGTGGATGCGACCTTCGCAGCCAACGACGGTCTGGCCGGGTCTGTGATCGCTGCGCTGAAGGCGCAGGGTCTCGACCCGATGCCGCTGAGCGGCCAGGATGCGACCGTGGGCGGCATTCAGAACATCTTGTCGGGCTGGCAGTCGATGACCGTCTACAAGCCGATCAAGCTGGAGGCTGATGCCGCGGCCGAGGCCGCTATCGCCCTGCTCAAGGGCGAGGACGTCAGCGCCCTGACCAGCGACACGATCAACAACGGCACCAACGACCTGCCCTTCATGAAGCTGACGCCGCTGGCGGTGACCGCCGACAACATCGCCGACACCGTGATCGCCGATGGCTTCCGCACCTGGGACGAGATCTGCGTGGGCGACTTCGCCCAGTTCTGCCCGCCTGAGGCAACCGGCGCCGCGCCGGCCGAGCCGGCTGCCGCCGTTTGCGAAGCCGAGGGCAGCATCGCCGTGCTGCTGCCGGACAGTGCGTCATCGGCGCGCTGGGAGGCCGACGACCGCCGCTTCTTCGAGGAAGCATTCAAGGCGGCTGGCGTGGACTACACCATCGTCAACGCTGAAGGCGATGCCCGCATGCAGCAGACGCAGGCTGAGCAGGCCATCACCAACGGCGCGAAAGTGATCCTGTTGGTGAACCTGGACAGCGGGTCTGGCGCAGCGATCATTGCCCAGGCGAGGGACGCAGGCGTGAAGGTGATCGACTACGACCGCCTGACCATCGAGGGTCCCGGCGCCGATGTATACGTCAGCTTCGACAACGTATCGGTGGGGCGGCTGATGGGCGAGACCCTGGAGCCGCTGATCGACGCACTGGACGCCGATCCGAAGCAGGTGGTGCAGCTGAACGGCTCGCCGACGGACAACAACGCAACGCTGTTCCGCGAGGGCTACTTCGGCGTAGCATCGCCGCACTACGAAGCGGGCGACTGGGAACTGGTGGCGGATCAGGCAGTGCCGGACTGGGACAACCAGCAGGCGCTGACGATCTACGAGCAGATCCTGACGGCAGCCGGCGGCAACGTGGATGCGACCTTCGCAGCCAACGACGGTCTGGCCGGGTCTGTGATCGCTGCGCTGAAGGCGCAGGGTCTCGACCCGATGCCGCTGAGCGGCCAGGATGCGACCGTGGGCGGCATTCAGAACATCTTGTCGGGCTGGCAGTCGATGACCGTCTACAAGCCGATCAAGCTGGAGGCTGACGCCGCGGCCGAGGCCGCTATCGCCTTGCTCTGTGGCCAGGACGTGTCTGAGCTGACCGGCGACACGATCAACAACGGCACCAACGACCTGCCGTTCATCAAGCTGACGCCGCTGGCGGTGACTGCTGATAACATCGCCGACACCGTAATCGCCGATGGCTTCCGCACGTGGGACGAGGTTTGCGTGGGCGACTTCGAGCAGTACTGCCCGGCTGATCGCTAAGCGACAAACTTCGCGCGCCAGGACTGGTGGTTTTTGTCACACGTGGAGGCGCTGGCACACGCCAGGTGCAACCACGTACAGAGACAACGGCTGCCAGTCCTGACCCAACAGCCATGTTACCCTGGGCGAGGTGGCGAACCTGCGACCACCTCGCCCAGGCGCCAGCCGGCGAGAGGACTGCAATGCGGCTATCCTGGTCGTTCGGCGTCCGCGACCTTCCTCACACTTTCCCATCCACTGCGCCTGTCCGCGCGCGGGCGGCGTGCCGGGAGAGCAACCCTCGGGAGAAAAGCTAATGGCGGAAGAACCGATTCTCTTCCTGGAGTCCGTGTCAAAACGCTTCGGTGCTGTGGAGGCGTTATCCAACGTTGACTTCGATGTGCGCGCCGGCGAGGTGATGGCGCTGGTGGGGGACAACGGCGCCGGAAAATCGACGCTCATCAAGGGCATCGCCGGCATCTACAACTTCGATGGCGGCCAGATGTTCTGGGAGGGCCAGCCGGTCAAAATCCATGGACCGCGCGATGTGGCCGCCCTGGGCATCGAGATCGTCTATCAGGACCTGGCGCTGGCCGACAACCTCGACGTCGTCGCCAACATGTTTCTTGGGCGGGAGCGCGTTTCTTCCTTTCGCCGCCTGAACGAAAGCGAAATGGAAAAGGCGTGCACCGAGACGCTCAAGTCACTTTCAGTGACCACGGTGCGATCAGTGCGTCAGGCGGTGGCCGAGTTGTCCGGTGGGCAGCGCCAGGCAATCGCTGTCGCCAAGGCTGTGATGTGGAACTCGAAACTCGTCATCCTCGACGAGCCGACCGCCGCGCTGGGTGTTGCCCAAACGCGCCAGGTGCTCGATCTTGTGCGCCGACTCGCGGACAGAGGCCTCGCAGTGGTGATCATCTCACACAACTTGCACGACATCTTCGAGGTTTCTGACCGGATCACAGTGTTGCGGCTGGGGCGGCGCGTGGCCGTCCTGAAGTCAAGTGAAACAACCCAGCAAGAGGTCGTCCACGCGATCACGGCCGGCACGCTGGACACCGTACCAGGGATGGTGGTGCAATGAGCGCAGCAGATCAACCAACTTCCGCAAGCGAAACAGCCGTTTCGCCGTCGATATCTGAGCAGGTGCGAGTTCGCTGGCAGCGCATTCGCGCCGGCGACGTAGGATCGCTCCCGATTATCCTGGGCGTCCTCGTTCTTGTTGTCATTTTCCAGATTCTTAACCCGAACTTCCTGACGCCGCGCAACTTTGTCAACCTCGTCGTGCAGATGGCCGGCATCACGACGATCGCCATCGGTGTCGTGTTCGTGCTGCTGCTGGGCGAGATCGACCTGTCCATCGGCTACGTCAGCGCGGTTGCTGCCGTTTTCATGACGCTGCGCTTGCGGCCTCCGGGCGGCTGGCCCTGGCCGCTGGCAGTTGCCACTGCCCTTGCGCTGGTCTGCATCATCGGCATTGGCCAGGGCATGATCATCACTCGCTTCAAGCTTCCTTCCTTCGTGGTGACACTGGCCGGCCTGATGGTCTGGAACGGCGTGGTGCTGCTGATGATCGGCGGCGCCGGCACGGTGGTCATTCAAGACAAGACGATCATCGGCCTGGCGAACTTCTTCGTACCCGAGCTGCTGGGCTGGCTGGTTGTCATCCTGGGGGTGGGGCTGTTCGCCGTCGGCCAGATACAGGGCTGGCGGTCCCGGCGCGCCCAGGGGGTGGCCAGCTCGCCAATGATCTTCATGGTGGCGACCATTTTCGTGGTCACGCTGGTAGGCGCCGCGGTGGTCTTCGTGGCCAACGAGGACAGAGGTGTGCCGTTTATCGGCATCTTCCTTGTCGTGCTGCTGGTGGGCTTCACGTTTCTGGCTGAGCGCACCCGCTTTGGACGCTATGTCTACGCCATCGGCGGCAACGCGGAGGCTGCGCGGCGGGCCGGCATTAACGTAAGCCGTATCCGCATCTACGTTTTCATGATCAGCAGCCTGATGGCCGGCATGGGCGGCATCGTGCTGTCGTCGCGGCTGCGCTCGGTGGACACGGCAGCCGGCGGAGGCGACCTGCTGCTGAACTCCATCGCGGCGGCGGTCATCGGCGGCACCAGCCTGTTCGGCGGTAGCGGACGCGTTATCAGTGCCTTCCTGGGTGCGTTGGTCATCGCCACGGTCAACAACGGCATGGGTCTGCTGGGCCTGAGCGCCGGCGTCAAGTTCGTCATCACCGGCCTGGTGTTGCTGACTGCTGTTCTGGTGGATGCCATTACCCGCCAGGGGCGCCAGGCGCGGCATCGCCTGATGCAATCCGCTGGCTGAACAGGCGACGCCTTCGGCCGGCACGTTGCTACATGGACAATAACCTTCTATCAGCGCACAGAGCGCGGCGGCCATGCTGGTTGCCGCGCTGTTTGTGTTGCTGGCCGCGTGCAGCAGCGCCCGCCGCCGGTACGCCGCCGGCCACGACGGCGACTGTGGCACCCGGCGACGCAGGCCAGAAGTCGTTGCCGCCACCGCCTTCTGCTGTGGCAGAGCAACTGTCTACGACGCCCGCGGAGACAAATCCGGGCACCGCCAGCCCACTGGCGACCCCGTTCCCGACCGACCCTTCCCCTACGCCGACGGCGACTGTTGCACCGTCGCTGCCATCGCCTGAACCTACGCCTGCTCTAACAGAGGCTCTCGCGACCGCAGTATTCACCTACCAGGTCGTCGCGACCTATCCCCACGACCCCGAGGCATTCACGCAGGGGCTGGTCTACCAGGACGGCATCTTCTACGAGGGAACCGGGCTGCGCGGCCGCTCCAGCCTGCGCAAGGTTGATCCGGTCAGCGGCAAGGTGACGCAGCGCATCGAACTGCCGGACCGGGATTTCGGCGAGGGAATTGCGATCCTCGGCGACAAGCTCTACCAGTTGACCTGGCAGGAGAACACCGGCTTCATCTACGACAAGGACAGCTTCGAGCTGCTGGACACCTGGACCTATCCGGGCGAGGGCTGGGGATTGACGACCGACGGCGAGCGACTGATCATGAGCGACGGCACCAACAGCCTGCGGTTCCTGGACCCAGAAACGCTGGAAGAGACGGGCCGGGTGGACGTGGTCGACACGCAGGGTCGGGCGCTGACCAACCTGAACGAGCTGGAGTACATCGACAGCCAGGTGTACGCCAACATCTGGCAGACGGACTGGATCGCCCGCATCGACCCTGCGACCGGGCTGGTGCGCGGTTGGATCGACCTGCGCGGCCTGCTGCCGGCCGAGGATCGCACCCAGCCGGTCGACGTGCTCAACGGCATCGCCTACGACCCCGCGAGCGATCGTCTCTTCGTCACCGGCAAGCTGTGGCCGGCGTTGTTCGAGATTGATTTGGTTCCGGCTGACTCGCAGTGAGCGATGCAAGATGACAGTCACTTTCCGAAAGCGACTATCACCTATGCCGTCGCGCAGCGAGCACGGAGAGGCTGCTGCTGGAAGCGGCCTGCCAGCAGGATGGTGCTGTGGAAGAACGAGATAATCTGCTGCGTATCGAGCACCTGACTGTCGCCTATGACAGTTTTGTTGCGTTGGACGATATATCGCTTGTCATCCGGGCTGGCGAGGTGCACAGCGTGCTGGGCGAGGACGGCGCCGGCAAGACCACGCTGATGAAGATCGTCAGCGGGTATATCCCGGCAGGCGGCTACACCGGCCAGGTCTTGCTCAGCGGCCGGCCGCTTGAACTCAGCTCGATCAGGGATGGCCTGGATCGGCGCATCGTCATGGTGCCGCGCAAGATATCGCTGTTCGATCACATGAGCGTGGCCGAAAACGTCACAATGACCAAGGGGGAGCTGGATCGGCGCTTCACATTCTCGCGCCGCTCTACGCGTGACGACGCAGCCGCGGTGTTGAAGCACTGGGAGATCGACGTGTCGCTGGAAGCCGACGTGCGCACCCTGCCTCCGTTGCGCCGCCGCCAACTGATGATGGCCAACGCGCTGGCAGTCGAGCCCCAGTTGCTGGTTCTGGACGAGCCGTTCAGCGCCATGCCGGACGCGCGCTCGGTCAGCGTGCTGGTGCGGCTGGTCCTGCGCGTTGCTGCTGAGGGCGTGACCTGCCTGTTGCTGGAGCGGCGGCCGTCGAACGCGGTGCTGGTGGCCGACGCGATCACGGTGCTGCGCGACGGTAAGGTGGCCGGCGAGTGGCAGCGCGCCGATTTCGATGAAAGCACGCTCGCCGCGGCGATGGCCAGCCAGCGCTCCTACGACCGGCAGGGCGTGGCCCCGCACGAGGACTTTGAAGAGCGTCCCGGCCCGCTCGATCACTGGTTTAAGGGAATTCGAAAACGGCCTTGATCAGCCCGCTGCTGCCCTTCTTGTCGTGAAGGGCCAGCGCCTCTGCATACCGGTCAAGGGAGAACCGGTGCGTCACCATCCAGCCGAGATCGATCTGGCCGGAAGCGACCAACTCCATCGCAACGTCGAACGTGGCAACCGTCTGGCCGTTCCACGTCTCGGCGTTGTTGTAGATGTAGGACGCCTGAACGGTCAACTCCTGGGCAAAGATCGCCGTCCAGTCAACGCCCTTTGCAATCCCGGGGACGCCGACGAGGATCACCTTGCCGCCGCTGCGCGTCAGCCGCAGCGAGTCGTCCAAAGTCGCGTCGCTGCCGACGCAGTCATAGGTGCGGTCGACGCCGCCTGTAACGACCCGCTTGCCGATGATTGGTTTGTGCAGCGTTGCGCCGGTGCGGGCCGCGATCGATTCGTACAGATCGCCGGCCAGCACCTCGCTGGCGCCGAGCCTTCTGGCAGCTTCGATCTGGAAAGGGTAGCGCGCCGCGACGAGAATCGTCGCCCGGCAACCGACCGCGCGCAGCGCTGCCACCATGCACAGGCCGATGGTGCCGGCGCCCAGGACGAGCACTGTCTCGTCGTCGGCCGGCGTGTCGCTGAGCGCCGGGTGCAGGCCGACGGCAAAGGGCTCGACCATCAACGCGTTCTCGTCGCTGACGTGGTCGGGCACGGCAAAAAGCTGCGAGCGGTGCGCCACGAAGCTCCGGCTCCAACTGCCACCGGTGTCGCGGCAGGAGCCGATGATGATCCCCGGGGCGATAACGCCCTCGGTGACGCGCTGGCAGTGGTTGATCTCGCCGCGGGCGCAGTTGGGGCACCACTGGCCACGGCTGAAACCGCGCGGCGCACACCAGAGCAACGGCTCCACCACGACCCTCTGGCCCACCTGCCAGTCGCCTGCCTCCGGGCCAACTTCGGCAATCACGCCGACGTTTTCATGGCCGATGGTGTAGGGAAACGAGGCGAACGGGGAGAAATAGGGGCTGGTATGCAGGTGGATCGTGCCGATGTCGGTGCCGCAGATGCCGCCCAACCGCGTCCTGACACGCACCCACTCCGGCCCGATCAACGCCGGCTCCGGCAGCTCCTCGACATAGGTGCACGATCGGCCACTCCACAGCAGTGACGAGCGCACCTTTCCCATCGCCAGCCCGGCCGCGTAGCGCGGAATCGTGGCGTTGAAACGGATGGCTTTCATCAGGAATCAGATGTTGGTGCGTGTCGCAAGCGGCGGCAGCAGGCCGATGGCGTCGCCGAATCGAGTCTTGGGCATGGCTGCCTTTTTCTCCATCAGCTCCTCGTACTCGTCGTCGTCCACGTACGCGACGATGCGGGCGATGCTGGCCTCGCCGTCCACGAAGCGCCACGGAAAGCAGCCGATGTTGACGCGCCGGTTGAGCAGCAGGTCGATGTCACCGCCCACGCACTCAGCGTGAATGATGCCGTAGGGAAACATCTCGATGTGCATCAACTGGTACTTGTCGTCGGTGAACACATCAGCCAGAGGCGCGCCATACTTGGCCTGAAAGTGTGCATCCGCTTCCTTGGCCTGGCGCGGCATCCAGTTGCGGATGATGGTGTTCATGGGATGGTCGGCGCTGCCGCAGTCCACACCGATCCACTTGATCTTCTTGGTCTTGCACCACTCAGCGAACTCGCGGTCGGGTCCGGGGTGCTTGACCATGTAGGCGATCTCGTCAGCGGTGGGGTGGTCCCAGCCAAAGTGGTGGTAGCCGGTGTGGATGATGAGGATATCGCCCTCCTGCACGTCCACCCGCTCCTCGACCATCTGTGATGTGTAGATGTCGTAGTCGCCGGCCACGTCGGAGAGGTCGACCACGACGCCCGGCCCGGTGAGAAAGTCCAACGTCAGGCTGGCAATGTCCTTGCCCGGTGTGTAGAAGTGGATCTCACCGTCCAGATGGGTGCCAAGGTGGTTGGAATGGGTGAGCAACTGGCCGTTGGCGCCGTTGGGCGCCAGCCGCTTGAAATACTTGACCTGCAGCGGCTCGTATGTGGGCCAGGCGGGTGTGCCGATGCCCAGCGGGATGCTCAAATCGATGAACTTCATTGTTGGGTTAACCTCCGTTGGTCGAACTCTCGTACTCGTACTCCTGCTCCTACTCGTTCTCCTCGTTTTCTTCGGATGTCGAGTACGAGGAAGAGTAGGAGTACGAGATGGGTATCCTACCACTCGCCAGACTCGAGGCGGCCGGTGACTCGTTCCTGGACCTGCTCCAGCAGCGCCTGGAATTCCTCCGGGGCCAGAATGGACTGTATCTCGTTGAGAAAGAACGCTACCCAATCGGGGCGCTCTGCAGTTGGCCGGGTGTTGACGATCAGCTCGGCTGCCGTCTGCAGGTTCTCGGTGATGACGTGGTCGTAAGGAAAAGTTGCCATGGGTGTCTCCTGTTGATCTGGTGATGATAAGCTTGTAGCAGGCGCTTCAGCGCCGTTCTGAGTACACGTTGCGATCCGTTTACGATCGATCCAACTCGTAGTCCACCGCGACAATCGACTCCGACAGATCGCGCATGCTTGCGCCCACTGCCTGGTGCCGCGGGTGGATCTGATAGGCCTCCATGTCGGCCAGGCTGTCGAAGCGCGTGACAAGCGCGATGTCATAGGCGCGCGCAGATTCGACGACGTTGACGCCAACCTCGATGCCCCGCAGGGTAGGGACGACCCCCTCCAGGCTGCGCAGCATGGACGCGGCGCGCTGGGTATTCTCCGGGCTGCGGTCCTTGAGCTTGAAGAGGACGACGTGGGTCAGCGGGTGCGGCTCCGTGCCCGGCTGCAATGCCGGTCCAGGCTCAGGCAGCGGCAGGCGCATGACAAGCTCGTTTTCCAGCACCTGGCCGGTGTATGTGAAGCCGTAGTGTTCGTAGAACGGACCCGGATTGCCTTCGCCCTGACCGTGGCTGACCAAAAGCTCGCTTGCGCCCGGCCTGGTTTTGACATAATCAACCAGGAGATCGATTGCCCGTCGCGCGAAACCCATGCGCTGATACGGCTCGGCCACCATCAGCCGCCACAGGAAATATTTTGGCTCCAGTGGATCGTCGTACAGCATCATGAAACCGACCGGCGTCTCGTCGGCATAGATGGCGCGGTACCAGGCGTCCCGGTGGAAATGAGCCTCCGCCAGGGAGATTGCGTTCGAGGCCACGAAGCGTTCCTGGTCGGGGGCAACGTGCAGGTTAAGAACCGCTATGAGGTTGTCGGTGGTGATTGGCCGCAGCGCAACGCGGGCAGCGGCGGTAACTTCGGGCGGGGCGTCGGTCACGAAGCGTCTCCTTGTTTGAACGACGGGAGGTGTTCGGTCATGTTCAGGAAGTCGACGTGCGGCCAGTTGCCGGGCCGGTCGAGGTCTTCCAGCGGCAGGCTAAGCCGGCTGATGGAGCCACAGGCCAGCCGCAGCCGATAGGCGTTGTCCAGGTTGATGCCCAGGAAGTGGGCAATGATGCAGCGCAGCGGGTCGGCGTGGGCGACGACGATGCCCGTGCGACCCGGTGCGGCGGCTGCCAGCGTCTGGACGGTCGTCACCGCACGCCGCTGGACATCCTCCAGCGATTCGCCGCCGGGAAAACGAAAGCGGGCTGGACCGCGAAAGAACTCAGGCCACTGCGGTTCGTTGTCCTGGATGTCGCCGACCAGCATGCCCTCCCAGCGCCCGACGCGCGTCTCGGCGAACCCGTCGTCGACCTGAACGGCTTGCGGCTCCGGCAGACAATCGGCGATCAGGGCGGCGCTTTGCCAGGCACGCAGGACGGGACTCGCGACGATCACAGGCGGCTCTGGCCCGACATGCGCCGCCAGCCAGCGGCCGGCCGCCAGCGCCTCAGCCTGTCCGCGGTCATCCAGCGGCACATCGGACCAGCCGGCCACGCGGCCTTCAGTGTGCCACGCGGTCCAGCCGTGTCTGACCAGGAAAAGACGAAACATGCCCCAGCCGCTCAGTTCGCCGGCTCGAACGCGGCCAGGAAGCCGGCCAGCATATCGGACCCGGACGTGGCGCCGATGCTCAGAATCTGGCCCGTAGCGTTGTGCAGCGGCACGCGGTCTGCGCTGCTGAGAGCGTCGATCAGCAGATGCCAGGCCCGCGGGAGCGCGCCATCAGCCGCGGCCGCGAGAAATGCCAGACTTAGCTCGGTGGTCTGATGAGACGCGCCTTGCAGGACAGCTTTGCCAACCGTCGCGATCGGGATGCGCTTCTGGTGGTTGGCGTCATCGATGATGTGGCCAATGCGTAGCCCCACCAGCCAGCCGGCCATCCAGTCGTCGCCTGCAGGGGTCAAACCCGGTCCCAGACCGGCCAACCTGCGCGCCGCCGTCTTGATGCGGTAGATGTCGCCGCGGCGGTGAGCTGTCAGCAGCGCGTGAATGGCCTCCCGGGCGCGACCCTGCATCACCGCGCCCGAGGGACGGCTGCCGAACGCGCCCGTGAGAACGGTATCCTGGCCCGGACTCTCGACCAGCGGCGACTGAGGCGCCACTGCGCCGCTCATCCAGGCAATGTTGTTGCGCACGACGTAAGGCCAGGCGGCCAGGCGGTTGTAGCGCGGCATTGGATCCCATGACTTCGCCATGCTCAGATCGATCCGCCAGCCGCGGCCAACCAACAGCCCGCGGCTGTCACATATCACAGGGTCGCCGATCTCGATCACTGAAAACGGCTCGCTGCGGTTCAGCACCACGTTGAGCGGGCCATCGCCGATGGCGCTGCTGACGAGGGAATAGCGCTGGCCGTCAGGGGCCACAACATTGCACGCGTCGGCAAACACCGACTCTGCGGTCAGAGTCATGCGCGGCTCGAACACCAGATTCCAGACGCGTGAGCTGATCGATTTCGCTGCAACGCTTCGGTTGTTGTCAGAATATCGCGGGCTGTGGGCCGAGTTCGGGGCGGTCATTGGGCAGGAATGGTGCTGATCGAAGATTGGTTTGGGCGACGGAAGGGCGTCTACGAAGGCTCTGGAGACGCGTAACCATTGGCACCATTCTAGCACGCTGCCGTCAATCGCGCCAGCTTGCAAGCTGGCTGGTTAGCTTTGCCTGCGGTCGGTGGCTGTGCTATAATCCCGCTCGTAAGGAGAGGTCGCATAGTTCGGTCGAGTGCGCGCGTCTCGAAAACGCGTAGGGCTTATCACCCTCGTGGGTTCAAATCCCACCCTCTCCGCCAGAGACGAAGCCCCGGCGCTGCCGGGGTTTCTGTTGTCACTCTGCCTCCGACCATCTGTTGCTTCCGTCTGATCTTGCCTGGCTCCTGTCAGGATTTGAGCGGGCGCGATGCAGGTGGTATAATTTGATTGTTCGTGGAGAGGTCGCATAGTCCGGTCTAGTGCGCGCGCCTGGAGAGCGCGTATCCCCTTGGGGATCGTGGGTTCAAATCCCACCCTCTCCGCCAGAGTTGCAAGAGCTGGTGTTCAACGCACCGGCTCTTTGTATTTCAGGGGATAATGGCAGGCGGGAACGGAGGGAAGTCTGGGAAACGAGGGAAAGAAGGGACACGGATGACAAGGTGACGGGGTGACAGGGTGACAGGGTGACAGGGTGATAGGGTGACAGGGTGACGAGGTGATTTTCTGTGAATCGCGCCCTGCCACTTGCCACCTGCAATCCGCCACCTGCCACCTGCCCTCCCCAACTTGCTCCGCCCGATGCAATGAAGTATACTGTTCTTGGTCGTGCTAGGCGGGGCGCTAGCGGTGCCTTGTACCCGCAATCCGCTATAGCGGGGCTGAATTCCCACTCAGAGGGCGCGACGGCAGCTGTGACTGTTTGGTCAAACAGCGTGGAGGGTTGGGTCCTGTGCGGCGCGGAGCTGTGAACCTGGTCAGGACCGGAAGGTAGCAGCCATAAGCGGTAACCCGCGGGTGCCACGGGGTCGCCTGGCCTGAGTTGTCTGGCAGGATAAGCCAGCAGCCGCAGTTCGAAGAGGGGTGCACGACCAGCACTCAACAGAAGTCCGACTTCTTCCATGAAGTCGGACTTCTTCGCGCTGGTTCATCCAGGCCCGGACCTCTTCCGGGAGGTCCAGGTTCTCACCCACAAGCCGGGCTCATCGATTCAGACGCAACATTGGCGACAAAGCTGGTCGCGCGGCACGTAGTCGATGATCCCGCCGCGCCGATCCAGCTCGATGTGGCAGCAGTTGATCAGCGCCTCGCGCAGCAGCCGCCGGCCGCGCTGCACGCGCGACTTGGCGCCGCTGTAGGACAGGGCGAGCCGGTCTGCGACATCTTTCTGTGACAGCCCATCGATCTCGGCCAGAATCAGCGCGTCCTGATAGGCCGGCGGCAGCGAGCCGATCATCTCCCGCAGCCCGCCGGCAAGCTGGCGCGCAGCCGCCATCTGGTCAGCCGTCGTCTCGGCCGGGTAGGTCTCTTGCAGCTCAATCGTCTGCTGCCGGCCGCGGTAGTAGTCGGCGATGGCATTGCGGGTGATCTGGTACAGCCACGGTGTGAGCCGGCTCTCGTCTTGCAGCGTGTCCAGCCGCAGATGCACTTTCAGGAACACGTCCTGAAGGATGTCGTCTGCGTCGGCAGGATCGGCGACCTTAGACCGGATCAGCGCGCTGAGGCGCTGGCTGAAGTCCGACCAGACGGCGTCGGTGGTCAACGTCATGGCTTGCGGCCCACCACGGTGGCGCTGACGAAGCGGTAGCCTGCGTCCCGGTCCGCGTCGCCCCACGGCGCGGCCTGCACCTCGTCCACCACCAGCCCGGCCGCGCCCACGATCGCCAGGTACTCCGCGCGGTCCAGCGCGCCGCCCAGGCAACCGGCCCACGCGGTCGCATCGTCGCGCATGGCGGCCGGCACGTCGCCGTCAGTCACGATGTCGGAGATGGCGAAGCGACCGCCCGGCTTGAGCACCCGGTGCACCTCGGCGAAGACCCGTCCTTTGTCGGGCGCCAGGTTGATAACGCAGTTGGACAGCACGACGTCGACGGTTTCGCCGGCCACCGGCAGCGCCTCGATCTCGCCCAGGCGGAACTCGACGTTGGTGAAGCCGCCGTTGGCGGCGTTGGTCCGGGCGCGGTCGATCATCGCCGGCGTCATGTCAACACCGATGACGTGGCCGGCAGGGCCGGCGATCCGGGCGGCGCGGAAGACATCGACGCCAGCGCCGCTGCCCAGGTCCAGCACCGTGTCGCCGGGGCGAATCACGGCAACCTGTGTCGGGCTGCCGCAGCTCAAGCCCAGGTCGGCTTCAGCGATGGCAGTATCGGCGGGCGAGGCAAACAGTGTCAACGGCGCGCTCGAGCCGGCCGGCTCACAGCAACCGCCTGGTTCGCAGCAGCTTCCGCCGCTGACGGCGATGGCGCCGTAATATTCCTGCACATTGTCCTTGATCTGTTGCGCGTTCATTGGTTGGTTCCTTTCATCCTTTCGTGGTTTCATCCATTAGAGACGCACGGTTGTCGGAAAAGACGCAGGATTTGGGGTGCGGAATGATCAGTGCTATGAAACATGTCCGGCAAATAGACTGGTGAGGACCGCCCAACCGAAAACGGATCGGGCTACGTGGTGAAAGGCCCTGCGGGCCTGGGCTTCGCAGCCTGGATTGGCACCCTTCAGCGAATCTCGATCTGCTTTATTGATGCGTGATCGCTGGCGCGCGGGCCGAGGAGGCCGGACCGCGCCTGCAGCCGTTCACCGGTCTGAGCGCGATAGACGCCCACGATCAGTTGATAGGAGCCGGGCGGCGTGCTGGCAGGCACGGCCAGCCGGTGGCGGTCGCGCACGAGTTCGTTGTCCCGCCATCGGGTGGTCGGGTAGCGGCCTTGCAGCGGTTCCTCTTCCAGGCTGGCGACGACGTTGCCTTGCGCATCCACGAGTTGGACGACGATCACCAGCGGGCCGGCCGCAGCGCTGTCACCTGCCTGCCACTGCAGCTCGACCGGAATCTCGTCGCCGGGGCTGATGACCTCGGCCGGGCTGCCGGCCTGCACCAGTTGCAGCAGGCCGAAATCGGCCAGCGGGCGCTCCCCGGCCGGCTCCGTTGATGGGAGTACCGCAAGCTGGCCGAGGACGAGGTCGGTCCGGTTGCCGGCTTCTCCCGCGGCTCGCGCCGCCGGCAGCGGCTCACCCGTGCGACGATCGTAGACCACCAGAACCAGATCGAACGCCAGCGGCGGCGTGCCGGGCGGGATGTCGAGGTGCAGCGGCTGGACAAGCATGTCCGCGCCGGCCATGTCCAGTTGATTGCCGCCCAGCGTCTCGTCGCGCGCGGCCCAAACCTCGCCCGTGTCGTCCACCAGCCGCAGCGAGATGGCTACGCCCTGCCCGGCCACTTCCGGTGAACGCAGCCAGCGGACGCCGGGGATGTCCAGCGACTCGCCTGCCCTGATCTGTTGCGGCACTGCCTCCGGCGCCAGGCCCAGCGTCAGCCATCCGTCGAAGGTTGCCAGTGGCGGCGGCGCATAGGACGACACGAAGCTGCGCATCGTTTGCCACAGCTGCACGCGCAGATTGGCCTCGCCGGGGTAAACCTGGTCGTCGATGATCGTCCCACCGGCGGCCAGCGCGGCGCGGATGTCGCCCGCCGGGTCGTTGACCGTGTCGTAGATGCGGTACTGCCAGACGCGGTCGCTGGACAGGCCCAGCTCGGCCAGCTTGCTCTGCATCACATCGACCGGCAGCGCAAAGAAGTCGGAGCGCGGATCGCCCCAGCCCAGGTCGGGATCGCCGTCCACATGGCCGGTCTGCACGACGACGGGCAGGTCGCCCGCCTGCTCGAGCACGGTCCGGTCGAAGTCGGTCAGCCGCCCCAGCCAGCCGATGGGCGGACCGGTCCAGTAGGTCAGCAGCGCGGGGTAGGCATAGCCAGCATTGACCAGGATTGCGTCGCCCGGTCGCCAGCGATCGGCCAGCCCGCGCACTGCGGCGCGGTGGTCGTCCGGCTGGTAGGCCGGGTCGCTCCAGAACGCGCGCAGCGACAGCGCCGATCCGGCCAGGATCAGAACCACCGCGGCGACCGCCAGCGCGCTGCCCAGCGGCCGCCGCCAGCCAGCCAATGCGGCTACGCCCGCGGCAAGTAGGATGCTGAAAGCGGGTGCGTAGGTGAAGAGGTAGCGGACGTGGTAGAGCGGCGTCACGACCGACGCCAGCAGGATCAGCGCCAGCGGTCCGAAAACCGCGAGGAGGAGCAAAGCCACCGCGCGGCGTGCACCGCCGCGGCGGCGCCAGGCGGCCGCAGCTCCCAGGATGACGAGGCCGAAGGTCAACGCCAGCAGCGGCCAGAAGCGCGCCAGATCAGCCGATTGGCCGAGGCTCAACGCGCT
>JAWKOJ010000045.1:0-16649 GCA_041391245.1 Caldilineales bacterium
CAGCCTTCAACATGTCCAGGGTCACGGCCAAGCCGCGCCGCGTCTGCGGATCACGCAGTTGTTTGAGGATGCCCCAGAACGAGGTGTTGACTTCATCCGGCTGTGCTTCGCTCCTGCGCATCGTGCCGGCCAGGTTCTGCGCCATGGCCATGATCTCTGGCTGGGTCATCTCCTTGACGGTCGTCAGGATCGTCACCACGTTGTCACCAAGTTGGCGCACATCCTGCGGACCGAAGGCATCGACCACGTTGTCAAGAACGTACTGGCCCTCTTTCGCCAGACGGAAGTAGCCCTTACGCTCCATGACATCCATCTGCTGAACTGCGGAAAGAAACGCGTCGTTGACAATGGGCCCGGCATCCTGGAGCAGGTCCGAAAAGCTCTCGACCTGATCCAGCAGTTGCTCGATGTTGTGGGTGTTGCGAGCCAGCCGCTTGACCAGATAAAGCAAGTCCTCCAGTTGGACGTATGGTTCGACTTCGTTGAGTTGCTCCACAGCGACCTGATACAGATCCATTGCAACAGGCGTGAGGTCGGCCTTCAGGTCGTCCCATTCCTGCTGCCGGCGGCGCTGCGCTTCCACGAACTCGGTCATTTCGGCCATCTGGGCAGTCAGTGCATCCAGTTTGTTGCTCAACTCAAGCAGTATCTGTGTTTGATCCATCATGCTGTCTCCCAGGAGTTCGACTTCTTCTGTAAGAGTCGAACTCCTTGCTGCGCCTAGTTCCACTTGCCGGCCATCTGCAGTTGCGCGGTGATCGGAAGCGGCTTGCCCTTGAGCAGCAGGTTCCAGTACATCCAGCGGAACAGCATCTTGCCCCAATGGTTCATGCGGCTCTCTTGCAACAGCGAAAACGGACCAATGCCCGGCAGCGGGAACATACCGGGCAGCGGCTCCACATCGTAGTTGAAGTCGATCAGGAAGCCCTTGCCAAAGCCCGACTCGATGTAGCAGTTGGCGTGTCCGTCAAAGGTTTCCTGCAAAGGCAGGCCATCCACGTAGCGCAGGAAGTTCTCGATGAACACGTCGCCCTGGAAGTGCGCCACGCTGCCCGCCTTGGAACTGGGTAGATTGGTCGCATCGCCCAGCACAAAGATGTTGTCGAAGTCGCGCGCCTTCAGCGTGTGCTTCTCGGTTGGCACGAAATTCAACTCGTCGCCCAGGCCCGAGCGAGCGATCAGCGGATCGCCCATGTTGACCGGCACGGACACCAGTAAATCGTAGTCGACTTCCACGCCATCGTACGAGGTGATCTTCTTGCCGTCGGGATCGACCTCCATGATGTTGAACTCAGGGACGACCTTGATGTTCTTCTCCTCGAGCATGTTGCCCAGCAGGCTGGAGGCACGCGGCTTGGTGAACGCGCCCGGCAGCGGCGTTGCCAGCGTCAGCTCAACCCGGTCACGGATACCCTGCTCGTGGAAGAACCAGTCGGCCAGGAAAAGGAACTCCAGCGGAGCAACCGGGCACTTGATCGGCATTTCGGCCACGTTGAGCACCACGCGCCCGCCTTGCCAGGTGCGCAGGAACTTCTGCAACGCCACCGCGCCGTCGACGGTATAAAAGTCAAATATCGAGCGACGCCACTCGTGCTCGGCCAGCCCGGGTGTCTCGTCGGGTACGACCCGTGAGCCGGTGGTGATAATCAGGTAGTCATAGGACAGCACGCGACCATCCTTCTTGATCCTGACCTGGTTCTGATCGGCTTCGATCAGCTCGATCTCCGAGATGATCAACTCCACGTCCCGGGGCAGATAATCTCGCCGCGCCCGCACCACATCGTTGCGGCCATAGATGCCAAACGGGATGAACAGAAAGCCCGGCTGGTAATAGTGGTGTTCCGACTGGTCAACGATGGTGATCTTCCATTCGCTGAGATCCAACTCCCGAACCAGCTTGTTGGCAGTGATTGTGCCGGCGGTGCCGGCGCCCAGAATAACAATACGTTTCATTGGTTGCGCCTCGTTAGTGTTGCTTTGGCTTTGGCCTGCGAGCCAGTTGTTAGAATTGAGTGATCTCGGCGATCCGCTGAAGGCGGTTAAACAACTTGTAGCGTTCGCCAGCGATGTGGGAAAGAATGTCAGCGGTTCGCTGAACAAAGGGGAGTACTCGGGCTTGCTCCTGGAAATCAAGCCGATGCACGTCGTCCAAATGCGACCGCAGCAGATCGACATCCAGCTCAAGCGCTTCGGACATCCAAAGAAGTTGCTCTTCGTCCGGCGGCCACGCCTGCGGCGCGATCCCGCCCATCACCACCATGGCCTTGATCTCGTTGCCGACCCGAACCAGGCCTCTGGCGCACATCAGACCAAGATGGCTTTCCTGAAACTTCGGCGCCAGCGATGGCTTGCTGGCCAGATCCACCCACAGGTTCAGACAGCGCTGCCGCGCTGTTGGGGAGGTCTCTGCCACCGTATAGAGGCCGCAGGGATTGCTGGGCCGCGTGATCAGGTTGCCGTGCAGATCGGTGACCAGAACCATGACGCCCAGCGCCTCCGCAAATCCGTCCTGGATCAACTGAACACACTCCAGGGGCAACAGATCCATGGTCTGAATTGCGCCATTTGCCGTAGTCTCTACGGTAGGCACGGGCGCCGCGCTGTTGCGCAGCAGCCAGGCCTCGATCTGGGTGCGCGGAAACCGCCACTGGTTGCCGACCTTAACCGCGGGAATGCGACCGCCTTCAGCCATTCGATAGATGGTCGTGCGGTCGACGTGCAGCACGTCTTGCAGTTCTTTGGTGGTCAGCAGATCGGAGATCATTCTTGAGTTACCTGTGAATTTTGTTTCACAACGTGCTCACAGAATACCAGATTATTTCCAGCCGCGGTATGATCTGGATCATGTTTCTGTTGTATTTGATGCATCATATTGCACCTGCTGCATTGTATGCAACATGATGCAACGATGAACCGCGCTTGTGCGAGACAGGCCTGCAGAATCTGGTGCGCCCGAGGCGTCGGCGATGCGTTGGCTGACCTACTCAGACGCCGCGTGCCTGGGCGTCCCGACATGCCCGGCAGGCGCCATACGGAATCCTGTTGACCTATTTGTTTTTTCGTTGCTGATGATGTAAACTTGCCATGCTAACAATTGGTTAACAGGAAAAGGCAGACCGCTTTCATGGCCCAGACAAAAACCTCGAATGGACGCAGCCAGGCGCTGGAGTCGACGCTAACTTCTCTCAAAAAGCGCTTTGGCGAGGGCGCCATCATGAAACTGGGCGATGCGGCCAACATGCGGGTGGAGTCTATTCCCACCGGCAGCCTC
Source organism: Caldilineales bacterium (assembly GCA_041391245.1). GTDB lineage: Bacteria > Chloroflexota > Anaerolineae > JAAEKA01 > JAAEKA01 > JACKBK01. Next base: position 3,272 of record JAWKOJ010000045.1, read on the forward strand.
TCCCTGGACCTCGCGCTGGGCATCGGCGGCGTTCCCCGCGGCCGCGTCACCGAGATCTACGGCCCGGAAAGCTCCGGCAAGACCACCATCTGCCTCCACATCATCGCCGAGGCTCAGCGGCTGGGGGGCACCTGTGCGTTCGTAGACGTGGAGCACGCCCTGGACCCCGACTACGCCAGCAAGATCGGCGTGGCCATCGAGGACCTCTACGTCTCCCAGCCCGACACCGGCGAGCAGGCGCTGGAGATCACCGAGGCGCTGGTCCGTTCGGGCGCAATGGATGTGGTGGTGGTTGACTCGGTGGCGGCGCTGGTGCCGCGGGCTGAGATCGAGGGCGACATGGGCGACAGCCACATGGGGTTGCAGGCGCGGCTGATGAGCCAGGCGCTGCGCAAGCTGGCCGGCGCGATCAAGCAGTCCAACACGGCGTTGATCTTCACCAACCAGTTGCGCCAGAAGATCGGCGTCATGTTCGGCAACCCGGAGACGACCACCGGCGGCATGGCGCTCAAGTTCTACGCCAGCGTGCGGCTGGATGTGCGCCGCATCCAGAGCCTGAAGCATCAGGGTGCGGTCATCGGCAACCGCACGCGGGTGACGGTCAAGAAGAACAAGGTGGCGCCGCCCTTCCGCCAGGCTGAGTTCGACATCATGTACAACGAGGGCATCTCGCGCGCCGGCGACCTGCTCGATCTGGCCGTGGAGCACGACATCGTCAGCAAGCGCGGTGCGTTCTACTCCTTCGGCGACACGCGCCTCGGCCAGGGCCGCGAGAACGCCAAGGTCTTCCTGCAAGACAACGCGGACTTGTTTGTAGTTATCGAAAATCAGATTCTGGAGGCTGCAAGCCTCCCACCGCGCGCTGAGAGGGTCGTCGTCAGCGCCTGAACGGCGCCTGTCGATTGTCCGGATCAACGGTCCCGGCGATTCTTCCTTTGCGCGTTGCAGTACATCCCAGGCAGGCTGCCCAATTTATCGCAGTTGCCACGGGATCATGAGGTCGGATCAATTCGACCTCGCCAACGGGCCACAGCCCGATCAATTCCAGCATTCGACTCGGCGTGCAAAGCCAGCCCGAGCAGGCTGTTCCCGGCGTTTCCAATCGGTTCGGTGCAGGCACACGTGGCAAGCACCGGCCAAATTCGCCATCAAGCTGCTCTCACAAGACAATGAAAACGCGTGGCACTGGTCTATCACCTGGTCCGGTACAGGATCAACAGAACGGGATGCTAGGTTGCCCGGATAGCCTTGTCTGGCGGCATTGCTCGCCTGGTTGGTAATACATGTGTTCGCTGGCTAAGCGCCCACGAACGACACCTGCCTGATCCCCGCGGGCCAGAGTTGCGGGAGACTCGGTGATGTCGGAGTGGCTGGCAGGTCCGTCATTGACGGCAGCCTGGTGTTTTGCCAGCCGGTAACATTTTGCTGGAATCAAGCTGTGGCCGCGTTGGCCGCAGCTTTCGTTTATTCTCGACAAATATCGAGCAGCCGCAGGACCAGATTCTGCAGCGGGATCGGATCGTGTCAGGCATCGTCACAGGACTGAAATTCCAGAAGACCAATCGTCAACGGATCAGTGTGTATCTTGACGGGGCCTACGCGTTCGGCCTGCCAGACACTGTTGCGGCGCAGCTCAGCATCGGCCAGACTCTTTCGGACGACCGCATTGCCGAGTTGCAGGAACTGGACAACCTGGAGCGCGCCTACCAGCGCACGTTGGTTCTGCTGGCGCACCGCGCCCGCAGCGTCGCTGAGATCCATCGCTATCTGGCGCGACTTGATGTGACGCCGGAAGCGATAGCGGTCATCGTCGACCGTCTGACAGCCTACGGCTATCTGGACGATCTCAGGTTTGCCCAGGCCTGGATCGAGGACCGTGAGCGATTTAGACCGCGCTCGCCGGCGGCCCTGCGCAACGAGCTGCGCGATAAGGGTGTCTCGCAGGAGATAATCGCTCAGGTGTTGAGCGAACTCGACCAGGACGCGAGCGCTTACCGGGCGGCCGAGGCATATGTCCGGCGGCTGGAGCGCCTTGATGAGCGTTCGTTTCGCCAGAAGCTTGGCAACCACCTGTTGCGTCGCGGTTTCGCTCACAGCGTCGTCTGGCCGGTGGTCGACCAGATCTGGAGCGAACAGCACGGCGCTGAAACACAAGACGAATTCAACGACTGGCAATAAGCCAGGATCATTCAAACATCATGATGCCGCAAGTACCAACGACCGAGCCGATTCATCTATCGTCCGCGCCCCGATGCAGGGAGGCCTTCCCTGCCGGGCTGCGGCTCGTGCGATCGTTCGCGGCATCCACAGGGAGCAACCATGGAACCAGGAACCATCGTGATGGTGGTCCTTGGCCTGCTGATCGGGCTGGGCATAGGCGCAGCAATCGGCTACTACGTGTACCGATCGATGCACAACCTGAAGATCAAGTCCGCCACCGCGCAGGCCGAGGACATCGTCAAAGAAGCAGAGAAGACAGCCGCTCAACAGCGTCAGCAGATCGAGTTGAGCGCCAAGGAGGAGTCCGTCCGGCTCCGCGAGGAGTTTGATCGCGAGGCCAACGAGAAGCGCAAGGACCTGCGCAGACAGGAGGAGCGGCTGCAACGCCGCCAGGACGTCCTGGACAAGCGCATAGAAGAGGTAGAGAGTCGCGACCGCAATCTCCAGAAACGCCAGCAAAACCTCGACAAGCGTCAAAGCGGTCTCGAGAAGCTGGAAGAGCAGAAACAACAGGAGTTGGAGCGGGTGTCGGCCATGACCGCCGATGACGCGAAGCAACTGTTGATCGAGTCGGTGCGCGACGACACCCGCCAGGACATGGCCAGGGTCATTCGCGAGGTCGAAGCCGAGGCTCACGCCGAAGCCGATCGGCGAGCGCGCAAGCTTGTCGTCATGGCCATTCAGCGGCTGGCTTCGGACACCGTCGCCGAGACCACGGTGTCGTCGGTGCCGATCCCCAGCGACGAGATGAAGGGCCGCATCATCGGCCGGCAGGGCCGCAACATCCGCGCCATCGAAGCTGCGACCGGCGTCGATCTGGTGGTGGATGACACCCCTGAAGCCGTGATCATCTCCAGCTTCGACCCGGTGCGCCGTGAGGTGGCTCGGCTGACACTTTCCCGACTGGTGGCCGACGGGCGCATTCATCCGGCGCGGGTCGAGAAGGAAGTGCAGAAGGCGCAGCAGGAGGTGGATCAGACGATGTGGGAGGCAGGCGAGCAGGCCCTCTATGACACCGGGCTGCAAGGGCTGCACGCCGAGATCATCAAGCTCCTGGGGCGGCTGCGCTTCCGCACCAGCTATGGCCAGAACCAGCTTTTCCACGCAGTGGAGACCTCGCATCTGGCCGGCATACTGGCCGCGGAGCTGGGCGCTGACGTGCGCACTGCCAAGCTGGGCGGGTTGCTGCACGACCTCGGCAAAGCCGTCACCCATGAGGTCGAAGGTCCCCATGCGTTGGTGGGAGCCGATATTGCCCGCCGTTTCGGGGTGTCGGCCAAGGTGGTCAACGTCATCGCCAGCCATCATCACGAAGTTGAACCGGAATCGCTGGAGGCCGTGATCGTGGAGGCTGCCGACGCAGTCTCGGGCGCACGACCCGGCGCACGCCGCGAGGCGCTGGAGACCTATCTAAAGCGTGTCACCGCCCTGGAAGACCTGGCCAACTCCTTCGATGGCGTAGAGCAGTCTTACGCCATCCAGGCCGGCCGCGAGATACGCATCGTCGTAAGACCGGACGTGGTGGACGACCTGGCAGCTATCGCGCTCTCGCGCGAGATCGCCAAGAAGGTCGAGGATTCCCTGGAGTATCCGGGCCAGATCAAGGTGACGGTGATCCGCGAGACCCGCTCGGTCGATTTCGCCAAGTAGTTCTCTCCCGCTGTGCCTTATCGCGGCGAGTTGCAGTCTTGCACTGCAACTCGCCGTTTCCGTTCCACGATTGCCGGCCAAATCTGCCGGATTTCACACGAATCAGCAATGCGACCGTAACCTATCGCCTGGTTTGTCGTCATGGTATCACAGAGCGCAGAAGAATCTGGCAGCGCTATCCTGACACTGGAGAAAACCAATGAACGCCAGCCTGACAACCATTCCAAATGGCTTGCATATGAACAATTCGTATTCCAAGACAGTCCTACCCGACATTGCAGGAGCCACCCAACCTATGGACGTGATCAAGGTTTCGGCCAACTCGCGCTCTACGGCTGTCGCCGGCGCCATCGCTGGAGTTGTTCGCGACAGCGGTCATGCGGAAGTACAAGCCATCGGCGCCAGCGCGGTTAACCAGGCCGTCAAGGCCATTGCTATTGCTAACGGCTATCTTGAGATCGACGAGATCCAGATTGCTTGTATTCCTTCTTTTACCGAAGTGTCCATCGATGGTCAGGAACGAACGGCCGTCCGAATTTCGGTTGTCAAACGATAGACATCTGTCCTTAGTGGTCTGGCCTTCGGGGTCGAGGCTTCACCGGGGTTCGTGCCCAAGACCCGGGTGAAGCCTCGACCCGTTTATTGCGAAACCAGCGGGTGCGTTCGCCGCCACAACGGCAATGCATCGACACCAAAACGCCACAGGCCGCCAGATCCATGCTGGCGGCCTGTGGCGTTTGCAGTGAGGCTGCGTGGCTTACTACTGATCCTGTTCTCCGGGTGATCGGCGACGGCGGGAGCGTGAACGGCGGGAGGGCGCCTGGTCTTGCCCGCCAGCCTGGTTGGACTCAGCGTCCCCCGACTGGGCTGTGGACTGGGCGGCCGAACGCTTCATGGCGCAACTGCACCCGGTCCGCTTGCCGCCGGCCGGCGGCCCTTCCAGGTCAGCCACCGCGAACTCTTGCATGGAGCCATCCGCCAGCTTGACGGTCACGGCCTCGCGCAGTGGATGCACCCGGCGCACCCGCCCCTCACCCTCAGGCGTCTTGACCGTGGATCCGACCTTGGGCAGCGTCTTGCGGGCGTCCTCGTACACCTCCTGCTCGTAAGAGAGACAGCAAAGCAGCCGGCCGCAAACGCCCGAGATCTCTGGCGGATTGAGGGGCAGGTTCTGTGTCTTGGCCATCTTGATGGTGACCGGGTTGAACTCGCGCAGCCAACCGGAGCAGCAAAGCTGGCGGCCGCACTTCCCCACGCCATCCAGCACCTTGGCCTGGTCGCGCACGCCGATCTGTTTCATCTCTATGCGGGCGTTGAGCGACCGGGCCAGATCGCGCACAAGTTCGCGGAAATCGACCCGCCCTTCCGAGGTAAACGAAACCACCAACCGGCTGCCATCGTAGCTATACTCCGCGCTGACTACCTTCATGGGCAGCCGATGCGCCTCGGCGCGCTCACGACACGTTGCCAGCGCCTCCGGCTCGCGGCGGCGGTTTTTGTCGCGCTCCACCAGATCGACCGGCGTGGCGCGCCGCAGCACCGGCTTCAAATCGCTCCCAACACGCTCCTGGCCCATGGCGCGCGCTGTCCAGGCTATCTGGCCGATCTCCTGGCCTTGGGACGTCTCCACCACTACGAACTCACCCGATTCGAGATCCAGCAACGCGCCGGGGTCAAAGTGATAGATCTTGGTAACAGGTCGAAAGCTCACACCAACAACGGTGGGCATGATTCCTCCTGAAAAATGGTTCGGGCGCTGGTCACGCTGACCGGCGCGTACGCCTGAGTTTCAACAAACAACTCACGAATGATTGGGTCAAGCGGCAGGCACAGGCATGTGCAGGAGCAGCGTTTCCAGCAGCAACCGGCTGTTGACGTTGCGGTTGAGCTGCTCAGGCGCTTGCTCCAGCCGGGCCAGGAAGGCCCGAACATCGCCCGGGGCGTAGTGCCGGGCAGCCTCATCGATCTCCGCGGCCACATCGACATTGGTCACATGGCCGGAACATCCATGCTGCGCCAGCAGTACATCGCGCCACCAACTGGTCCATGTGGCCAGGGTTGGCTGGAGATCGCTTGCCTTGCGGCTTAGCGCATCGGCATAGGCCAACCGATCGACCGCACCCTGGTTTGGCAGGCGTTGAGCTTCCTGCAGGCGGCGCTCACGGTCGTCCCAGGCAGCGCTGTCGGTCAGCCGTTCGACCGCCCAACCGATGCGCCCCTGGCTCAGTCGGGCCAGCAGATCAGCCTGCTTTGGGCTGGCCAGCCAGCGATCCACCAGCGCCTCCTTGATCTGTCCCAGCGGCACAGGACGCAGCTGAATCGTCTGGCAGCGGGACACGATGGTCGGCAACAGGGCGTCAGGCCGCGCGCTGGTCAGAATCAGCCTGACCTGCGACGGCGGTTCTTCTAATGTCTTCAGCAGGGCGTTGGCAGCCGGCAGCGTGGCTCGTTCGAACTCACGCAGGATGATGACCTTGAAGGGCGACTCCATCGGCGCCAGCGAGGCAAAGCGCTGTACATCGCGCATCTGCTCGATCTTGAGTTGACCCTCGCGGCTGCGCTCGCCGCTCTCGGCCGCCACCAGGCGCACATCGGGATGGGTGCCGTGCGCGATCTTGGTGCAGGATCGGCAGCGCCCGCACGGCCGCTCGTCCCGCTCGCAGTTGACGGCTGAAGCCAGCGCCAGCGCCAGCGTCCGCTTGCCGACCTGCGAGTCGCCCGCGATCAGGATAGCGTGGGGCAGGCGGTCATTGTCCAGGCTGCTTTGCAGCAGTTGAACGGCCCATTCGTGTCCCACGATCGACCAGTTGCTTGAACTCATGCTCCGTTTTGCCTCGTCTGCGGCGCTATTGTACCACACCCGAACCACCAGGACAATGAAACGCGGCACGCTCACCAACGGGCCTTTGACAAACTCCCACAGCCGGGCTATCATGCCGTCCACAACAGTTGCCGAGCAAGGCGAAACCTGGGAGGTTCGCGTGATTGTCTCCGACTGGCCATAAACAGTGAAACGTCACACGTGAGAACCAACTGTGGCACAGGGCCATCACGTTTCACGCCATCACCGTACACGCTTCTGACACGAGTATCCACGAAGAACTGAGAAACATTTACAGCGAAGGAGTTCAAGAATGTCTACCCCTGTTGTTGTCACCGACGCCAGCTTTGAAGATGAAGTGCTGGAATCGGGCCTGCCTACCCTCAACGATTTCTGGGCCGAGTGGTGCGGTCCGTGCAAGATGATCGCGCCGATTCTCAAGGAATTGGCTGTCGAATACGAGGGCCGGCTCAAGATCACCAAGCTGGACGTGGACGAGAACCCCTCCACTGCCATGGCTTACGGCGTCCAGAGCATTCCGACGCTGATCCTCTTTCAGAACGGCAAGCCGGTGGAGCGCATTATCGGCTACCGGCCCAAGGATCAGTTGCTCAAGCAGCTCAGCAACTACCTGCCGGCTGCTTGAAACATCTCTGACTTGCCGTCAGCGAGACCGGCCGCAAGTCGATAAGGACGTGCGTCCATCTTTGCTGGGCGCCACCCCATCCAATCCCACCACCAAAGGAGAACGCATTTCCGATGCACCAGACCAAGATCGTCCTCTCCGAGCAGGACATCCCAACCCACTGGTACAACATCAACGCCGACCTGCCGGCCGCGGGCGTCGAGTTGCCGCCGGTGCTTCATCCCGGCACCGGCCAGCCCGTCGGCCCGGCCGACCTCGCGCCGCTCTTTCCCATGGCGCTGATCATGCAGGAGGTCAGCACCGAGCGCTACATCGAGATACCTGACGAGGTGCGCGATATCTACACGATCTGGCGGCCGACCCCGCTCTACCGGGCGCACCGCTGGGAGAAAGCGCTGGACACACCTGCGAAGATCTATTACAAGTACGAAGGTGTCAGCCCGGCCGGCAGCCACAAGCCCAACACCGCGGTGCCACAGGCGTACTACAACAAGCAGGAAGGCGTCACCCGCATCACCACCGAGACGGGCGCTGGCCAGTGGGGCAGCGCGCTGAGCTTCGCCTGCCAGATGTTCGGCATCGAGTGCAAGGTTTTCATGGTGAGGATCAGCTACGACCAGAAGCCATACCGCAAGCTGCTGATGCAGACCTGGGGCGCCACGGTGGTGCCCAGCCCCAGCCCGGAAACCAACGCCGGCCGCCAGATCCTGGCCAAGGACCCGGGCAGCACCGGCAGCCTGGGTATCGCGATCAGCGAGGCGGTGGAGGAGGCAGTCTCGCGCGACGACACGCGCTACAGCCTGGGCAGCGTGCTCAACCACGTCCTGCTGCACCAGACGGTCATCGGCCAGGAGGTCATCAAGCAACTGGAGTTGATCGACGCCGACTGGCCCGATGTGATCGTCGGCTGTACCGGCGGCGGCAGCAACTTCGCCGGCTTTGGCTTCCCCTTCGTGCGCGAGAACATCGTCAACGGCAAGAAGACTCGCATCGTCGCAGTCGAGCCGGCTGCCGCGCCCAGCCTCACCCGCGGCGTCTACGCCTACGACTTTGGCGACACCGGCAAGATGACGCCGCTGGTCAAGATGCACACCCTGGGCCACGACTTCGTGCCCGCGCCGATCCACGCCGGTGGGCTGCGCTACCACGGCATGGCCGCGCAGGTCAGCGCGCTCAAGGAAGCCGGGCTGATCGAGGCCAGGAACGTTCAGCAGCGCGCCATCTTCGACGCCGCTATGAGCTTCACGCGCGCTGAGGGCATCCTGCCCGCTCCCGAGCCGGCCCACGCCATCCTGGGCGCGATGCAGGAAGCGTTGGCCTGCAAGGAAAGCGGCGAGAGCAAGACCATCGTCTTCAACCTGTGCGGCCACGGCCACTTCGACCTGGCTGCCTACGACGCCTACATGCAGGGCAAGCTGGAGGACTACGAATATCCGGCCGCGGCTATCGAGCAGTCGCTGGCCGCCCTGCCGCAGGTGGGCTAGATCACATCTCCACGCCAATCACAAGCTGGCTGGTTGATTCGTTGACCAGCCAGCTTGTCGTTTCTGCCCATAACCAGGCCGGTCTCAGGCGCGCTCAGGCTGCTCCGCAGCCATCAAGGCCACATCCTGCAACTGATAATCGGGTGGTTGGTTTCCCACGGGTGCAAGCACGCCTTCCAGCAGCGGACGCATCTGCGTAAGCTGCTTGATGCGAATCACCGCGTCCCAGGCCGGCTCGAACTTCTTCCAGCCGGTGCTGTAAAAGAAATGCTTCAGCGAGTGCTTGAGCGAGTCGTGGGCCGAGGCCGCCCGGGCGATCGCTCCCCAGCGGTAGAACTCGCGATAGGCCCAGTCGTAGCCCTGCTTCAGTTCCGCGGCTGACAGCCCGCGCGGCCGGTAGACCACGTGGCGCGTGTCATACAGATCCCAGTCGTGCGTCATCAGGCGTCCCTGCGCGGCCATCTCAGTGTAAAGAGGGGTGCCGGGATAGGGCGTCAGGATGTGAAAGGTCGCCGTGGTGATGCCGCTGCGGATCGCCCAGTCCACCGTGCGGGCGAACACGTCGCGGTCGTCGCCATCCAGCCCGAAGACAAAGCTGCCGTTGATCATGATCCCCAGGTCGTCCAGCTTCCTGATCACCTCGGCGTAGCTGCGTCCCAGGTTTTGCCGCTTGCGCGCGCCGGCCAGGCCGGTCTCGGACAGCGTCTCGAAGCCGACGAACAGGCTGCGCAGCCCGGCCGCGGCCGCCTCGGCGATCAGATCGTCGCGCAGGATCGAGTCGACTGTAGCCGCGGCCTGGAAGATGCGCCCCATGCCGCGCATGCCGCGGAACAGCTCGCGCGCAAAGCGCGGATTGCCCAGCAGGTGGTCGTCCAGAAAGTAGAGGTGCCGGCCCGGCAGCCGGCCGATCTCGGCCAGCGCGGCGTCGACGCGCTGCGTGTAGAACGACCGGCCGCCGGTGTAGAAGGCGTCCTTGTAGCAGAAGGTGCAGTGGTGCGGGCAGCCGCGCGAGACGACGATGGAGTTTGGCACCAGGTACAGCCGCCGCTTGATCAGTTCGCGGCGGATCGGCGGCAGGTGCTCCAGCGTCCGCTGGGTCGAGTCATAGCGCGGCAGCGGCTGGCCGGCTGCGAAGTCGCGCAGAAACCGGGGAAACGTGTCCTCGCCCGGCCCCAGGAAGATCGTGTCGGCGTGCTGCGCCGCTTCGTCGGGCAGCGAGGTGACGTGCAGCCCGCCCAGCACAACGTACGCGCCGCGGGCGCGGTAGTGGTCAGCAATCTGGTAGGCGCGGCGGGCGCTGGTGATGTAGACCTGGATCGCCACCAGGTCGGGATCGTCGTCGAGGTGCAGGTGCTCGACGTGCTAGTCTTGCAGGCTGATCTCGACGCCCGGATCGACGTACGCCGCCAGCGTCGCCAGGCCCAGCGGCGGGAAGAGCGAGTACTTGATCGGCCGCCAGTAGGGGCTGGTAGCCTCGGTCAACGCAGGCAGGATAAACTTAGCGCCGCAGCCGCGGGTTGACGTTCATGGTCGTTTCCTTTCCGGGCCGCCGGGCAAGTGCGACCCTGCCACCACTGCTCGCGATCTCCGCCGCTTTTCCGATTGAACCTGCTATGTGGAGATGACGCAGAGGACAAACGTATTACAAACCCGCGCTGGTGCGGATCAGGCCATTGACGGCTGCTGGTTTGTGGCCTATACTCAACGTGCAATCCGGCTGTGCAGGAGCACGAAACTATGGCCACATCCCCCGATGACACCCACGCCGCCGCCGGCGCCTGGGAGACGTTCGATCGGCGCTTGCAGAGTCCGATGACAGCCAGCATCTTGCTGGCCGACGGCCTGATCGCGCTGCCTTCCCAGGATGGGCTTGCCCGGCTGGACTTCGTGCAGCCGAGGCTGGACGACGCAGCCTTGCAGCGGCTCTGGCAGGTGCTGTTCATCCGGCGCACCCAGACTGGCCTGACGCTGGGCGCCGGCACCAGCGCGCCTTCCGCCGACGCGACCCGCCGCTGGCAGACAACGCAAGCCCTGCTGGCAGCCGTCGAGTCGCTCCTGACAGCCCGCGCCCAGGCTACGCCGGACAGCAACACGCCCTCGCCCGAAAAGCAGGAGGCCTACATTCATTGGATGGAGGACTTCAACGCGGCCATGGCGGGCCACAGCCCGGCGAGCGCCGCCGCAACCCTGGCGACGATGCTGCTGCTGCACGACCGCGCCGCCGACCTGCGGGCGGGCGCGCCCATCGATTATCTCGCCGGCGACCTGGCATCGGCGATGGTCGACGCTTTGGCGGCCGCATCCGACTGTGCGCTGGAACTGGGCGACGCCGCCCAGGCGCGTGACCTGCTTCAGCAGGCGGTCGGGGAGGCGGACCGGTACGACCAGCCGTCGCAGGCGGCTGCGCTGCGACTCAAGCTGGCCACGCTGCTGTTCAACCGCGCCGGCAGCTACGACCAGGCGCTGCGCGAGCTGCTGCCGCTGCGGGCGGCGCTGGATGGCCGCGGTCCTTCGCTGGAACGAGTGCAACTGACGCTGCTGCTGGCGGAAGCATACGTCCGCATCGGCGATACCTTCGAAACGGCCCGCGCCGTGCGCGACGCCGAAGCCGATCTGGCCGCGCTGGGCTGCCTGGCGCCGGACGCTGCCGGCCTGGAACCGGCGCTGGCCACCTGGATTTTGACCGCTGACCGGTTGACCACGACGCCCAACGAGTTCCGCGCCGCGCTGCACGGCATCGTCAAGGCAGTCATGACCATTGCCAGCCTGCAGCAGAAGATCGCCACGTCGTCCGTCGATCAGGACGCAGCGGTCGAGTTGGTGGAGGCGCTGACGGCTGCGGCTGCGGACCTGCTGGCGCGCGACCAGGCCATCGCCGACCGCGACAACCGGCTGCTGCTGACGCTTTCCCCTGAGCCGCAGCCCGCGCCTGCCGGAGACAACGCGGGCGCGGACTACCAGTTGCAGTTCACAGCGTTGATCGAACGGCAGGAGGCGTTGCGGCAGCGTATCGAGCGCGAGGGCGCGTCCGAAGCGCTGCTTGACGAGGCGACGGCGCTGCTGGAGGAGAGTCGCCGGCTGAACGCCGGCCGGATCGCAGCGCTGCTGCTGACGGCGCGCGGCGGCCTGCTGCACGAGCTGGGCCGGGACGACGAGGCGGCGCGCGACTGGCGCGCGGCGTGGGATCGCTCGCTGGCAGCCGGCGAGCCGGGCGATGCCCTGTACGCGATGGAGCAGCTTATCGACGCCCGGCTGGCGCTCGGCGACTTCGCAGCGGTGTCCGGACTGTGTGGGGAGGCCATCGACTTGGTCGAGCGCGACCGCTACAACGTGTCGCCGGCCTACCTGCAGGGCGCCTATCTCACCAACAAGGTGCAGTTCTACTTTCTCGGCGTCTTCGCGGCCTGGAAGCTGGGCGACATCGACCTGATGCTGCGGCGGGTGGAGCTGTCCAAGGCGCGGGCGGCGGTGCGCAGCAAACGGCACGCCATGGCTGGCGAACCGCGCAAGCTGGAAGAGGAGATCCGTCAGGTCACCCGCCACCTGGAGACCGCGCCGCAGGCGGAACAGGCCGGCTTGCGGCAGCGGCGACGGACTTTGTGGGACCTGCTGGCGATCCAGCAGAGCGATGGCCAGAGCGCCGCCGCGCCGGAGTTCAGCCTGCCCGCAGTGCAGGCGATCCTTGCGCCGGACGAGGTCGTGGTCAGCTACTACTGGCTTCAGCCCGGCGTCCTGCTGGTGACGGCCATTGACTGGCAGGGCAGTGAAACCGTCCGCCAGATCCTCGACGACATCTACCCCGATCTTGAGGCGCTGATCGAGCGGCTGGGGGCGCTGCCGGGCCCGCGGCCGGTCGAAACGGCGATCGAGCGCTTCGCCGGGCACCTGTTGCCCAGCGCGATCCATCCGCTGCTGGCAGGCAAGCAGCGAATCGTCTTCTCGCCGCACCGCCTGCTGCACCGCTTTCCCCTGCACGCGCTGCCCTGGAAGGGTGACGTGCTCATCGCCGGCCTGGCCGCGAGCTATGCGCCGAACCTGACGTCGCTGCTGATCGCCCGGCCGCCGTCTGCCGGCGGGCGCGTGCTGGCCGTGGGCGCAAGCCAGGTCGCCGCATCCGGTTTCAACGCGCCGCCGCTGCCAGGCGTCACCCGCGAGATCGACGAATTACAGGCTGAATACGGCCGGCGGGGTATGGCAACCGACGTGCTGACGGGCAAGGACGCCTCGGCGGAGACGCTGCGGCGTTGGGCGGAGGAGGACCGGCTGCGCGGCTACCGGGTCATCCACATCGCCGCCCACGGTGAGGACGTGCTGGGCGACTCGCCGATGGAGACCGGGCTGCTGCTGTACGACGGCGAGATCGATGGCCTGGAGCTATCGACCTGGCGTCTCGACGCCGACCTGGTGGTGATGAGCGCCTGTCACGCCGGCAAGCGCGCGGTGGCGGGCCGCGGCATGGCCGAGCTGGCCGGCGATGACCTCTTCGGCCTGCAAGGCGCCTTTTTCAGCGCCGGCGCGCGGGCGGTGATCGGCGCGCTCTGGAAGGCTGACGACGCG
>JAWKOJ010000046.1:0-15146 GCA_041391245.1 Caldilineales bacterium
TCCACGGTGTACAGCGCGCAGCCGCCGGCTGCTTGTGGCTGCTGGGCCGCGCCGGGCCACAAGTCTTCGATATCCAGTCGCAGCGGCCCGGGTCCATTGCTGCGGGCGGAGAGACTCTTGTAGCTGTTGGGCAGGTTGGTGCGCACCACCTGCGTGCGCCGCGGGTTGCGCTGGTAGATAAACCACTCGTAGTTGGGCAAGTTGCGGCAGCAGGGCGGAGTGCCCGGCGGATCCCCGGTTCCACTGCCGTTGTCGCCGTCGGGGAAATACGTTCCTTCGGTGTCGCGAAAGACAATCCAGATGTCGGGCGTGTTCTCCAGCACCTTGCCGGCGTAGCGCGCCATGATCTGCCGTGCCTCGGCCGCGCCGGGTTCGGTCTGGGCGATGTCGCCGACCGGGAAGTGCAGTTGCTGCAAGTGCTTGTCCAGCCCGTTGAGCACCGCCCAATAAAGCTCCTTGGGATCATCGCAGCAGTGGCCCGTGGTGGTGTTCAGCGCGCCGTGCTCGCCGGTCACCAGCCGCTGCGTCCAGTCGAGCTTGAAGATGTTCACCCAGTTGCGGTATTCGTTGCCCAGCGTGTCGGCTCCCTGGCCGTCGGCCAGATCCGGGGTGACACCGCTTGTCTTGGCGCCGATGCCGTAGCGGTCGAACGCGTAGTCCACATAGTTCATGCCGTCGCAGCCCCGGCAAGCCGCAGCCCGCTCGTCGCTCGACGACAGAAGCTGGTGCGACACCACGGCATACATGGGCACCCCGCGGGCGTCCCCCTGCGTCAGTTTGGACAACTCCTGCCCGTAGATATCGATCATGGGCTTGAGGGCCTGATCGCGCCATATCACAGACGAGCCAATAGTCTGTTCCTGGTTGACCGTCGCGCCGTTGCCATCCACACAGCGCTGCTGATCCGGCGCGCCCTGCCACTGGAACCCGGCATAGACACAGCGGTACATGTCCAGATCCATCCAGCCCAACGGCGCGCCGGGCGGGTAGTTGTCGTAGTTGCGGGCCGGCTTCGGCTCGCCGTCGTGGCCCAGGTCCACCTCGAGGGAGTCGATGGAGTCGCGCACCGGCAGCGGCAGCGCCGACAGCTCCAGCCGAAACTGCTGCAAAGCGGCCCGTAGTTGTGCCTGCACAGCCTGGTTGGTGAAGTTGAGGTGATAGCTGGCCGTGTTGCCCTGACCGTTCATCAACGGCTGGTACACGGAGCCAGGGCGCAGCATCCACGAGGGCGCGCCGTCGCTCCCCGGCGTGCAGGAGCCGCCGCTGGTCGGCCCCGTGCCGCGGTCGGTAACGGGCGCGAATCCGATCACCGACCGCAGGTTCAGGCTTTGATTGACGCGCACCCAGTTGGTCACCCGGCTGAAGTCATAGATTCCCTCGGCCGGCATGACCTCGCACCAGAAGAAGCGGTTGTGCATCCCGGTGGCCGCGCCGGACGCCGCGCACTGTTGACGGCAGGCGTCGCTGCCGCAGCTATTGCAGTAGAAGCCAGGAACGATGTTGCCGCCGGCGGACGGTTCACCGGGAGGCTCCATTCCGGCAACGGAAAACTTGAGATCCACGGGTGGAACGCCGATGGGCGGATTTGTGGGCGGGTAGAGCCGCATCAGCACAAAATACAGCAGCGCCAGCAGCACGATCAGCGAGAAGGGGATCAGCACCGGCAGCGAGCGCCGCAGCCAGCTTTCGCGGTATGGAGGTGGTTCGTTGGGGGACGTCATGGGCCGGTGTCCTCAGTGAATGGCGCTAATGGTTGCCCAGGTCGACTCGATGTGTAGCTTTGTACCGGCGGGCCGCGTTGCCCGCCGAACCCTGCAGGGACAGGGCTTGCAGGGCGATTATACCGCAAGCGAACCGGTCAGGCAACAGCCTTGCCAATACCCGGACAATCCTTCTCCATTGAACGTCAACCGGCGAGCATATTCCACTCTTTCAGGCATGCAACGTGTAGTTCTTCGCGCCATACCACAGGATAGAACCATGAACCCGCCAATGTACGTTCCCAGTGACGCGCCGGTGTCACATCACTGATCGCTCAGCATCCCCTGCTCGACCAGAAACTCCGCCGTCGCCTCGCCCGCCAACCGTTCACCGGCCGGCGTCCAGTGTCCGTCCTGACGCAGGTGTAACTGGTCACCTTGTTCAGCATGCGCGCGAAAGGTCGGCAACAGGTCAAGAAACGGCACGCCCGCCTGCTCAAAGATCTGCGCCGCCAGTTGATTGGGTTGATTCAGGTCCCAGGTGTGGTTCGCCATCGCGGGGGTGTCGTCCAGCCGCTTCTGCCAGCGGTCGGGATAAACCTGCTCCGGCGCGGTGACGACGACTGCCGCCAGCGGCGCGCCCAGAGTCGCCGCCTGGTCGCGCATCTCCCCGACCAGCGCGCCGGTCAGCGCCACCGAGTTGGTCCAGTCGTCGGACAAAGGGACGCGGTAGACGCCGTAGGCCACGGGAATGGTATCGCCGCCTACCTCGCTGCGCACCAGACTGCGCTCCAGCAGACCGCGCGCCGCCAGACTGCGGGCGAAGTCCGGCGCGCCGCCGGCCAGCGCCGGCCCGGCAAAGCGGTAGAGCGCCGAATGCTCCTTCAGCCAGGACGCGGCCGGGGACAGGCCGCTCGCCGACGCGGCCGCGCCTGACGCCTGTTCATCCGTTGCAGGTTCTGGCACAGCCGCGGGGTCGAAGGGGAAATAGCTCAGCGCCAGTTCGCCGCCGTTCAGGTGAAAGAACGGCTTCTGCACGCGGCCCATGTTCTCCACCTCCAGCACCTCGCTGTTGTTCTCGAAATCGTTGCCGGGGAAGAAGGCCAGCAACACCAGGTCAGGTGCGTAAGCTGCGCCGTGTTGGCGCAGCCAGAGCAGCTCCTGGTCCGTCCCCCAGCCGCTGACGCCCGCGTTGACCACCTCGAATCGGCGGCCGGCCGGCGCATCGACGTTGAGTTGCGCTTCCAGCACCTTGCCGAAGGTCTGTTCCAGGGGCACGCGCAGCCCCTCGACGTAGGAATCGCCCAACAGCAAGATGCGGGTGACGCCGGCCGGCTTGTCCAGCGTCGCCCGCGGCGCATCGCGCAGGCCGTCGTCGTTGATGGCGACATCGACGTTGTACTCCATCTGCGGGTTGAACCAGCGGCCGGTGGCACCCGGCTGGAGCGACCATCCGGTGGCCGGATCGGGGACGCGCCAGAACCAGCCGGTTCCCTCGTTGGGCGGCGCCAGACGCAGCAGCCGCACGCCTCCTTCCAGCAGGAGCAAGGAGAACAGGATGCTGAAAGTTGCCACCAGAACACCGGTAATGATCTTGCGCCAGGGGCTCGAAGACGACATGCGCGGCATGGTAGCACAGGGAGTCGGACCAGGCAATTTGCAGAACGGTTGAAACCGCTCGCAGGAGGGCGGTCGGTGGTCGCAGTCGGTATCTCAGTCGCGACCGTCGAACAAGCCCGAGTTTTGAGGGCTCATGACGTCCGGGGCTACCCGCTGACTGTCTCGTGACAGGCCGGCGCCTCTGGGCGTAGCCGATATGGCGAGGGTGTTTGACAGGCAAACGCGCTTGTGCTATAGTCAGATCGTAGTCATTAACAACCCAATAGTTGGCCGTGTGGTGGTACCCCAGACCCGGATGTCGGGGTGCAAACTCACAGAGTTTGGGCGAAGCCGGTGAGAGTCCGGCGCTGTCGCGCAACTGTAATTGGAAGGCGCATGTTGAAAGTGGCAGGAGGCAAGGTTCTGAACCTACATCCTGCATCCTGCAACATGCAACTCCCCAAGAGCCAGGACGACCGCCACTGCACAGGTCCGCTGAACCCTTCGACGTAAAGGAGTGCGGATGATGCCCGAATTGACCCCAGGAAGCCGAACCTCGGTTCAGCCTCCCGCCTCAACCACAGACACCTCTCGCCCGACGGCCCGCGTCGGGCGATTTGTTTTGGATGAGACAGATCCTTGCCCGACCCCGCCGGTTGAAACCGGCGCCTGGCACAGCCAAGAGCCTGCTGAAGCAGAGGCCGACAGCCGCCCGCGCGCGTACAACACACACACCAACTTCGGATCACAACGCCGGCGCGCGCTGCGCACGGCCTTGTTTGCGTTCGGCGTGGCGCTGAGCCTGATGCTCGCGTTGCAGGCTGCGGTTTCCAACGCCGCGCCTCTCACCCCCTCTCCCTCTCTCCCCCTCTCCCTCTCAGAGACGGGAAGTCTCCAGGAAAACATCAACCACGCCGACGTCCTGGTTGACTTCGGCGACGGACGCATCGAGGTGCGGCGGGTTACGTTTGTGTCGCCGACTATCTCCAGCCTGGAGGCGTTGCGATTGAGCGGCATCGACGTGGGCATCGCCGACTTCGACTTCGGAGCAGCCATCTGCGCGATCGACGCTATCGGCTGCTCGCTGGACAACTGCTTCTGCGACCCGAACCAGTACTGGGGATTGTTCCGGCTGCGCGACGGCCAGTGGGTTGCGTCGCAGGTCGGCGCGGCCGATTCGGTGGTCAACCCGGGCGACGTGGACGGGTGGCACTGGGGGCCGTTCGAGTCGACACCGCCCGCGCTGTCGCGCGAGGAACTGGCAGCGCGCGCCGGCCTGGCCTGGTTGCGCAGCCAGCAGGCGGCCGGCGGCAGCTTCGGCGGCAACGTCGGCGCTACCCTCGACACGGTGTTGGCCGGCGCGGCAGCCGGTGAGAACATGGCCCGCTGGCGGAGCGCCGACGGCAAGTCTCCCTGGGATTACCTGCGCAGGGAAGCCGCGACGTTCGCGACCCGCGACGAGAGCCGCGCCTCAGCCGGCAAGCTGGCGCTGATGGTAGCCGCGGCCGGCCTCGACCCGCGCTCGTTCGCCGGCCAGAACCTGGTGGTGAGCATGAGCCAGGTCTACTCGCCCACGGCCGGCGCGTTCGGCGAGTCGAACTGGGACCAGGCGTTCAACATGTTGGGCTGGCGGGCGGCGGGCGAGAGCGTCCCTGTGACCGCCACAAAGCTCCTTGTCCAACGAATGAACGAAGACGGCGGCTGGGGCTGGACGGCGGCCAGCGAGAGCGACGTGGACACAAGCGCGCTGGCCGTGCAGGCGCTGCTGGCCGCCGGCGAACCGGCAACATCGACCGCTGTGATCAGCGGGCTGGCCTACATCCAGGCGGCGCAGAACGACGACGGCGGCTTCCCCTACCTGCCGACCTCGCCCAGCGACACCAGCAGCAACAGCAACTCCACCGCCTTTGCGGTCCAGGCGATCCTGGCAGCCGGCCAGGACCCCCTGAACTGGACGGCCGGCATCAGCGCGACCACGCCCATCAGCTTCCTGCTGGGCCAGCAGACGGCCGATGGCGGATTCGCGTTCACAACGCCGCCGGCCAACGACTTCGCCACGCGCCAGGTCATCCCGGCGTTGCTGGGCAAGACGCTGCTCATCCACAGCAAGCCGGTGGCGCGGCGCACGGCCTTGGACTGGATGGCCGCGCAGCAGCAGCCCGACGGCAGCTTTGCCGGCTTCAACCCGGGCGCAACGGCCGATGCGGTTCTAGCCATCGTGGCCACGGGCCGCAACCCGGCCAGCTTGCGCAGCAGCGACGGCCTGAATGCGCTGGATTACCTGGCCGGCGAGGCTGAGGGCTACGCCGGCCAGAGCGCCAGCGCGGCCGGCAAGCTGGCACTGGCCGTGTCAGCCGCCGGGCAAGACCCGCGTGCCTTCGGGGCCGTCGATCTGGTCGAGGCGATCAGCGCGACCTACGCGCTCACCGGCGGGCAGTTCGGCGCGGGCAACTCGGTCTGGGATCAGTCGTGGGCGATGCTGGGGTTGCGGGCCGCGGGCGAGACGATCCCGGTCAGCGCGACGCTGGCGCTGGAGACGCTGCAGGCCGAGAGCGGCGGCTGGGGCTTCGACGCCAGCGCCGACCCTGACGCCGACAGCACTGCGCTGGCGCTGCAGGCGCTGGCGGCGGCCGGCCGCGCTGTGGATGCGCCGCCGGTGCAGGCAGGGCTGGACTGGCTGCGCAGCGTGCAAAACGGCGACGGCGGCTTTCCCGGCTACGACGGCGCGACCAGCGCCAGCTCCACAGGGCTGGCCTTGCAGGCGTTGGCGGCCTTCGGGCTGTCGCCTGAAAGCCCGCGCTGGACCGGCGCAGTCTCGACTACCGCCGTCAGCCGCCTGGCCAATCCGACCGCGCTGGATGCGCTGCTGGCGCTGCAGAGTCCGGCCGGCGGGTTTGCCGGGTTCTCCGGCGCCGACGACCCGTTCTCGACCTACCAGGCGTTGCCCGGCATGCTAGCCAAATCCTACGGCGCGCTGGCAAGACAACAACCTCGCGCCGCGCCGCAGACCACCTGCGCGGCGCGCTATCCATGGGCGCAGTTCACGAAGTTCGCGTCAATATGCACACCGTAGGATTGGGCTTCGTGCCCGTTCCGGCGATTCCCGGAACGCCCGCGAGGGTCTATCCTACAACCGGAAGATGACCTGCCACGCTTTAGGATAGGGCCTTGTGCCCGTTCCGTGGACGCCCGGAACGCCCACGAGGGGCTATCCTACAGGCGGACGGCGTGATATTCACTACATGATGTTCTTGACACGAACGACGCAACCAACACATCGAACGCGGGTCTGGCCCGCGGGCGGTGTTTGGCGCGCCGTGTTGATGGCCGTGTTCTTGCTGGTGGCCGCGATTCTGCCGACCGGCCACGCCTCGGCGCAGGCGGACCCGCCCAACCAGGCGGGACTGGTGGTCCGTTTTGGCGACGGGACGGTGGAGACGGCCTGCGTTGATCTCGGCGCGGACGGCGAGATGACCGGTGAGGAGCTGCTGGCCGCGGCCGGTCTGCAACCGGTGATCGAGTACACGGCGCTGGGCGGCACGGTATGCGAGATCGGCGCGCAGGGCTGTGGCTACCCGGATGAAGCCTGCTGGTGCCAGTGCAAGGGCGGCGCCTCGTGCGTCTACTGGCAGTACTACCACCGCATCGACGGCGAGTGGGTCTACGCGACCATCGGCGCCAGCCTGCGCACGCTGCACGCCGGCGACGTGGACGGCTGGTCGTGGGGCGAGGGCGAAGGCGCCGACGGGGTTGAACCGCTGCTCCTGTCTCTCGACGAGATCTGTGACGCGGCCGACGGACCGCTCTTCACGCCGGTTCCCGATGACATGCTGGCGGCCGGCACTGCAGCGGCGCTGACACCGCCGGCAAACGCCGCGCCCGCGCCGGAGCAGCCTGTTGCCGCGCCGCCAGCCGGGCCGGCAATCGACACGAGCCAGCGCGTGGCCGCGGATGACAGGGCGCCGCCGGGCATCGCCCTCTTTGCCGGCGTGTTGATCGTGTTGGGCGCCGGCGCAGCGGGCCTGCGGGTCGCCAGCAGCGACGCTGCTTCCCGCGAGCCGCGGGCGAGACGCAGACCCTCGACCGCGCGCCGCACCTCGGCGGCCATCAGCCTGCTGATCTACGGGCTGAGCACGGTCATCGGCGTGGCGGCGCTGCTCTACCCGTTCCTGGCGGCCGCGCTGCGTCCGGCCGCCGGCCAGCCGTCCTCCCTCAACGGCCCCGGGTTGATGCTGGTGCTGCTGGGCATTTGCTTCGCCGGGCTGCTGCTGGAGGTTCAGGGGCAGGCTGTCAGCGCCAAGCTGATCGCGCTGCTGGGCGTCCTGGTGGCCATCAACTCGGTGCTGCGCTTTGTGGAGGTGGGCATCCCCGGGCCGGGCGGCTTCAGCCCCGTCTTCGTGCTGATCATCCTGACCGGCTATGTCTTCGGCGGGCAGTTCGGCTTCCTGATGGGTGCGCTGACGCTGCTGGTGTCGGCGGTTTTCACGGGCGGCGTCGGTCCGTGGCTGCCGGCGCAGATGTTCGCGGCCGGCTGGGTCGGGCTGTCGGCGCCGCTGGCGCGGCCGCTGATCCGGTGGAGCGGTGGACGCCCAGGCTCGCGACGGGAGGTCGCGGCGCTGGCGCTGTTCGCCGGTGGCTGGGGCTTGCTCTTCGGGGTGATCATGAACCTGTGGTTCTGGCCGTTTCTGGCCGGGCCGGCCGACCAGTACTGGCAGGCCGGCATCTCTCTGCGCGAGACAGCAGGGCGCTATCTTGCCTACTATCTGGCCACCTCGCTGCTGTGGGACGGGCTGCGGGTGGTGGGCAACGTTGCCCTGATGCTGGTGTTTGGCGGGGCAAGCCTGCGTGCCCTGCGGCGTTTCGGCCAGCGGTTCAGCTACGAATACCACCCTGAGTCCGCCACATCTCCCCTGCCGGCCGATGATCCGTTGCCGCGCCGGCAGCCGCGCCCATCCGCCAGCCCGCTGCAACCTACGTCGGGCAAGAGTTAACCGATGACAGGGCGCGCCGGCAGCCGCAGCCGTGGCGAGCGGCGCGGCCCTCCGATCCACCCCGGGGCGTGGGTTGGCTGGCTGCTGGTGGCCGTGGCCGCGCTGCTCAGCACGCGCAACCCGGTCTACCTCGCCGTTATCCTCCTCTGCATTGCCGCGACGCTGCGCACCGGGCGCGCGCTGGCCTTTTCCCCCCGGTTTCCACTCTCGCTGTGGCGGTTTGGCCTCCTCGTGGTCACGCTTTCGGCCGCCTTCAACGGGCTGATGGCGCACTTCGGCGCGACGGTCCTGTTCACGCTGCCGGCCGGGCTGCCGCTGATCGGCGGCGCGGTGACGCTGGAAGCGGTCGTCTACGGCGCGCTCAACGGGCTGGTGCTGACGGGGATGTTTGCGGCGTTCCTGGCGCTGTACCAGGCGACGCCGACCTACGCGCTGATCCGGCTGATCCCGCGCGCGCTCTACCCGGTGGGCGTGGTGGTGTCGGTAGCCGTGGCGTACGTGCCGACGACGCTGGACCAGTTCGGGCAGATCCGCGAGGCGCAGCGGCTGCGGGGGCATCAGGTGCGCGGCGTGCGTGACTGGCTGCCCCTGGCGATGCCGCTGCTGGTCACCGGCCTGGAACGCGCCATGCAACTGGCGGAGGCGATGACCGCGCGCGGCTTCGGCAACCTCGCCGAGACGCAGCCAGCGCGTCATGTGGCTCGCGGGCTGGTCGTCTTTGGGCTGATCGTGCTGGCGGGCGGTGTGGGAGGAAGCCTGCTCGGCGCCGGCGCGCTCAGCACGGCACTGATCGCCGCCGGCGGGCTGGCGGTCGTCGCTGCGCTGTGGCTGCAAGGCCGCGGTGTCAGGCGCACCAGCTTTCGGCCGCAGCCGTGGACGCGGCGCGACTGGGCTGTTGTGGCCGGTGCGCTGCTGGTGGCCGCGCTCTACCTGCTGCCGCTGCCGGGCGTGGATCATACCAGTCTGGCGTATTCCCCGTATCCCCGCCTGAGTACTCCAGGAGTGAGTTGGCCGATCGCGATCGGCACACTGGGGCTGGCCGTGCCGGCGCTTGTTCTGGCCGTTACCACCCGAAAACACACGGATCGCCGCGCGCCTGACGACGCAGGGCCGGTCCGTGTGAAATGGATTCCCGACTTTGCGGAATCAGGGCCTACCAGGTCCAAACACTAGTGAGCAGCGCTGACCTGGAGATCGAGCTCCGAGGCTTGCGGCATCGGACGGCTGTGCTTGCTGACCTTGATCATCTGGCCGCCCTGGCGTTCCATCTCCTCGACGAAGCCATCGACGTGCTGATCCGCCTCGATCACCACCATCACCGCGCCCTTCTCAAACTCCTCGCGAAAGTGCTGGATCTCCTCTTCGGCGTCGGAGCGGCCTTTGACGAAACCCAGCCCCAGGCCGGACAGGAAGCCGATCACGAGAAAGGAGGAAGATCTGGACGGCGAAGGAGACCGGCGCGTCGGTGCTGGTGACCGAGCCGACGGCCGCAAAAGCGCCGAATACGCCGAAAATCAGCGTGCCCAGAATCATGAAGCTGCGAATCCCCTTCCAGGTCCGGGTCCGGGGCGACGGCTCAACGAGATCGTGGGCCGGCGACCCACCGTCAAGCACCTTGAGATGCTGATCGTCGATGTTGGAGCGGCGGGCAAACTCTGCCACCGCCTCAGCTTGCTCTCGCTTGTCGAACAGACCGAAAATTGTCCTCATGTCGTTGCTCCGGGTGTTGTCTGCGCCGATGCGCTTTGGTTCATGTTGATTCTGGCACAAAGTATACCAGCACTGGCCCGCCAGCGTAAAATCCTGAAGCTCACGCGGCGGCCAGCAGCAACTGCTGGCGCGCCGCCCAGACTTCGTCCATTCTCTGCAAACGCTTCTTCTTCAGGTTCTCGCGCACGATCAACGCGTCCGGGTCATCGCAGGCGCACCAATGTTCCATGACTGCCTTGCCAGCTTCCGGCGAAGCGCCCTAGCCGCGACGCTCCAGCAATAGGCCAGCGCCTGGCTGGGCGCCGGAACGCCATCGTCCCGTCGGTTGTCAACCGCGAGAAGCGAGGCTGTGATCACGTCGAGGCTTTCGAGGAGGCTGCCGCGGCGTGCCGCGGATCAGCCAGCAGGCGCGGCTCGCACAGCGCAGCCGCAACAGCTCGCGCCAGGAACAAGCCGTTGCGCCAATCGACCATCGCAGGAGCAGCGCATCCATGTCTGCGTCGCCCCAGCGCTGCAAGGCCATGGCAGCCGCCTCGCGCGTCCGCCAGCGTGGATCGCCCGCAAAGCGGCGCAAAGTCGCCAGCGCATCGCGCTGCCCTCGGCCGACAAGCGGCCCCTGACCCAACACACCGCAGAATACCAGGAACTCCTGGGGCGAGTTGACCGGCGCCTGCTCGGGGTCAGCGCCATCCAGGCGGCGAACTGCTCGGCGGCCCAGCTCGGCCGCAGCTGCTGCCAGTTCCAGGTTGCCGCGCGGGCCGGGCGGAAGTGATTGCGCGCAGCGAAAGGGCTCCCAGTCGTCCAGCGAAGCCAGCGTGTGGTGGTACTCGTCGCTGCGGGACATGGCACGGCCTCACAACCGGGCGATCAGTTCACTGCGGTGGAAGGTCTGGCGGCCGTAGAAGAACACGGCGTTGATGATCCACAGCCCAAGTCAGCGCCAGCGCCAGCCAGATGCTGAAGTAGAGAACGCCAGCGATCTGGCCGATCAGGAAGCACGATCGGCAGTACCAGCGAGCCGGTCTGATAGGCATCCTGGAAGGTCTTCGCGCGCACCGACACCAACATCATGCTGGTCAGGCCCAGCCCCGCGGCCGCCGGCGCCACCCAGATGGCGATCACGTTCCAAAGCGGGTTCGGGAAGAGCGCGCGGCCCATGATCTGCGCGGCTGCCAGGTCGGCCACGACGCTGTAGAGAATGTAGCCGGCCCAGGAGACAACAATGGCAGGAATCAGCGCCGCCATGATCTTGCCGGTCAACAGCTCACCATCGGTGGTCGGCGTGTACAGCAGCGCCTCCAGGGTCTTGCGCTCGCGCTCACCGACGAAGCTGTCGGCCGCAATGACGTTGGAGACCATCAGCGGCACGATCAGGAAGAGCGGCGCCATCATGTAGACCAGGAAGAAAACCACCCCGGCCTGATCGGGCGTCAGGCCCACCAGTTGATCGCGCAGGCCGGGCGAAACCAGCGCCAGCAGCTCGGCCAGGTCAGTGGTGCCGGCTGAAGATGTCGCGGCGGGCAGGAAAAGCACCAGCGCAGGAATCACGATAAACAGAATCAGTGGCAGCAGCAGGATGGGCAGCACCACACCCTTGTTTTGCAGCACCACCTTGAGGTCTTTGCGCATCAGCGTCTGAATTGCCCGCCAGTTCATTGGATCACCTCGGCATGGTTGCGCGTGGCAGGCTGCTCGCCGTGCAGCGCAAAATAGACGTCCTCGAGGGTCGGCTCCTGCGGCGTGACGCCGTAAATGCGGATACCGGCGCCAACCAGCGCTATAACAAGATCGGGAATCTCGGCATGGCTTGCGCCGCGCACGGAGATCGTGCCGGTCTGCTGGCCGGCGCTGGTGACGAGTCCGCTGCCTTCCAGCGCGTGGAGCGCCGCCGGCACGGCCGCGGGATCGACCTCGAGTTCGACGGTCAGGTTGGTTACCAGTTGGCGGCCCAGCTCGCGCGGCGATCCCAGCGCGACCAGCTTGCCGTGCTCCATGACACCGACCCGGTCGCACAGCCGCTGCGCCTCGACCAGGTTGTGGGTACACAGAAAGACGGTGTGGCCCTGCTCGCGGGTCGATTGCAAGATCATGTCGTGCACCTGGCGGGCCGCGACCGGATCGAGGCCGGCGGTTGGCTCGTCCAGGAACAGCATCTCCGGCCGGTGCAGCAGGGTGCGGGCCAGCGCCAGCCGCTGCTTCATGCCCTTGCTGTAGCCACCGACCTTGTCGTCGGCCCGGTCGAACAAATCAAAGCCTGTCAACAGTTCGTCGACGCGGGCCTTGACCTCGTTCCTGGGTACGCCGTAGAGGTCGGCGTAGATGGTGAGGTTGTCGCGGCCGGTCAGCCGTTCGTCCAGCGACGGCGTCTCGGTGAGCACGCCGGTGCGGGTGCGCAGGCGCGGTCCGTCTGCCATGGGATCAAGCCCCAGCACGCGGGCTGACCCGGTTGTCGGCGTCAGGATGCCGTTCAGCATGCGGATGGAGGTCGTCTTGCCGGCGCCGTTGTGGCCGAGAAAGCCGAACACCTCGCCGGCCTGCACGGCCAGTTCGAGGTGCTCCACGGCGACGGTTTCGCCAAAGCTCCGGCCGAGGCCGGAGGTAACAATCACGGGATCGGTCATTGCCTGCCTTGCCTCCAGAAGAAAAACATTACGACTCTGCGGCCTCTATTGGCCGGCGCCAGGGACGATCGCCTCGGCCAGGAGGTCCTCAAGGAACACATCAGGCTCCATAGCGTGCACCTGCCAGCCAGGTGAAAGCCGGTCCAGGAGAAACGCCTGGGCGGCACCGGTGTAGTAGAACCGGGTGACGCCTTCCTGGCCGGCCTGCCGCT
The DNA here is from genome assembly GCA_041391245.1 of Caldilineales bacterium. Lineage (GTDB taxonomy): Bacteria > Chloroflexota > Anaerolineae > JAAEKA01 > JAAEKA01 > JACKBK01. The sequence goes on from JAWKOJ010000046.1 coordinate 12,834, forward strand.
TCATGGTGCTCAACTCCTGCGACCAGCGCTGGCCGAAGGTATCGTAGCCCTTAAAATCGGGATCCGCGGATAGCTCAGCCAGCGGCGCGTAGCCGTCGGTCTCCGCGGCCTGCTGCCAGCTTGCCAGCTCGACATACTTTGCCAGGCCTTCTTCCCATTCAATCAGTTGCTCGAAGCGAACAAGCTCGGCAGGCAGGTCTTGAGCGGCGCGGCGCGCTTGTCGCTGGTCGATGAACTGGCGGACCAGGTTGCGCGTGTCGTCGGGGGACTCGGCGCGCAGCGCTCCGTCCAGCAGCGCAACTTCGTCCTTCCAGGCGCCTTCCGCCGCCGCATCGGCGCGCCAGTAGTCGTCCTGGCGCGCGTTGATCGCCTCAGCCGCGGCGAGCTTCTGCGCAGCAACCTGCGATTGCAGAACGTGGAAGCCTTCATGCAGCACGGCGCTGATCTGCACCTCGCTGGGTTGGATCAGCAGCCGGTAGGGAAAAACCTGCTTCAGCGGCGGCGGCAGCATGCTCTGGAACTGCCTGACCAGAAAGGCGTCGGTCTCCGATTTCGTCGCAATGCTGGCTGCCAGCCGACCGTCAACCGGCACGGCAAAGTTCTGCGGGTCGTCGGTTGCCTGCCGGAAGTAGGGCTTCTCCATGAAGGCGGCGCCCGGCACCTGCTGCCAGCCGGCCGGCGCTTCATCGACTCCGATCAGGAAACTGGCCTCGCGGTTCCACAGCAGCACGGGGATGTCGGCGTCGCCAAAACCGGGCCAGATCTGGTTGCCCAGCGTCTCGCGAAGATGGAGCGCCTCCGCCAGCCGCGCTTTGTCCAGCGCGCTCAGTTGCTCCGCGTCCGGCGCGGCGACCGGCAGGCTGCGGTTGCTGAGCGCGGAGACCAGACCGGCCAGCGCGCAAAGCGCAACCAGCACGATCAACACACCAAGACAGCCTCGTCTGCGAGTCACGATTCTCTCTCCAGCGTGGGACACGCTGGTAGCAGGCGCTTCAGCGCCCCGGAACGGCCCTGAAGCGCCTACTACAAACTAATGCACGTGGGCTGCCAGCCAGTCGCTGATTGTCGTCAGAAACTCCGGCATCAAATGCGGTTCGAGCTGCGCGTACTCCTGTACGCTGCCGGTCGTGGCGTCCTGGAAGAGGTGATTGGCCGTTGGAATCACGATGATGGTGACGTCCTGATTACCTGCCTTCTCGAGGGCAGCCTGCAACGCGGCGGTGTTCACGTCCGCGTCAACTTGCGCATCCTTGCCGCCGTAGACGCCCAACACAGGCACGGTGACCTTTGCGAAGTCCTCGCCGGGATCGTGGCTGAGGAAGAACTGGTACCAGGGACTCTGCAACTGGGCCAGTTGCACGGCAACCTGTTGTTTGGCATACGCGTCGAGATCGCCGATCGCTGCCTTCTGGTCATCGGGCAGGGCGTTGATCTGGGCCTGCGCCATCTGGTTCATGACAGATTCCAGGGTCGTCCAATCCTGCGCCACCACCAGATCCATCAGCGAGCGCTGCTGGTCGGCAGCCGCGGCTGCCTGTTCGGCTGTAGCGCCCGACGCCAGCTTCAGCTGCTCGACCTGCTTGATGATCGTGTCGTAGCCGCTGACAGCAGTGCCGGCCATGGAGATCAGAAACGCCACGTCCGGGTTGCGCGCCGCGACAATCGCCTCGATAATGCCGCCCTCGCTGTGGCCCAGCATGCCGATCTGCCCGCCGTCGATCTCCGGGCGACCCTGCAGGTAGGTAAAGGCGGCCTCTGCGTCGTCGGCGAAATCGGCGCTGGAGGCCTGGCTCGGGTCGCCGCTTGAGCCGCCTATGCCCCGGTCGTCGTAGCGCAGCACCGCGATGCCCTGGCGGGTCAGCGTGTCGGCGATCTCCTGGAAGGGCTTGTAACCCGGCACGATGGACAGCGCCTCGTCGCGGTTCTGCTGGCCGCTGCCACTGATCAGGATCACTGCCGGGAAGGGGCCGTCGCCCTCCGGCAGAGTCAGCGTGCCGGCCAGGGTGATGTCACCGTTGGCAAAGGATACTTCTTCCTCGCGATAGGGCACATCGGCCTCGACGGCTTCGGCGGTAGGGGGCGGGGCCTCGGCCCGGTGCAACGTGAAGCTGCCAGTGACACCGCTTTGGCTGAACGTACCGTTGATGGTTCCGTCAGGGTTCAACTGACCGTCGTAGGTAGCCTTGCGCGCGCCCTCCAACATCTCGAAATAGACGGCGGGATGTTCATAGCGAACGTCGTGCAGCGAAATGCCGGTCGCACCCTGCTGCGGCACGTCGATCGTCGCGGTCAGCCCGCCAGCTTCGTCGACGA
>JAWKOJ010000047.1:0-13529 GCA_041391245.1 Caldilineales bacterium
TGGATTGGGAAGCCAGCAAATTGGTGACAGATTGCAGGACCTGTTCACCGTTTACTGGTCACTGATAACCGATCACTGCTCCGGTCGAATGACCACGTTGAACTCCGGCGGCTGCAGGAGTTGATCCTTGACGAGAACGAAGCTGCGGCGCTCCTGCTCGGGCATCGGAATCGCCTGTGTCAACACGATAGCCTCGGTGGGGCAGGCTTCCTCACAGTCGCCGCAAAAGACGCAGCGCAACAGGTTGACCTCGTAGGTCTTGGCGTAGCGCTCGCCGGGCGAATGGCGATCGCCGGGGTCGTTCTCGGCCGCCTCCACCAGGATCGCGCCGGTGGGGCAGGCCGCCTCACACAGGCAGCAGCCGATGCAGCGTTCCAGTCCCAGCTCCTGGCCCGGCGCAGGGTCATAGCGGCGCAGCATGTGCCGGCCGCGATAGCGCGGAAAAACGGCCGCCGGTTCGTCGGGATACTCCACCGTCAGCGGCTTCTTGGCCAGGTGTTTCAGCGTCACGCCCATCGCGCCCGCAATCTGGCCGGTACCTTTAATAAACTCGCCTACTCTTGACATCGTGAGATCTGTCTCCGTACAATCTTAATCCAACTCTGTCCGGCAATGCGTAGTGCGTAATGCGTAGTCCGTAGTTGTCGCTGTGTCGCCTATCACGCATTACTCGTTACGCATCACGTCAGCGCCACAAACACCGCCGTCACCGCCAGATACACCAGCGACAACGGGAACATCACCTTCCAACAGAAGTGCATCAACTGGTCGTAGCGCACCCGGGGCACGCTGGCCCGCACCCAGATGAACAGGAACAGAACCAGGATCACCTTGATCACGAAATAGCCGACGCCCAGCAGCGGGAACTGGTTCACAAACGGACCCTGCCAGCCGCCGAAGAACACCGTCACCATGATCGCGCTGGCAGTGATCATGTGGATGTACTCAGCCATGAAGAACAGCGCGAACTTCATGCCGCCGTACTCGGTCTGGAAGCCGGCCACCAGCTCGTTCTCGGTCTCCGGTAGGTCAAACGGGCTGCGGTTCGTCTCGGCCAGCATGGTGATGAAGAAGAGCGGAAAGGCAAGCCAGAGCCAGATCCAAATGTACCAGGGCCGGGGCGTCGTTACCAGATCAACCAGGCTCAGCGAGCCGATCCCGGTTGCCAGGGTGGTGGTCAGCACGATTGCCACCAGGATGATGCCCATCGGTAGCTCGTAGCTCACCATCTGGGCCGAGGTGCGCAGCGCGCCGATGATCGAGTAGTTGTTGTTGCTGCTCCAGCCCGCCAGCACCACGCCGTAGGTGCCGATGCTGGCCACCGCCAGAATGTACAGGAACCCGATGTTGACGTTGGCGATGTAGAAGTCAACCGTGTAGCCGGCTACCGTGAAGCTGGGGCCAATGGGTATTACGGCAAACGCGATCAGCGCCGGGATCAGCGCCAGCGCGGGCGCTGCGATGTAGACCCACTTGTCGACGTGCCGCGGCACGACCTCTTCCTTGAAAATCGCCTTGAACGCGTCGGCAATGGGCTGCAGGAGGCCCAGCGGGCCGGCCCGGTTCGGGCCGTAACGCACCTGGAAGCGCGCCAGCAGCTTGCGCTCGTAGTATGTCAGGTACGCAAACCCGGTCAGCAACAACAGAATGAGCACCAGGCTCTTGACCAGAGGTGAGAGTAGCGAGTTCACCCAGTCCATCTCAACCAGCCTTTTCCGAACTTGTCTGGAGGGAGGTCAACCGCAGCGGCGTCCCTACACCATCGCCCGCTGCCGACAGCAACGTCTCGACCGGCGCCCCGGCCTGCGATGCGGGTATCCACAGCGTGCCCGGCTGCACAGCCTCGTCGATCTGCACCGCCAGCTCAAGCTGGCCGGCCGGTGATGCGACCAGCACCGCCTGGCCCGCTTCCACCTTGGCAGCCGCAGCATCGGCCGGATTGACGCCGACCGAAGCGACTCCAGTGGCAGGTCGCGTCTTGGTCATCAACGTGCTGTCGTCGAACATCAGCCGGCCGGTCACCAACGCGAATGGATAGCCGTCAACCCGCGGGCGGGCCGGCCGCGCCGGAACCGTCAATCGCCGAGGGGCGGCTGGGTACGCATCGGCGGCCAGTTGCCGGCCATGGTCGCCCAGGCTTTCCCAGTCAACGCCATCGTAGGCCGCAACCGCCTTGCCCATCTCCAACAGAACTTCCTGAGCACTGGCGTATTTCCACGGTTTGGGCGTGTCGGCCTTCTCGCGTTTGCCCTTGCCCGATTTGTCGCGACGCGACGTGCCACCTTTGGCCGGCTGTTCGTCAGGGGCAGTCGGCCAGGCTCGCGCCAGACGCAGGAAGATCGACCAGTCGGGCGCGGCCTTGCTGTGCGGATCGGCCAGCGCCTTGGGCGCCCGCTGCACCCGCCGCTCCAGGTTGGTAAACGTGCCGTCGGTCTCGGCCCAACTGACCGCCGGCAGCACAACGTCGGCCTGCCTGGCCGTCTCGGTCAGGAAAAGGTCCTGCACGACCAGAAAATCGACGCCCGCTACAGCCGCCGCGCCGGCAGGGCTTTCGGCTGCGGGATCGCTGGCCACCAGGTAGAGCGCCTTGAGCCGGCCATCAACCGCCGCCGCCAGCATCTGGTCGTAAGACAGGCCCGGCTCCTGCGGCACGTTGCCGCCCCACAGACGCTGCAAACGGTGCGGCTTGCCGCATCGCTGACGGCACCATGGCCTGGCAGCCGCTGCGGCAGAAGACCTGCGTGCGCACGCCCGCGCTGTTGGCTTCTGGCGCAACATAGAACGTGCGATCGGCGCATCCCGCCAGCAGCACTGCGTTCATCAGCGCCGCCCGGTTGGCTTCGGCGCCCGGGCCGCTGACCAGCGCCGGCCCGTAGAGCACGATTGGCCGTTGTGCACCCGCCAGCAGACGGGCCGCCTCGCCGATTTCCTGGCTGATCTGGCCGGCGCCAAGGTACTCGGTCAACTCCGGCAGCCCGGCTAACTTGCTGGCCCGCTCGGCCACCGGCTTCTGCTTTAGCAGCGCCCGGCTCAACCCGTCCAGCGCGGACAGTTCCTCGCCCGGCTTGTAGGCGATGTAGGGATCGCCGTAGCGGCTGTCCTCGATGCGCCGCGGGTGGATGATGATCAACCTGGCCCCGTTGCGGCGAATCGCCCGGCGCACAAACAGGTCCATCACCGGCTGCTCCTCGGCCAGATCGACGCCCGCAAACACGATGACGTCGGCCTTCTCCACGTCGCGGATGTTGGAAACGCCGCGCGGGTCGGCCAGCACACCCGCGCCACCCTTGTGGTCCACGTTGTTGCTGCCCACCAGGCTGCGCATCAGCTTTTGCAACAGGTAGGCTGCCTCGTTGCTCAGCCGCGCCGATCCAATCGCACCAACCGCGCCCGGGCCGTGGATCTCCGCCGCGGACGACAGCCGCTGGGCCACGATCTGCAGCGCCTCGTCCCATCCGGCCTCGCGCAGGTCACCGCTGTCCGCGTCGCGCACCAGCGGGGTCTTGAGCCGCTCGGGGTGATCGACGAAGCCGTGAAAAAAGCGGCCCTTGTCGCAGATCCACTCGTCGTTGACGGCCATGTTCTCGCGCGCCACGATGCGGCGAAGCTGATGCAGGCGCGCATCGAGGCGCACGTTGCAGCCCTGCGAGCAATGGGTGCAGATCGACTTGGTGCGCTTCAACTCCCACGGCCGGTAGCGGAAGCGGCTGACGCGGTTGGTCAGTGCGCCCACCGGGCAGAGGTCGATGATGTTGCCGCTGGTGTTGGCGTCCACCGGCTGCTCGGGGAAGTAGTCGATGACCGTCTCACCGCCGCGGTGGAAGAGACCCAGTTGCGGCTTGTCCTCCCACTCCTCCAGGTAGCGAATGCAGCGCCAGCAAACGATGCAGCGTTCCTGGTCCAACATGATCAGGTCGCTGATCGGGTAGCGCTTCTCCTTTTGCGTTTTGATCTCCTCGAACTCCGACGCGCCGGGGCCGTGCTTGAGCGTCTGGTCTTGCAGCGGGCACTCGCCGCCCTTGTCGCAGATCGGGCAATCCAGCGGGTGGTTGATGAGGATGAACTCGAGGGTGTCTTCACGCGCCTGCGCGGCTGCTTCGCTGGCGTAGCGGAACTTCATGCCGTCGCCGACGCGCGTCGTACAGGCCGGGACAATCACCCAGCGGCCGCGCATGTCCTGTTCAACCAGGCACATGCGGCACGCGCCCAGCGGGTCCAGCTTGGGGTGCGAACAGAAAACAGGTATATCGATGTCCGCCGCCAGCTTGGCTGCATCAGTCAGCAGCGAGCCGGCAGGAACCTTGTATTCGACGTCGTCGATAGTGATTGTTACGAGATCAGGCATGTCTCATTCAGTAGTGTCTTCAGATACCTGCCATTTCTGCGCAGGCAGTACCTGCTGAAACGACATGTTGCGCTATGCAAATACCAGCCTACCTTCGGCTCAGGTATGGAACGGCCCGAAGCTCCTGCCGTCTCGATCCATTCCTGAATAACCACCTCGACATTGGCAAGCGCCTCTCCGTATGTCCACCGTCTGCCGCACAACCGGAAAGTTCCGGCACCTCGGCAACGATAAGCTTCGTCCTCTTCACTCCAATAGATGATCACTTCATACTTTGTCATTGTCTTCGTCACACCCGCACCTTCGGCGCCACCTCGCCCGTGTCGGGCCGGTAGATCGGGCGCACCGGCAGTTCCGGCTCCTTGCCGGCCGGGTTGGTCTCCTCGATGTAGGCCTCGAAGTCGGCCCGGTACAGCTTGATCATGCTGCGCACGCCCCAGACCGACGCGGCGCCGAACGGGCAGAAGCTCTGGCGCTCGATGGGCCACGTCAACCGGTCGATCAGGTCCAGGTCGCTGGACTGGCCCTCGCCGCGCTCGATGCGCTCCAGGATCTTCTCGATCCAGCCGCCGCCCTCGCGGCAGGGCGTACATTTGCCGCAGCTCTCCTCGCGATAGAAGCCCATGGTGCGCCGGGCGACTTCGACCACGCTCTCGCCCTCGCAGATGACGATGATGCCGCAGGAGCCCAGCGACGAGCCTGCGCCCTGGATGTCCTCGAAGGTCATGGGCGTGTCCAGTTTGTCGATCGCCACGTGCGGCATCGACAGCCCGCCGGGGATGACCGACTTGATGGGCCGGTCGTCGACCGTGCCGCCGGCGTAGTCGTAGATCAACTCCGCAGCGTCGTGTTGTACGGCAACTCGTAGACGCCCGGTTTCTTGACCTGTCCGCTAAGACAGTAGAGCGCAAACCCGGGCGACTTCTCGCTGCCCCACTGCTTGTACCAATCGGCGCCGTTGCGGACGATGGGCACCACCTGGGTAATAGTCTCGACGTTGTTGACGATGGTCGGCTTGCGGTAGAGACCTTCCACGGCCGGGAAGGGCGGCTTGAGCCGCGGGTGGCCGCGGTAGCCCTCCAGCGAGGTCAGCAGCGCCGTCTCCTCGCCGCAGATGTAGGCGCCCGCTGCGATGCACGGTGATCTCCATATCTTTGGACGATCCGAAGATGCCCCTGCCGATATACCCCTTAGCGCGCCTCGGCCACTGCCGCTTCCAGCCGTTGCGCTGCGAAGAAATACTCGCCGCGGATGTAGATAAAGGCGTGGCTGGCCTCGGTCGCGTAGCAGGCCAGGATGATGCCCTCGATCAACTGGTGCGGGTCGTACTCCATGATCAGGCGATCTTTGAAGGTGCCCGGTTCGCTCTCGTCGGCGTTGACCACCAGGTAGCGCGGGTAGACGCCCGCCGGGAGAAAGCCCCACTTGACGCCGGTCGGGAACCCGGCGCCGCCGCGGCCGCGCAGACCGGCCGCCTTGACCGTTTCCAGCACCTCGATGGGCGTTTTGCCGCCCTCTTTGGCCAGGATCTGGCGCGCCAGGACGTAGCCGCCATCGGCTTCGTAGCTGGCCATGGTATGGCTGTCCGGCTGGTCGATGCGGGCCAGCAAGCTGTTGGTGTCGGGATGATGGCTGTGGTGATAGGGCCGCGCCACCTCGTCCACGCCAGGGACCACGCGTCCCGCGCTGGGAAGCTGATCGGCGGGCAGGTTGGCCAGCCCGCGCAACTCGTCCAACATGGCATCGATCCGCTCTGGCGAGTTCAGTTCCTCGTAGTATCGTGACCAGTCCGACTGCTTCTTGGTCACCGAAACCATGGGTGCGGTGCCGCACGAGCCGAGACACTCCATCTCGCCCAGCGTGAACATGCCGTCAGGCGTCGTCTGGCCAAACTCCAGGTCCAGCTTCTCCTTGAGCTGTTCAGCACACTTGCCCGCGCCGCGCAACATGCAGGGCACGTTGGTGCAAACTTCGACGTGAAACTGCCCGACCGGCCACTGATGCAGCATGTGGTAGAAACCAACAAACGCCTGCACCTCCATAGGCTCCAGGTCGAACATGGCGGCCACCTCGGCCATCGCCTCGTCGGGCAGATAGCCGAGCTGCTGCTGGGCTGCCTCCAGCGCCGGTCCCAGCGCCGAGCGCGCCTGCGGATAACGGGCCATCAGGCCGCGGATTGTGTTGCGAGTTGCGTCAGTCAGCATGTCTCTTGAGTACGATCGGTCAGGTATCAGTGATCAGTGATCGGAAACTGATTACTGGTCACTGATCACCGTTTACTGTCTACCGGTCCACCTCGCCCAGCACAATGTCGATGGAGCCGATGATGGTCACCAGATCGGAGATCAGATGGCCGCGGGACAGGTGGTCGGTGGCGAAGATGTTGACAAAGCTGGGGCCGCGCACGTGCAGCCGGTATGGATGCGCGCTGCCGTCGGAGCGGATGTAATAGCCAAGCTCGCCCTTGGGATTCTCGTGGCCGAAGTAGACCTCGCCAGGCTCCGGTTTCATGCCCTCGGTGACCAGCTTGAAGTGATGGATCAACGCCTCCATGCTGGTGTCAAGCTCGGAACGCGGCGGCAGCGCGACCTTGCGGTCGGCCGTCTTGTACGGCTGCCCCTCGGTGGCCTTCACATCCTCCAGCGCCTGGGTGATGATGCGGATGCTCTGGCGCATCTCGCGGATGCGTACCAGATAACGGGCCAGCGAATCGCCCTCGGTCGCCGTCGGCACCTCGAAGTCGTAGCGGTCATAGCCGCTATAGGGCGACAGCTTGCGCAGGTCGTAGGCAACCCCGCTGCCGCGCAGCAGCGGGCCGGTGCAGCCAAGGCTGAGCGCGTCGGCCTTGCTCAACTTGCCGATACCTTCAACGCGCTTGCGGAAGATCACGCTGTCGGTCAGCATGCTCTCGTACTGGTCGATGCGCGCCGGGAAGAGCTGGCAGAACTCCTCGACCTTGGTGACAAACGCCGGCGGAACGTCCTTCCAGACGCCGCCGATACGGACGTAGGAGTAGGTCAGGCGGGCGCCGGAGATCAGCTCGAACATGTCGAGGATCATCTCGCGCTCGCGGAAGGCGTACATCAGCAGGCTCATGCCGGTGCCGCTGACGTCGAGGATATGGGTCGCCAGCCAGACCAGATGGGCGGCAATGCGCTGCAGCTCAGCCACGACCACCCGAATCGCCTGGGCGCGCAGCGGAATCTCGACGCCCAGCAGCTTCTCCACCGCCAGGGAGTACCCAAGGTTGTTGCACATGGCCGAGGTGTAGTCCATGCGGTCGGTGTAGGGCACAAAGTCTTTGTAGCGGACGTTCTCGCCCTGCTTCTCGAAACCGCTGTGCAGATAGCCGGTGTCCGGGTGCGCGCTGATGATCGTCTCGCCGTCCAGCTCCAGCGCGATGCGCAGGACGCCGTGGGTGGCCGGGTGCTGCGGGCCCATGTTGAGGACCATGTGCTTGCTTGGATCGACGCCTTTGGGCAGCGGCGCCTGCACCGGGGCCGGGTCCTGGATCTGCTGGCCAAGCGTGGCGAAATCGGGGTCGTTCCAGGTCATGCTGAACGGCACTTCCTCGCCGCCCAGCGGCTGGTCCTTGCGCAGCGGATGCCCCGTCCAGTCCCACGGCATCATGATGCGCCGCAGGTCCGGGTGCCCGGTGAAGCGCAGGCCGACCAGGTCATACGCCTCCCGCTCCAGGCAGAAGGTCGATTTCCACAGCGGAAAGAGGCTGGGCAGCGCCGGCTTGTCGTCAGGCCCCCGGCCGGCACGGTCAGGCGAACGTGGCGGCGGCCAGATATGGAATACAGGTGGTAGATGCCGGCAAAGCGCGCTTCGTCGCCGGGCCGGCTGCGCTGGCGGGCCGGCAACTGGCTGCGGTCGAGGCCGGTCACGTCGGCCAGATGCACGAACTCCAGGCCCGGCTCGTCCCGCAGATATCGCGCCACGTCCAGCAGGCTGCCAGCGGTCACCGTAAAGTCAACTTCGCCGTGCGCGCGCTCAACGTCCTGAACAGCCGCCGGAAAACGGGCCCTCAGTTGCGCTTCCACGTCGCGAAAATCTATCGTATCAACGGGTTCTGCCACCGTCGCAGGGGCGACGTCAGTCATAGAAAGTTCCTCATCACAACACGATCGCGCTTACATACCAGCACACTAACGGACTATCCCATCGACCGGCTCTTCGCGGCTTCCATCAGCTCGATGTCGTACTGGCTGAAGGTCTCGCCCTTGATCTTCTTCTGCAGCAGCGTCAGCCCTTGCAGCAGCGCCTCTGGTCGGGGCGGGCAGCCGGGCACGTAGACATCCACCGGGATGATCTTGTCCACGCCCTGCACGATGGCGTAGTTGTTGAAGGGACCGCCGGCGCTGGCGCAGATGCCCATCGCGATCACCCACTTGGGCTCGGCCATCTGCTCGTAGAGCCGCTTGACCACCGGCGCCATCTTGTTGCTGACCCGGCCCGACACGATCATCAGGTCGGCCTGGCGGGGCGAGGCGCGGAACAACTCCGATCCAAAGCGGGCAATGTCGTGGCGCGCCGTGCCGCTGGTAATCATCTCGATCGCGCAGCAGGCCAGGCCAAACAGCAGCGGCCACACCGAGTTGGCCCGGCTCCAGTTGACCATGGACTCCAGCGACGTTACCAACACACCGTCGTCGCCCAGTTTGTTCTCAAGACCCATACATCACACCTCAGAAGTTGCAGGTGGCAGGTGGCAAGTCGCAAGGTGGCAGGTGGCTGATGGCGAATAGTTGCGTCCTGGTGGGCTGATTGCCAGCCTGCCAGTCACCCTTGTCACCTTGTCAACCTGTCTGCTTGTTTACCTATCTACTTGTCTACTTGTCTACTTGTCTACTTGTCTACCTTGTCTACTTGTCTACCTGTCTACCAAATCACCACTCCAGCGCATCCTTGCGCCAGGCATAGGCAAAGCCTACCAGCAGGATCAGCAGGAAGATGCCCATTTCGATCAGGCCGAACAGCTTGAGCTGGCGCAGAATCACGCCCAGGGATACAAAAAGATCACCTCGATGTCGAACAGGATGAACAACACCGCGATGACATAGTATTGAACGGGAAAGCGCCGACGGGCGTCCGTGTAGGGCAACATGCCCGACTCATATGCTCAGGCGCCTTGGTCGCCCGTCGCGGCCCCAGAACAGCCGGCAATACCAGCGCGATGACAGCAAAAATGGCAGCGACAACGATCAGAATCAGTATTGGGAGATACTCAATTGGCACAGCAGGCTCCGCTCTAGAGGGATGGAAAGAGCAGTGGGCGACGGACGGGGACGCCCCGGGCGTCAGCCGAAGGGTGGCGCCCGCCGTTGGGAAGCGTCCTCCGGAACGGTTGCGGAATTCTATCACACGGGTAGAGAATGTCAAGCAAGTCGAATTTGTGAACTACAGTGCGAGAACCGCCAACGGTCTGGCGCAAGGCCGACTTGTGGGCTACAATGACACCATCTATACCCGGAGAGACGATGTGCTGAGTAGACGCGACTCATTGGAAGATAGCTTGGCTGATCAGTGCGACGGTGGCGACGCTGGTGGTACCACGGTTGTCAGCGCTGGCAGGCCGGACCGCGGCGCCTGGTTTCACAGCGAGATTGGCACCGCAGCCGGCCAGCCGCAGGCCGCAGCGACGGCGGACACTGAGGCGCAGGTTGATGCCAGTTGCCCTGCCTGGCAGCCGCCGCCCGCGCCCAGCTACCAGAGCTTCCCCAACGCCGGCATCTACACTTTCTTCGACTGGCCGCACCTCGATCCTGACCTCTACCCGTGGCTGACCGGCGGACACATGGCGTTCCACCTGGCGCAGCATCGAGGGATCGCGGTCCGGGCCAGTTCTACTGGGAGGACGTGGACCAGTGGCTGGCCAGCGAGGCCGCTGGGCAAGCCGGTCGCCCTCTCCTTCACGGCCTACGAAGGCTGGTGCTGCGGCGGCAACCAGCTCCCCCAGTGGTTCAACGACGCGCACGGCCAGTGGCCGGCCGGCGACGGCTACGTCACCTGTAGCTGGACCGACTACGGCGGGTTCCACACCGAGGACATCCCCATGTACTGGACCGATGCCTTCCTCGGCGCCTACGAGTCGTTCATGCAGGCGGTCGCGGCGCGTTACGGCGACGACCCGCGCGTCGCGTTGATCGAGATCGCGGCCGGCATCTACGGAGAGACCATGCCGGCCGAGTCGGACGACGAGGTGGATGCCTGCCTGCAAGCCGCCGGGTTGAGCAGCGACCTGTGGATCGAGACCGTCAACCGTATCACCGACATCCACCAGCGCGCCTGGCAGGACACACCTATGGTCTTGCAGTACGCGCCCTGGTATCTCTACCGCAAGGAGCGGCGCGAGTTCTCCGACTATGCCGCGTCGCTGGGCATCGGTGTCAAGCACAACCGGCTGGTGATGGATCACGACGATCAGGTGGTGCGCTCCGACACCGCCACCATCCACCCCGACGTCTGCCGCACCGGCCAGTACGACCCGATGCTGCAGTATGCCGGCCAGGTGCCGGTGGGTTGGGAGGGCGAGTCGTCCTACCATCCCGCAGCCAGCGACCTGATCTGGAGCCTTCTCAATGGGCTCAACAAGCGCCCCAGCTACCTGCTGCTGGGCAAAGACACCATCAGAACCGACGACCCGTTGCGCCAGTGGGCGCTGCGGCTGGCCGACCGCTACACCGATGTCACCATCGAGACGACGCCTGGCGTCTGGACGGCGCTGCGCGATCCGCTGCCGCCCAACCCGGGCGATCCGCCGCGCTGGTATCCGCAGTGGGGCAACTTCGACTTCTGGCTGCACCAGGACGACAACGCCCCCGGCGGGCGCAGCGTGGCGACGTGGTACGTCGGCCCGGACGCCTGGGGCCGCTATGCCCGCCGCACCGATCAGCAGACCGGCAACCCCGACATGTATTTCGACGTGGAGAACGCTTTCATCAGCGGCGGCACGAACCCGGTGACGATTTCTGTGCTGTACTACGACAACGGCACTGACACCTGGGAACTGCAATACGACGCGGCCGGCGACAACTTCAAGAGCGCCGGGGTGGTGCAGAAGACCGACAGCCGCAAGTGGCGCGAGATCACCTTCCAACTGCCCGATGCCCGGTTCGCCGGCCAGCTCAACGGCTACGACTTGCGCCTGCGCAGCCGGGGCGACGGCAACGAGTATTTCAGCTTCGTGGAGGTGTCGTGACGGAAACTGAAGGGAAAGAAGGAAAGCATGGAAAGAAAGTGCCGACGACGCGAACATCACTTTGCCCGCCGTCTCCCGCTCTCCCGCTCTCCCTCTCACCCTTTCACCCTCTCACCTTGTCCCCCGCATCCGCCCCGGCCAACGACGACTTCGACGCGGCGACGGTGATCGGCAGCTTCCCCTTCGACACGGTGGTCGATGCCAGCCAGGCTACCGTAGCCGCTGACGACCCCGATATGGCGTGCGGCGACGGGGTCAACCAACGGACGCTGTGGTACCGGCTGGTCGCGCCGTCCGACGGCTCGCTGACGCTGGACACGGTGGGCAGCCACGACGACACGGTGGTCGCGGTCTGGCAGGGAAGCCGCGGCAGTCTGGCCGGCCGGGGCTGCAACGACGACGGCGCCTACTGGTCCGAGACCTCCGGCCTGAACGTGACCGTGCAGGCCGGGCAGACCTACACGGTCGAGCGCTTGCGCCGCGCGCGCCGCTGGACGATGGAAAGGTGGCGCTGCGGGCGCGCTTCAACACGTGCAGCTACGCAGCCGACGAAGCGGCGGTCAACTCGATCCTGAGCTACTACGGGCTGTCGGGCCTCGACAGCTACACCGACGTGGTCTCCTTCCCCAGCGGGACGCGCTGTGCGGTGACCGGCCTCAGCATCCCCAGCAAGCAGCTCAGCCTGCCGCTGCCGGCCACGATCGGCGACCTGCGCAACCTGCAAACGCTGGACCTGCAATACAACCGCATCCCCGACCCGCTGCCGGCCAGCCTGGGTAATCTGGCCAACCTGCAAACGCTGAATCTGCGCCATAACCAGTTGCATGGACCGCTGCCCGCCTCGCTGGCCAATCTGGGCAACCTGCACGCCCTGGAGCTGGAGGCCAACGCGCTCAGCGGGCCGCTGCCTGAGCTGATCCGCAGCATGGTCCGCTTGCAGCGGCTGTTCCTGTCGTCCAACGATCTGTCGGGACCGCTGCCGGAATGGCTGGGCGAGCTGCGTAGCCTGGAACACCTCTGGCTGGGCTACAACCGGTTTAGCGGCGCTCTGCCCGCCAGCCTCAGCACGCTCGACCGGCTGACGCAGCTTTCGCTGGCCAACAACGCGTTTGGAGGACAACTGCCCGGCGGGCTGACCACCCTGCGCCGCCTGCAAGCGCTGCACCTGGAGCACAACCAGTTCAGCGGCCCGTTGCCCGCCGCGCTGGGCGATCTTGCCCGGCTGGCCGGACTTTATGTCGAGCAAAACTCACTGAACGGCCCGCTGCCCGCCAGCATGACCAGCCTCGCCCACCTGTGGAGCGGCCACTTCACGGCAACCGGCCTGTGCGAACCGGGTGACCCGGCCTTCCAGGCCTGGCGCGCCGGCGTCCCCGACTGGCAAGGGCCGGGCGTGCTTTGCAGCCAGTCTACGCCCACTCCGACACCAACCGCCACCGCCGGTACGACGCCCACGCGCACACCCACAACCACCCCATCCCCCTCGCCCACCGGGACACCCAGCCCCACCGCGACAGCCACCGCCACCGCGACGGCAACCGCATCGGCTACGCCAACACCGACGCGCACCGCCACAGCCACGCCGGTCATCTACCGCCGTTACCTGCCACTGATAATGCGCTGAGAAGGCCGAATTCCGCACTTGCGGGGAACATATGAACAAATTGTCAGACTATTCCGTGCGTTTTTTCACCCTATTGTAATATTCATAATTTATGATAGAATCCAAGTGAACGGATCGATTTGGACCGTTGCTCAGCCCACCCAGGGTGCAGCGGTCACTGCTTGTCCAGCCCCGTCTCCTTAGTCCTTCTGCTCTGGCGCAGCGCCGCAATCCTGGGGGATCGTAGTTTCACATCGTTTGGGTGGTATTGATCGTGGAGGAGAACTTCGATGGCAAGAAGACCGGCGACCATCCTTACCAGATGGACTTTGTCGTTGTCATCAATTGGCGTTGACGACTGTTGCGCCATTTTGGCG
>JAWKOJ010000048.1:0-12064 GCA_041391245.1 Caldilineales bacterium
TGCCCATTCCGATCAGTCTCCCTTGGGCGCCTTGCGCTGGGTGGCCTCGGTCGTCTGCGACCACAAGGCATTCCACTGCTTGAAGACGTCGGCGAAGGGCGACGCGGAATTGTCGCTGCCGAGCGCGCTGCTCACGGCCTTGTGCCAGCTCTCGATGGCCTGCTGCAGTCCCGACGTGAAGGCCGCCTGGTTCTTGATCGCGACCTGTTGGAACGTCTGCACGTGCGCGACGCGGCCCTGGAACTGACGCCAGAAGGCTTCAGGCGGCAACGACGCCAGTGCCTGCCAGTTGGCCGAACGCAGCACGCCTTCGATCTCGGCCGAGGTTTCCGCGATCCCCTGCGAACTGGCCTCCTTCACCGAATCCAGCCATTGGTGGCTGCTTTCCTGCAGCAAGCGAGTCAGGCGCAACTGCAGTTCGGCGTTGGCCTTGAGGAGGTTCAGGGGAAGCGTTTCGGTGGTCATGGGTAGTGCCTCACTGAGTGGAAGTCCCGAGTCAGGAACGGATTCAGGCCATCTGGCTGATGGTCCTGCGGAAACGGGTGAGCGCGAGCGCGAACAGGGCCGAACCGATCAGCGCCAGGGCCAGGAAGGGCTTCCAGACCACGCCGATGCCGGCGCCGCGGTAGAGGATGGCCTGGGCCAGTTCCACGAAATGCGTGGTGGGCGCGGCCAGCATGATGTCCTGCACCAACTGCGGCATGCTCTCGCGCGGGGTCATCGAGCCCGACAGCAGTTGCAGCGGGACCAGCACCAGCACCATCAACATGCCGAACTGCGGCATGTTGCGCGCCAGCGTGGCCAGGAAGATGCCCAGCGAGGTGGTCGCGAACAGGCACAGCGCCGCGCCGACCACGAACAGCGCCAGCGAACCTTCGATCGGCACGCCCAGCAGACCCCGCACCACCAGGTTGAGCGAGACGAAGGCGGTCACCAGCACCACCAGCCCCATCGACCAGACCTTGGACAGCATGATCTCGGCCGGGGTGACCGGCATCACCAGCAGGTGTTCGATGGTGCCGTGCTCGCGCTCGCGGATCAGCGCCGCGCCGGTGAGGATGATCGAGAGTATGGTGACGTTGTTGATGATCCGCATCAGCCCGCCGAACCAGGTCTTGTCCAGCGACGGATTGAAGCGCGCGCGCAGCGCCAGTTCGATCGGCATCGCGGTGCTGCCGCGCTGGCGCCGCACGAACTCGTTGACCTCCAGGTTGATGATCTGCTGCACGTAGCTGTTGCCGGTGAAGGCCTGGCTCATGCGGGTGGCATCGATGTTGAGCTGCAGCGCGGGTTGCCGGCCGGCCAGCACGTCGCGCTGGAAATTGGGCGGGATGTCGAGCACGAAGGTGTAGGCGCCCGAGTCCATGCCGGGATCGACCTCGCCCAGCGAGATCATCGCCGGCGGCGAGAACTGCGGG
Organism: Caldilineales bacterium; assembly: GCA_041391245.1. Classification (GTDB taxonomy): domain Bacteria; phylum Chloroflexota; class Anaerolineae; order JAAEKA01; family JAAEKA01; genus JACKBK01. Next base: position 1,419 of record JAWKOJ010000048.1, read on the forward strand.
GGATAGAACGCCGAGGCGATGCGTTGCGACAGCGCCGAGCGGTCCTCGTCGACGATGGCGATCGGCGCGTTGTGCAGGCTCTCGGGCATGGCCGTGGCGGCGGTGTGGATCGACACGGTGAACACGTAGGCGATCAGCACCAGCAGGATCGGGTCGCGCGCCAGGCTCCACAGCTCCTTGATGCCCAGGCGATAGACGTTGGCCAGGTGGGGGAGTTTCACGTCAGCGCTCCTGTTTGCGGGTCAGGGCGATGGCCAACCCCAGCACTACCGGCACGGCCAGCAGCAGCGACCACAGCGCGCCGCCCAGGTCGCGCAGGTGCAGCGCCTTGCTGAACACACCGCGGCTGATCGCGATCATGTGGCTGGCCGGATAGGTTTCGCCCACCACCCGGCCGACGCCTTCGAGCGAGGAGATCGGGTCGACCAGACCGGCGAACTGGGTCACCGGAATGACCGTGCCCACCACCACCAGGAACATCGAGGCGATCTGGCTGCGGGTGACCGTGGAGGCCAGCAGCCCGAAACCGGTGGATACCGTGGTGAAGATCAGCGCCGCCAGCGTCAGCGCCAGGAAGCTGCCGGTGATCGGCACGCCGAACACGGTGACCGCCAGCAGCGCCATGGCCAGGAAGTTGAGCATCGCCAGGGCCACGTAGGGCAGTTGCTTGCCCAGCAGGAACTCGCTGCGGGTGACCGGGGTGACGTAGAGGTTGGTGATCGAGCCGCTCTCCTTCTCGCGCACCACGGCGAGCGCCGTGAGCATCGCCGGCAGGATCAGCAGCAACAGCGGCACCACCGCCGGCACCATCGCCGGCAGGCTGCGCACGTCGGGGTTGTAGCGGTAGCGCGATTCGATGGCGATCGGGCTGGCCAGCTGCATGCCGAAGCGCTCGCGCGCCTGCTCGGCCAGCCAATGCAGGTGGATGCCCTGCAGGTAACCCTGGATGGTCTCGGCGCGGGTGGGCATGGCGCCGTCGAACCAGGCACCGACCTGGACGCTGTTGCCACGCAGCACGTCGCGGGCGAAGCCCGGCGGGATCTCGATGGCCAGCGCCAGCTCACCGCTGCGCATGCGCCGGTCCAGCTCCTCGTAGTCGGCCAGCGGCGCGCGTTCGATGAAGTAGCGCGAGCCTTCCAGGCTCATCGCGTAGCTGCGGCTGAGGCTGGTTTGGTCATGGTCGAGCACCGCGTAGCGCAGATCCTCCACGTCCAGGCTGATGCCATAGCCGACCACGAACATCAGCAGCAGCGAACCGACCAGCGCCAGCGTGGCGCGCACCGGATCGCGCTGCAGTTCCAGCGCTTCGCGCCAGACGTAGCTGATCATGCGCTGCAGGCTGAAAGGCTTGCGACGGGCGTCGCGATGGCCATCGGCGCGGGGCTGCGCGGGCGCCGCGTCGTCGCCGGTCTGCCCGGGCGTGCCGCCGCCGGCCTCGACCAGATAGCCGATGAAGGCCTCTTCCAGTGTCTGCGCACCGCGCTTGGCCACCAGCGCGGCCGGGGCATCGCTGTCGAGCACCTTGCCCGCATGCATCATCGACATGCGGTCGCAGCGCTCGGCCTCGTTCATGAAGTGGGTGGAGATGAAGATCGTCACCCGGTCGCGCCGCGACAGCTCCACCAGCAGGCGCCAGAACGCATCGCGCGCGACCGGGTCCACGCCCGAGGTCGGCTCGTCGAGGATCAGCAGCTCCGGCTTGTGCACCATCGCCACCGCCAGCGACAGGCGCTGGCGCACGCCCATCGGCAGGCTGGCGGGCAGGCTGTGCACGACCGCCTCCAGGCCGAAGCGTTCGACCATCTCCTGCACCCGCGCAGGGATGTCGTCCTCGGGCACCTTGAACAGGCGCGCATGCAACACCAGGTTCTGCTGCACGGTCAGTTCGGAGTACAGCGAGAACGCCTGTGACATGTAGCCCACCCGGCGGCGGGTGTCGATGTCGTGCGGGTCGACCTCGTTGCCGAACAGCCAGGCGCGGCCCTCGCTGGCCGGCAGCAGGCCGGTCAGCATCTTCATCGTGGTCGACTTGCCGCAGCCGTTGGAGCCGAGGAAGCCGAAGATCTCGCCGCGGCGGATGCGGAAGGACACATGATCGACCGCCACGAAGTCGCCGAAGCGCATGGTCAGATCCTGGGCCTCGATGGCGATGTCGCCGTCATCGCCGCTCAATGGCGGGATCACGACCGGCTGGTGGTCGCGGGTTTTTTCTTCCGGCAACAGGGCGATGAAGGCCTCTTCCAGCGAAGCCGAGCCGGTCCGCGCCAGCAGTTCGGCCGGCGTGCCGGTGGCCAGCACCTTGCCGTCGTCCATCGCCACCAGCCAGTCGAAGCGCTGCGCCTCGTCCATGTAGGCGGTGGCCACGACCACGCTCATCTCCGGGCTCTGCCGCCGGATCCGCGCGATCAGGTCCCAGAACTGCGCCCGCGCCAGCGGGTCGACGCCGGTGGTCGGCTCGTCGAGCAGCAGCAGGTCGGGGTCGTGGATCAGCGCGCAGCACAGCCCGAGCTTCTGCTTCATGCCGCCCGAGAGCTTGCCGGCCGGGCGCGACAGGAACGGATACAGGCCCGTGGCCCGGGTCAGCTCGTCGATGCGGCGGCGGCGCTCGGCCGCGCCGTGGCCGAACAGGCGGGCGAAGAACTGCAGGTTTTCCTCGACCGACAGCGTCGGATACAGGTTGCGGCCCAGGCCCTGCGGCATGTAAGCGATGCGCGGGCAGACCGCGTTGCGGTGGCCGCGCCGGGCCATGTCACCGCCCAGCACCTCGACGCGGCCGGCCTGGATCCGGCGGGCGCCGGACACCAGCGCCAGCAGGCTGGACTTGCCGACCCCGTCCGGGCCGATCAGGCCGACCATGCGGCCGGCGGGAATGTCCAGATCGACGCCATCCAGCGCGGACACCTTGCCGTAGTCCAAGCGCACGCCCTGCAGTTGCACGACGGTGGGCGCGTTCGGCTTGGTCATGTCCGCTTACTCCACCGGCACATTGGCAACCAGATCGGCGGGCCAGGCCTGGTCGCTGTCGAGCCGGATCCAGGCCACCCCGGGCACTCCGGTCTTGACCTGCTCCAGATGCCGACGCAGAAGATCCTCGGGAATCTGCGCACGCACGCGGAACATCAGCTTCTGGCGCTCGTTGGCGGTCTCCACCGTCTTGGGCGTGAACTGGGCCTGGCTGGCGACGAAGGAGATCGTCGCCGGGATCACGTATTGCGGCGCGGCGTCGAGCACGATCCGCACCTCGCTGCCGATGGCGATGCGGCCGGCGCTGGTCTCGGGCACGAAGAAGGTCATGTAGACGTCGGACAGGTCGAGCAGGTTGAGCACGCGCCCGCCGGCGCCGAGCACTTCGCCCGGCTGCGCCACGCGCACCTGCACCCGGCCGGCGCGCGGCGACTTGAGCGCGCTGTCGTCGATGTCGGCCTGGATCCGCGCCACCGCGGCCTCGGCCGCGCGGACCGTGGACTGCGCCCCGACCAGCTGTGCCTCGGCGGCGCGCACGGCCGCCTGGGCAGCGGCAGCCTGGGCCCGGGTCGCCGCGACCGCCGCTTGGCTGGCGCGTGCCCGCGCGCGGTCGTCGTCCAGTTCCTGGGCCGAGGAGGCGCCCTCCACCGAAAGCGTCTCCGAACGTGCCAGCCGGCGGCGCGCGGCATCGAGCTCGGCCTCGCGCTGGGCGACCAGCGCCTGCGCGGTGGCCACCTCGCTCTGCCGCAGCGCGATCTGCGCCTGGGCCGCGGCCACGCCGTGCTCGGCCTGTTGCCGCCCGGCCTCGGCCTGGTCGTACTGGGCGCGCAGGGTGTCGGTCTGCATCCGCGCCAGCGTCTGCCCGGCCTGCACGAAGTCGCCCTCGCGCACCAGGATCTCCTCCACCCGGCCGGGCAACTTGGTGGCCACGTCGATCTCGGTGGCCTCGATGCGCCCGTTGCCGCTGGCGAATCCCTCGCCCGGACCGTGGTCGGACCAGCGCTGCCAGCCCCACCAGGCCAGCACCGCGACGGCGACGACCAGCGTGGCGGGGACGATGCGTTTCTTGGAAAAAAGGGACGATGCTGTGCTCATGGTATGTCCGACGCCCGTTGCGAATGGGTGGAAAGGCCTGCTTCAGCGCCACCGGAGCGCTGGCCAGGCCCGCCTCCGAGCGCGCCGTACAGCGCGACCTGGCTGGACAGCAGCGCACGGCGCACCTGCACCAGTTGCTGCTCGGCGTCCAGCAGGTTGCGCTGCGCGTCGAGGACTTCGAGATAGGCGGCCGAGCCGTTGTCGTAGCGCAGTTGGGCCAGCCGGGAGCGTTCGGCCAGGGCCTGGCGCGCGACGGTCTGCACCTGCAACTGCTCGGCCAGCCAGTGGCGGGCCGCCAGCGCGTCGGCGACCTCGCGGAACGCGGTCTGGATGGATTTCTCGTACTGGGCCACCGCGATGTCGCGGCGCACTTCGCTGAGCTCCAGGTTGGCGCGGCGACGGCCCGCGTCGAAGATCGGCAGCGACAGCGTCGGCAGAAAGGTCCACGCGCGGCTGCCGGAATCGAACAGGCCATCGAGCTCGGCGCTGGCAGTGCCCCAACTGCCGGTCAGGGCGATGCGCGGGAAGAACGCCGCGCGCGCGGCGCCGATGTTGGCATGGGCGCCACGCAGCTGATGCTCGGCGGCGATGAGGTCTGGGCGACGGACCAGCAGGTCCGAAGGCAGCCCTGGCTGCAGCGCCGCCAGCACCGTGTCCTCGTCGAACGGCGCGCGGGCTGGGAGTGCGCCGGGATCGGCGCCGACCAACTGGGCCAGTGCGTGGTACTGGCTGGCGCGCGCGCGTTCGAGCTGGGCCAGCAGCGCCTGCGCCTGGGTCAACAGGGTCTGCACCTGGGTCAGGTCCAGCCGAGAGGTCGAGCCGACTTCCTGGCGGCGCTGGAAGATGCGGTAGGACTCCGCGCGTGAGTCCACGGTGCGGCGCGCGATCGCCACGCGCTCGTCCAGTTCACGCAGCCCCAGGTAGCCATCGGCGACCTGGACGATCAGCGCCAGTTCGACCGCCTGACGGCCGGCATCGGTGGCCAGCCACTGCTGCAGTGCCGCATCCTTCAGGTTGCGTATGCGGCCCCACAGGTCCAGTTCCCAACTGCTCAGGCCGACTTCGGCGCGGTATTCGCCGCCGACCACGGACTGCCCGTAGTAGTTGAGATCGCCCGGCACCCGTGCGCGCGCGCCCTGCGCACCCAGGCCCAGGCCCGGGAATTGATCGGCGCGCTGGATCTGGAATGCGGCCCGGGCTTCCTCGGCCCGGAGCGCGGCGACGCGCAGGTCGCGGTTGTTGCCCAGCGCCGTCTCGATCAGGCGCTGCAGCAGCGGATCGGTGAAGTAGTCGCGCCAGGGCGGCAGATCCTCGCGCCCTGGCGTCGATGCGCCCACGGTGGACGCATAGCTCTGCGGTACCGGCGCGACGGGCTGTTCATACTCCGGCGCCAGGCTGGCGCAGCCGGCCAGCAGCGCCAGCGCGGTGCTGGCCAGGATCGGCCGGGCCCGCAGCGGCGGCGGACGGCGCTTGCCACCTGTGGCGACGGCTGGCATATCGTTCATGTCATGTCTCCAGCACGTAGTGGCCCGGCGCCGCGTACTGCGGCTTGTAGCCCTTGGAGGGCGCCCCGATCGCGGGCGGCTTGACGGGCGTTCCCGAGCGTTCCTGCAGCCACGCGATCCAGGCCGGCCACCACGACCCTTCCTGTACCGGCGTCTGCTCCAGCCAACGGTCGGGGGGCACGTAGCTGGCGCCGGCCGCACGCGTACCGATCCGGTAGCTGCGTCTGGGCCTGCCCGGTTCGCTGACGATGCCGGCGTTGTGCCCGCCGCTGGTCAGCGCGAAGGTGATCTCGGTGGGCGTGAGGTAATGCAGCTTGTACACCGAGCGCCAGGGCGCGACGTGGTCGGTGAGCGTGCCGACGGCGAACGTCGGCAGACCGATGTCGCCCAGCGAGACCGGACGGCCGCCGACCGGGTAGCGCCCCTCACTGAGATCGTCGTTCAGGAACAGCCGCCGCAGATACTGCGAATGCATCCTCGCCGGCATCCGGGTCAGATCGGCATTCCAGGCCATCAGGTCGTTCATCGGCCTGCGGTCGCCGAGCAGGTATTCCTGCACCATCCTCGACCAGAGCAGGTCATAGGAGCGCAGCATCTGGAAGGCGCCGGCCATCTGGTCGCCGCGCAGATAACCGGCTTCAGCCATCTGCGCCTCGAGCATGGACACCTGGCTTTCGTCGATGAACAACCCGAGTTCGCCGGGTTCGCTGAAGTCGGTCTGCGCCGTGAACAGGCTCAACGAGGCCAGGCGCTCATCGCCATCGCGCGCCATCGCCGCAGCGGCAATCGTCAGTAGCGTCCCGCCCAGGCAATAACCGGTGGCATGCACCTTGCGCTTGGGAACAATCGCGTTGACGGCCTGCAGCGCTGCATGGAAGCCCTGCTCCAGATACTCGTCCATGCCCAGATCGCGCTCGGCCTGGCCCGGGTTCTTCCAGGAGATGCAGAACACCGTATAGCCCTGGCCTACCAGATACTTGATCAGGGAGTTGTGCGGAGAAAGATCGAGGATGTAGTACTTCATGATCCAGGCGGGGATCACCAGCACCGGCTCCGGGTGCACCGTTTCGGTCGAGGGCGCGTACTGGATCAGCTCCATCAACTGGTTGCGCAGCACCACCTTGCCCGGCGTGGCGGCCACATCGCGACCGACCACGAACGCCTCCGCTCCTGCGGGCGGCAGCTTGGCCAGCGAGCGCTCGATGTCGTCAAGCAGATGCGCCAGGCCGCGCTGCAGGTTCGCGCCATCCTCGGCGACGGTACGTGCCAGCGCCTCTGGATTGGTCAGCAGGTGGTTGCCGGGAGAGAGCATGTCCAGCCACTGCCTGGCCGCGAAGGCCACCACGTTCTCGTGGTGCTTGTCCACGCCGGATACGCCATGGGTGGCCTGCGACCACCACTGCTGGTTGAGCAGAAAGACCTGATGCAACAGGTTGAACGGCCAATGGCGCCATTCCGGGGCAGCGAAGCGCCGATCCTGCACCGGTGTCTCGATGCAATCGCGGGCTTCTCCTGTGCCGGCCAGAAGGCATTCGCGCAGATAGCCGGCGAGTGCGGAAGCCTGTTCGGCCGCCAGTGACATCAACTCGGACTGCTTGCCCGGCGAGGAGGCCAGATGCGAAGCCCAATCCGTCCACGCCAGCAGGAGAGACTGCGGCGAGATGGACGCACTGGCACCGGCCTGGACAGCGCGGGCCAACGCATCCATCTGTATCGAGACTTCACCTTCATTCGCCATCAAAACGCGTCCTCTTCCTATGACGATCAATGCATTACGCAAGAAACGACCCGTGCGTCGTGTTGGACTATAGCATCAATTTTCGAAGTGCGAAGCGCTTACCCGCAGCTCGATCGGTCACGTGGGCGTACGCATGGGCCGCTCTACGACAAGGGGTGTGCGGCACGGGTGGGCGTGAAGTGAAGCTCCGTGCTGCCTTGATTGCAGCTCTGAAAGCAGAATGGCGAGACTGCGTCAGGCGAGCCGCGTTAGAATTGCCGCAACAATTTCGCAGCGTGTTGAAGCAGGCCTGGGCCGGGAGATATCTTGAGTAGCTCGTCTCACCGAGGCGGTCGGCGGCGCCGTTATTTGCCAGGAGCCGAGCGAAAGCGGGAAATCCTGGATGCTGCACTGATCGAGTTCCTCGCACATGGGTTTACCAAGACCACTGTCGAGGGAATCGCCATACGCGCAGGCATGTCGAAGTCAGGGGTCTATGCGCACTTCGGCAGCAAGGATCAGGTCTTCGAAGAACTGTTGATGGCAGCCTTGCCTACGACGGAAGATTCTTTCAGCGTGTTCCTGTCGGAGGCAAATGGCTCGATTCAGGAGATAGCCGGGGCCTACATCGACAAGCTCTATGCACGTCTGGACAGTCCGCTTGCAGCTCCGACCTTCCAGTTGCTGATCGCGGAGAGCAAGCGGGTACCCGGCCTCATCGAGCGATGGCACGCCAATATCCTGTTGAAGATGCGCGCGAGTTCGCAGGCCTTGGTCGACGAATGCGTGCGCCAGGGAGTCATGCGTCAAAGCGCGCTGACAGAACATTTCGAGATCGTGCTTTGCCCCATCGTTTATTGGCTGGCAAAATGTGTACTGCTTGGTGAGCGGGCCGAGGACACAGGGTTGTCGCTGGTCAAGATGCGGGAGATCCATAAAAAGATGTTTCTGGAGCTGCTCTTGCCTTAATAGGGATTAGCCCAGTTCGAGAGCCGGTCCGAAGTTATGTTAGAGAGGCATAGCATGACGACCTGGAGCATTCCTGCCACTAGGCAAGGGGTCATTGAAGGCGGCATTGCCGTCCCCCCCCCCCCAGGCGCTGCTCAACCAGTTCGTGACTGGTCCGATGAGCGCCGAGACGATCAACACCGTGTCGATGGCGTTCAAGGAGCGCTGATCGTGCGCTCCTTGGGCACCTGAACTGGATCACCATCACCTGAGCTGCTGCGAACGTGGCGGCCCGAGTCCAGCACCAAACGGAGCAACGGCACTGGACGGCGTTGGAGAGGTGTTGATCAGCGAAGTTACGGCTCGTTATGCTCGTCCCGGCCAAAGAACAGCTTAGATCGCTCCGCTCTGCGCGCTGGCTCTCACGCTCCCTTACGGGGCCAGTAAAATCTTGCCGTTGCGTCCCGGTTGCAGACTAGCGGCCGCGGCCTGGGCTGCGTCGGCCAGGTTGTAGATCGCCTCGACCGGTAGCAACAGTTCACCGGCAAGCGTGCGCTGCATCAGTTCACCCACCAGCCGGTGCTTGCCATCCGCAGCCATAGCTTCGCTGACCTTGCTGCCCCAGAAACCCTTGACCGTGGCCTGCTTGAAGATGAGTGAGCCCGAGTCGATCTGCATAGGCTCTCCCGCCATCGTGCCGAAGGAAACAAGCGTGCCGCCTTCGCCAAGCAGGCGCAGCAGCGCTGAGCTGGCCGTGCCGCCGATGGAGTCCACTGCCGCGTGCGCCAGGGTGGGGCCGAGGACGGCGCGGGCGCGTTCCTGCCACTCCGGCCGCGCAGTGGAAATGACGTTGCCGATGCCAAGGGCCGCCAGTTCGTCCACGCCCGCGTCGCGGCGCACCAGATTCAGCACCTGCACACCGCGTGCGGCGGCCAGCATGGCCAGCGTCTTGCCGACCGCGCCATTGGCCGCGTTCTGCACGATCCACTTGCCGGGCTCGGCGTGCAGGAACTCCAGCAGCATCAACGCACTGAGCGGCATGGCGATGAGCTGCGCCGCGGTCTCGTCGGGCATGGCCTGCGGCACCGGCACCAGCAGCCGGACCGGGGCCAGGAAGTACTCGGCCCAGGTACCGTGTACCGAGGCCACGGCAACACGCTGGCCGACGGTGACGCCTTCGACACCCTCGCCAAGTGCATCGACGATGCCGACCGCCTCGCTGCCGCCGATGGCGGGAAGTTCCGGCTTGTAGCCGTAGCGGCCGCGGATCGTCCAAAGGTCATGGTTGTGGATCGGTGCCAGTGAGGTCTTGATGCGGACTTCGCCCGCGCCAGGTTGTGGCGCCGGACGGTCGCCGAGTTCGAGGACGTCGGCAGGTTCGCCAAACGTGGTGTGGATGGCACTGCGCATGATGCTGTTCTCCTGCTCAGGCTACGGAAACATGCAGGCGCACGTCGATATTTCCGCGCGTGGCATTGGAATGCGGACACACCTGATGCGTGGCTTCCACCAGCTTGCGCGCAGCGGCCTCGTCCAGACCCTGGACTTCCACATGCAAGTCCACGTCCAGCGCATAGCCACCGGTGGCCGTCTGGCCGATGCCGACCTCCACCGAGGTGCGCGTTCCCGCTGGCGCCAGACCCAGTTGCTTGGCGGCCACGGGCAAGGCGTTGTCGAAGTAGGCGGCGTAGCCCAGGGCGAAAAGCTGCTCGGGGTTGGCGCCGGTCTTGCCGGAACCAGGCATGGCCAGGTCGAGCGCGAGGCTACCGTTGTCCAGTGCGGTATGGCAGGAACGGCCGCCCGTGGCGGTGGCGCGGGTCTTGTAGAAGTTCTTCATGGCTGGCTCCTGTTGGATGAGAGAGGCAAAGGATTAAAGCGGAACGATGAGATGGATTGCGGCTACAGCAAAAAAATAGAGTAGACTCATTTTCGAGTCTACTCATTAGCTTGGTTCATGTACGAGACTGATGTGTTCATCCGACACGGCCGGCGCGACCGCAACATGCAGGACAAGCACGGCCGCATCTTCCAGGCCGCCGCAGAGCTGTTCGAGGCGCATGGCTATGCCGGCGTCACCACGCAGGCAATCTCCGAGCGTGCCGACGTCGGCACGGGCACGCTGTTCCGCTACGCGTCGTCCAAGGACGAACTGCTGCTGATGGTTCTCAACCAGGCATTGCGCGCGGCGCTGGCACAGGGCGCCGCGCGGGCCCGTGTACTGCGCGACCCGGTGGACGTCGCGGTGGCGATGGTCGCGCCCATCCTGCAACTGGGGGGCGGCATGCGGAGAACCTGGCGGTCTACCAGCGCCAGCTGATGTTCGGCGCCCCGAGCGAGAAGTACCGCAGCGAAGGCCTGGCACTGCTGGCCGGGCTGGAGGCGGCCGTGGCCGCCGGCCTGCTCGAGCAGGCCGCCGC
>JAWKOJ010000049.1:0-11306 GCA_041391245.1 Caldilineales bacterium
GTAATCGGTGATCAGTGAACCAATGCCGGTTCTGATCACTGATGACTGGTCACTGGAAACTGGCTCTCAGAGCGGCATATTCCCATGCTTCTTCGGCGGGTTGGTGTCGCGCTTGTTTTGCAGCATCTCCAGGGCGTTGATCAGGTAAGGTCGGGTCTCGCGCGGCTCGATGACATCGTCGATGAAGCCGCGCGCCGCCGCCACGTAGGGATTGGCGAACTTCTCGCGGTACTCCTGCACCAGCCGGGCGCGCAGCGCGTCCGGGTCGTCGGCTGCCGCCAGCTCGCGCCGGTAGAGGATATTGATCGCTCCTTCAGGCCCCATGACCGCGATCTCAGCCGACGGCCACGCCAGGTTGACATCGCCGCGGATGTGCTTGCTGCTCATCACATCGTATGCGCCGCCGTAGGCCTTGCGCGTGATCACCGTCACCTTGGGCACCGTCGCCTCGCAATATGCGTAGAGCAGCTTGGCGCCGTTGCGGATGATCCCGCCGTGTTCCTGGGCAGTGCCGGGCATAAAACCGGGCACGTCCACCAGCGTCACGATGGGAATGCTGAAGCAGTCGCAGAAACGCACAAAGCGCGCGCCCTTGGTGCTGGAGTCGATGTCCAGCACGCCGGCCAGCACGGTCGGCTGCTGCGCCACGATGCCTACCGTGTGCCCGCCGAGCCGCGCAAAGCCGACCACGATGTTCATGGCAAAGTGCTGGTGCACCTCCAGAAAATCGCCGTCGTCCACGATGTGACGGATGATGTCCTTCATGTCGTAGGCTTTGTTGGGGTTATCCGGCACGATGCTGTCCAGCGCTTCATCCATGCGCAGCGGGTCGTCGCTGGTGGGCACGTAGGGCGGGTCCTCCTGGTTGTTCTGCGGCAGAAAGCTCAACAGCTTCTGCGCGATGAACATGGCATGCTCCTCGTTCTCGGCCGCGAAGTGGGCCACGCCGCTCTTGGCTGCATGGGTCAGCGCGCCGCCCAGCTCCTCAAAGCTGACCTCCTCGTGCGTCACCGCCTTGACCACGTCCGGCCCGGTGACGAACATGAAGCTGGTGTCCTGCACCATGATGATGAAGTCGGTGATGGCCGGCGAGTAGACCGCGCCGCCGGCGCACGGACCCATCACCAGGCTGATCTGCGGGATGACGCCCGAGGCCAGCGTGTTGAGCAGGAAGACGTCCGCGTAGCCGCCCAGGCTCACCACGCCTTCCTGGATGCGCGCCCCGCCGCTGTCGTTCAGGCCGACCACCGGCGCGCCGTTCTTCATGGCCAGCTCCATGATCTTGACGATCTTCTCGGCGTGCGTCTCCGAAAGCGACCCGCCGAAGACCGTGAAGTCCTGCGAGAAGACGTAGACCGGCCGGCCGTCGACCGTGCCGTAGCCGGTCACCACGCCGTCGCCCATGAATCGCTGTTTCTCCAGCCCAAAGTCGTGGCTGCGATGGGTGACGAACATGTCGAGCTCGCGGAAGCTGCCCTTGTCGAGCATGAAGTCGAGCCGCTCGCGTGCAGTCAGCTTGCCGGCCGCGTGCTGGCGGGCAATGCGGTCCTCGCCGCCGCCGCGCAACGCCTGTTGCTTGCGCATTCGCAGGTGTTCGATCTGTGGATTGGTCGTCACTAATGCCTCCTCGAATGTTCGATGGATCTAGAACAGGTGAATGATGCCCAGCAGGGTGAGCGTAGCTATCATGATCGGCTGGTGGACGAGGTAGATCAACAGCGAGTTTTCACCCATGATGCGCAGAAACCGCATGGGGCCGTTGTTGGCGAAATCTGGCAGGCTGAACCGACGCTGCCCGCCGCGGTAAAAGGTGTTGCCCAGGAAGATGCCGATCAGCACCCGGCCGAACCAGGGGATCAGCGGCGCATAGTCCACCCCGCGGCCTGGCGTTGGCCCCAGCCATTGCAGCCAGGGCAGGTCGAGCCGCAACGATGCGACCAGCGGCGCCAGCGCGATGACCAGAATGCCCAGCAGGAGGTTGAGCCAGCGGAAGCGCAGCAGCGGGTAGGCGATGATGATGGACGTGCCGATGAGCTGCAGGATGCCGAAGCGGACGTAGAAGGCCGGTCCCAGCGCCAGGTAGGTGACGATGCTGATCACCACGCCCCAGGAAAACACCGTCAGGCCGCGTACGAAGAACTTGGGGAACAGCGTGCCGTCCGGCTGGCGCTGGCGGGCGTTGTTGTAGTTCAGCGTCATCGACAGGCCCACCAGCCCGGTAAACAGGCTGGCGGTGATGTTCTGCCAGACGCCCCAGAAGCCGCTGCGCATCGCGATGTCCATACCGCCCATGCTCGACAGGTCCCACAGCAGGTGGTAGATCACCATCATGATGATGGCGATGCCGCGCAGCGCGTCGATCTCCCACATCCGCCCGGCGCGCAGATGCGTAACAGGCCGGATGCTGGTGCGCATCCCTGTAAAGTAGGTGTTGAGTGCGGTCATGGCGGTCGGGAAGCGGGTTACAGCAACTCAAGAAACCGATCGATGTCTATGCGGGCTTGCTTCAAAATATGCGCAGGGGTCGAGCGCTTAAGCGGGCGATGGGCAGGAACCGTGATTTTCAGGATCTCGTCGCCGGCTCTCTTCTGCATACGAATGTGGCTGCCCTTCTGCCTGACGACCGTCCATCCATCGCGCTGCGGGGCGCGAACGACTGTCGTGTAAGGCAGCACAGGAACCTTACTCACACCACAAGCTCCTGAATAAGAGCATTGTGCTCGGGTATCCAGTCATCATCGATCGGTTCCAAATAGAGCTTACCGCTTCACGGATGTTTTCCAAAGCCTCGTCAACCGTATCACCTTCGCTGATACAACCGGGCAGGGCTGGAACCAACACTGTATAACCGCCATCATCCGACGGCTCAAGGACAACTCTTAGCTTCATAAACCGGTTCCTTTTCAACTCTCGAGATCAAGCAAAACTACCGGCTTTCCTGCGGACGCATTTCTCAGCCCACCTCCAGCAGGATCTTGCCGAAATGAACGCCTTCAGACATTCGTTCCTGCGCCTGGCGCGCCTCGGCCAGCGGAAACACGCGGTCGATAGGCACGGCCAGCTTGCCGGCGAAGATCAGGCGCATCACGTCCTCGAACTCCATCTGGCTGCCCATGGTCGAACCGATGATGCTGACCTGCCTGCCGAAGATGATGTTGATGGGCGTCGGGCCGGTGTAGCCGGTGGTGCCGCCCACGGTTAGCAGCCGGCCACCTCGCTTCAGCGTTCGCAGGCTGGCCTCCCAGGTAGCCGCGCCGACGTTGTCCACCACCACATCAACGCCCTGTTTGTTGCTCTGCAGGTATGCCGCTTTGGACCAGTTTGGCTCAGCCTCGCGGTCGATGACCCAGTCGGCGCCCAGCTCGGTCGCCTGCTGCGCCTTGCCCGCGCCGCCGGCAACAACCCAGACGGTCGCGCCCAGCATCTTGGCCAGCGGGATCGACAGGCTGTTGACGCCCCCGCCCGCGCCGACGATCAGCACCGTCTCACCCGGCTTCAGCTGGCCGCGGGTCACCAGCATGCGCCAGGTGGTGACAGCCACCGTGGGCGCTGCCGCGGCCTGCTTCATGGGAAAGCCGTCGGGCACCGCCACCAGATTGCGCGCCGGTATCTTGACGAACTCGGCGAAGCTGCCGCGTACGTGTTCGCCCAGGATGGCAAAGGAGTCGCACAGGCTCTGCTGGCCGGTCAGACAAAAGGCGCAATGCCCGCACCACAGCGACGGGTTGGCCGTCACCGGCTGGCCGGCGGCCCAGCCTTCCACATCCTCGCCCAGCGCCACCAGCGCGCCGCTGAAGTCCGCGCCGGGGACGTGCGGCAAGAGCAGGTTGAGTCCTTTCCAGCCGCGCACAACGAATTGGTCCAGCCGGTTGAGCGCGGCGTAGCGCACCTTGACCAGCACTTCATCGGGAGCGAGTTCAGGAACAGGAAAATTCTCGACGTACTCCAGCGCGTCGAGAGTGCCGTGTTGGCGGAAGAGTACTGCCTTCACACTACCTCCATCGGTCACAAGGTGAGGCGACGACTAATGGGCTTGCGTTGCGCGCGGTGAAACGTGAAGGCGTGAAACGTGACACCGGTATGCAACTGAGCTCCGCACGTGTTACGCTTCACGCTTCAGATGAACCAGCGTCAATCGCTCAGACCGCTTGATCACCGGGTCCGAAGTGACGCCGCGGCGATCATTCCTCGACCTTGCCAACACCCGGCAACTGCTGCAAGGCACTGATCAGATCGACGCCGGTGAGCGCTTCGACGGTGGCAGGCACCTGAGCAACGATGCCCGCAATATCGGCCGTCACCTTGGAAGCGCCGGCGCCGCCCTCGCCGCCGTTGCTGATGACGACGATGCGATCGGTCTTGGCCAGCGGCGCTGAGATGGCTGCCGCCACTTCCGGCAGCGCGTCGATGAGCTGCTGGATGATGGCCGCCTGGTTGTACTCCTTCCAGGCTTCGGCCTTCTTTTCCATGGCCTCGGCCTCGGAGAACCCGGTGGCCTTGACAATGTCGGCCTCCGCCAGACCCCTGGCCTTGGTGATTTCGGCTTCCGCCAGACCCTTGGCGCGGATGGCGGAGGCGTCGCCCTCGCCGATGGCCTGGGTGGCGGAGGCGAGACCCTGCGCTTCGGCCAGCCGCTTGAACTTCTCGGCGTCGGCCAGCGTCTCGATGCGGTAGCGCTCCGCCTCGGCCGGCTTGCGGACGGTGGCCTCCAGCTCGCGCTCCTTGCGCAGCGCCTCCTGCTGCTGGACCTCGATCTGCTTCTGCTTCTCGACGACGTCGATCTGGATCTCCTGCTCCTTGACAAGCTGGTTGGTCTTGGTTTCCTGCAGGCGGTAGGCCAGATCAGCCTCAGCGCTGCTGGTTGACTTCCTTGTCGTAGGCGGCCTTCTGGACCGCGTAGTTCTTCTCGGACTCGGCGATGCGCGTCTCGGCCTGATACTTGGCCGTTTCGCCTGCCTGGCGCGCCTCGGCGCTCTTGATGGTGGCGTCGCGGGCCGCCTCGGCCTGGCCGATGGCCGCGTCACGCTTGACCTCAGCGGTGCGCTTCTGGCCCAGCGCATCGAGATAGCCCTGGTCGTCCTGGATGTCGCGGATGGTGAACGAGATGATGCGCAGACCCATCGCGGCCATGTCGCCCGACGACACCTCCTGCACCTGTTGGGCAAACGCGTCGCGGTCGCGGTAGATCTCCTCGACCGTCAGCGTGCCGAGAATGGCGCGCAGGTGGCCTTCCAGAGTCTGCAGGGCGACGTTGCGGATTTCATCGTCCGTCTTGGAGAGGAAAAGCTGTGCTGCGGTGCGGATGGCGGTCTCGCTGGGGTCGATGGAGACCTGGGCCACGCCGTCGACGGTGACCGGCACGCCCTCGCGCGTGTAGACGCGCTGGGTGACGACGTCGATGGTCATCACCTCCATGGAAAGAATGTCGATGCGTTCGACCGCCGGCCAGACGAAGGTGCCGCCGCCGCGCACGATGCGGAAGGCGTGGCCGTCCTTGCGCCGCCGCCCACCGGAGATCACCAACACCTCGTTGGGGCCGGCCTTTTGGTAGCGGTTGGCAAAGACTACACCGAAGGCCAGCAGCACCACTACCAACGCCAGGGGTATGCAGGTTAGGAGTAAGACGTTATCCACCGATTCCTCCTTGTCTGGAAAAGATACTCGGGCGCGTGCTCAGCTTGCATCGACCGGCTGGCTGGGGGCGATTGCAGCCGGCTGCCGGGGCCGGACGACGACATGGACGCCGGTGACGTGGTCGATCACGACGCTGGTCCCCCGGCTGATGGCGGTGTTGTCGTACGCGCGCGCCGGCCGGGTGATCCGCTCCGCGTTGACCTCGAACATGACCTCACCCATGCCATCGGCCGGAATCGGGGTGATGACCATTGCGTCGATGCCGATCATGTCTGCCTGGCGCAGGTCGGTGCTGCCATGCAATGCCACCAGCACGCGGCCATAGGCGAAGGCGACGCCCAGGCTGGCGCCCGCTGCAACCAGCCCGGCGATCAGCAGGCTGAGGCGCGCGTCCGTGCCGAAGCCAATGGTGGCGATCAGGCCAGTGGCGCCAAACACAGCCATGAACGTTGCCAACGAGACCGGGCTGAAGATGCGCAGGTCGCCGCCGCCATCCACATCGACGTCGGTGTCGGTGTCCCCTGCGTCAGCATCAGCGTCGCCGCCGCTGCTCAGCAGCAACGTGCCCAGTGCGAATACCAGCCCGGCCGCCAGCATGCTGAAATAGAGGCAATTGAGGGCGCTGGCATTGGCGAAATCGAGCAAGATGTGTCTCCTTCTACGGATCGAACACGGAACCACTTGCGGCAGTTGCATTATACCTTTGGCGGTGAAACCGGTCAACACGGGCAACAGCATGCCACGGGCGGAACATGTGCAGGGTGGTGTAGAGCGAGGGGCGAGTTGAATGCAGTCAACCTTCAACTTTGCGCGCGGGCACATTGGGCGCTTGGCTCGCCTTTTCGCGCTGTGGTATAATTTGCCAGTTGCCAGGCCGGCGTAGCAATGGCCCGGCGGCGGTTTCGCAGAGCAAAACGGAGGCACTTGATGGCAAAATCGGGCCGGAGCAGAAAGAAGCGTGATTGGCGACAGATCGCGTTTATCACGATCAGCGTGTTGATTGTCCTGAGTATGGCGTTGGCGTTGTTGGGAGCGTTCCTCAGCCCGCCCGGCTAGGTGGCATTTCCAGGCACCCGATGACAGACGCCGCCGAATCGCAAGGACCGGCAGCCGGCGGAGAGCGGCGTCGCGGCCTTACGCTGGCCGGGCTGGCGGTGTTGTTTTTTGCGACCGCGCCGCTTTTCGTCCGCTGGGCCGATCCTCTCAGCCCCTATGAGAAGACGGTCGGCCGGCTGGCCGTTGCGACAGCAGCCATCTTTGTGTTGATGCGGCTGCGCGGCGAGCGGCTGAATGTGGGTCGGCGCAACCTGCCGCTGTTCGCCGCCATCGGGCTGATCGCAGCGCTCCACTTTCTGACGTACGTCGCCTCGTTCAACTTCACCACCATTGCCCACAGTCTGGCGATCGTCTACACCGCGCCGATCTTCGTGGCCCTGTTTTCGGCCTGGTTTCTGAAGGAATCGATTGCACGACGCCAGTGGCTGGGTGTGCTGGTGGCAGTGGCCGGCATCGCGATTTTGGCCGGGTTCGAGCCGCGCTGGAACAATCGGATGGCGCTGGGCGATCTGCTGGCGCTGGTTTCGGCCATTGCCTTCGGCCTTTATTCGGTGGCCGGGCGCAGCCAGCGTGGCCGCTTCTCGCTGTTCACCTATGCGGTCGTTGTCTATGGACTGGCGGCGCTCTGGGCACTGCCGGCCGCGCTGGCCAACTTCACGCCCGCCGGCTACACGCTCATCCCGATCCTTGCGGTGGTGGCCCTGGGTCTTCTGCCGCTGGGCCTCGGGCACACGCTCTACAACGCTGCGCTGCGCCGCACCGACGCAACGACCGTCAATCTGGTCGCCACCCAGGAGGTAACGCTGGGAATCCTGTTGGGCGCCGTGTTTCTGGCCGAAGCGCCGAAAACCAACGAGATCGTCGGTGCACTGATAACCTTGCTTGGTATCGCACTGGTGCTTTGGGCGCGGTAATCAGTTAACAGTGACCAGTGGTCAGTAAACAGTGATCGGTAACTGCTGACTGACCCTCTGCTCCTCTGCCTCTTTGCCCATCTGACACTCTGTCCTTCTGACTCTCTGACCCTTCGGCCCTTTTCATCATCCATCATCCTTCCCGCCCATGCCAACCAAACCCCCACCAAACTGTCGTTACTACTACGAGGATTTTCACCGCGGCCGCGAGGTCAACGAGTGCCGCCTGCCCAAGAGCCGCGACTCGCTGCACTGGGAGCGGAGCATCTGTGATACCTGCCCGGTGCCTGAACTGTTGCGCGAGACTAACTGTGCACACCTGGCGCTGGAGGGAACGATCCGCAAGAAGCTGTTCAGCGAACGGATGGAGGTCTTCGCCGTCTGCACGAAGCATCTGGTGCATTTGCCCGACGGACGGACCTGTGACCAGTGCCAGGCTGAACAGGACGCCCTGTTGGAGGGTTAGAGCACGTGTACATCCGCCGCGGTGACGCCGAGTTCTTCACTGTCTCCTTTGGTGCAGGCCCGCGCACCGTTCTCGCGCTGGGCGGATGGGCCGGCAGTTGGGAACTATGGGCAGGACCGTTCGAAATCCTCAGCAGGACCTGGCGCACGGTTGCCTACGACCATCGCGGCGCGGGGGCGACGGTCGCGCCTGTCGAGTCGATCTCGCTGGAGACGATGGCCGCTGACGTGTTCACCATCATGGATGCACTGGAAATCGACCGTTGCGTACTGGCCGGCGAGTCGGCCGGCGCTGCGGTGGTTCTGCACGCGGCAATCATGCAGCCGGAGCGTTTCACCGGACTGGTGTTGGTAGACGCCCTGTATCACCGACCCGCTCCGCAAGCGCCAGACCCGTTCGTGCTTGGCTTGCAAGCAAACTTCGAAGCAACGGTTGCCTGGTTTGTGGATGCCTGCGTTCCCGAGCCGGACAGCGCCGTCGTCAGGCGCTGGGGGCGGCAAATTCTGGCGCGCTCCGGCCAGGAAGCCGCGATACGACTGTACCAGAGTATGGACGGCATCGACATGCGTCCGGTCGTTGGCGATATTGCGCTGCCGGCGCTGATCATCCATGGCGAGCAGGACGCACTGGTTCCCCTGGAGGCTGCCTGTTCCCTGGCGGAGGCGATACCCAACAGCCGGCTGGTGGTTCTTCCCGACACCGGGCATGTGCCGACCGTCACCCGGCCGGCAGAGGTGGCTGCGGCAATCGACGAGTACTTTGCTTGACTCGAAGACGACACTATGCGATCGGCAATGCCGCATCCGGGTCCGGTGGCGGGAAGAGCGCGTTGAAGGTCGCCAGCGCCCCTTGATCGCTGGCATCGACCTGCCCGCCGGCTATGGCGTCTGACAGGTCGATCTGTCCGTTCCACCACGAGGCAAACACCAGCGGGCTCATGCGCAGCGTCAGGTCGGCATCGGACGCGCGCCCTTGGCTGAGGCTTGTCTCGCCGCCGGCGACGCGGGTCGTCCAGGCTCCACCACCCGGACCGGTGATCTCCCAGACCAGTGTGAACTCGCGATTGCCCGCGGCGTTTCGGTCCAGCAGCGACTGGTGCAAGCGAAGAAAAGCGTCCAGCGCGGTATGCGTCACCTCCGGCGCCGGCTCCGGGGCCTCTCGTTCGGCGTAGTGGCGCAACTCCATAAACTCGATCCAGCCATGGGCGAGGCAGGCAACGCATGCAAACTCCGCGGTGCGCCAGCCACGCGACTGGGTCAAGGCCATCCAGGTTGGCCGTTCCAGATCGGCGTCGGTCATGCCCTCCAACTGGTCGAGGATCTCCTGGCGGGTCGTTTGCCAGCGAGCCACTGCCTTGTGGGGATCGCTGTAAGCTGAGCGGCGGGCAAACTGGCTGGCGTTCCAACTGTGCAGCGCTGCCATCGAATTTACCTCGATGCGGTCGCTATCAGCCAACTCAGGTCCCTGTTTCAGGGGAAAGGCGATGATCTCGGTGTCGTAATAGGCGAGGTGGTAGGGCACATCGGCCAGGGTCCAGTCGTCTCCGTGCCGTTTCTGCCAGTCGGCGGTGCTGAACGAGTCGAACAGTTCATCGAAGCAGGCCCACAGATTCTCCAGTTGGGCGATCAGCGCTTCGGTACGAGGGTGGTCAGTCATGTTTCATGCTCCTCTGCTTGTTTCAGGTGACAGTCGCTTTTGCAAGACTCCGGAGCCAGGCGGAAGGAGCGGACAGCGACTGTCACCTCTTGGGGCAACTCTCAATCCAGGGTGCGGCGGACGTCCGGCAGCGCCAGAAAGCCGGCGCGCAGTTCCTCTGTGGGCAACCGGTCGCGGATGTTGGCCATCATCTCAGCAGCTTCGGCCCGCAGCGCGTCGGCTGTGCTGGCATCCGGTGTGAGATCAGCCAGGGGCGGCAGGACCTGCCACAGGATGCGCCGCTGGCCAATGCTTAGCGCCTGCGCTCGGGCGGTGCTAAGTTGCTCGCGTGCCTCCGTGATCCGACCGAGTTGGACCAGCGCCCGCCCGGCGAACAGGCGGGCATCGGTTTGAAAAGCGACGATGTCGTGCGCCTGCATCACATCGATGTGGCGGTTGCACATCGCCACCGCCTCTTCAAGGCGGCCGGCGTGTAGCAGCCGCACGAACCAACTCAGGCTGGCAAAGTTGAAGACCCAGAACCCCTGCATTGGATCGACGTCGTCCGGGCTGCCTGAGAAACCTGCCGCCGCCTCCGTCAGCCCGTTGATCTCCTGAAAGGCCGCCAACACAACCGGCAGCGACGGTGTGAACTGGGGAATGGGTGTTCCCATGGAGTCGGACAGCCCTTGCAGCAACGCCAGTCCCAGGTGTGGGCAGCCCAGCTCAAGGTACACGAAGGCCAGTTGGATACGCGGCAGCACCTGGCCGATCAGAAAGCCGGCCTCGTCGGCCAGGGCAGGACCGACCGTGAAGTCCTCGATGGTCTGGTCGTACCTGCCCAACTGCCAGCTGGCAATGCCGCGAACCGAGCGGCTGTAGCTCTGCCCCCAGACGTTCTTGATGCGCGTCGTGATGTCCAGGGCCTCGTCGAAGCAATCCATCGCCCCCTGAAAATCGCCCTGCATGATGCGCCAGACGCCGGTGTTG
This sequence comes from Caldilineales bacterium, assembly GCA_041391245.1. Classification (GTDB taxonomy): domain Bacteria; phylum Chloroflexota; class Anaerolineae; order JAAEKA01; family JAAEKA01; genus JACKBK01. Next base: position 10,696 of record JAWKOJ010000049.1, read on the forward strand.
CTCAGGTTGTCGGCCAGCATCGGCTGATTGCCAAACTCCTTCCACAAGGTGCGCGCCTCTGCCAGCGCCGCCTCGCCCTTGACAAACCGTCCCGAATCGGCGTAGACATCGGAGATGTCGTTGAGAATAGCCGCCACCTGCTCCTGCCAGCCAATGGCGCGCGCGATCTCGAGGGCATGTTCGCCGGCGGCGATGGCCTCTTCCTGCTGCCCGGTGTTGAAGCGCGCCTGGTTCATCAGGTCCCAGTAGATCTCGGCCTGGCTGCGACGGTCGTCCAGCGTTTCGGCCAGCGCCAGAGAGCGCTCAGCCAGCTTCTTCCCTTCCACCGGGTCGAAAAGTAGATTGGTGAACGAGCGCAGCTTTGTCTGAGCCAGCACGGCGGCCAGTTCAAGTCTGGCCTGCGAGCGGTCCAGGGCAAACTTCTCCATCATCAGGTAGTTGTCATCGGCATCTTCGAAGCGCGACTCCAACTCCAGCGCACGGCCGCGCCGGCCAAACAGGTGCAGCAACTGTTCCTCAGTAGCCGGGCAGCTCGCCGTCACAAGCGCCAGCGCCTGGTCGAAATGCAGCAGCGCTTCGGCAACGGCATAGACCGCCATGGCGTGGTCGCC
>JAWKOJ010000050.1:0-10644 GCA_041391245.1 Caldilineales bacterium
GACTGCCACTGCGACCCAGCCGCCAACGGCGACCGCGACGGCGACGGTTGGCGCGACTGCGACGCTGCCGCCGGCGGGCGATACGCCGGCTCCGACAGCGCCATCGGCCGGCGGCCAGACGCCAGCACCGGTCGAGCCAACCGCCGCGCCCACGGTTGAGCCAACCACCTCACCGCGATGACGAACTTCTCCCGGCTGCGCAGCAACGAACTACGCTACAGCCTGCCGGCACGCTGGCTGTTGGTGGTCATCGCCGCGTTTACCGCCTTTCGCGGCCAGGGCCAGACCAGCCTCGTTCTGGTCGCGGCCTTTGCCGTCTACACCGCGACGACGACGGCCTACTTCGCCGGGTCGTGGAGCCAGCAGTTGCGCTCGACGGGGGTCTACTGGGCGATGCAACTGATCGACGCGGCCTTCGTCACCGCGCTGATCGCGAGGTCCGGCGGCCTGGCCAGTCCGCTTTATCTGCTCTACCCGCTGCTGGGTCTGCGCACGCTTGTCTATGGGCCGGATGTGCGCGGCGTGGTGTGGCTGCCTTTCGCCTACGGGCCGCTCTATTTCGCGGCGTTGACGCTGGCCTATGGCAGCCTGGTCTTCGTGGCCGACCCGCTCTTTCTGACCCGCTATCTGTTGCTGCTGGCCCTGACAGTCGGCATCGTCGGCGCGGGGCTGGTGCTGGCCGGCCGGCTGAGCGAAGTGGACCGGCTGCGGCTGGCGCTGGCGGCCCGCACCGAGGACCTTGCCAGCCAGGCGCGCGCCTTGCAGCGCACCGCCACCGATCTGGGCGACCGGGTGCTGGAACTGCGGACGCTGCAAGAGGTTGCCAAGGCGCTGTCGGCCACACTGTATTTGAACGAGACGCTGGCGACCGTGGCGAACCGGCTCAGCCGGCTCAGCGGATCAGCCTACTGCGCAGTGGCTCTGCTTGACGAGGAACGCGGCAGCATGGAGCGGTTGGTCGTGGCAGCCGCCGGCGGAGCAGCCGCAGTCGCGCGCCAGCCCGTGCTGGCAAACAGATCGTTTGTCGCCGCCATGGCATCGGGACGGCATCAGGTGTTGAGTTCGTCCAGCAACGGGGATGGACCGTCCGCTCCCGCGTGGCCGGTCGCGTGGCCGGTCGGCGCGGTCGAGTTGATTCCACTGGTTGCCCGCGGCGCACCCATCGGCGCGCTGCTGGTCGGCCATTCCCACGAGACGCCGGCCGACTCCTCGAACCGGAGCCTGACGGAGAGCTTTGCCTATTTCGCGGCGACGGCCATCGAGAACGCACGTCTCTACGGCGATGTCACCGACCGGCACCGGGAGTTGGAGGCGGTGCTGGCCGGCATTGGCGACGGCGTGATTGTGGTCGATACCGAGGCGCACCTGCTGCTGATGAACCCGGTCGCGGCGCGGGTCTTTGGGTTGCCCTCGCCTCCGCTGGGCGCCGGGCTGGCCGATCTGCTGCCTGGCGACGAGGTGTTGCAGGTTCTGGAGGAGACTGCGGCTTCCGGGCAGGTGGTGGTGCGGGAGCTGCCGATTGCTTCCGCGGGACTGGGAACTGACGGCCAGCCAAGGACCTTCCAGGCGCTGGCCGCCCCGCTGCTTCGCCCTACCGAGGCGGGCGAGGAGGTAAGTGGGGTTGTGACCGTGCTGCGCGACATCACCGCACAGAAGGAACTGGAGCGCATGAAGTCCAACTTCCTTTCGGTGGTGTCGCACGAGCTGAAGACGCCGCTGCACTCCATCAAGGGTTTCGTGGACATCATTCTGATGGGCAAAACCGGCCCGGTCACGGAGCTGCAGCGCGACTTTCTATCCACCGTCAAGGAACAAACAGGCCATCTGCAGCGGCTGATCGAGGACCTGCTGGAGTTTAGCCGGCTGGAATCGGGGCAGATCAAGCTGCGCCCGGTGCTGCTCAGCCCTACCGATGTCGTTGCGTCGGTGGCTGACAAGCTGACGCCCCTGGCCGGCAACAAGGGGTTGACTCTTGCTCTGGAGGTCAACGGCCTGCCTGAGATCGAGGCTGACCCGATGCGGCTGGAGCAGGTGATGACCAACCTGGTGGAGAACGCCATCAAGTTCACCCCCGAGGAAGGACGCATCGTCGTGACCGGAACCGACTGTGACGACATGATCGAGCTGGTAGTTGCAGACACCGGTATCGGTGTTCCGCCCGACGAGCAGGAGCGGATCTTCGACCGCTTCTACCAGGTGGACAGCAGCGCGCGCCGCCGGTACAAAGGGACGGGACTGGGGCTGACGATCTGCAAGCACATCATCACCCAACACGGCGGGCAAATCTGGGTCGAGACGCCCGCGGGCGGCGGCAGCGCATTTCACGTGCTGCTGCCAAAGGTGTTCCCCGGCAGCGGTGACGAGCAGGCCGCGCTGGATTTCGTGGCCTTCAGCCGCGGCAGGTGAGGTGTGATGTGCACTGCGTATTGCGTAGCTTGCCGTGGTGTGTGCCGGGGATGTGAGTAACGATGATCATCGCTGCTACGCATTACGTATTACGTAATGCGTAGCCACAAATTTCTGCGAAATCTCGACCCGTAAGAAAATTCATCGAAAAAAGTATTGCCAACGCTTGCATTCTGTGCTAGAATATTACACGAAGGTAGTGACGAGGTTTGGCTTGTTCGCACCGAAGGGCACGATATCAAGTTTCTTCCTCGCCTCGTGGCATACATACGTACCTCCCCCCGCCCGCGTAGAGTGTGCCTTGGTCGATTTGAACGTCGCACCTTCAAATATCAGCAGACCCGGCGCTTGCGCCGGGTCTGCTTTTTATCTCTCGTCGGTCAGACACTCGGGTGCTTCGGAGAACGCGAGTGTCTTGAGTCTCAGGCCGGGATCAGCCCAGCCTGCACCGTTTCAAACACGCCGGGCACGCGGCCGATGCGCGCCAGTCGCGGTGCGTCCACGTAGTCCGCGCCGGCGACGATCACGTAACCCAGCAGTGCCAGGTAGAGCACGCCGGTGGCCAGTTCCAGGGGCCCCTTGGCTGCGGGGATGAACTTCAGCAGGCCGAGACCCGCCCGAATCTGGCCCGCCAGCTTGATGCGCGACTCGAATCCGGGGGAGAGGGCTTCCACGTCAGCCTGGGTTTTGCCGAGGACCGGGCCGGGCGCGCCGCTGTCTGTCACCAACTGGGCAACGCGTTGTCTGGTGTCGTCGGTCTGGTAGAGTGCGTCTGCCAGTTCGTTCAGCGCCTCGCCCTGCTGCAGATCCTCGACCCACTGAGCCGCCTGCTGGCGCAGTGCGCTGGCGGCATCCTGGCCCAGCGCAGCCAGCAGGCTGTCATAGGCCTGGACGATGAAGGCCACGGCCTTGGAGACCAGCCGCGAGACGTTCTCGCCCAACTTGGTGACGGCCTGGGCGAGTTCGCTGCCCAGCATCCCGGCGGCTTGCTTGAGCAGCGCCGGATCCAGCCCCACCAGGCTGGCTACCGTGCCGCGCGCAAAGGTCCCCACGGTCGTGACGACCTGTTCCATGGTCTCATTGCTGGTTTCGATAAGTTCGGCCGGCGTGGTGCTGGCGCCGCCGCGGGTCATCTCCGGCTGCGGTTCGACCTGCGCGCCGATCTCCTCCAGCGAGCCATCGATCATGGCTAGAAGGTCGTCAAAAGTCTGGGGTTGGGGCGGGGCGCCGACGCTGCGTGTAGCCTCCTGGCCGTCCTCATCGGCCAGCGCGAGCAATCCATCGGCGGCGCGCAGCGATGCAGCAGCCTGCGCCAGCAGGCTCTGCTCTGCTCCGAGACGGGTCGCCATGTCATCGGCTTGGAGGTAGGGGCTGGTTTGTCCGATGAGCGCTGCCGACTGGGCCACCAGGCTGTCGGCGCGGCCAGCCAGTTCATCTTCGGTCGCGGCACGGATCGCGCTGCGGGTCGATTCCTCGGAAGGTGCAAAGAGGGTGCGCATCTCCGCTGCATAGGAAGCAGCGGCAGTTCTGTAGTCGTTCTGGGGCATCTGTGTTGTCCTCCTGACGTTGTGGTGCGGGCAGAGTGTCCACTGAGATAAACGAGAAACGGACCGGATTTCGTGCAGATCGACCCGGAGCGTAGCACAGCCGGCAGCCGCTGTCAATCCCCTGTTGACGGTGTCCGATAATCGGGTAGGATTTGACAATCGCCAGAGCGACCGGTATAATCCTAGGCTGTGACAGGTGCTGCGGGGCTGTAGCTCAGCTGGGAGAGCGCTACAATCGCACTGTAGAGGCCAGGGGTTCGAATCCCCTCAGCTCCACCTGGCTGTCAACGACAGCAGCTTACCAAACGAATTCGGGGCAGTAGCTCAGTTGGGAGAGCACCACAATGGCATTGTGGGGGTCAGGGGTTCGAGTCCCCTCTGCTCCACTGGTTAGCATCAAAGTTGGCAACTTTCCCACAAAGTTGCCAACTTTTCGCGTCACACCATCGGCGTCTTGACTTCCACGCCTACCTGACCTATACTCCGTCAACCAACAGAACAGAGAAAAACTGCGAACAGGAGCAGTAGGCCGGCGCTGCAGAGAGCGGGCGGATGGTGCAAGCCCGCAGGCGTCCCAGCGCACGCCGTGGCCGAACTCGCCTGGGAGTTGCGTGCGTGAATGGCTGCAGCCATAGCGTGCGCCGGTTGACACCGTTACCGGTCGCCTGAGTGGAAGACGGAGAGTAATCAGTAAACAGTGATCAGCAATCAGTCAAAACGTCGGAACTGATCACTGATCACTGATTGCTGGTAACTGTCTTCAAACAGGGTGGTACCGCGGAGCGTGCGCCTTCGTCCCTGAGCGGATGAGGGCGTTTTTCTTTATCGTACTCGTCCTCCTCCTCGTACTCGTACTCTTGTGTTGCCAAGAACCGAGGACGAGGAGGAGTAGGAGTACGAGTACGAGTAGGAGAGGGTGAGCAAGAGAGGCAATCATGCCAGAGAAATATAATCCACAAGAGATCGAACCCAGGTGGCAACAGCGCTGGGAAGCGGACGGGCTGTACAAGACGGTCGAGGACCCGGACCGCGAGAAGTTCTACTTCCTCACTATGTTGCCCTACCCGTCGGGCGACCTGCACATCGGCCACTGGTACGCCATGACGCCCAGCGACGCGGCGGCCCGCTATCGCCGCATGCTGGGCTACAACGTCTTCTTCCCCATCGGCTTCGACGCGTTCGGTCTGCCCGCCGAGAACGCGGCCATCAAGAAAGGCGCCCACCCGTACAAGTGGACGCAGGCCAACATCGCCACCATGCGTCGCCAGATGCGCTCCATGGGCGCGATGTGGGCGTGGGACCACGAGGCGGTGACCTGCGAGCCTGAGTTCTACAAGTGGACGCAGTGGTTCTTCCTCAAGCTGTACGACCTGGGACTGGCCTACAAGGCGTTTGCCGCGGTCGACTTCTGCCCCCATTGCAACACAACACTGGCGCGCGAGCAGGTCTGGGGCGACGATCGCCACTGCGAGCGTTGCGGCACGCCGGTGGTCAAGAAGGAGCTGTACCAGTGGTTCTTCCGCACCACCCAGTATGCCGAGGAACTGCTGGCAGGCATGGACACCATCGATTGGCCCGAGCGGGTCAAGACCATGCAGACCAACTGGATCGGCCGCTCCGAAGGCGCCGAGGTGACGTTCACCGTCGCCCCTGCGTATCTGCCCGACGAAGAGCCGGGCGCAGGCGATCTGGTCGTCTTCACCACCCGCCCCGACACGCTGTGGGGCGCAACGTTCATGGTGCTCGCGCCGGAACATCCGCTGGTGGACAGGATCACCACAGCCGGCCAGCGGGCCGAGGTCGATGCCTACGTCAACCAGGCGACCCGCATGAGCGAGATCCAGCGCGGCGCCCTCGATAAAGAGAAGACCGGCGTCTTCACCGGCGCCTACGCGATCAACCCGGTCAACGGCGCACACGTGCCGATCTGGATCGCCGACTATGTGCTGATGACCTACGGCACCGGTGCAATCATGGCCGTGCCCGCCCACGACGAGCGCGACTTCGAGTTTGCGCTGAAGTTTGGCCTCTCCATCGTGCCGGTCATCGAGCGGATGGATGAGCGCGCCAAGAGCGTGGTCTGGGACGGGTCGCTCCAGGACGAGGCAGCGTTCGTTGCTGCCTTGCAGGCTGCCGGCATCGACTTTCGCTTCCTCGATATCGCCGACCGCGGCCGTTTCTACGGCGTGCCGCTGGAGAGCGACGCGGAGATGGACACGTTTACGGCGCTGTTGCTGAAACACCTGAAGGCCGGCCATTGGGCCGACATCGTCGGCCGGCGCTGGCAGGTGGTGTTCGACGACGGTCCCATGACGCTGGATTCAATCATCGCGGATCAGGCGATCATCAATCGCTGCCACCAGGGCTACGAGCTGATGCGCCAGTATCGCTCCTCCATGGAGATGTGGCAGGCCGTGCCGTGGTATCGCGACGTGCTGTTTCACCACGACTACGGCGTGATGATCAACTCCGGCGAGTTGAGCGGGACGCCCGGCGACCGCGCCGTGTCCGACACCATCGCCTGGCTGGAGGCCCGCGGGCGCGGCCACGCGGCGGTCAACTACAAGCTGCGCGACTGGCTCATCAGCCGCCAGCGCTACTGGGGCGCGCCTATTCCCATGATGGAGTGCCCGACGTGCGGCATCGTGCCGGTGCCCTACAGCGACCTGCCGGTGATGCTGCCCGAAGACGCCGAGTTCCTGCCCACCGGCGAAAGCCCGCTGAAGTTCCACGAGGGCTTCCGGCATGTGACCTGTCCGCAGTGCGGTGGCGACGCCGAGCGCGAGACCGACACCATGGACACCTTCATGTGTTCATCGTGGTACCAGTATGCCTACGTCACGCCGTACTACAAGGCCGGCCAGACTATCGGTCCCGACGACACCCCGTGGTATCCGGCCCAGGGCCGCTACTGGCTGCCCGTGGACCAGTACACCGGCGGCATCGAACACGCCACCATGCACCTGATCTACACCCGCTTCTTCACCAAGGCGATGCGGGACATGGGCCTGGTCGATTTCGACGAGCCGATGGTGCGGCTGTTCAACCAGGGGATGATCCTGGGCGAGGACAACGAGAAGATGTCCAAGAGCCGCGGCAACGTGGTCGCGCCCGACGACCTGGTGCAGCGCTACGGCGCCGACACCATCCGCGCCTATCTGATGTTCATCGGCCCCTGGGAGCTGGGGGGGCCGTGGAACAGCCGCGGCATCGAGGGCACCAACCGTTTCATGCATGATGTGTGGGGCCTGGTGATGGAGGGCGACGAAGCGGGCGGCCATCCCAGCCAGAAGCAGATCAAGGACCTGCGGCGGGCGACCCACCAGACGATCCGCGACGTGACCAGCGACTTCGACGCGTTCAAGTTCAACACGGCTGTTGCCAAGCTGATGGCGCTGCGCAACGCGCTGAAATCGGCCCGCAACACGGAGGTGTTCGGCAGCGACGCCTGGAACGAAGCGATTGACAGCCTGCTGCTGCTGCTGGCGCCCATCGCGCCCCATCTGGCCGAGGAGATGTGGCAGCAGCGTCATCCGGGTCCCAGCGTCCACGTCCAGGCGTGGCCGACATGGGATGCCGAGGCCGCGGAGGAGGACGTGATCACGCTGGTTGTGCAGGTCAACGGCAAGGTGCGCGGCAAGATCGAGGCGCCGGCCAGCATCGACGAAGCCGCGGCGCGCGAGCTGGCGTTGGCCGAACCCAACGTCCAGCGCCACCTGGAGGACAAGGTCATCCGCAAGGTGATCGTCGCCGGGGGCAAGCTGGTGAATATCGTCGTGGGCTAGGGAAAGGCAGGAAAAGGAAAGAAGGGCGTTGCCGTGGTCTTGAAAAGATCGTAGTAGGCGCTTCAGCGCCGTTCCGAGGCGCTGAAGCGCCTACTACGAACCCAAAGCCCTGCCGGGGTGCAAGCAAGGATCGGCCGAAGCGGCAACTAATCGAAAGAAGGATCCCAAGCCTACAGCTCTGCCCGCGCTACTCCACCAACCCCCGCTCAGCCACCTCCACCGCGACCGCCAGTGCGCGCGCCTTGTTGAGCGTCTCGTTCCACTCGTAGACCGGGTCGCTGTCGGCCACGCTGCCGCCGCCCGCTTGCAGGTAGCAGGTCTTGCCGCGCATGACCACGGTGCGGATCGTGATGCAGGTGTCCATCGCGCCGTCGTACCCGATGTAGCCCACACAGCCGGCGTACGGGCCGCGGCGCGTTCCTTCCAGCTCCTCGATGATCTCCATGGCGCGCACCTTGGGGGCACCGCTGACGGTGCCCGCGGGGAATGTGGCGCGCAGCAGATCGAAGGCGTCGAACTCGGGCCGCACGTTGGACTGCACGTCGCTGACGATGTGCATGACGTGGCTGTAGCGCTCGACGGTCATCAGGGCCGGCACGCGCACGCTGCCATACTCCGACACCCGCCCCAGATCGTTGCGCCCCAGGTCTACCAGCATGACGTGCTCGGCCCGCTCCTTGGGATCTGCCATCAAGTCCGCGGCCAGGCGCGCATCCTCCTCGGTTGAAGCGCCGCGCCAGCGGGTGCCGGCGATGGGGTGCAACTGCGCCTTGCCGTCCTCCAGCCGTACGTGCATCTCCGGGCTGGAGCCGACGATGCGGATTGGTTCACCGTCCGCGCCGTCGCCCGGCAACTCCAGGAAATACATGTACGGGCTTGGGTTGGTCATGCGCAGCGCCCGGTAGATGGTGAACGGATCGGCCTCGGTCTGGCGGGTCAGGCGCTGGCTGAGCACCACCTGGAAGATGTCCCCGGCGGCGATGTGTTCCTTGGCCTCGAGTACCATGGCCTCGAAGCGTTCCTCGTCGAAGTTGCTCTGCCACGGAGCGTCGCTGAGGACGTTAGGGGTCTCAGGAACCACCAGGGGCTTGCGCAGCCGGGCCACGATCTGGTCGATGCGGGCGATGGCATCGGCGTAGGCCGCAGTCAGGTCGCCCTCCAGCCGGCAGTTGGCCAGCACGATCAGCCGGTGGCGCACATGGTCGAAGATCACCAGGTTGTCGGCCAGCAGGAAGACAAAGGTCGGCAGGTCCAGATCATCGCTGGCGGTCTCCGGCAACCGCTCCACGAAGCGCACCCAGTCGTAGCTCAGGTAGCCGACGGCGCCGCCGGTGAAGCGCGGCAGCCCCGGCACGTCGATGGGGGTGCGGCGGGCCAGCGCCTCGGCCACCGCGTCCAGCGGGTCGTCGTGCTCGTGCTGCTCCAATACAGCGCCGCCCGCGCCTTTGGTCGTCACCTGACGGCCGCGGGCCGTTAGCGACAGCGGCGCCTGGACGCCGATAAAGGAGTATCGGCCCAGCTGCTCGCCTTTCTCCACCGACTCCAACAGGAAGGAAGGACTCCCGTCTCGCAGCTTCAGATACACCGACACCGGCGTTTCCAGATCGGCCGGCAGCTCGCGGGTGACGGGAACCAGGTTGCCGCGGTCGGCGAGGGAACGGACTTGGTCGAGAGTAGGTTTGTACATCGGTTATCTCCAGTGCTGATCCAGATTTGTGGACCCGTATTTCAATTGGTTGCCGCTTCGGCAGCTCTTGGCTTGCACCCCGGCAGGGGCCTGACCGAGCCCACAACGGTAGGCTGTGTGTTGATTAGCGCGTGCGCTGGCTGGCGATTGCCTGCTGGTAGACGGCCAGGGTTTGCTCGGTGACCTGGTCGGGGTGGAAACGTGCCAGCGCGGCCGACCGGGCGGCCTGGCCCATAGAGGTGCTCAACTGGCTATCTGACAGGACGCGGTGCAGGGCCGCAGCCTGGCCGGACGGGTCGTCCGGCGCGACCACGAACCCCGTCACACCGTCGTTGACCAGATAGCGAACGCCGCCGACGTCGCTGGCGACCACCGGCTTGCCGGCCGCCATGGCCTGCTCGATCGCGACTGGCGCCGTCTCCTGCCACGAAAACAGGGCCAGCGCCCGACAACGACTGTACTCGGCCTGCAAGGCTGCCTCGTCCAGCCAGCCCAAAAAGTCCACCGCGTCGCTCAACCCACCTTGCGCCACGAACTGTCGGCACTGCCCGGCATACGCCGGCTCCGAGGTCGTTTCGCCTGCAAGCCGCAGCCGCGCTTCGGGCAGTTGCTGCCGCAGCCGCGCAAAGGCATGCAACAGCCCCAGCACGTTCTTGCGCTGGATCACTCGGGCCGCGCACAGAATCGTGGTCGCCTCGGTCTGGTCCGGCAGATCGAAATAGACTTGCGCCACCGGGTTCTCTACCAACGACATGCGAGCACCGGTCAGCTCGCGGTAGAGATGAGCCACGTATGGGCTGATCGCGATCACGTCGCGCGCCCGCCGCAAGCAGTGCCGCTCGTACCAGACTTCGTAACGCCAGGCAAGATCCTCCCGCCATGCGATGCCGCTCTGGCGGGCGGTGGCAGCCTCCTGCGAGATGACGCCGTGGACGGTGATCACTGCCGGCACCTGGCTGCCAAGTGCGCCGTCGGCAAACGTGCCGCCGCTGTGGGCGTGAGCGATGTCAGGGGCGATGGCGCGCAGCCTCCTCGCCAGAACCCCGGCGTTGATGCGCACCCCCGTCCAGCGCGGCAGCCGTCGCAGGCGCAGCCGATGGACGGTGACGCCATCCGCCTCCTGAACCGTGTCCTCTGCTTGCGTCTTGGTGAAGTCAAAGGTCACGACGTGAACTTCCACGCCGGCGCGCCGCAGCCCCTGCACCAACTGCACGACCAC
>JAWKOJ010000051.1:0-10037 GCA_041391245.1 Caldilineales bacterium
GAGAAGCCAGCGCAATGTAGCTCAGCGGCTGTTTGTTGTATGTTTTGGGATAGCGCTCCAGCGGAATGCCGTAGCCGAGCATGCCCCAGCTCACCATCTCGCGATAACCCTCGGGCAGATTGTCGAGGATGAGCTGGCGCACCGCCGCGATCACCTCGCGCCGATCGGCAGGCAGCGCATCCAGATACGTCTCCACCGTAATGGCTTCGCTCTTGCCCGTGTTGGCCATAGCACACCTAGAAATAGGAACTCAGAATCCGGTACAACTGCCGGATCGTCTCCAGGTCGCCCTGGCGCATCTGGCCGCCGCTGGCGTCGGCGATGGTTTGCAGCACGTCGTAGTCGGCGTCGTCGCCGAAAGCGATGGTGAACACTACCACGGGCACGCCGTTGCTGTTGCCGCGCCGGATCGTCTCGCGCAGCCGCAGCAGGGTCGTGGAGGAGGCGTTCTCGCGCCCGTCGGTCATGGCCACGATGGCGTTGATCCGCTCAGGGTCCGGGTCTTGCTGGATACGGTCGTAGGCCACCATGATCGCGTCCAGCAGCGCGGTGTCGCCGCCTGCCTCCAGGTTGTCGATGCTGCGCTCCAGGTGGGCGCGGTTGTTGGCCATGGTGTCCAACGGGTCGATGTTGTTGACGAAGGTACTGAATTCGACCAGCCCGACTCGCTCCTCCTCGCCCTTGATCTGGTCGAGGAACTCGCGCAGCGCCGCCTGGGCCGCGGCCAGCTTCTCGCCTTCCATGCTGCCGCTGGTGTCCACCACCAGGTAGATGTTGGCCTTGCGCTTGGTAAACTGCCAGACGTTCTGCACGACATCGACAACCGCCGGGCCGGGGACCTGCAAGGTGGTCTGGGGCTGGCTGGGATCGGCGCCGTTGGCCGGCGACACCGCGCCGCCCGCCAGCGACAGCGACAGGTCGGCCGGGCGGAAACCGGCCTGCAGCACAATCTGCTGCGCCTCGGGCGACTGCACGTAGTCGCGGAACGCCCGGAAGGTCGAGCGCTGGTTGTTGGTCAGGGCGCTGGACTCCAGCAGCGCCAGCGGGTGATCGGCCCACAGCGTGCCCTCGGCCGGGTACACGGCCACCAGCTCCGGGGAGCCGCTGCCCGCGTCGCGGTTGTAGTTGACGACCAGGTGCTCCTGCACCACGAACGCGTCCAGGAAGTTGCGCCCCTCGGCCTTGATGCGGTCGAGGATGGCGGTCTCCCCCTCGCCGTAGAACTTGACGGTGCGCTCGACATCGGCAACATAGTCGATGGTATCCTGCGCGGTGGCATCCTCTACGGTCAGCCCGCGGGTCTTGCCCGCGCCGGCATAGAACTCGGCCAGAGTCGCCAGCAGGCCGCTGGCCTGGCTTGTGCTGGGGTGGCTCCAGCGGAAGTCGGGATCGGACGCGGCGCGCTGCTGGATGGTTTCCCAGCCCACCGGCTGGTCGGGCCAGCCCAGACTGCGGGCCACGTCGTCCCACATCGCGATGACCACGGGGCTGATGGCGTAGCGCACGGCCTCGCCAATCGCCGACGGCGCAATGGCTCCTTCAGAAAGCTGCTGTTGTTCGGCCCAGCGGCGGTCCAACTGGTCCAACCACAGGCTGGAGTCGGGGGTCAGAGCCTGGAAGCGGGGTGCGTCCGACAGCGCCTCCTCGACCATCAAGTCGGGAGCCAGCTCCAACAACTGCACCTCCATGGTCTTGCGGTCGTCGGTCCGCAGCTTCTGCTGGTTGAAGCGATCGACCAGGTCGGTGATAAGGGCGGCCTTCTCGGCAGAATAAGCCAGGGTCAGCGTCGCGGTAGCGGGATCGGCGTCGGCAACGACAACTCCGCCGCTCCCCGAATCGCGCCCGTTGAAAGCGATCAACGCCAGGACGCAGCCGAAGATGCAGAAGAAGCCGACGATCACCGTCGCCACGACGATCCACGGGCCGATGGGAGTTGTCTTCTTGGCCATGGAACCCCCTACTGGGCCACGTTCAGATCGAACCAGCGCAGCAGCGCCAGCAGGACATCCCGGTCCGGTGAGCGCATGGCCTCGGTGCGCGACACGATCGGCACAACGCCCTGATCCGCCCAGCGGGTGAAGGGGCTGTCCGGCTGGTCCACCGACACCGACGAGTTGGCCGGCCGCAGCCCGTAGCTCACGGCCTTGGCCTGCACGTCAGGCGACAGCAGGTAACGCTGGAACTCCAGCGCCGCATTCTTCTCGGCGGCGCTGGTCTCCGGCCCGATCCAGGTGGTGAACGGGAAGTCGAACCAGGTGACATACTTGGGATAGAAGATGTCCAGCGGCTCGCCCCAGCGGTTCTGAATGCCCTCCATGTTGTTGAGCAGGTCAGACTCCAGAAGCTGGCCGCCGTCGCCGGCCGAGTAGCCGAACAGCGCGAAGTCCTCGGCCGTGTAGGCGCTGCCGCCGCTCAGGTCAGTGGTGCTGCCCATCAGCTCGGCCAGCCATTCCTGGAAGTCGGGATCGGTCACCTCCGCGGTGCCGATGGCGGTCGAGTCGTAGTACTCGCCGGCCGCGGCGACCATGGCCGCCAGCCCGCCGACGTTCTTGCGCGGGTTGGGGACCACCAGCTTGAAGAAGCCCCATTCGGGCTGCCCGCCCAGCTCCGGCCAGCCACCCTTGGTAATAGCAGCATCGTGGATGACCTGCCAGTCGATGTCGCCGAACATCTTCTGCAGCACCTCGGCGCGGCTCTGGTAGACGCCCCAGGCGAACAGGCTGATAGCGGTCGGACGGGCGCGATATTCGCCATCGGTCAGGAAGACGTCGCGGCCCAGCCGTTCCTTGTAGGCAACGTTGGCCAGCTCAGGCAGGTAGCGGCTGTCGGGGATCCAGGCCGTGGGAAAGCGCTCCAGCGCCTGCTCCTGCTCGGGCGTCAGGTTCTCCAGGTCGGCGTCAGGTGGCAGCGCGCCGAACTCGTCGCGGTCGTACTTGCCCAGCGCCGACAGGCCGTCCATGGAGATGATCTCGACCTGGATCGGGTTGCCGTCCAGTTCGTGCCCCTCGGCGTTGAACTGCTTGGCCGCCTCGTTGACCCAGTCGTAGACCGGCAGCGCCGTCAGCACGCGCACGTTGACCGGTCCGCGCTGATCGACGACCAGGGGTGAAGCAGGCTGGTCGCTCAACAGACGCGCCAGAGCAGCCAGCCCCACGATTGCCAGGGCAGCCACCACAATGACGATAAAGATCACGCGCGTTCGGTTCATCTATCTGTCGCTCCGCGGGTCAGTGAACGGTATTCAGCGGCCAGTGATCAGTGTTCAGTACTGGTACCGGGAACCAATGCGCCGTTCACCGCCGAGTGTCTACGGTTCACTGATTTCTGAAAACTGTTTACTGATGACTGATTACTACCCTTCTGCCAATCCCAGCCGCCGCTTGCGCTCCATGAGCTGCTGGTCGATCTCGCGGCGATCCAGCGCTTCGTCCAACTGGGCGTCGAGGCTGGAGGCAAGCATCTCGCTTTCGGCCGAGGCTTTGTCCAGTCGCTGGCGAATGCCCTCTGCCACGCGCGCCACATCTTCGTCCCGGCTGCCAGCCAGGTCGTCGAGGCTGCGCATGGTCTGGTTGGAGATCTCCTTGGCCTTGGCCAGGTCCAACAGCGCCTGAAGCTGTTCGCGCTCCTGCTTGACGGTGGCTAGCTTGGCTTGCAGCTTGAGCCGGGCGTCGCGCAGACTGTCGTACTCGCGCTCCAGTTGCGTCAACTGCGCGCTGTATTCCTCGACCGTGGCGCGGGTCGCGTTCAGTTTGCTCTGGGCGGCCTCGGCCAGCGAGTCCTTGCCGTCAGAGAGCAGCAGGTCGATGTCGCGGTCCAGCCGATCAGCCTGCGCCTGATACTCATCGCGCTTGCGGCGGATCGTCTTGACCTGGCCGCCAACAGTAGCGACCGCGTCCTCCAGCTTGTCGAGGTTGTTCTCGATCTCGCGGATGTAGTAGTTGTAGACCGCAACCGAGTTCGATTGCAACGCCTGATCGACCAGTTGATGCAGATCTGCAGAAATCAGAATCTGGACTTTTTCCAGCAAGGATGCCATAAGGTAGAACCTCCATTATTCTCTTATACGAAAAACAGGCGGGTTTTGTCGCAGAGATGATACCACAGAAGAGGCAAGGGTGCCAGCATTTCACACGGCGCGGGAGTTCTTGTTCTGAGGTCGTGGCTCGGTCGGAGACCGGCCAGAGCGGGTGGCCGGCGAGCGGGTGGCCGGCAGGCGGGTGGCTCGGCCGGAGCGCGCGTCGATAGCGGTGGGCTATCGCTCGTGCTCGCGGAAACGGGCAGGGTGAAGGAGAAGCGGCTGCCGACGCCAGGGTGCTCGACCCGATCCTCACCGCCGTGCGCTTCGACGATGCGCTTGGCGATGGTCAGACCTAGCCCGGCTCCGGCCCGCGCAGCGTCCAGCGGCTGTCAACCTGATAGAAACGGTCCCAGATCTTGTCGATACGGTCTGGTGGAATGCCAATGCCCGTGTCCCTGATCTCGACCAGAACCGTGTCCTTATTGCCGCGCACGGCGGACGCGGTGATGCTGTCGCCGCTGCTGCTGAACTTGATTGCGTTGCCGATCAGGTTGTCGAGGACCTGTCCCAGCCGGCGGGCATCGGCCCATACGGGCGGCAGACCCTCCTCGATCTCCTGGTGGACGCTGATGCCGGCGCGCTCGGCCGCGGCATAGCTTCCCTGGACAGCGGCGGTGATTACGTCAGCGATATCGACCTCCGCTGCGTCGATCGTGATCATGTCCGGCTGCTTGAGCGAGATAATGTCGTTGACGAGGTGAATCACGGCATCGCTGCGGCCAAGAATGATCTCCAGCGCCTCGCGTTGTCTCGGGTTAAGATCGCCCCCATAGCCTTCCAGGAGATACTCGACGTAGCCCTTAATGAAGGTCAGCGGCGTGCGCAGCTCGTGGGAAACGTTAGCCACGAACTCATCTTTCAGCCGGTCGAGCTCGCGCAGGTCTTCATAGGCGATGCGGGTCTCGTGGTAGAGGCGCGCCTTCTGAATGGCCACCGCTGCCAGATCGGCGAAGGCGGCTATAGTGTACAGATCCTCCTCACCGTAGAAGCCGGGCGACAGGCTGTCGGCCGTCAGCAGCCCCAGCACCTGGCCGCCCGCGATCAGAGGAGCGCCGATCCAGGACTCGATGTAGTCCAGGACGGGATCCTTGCGCCATATCTCCGACGCGCGCGTGTGGCTGATCACCATGGGCTCGAGGCGCTCGATCATCAGGTCGAAATTGACATAGGCGCCCGCCTCGACCCGGCGATTCTCCCTCAGCGCCGCCACAGGTCCCTTGCTGGCCCGCAGCGCCAGGTCTCCGTCCTCCAGCAGAAACAGCCAACTGTTGTCGTAGGGCAGGACTTCCTGCAGCAGCCCTAGCACTTCTTGCAGCACGCTGTCGGGGTCGGCCGCAAAGGTCAACGCCCGCGCCGCGTTGTTGAGCGCGAGTAACCTCTGCTCGGTCCGCTTGCGCTGGGTGATATCGGTGAACGCCGTGAGGGTGCCGGTGAACACACCACCACTGAACATCGGTGTCGCGTTGACCAAAACCGGAAGCTCTGTGCCGTCCTTGCGCAACAGCGCTGCCTCGTAGCGGCCCTTCTCCCCGCGCGCCCGGCCGATGGCTTGCCGGTCCACATGCCGCCCCATTTCGGAGGAAAGGAGCACATCGGTCGCCATGCCGACCAGTTCCGCGGCTCCGTAGCCCACCATCTCACACAGGCGCGGGTTGGCGTACTCGATGCGGTCGTCGGCCGACTCGAGCAGAATGCCGGTCTCGATGCTGTTGAGCAGCATCTCGTTGTATTCGTTGACCCGTTCGACCTCGGCAGCGCGCTGCTGGGCGGCCGCGTAGAGACGCGCGTTGGCCAGACCGGTGGCCGCCTGATCGGCGAAGGCCTGCACCAGTGCGATGTGCGAGAGGTCGAAGGCATCCGGCCGGTCCGAATCGACGTTGAGAATGCCGACGATCTCTCCCTGAAAAATCATGGGCACCCCTATCCAACTGCGGATGCCCTCGCGTCCAGATGCGTCCCTCCAAAGGGGGCTGCCGCGAGTCTCCGAGATCAATACCGGTTGTCTCGCTACCACAACCTGATTGGCCGCCGGCGTCTCCGCCGCGATCAGTTCACCGATCTCCAGAGGCGGGCGTCCATCGCCGTACCTGAAGGCCGCCACACGAAAACGATTGTCGGCATAGGTGAAGATCGAGGCGCTGTCGAAATCCAGCACACGTTGCAGGTGGTCGAGGATCGTACGGGCTATCTGGTCGAAATCCAGCGAGGAACTGACAGATGACGCCAGCCCGCGCAAGGCATTCGCCAGGCGGCGACGCTCTTCCTCCAGTGCGAAGAGACGGGCGTTCTTGATCGCAACCGCAGCGTGGTTTGCTATCGTCTGGGCGAGGAAAATGTCGGCCGGCGAGAAGCGGCGCGGCGAATCGTAATACGCAGCCAGCGCGCCGGAGACCTCGTCCTGATGTCGCAAACCGGCCAGGATCATGCTGCCAAAACCCTCCCGGCGCACATCCTCGCGCAGGGCATCGAAGCGCGGATCGGCGGCCACGTCCTCGACAACTGTGGCGCGTTCAACCAGCAACGTTCCGCCCGGCAGCTCGCGATACTGCGCCTCCACCTTGCGCGTGTAGTCAGAGGACACTCCCCAGGCGCGCGCGCAGGTCACCACACCGGTGGCGGGGTCGCGCAGAAACAGAGCGCCGCGCGCGGCGCCCAGCAGATCGCGCATTCCCTGGGGCAGTACATCGAGCACGGTATCCAGGTTCAGCGAGCTGTTGAGTTGGCGGGAAAGGGATTCTAGCTGCTGCAAGGACACCGGTTCGCGTTCGGCCGGCATCCCGGACAGGTAATAGAGGGGAACGGTGATTGGCTTGCTCATTGCAAGGAAGCACCTGAATCGAGAGTTGCGTCCACGTTGACCTCCGCCCCAACTTGGCTCCTCCTTACAGCAAGGGCTGCCAGGAAGAGAAGTCTTTTTGAAGTGTGTTCAGGGAGGGCTTATGCTGTACCGGGTTCGGTCGGAGTCCGGTACAGCATGACCTCGTTTGGGACACACCCAGGTCGTCTTAACGTTTTGAACGGCGCCGCTTGGCCGTTGTCGACCGGGCAGCCTGGCCGGCCGGAACAGGCTGCTTGGCCGAGGTTGTTCCGGACTGATCACTGCGCATGTGACAGTGTTTGTACTTTTTGCCGCTGCCGCACCAGCAGGGATCGTTGCGTCCGATTTCGATGCCGGAACGGCGCTCGGTCTGCTGGCCCGCGCCGTTCTCGCTCCGGTTGGTCTGCATCACCCGGCGCACCGGCTGCTGCTGGCGCACCACATCAACCTTGAAGATCGCGTGGACGATGTCGCTCTCGATGGAACCCATCAGCTCCTGGAACATCTCGTACGCTTCCTTCTTGTAGGCCACCAGCGGCTGGATCTGGGCAATGGCGCGCAACCCGATGCCCTCCCGCAGCGAGTCCAGATCGGTCAGATGCCGCACCCACCGCTCATCCACGGCCCGTATCATGATCAGACGGTCGCGGTAAAGCGCCGCGCCTTCGGTCACGCCGGTTGCTACCGCTTGCTGGATGTCTTCAGGAACCTGGCGCAGAGGCAAGCGCCCTACGCTCTCGTCGATTGCGCCGCCCAGTTGCGAGAGCACACGATGGTAGACCACGGCGCTGAACGGATCGCCGCGCTCGGCCAGGTTAGCCAGCGTCAGTCCCTCGTCGCTGAACTGGCGCATAAGCGTGGCCCCGTTGGCCTGGGCGCGCATATCGTAGAAAGCCGCGCTGTACTCCTCGAGCTGGCTCTGGATCTCATCGGTCGTCATCGACTGCCACGACTCGACCGTCACGTGATCCGGCAGCGGGAAGATGGCCGTCAGCGCGCCTTGCAGACCGGCCAGATCGCGCTCCTCATCCTCCTCGACGACCGCGAACGTGTCCACCAGGCGCGCGATCTGCGAGGCGACCATGCCCAGCACGGTGGGCCGCAGCGTTGGCTCGCTCAGAACCCGACGCCGCTGGTCGTAGATCACCTCGCGCTGCTTGTTGACAACGTCGTCGTACTCCAGGACGTGCTTGCGGATGTCGAAGTTGTAGCCCTCAACCCGGCCCTGCGCGTTCTCGATCGACTTGCTGACCATGCCGTGTTCGAGAGGCATGTCGTCGTCCACGCCCATGCGCTGCATCAGCCCTGCCACCCGTTCGCCGCCGAAACGCCGCATCAGGTCGTCGTCCAGCGCCACGTAGAAGCGGCTGGACCCGGGATCGCCCTGGCGTCCGGCGCGGCCGCGCAACTGGTTGTCGATGCGACGCGCCTCGTGACGCTCGGTGCCGACCACGTGCAGCCCGCCGGCCTCCAGCACCCGCTGGCGGTTGGCTGCGGCCTCAACCTTGGCGTCGGCCAGGGCCTGCTCCCACACATCGGGGGCGATATCGGTCAGGTCATGGCCGGCGCGGCGCAGACTCTCGCGCGCGATGCCCTCGGGATTGCCGCCCAACAGGATGTCCACACCACGACCTGCCATGTTGGTAGCGATGGTCACCGCGCCAGGCTGGCCGGCCTGGGCAATGATGAGCGCCTCCCGCTCGTGGTTCTTGGCGTTGAGGACGTTGTGCGGAACGCCGCGCCGCTCCAGCAGTTTGGAGAGAAACTCGCTGGTCTCGATTGCTACGGTGCCGACCAGCACGGGCTGTCCCTGGTTGTGCCGTTCTGCGATCTCATCGACAACCGCATCGAACTTGAAGCGCGCCGTGCGGTAGACGAAGTCCGGCATGTCGTCGCGGATCACCGGCACGTTGGTGGGAATGACCGCCACGTCGAGGTTGTAGATCTTGCCGAACTCTTCCTTCTCCGTCTCGGCCGTACCAGTCATGCCGGCCAGCTTGGCGTACATGCGGAAGTAGTTCTGGAAGGTGATGGTGGCGAGAGTCAGCGACTCTCGCTGAACCTTCACGCCTTCCTTGGCCTCGATGGCCTGGTGCAGGCCCTCGGAATAGCGCCGTCCTTCCATCAGCCGGCCGGTGAACTCATCGACGATGACCACCTCGTCGTTGCGCACGATGTAGTCGCGGTCGCGCTTGAACAGCACCGAGGCGCGCAGCGCGTTGTCCATGTACGGTGCCAGCTCGAAGTATTCGGGCGAATAGAGGTTGCCGATGCCGAGCCAGTCCTGCAGCTTTTCGATGCCGGCCTCCGTCAGGGTGACGACCTTGTCCTTCTCGTCTACCACGTAGTCGCCGTCGGCTTCTTCCTTGCTGGTCGAAGGACTCAGCCGCGGCATCAGCTCGGCGAAACGGCTGTACCAGTCGCTGGACTCCTGCGCCTGGCCGGAGATGATCAGCGGGGTGCGCGCCTCATCGATGAGGATGTTGTCCACCTCGTCGATGATCGCGAAAAACAGCTCGCGTTGCGAGCGCTGGCTGAGGTCCTGCACCATGTTGTCGCGCAGGTAGTCGAAGCCGAACTCGTTGTTGGTGCCATAGGTGATGTCCGCCATGTAGGCATCGCGGCGCGTCACCGGCCGCAGGTGCTGCAAGCGGTCATCGGCGGAGCGGAAGTCGGGGTCGTAGATATAGGAGCCGCGATTGGGATCGCCGGCCGTGGACTGGATGACGGCAGTCCTCAGCCCCAGCAGGTGGTAGATGGGCCCCATCCACTGCACGCCAACCTTGGAGAGGTAGTCGTTGGGCGTGACAAGGTGTACACCGCGGCCGGTCAGGGCGTTGAGGTAGAGAGGCAGGGTGGCGACGAGGGTCTTGCCTTCGCCGGTCTTCATCTCGGCGATCCACCCCTTGTGCAGCACCATGCCGCCGATCAACTGCACATCGAAGTGGCGCATGCCGGTAGTCCGCCGGCTAGCCTCGCGTACCAGCGCAAAGGCCTCGGTCAGGATCTCCTGGAGAATCTCCTCCTCGTCATCGCGGATGTCGCGCTGCAGGTCGCGGATGGCAAGGGCCAACTGGGCGCGGGTTGTGGAGTCGGGCTCTCGCTCCCAGTCGCGCCGCAGCTCGGCCAACTCTGCGTTGC
>JAWKOJ010000052.1:0-9844 GCA_041391245.1 Caldilineales bacterium
AGACAGGGAAAGGAAGGAAAGCAGGGAACGGATGGAAAACAGGGAAAGGCCGGAAGGATGGCGTTGGCCGGTCGCCCTGTCGCCCTCTCACCCTGTCACCCAAGCGAGGAAATCATGTTCAAACCAGTATCGACCAAACCAGACTTCGTCGCCCAGGAGCATTCGGTGCTCGACCTGTGGCAGGAGACCGACGCGTTCCGCAAGCTGTGGGAGCAGAACCGCGGCAACGAACCGTGGTCCTTCATCGACGGCCCCATCACCGCCAACGGCCTGATGGGTGTCCACCACGCGTGGGGCCGCACCTACAAGGATGTGTTCCAGCGCTTCAAGGCGATGCAGGGCTACGACCAGCGCTACCAGAACGGCTTCGACTG
The DNA here is from genome assembly GCA_041391245.1 of Caldilineales bacterium. Lineage (GTDB taxonomy): Bacteria > Chloroflexota > Anaerolineae > JAAEKA01 > JAAEKA01 > JACKBK01. The sequence continues at coordinate 375 of JAWKOJ010000052.1, forward strand.
CCAGGGCCTCTGGGTCGAGGTGCTGGTGGAGAAGGAAAAGGGCTTCACCTCCAAGCGTGACATCGAACGCATGGGGCTGGCCGAGTTCGTCAACACCTGCAAGCAGCGGGTGCTGAACTTCGCGGCCATCATGACCGAGCAGTCGATCCGCCTCGGCTACTGGATGGACTGGAACGACCCGCAGCAACTGCGCTGGCTGCGCGATAAGCTGGAGGAAGACCCTGGCCAGATCATCACCGTGGAGGGGCCGAACGGCCCGGTCACCGACACCGCCGAGCAGATGGTGGGCCGGCTGGGCTTGCCGGAGTTGGGCGGGTCCTACTTCACCTTTTCCAACGAGAACAACTACCAGATCTGGGGCTTCCTCAAGAAGTGCTGGGAGAAGGGCTGGCTCTACGAGGGCACCGACGTCATGCCGTGGTGCTATCGCTGCGGCACCGGCATCAGCCAGCACGAGATCGTCACCGATGGCTACCAGGAGCTGACCCACACCAGCATCTATGCCCGCTTCCCGCTGGTGGACGAGAGCGGCGCGCCGCGGCTGGACGCCGGGACCGGCCTGCCCGAGGCGCTGCTGGTCTGGACGACCACCCCCTGGACGCTGACCAGCAACGTGGCCGCGGCCGTCGGGCCGGAGCTGACCTACGTCAAGGTGCGCCAGGACGATCAGGTGTACTATCTGTCGCGCGGCGCGCTTAAGCGGGCCATGCCCGGTCGGGTTGAGGTGCTGGGCGAGTTGAAGGGCGCTGAGATGCTGGGCTGGCTGTACGCCGGTCCCTTCGACGACCTGCCGGCGGCGCAGGAAGCGTTCGCCGACAAGGAATACGCGCATCGTGTCATCGCCTGGAACGAGGTCGGCGATGAGGAGGGCACGGGCATTGTCCACATCGCCCCCGGCTGCGGCGCCGAGGACTTCGTGCTGAGCAAGGAGTACGACCTGCCTGTCATCGGCCCGTTGGACGGCGACGGCGTCTACAAGGCCGGCTTTGGCTGGCTCAGCGGCCAACCAGTGCACGAGGTCACCCAGCGCATCTTCGATGACTTGAGCGGCAAGGGGCTGCTCTACCGGCTGGAGGACTACACCCACCGCTACCCGGTCTGCTGGCGCTGCGGCACCGAGTTGATCTTCCGCCTGGTGGACGAGTGGTTCATCGACATGGGGCCGCTCTACGACAAGCCGCGCAGCGAAGTCACGCCGGAAGAGGTGGAGCGCAGCTTGCGCTACCAGATCATGGAGGTGGTCGACGACATCCGCTGGATTCCCAGCTTCGGCTACGAGCGCGAGCTGGACTGGTTGCGCAACATGCACGACTGGATGATCAGCAAGAAGCGTTACTACGGCCTTGCTCTGCCGATCTGGGTCTGCGAGGACGAGGAGTGCGGCCACTTCCACGTCGTCGGCTCGCAGGAGGAGCTGAAGGAACTGGCGGTCGAGGGGTGGGACCAGTTCGAGGGCCACACGCCGCACCGTCCCTACGTCGACGCGGTCAAGATCGCCTGTCCCGAGTGCGGCGGCCGCGCCAGCCGCATCGCCGATGTCGGCAACCCGTGGTTGGACGCGGGCATCGTGCCCTTCAGCACCACCGGCTACCGCACCGACCCGGAGCACTGGCGCAAGTGGTACCCGGCCGACCTGATCACCGAGAGCTTTCCCGGCCAGTTCCGCAACTGGTTCTACAGCGTGCTGGCCATGGGGACGGTGCTGACGCGCCAGGCGCCGTTCCGCAACAACTTCAGCTACGCGACGCTGATGGGCGAGGACGGCCGCGCCATGCACAAGAGCTGGGGCAATGCGATCGACTTCAACGAGGGCGCCGACATGATCGGCGTCGACGTGATGCGCTGGATGTTCCTCAACCACAAGCCGGAGCAGAACCTGCTCTTCGGCTTCCACCGCGCCGACGAGACCCGCCGCCGCTTTCACATTCCGCTCTGGAACGTCTACAGCTTCTTCGTGACGTATGCCAATTTGGCGCCGGAGTGGTCGCCCGGCACCCCGGAGGGCGAAGCCAAGAGTGGGCGGCCGGCGGATGGCGGATGGCAGATGGCACGAAGTCCCGGTGCGGAGCGTAGTGGAGAGGGCAAGGGGCAGGACGAGGATGGCGTCTCCCAATCTCCCACTCCCCCACTCATTCCTTCCTCCGCCGACTCCCTGATGGACCGCTGGATCGACGCACGGCTGCACGAGTTGATCGGTGTCGTGGACACCCAGTTGGAGAACTTCGATTCGGAGGCGGCCACGCTGGCCTGCGAGGCGTTCCTGGACGACCTGAGCAACTGGTACGTGCGCCGCAGCCGGCGGCGCTTCTGGGACGGCGACCCGGCCGCGCTGGACACGCTTTACCATGTGCTGGTCACCTTCGCCCGCCTGCTGGCGCCGATGCAGCCCTTCCTGGCCGAGGCGATCTACCAGAACCTAGTCCGAGAAGGACTGTCAGTCCTTCCGGGGACTGACAGTCCTGGGTCGCCCGTTCCCGAAAGCGTCCACCACACTGGCTGGCCGCAGGCCGACGCGGTGCGGGTGGACACCCGCTTGCTGGCCGACATGGACCTGGCGCGCGCTGTGGTTAGCCTGGGACACGCCGACCGTGTGGCCGCCAACATCAAGGTGCGTCAGCCGCTGGCGGGCATCAAGGTCGTCGCGGCCGGCAAGGCGGAGAGTCTGGCTCGCTTTGCCGAACTGATCGCCGACGAGTTGAACGTGAAGGCGGTCGGTCTGGCGGAGGGCGAGGCGGAACTGGTCACGTACCGCATCCTGCCGGTCAACAAGACGCTGGGACCGCGTTTCGGCAAGGACTTTCCGGCTGTGCGCAAGGCGCTGAGTGAGGCTGATCCGTACGCGGTGGCTGCAGCGGTCGCTGCCGGCCAGCCGGTTTCCGTGGCCGTCAACGGGCACGAGGTCACGCTGGCTGCCGAGGATGTGTTGGTGCAGGCCGAGCCGAAGCCGGGCTTTCAGGTTACCAACGACCCGCAGCGCGGCATCGTCGTCGCGCTGGACACAACCATCACACCGGAGCTGCGCCAGGAAGGACTGGCGCGCGAGGTGGTCCGCCGCCTGCAGCAGATGCGCAAGGACGCCGGTCTGGAGCTAAGCGACCGCATCCACACGACCTGGCTCACGTCCGACGAGGAGCTGGCGACCGCTATCGCAGGCCAGGCCGCGTATATCATGCAGGAGACGCTGAGCCTGTCGCTGGAGCCGGGCGTGCCGCATCACGACGCCTACGGCGAAACGGCCGAGGTTGACGAAGCCACCGTGGCGCTGGGAATCACGAAGGCGGGCTAGGCGAGGAGGGTGGGCAGAAACAGGGGAAAGAAGGGAAAAGAGGGAAACTGCGGCGTTAGTTGCCTCTGACCCCTTCTTTCCCTGATTTCCCTCCCTTCCCCCGGTCCTTTCCTTCCATCCTTTCCCTGGTTTCCTTCCCTTCCCGCCCAACGATTGACCGATGTTCGGCCCATGAAATTCGTCCGGCGCTTGCACATCTGCGTTTTTCTGCTACAATGGCTTGCAACAGGCGTTCATCGGTTTCCACGTATCGCGCACTTGCCATCATCCAATCTGTTTGTTAGCGCTGCCGAACCCGCGTTTTGCTCGATTGGTCCGCGGTACGGCAACTCTGTGCGCCACTGCGAGGAATAGCATGATCAGGAACGATGAACCATTCCGCCAGCAGCTTGAAGCCGAGCGGGCTGAACTGCTGGAGACCATCAGCCACTTCGAAATTGCTGCGCGCAACAAGAAGCCGGGGCTGGGCAATCACATGGCAGACGACGGCACTGAGGCCTTTGACCAGGCTGCCGGGTTAGCGTTGCATCGCAACGACGAGGCTCTGCTGGTTGAGGTCGATGCGGCGTTGGCCCGGCTTGACAAGGGTACCTATGGTCTTTGCGAGCGCTGTGGCAACCAGATCGACTATGCCCGGCTGCAGGCGCTGCCCTATGCGCGGCTCTGCATTAGCTGCCAGCAGTACATCGAGGAAAACACGAAAGGCAACGGCCACAGACGCTGATATGCGGAGAATCTCACTGCCGGGCTGGCTTGTCATCGCAGGCACGGCCATCGGCGTTGTACTGCTTGACCAGCTCAGCAAGGCATGGGTCGAGAGGAACCTGGCGATCTACGAGTCGCTGGCGCCGATTCCGGCATTCAGCAAGTTCTTTACATTCACCCACTTCACCAACACCGGGGCGGCTTTTGGCTTGCTGCGCGATCAAAACATCCTCTTTGTGGTGATCGGCATCGTGGTGGTGGCGTCGATCTACGTCTACAGCAAGTATCTGCCCCATGATCAGCTCCTCGTGCAGTTTGCGCTGGGATTGCAGCTTGGCGGTGCGTTGGGCAACATCATCGACCGGGTGCGTCAGGGCCACGTCACCGACTTCATCTATTTCCACTTCTGGCCGGCGTTCAACATCGCCGACAGTGCCGTGGTCATTGGGGTGATCCTGCTTGGCGTGGCGATACTGCGCCAACCCCAGGAAGGGCAAAGCCAGGCAGCGGTCGAAGCGGACTCCGGCGAACAACGAGTCTGACCGGCAAGGTCGCGGCGAGCAGACTTCAATCAACTGAGCCAGGCATCGGCCTGGCTTTGTTTGTTCAGAGTTGCCAATGTACCGTTCGTCGTTCGAGGCGGTTGGATCGAGCCACGGCGCCCGGTGCGTCTGCAGGCGCAACGATTTGGAAAATCGTTCTACGACCCTGAACCAGCGAGCGTGCTGCCGTAGGACAATTCTCCGAATTGTCTCCCACCAAGAGAACTGAGCAACATGTCAGATCAAAACCAACTGCTGGAGTTCCCGGTTGAAGAGGGCGGGGAGCGGCTCGACCGGTTCCTGGCGGATCAACTGCCCGACACGTCGCGCGCCGAGGTGCAACGCTGGGTCAAGGAGGAGCGGGCGACCGTAGGCGGCAAGCCGGCCAAGGCGAGCCTGAAGCTGGCCGCCGGCGACGTGGTAACCCTGCTGCGTCCCGCCCGGGTCGAGGTTGTGATCGCTGCTGAAGACATCCCGCTGGCGGTGCTGTACGAGGACGACGACGTATTGGTGGTCAACAAGCCGGCCGGCAGGGTGACCCATCCCGCGACCGGCCAGACCAGCGGCACCCTGGTCAACGCCCTGCTGGCGCGCTACCCGGCGCAGGCGCAGGTGGGCGGGCCAGAGCGGGCCGGCATCGTCCACCGGCTGGACCGCGACACGTCAGGCGCGCTGGTGGTTGCCAAGACGGCCAAGGCGTTTCGCCATCTTCAGGGGCAGTTCAAACGGCGGCAGGTTGACAAGACCTACCTGACGTTGGTGGATGGGTTGGTTGAGGTGCTGGAGGGCCGCGTCGATGCGCCCATTGGCCGCGATCCTGCGCACCGCAAACGCATGGCGGTAATTGCAGCGCAGCGCGGCGGGCGGCGCTCGGTTAGCGAGTTTCGCGTCCTGAGAATCTATCGCTCCGCCGTCAGCCAGCGCGGCGATTACTTCACGCTGCTGGACGTAGACCTGCTGACCGGCCGCACCCACCAGATCCGCGTCCATCTGGCGTTCATCAAGCACCCCGTGGTGGGAGACCGCGTCTATGGTCGCACGAAGCAGCGTATCGCCTGCCCGCGCCAGTTTTTGCACGCCCGCCGGCTGGCGTTTACCCAGCCGACCAGCGGGGAGCGGATTACAGTCGAAGCGCCCGTGCCTGACGATCTGAATGGGGTGCTGGCGCAGTTGATCGAGCTGGACCCGCACCCGTCCGCGGAGTGAGCATCCTCAGGTGCGGCCGGCGCGTCAGCACCGCTCGCATCTGAGACGACCGTGCGTGAAGCGCACAACCATGGATGAAAATGTCACTGCGTGGCGGCGGCCGCCGACACCTGCGCCTGCGCCGAGCCGCAGGCGCAGGCGCAGGTGAGCAGTCTCTCCGGCTGAGCAGAATGATTGCTTCGTCGGACGGACCTCCTCGCAATGACGGCGGCGTGCGATTTTCAAGACAGGCGCCGGGACGGGCTCCGCCCGACACCCTGACCAATGAAAACATCGGAGCTCGCCTTCGCCGTGGATATGCCTCTGATCCGCGCTCCGACCGATCCGCGGTTCTGGGGCTGGAGCCGGCCAGTCGCTATTTTCGAAGCAGGATGCTCACTCCGCGATGGAATCTACCGCGGCACGCGGTACAATCGCGGCAGCGCGCCTCGTACTGCTCGGCCGCGCCGATGACGATGATCGGCTCTTCGTAGCGGGCCGGCTGTCCGTCGATCAGGCGTTGGGTGCGACTGGCCGGTGCCCCGCAGACCACACAGATCGCGTGCAGCTTGTCCACCAGCTCGGCCTGGGCGATTAGGGCGGGCATGGGGCCGAACGGCTCGCCGCGGAAGTCCTGATCCAGCCCAGCTGCGATAACGCGCAGGCCGCGGTTGGCCAGCGCGGTGCAGACGTCCACGACGCCGGCATCGAAGAACTGCGCCTCGTCGATGGCGACCACGGTCGTCTCGGGGCGCAGGCGTTCCAGTATCTCCGCTGAGCTGCTGACAGCCTCGCTCTCCCAGCCCAGGCCGTTGTGCGACGCTACCCGGGTGACGCCGTAGCGGTAATCGATCGCCGGCTTGAACACCTGGATCTGTTGGCGCGCGATGGCCGCCCGGCGAATCCGGCGCAGCAACTCCTCGGTCTTGCCGCAGAACATACTGCCGCAGACAACTTCAATCCATCCGCCGCGAGGCTGAAAGTGGGGCATTGTCCCTCCTCCGGGCACCAAAAAAGGGGCAGAAACAAGTTCTGCCCCTTCAGCATGCATGGGATTGGCTGCGAGACCAACGCTTCCCGTTGAACGGGTTGACTAGGCGTCTTCGTCGATCTCGTCGCTGACGATCTCGTCAACTGTTACAGTGGTTTCGCCGTCGGAGACCGTGGTGATGACCTCGTCGACGATCTCGGTCACGCCGTCCTTGGTGATCGCGGTGACGGTCTCGTCGACGGTCGTCGTCACGCCGCCCTCTTCAAGCGTGGCGACGGTCTCGTCGATGGTCTCGGTCATGTCGTCCGTAGCAACCTCGACGATTGTCTCATCGATCGTTTCGGTGAAGTCATCGCCGCTGATCTCAGTAGAGGTCGCTTCGATCTCCTCTACAACCAGCTCGCCGTTGACCTCGGCCACGATTTCTTCGCTCTGCTCGGCAGTGACGATCAGATCGCCGCTCTCAGTAGTTCCGGTCTCGACGGACTCGACCAGCGACTCAGCCAGGACCTCGCCGGCTGCCTTCTCGGCGACTGCCTTGACCTTGTCAGGGCGTTCGCCGCGGGCGCGAGCCTGGGCGGCTGCCTTGCGGGCGGCCTCTTCGGCCTTCTGCTGGACACGGGCCTGCGCGGCGCGCTGCTCGGCTTGCTGCAAGCGGCGCATGAAGCGGTCAACCTGGCCGGCGGTGTCCACGATGCGCTGCTCGCCCGTGAAGAACGGGTGGCAGTTGGAACACACGTCGGTGCGGATGACTTCCTGCGTGGAGCCGGTGGTCCAGGTGTTGCCGCACGCACAGATGACCTGCGCGTTCGGGTAATATTTCGGGTGAATTCCTTCTCTCATGTTCTGCCTCGTTTTCGCTTAGCTGCCGGGCTGCTCAGCGTAGACACTAACCTGCTTCTTGTCGCGCCGGACGAACTCGTACTTCACGAAGCCGTCGATGGTGGCGAAGACGGTGTGGTCACGACCCAGGCCGGTGTTGTGGCCGGGAAGGATCTTTGTGCCGCGCTGGCGAATGAGAATCGATCCGGCCGTCACGTACTGGCCGTCGAAGCGCTTCACGCCCAGCCGTTTGCTCTCACTGTCGCGTCCGTTCTTGCTGCTGCCGCCGCCTTTTTTGTGAGCCATTATCTGTTCTCCTAATCTCTACAACTCGATGGCGTCGATGTACAGCCGGGTTACCTGCTGCCGGTGACCGCGCTTGCGCCGATAGCGCTGCTTCGGGCGGTACTTGAAGACGATGACCTTGCGGCCCTTGTGCTGGGACCTGACGGTGGCCAGAACCCTGGCGCCTTCCACGGTTGGCTGACCCACCACGGCCTGTTCGCCGTTGTGAACCAGCAACACATCGTCCAGCGTAATCTGGTCGCCGACCTCGCCGGCCAGCTTCTCAACATCCAGCCATTCACCGGGCGCCACGCGGTATTGCTTGCCGCCGGTGCGAACTACTGCATACATTGGTTTTCTCCTTCCTGGCGACAACGCGTCCGGCATTCCGACGCTTGCTTGCGATGCCGTCAGGCTTCTCTGCGTTTCAAGAAACGGGCTAAAAGCCGGGTTTAACAGGGCATAAAAGACCAGGCCGTTTGGCAGGCCTGGCAGCTAACTTAGAGATTATACCTGTGATCGCGATCCTGTCAAAAACCGGCCAACATAGCCCTGACAATTTAGAAAATTGTCCTACGATTGCGTCCCGTCGAGCGGTCGGTCGTAGAACGATTTTCCAAATCGTTGCGCAGGCATGTCGATAACGCGTTTCGGTCAGATCCCTGCGCCTAATCCGCAAAGATCAGCCGCTGACGTTCGATGCGCGCCACTTCGTCGCCCAGACCCAGCGCCCTCAGCACGGCGTCGACCCGGCCGGTGGCGCTGGGTTCGCTGCGCAAGGTCATCTGCAGCCGCTGCCAGCCTGGCTCAACCGGGTTGGTGACCTGCATGGCCAGCACCAGGCTGCGCAGGTCGTACCTCACCGGTTTACCCTTGCGTTTGCGCGTTGCCTCAACGGACGCGCTTTCCATGAACGTTCTTACCCTGGAGTCCAGTTCGTCGACGTCGAGATCGGTCTGGACGTCGGCCTGCCACTCCGAGGCGCGCAGCAGGCCCTGCAGCGCTTTGGTCTTGACCGGCGCTTCGGCGACAGAGACGATGGCCAGCCCGGCCGGCAGATGCGGTGACACCCGTTGCACAAACGCGGCCGGATCAAGTTCCTCGTTCAGCACCACATCCATGAGTTCGGCGCGCCCGGTAGTTCCCAGCGGCAGGCCGGAGGCGAACTGCAGCTTGGCCTGCGGGTTGTAGCCTTCTGAGTATGCCATGGGAACCTCGGCGCGCCGCAGGGCGCGCTCCCAGGTCCGCACCACGTCGAGATGGCCGACGTAGCGCAACGGCCCCTGGTGGCTGTAGGTGACGCGCAGACGCTGCACCTGGGCGATTGCTTCTATCGAGTTGGCCATGATTGTCACAGAACCGCGGGCAGGAAGAAGAACGCCAGCGCCAGGATCACGTAGACGGCCAGCAGCATCGCGCCCTCCAGCCAGTTGGAGCGCCCGTCCACCGAGATGAAGGCCGCGATCACCGCCGCGGTGGTCAGCGCAATCAGCTCGAAGTTGTTGAACTCCAGCGTCAGCGGGTTGCCCAACAAGAGCGAAACGAACACCAATATCGGCGCGACGAAAAGCGCGATCTGCAGGCTGGACCCGTTGGCGATGCTGAGGCTTAGATCCATCTGATCCTTGCGCGCCACCTGCACGGCCACCAGGTG
>JAWKOJ010000053.1:0-4399 GCA_041391245.1 Caldilineales bacterium
TCGTGGTCGAGGACTCTCCGGTGCTCGAACAGCGGCGCGCGAGCGACCGCGCCTACACCCGCCGCGTGCGCGACATGATTGCGCAGCCTGCTGAGACCACACCGGTCTAGTTGCGGCAACTGAACGCGGACTGACACAGACCACCCAGCTTCTTGTTGGCCGCCCGACGAGCGCCAATGGTTTTCAGAATGACCCCTGGCGCGTCGAAGTCGGGACTTTGGCCAGGCCTTTTTACGGTCCCCGCAGCCACAACGCCCGGCTGCTCCCGCAAGCTCTGAAGACTGTCGGGATTTCCCTACAAACGCCTTGACCCATTGTCCTGGGTGAGTATAATGGCGACCAGCAGCGCTTGTGCAACAGCGAGCGCAGCGCGGGCTGGTTTGACCGCTTGCCAGCTCGCCGGCATTCCGGCTTCTGTAACTGACGGGTGGATGGTGCGGCGGGATGACGCTTGTATGGTTGATCGTCGCCTGGATGGCAGGCATCTGGGTAGCGCGCTGGCTGTGGACGTTGGGCGCGGTGAGTTGCGATCGGCCGATTCCGGTGGTCTGGGCCGGGCTGCTGGCGCTGCCGGTGATGGCCCTCTTGATCAGCCGCAGCCGGCCGAGCTGGCGGCTGCCAGCCGCTACTGTTCTCCTCCTGCTGTTGGGCGCGCTGCGCTTTCAGCTTTCCCCCTTTCTGCCCTGTTTCTCCCCAACCGACCTGGCTTTTCACAACGGCACGCTGGACAACCCCGCCTGGGCGACGATCACGGGCGTCGTCGTGAAGCCGCCCGAGGCGCGCGACGCGCGGGTACGGATTCGCGTGCGGGCCGAGAGCCTCTCGCTGTCCAACGAGGGCGATGCGCTGCCGGTGGAGGGCGATGCCCTGTTCACCGTGGACCGAACCATCGGCCTGCGCTACGGCGACCGCATCGCCGTGCGCGGCCGGCTGGAGGATGCGCCGGTGTTCGAGGACTTCGACTATCGCGAGTATCTCGCTCGCCAGGGCGTCCATACGCTGGTGCAGCAGCCGCAGGTCACCGTGCTGGGCCATGGCTACGGACATCCGTTCTGGGACGCTCTCTACCGGCTGCGCGACCGCGCCCAGGCCGTCATCGCCCGCCTGCTGCCGGAGCCGGAGTCGGGGCTGCTGACCGGCATCCTGCTGGGCGTCGAGACCGGCATCGACCCTGCGCTCTACGACATGTTCAACCGCACCGGCGTCAGCCACATTATTGTCATTTCGGGATTCAACATCACCATCGTTGCCGGGCTGCTGACGGCCATCTTTGCCCGGCTGATCGGCGGCAAGCGCGCTTTCTGGCCGGTGATCGCCGGCATCGTGCTCTACACGCTGCTGGTGGGCGCCGACGCGGCGGTGGTGCGCGCCGCGATCATGGGGATGCTGGTCGCGCTGGCCGCCTATCTCAACCGCCGCAGCACCGCCGCCGTCTCGCTGTTTGTGGCCGGCTTCCTGATGACGCTGCTCAACCCGCTGACGCTGTGGGATGTGGGCTTCGAGCTGAGCTTCATCGCCACGCTGAGCCTGATCATGTTTGCGACGCCGATGACTGAGTGGTTCGAGGCACGAGTCAACGCGCGCCTGCCGTCCAGCGTGGCCCGCACCGCGACCGGATTCCTCAACGACGCGCTGATCGTGACGCTGGCCGCGACGATCCTGACCCTGCCGCTGATCGCCTACTACTTCGGCCGCGTCTCGGTGGTCTCACCGCTGACCAACCTGCTGGTGCTGCCCGTGCAGCCGTACGTCATGATCTGGGGCGGCCTGGGCACGATCCTGGGATTGATCGGCGAGTCCCTGGGCGCGCTCTGGCTGGCTGCCAAGGCCATCATGACCATCCCGTTCCTGGCGCTCTACTGGACCGTGGCGGTGGTGGAGAAGCTGGCGCCGCTGCCCTTCGCCTCAGTGAACGTGGATCTCGGCCGCGCCGGCCTCTGGGCGTTTTACCTCGCGTTGGCGGGCATTGTGTTGACGATCCGCTCGAAAACCCCGCTGGCCGGCCGCGTGCGTGCGGCGCTTACGTCCTCGACCGCGACCACGCTCTCGGCCGGCGCGCTGCTGGTGGTCGGCGGGCTGCTCCTGGTCAGCCTGCGCAGCCAGCCAGACGGCAGGCTGCACGTCCACTTCCTGGACCTGGAGCGCGGCGAGGCGGTGCTGATCGAGACGCCCGACGGCCAGCAGGTGCTGATCGACGGCGGCTACGGCCCGACGGCGCTGCTGGGCGCGCTGGGCCGGCACATGCCCTTCTACGACCGCGAGATCGAGCTGGTGGTGTTGACCCATCCCGGCGATGATCGGGTGGGCGGACTGGTGGGGCTGCCGGAGCGCTACGAGGTCGACCAGGTGTTGCAGGCGCCCTTCCCCTACCCCTCGACCGCCTATGAAAGCTGGCTGCGAACGTTGCAACGCCAGGAGATACCGGTCGCGCGTGCCGAGGCCGGCACGCGCGTGCTGCTGGGCAACGGGATCGCGCTGGACGTGCTGCATCCCGGCCCCGACCCGGCCCTGACCGGCGACGGTGAGCCCGATCTGGAGGCCAACTCGCTGGTGCTGCGGTTGAGCTGGGGCGACACCAGCTTCCTGCTGACCGGCGACGCCGACGATGACGTGCAGGACGCGCTGGCCGCCAGCGGCGTGGACCTGCGTTCGACCGTCGTCAAGCTACCCGACGGCGGTCGCCAGGCCAGCTTCAGCCAGCCGCTGCTGGACGCGGTGGGCGCGCGTCAGGCCGTCGTCTTCGTGCAAAGCGACGACCGCTTCCGCCAGTTGTCGGGCGCAGTGCAGGATGCGTGGGTCGAGGCGGTGGGGGCGGAGAACTTCCACCGGACGGATTTGGAGGGGACGGTGAGTTTTGTCAGCGATGGGAAGCGTGTTTGGGTGGAGGAATGATGCGTTGATATTTGTTGCAGAGTAACGTGAAATGTCTCACACTTTGTGCTATACTTCGATCAGGCGCTACGTTTTCCGCTGCTGCATCCGTCCACTCAGCATAATTCGAGGAGCACAGAGTTTGCAATGCCGGCAACACCACACGTCGAAAAACACTTCACCGCCACTGAGACCGTGCGCGATATCGTCATCGGCATGTCCGATGGCCTGACGGTGCCGTTCGCGCTGGCGGCCGGACTGTCCGGCGCCGTCGCATCGACATCGGTCGTGGTCACCGCAGGGCTGGCCGAGATCGCTGCCGGGTCCATCGCCATGGGGCTGGGCGGCTACCTGGCAGCGCAAACCGACCGCGAGCACTACGAGTCCGAGCGCGCCCGCGAGCAGCAGGAGACGCTGGACGTTCCCGATGTCGAAGAAGACGAGGTGGCGGGGATTTTGCGCGGCTACGGACTGGCCGAGGAGCATGTCACGCCGGTCGTCAAGGCGATCAGCACCGACCGCAACCGCTGGGTGGATTTCATGATGCGCTTCGAGTTGGGGTTGGAGAAGCCCGATCCGGCGCGGGCGCGCACCAGCGCCCTGACCATCGCGCTTGCCTATATTGCTGGCGGCCTTGTCCCGCTAATGCCCTACATCCTGATACCCAACATCTCGACCGCCCTGCTGGTCTCAGTGGCGGTGACGCTGGTGGCTCTGTTCGTCTTCGGCTTCGTCAAAGGGCACTTTACCGGCCTCAATCCGCTGCGCAGCGGCGGGCAGACGGTGCTGATCGGCGGGCTGGCAGCCGCTGCCGCGTTTGCCATTGCCCGCGCCATCGGTTGATGAGATTGACGGCGTCCAAGATCGTCGGCCCGCCAGAGTGCAGAATTCCCCATTCAGTGGTAAAATTCACAGGACGTCACTTGTCAGACTCCAACGCGAGTCTTTGCTTCAGACCGGCGTCTGCCAGGTCTGGGTTGCCGACGGCAAAGGAGATGCTCCATGTCCAAGAAACGGATCGCACTCTATGTGATCCTGGCGCTCGTCGCCGTTTTTCTCTTGATCCAGTTGGTTCCGTACGGGCGCGATCATACCAACCCACCCGTCGTCCAGGAGCCGGTCTGGGACAGTCCGCAGACTGAAGCGCTGGCCCGCGCGGCTTGTTACGACTGCCACAGCAACGAGGTGGTCTGGCCGTGGTACAGCAACATCGCCCCGATTTCATGGCTGGTGCAGCGCGACGTGGACGAAGGCCGCCAACGCGTCAACTTCTCGGAATGGAACCGCCGCCAGGATGTCCGCGAGATGGCGGAGATCGTCCAGGAGGGTGAGATGCCCCCGCTGCAATACAAGATCATGCACAAGAGCGGCCAGTTGAGCGCCTCCGAGCGGGCAGCACTGGCGCAGGGTCTACAGGCCACCGTGGGGCGGTAGCCGGTTGACATAGCGAGCCAGAATCGAACAGCGCTACGGTTGACGACGGCCGTGGCGCTGTTCGATTCTGGCTGCCGTTGCAGGCTGTGTCCCA
>JAWKOJ010000054.1:0-2569 GCA_041391245.1 Caldilineales bacterium
AGCAACGGCCACAGCAACGGCCACAGCAACGACCACAGCAACGACCACAGCAACGACCACGTCGGCGGCCGCTGCGACGTCCATGGTCAGTTCACGGTTGCAGGGTCAGCACGTCCGCGGCTGACTGCTCGATGTCGGTCCGGTCGAAACGCAGCGGGTGATAGCCCACCGACTGCCAGAGGTCGATCATGTCGCCGTAGTGGCGGCTGAGGAGCTGGCCGCTCTGGCCGGTGGTGTTGACGATGCGGCTGTTGAGGAGGTTGCCCAGGTCGATGATCTCGCGCATGCTGGCGCCGTGGTCCATCTGCATGGTCTGGTAGGCAGCCTTGGCGGCGTCGACCGTGAACGCGTCGCCGCGCGCTGGCGTGCTGCGGTTGAACAGGCTGTCCAGCGGCGCAACGCCGCCGAAGACCAGGTGGTCGAAGTTGGCGTAGTGCGGATCGCCGTAGCGCCAGCGCGCCGGATCGTCGCCGAAGCCAGCTTGCAGAGCGGCCACCGCCCGCCCGAAAGCGGCCGGCACGATGTCAGCTTGCGTTTCCACCGCCGGCGTGCTCACATCGTCCCACCAGGTGTCCTCCGGCTGGCCGGCCAGCGTGACCATGGCCTGGGCGTAGCTGTTGCCAAAGCCGTCCAGATAGCTGTCCACCAGCTCCTGACCACCGGCAGCCGCCAGCTCGTCGCCCAGTGTGCTGCGCGCCAGTTCCTGGAAGAACTGCTCGTAGATCAGCGGCTCGGCCCGGTCGGCGTCCATGGTGCGATCCCAGGCGCGCAGCATGTCCAGCGCCGTCTGCGCGGCGCCGTCCAGCGTGACGCCATCCAGCAACGGGACGATCGCATCGGTCGGCAGCGGATGAACGTCAGCCTGCATCGCTGCGATGTCGTCGATGCTCAGCTTGTCCTTGCCGGCCAGCAGGTCGGTGATGCGCTGGGCGCGGAACGGCGCGGCGTAGTCGGTGCCGAAGAGGTACGGGTAGTCGGCGGGCACGACGCTGTTGTTGGCCGACGCCAGGTAGCCGATCTCTGGATTGACGGCGAATGGCATCTGCTCGTAGGGGATAGTGCCGGTCCACTCGTATTCGCCGGTCCAGCCGGGCACAGGTAAACGCCCATCGCCGGCGGCGCGGATAGGTGTGCGCCCGGTGCCCTGCATGGCGATGTTGCCCTGCGTGTCGGCGATCACGAAGTTCTGCGACCCCGAGTCCCACTGGCGCAGCGCGGCGCGGAACTCGTCAACGCTGCCGGCCCGGTTGGCCAGCAGCAGCGAGTCGACCAGATGATCCTCGTCCAGCGCCGTCCAGCGCAGCGCAACCGGGTCGGCCTTGCCCTCCAGGTCGCCGACCACCGCGTTCATGATTGGCCCGTGGCGGGTGATGCGCACAGTCTCCACCACCGCCTCGCGGCCCTTGACCGGGATCGACTCCTCGACCACCTGCACATCTTCCCAGTTCCCCTGGTACTCGACCTGGTTCGGGTTGTCAGGGTTCTGTTTTTCGATGAATAGATCCTGCTGGTCGGAGTAGATGGTGGTCATGCCCCAAGCGACGCGGCCGTTGTGGCCGATGAGCACGCCGGGCGTGCCGGGCAGCCCCAGCCCGGCCACGTCGTAGCCGCCGCCATGCAGTCCGACCTCGTAGAACACCGACGGCATCTGCAAGCCCAGGTGCGGATCGTTGGCCAGCAGCGGCATGCCGCTCGTCGTGTGACTGCCGGCCACCACCCAGTTGTTGCTGCCCGTGTCGCCGGCGTCCGCTTTCAACAACCGGCGCAGCGCAGTGGCGTCACCGTAACTCAGCCCGTCAAGCCCGCTGTAGCTCTTGACCTCGGGCGGAATGACGTACGGCCCGGCAGCGGGATAGGCCGGCAGCAGATCGGCGGTAGCGTCTTCGCCTACCGCGTCGATGAGTTGGGCGCGCATCAGCTCCGTCTCCCAGTTGGAGGCCAGGTTGTAGGACATCACCTTGGCCCAGGCGACGCTGTCGAGCGGCTGCCAGTGTTCCGGCTGGTAGCCGAGGATGCGAAACTCCAGCGGCAGGTTGCCGCTGTGCTGGTTGATATAGGCGTTGACGCCGTCGCTGTAGGCTTGCAGGGCGGCCAGCGTCTCGGGCGCCAGGTGCTCCAGGTCTTGTTGCGCGGCGCGGTTGGTGCCCAGGGTGCGCAGGAAGCGGTCGGTGTCCAGAGTTGCTTCGCCCAGCACCTCCGACAGCCGGCCCAGCCCGACGCGCCGTTGAAAGTCGAGCTGGAACAGCCGGTCCTGGGCGTGGACGTAGCCCTGGGCGAAGAACAGGTCGTGGCTGTTGCCGGCGTAGATCTGCGGCACGCCCCACTCGTCGCGGTAGATGGTCACCGCGCCTTGCAAGCCGGGGGCGGTGATCGTTCCGTTGGTTTTGGGCAACGGAGAAAGCGTCACATAGCCAACCGCGCCGGCCAGCAGGACCAGCGCGACCACCAATACAGCGAGCACGATCAGCAGAATGCGGCGAGCCATGCGGTTTGGTTCCTCTCAGAACGTGAGGGTGGGGCGGCCGGTCGGCCACGAATTTCACGAGTTGGACGAAATCAGGCTGCAGGA
>JAWKOJ010000055.1:0-2103 GCA_041391245.1 Caldilineales bacterium
ACAGAAAGCCGAGGGTGGACTCCGCTGCAGGATCGCCCAGCACCGTCCGGCTTTCCGCCAGCCAGTCGGCGGGCACTCGCTCGATCAGCGCCTGGAATTCGTCGCTGCCGGCGATCACGTTGAACGATCCGTCGGCCATGGCCAGGGCGACATCAAGCTCGGTGGCGATCGACTGGCCGACCGTCCAGCCTGCGGAAGCGGTTTGTGCGGGTGTCTGGGTCATTGGCGGATATTCGGGCTACAGGGCTGACAGCGCGCCGTCGGTCGCCGGTTCCTGGGCTGCGTCGGCTTGCGGCTGGCTGGCCGGCGCCGATCTGCGGGCCGTGGCGACAATATACACGACCAGGGCCAGGAGCGCCAATGTCGCCAGCCCAAAGAACTGGGCCACGGAGAGCAGACCTGGCACCAGCAGCGGCGTCAGCAAGATGCCCGCTATCTGCCCGGCCACCGCGACCGACTGAAACATCCCGCCGGCGCGGCCGAGCAGGGCAGCCGGCGTCAGCATCTGGATCAGTGTGGCAATCTGCACGTGCATGATGCCCATGCCCAGCCCGGCCAGCAGGCAGCCGGCGGCCAGCACGACCGTCGCCAGCGCCGGATCGCCGACCCACGCCCCGATCGCGACGGCCGCGGCGAGAACCGTCAACAGCAGCAAGCCCGCGGCCACATCCGCCCACAGGTTGCGTTGGCGCTTCGAAAGCATCAGCCCGGCCGCGCCGGCCACCGTGCCCAGTCCGATCAGCCCGATCAGCAAGCCAAAGGTTGCCTCGCTGCCCTGCAAGATGTCGCGGGTGAAGATCGCCGACAGCACGTCGAAGCCGATGATGGCTGCGGTGGTCAGGAACGCGCTGATGTAGATCAGGCGCAGTTGGGGTGCGGTGCGCAGCAGACCCCAGAAGTCGCTGCCCGACGTCCGGCTCGCTGTGGCTTCTTTCTCTGTCGTCTCGGTCTTGGGATGCGGCGGCAGCGCGGGCAAGCGGGTCAGGATGATCGCCGACAGGGCGTAGGAGATGACGTCGAAGATGATCGCGGTGTGCGGATTCACCAGCGCCAGCAGCGCGCCGGCCAGGATCGGCGCGCCCACCTTGATCAGCCCGGCCAGTTGCTGCAAGAAAGCGTTGGCGCTGGTCAGGTCCTCGCGCGCCACCAGGTCCGGCACCACGGCCTGGCGGGCCGGCATCATGATCGTGTTGAAGATCGATTGCAGCGCCAGCAGCAGGTAGATCAAGAAAAGATCCTGGACAAATATCAGCCCTGCCACGGTGATCCCCGCCAGCAGTTCCGACGCGATCATCAGCCGCCGCCGGTCGAAGCGGTCGATCAGGCTGCCAGCCACGGGGCTGAAAAGCAGCATCGGCAGCAGCGACGCCAGCAGAATGCCGCTGCTCTGCACCACGTTGCCATCGCCGCGGAAGATAATCAGCGAGAATACGGCCAGCCCGGTGATCCAACTGCCCAGCGCGCTGACCGACTCGGCGAACCCAAGAATAACGAGCGAACGGTTGCGTACGATGTGTGCGAACATAGGTGATCTCCTTAATTTAACACGTAGTTAATTGACTACGCAATGAGTATAACACATCACTACGCATTTGTCAAGGGCAATAGCAGATGTCCCCGCTCCCCTTCGGCAAACTCGCGATCAGAAGGTTTTACTGGCGAAAATGGAAGACCGCAAACAGCTCAGTCGGTCTCTGCTTCTGGCTGGCGGCTGCTTGACCTGTCCTGCGTCACCAGCGCCAGGATCATCAACCCCAGGCCGAACATGATGGCAACGTCTGCCACGTTGAAGACCCCGGTGTGCAGCGGACCGAGGCTGAGTTGCATGAAGTCCACAACGCGCCCATCGTTCGCCAGCCGGTCGATCAGGTTGCTGACACCCCCGCCGATGACCAGCGCGATGGCGACCACCACCAGCATCGGCGTGTCATCCGCCATGCGCCAGGCAAACACGAACAGCCCGATGAGAAGCGCAATCACGAACACCGTGAAGACGACGAAGCGCAGTTCGTGCGGCAGGTTGGCGCCCAGGCTGAGAAACGCGCCCGGGTTTTCGGCGTACGCTATGCGCAGGATGCCGCCAAGATGTTCGCTGGCCGGGAG
>JAWKOJ010000056.1:0-2097 GCA_041391245.1 Caldilineales bacterium
GCGGTTCACCCTTCAATGATCTCCGCGCTACAACTCAGCAAACGCTACGGCGCGACCCTCGCTCTCGACCGTCTCGATCTGACCGTGCCGTCCGGTGCAGTGTTTGGCCTCCTCGGTCCCAACGGTTCGGGCAAAACCACCTTCATCAAACTTCTGCTGGGTCTGATCTTTCCGGACTCCGGCTCCATCGAGTCTGGCGCGCCCGCGGCGCACCGGATCGGCTATCTGCCTGAGCGCATCGCTCTGCCGCCGCGCAGCCGGATCGGCGAGTACCTCCGCCTGTGTGCGTATCTGGACGGGCGGCGCGGCGCGGCGCTGGACGACGCGGTCGCGGCGCGTCTGCGCCAGGTTGGGCTGGATCAGGTTGCCGGCCAGCGGATCGGTTCTTGCTCCAAAGGTATGCTGCAGCGGCTTGGGCTGGCGGTCGCGTTGATCGGTGATCCGTCGCTGCTGGTGCTGGACGAGCCGATGGAAGGATTGGATCCGGCATGGCAAATAGCTGTGCGCGACCTGATCGGCCGGCTGCGGCGCGATGGCACAACCGTGCTGGTCAGCACCCATCGCCTCAGCGACGTAGCGGAGGTCTGCGACCACGTCGCTATTCTCTCGCACGGGCAACTCAAGCGCGCCGGGGCGCTGGACGACGTGCTGCCGCTGCGCGAGCGGGTGGTTATCGATGTCGACCGTGTGCCGCGGTCCCTCGTCGATAGCGTGCCTGCAGCAGGGACCGGTGTGACGTGGCATGACTCGCAAGTGATTTTGGAGGGACCCGGGGTGGCGGCAAAAAGTGACGTGTTGCGGCTGTTGCTGGACGGCGGCGCAGACGTCTGCGGGCTGCGCCAGGAGCGGCTGTCGCTGGAAGAGATCTACCTGGAGGCGATGCGCTCATGAGCCGAACGGCCGCGCTGGCGTGGTTCTTGCTCAAGGACCTGGCGCGTTCGCTGGGAATCATCGCGCCGCTTGGGCTGACGCTGGCGCTCTACTGGATCTTCTTCGAGTGGCCGGGCGACGTGGACTACTTCGCGGCCACCGGCGGGTTCACGCTGACCGTGGCGACGCTGGTCACCGTGCTGCTGCTGGCCAGCCAGCTCAACCGCAGCTCGGCCGCGGTGACGCTGATGCGGCTGCCGCGACGCTCCGATCTGCTGGCAGCGATGGTGGTGTGTGTTGCCGTGTTGGCCGCGCTGCTGGCGGTGCTCTACACCACGTTGGCGGTTCTCCAGGCAAAGGTTGCCATCGCGCCGGTGGAGTTGCTGCTGATCGCGCCGCGCTGGCTCGCGCTCACCCTGTTCGCCGCCAGCCTGGGACTGATGTTAACGCGGCTGACCAGCCGGGGCGGATCGTATCTGATCACATTTGTGGCGCTGGCGCTGTTTGCTACGGTGGTCGAACTGCGGGGCGTCCTCCTGCGCAGCAGCTTTGCCTGGCTCGCCGAGGCGGTCGCGGCCATCGCCAGCCCGGTGACCAAAGCGCTGCAGGCGCCCGCTAAACCGCCGTCCGGCGCGGCCTACCTGTCTTCGCTGGCCGGAACGCTGCTGTTTGCAGCCGCCTTGTTTTCGCTGGCAGCCTGGCTGTTTCGGCGCAAGGATCTCCTGTGGTCGGAATAGGCGGGGGGCGCTAACGACCGATGTGGATTGGGTTGCTGCTGCTCAGCGGGCTGCTGCTGTATCTGGCGCTGCGACTGCGGAGGCGCGCGGCGCGCAATCAACGGTTGAGCGGGTTGCCAGAGGGGAAGCTCGTCTATGCCGACACCGGGCGCTGGTCGGCGGTCGCGAAACCCTACTTCTCCGAACGCTACCGGCTGACCGGCAAGCCCGACTACCTGGTGGAGACCGGCGACGGCCTGGTGCCGGTCGAGGTGAAACGGAGCGCAGCGCCGCCGGGTGGCCAGGCCTACGACTCGCACGTGATGCAACTGGCCGCCTACTGCCTCCTGGTGGAGGAGGTGGCCGGCCAAGCGCCGCCGCACGGCTTCATCCACTATTCCGACGCCACTGTGCAGATCGACTGGACCGACAACCTGCGGAGTTTGTTGCTTGAGACGCTCGACGCCATGCGCGCCGATCTGAAGCGCCGGGACGTGGCGCGCAGCCACGA
>JAWKOJ010000057.1:0-2075 GCA_041391245.1 Caldilineales bacterium
CTTTCACGGCAACTTCGATGCGTCGCAGGCCGCGGCCAAACTGGTGGAGTCGGTGCAGAAGTTCCGGCAGGCGGTGGCGGAGGGAGAGAGCAGCAAAGAGGGAGAGAGGGAGAGGGCAGATGGCCTCGGAATCGAGCAGACCATTGATCTGGGACGCGAGTATCTGGACATGGTGGAGGATGGCGTGATCGCGGCGCAGTATGTGCGGGGCTGGCAGGAGGTGGATCGCAACGCGGTGCTGCTGGCGCCAGCCCACACCTTCCTGATGATGAACCGGCCGGTGGACTACCAGTTCTGGCTGGACATCGGCAGCCGCGGCTGGTACGAGCGCCTCTACCAACCGTTGACGCACCCCTATGTGTTGAGCCGTCACTGGCAGCCGGGCCGGCAGTGGGATCACGACGACGAGGACGCCGCTAACCAGGAACGGCTCTACAAGCTGGCGGTCGGGCTGTTGCGCCGCTGCCGCAAGCAGGTCTTCCTGGGGTTGAGCGAGCTGGGCGAGCAGGGCTACGAGCAACGCGGCCCGCTGCTCTGGGCGTTCAACCACGTGCTGCGGCAGTTGGCAATGTCGTAGAACAGATAAACATGACCGAGGTCATATTTCACAAAAAAACGCACATTGCTGTCACCCGCGGAGTAGGCATCCTCAGATGCCGGGCTACGCCACGGCGCGCAGCCCGGCATCTGAGGATGCCTACTCCACGAGAGGCGGCCTCCACAAGAGGCGGTGTCAGTCCAAACAAGCGATCAACCATTTTTTCGAGGCAGAGCAACGACCTCAAACCGTAGAATGACCGCGGTCATTGATTGTGTGAAACCGTAGCCTGACTGACAATGCGTGTTTGACACCGTTCATTATCGCCCAACCTTAAATGCTTTTTCGGCCCTTCTTCTCATAGTCGTTGAGAGAAAGTCTCCCGCAACGGGTTGTTGACGAAACGCTAATGCCACCAGAGTCCTTCATTCCACGTCCCAAACAAGCCGAAGTGCTGGCCTACACCGGCGGCAAGATGGGTGTTTCGGCGGTGCCGGGCAGCGGCAAGACCGAGACGCTGTCCCGCCTGGCAGCGCAGCTGATCGCGGGCGGCAGCCTGGCAGGCCACCAGGAAGTGCTGGTGGTGACCCTGGTCAACTCGGCGGTGGACAACTTCTACCGCCGGGTCAGCAACCTGGTCAAGACGCGCGGCTTGTTGCCCCATGCGGGCTACCGGGTGCGAACGCTGCACGGCCTTTCCCACGACATCGTGCGCGAACGGCCGGCGCTGGTCGGCCTGTCGGACAAGTTCGAGATCGTGGACGAGCGCAGCGCGGACGAGATTCTCGGCGACGCGGCCGCGGCCTGGCTGCGCAGCCACCCGTACGAACTGGAGCGCTTTCTCGATCCGGCGCTGGAGGCCAGCAAGCTGGACTGGGTGCGGCGCGACCCGTTGCTGGAGCAGGTCAAGGAGATCGCGCTGGCGTTTACGCGCCTGGCCAAGGACCGCCAGATGACGCCGGAGCAGGTGCGCGCCAGGCTCGACGGGCTGGTCAATCCGCTGCCGCTGGCCGAAATGGGCTGGGCGATCTACGCCGACTACCAGCGTGCGCTGGCTTACCGCGGCGCGGTGGACTTCGACGACCTGATCCGGCTGGCGCTGCAGGCGCTGCGCAGCGACGACAAGATGCTGGCCCGGCTGCGCGACCGCTGGCCCTTCGTGCTGGAGGACGAAGCCCAGGACAGCAGCCGCCTGCAGGAACAGATACTGCGCCTGCTCACCGGCCCCGACGGCAACTGGGTGCGGGTCGGCGATCCCAACCAGGCGATCTATGAGACGTTTACCACCGCCAGCCCGGACTACCTGCGCGATTTTCTCAACGAGGAGGGCGTTGCCCGACGGGAACTACCCAACTCCGGCCGTTCCACCGAGAGCATCATCTGTCTGGCGAACCACCTGGTGGCCTGGACGATGGACGAACATCCGGCCCACGCGGTGCGCGATGCGCTGTCGCCGCCGCCCATCCTGCCCGCGCCGCCCGGCGACACGCAGCCCAATCCGCCCGACGACCCGACATCCGTTTACCTGATGAGCAAC
>JAWKOJ010000058.1:0-2023 GCA_041391245.1 Caldilineales bacterium
TGCAGCGACTTGAAACCTCCGCCCAGGAGCATCGCGGCAACCACGGCGACCACGATCATCCCCATCAGGTTGGCGTCGGCGCCAGTCATCACGGTCACCAAGAGGACGCTGGTCAGGGGCGCCTTGAGCACCAGCGTGACGATGCCGGCGGCAGAACAAGCGATCAGGACTTCCAGGGGAACTTGCGGCGCTATCAGGCTGATGGCCAGCGCCAGCATGATGGCGGCAAAGAGGGAAGGGAAGATGGGGCCGCCCAGATAGCCACCCTTGAACGACAGGCTCAGAAGCAGCGGCTTGACCAGCGCCATGAGAAGCAGCATCGGAATGCCGATCTGCGCCGCATCGGCGATAATGGTTTGGATCGTTCCTTCGCCGGAGAACATGAGGTTGGGCACGAAGAAGCAGACGATGCCGATGATGGCTCCCGCGGCCAGCGCCCGCGCGATGATCCGGTCGCCGAAAACGCTCATCACCCGGTCCGCCGCCTGCATGGCGATGCCGGTGTAGATGGCTAGCAGCCCACCGGCGAGGCCAAGCGCGATTGCCCACAGCACGACGGACAGGTTGAGGGCAACCAACTCGCCCTCGTACAGAAAACTGGCAAAGGGCGGGACGTTGAGCAGCGTGAAAATCAGGTAGCCCACCGCGCCGGCCGCCAGGTTGGCCGCCACCAGCGGCAAGCCGCCCCGGCCACCGCCCGACTCGCTGGCAAACAGCGCGGCAAAGAGCGGGTTGCCCACGATGCCGTTGTAGGCCGAGCTCATGCCGGCGAGGCTGGCCGCCAGAACGGCGTTCTTGTGCAGCTTGAGCCTGGCCGCCACCCATTCGGAGATGTAGACGGCCAGAAAGCCGATGGGCCCCTCGGGGCCGACGCTGGCGCCGGAGAAGAGCGAGAAGAACGACGAGAGCAGGGCGCCCCAGAAGGACTTGTAGCCTGTCGTGTCGCCGGCCACCAGCGGTTCAAGGACACCGCCATTGATGACGTTGGGCGCATGCATGTATTTGCCCACCAGCCCAACCAGCAGCGAAAAGAGCAGCGCGCCGGCCGGGATCGTCCAGCGGTTAGCCAGCACAAAGTCGTTGCCCCAGATCAGATCGTTGAGGCGTGTGTAGCTGACAAGCCACACCACCGAAAAAAGACCGACCACCAGCGCGATGAACAGCACGCGCCCCATGTTCAGCTTGCCGGTTGGCTGATCAGCCGCGCCTGCCTGGTCTGCGGGTATTGCCGCTGCTGTTGGATCTGTCATGTTCGCTCTCCGTGGTTGTCAACTATCGTTATTCAGCCCGCCCATGGTGGCGTGGCACAGAAAGCCGGAATAGCCGCCGGCCAATCAGGTAGAAGCCCGTTCCAGATTCAGCGCCAGCAGCCGCTCCAGGATCTCTTCGTCGCTCAGGTTCGCCGGCCAGCCGTAGGCGGCGAACACGGCATCGTCCAGCTTGCGATGTGCGTTGTCCAGCCAGGTCGGCCGCGCGTTGTAGAGGTTGGTCAGGGTGCGCTTCTTCAGCTCCGCCTCGGACGCGCCGGGCGGGTTCAGCCAGGCATCGCGCAGTTGCACCAGCTCGTGCGCCGCCGCGGCGACGGCCTCGACGCGCGGATCGTCCACCGGTTCCTGGCCGGGCGGCCAGGGGAAGGGAAAGGTTTCGAACGTGGTGGTTGGCGTGTAGCGTGGCCGGTCTTCGAGCGAGGTTCCCTGGCGCAGTGACCAAAGTTCGTGAGGCTTTGAATGCAGGACGCCGAAGAAGTAGTCGTCTTCACGAGCGAACACGATCAACAGATTCGCGGGCAGGACCTCCGCCGGTATCCACGAAAACGCGAAGTGATTGGACACCATTGACGTTCCAATATATCGATCCAATCCTGTGATCGCGTTTCTCATTTCTGGACGGGGTCGTTCATGCAACCACCATTGGCCGATGGTTGATCTTTGTCGAAGTCGTTTAGGTTTGACGTTTTCGATAACATATTCGAAAGGCTTTTCGTACAGTGCAGCTTCTTCAAGAGACGTGCCGATACCGAAGT
>JAWKOJ010000059.1:0-1989 GCA_041391245.1 Caldilineales bacterium
CCCAGCAGCGAGGCTTGCTCCAGCACGCTGACCAGTTGGTGCGCGTCCTCGGTCGCGGCAAACTCCGGCTGCGTCAGGATGTGCGACAGGCCGTCGCGGTAGACCTGCTCGCTGACCGGGCTGTCCTCGCGGCCCATGGTGTCCACCACCAGATCGAGAACCTGTTGGCCCAGCGGCGGCAGTTCCGGCATCCAGTCGCGGATCTCGCCGACGGTCAGGTTGGCCAGCAGGTCGTTGAGCTGGTTGGATACCTGGCTCAACTCGTCCTGAGTCACGGCCAGATCGAGGCTCACCATCTGCTGCTTGACGACACCGGCATGCAGCACCAGCACCAACAGCACCAACCCGGGCCGCACCTCGACCAACTGCATGTGCTTGAAGCGGGAGCTCTCGACGCGTACCTGGGTCGCCAGCGCGCCCATCTGTGACGAGTGCGCCAGGACCGCGGCCGCTAGCTGCGCCCACTGGTCCTTCTCGTGGCCGACCTGATGAAACAGATGCTGGATCATGCGCTGATCCGTCGGGGCCAACGGCTGATCGGGCAGCAGATGCTGGACGAAGTAGCGGTAGCCCTCTTCGGTGGGAACGCGGCCCGCGGACGTATGCGGATGGGTCAGCAGCCCGCTCTCCTCCAACACCTTCATCTCGTTGCGGATGGTGGCGGGACTGACCTTCAGCCGGTACTCCTCGACAACCGTCTTGGAGCCGACCGGGCTGCCAGAAGCGATATGCTCTTGTACGACGATCGCCAGCACGGCCTGCCGGCGGGCGCTCAACTCGGTCATGCGTTCTCCGGTTTACAAGTTTTAGCACTCTCCGGTCGAGAGTGCTAAGAGCAACGAGAGCATCTTACCACGATCCCGCCGCGGAGTCAAACCAGCGCAAGAAGTTCGACTGGGGTGGACCGCCAACCATCGTGCGAGGCGACGTCGCGAGACCGGCTTGCGTCTGATGCCGCGACTCTGCTATAATGCCGCATACCCCGTCCCGCCCAAGTCGCCAGAACTGAAGATTCACCTATGACCGACGAAACATCTTCGTTGCCCGATGGCTTTGAAAAGAAGGTCCACGATGCCCTGAGGCTGTGGCTCAAGGATGCATCCCTTGGCAGCCCGCTTGATGAGTTGATGCTGGTCAAGCAGGCGATGCCTGGGGCGGGCGGCGATGTTCGTCTGGCCACCAACCGGGTTCTGTTGGAAGCGCTGAATAGCCTGGAGTCTGCCCGCGAGGCCGACGCCAACCTCCTGCGCAAGCGTTTTCTGGACGACATACCCGCCTTCACCGTGGCCAAGCAACTAAGCATCGCCGAACCGACCCTCTACCGAAGACAGCACCTTGCCATCAGGCGCCTGGCCGAAACCCTCTACGCGACGGAGCTGGCGGCGCGCGACCAACGCGCCCACGGCTTCGAACGCCAGTTGCTGGTTGCCGGCCAGGGTGAACTGGTTGGCGTCGCCCACCACATCGATCTCCTCGGCAATGTGTTGCTGGCACCTGGCGCGCCCTGGATAGTCGCAATCGAGGGGATCGGTGGCATTGGCAAGACGACTATCGCCTTCCAGCTTGCCCGGCAGCTGGTGGTCAAGGAGGTTGCCTTCGCCGATTCCGCCTGGGTCAGCGCGCAACAGCAGCGGTTTCACCCTGGCGGCTTCATCCAGCCCACCTCCGACTCGGCGCTTACTGCGGCTGATCTGGTTGAGGCGCTGGTCCTGCAGCTGTTGCCGGCCGACGCGCTGCCCGTTCCCTTTTCTTTCGAGCAAGCGCTCGACGGTCTCGAGACCCATTTGCGCCAGACTGCCTGCCTGGTGGTCGTCGACAACCTGGAGACCGTTGCCGACATCGACGCCCTGCTGCCCATGCTGCGCCGGCTGGCCGGCCCGTCCAAGTTCATCCTGACGTCGCGGCAGAGCCTCCAGGCGGAGCCGGACATCTTCTGCTACCCGCTGCCCGGGCTTTCCGAACAGGACGCGCTTCAACTGGTGCGGAGCG
>JAWKOJ010000060.1:0-1979 GCA_041391245.1 Caldilineales bacterium
CCCGACGACCTGCTGTCGGCCATCCGTATCGTCAACCAGGGCGAGGTGTTCATCTATCCCAGCATGGCGCGGCTGCTGGTGAAGGACTTTCTGCGCCGGGCCGAGGAGACAACGCCCTCCGATGCCGAGCTGTTGACGCCGCGCGAACACGAGGTGCTGGCCCTGATCGCCGACGGGCTGACCAATCGTGAGATCGCCGAACAACTGGTGATCAGCGTCAAGACCGTGGACCGCCACCGCGAGAACATCATGCGCAAGCTCAACCTGCACAACCGGGTGGAACTGGTGCGCTATGCCATCGAAAAGGGGCTGATCCCGGTGAGTAGCGGGCAGTGAACGGTGAACTGGCGCGTGCTGCGGCAAAGATGGGGTGATTACCCGATTGAATCTGAGGGCTGACCATGGTACGCTGGAGTCATGGAAAGCCTGACAAACATCTGGTCAATTGCATTGCTCTTTGTGCTGCGCCTGGGCGTACCGGTCCTCCTCACGGTGGGGCTGGGCTTGCTGCTCAAGCGGCTGGATGCCCGTTGGCAGGCCGAGGCAAGGGAACAGCGCAAGGCCATGGAAGCTGCAACTCCGGCCAAGCCGTCAGACAGGCCAAAGCCGGTCGGCCAGCGGACCACGCAGCCCCTCGTCGCGTTGAGCGGGATTGGCGCCCAGCCGTGCTGGGCGGTCAAAGGTTGTACCGATTCCATGCGCGCTGCCTGCGCCGCGAGCCACCAGCCCAACGTCCCTTGCTGGCAAGCGCGCACAATTGCCGAGGGCCGGCTGCCCTCTGAGTGCAAGGCGTGCGATCTGCATATTCCAGCGCCCTACGTAATGGCCGAATCAAGAGTGTTGCACTAACCGACCGCAACCAGACCGGCGAAAGCTGACCAATGGACATTTCGGTGAAGCCCAGGTGGAGTCGCCTCAGCCCATGGATTGCAATCCTGCTGACGGCGCTTATTGGCGCGGCCACGATTCTGCTCACGGCGGCGTTGCAGCCAGGAACCGCGGCGGTTGCCGGCAATCCACAAGGCGGCGTCAGCAGCGTCGCAGGCGCGTATCAAGGACCGCAGCACTGCGCCGAATGTCATCCCTCGGAGTTCTATTCGTGGGCGGGCACCACCCACGCCAACGCCTCGTTCGACCCCATTTTCCAGGCGTATCTTCAGAGCGTCGATCAGCAAGGGGAGTGCTTTGCCTGCCACACCACGGGCTATGACGCGCAGACCGGGCAGTTTGTCACCGCCGGCGTGACCTGCGAGTCATGCCACGGGCCGTATCGCGACGATCATCCCGGCCAGAGCATGGAGATCGCCACCGCGGATGACCTGTGCGGCACCTGCCATCGCAGCACGGTGGCCGAATGGCGCACCAGCAACCACGGCCAGGCAGGCATTGCGTGTGTGGCCTGCCACGAAGTCCACAGCCAGAAGACGCACATGCAGACCGACAGCGACGCCCTGTGCGCCGGCTGCCACGAGCGTGATGCCCAGGACGACCTGCACCAAACCCACCACGCGGCCGCCATTGGCTGCATCCGCTGCCATGTAGCCCGGCCTGAGTTCGACGCCGGCGCCGCCGTCAGTGGCATGGCGGAGACCGGCCATTCCTTCGCAGCCGCGCCGGGGATCTGCGCAGACTGCCATCCCGACTAGCCGTAAGACAGCAAGAGTCGTCGCGGGGACTCGTTGCGGGCAACGGGTCATCTTGCCGCGCCGCCAGGCCGGGGACAAAAACTCGACTTGCCCTTTTCCGGCAACTCATGTATTATTTGGCCGTTCGTACGCCGCTTCGCAAAACGACTCTTCAGTCTGTCTGACTAGCCACCGTGAAAGGAGGTTGCGCCGCTTCGCACCCTGACCCCGGCGGAGGTCCCCGATACTCCCCTTTGGTACAGCCCACCTTTCGGAGGAAATCAGCCATGAAACGGACACCCTTTGCCTTGCTGGTCCTTGTCGTGCTGCTGGCACTGGCAGGCGTCTCAGCAG
>JAWKOJ010000061.1:0-1962 GCA_041391245.1 Caldilineales bacterium
GTCGACCACCGGCGGCAGGATAGCGGTCGGGATGCTCAGCCCGGCCAGCAGATCGCCCGCCCAGGTGCGTCGGGACGCGTCCAGCATCTGGCTGGTGCTGGCGATGGTGTACTCGGCAACCTTGCGGCCGGTCAGCCAGTAGTTGAACAGGTCAGGCATCAGCAGCAGCGTCTCGGCTGCCTCGAACTGCGGCTCGCGCGCCTCGACCATGCTCAGCAACTGGTAAAGGGTGTTGATCTGCATGAACTGGATGCCGGTGCGGCGAAAAATGGCGGCGCGGCCAACGCGCTCGAACGCCAGTTCCATCATGCCGTCGGTGCGGGCATCGCGGTACTGGAACGGGTTGCCCAGCATGCGGCCGGCCCGATCCAGCAGAGCAAAGTCGACGCCCCAGGTGTCCAGCCCGATGCCGGCCAGGGGCTGGCTGAACTGCTGGCCGTAGCGCGCCATGCCGGTCATGATCTCGGTCCAAAGCCGCAGAGGATCCCAGTGCAGACTGCCAAGGACGTTGACCGGTCCATTGGCGAAGCGGTGCAGCTCGTGCAGGTCGAAACGCTGGCCGTCCCAGCGGCCCAGCACGACACGCCCGTTGGAGGCGCCGAGGTCGATGGCGAGGAAGTTTGCGGAGTGGTTCATGGTGCGGTCATTATAGCATTTCCAACCGGCTTGACAAATGGGCCAAGATGTTTATGATTGTCATGGTATCGATTTCGATTAATCGGTTTCATTTTCCTGCAACAGGAGCCTCCCATGATCTACCGAACCCTGGGGAAGACCGGCCTGCGGGTCTCGATCGTCGGCTACGGCGCGTCCCCGTTGGGAGCCGAGTTTGGCCGCATCGACCCGGAAGAGGGGCGGCGGGCGGTCCACCACGCCATCGAATGCGGAATCAACTACTTCGACGTGGCGCCCTACTACGGCCGCACGCTGGCCGAAACCCGGCTGGGCGAGTTCCTGGAGGGCAAGCGCCAGCAGGTGATCCTGGCCACCAAGGTCGGGCGCTACGACGTCGACGAGTTCGACTTCTCGGCCGGGTGCGTGGTTAGCTCCGTGGACGAAAGCCTGCGCCGGCTGCGCACCGACTTTATCGACGTGATCCAGATCCACGACATCGAGTATGGAGACCGCGCCCAGATCGTCCACGAGACGCTGCCCGCCCTGCGCAGGCTGGTAGACACGGGCAAGGTGCGCTTCGTCGGCATCACCGGCTACCCCTTGCTGCAACTGGCGGATGTCATCTCGCAGACCGAGGTTGACACCATTCTCTCGTATTGCCGCTACAATCTGTTCGACACCACCATGGACGCGATGCTGACGCCCATCGCAAAACGGCAGGGCGTCGGCCTGATCAACGCATCGCCGCTGCACATGCGCGCGCTGACCGAGAAAGGCGCACCCGATTGGCATCCCGCGCCCCGGGCTGTCATCGAGAAGAGCCGCGCGGTGGCCGACTGGTGCCGATCCCAGGGCGTGGATATCGCGGACCTGGCTATGCAGTACGCGCTTGCCTACGAAGACGTCGCCACGACCCTGGTCGGCATGAGCAAGGTCGCCCATGTGGACAGCAACGTCAAGGCGGTTGGCGTCACGCCCGATCCAGGGATGCTGGCAGAAGTGCAGGCCATGATCCGCCCCGTGGCCGATGTAGTCTGGTGCGAGGGCCGGCCGGAGAACGACGATCCCGGCGCAGTGCCGAAGCAATCCTGACCTATCAAGACCGAGCTTTTTGCCACGAATCACACGAATGTCACCAATTCTGACTCCGGAAATTCTGTATTCGTCAATGAGATAGTGCAATCTGCCTGCGCCTCTTCTGCGAGGCCCGCCGGAGGCCACTGCGCTCCGCTCCGGGGTGCTACGCAAGGCCGTGCGGCTACCCACTCCGGGGCGCGAGCAGCAAGGTGAAAGCCCCTCCGGGGCTGCGAACTTGACGATATTCAGGCCCGCAGGGCCTTCCACTTT
>JAWKOJ010000062.1:0-1902 GCA_041391245.1 Caldilineales bacterium
ACCCTGAGTCGTGTAGCGGCGGCGCGGCTGGCGGCGGCGCGGACGGGAGGTATCCGTGGGCCGGGGCTGGCTCGCCGGGCCGGGGGCCGGGCGCTGTTGCTGCCTGCCCGCCTGGCTTGTTTATGGACGGTTGTCAACCATGGCAGTGCCGTAGTCGAAGCCGGGCAGGTGACGGCGTTCGATGGGATCGCCCAGCAAGCGCTCGATGCTGCGCACCATGGCTTCGTCATCCTGCGAAACAAAGGTGTACGCTTCGCCCGACTGCTCGGCGCGCCCGGTGCGGCCGATGCGATGGGTGTAGGCGTCCACGGTGTCCGGCATGTCGAAGTTGATCACGTGCGAGATCTCGGTAACGTCGATGCCGCGCGAAGCGATGTCGGTGGCGACCAGGATGTCGACCTTGCCGTCGCGGAAGCCGTCGATGGCCTTCTGGCGGCGGTTCTGGGCCATGTTGCCCTGCAAGGCGTCCGCGCGGTAGCCCTTCTTCTCCAGGTCGCGGGCCAGATTGCGCGCCCGGTACTTGGTGCGGGTGAAGACCAGCACGCGGCCCGTGGGCGTCACGTCAAGCATCGCCAGCAACAGGTCCTTCTTGAGCTTCTGCGGCACCGGGTAGAGGGCGTGCGACACGGTCTTGGCCGGGGCGATCATGCCGATCTGCACGGTAACCGGGTTCTTGAGGATGTCGTCGGCCAGGGCGCGGATCTCGTCGGGCATGGTGGCCGAGAAGAAGAGCGTCTGGCGGCGGGCCGGCACGTGCTTCAGGATTCGCCGCACGTCGGGCAGGAAGCCCATGTCGCACATGCGATCGGCCTCGTCCAGCACCAGCACTTCGACCTTGGACAGGTCGATGGCGCCGGCGCCGATGTGGTCCAGCAGGCGGCCGGGGCAGGCGACGACGATCTCGACGCCGCGCCGCAGCGCTTCGATCTGCGGCCTTGGGTTGACGCCGCCGTAGATGGCGACGCTGCGCACGCGCGTCTGCTGGCCGTAGTCGGTCGCGGCCTGGTGTATCTGCTCCGCCAGCTCGCGGGTGGGCGCCAGGATCAGCGCGCGCACGCCGCGCGGCCCGCGCTGGGTCGCCAGGCGGTGCAGGATGGGCAGCATGAAGGCGGCCGTCTTGCCGGTGCCGGTCTGCGCCAGCCCCAGCACGTCACGCCCCTGCATAACGACCGGTATCGCTTGTTCCTGAATGGGGGTGGGGGAGGTGTAGCCGGCTGCTTTAACGCCGGCCAGGACGCGCGCGTCCAGAGATAGGTGTTCGAATTTCATAGGGGAGTACTCCTTGACTCCAGTGAGCCAAGTCGCACTCTCAGCCCGAAGATCTACAGATTTTGTTTTGTGTCGCGCGCCGCCGTCGGGCGCAACGAGGAATTATTATAGTCACAATGCGAAAAATAGCGAATTGATGGCGCGGCATGTGGCAGGGCGATTAGCCGGGCGCCGGCGGGAACAGGGCGGGGATCAGCGGGTAGGCTACCAGAGTCACCAGAATAGCGAGGGTCAGCGCATTGACCACGAAGTTGACGTCCGCTTCCTCGGCGTTGGGCATGAAGAGGGGGATGACGAAAGGCGGCGGCAGGATGGCCATGGTCAGTACGGCGGCCTGGAACGCCGTGTCAAGGTTCAGCAGGCGCCCCACCACCAGGAGGCTGAAGGCCAGACCGGCCGGAACCCAGATCAACAAGCGGGTGACAATGGTGCGCAGCGGCCGGCTGATCTCGCCGGCCCGCAGTTGCAGCTCATAGCCGATGGCGATGGCCACCAGCGGCGTGGTCATGCTGCCGATCAGCCGGAGGGTTTCGAGGAGGCTTTCGCCGATGGACGACGCTGCCAACAGGCTGCTGAGACCGATCTGACCGGCCAGCAGCCCGGCCAGGATGGCCAGGATCACGGGGGTTCTGA
>JAWKOJ010000063.1:0-1786 GCA_041391245.1 Caldilineales bacterium
AGGACGCGCTGGATGGTGCGGTCCCAGTAGGACCAGTCGTGCTCGCCCGCTCCATCTTCGTACGTCAGCTTGATGCGCAGACTCTTGAGCAGGTCGCGGTAGCTGACGTTCAGGTCGTACAGGAAGTCCTCGGTGCCACAGCACTGGAACAACTGCGGACGGCGCGTCCGGCGCCTGGCAAGCTGCCGGGCCAGATAGGTGAGGTCGTTGTCGCTGCCCGCCACCTTCTTCAGGTTGCCAAAGATGGCCTGCCACTCCTTGCGCTCGGCCTTGTCCAGGGTCGGCAGCAGCGCTACCACATCCAAAGCGCCGGACAGGCTGGCGGCCGCGGCGTAGCGCTCCGGGTGCGCCAGCGCCAGCTTGAACGCGCCGTAGCCGCCCATGCTCAGCCCGGCCACAAAGGTGTCCTTGCGGCGGGACGAGATCGGAAACATGCCCTTGACCAGCGCCGGCAACTCGTCGGCGACGAAGGTGAAGTAGCCTGGGCCCGATGCCATGTCGGTGTACCAGCCGCGCTGCACCGCGGGCATGACAACCGCCAGCCCCAGCGGCTGCACGTAGCGCTCGATGGAGGTCTGGCGCGTCCAGACCGTCTGGTCGTCCACCTGCCCATGCAGCAAGTAGAGCACCGGATACGATTTCCGCAGCGGCTCGGGCAGGATCACCTGAACCGTCGCGGGGCTGCCCAACGCATCCGACTGGTAGTTAACCTGGATCAGCGCCATTGGTTTGCATGCCTCGTCGCTTTGGATGCAGGGTCAGGCGCGCGCCGGCGCTGCGTTCCACGGCCGTGCGGCTGAACGGCATCGGCACGGTCAGGCCGTCGCGCCAGAGCGGGATCAGGTCGTCGTAGTGCTTGCTGGCGACGTGGCCCGACTGCCCGCCGGCCACCATGATCTGGCAGCGATCCCAGTCGCTCACGTCGGCGACGAAACGCAGGGCGTCGATAGCGCCGACTGCCTTGAACGGGAACTCGGGCCGGGTAGTGGCCCGCAGCAGCGTGTCGTTGTCTCCGCCCATGGGATAGGGCCCGCGGTTGAACAGCAGGTTGAGCGGCTTGACGGCGCCGGCGACGTGGGCGAACTCGACCCGGTGCAGCCGTCCCCACGTCCATTTATCCATGTCCGGGCCGTAGGCAGCGATCATCTGCTGCAAGGTGATGCGCAGCGCGCGGTGCAGCGCCTCGGTCTTCGCCTCGGGGATGCCGGTCTCGGGATCGCGCAGCCAGATTACATCGCGCGGGTCGTCGAGCATATCCAGCAGCCGCACCGTGGTGCGTCCCTGGTACATGCTGAAGTCGCCCAGGCCGGTGATGTCAATGCCGATGTAGGCGTCGCTGTGGGCGCCCAGGTGGCGGTCGAAGATCGTGTGCAGCGCGTTGAGCTGGCAGACGTGGTAGATGCTGGCAGCCGCGCTGTCGGCGTCGATCTTGCAGTCCCAGGCGCGCAGCAGGTCAAGGACGGCGGCCTCGCGAGTGTTGGTTGGCTGGATCTTCAGCAGATGTTTGACGAAACGGCGCGCGTGGGCGCTGGCCGTATCGCGCTGGAAACGCGAGAACTCGGCCGCGGTGAAGGTATCCTGCGACTGGAGCAACTCGGCGATGCGGGTCGCCCGCACCGAGTCCTCCAGGTCCGCCGACAGAAAGTGCGGATAGCCGGCGGCCACCACGACGTTGTTGGCCACAGCGATCCAGCCCTGCTCCGGGTTGAAGGTCTGTGGAATCTCGTCTACCGTCAGGAAGCGCTCCCACTCGTACTCGCCGGTCCAGCCGGGCGCGGGCGCCATG
>JAWKOJ010000064.1:0-1730 GCA_041391245.1 Caldilineales bacterium
GGCAGGATAGCACCGTTCGCAGCGCACGTCAACCCATCTGACGCTGCCTGGATCGTGAACCGAAAGTCGGGGCAACACGCCCGCTGGGAACTACAAGCTCCCGGCTATCAGCGGGAAGCCCTTTCAGCGCTACGATCCCAGGCCCGCAGGGCCTTTCATCTTGTAGCCCGATCCGTTGACGGTCGGGCGGTCCTCGCCGGACACAACCGCCGGGATGCTGCGCAAGACCTCCGGGCTATCCACTCCAGAGTGCCAGCAGCCAGGTGGAAGCTCTTTCAGGGCTGTGGTCCCAGGCCCGCAGGGCCTTTCATCTTGTAGCCCGATCCGTTGACGGTCGGGCGGTCTGAGCTGGCAGGAGCTTCCGGACTGCCCGAATTCATTCGGTGTGACGGCCTGTGTTATACTCGACCTATGACGACAGGCAGCGCTCCGGGCAAGGTGATTCTGTGCGGTGAGCACGCGGTGGTCTACGGCCGACCGGCGATCGCCGTGCCGGTCAGCCAGGTCGCGGCGACGGCGACGGTTAGGCCGGGTGCGGCGGGCAGCGGCTGCGTGCTGGACCTCAGCGACATCGGCGAGACCGTTCCGGTGTCCGGCGCTTCAACCGGCCAGCCGCTGGTGCTGGTGACCAAGCTCGCGCTGGAGGCGCTGGAGTTGCCGACGCCAGACTGGCACATCGTTCTGCACAGCACGATCCCGGTCAGCAGTGGGCTGGGCAGCGGCGCGGCGGCGGCCACCGCTATCGTGCGGGCCATAGCGGCTGCAGCAGGTCGATCCCTTACCGCGGGCGAGATATCGGCGCTGGTATTCGAGAGCGAGACGCTGTTCCACGGCACGCCCAGCGGCATCGACAACACGGTGATCGCCTATGGGCAGCCGGTCTGGTTTGTGCGCGGCCAGCCGCCGGAGCCGTTCTTCGTGGCCCGGCCGTTCACGCTGACCATCGGCGACACCGGCAT
Source organism: Caldilineales bacterium (assembly GCA_041391245.1). Taxonomy (GTDB): domain Bacteria; phylum Chloroflexota; class Anaerolineae; order JAAEKA01; family JAAEKA01; genus JACKBK01. The sequence goes on from JAWKOJ010000064.1 coordinate 960, forward strand.
CGCCAGCCCGACCAGCATCACAGTCGGCGACGTGCGCCGCGGCTGGAAAGCCGATCCGCAGCGCTACGAGACATTGTTCGACGCGGTTGGCGCCATCGCAACGGTTGCACGGATTGCGGTGCAAAGCGGTGACATGGGCACGCTAGGTCGGATGATGGATGAAAACCAAACGCTGCTGCAGGAGATGGATGTGTCCAGTGTCGAACTGGACAGGCTGTGCGCGGTTGCCCGCGACGCAGGTGCGCTGGGCGCCAAGCTCAGCGGCGGCGGCCGCGGCGGCAACATGATCGCGTTGACGGAGCCGGCCGCAGCAGACAGGGTGGCTGCAGCGTTGCGACAAGCCGGCGCCGTGAGAACCATCACCTCGACCGTAGATGCGGGTAAGTGACCATCGTCAGACGTTCTTTCTCTTTGCCTTGTCGTGGATAGGTTGGAGACGCTATGACAACATTACGAGACTTCTTGATCGGGGCGCGCGAAGCCGATTGGCTGGTAGAGATCGACAAACCGGTCGATCCGTACCTGGAGATGGCGCCGGTGATTGCCGCGCTCGACGGGCGGCCGCTGCTGTTCAACAACGTGGCCGGCAGCGAGTTCCCTGTGCTTTCGGGGCAATGCTCCGACCGGCGCTACTTTGCGCTGGCGCTGGACTGCGCGGTTGACCAACTGGTGTTCCGGATGGCCGACGCCTACTCGTCGCCGTTGCAGCCACAACTGGTTGGCCAATCCGACGCGGCCTGCCAGGAAGTCGTGATGGCGCCGCCGGACCTG
>JAWKOJ010000065.1:0-1723 GCA_041391245.1 Caldilineales bacterium
GTGGTTGCCGCGTCGCCAACCGCTACCGGGCAACTTCTCGCGGCTGTCGCCCCTACCGACACCCCCTCGCCGCAACCATCAGCCACATCCGCGGCGGCCACAACGGGCGCGTCAGCCGCGCAGCCGGATGCGTCGGCCACGCCCCTGGCTATACCGACCAAGGTAACCGAGGCTGCGGCTCAATACTCGACGCTGGACCTGCTGGCGGACCTGGCTAACTTGGACGCACAGGTCGCGGTCGCTCCTGGACGCGTCGTCAAGCCCTACCTGACGACCTACGGGTTGATTGTACAGGTGGATGGGGAGCCGTTGCAGGTGTTCCAGTACCCCGATGAAGCCAGCCTGCTGGCCGATGTGGTCGATCTGGATGCCACTGCGTCCAGCATCCATGGCCTGCCGCTGTCGTGGCCGGCCGCGCCCCATTTCTGGCGCAAGGGTGGCTTGCTGGCGCTGGCGGTGACCGACGAAGCGGACTTCGTCGATTTGATCAGCCAGGTGCTGGGTCCCCAGTTCGCTGGCCAGTAGTTGCTGGCGCCCTCCTAACGGTCGATCTCGAAGGTCAGACGGATCTTGCGCGGCTCGCGAATCTGCTGGTCGTTGCGCAGATAGACAATGTCGTAGTATGCAGGTGACAGCGCCACGATCGTGTTCACGATCTCCATCTCGCGCTCGCGCAGTCGCTCCTGCTCCAGACCGGTCAAAGCAACCAGCCGCTGCTGAGACAACCTGCCCAGGTGCTTCTGGTCGAGATCGTTCAGCGCCTCGATGCCAAGGGCATACACTGCCACATTGGATTGCGCCAGCCGCTGCTGCACGTCGCCCAGGTCCAGGTTTGAGTAGTTGTCCCGGCCATCGGTGAGCAACAGAATCCAGCGCTGGTTGAAGCTGAAGCGGGGATCCACGCCTGCATGCTGGAACTCGAAAGCGTCGAACGCGTCGCACACGCTGGCGATGACATCGTACAGCGGCGTGTACGGCACCGATTCCAGCCCGGCGATGTACGTCTTGATCGCGGCCGCGTCGTTCGTGAACCCCAGATACTGCGCACCCGGATCCATTGGCGCCACGCTGACCCAGAGGTGATCTCCCCAGCGGCTCTCAAGCAAGGCTGCAAGATAATTCGCTGCAGCCTTGGCAGGGCCAAGCTGCCTGTCGATGGACTTGCTGCTGTCCACGATCACCGCGATGCCGATGTTGGCCATTTGCCTGGGCTTTGCCTCGAACTCGGAGAAGTGTACCCACTCGCCGTCGATGAACTCCTCGGCAGTCACGGTCGGTTTGATCCGATAGTAGTCTGGCAGTTGGGTCGTCCCTGAACCATCCCCGGCCGCTCTGATGCCCAATGCCGCCGCAGGATCGAACGGCGTCACATCGATGGAAACGTCGTTGAGTGCAATGGTCACGAGCTGTTTCTGTTGCTCGACCCGCACCGGCTGCTTGCGATAGACGAGGTAGGGGCTGGATTCTCCTGGAAGAACGTGAAAGGCAGGCACGCCGTCCACATAACTGTACTCGCCGACCAGTTGCAGCGTGTCCGGAGGACGTCCGGACATGCCCTGACAACCTGCCAGCACTACCAGTATGGCCAACAGAAACAAGTGATGAAGTGAGCGTCGATGCATGGTTCCTCCCATGGCTTCAGCGATAGCCAAGTGAAACGTTTGGCCGGACAGCAACAACTCCGACCGTTACGAGTTTACACGCAAAGGGCGTGCCCGTCAAT
>JAWKOJ010000066.1:0-1633 GCA_041391245.1 Caldilineales bacterium
CACGGTCCAGGGGCGGTTTCTGGGCTGCCTACTAGGTGGTGCAGTCGGCGATGCGCTGGGCGCACCGGTTGAGTTCATGAAGCGGACCGAGATTCTCCGTCGCTTCGGCCCGAAGGGAATCACCCAGTACGCACCGGCGTATGGTGGCATTGGGACGATCACCGACGACACGCAGATGACCTTGTTCACCGCCGAGGGGTTAATCCGAGGATGGGTGCGAGGCTGCTTCAAAGGCATCACGACCTATTCCGGGGTAACGGCGCACGCCTATTTGCGCTGGCTGCAAACCCAAGGCGAACGCCCGATATGCGACATCGACTTCGGCACCGATGAGCCTGGCTGGCTGTTTCAGCAGCGTCAGCTGCGCAGCCGTCGCGCACCGGGCAACACCTGCCTATCGGCCCTGCGGGCGATGAACTCGCTCGGGGAGCCGGCCCGCAACGACAGCAAGGGCTGCGGCGGCGTCATGCGGGTTGCGCCGGTCGGTCTGTTCGCCTGGCGCCTGCGGCAGTACGAATCTCCCCAAGACGCCTTCCGGCTGGGTACCGAGTTGGCTGCGCTGACCCATGGGCACCCGACCGGAGCCCTGACCGGTGGTGTGCTGGCGGTGCTGATCCTGGCACTGACCGATGGCGCGTCGCTGCGCGAGGCATTGGCCGCTGCCAAACTCCTGCTGCGAGCCGAGCCCGGCTTTGAGGAGACGCTGCGTGCGATCGAGATGGCTGAGGAGTTAGCCGATTCCGGTTTGCCACATGAAGAAGCCATTGCCCGGCTGGGCCAGGGCTGGATCGCCGAGGAGGCCCTGGCGATCTCCATCTATTGCGCGCTGGTCGCCCGCAATTTCAAACATGGCGTGATCCTGGCCGTGAACCACGATGGTGACTCCGACTCGACCGGAGCGATCGTCGGCAACCTGCTGGGCGCGATGTACGGCGCGAAGGCAATCCCTGTCGAGTGGCTGGAGCCCCTGGAACTGCGTGACGTGATCACCGAATTGGCGGAAGACCTCTACGCCTTCAAGGATTGGGCGATCGGCGAGTACAGCGACAACGAAGAGCTGAATCAGCGGATCTGGCGGAAGTACCCGGGATTCTGAGATGGAGTGAACTGGCATGAGCGGAAATCGATGGGACCAGCCGGATGTGCCCCACAAAGGATGGCACTGCGTGGACGTGGTCGACCTGCGGGCCGACGGCGAGTCGGCGGACGAAACCGATTACGCGACCTGCCAGATGTGCGGCAACGAGAAGATCCGCTACGTCCACATCATGGAACACCCGGATCTGGACGAGAACTTCGACGTCGGGTGCGTCTGCGCCGAGAAAATGAGCGGCGACTACGAGGGGCCGAAACGGCGTGAGGCCAAGTTGCGCAACCGAGCAGCACGTCGAACCCGATGGCTGCAGCGCAAGTGGCGGGTGTCCGCCAAGGGGAACAGCTTCCTAAACATTGATGGCCACAACCTCGGCGTCCATATGAACAAGTTCAAGCGCTGGGGCTACCGGATCGGCAGCCGGTTCAGCACCAAGACCTACGCGACCAAGGACGAAGCCAAGCTGGCGCTGTTCGATGACTTCTGGGCCGCGACCCAGGATGACGATCGGCTGTGGGCTTCGGACTGATTCCAGCAGGC
>JAWKOJ010000067.1:0-1586 GCA_041391245.1 Caldilineales bacterium
CGGCCCGGCGGCCGCGGCCGGCGTGGCGCGCGGCGACATCCTGTTTTCCATCGGCGGCACCGCGACCAACAACGCCGCTGACGTGACCAAGGCGGTCGCCGGGCTCACAGCCGGCGATGATGTGGCGCTTGTCGTGACTCACGGCGATGACGAGCGTACCTTGACGGTAACAGTGGGCGACAACAACGGCCGCGCCTATCTGGGCATCCAGCCCTACTACGGCGCTCAGACCCGGATCGCGCCGCAGATGGGTGTGGTCCCGCCGGCGGTGACGGCGAGCGCCGGCGCGACGATTGTAGACGTAGTCGCTGACAGCCCGGCCGAGGCGGCCGGCTTGCAGGCAGGCGACGTGATCCTGTCGGTGAACGGCGAAGCCTTGGGCGCCGACAACACGCTGGCTGATGCTGTCGCCGCCCTGCAGCCAGGCGACAGCGCGACGCTTGAAGTTCAGCGATCCGGCGAAGATGCCAACCTGGCGCTGGACGTGACACTGGGCGAGAACCCTGACAACGCTGGCGTGGCGTACCTTGGGGTACACTTCAACCAGCGCCCTGGCGCGCGCATGTACCGCATGCCCTTCAACGGTCAGGACATGCCGGCGATGCCCAACATTCCGTTCAACGACCAGACCATGCCGAACATGCCCTTCTTCGACCACGGCGCCATGCCGTTCGGGGACGTTGAGTCCGGCGTGGTCGTGGTCAGCGTAGCGGCGGATAGCCCGGCAGCAGCGGCCGGGCTGGCCGAAGGCGATCTGATCGTTGCGGTCGATGGCACGGCCGTGTCCACGCCCGAAGAGGTTGTGGCTGCCATCGGCAAGCTGAAGCCAGGCGATGTGGTCACGCTGTCGGTACAGAACAGCGACGCAAACGAGACCGATCAGACCGGTGAGGCTGAGACCGCCGAGGCTGTCGATGTGGAGGTCACCCTCGGCGCACGGTCGGACGACGCAACGCGCGCCTTCCTGGGCGTGTCGCTGGGCAGCTACCAGTCGATGCACGCCGAGGAAGCCTTCCCCGGCCAGGGCCTGTTCCAGTTCCCGCTGCCCTCGAACCCGGGCGGCAGCCAGCCTGACAACGGCGCGACGCCTTCGGACCAGGGCCAGCCGCAGTCGCCGCTGGATCTCCTGGAGCAACTGTTCCCCGGCATGACGTCGCAACAAAACTCGTAGGTTTACTCGCAGTTCCCAAGTGACAGTCACTGACTGCCAGTGACTGTCACTTTTTACGTCCCATGTTCAAGACAATCCGCTGGCGTCTGGTTGCGAGTTTCGTCGCCGTCACCTTATTGACGGTCGGCTTGATTGGCGTGCTGGCGCTGGCGCTTTTCCAGCGCCAGACCACCAGCCAGGAGATGCAGTTCATGCGCGCCAACGCCGACGCCGTCGCGCGCCAGGCGCTGCCGCTGATGGATGCCCGCGGCGGCCGCGCCAGCCTGCAGCAGTTGGCCCAGACCTCAGCGTTCCTCAGCAACTCGCAGATCCGCATCCTCGACCAGAACGAGGCTGTCCTGGCCGACTCCGGCATCGACAGCCAGGACCAGGAGTATCTCTGGCTGCCGTCACTGCTGGAACAGTTCCCCGGACT